>NZ_JACNAS010000001.1:0-1115000 GCF_017350115.1 Pseudomonas sp. GW456-L13
TGCTGTCGGCACCGGTGTTGTTGATCGATTGGACAACGGCGTTCGGGTCGCCGTTGAGCACCAGCCTGTCCCGCATGCCCGGGCCCGCATCGAAGCCGCTGACCTGGTACAGGTTCTCATTGACTGACAGATCGATGTTGAACGCATCCTGCTCACCGATCGTGCCAACCAGCGTGAAGTCGAAGGGTGCGTTGGCCGGTTCGTTGGCGAACAGGTTGGCGTCAAAGGTACTCGTCGCCGAGTCCCCGTCCTTGTCCGTCAGCGTCGCGCTGAACGCCAGCTGGACATCGCTGGCCAGACTCTCGCTCTCCTGAATGAACTGGATCACCGGGATCTTGATATCGCCCCGGCCCATCGTCAGCTGAACCGCGTCGATCAGTGTCGTACCCGCCTTCTCGACGAGGAAGGACACCTGCCCGCCAGCCTCCGGCGTCAGGGTGTTTACCTCGATGCGGTCCGAAAACGTGCCATCCGCGTAGTAGATCCGGTAGTACAGGTCCTCGGTCGCGGTGTTGTAACCCGCCACGGAGTTGTCGATGAAGACCTTCATTGCCGTCAGCAGGCTCTCTGGATTGATGACGAAACTTTCATCGACGGCGCTGATTGCCGCCAGGTTATCGCCCTGGAGCACGTTGTTGGCGACGCCGATGCCGGATGTGCTGACGTTCATGGCCCTCGGGTCGATGTACGACGGCAGGGGGGTGGTCTGTAGCGCGGCTTCGGTAGGGTCGGGTGCTCCGAGCCCGATGCCGGTCAGGATGTCCGCGGTCGACGCCAGCGCCTTCGCGGAAAAGAACACGATCTCCTCGGATGCCGAAGGAATAGCCGGGTTGCTCGTCTGCGGAATCAACAATGTGCGCACCGGATCCGGGCCGCCGGCAGCGAGCGAGCCGTCGGCACTGCTGAGCACGATCGTCGAACGGAAGCCTTGCACCAGATCCAGTGCATAGCGACCATCGGCATAGGCGGTCAACGTGTAGTCGACGGTGGTATTCGCCGTTGCGGCGTTGTTGTCGAAATCACCGGTCAAGGTTCCCGCGAACTGGTACGCGCCATTGACATCCGGTGATGGCGACAGCTCGTTGAGTGTGCCGGTCCCGGTCGTGGTCGTGTTGTCCGGCCTGACGAGAGTGAACTGGTTATTGACCAACGAGATATCCAGACCGGCCGCCCCGAGCCCGTCGGCTCCCGTCGCCATATTCCAGAACCCGGATTGCGCAAGGACGCTACCGGTCCCGATCAGGTTGCCGAAACTGAGTGCCGGCCCGTCGTCCTTGAACACCAGGTTCTGCCCGATGTTCAGCGTCGCCTGGGCGCTGTCGCCGTCCCCGTCGGTCTTGATCGCCGTCAGCGTCACCAGGTTGTCCGAGGTCAACGATTTCGAATCATCGGGATTGCTTGGGTCGGAATGCACCACGGCGCGGAGCTGGTCGAGCGTGACGCTGCCATTGGCGGCTACGCTGACCGTGAACACCAGCAGATTACTCGTGGCCGTGCGGCCTTCCACCACGGTGCCATTGAGCGACAGGTTCACCGCCTGGTTCGAGGCCGTGTCCGTCAATCCGGAAGCCCCGGCCACCACGCCCAGCGCATAGCTCAGGGTGCCAGCCCCATCGGCGCCAAACGCCGAGGTGAAGTTGGCGGCAAAGCTCTGGGTATCATTGGTCGCCAGTACCGTCTCGTCCACTGTCAGCGTCGGTTCCGCGCCGGTGGTACTAATGCTTGGCCCGTCGTCCTTGAACACCAGGTTCTGCCCGATGTTCAGCGTCGCCTGGGCGCTGTCGCCCTCCTTGTCGGTAATGGTCGCGGTCAGCGTCACCAGGTTGTCCGAGGTCAAACTCGTCGAGTCATCGGGATTGGTGGCGTCGGGATGCACCACGGCGCGGAGCTGGTCGAGGGTGACATCACCGTTGGCAGCCACGCTGGCCGTGAACACCAGCAGGCTGGTGGTGGCCGTGCGGCCTTCGACCACGGTGCCGTTGAGCGACAGGTTCACCGCCTCGCCTGTCTCCGTGTCGGTCAACCCGGAAGCTCCGGCCACCACGTCCAGCGCATAGGTCAGGGTGCCGGCGCCATCGGCGCCAAACGCCGAATTGAAGTTGGCGGCAAAGTTCTGGGTATCGTTGGTCGCCAGCACCGTTTCGTCTACTGTCAGCATCGGTTCCGTGCCGGTGGTATTGATGCTCGGCCCGTCGTCCTTGAACACCAGGTTCTGCCCGATGTTGAGGGTCGCCTGGGCGCTGTCGCCGTCCCCGTCGGTCGTGGTCGCCGTCAGCGTCACCAGGTCGTCCGAGGTCAAACTCGTCGAGTCATCCGGATTGGTTGGGTCGGGATGCACCACGGCGCGGAGCTGGTCGAGGGTGACATCACCATTGGCGGCCACGCTGACCGTGAACACCAGCAGGTTGCCGAGGGCCGTGCGGCCTTCGACCACGGTGCCGTTGAGCGACAGGTTCACCGCCTCGCCTGTCTCCGTGTCGGTCAACCCGGAAGCTCCGGCCACCACGTCCAGCGCATAGGTCTGCGTGCCGGCCCCATCGGCGCCAAACGCCGAGTTGAAGTTGGCGGCAAAGCTCTGGGTGTCGTTGGTCGCCAGTACCGTCTCGTCCACCGTCAGCGTCGGCTCCGTGCCGGTGGTGCTGATGCTCGGCCCGTCGTCGTCGAAGATCATCTTGGAGCCGATTTCGGTGGTGGTAACAGAGGCTTTGACCAGCGTGAAACCACCGATATCAAAGTCGGCGTGGTCATTGCCCTTGGCATTGACGGCCGCACCGTTCTCGATAAGCACGCGGTTGTGATCCGCCGTAGTGGTGTATTCAATCTGGTAGCCGGCTTTAATGCCGGTGAGGGTTGCGACCCCTGCAGCAAAGCTGATGGTAATGGCCGGATCATTCACCGATCCGTCTGAATTCTCGATCACCAGCCCGGTGCTATTGTTGATCACGCGAACATTGGTGATGGCCACCGACGTATCGCCTGCGTATCCATTGATGAAATTCACGCCAGGTTCAGCCGCGGTGCTGAATGCGCTGATTTTTACGATAGCGCTCTTGCCGCTTTGCAATTGCACAACGTCGAAATTGGCCGACTTCGTGTTGTAGACGTCGGTAAAGTCGACGTTGGATTCAAGGTCGGCTTCGTTCTGATCCAGGTTGGGAATGGTCACATTCTGCCTGGCACCTGTGACGAACGAAAAGCGGATGCCCTCTTGCTCCACAATCATCTGATTGTTGGTGCCGAAGGTGGTCGGGCCACCCGCCTGGCTGGTATTGATCGTGTCGCCAGTGTTTATGTTGACGCCGCTTGACTGGTCTGCGGGGTCTTTGCCGGTGGCGATGATGGTGGGATCTGTGATCCGCAACACACCGCCGTCATCGACAACGTTTGGGTTCGCCTTCGTGAACATCAGGAACAGGTTCTGACCGGAGGGCGCATTGGCCAGGCTGAACACCAGATCCTCACTGGCTCCGATGAAAACCTTATTCAGCAGATTGAGCGAGTCATCGGCATCCGTCATATCGGGATGCTTGAGCGGTTGGTACTCCACGGTCCAGATCTTGCCGCCCGTGACCGGCGAACCGGTTTCTTCAATGTAGGCAGCGAACACGATCGCACCGGCCGGGCCCCCGGCTCGGCCCACGACGATGTTGTTGTCGTTCGTATCGGTATAGAGAAGGATGCTGGTGCCATCGAGGGTATCGAGTCCGCTGTCCAGGCCATTGAGCGGTGCGCCTAAACTGTCGGTGAAGCTGATATCGGTAATGCTTCCTCCGGGCGCGGCGGTGACGGTGAATGCATCGCTGCCCGTGTTGCCCGCGGCACCGGTATAGCCGCTCAAGGCCGCACCCGTGGCGGTGCCTGCCCCCAGTCCGGCCAAACGGTTAGCGAAGGTCGTGGGCAGGGACGCCACCAGAATGTCGTTGTCGTCAGCGTCCCCCGCAGGGGTTGGCGTGGCAGTGGCGTTCTGCAACCCCGCCGTTTCGTCCAGGGTCACGTCCTCGCCGGTCGCCACGACGCCCAAAGCGCTGGCTGTAACCGACGTTGTCACCAATGACTCGTTGAGGTCAGTGGTGAGGGGCTGGGTGGATAGAGCGATCTGATCGTTCGTTGACGATGAGTTTTTTTTCTGAGTAGCCATGACTTTCTCCAAAGCAATTGCAGTCACCAAGGCCGGACCGCGGACCTTTTTTCGGTACATGCCACAACTATGGATAAACGCCGGGCGATATACATCGGCCGATACTCCCAGACGAGGCAGGAGATTCAGACTACTGGGAAGGGGAGACGGGATGACGCGGAGTCGAATATTCCGCCTGTGAATGAGGGCATGGCGCGGGTGTTCAAGGTTACCGGGGCTTTAACCTTCAGCGTGTCGAACTGAGGCTGAACCAGCCTGTCGAACTACATCCGCTCCCTGAAGCTGGGGAAAATGATGAAGTACGAATACGTGCCCGCGTTCCAAAGTGCGCTCTACGCGCCGAAGCCGTTAGCAGCACTGGCTAACGCGTACTGATTCAACGATCCGGCAAAAAAACCTGTCAGACCTCACAAGCCTGACAGGTGACGTTTTACTTGGACGACGCAATATCACGGCCGCGTGGTGCTGCCGCCACGCCTTCCTCGCGTAGACGATGCAATAACAACTGCGTGTTGTCCACGCAACCCATGCCTTCAGGCTTACTTTCAACTCCCTCGATAACCAGAAGAAGTTGCGCTTTATTGAGTGCCAGCCGTTGCTGCAGGACTTCGATTTCCTCAACCTTGCGCTTGAGTCCACTGAGCAACTCTTCATGCCGCCAACCGTTCGCATTCATCGGCAGTAATTGTCGAATTTCTTCCAGTGAAAACCCCGCCGCCTGGGCGCCCGTGATGATCTCCAAAACCCACTCCGTATCAGGTGCATAGTCCCGATACCCATTGGCTTTGCGCCCGACAGATTTGATCAGGCCGCTCGCTTCGTAAAAGCGAATCCGTGAAGGCGCCAGTCCGCTGATTTTCGCCAGTTCGCCTATTCTCATATCCCACCCCAAAAAAGCCATTGACCTTAAAGTTGACTTTAAACCTAAAGTGATTTGGCGACCAAGCTGCGCGGATGTAATGCATTGCTAAAACGCCATGGAATTCAGGGGTGGGCGAAAACCAGACCAGGACCAATCCCTGGGAACCGCCTATTGGATGGGCTGCACGTTATTGAACAAGGGCAAGGTTCAACAAGGGGCACGATCAGGACACGATTGGTCATACCCTCCATTTCATTCGGGAGATGCGAACATGGGTTATGTCACTACGCAGGACGGTGTTGAGATCTTTTACAAAGACTGGGGACCACGCGATGCCCAAGTGATCTTTTTTCATCACGGATGGCCACTCAGTGCGGACGACTGGGATGCGCAGATGCTCTTTTTCCTGGCGAACGGCTACCGGGTCATTGCACACGACCGGCGTGGTCACGGGCGATCCAGTCAGGTCTGGGACGGGCACGACATGGATCACTATGCTGATGACGTCGCGGCCGTGGTCAACCATCTTGGGGTACAAGGCGCAGTTCATGTGGGGCACTCCACCGGCGGTGGTGAAGTCATCCATTACATTGCGCGCCACGGCGAAGACCGAGTGTCGAAGGCCGCCATAATCAGCGCCGTGCCACCCTTGATGGTTCAGACACCGAGCAATCCAGGCGGCTTGCCAAAGTCGGTTTTCGATGACTTGCAGGCACAGCTGAAGGCCAACCGCGCACAGTTCTACCATGACATTCCAGCTGGACCTTTCTACGGTTATAACCGCCCTGGTGCAAAACCGTCTGAGGGCATCATCCGGAACTGGTGGCGACAAGGCATGATGGGCTGTGCAAAGGCGCATTATGACGGGATCGTGGCCTTTTCCCAGACCGACTTTACCGAGGATCTAAAGAGCATCACGATCCCCGTGCTGGTGATGCATGGTGATGATGACCAGATCGTGCCTTATGAAAACTCCGGGCTCTTGTCAGCCAAACTGTTGCAAAACAGCACGCTGAAAACCTACTCGGGCTTCCCGCACGGAATGCCTACGACGAACGCCGATACAATCAACGCCGATTTGCTCGCTTTCCTGCGAGGTTAGGCAACTTGGGGGGTAAAAAACTGCCCCCCAGTTTCTTCAAAGCCAAAAAATCGATGCGTTGAAGATTCGACTAAGTGGCTGAAAACTGAGCTGACCGAGTGTCCGCTTGCGACTCCCTTCGTCTATGTTTCCTGTTCCTCACTGGACTAAAAAAATGGGGCTGTTAATCAATTAATTATTTGCCCTGTTTAGGCTGCCCAGCGTAGTCCGGCGACGCTCAGCAGGATCATGGGCAACCCGAAGCGTGAATTCCAGGATGGCGGCATTTAGGGCGGGTAGGGCGAGATTTGGGTTGATTTTGAAACGCAGGCATCGCTCTGGGTGCTCCGGCCTGAAGGTTCGCTGTAATTCACATCACTCAATGCTCATGGGCATGCGAATGGATGGAAAGGGCACCAGGTACCTTGGTGCGTTCGAGCCCCCCACGTTCCAGCCACCGGAGGGTCTGCTCATAGGCACGCTGCAGCAAAGACTCGGTCTGGTCAAAGTTGAAAACCGAGACATCCACCGGGCACAAGGGCGGGACGATGTGCAGACTGGTGACAGTGCGGAAATGTTCGATGTCGCTCACCAGTTGGCGCATGCTCATCAGATTGACAGTGTGCAGGGCCAAGGCGACCAGTCCTCGGGGAGGTTGCGTCAGGTCGCAACTCACTCCGGTGGGGATTACCACGACGTTGGTGGCGCCCAAGGCTACGGCAGTCGAAATAGGTGTATTGCTTGCCACGCCGCCATCAACCAGAAACTGATCGGCGATTTGTACGCAGGGGAACACCAGCGGAATGGCAGCGCTGGCCAGTAACGCCTGCTCGAGTTCGCCACTGGACAGAACCGTCTCGGCACCACTGAGCAGGTTGGTGGTGACGATGTATAGGGGCAGCACCGCATCCTCAATGCGGTGAATGGGCAGTGCCTGACCCAGCAGCCGATTCAAGGCCGACGGCTGCAACAGATAGCCACGCCGTTTGATCAATCCTCTACAGGTATCGAACCAAGAGAGGGGGAAGATGTCAGTTTTACTCAGCCCGCGCCAGAATCCGGCGAGCGCCTGGACGCCATCGGAATCGGGTCTTGCGGCAAAGTAGGCACCGTTGATAGCGCCTACCGAAGCACCAATCACCATGTCAAACCGAACATTGGCTTCGACCAGGGCCCGCAACATTCCCACCTGCACCGCCCCCAAACTGCCACCGCCAGCGAATACGATTGCGGTTTTGGTCGTCATGGCGGAAGTCTCTGTGCGGAAATGTATCGAATGAGTGTAGCTGGCGGGGCGGCATGACTTCCGGCAGCCCGCCATATGCATTCAGTGCGCGACCTATGAAGCGGCGCTCGCCTCATTGGTAGAATTCAAATAGCAGGCCATCTCCCGTTCGACAACGTCGATCTCATTTAGCCCCCAGTTTGTAAGGGGCGCGGAAAGTTTGCCGGTCGACGCAAAACTCGCCGCCAGCAGACGGGTCATCAGCGTCTTTGCCAAGTCCAGTTGCTCCTGAAGCTCCTGAACCGCGCGATCAGCCTTGTCCAGGCGCTGTCGCAGGGCATCGCGCCCGGCAGTGATCTGTCCGACACTGGCCATCGTTTCATGTAGGTCGACAATCAATGCCGCTTTTTCTTCCAAAGATTTATCACTCATCAATGTGCTCGTTCGCTCAGGTTCAAGGTCAGGCACGCGCAGGCCTTGCCTCAGTGATATCGGCACGAGAGTTTATTCCTATAGTTTTCTATCGCACTGCTGCGCAAGGTGCCGACCAACGGCAGCGGAACTCATCAGTACCCCCGGCCCGAAACGCCCGCTGAACGATTTAGCCTATTTGTTGCGTTGGCCGGTTGAATCCACAACCCATAGCTGACGGTCGGCTTGGCTCAGATTCAGGTTGAGCAAGCCGGTCTCTCGAATCAACACTTCGTAAAAAACGAACAATTCGCAACGAATAAACGATTTTTACTGATGCTACATGCCCGTTAGCATGACCTCTTCCAGCCCATTTACTTCATGCAGAGACAGTCATGCAGAAGGCCATCCAATGCCGCGGTTTCGAGATTACTTCAGCAAGCGCCTGGCCTACCGCTTAAGTCACTGCGCCGCCCGCATTGGGGCGGGTGATCGTGCGGCGCTATATGAGTATCGGCCAACCTTGGATAGTTAAATGACCACCATTAGCGTCGGCCAATCTTGGATGTGGGCCGCCTTTATCGGGTTCGTCCTCGCCATGCTGGCGCTGGATCTTTTCGTTTTCGGCGGGCGCAAGGCGCATCGTGTTTCGGTACGCGAAGCGCTGGCCTGGGTCATCGCCTGGACCAGTTTGGCGTTGGTCTTCTCCGTCCTGCTCTGGTGGTATCTGCGCAGCATGTTCGGCGCCGAAGTGGCCCAGCGTACAACGCTCGAATTCCTGACGGGCTACCTGATCGAGCAGTCGCTGTCGATCGACAACATGTTCGTTTTCGTGATGATCTTCGGCTATTTCGCCGTGCCGCCAGAGTTGCAGCGCCGCGTCCTGCTCTATGGCGTGCTCGGCGCCATCATCATGCGCGCCGGTATGATTTTCGCCGGTGTCTGGCTGGTGCAGGAGTTTGCCTGGCTGCTCTATGTCTTTGGCGCTTTCCTCCTCATCACCGGCGTCAAGATGCTGATCTTCGCCAACCAGCAGCCAGAGCTCGAAAAGAACCCTTTGCTGCGCTGGTTGCGTAGCCATCTTCGCATCACCGACGGTTTTCACGGCGAGCGCTTCTTCGTGCGCCAGAGCGGCCTGCGCTGGGCGACGCCGCTGTTCCCGGTGCTGGTGCTGATCGAGGCCAGCGACCTGGTGTTCGCGGTCGACAGCATCCCGGCTATCTTCGCCGTCACCACCGACCCCTTCATCGTGTTCACCTCCAACATCTTCGCCATCATGGGCATGCGCGCACTGTATTTTCTACTTGCCGACATGGCCTACCGTTTCCACTTGCTCAAATATGGTCTGGCCATCGTACTGGTGTTCATCGGCGGCAAGATGCTGGTCGCGCCGTGGTGGCACATGCCGATCCAATGGTCGCTGACCACGGTCGGCGGCATCATCTTGATTTCGGTACTGTTGAGCCTGACTTTGACGAAGAGCAAAACACGGGTTACGGGAGAATAAGGATGAATTTGAGACAAGAACGGGCGATGGCGGCACCGACGCTAGCTGAGCGCGACAGTGATGGTCGACTGATCGGCGTAGTCATCGACCGGTTGAATCTACAACCCAAAGCAGACGGTGGCGACAGGCAAAAGTCGGCCAATAGCGGCCTACCTGAAAATCAAGCTTTCAACAAAGCATCCGCGATTGTTCCTGAAAAAGTCGTCTCTACCGGCCCGGTGAGAAAAACTGATCCCACGCCATCCCATTGAACCGTTACAGCTCCGCCGTCACATTCGACCTCAACGCAATTGTCTAACAAGCCACGACGAATTCCGTTAACCGCGGCGCCACAAGAGCAGGAGCCTGAACCCAGAGGGATACCACCCCCGCGCTCCCAAATTCGCAACCGGATGTGCTTTCGGTCAATGATCTGGACGAAATGCACGTTCGTCCTGAGGGGAAACAAGGGGTTGGTTTCAACTCCCGGTCCAATCGTCGCAATCTCAACGGCTGTCAGATCATCCACAAAATAGGTGCAGTGCGGATTTCCCATGCTGCAAGCTGTTGGGTGACCGGCAAGTGGCATCACTAAAGTGTCCATTTCCAAAGCCAGAGGAACATCCGACCAGCCCAAAAGTGGCTTTCCCATGTTTACAGAAATGGCGCCGGTTGAAGTTCGTTCGCAAGTCAGCAGGCCACGGTTGGTTCGCAGTGCTGCCGAAGTCATATTGGATTCACGCATCAGCATATCAGCGGCCCCGCGCGTTGCGCTGCCACAAGCGTCCAGCGTTGAGCCATCTGCATTCCAGAACATCAAACGCGCATCTGCATCATCGCAATCAAACACCACCGCGAGTTGGTTGAAGCCGATTCCTCGGTTCCGATCTCCCATTAGACGAGCCATATTGCTGGTGATTGGATTCGGTGATTTTCGCGAGTCGACGATAACGAAATCATCGCCATTGGCGTGCATTTTATGAAAGCTGAGCGGCATAAATAGACCTGGCAGCAAGACATGTGATGAGTTGACGTTTTAAAGCGATCTATCCCTATTCGCATGACTTTTGCAAGCTACGTGAAAACTCATGAGGCGAATGTGTTTGGCAGACTGGACACATCGTTGTGTTTGATTCGTCACCGGCAGCTTTTGGTCGAATCAGGTCAGTTTCGACAGGCGAAGACTGACGCGATGCAGGGAGTCCCTTTCACTTTTCGAGACTCTCGGTATGGCTGACAGCTACCTGTCGCCCGCGCTCCAGGTTGACGCCGGCCAGGATCAGCAGGCCGACAACGAAATAGCTGCCGGTAATCAGCATCGCCAGGCGGTGATCGCCTCCGGACAGCCAACTGGTCAGGCCGTAAGTCATGGGGCCGAGGATTGCCGACAGTTTGACGGCCAGCCCCCAGAGGCCGAAGAACTCCGCCAGCCGCGTCGGCGGCGCGAGCAGACCGACTATCGCACGTCCGGCCGATTGGCTGGCGCCCATGCACAGACCGGCGAGGTTGGCCGCCAGCCAGAACAGCCCGGGGCCGCGCGCGACCCAGACCAGACCGACCATGCCGAGCCAGCCCAGCAAGGTCAGCGCCAGCGTGGTGCGATGGCCGAGGCGATCCTGCAGCCAACCGAACAGCACGGCACCGATGGAGGCCGTGATATTCACCACGAAGATCAGCAGCAGCGTGTCCTGGGTACTGAAGCCCATGACCTGATTGGCATAGATGGCAGCCAGGGTGATCACCGCCGAGATACCGGCCTGGTAGCAGACGGTGCAGGCAAGGAAGCGCAGCAGGTCACGATAGCGGTCGGCTTCGCGCAGTGTCTGCGCGAAGCGCGCCAGCACCGCTTGCGGGATAGGCCTGTCGCTGCTCCCTGTCTGCGGCAGGCTGCGTTCACGCAAGAACAGGAAGGTCGGTACGCTGGCCAACGCGAACAAGACCGCAGTGATCAGCATGCACACCGGCACGAACTGCGCCGCTGTCTGGCCTTGCGCCTGGGCCCAGCTGACGAAGGCCAGGCAGGCGCCCAGGCTGACCAGGCCGCCTATATAGCCAAACCCCCAGCCCCAGCCGGACACCTTGCCTAAAGCATCCGAACGGGCGAGCTGGGGCAGGAAGGCGGCAATCAGGTTCTCGCCGCTGCCGAAGCAGTAGTTGGATAGCACGATGAACAGAATCGCAACGCCGAGCTCCCCCGGCCCGGCCAACGCCAGTCCAGCGGTAAAGGTGACGCAACCGATCGTGCTGAACAGCAGCAGGCGCTTCTTGCAGGCGAACGCGTCGGCGTAGGCACCGATCAGCGGAGCGGTCAGGATGATCAGGGCGTAAGAGAGGGATATGGCGCTGGTCCAGGCCAGCGTACCCCAGGCTTCGCCCTTGGCGACCACGGCGACGAAGTAGGCGTTGAACACGGCGGTGATCACCACGGTCGTGTAGCCGGAGTTGGCGAAATCGAACATCGCCCAGGCCCAGATTTCTCGGCGTGTCACTCCGGGGGCAAGGCTGGCTGGCATGGCAGATCTCTCTGCAGGGGCTGCGTTCTTCAGAAGCCTAGCCTCGGCTCACCCATCCTGCGAGCGCTGCAGCTGATGATGGCATTCCCAGTCGCCTCCGTAGGCGCATAATGGCAGTTGGCAAGGATCTACACACACAGAGTGTTCTGTCATGAGGGGCTGCCGATGCCTCGTCCGCCTCCAGAAACCCGTGCCGTTCCCCGTTGCGATGGGGACGCGGAAAAATTGCTCGAAATTGTCCGGCGTACCGTGGTCGAGCTGCGCCCGCAAGCGGCAGAAGGTTTGCAAGTCACCTTGCACAGCGTGCTGGATCGGGATCTGGGCGTAGACAGCCTGACTCGAGTTGAGCTCTGGTCACGTATCGAGCACGAATTCGGTGTGCGCTTGCCAGAAAACCTGTTCGCCTCGGCAGACACCCCCACCGACATACTGCGCGTGCTGCACAGCAGGCATGGCGCCGAGGCCGTACGTCCGTTGCCCTCCAGCAACTCCAGCGAGACCCTGATAGCAACGGGGCAGACGCCAGATGCCGCGCGGACCTTGATCGAGGTACTCGACTGGCATGTGCGCCAGCAGCCGCAGCATCTCCACGTGCGCCTGCTAGGTGAAAGTGACCAGCAGGAAGATATCAGCTATGGCGCCTTGCACCAGGGGGCCTTGGCCGTTGCCGGAGGGCTGCAACGCAGTGGCTTGCACGCCGGTCAGACCGTGGCCCTGATGCTGCCCACAGGCCGCGACTTTCTCCAGGGCTTTTTCGGCATCCTGTTGGCCGGTGGTGTGCCGGTGCCCATCTACCCACCGCTGCGCCTGTCGCAGATAGAGGATCATCTGCGCCGCCAGGCCGGTATTCTGCGCAACGCCGAGGCCAAAGTGCTGATTACCGTGACGCAAGCGAAGCTGCTCGCCCGATTGCTCCAACCGCAGGTCCCGAGCCTGACGCGCATTGCCAGCGTGGCCGAGCTGACAGGCGAGGGGGGCGAGTGTGTCACACCGCCGCGGCAACCGGATGACATCGCCTTCCTGCAGTACACCTCGGGCAGTACTGGCCAGCCCAAGGGCGTGATGGTCAGCCACGCCAATCTGCTGGCCAATCTGCGCGCCATGGGGAGGGCTCTGAAGGTGGGGCCGCAAGACGTGTTCGTCAGCTGGCTGCCCATGTACCACGACATGGGATTGATCGGTGCCTGGCTGGGCAGCCTGTACTACGGCTACAGCCTGATGCTGATGTCGCCGCTGGCTTTCCTGGCACGGCCGGCGCGTTGGCTATGGGCCATCGACCGCTTCCGCGGCACGTTGTCGGCGGCGCCCAACTTTGCCTACGAACTGTGTCTGAACAAACTTGCTGACGGCGACCTCGAGGGCCTGGACCTGAGCAGTTGGCGCCTGGCCTTCAACGGTGCCGAACCGGTCAGCCCGCAGACCTTGCAGCGCTTCGCCGAACGCTTCGCTCGCTACGGCTTGGCGCCCACTGCGCTGGCGCCCGTCTATGGGTTGGCCGAGGCCACACTGGGCGTGGCCTTTCCTCCCCTGGACCGAGGACCGCTGATCGACCGGGTACAGCGCGACGCGTTCCAGGCCCGTGGCAATGCACTGCCCGTCGAAGCGGATGCCAGCGCAGCGCTGCGCTTCGTCTCCAGCGGTCGACCACTGCCGGGCCATCAGATTCGTATCGTCGATGGCAGCGGAATCGAACTGCCCGAACGCAGCGAAGGGCACCTGCAATTTCGCGGGCCGTCTACCTCGGCAGGCTACTACCGCAACCCCGAAGAGACCCGCCGGGTGCTGCGCGATGGCTGGTTCGACTCGCTCGACTTCGCCTACATGGCCGGCGGCGAGGTCTACCTGACCGGCCGTGCCAAGGACTTGATCATCCGTGCCGGGCGCAACATCTACCCCTACGATGTCGAAGCAGCGGTCGGCAATCTGCCCGGGCTGCGCAAAGGCTGCATCGCGGTGTTCGGCAGTCCGGAGCCGGCCACCGGCACCGAGCGCCTGGTGGTGTTGGCGGAAAGCTACGAGAAGGACGCTGCTGCGCGGCAACAGCTGCAGCAGGAGGTCAACCGTATCGTGTTCGACCTCACCGGTGTGGCGCCCGACGATATCGTTCTGGCGCCACCGCATAGCGTACTGAAAACCTCCAGCGGAAAGCTTCGCCGTGCTGCCAGTCGTGAACTGTATGAGCGCGGCGAAGTGGGGCGGCCGCACCTGGCCGTTTGGCGCCAGCTGCTGCGCCTGGTATTGCAGGCCTTGCGCGGGCATTTCGGTCGCGGCTGGCAGACCTGCCGCGCCGTGTTGTATGCCACTTACATCTGGCTGCTGTTCTGGCTGGTCACACCGCTGACCTGGCTGGTCGTTGCAATCCTGCCGCGCCAGCGTTGGTGTCGCAGCTTTACCCGTGCGGCCTCCCGGCTGTTTCTGCGCCTGGCGGGTGTTCCGTTCAGTGTCACGGGGCTCGAGCGCCTGCCTTCCTCCTCGGTGAGCGTGCTGGCCGCAAACCATGCCAGCTACCTCGATGGTGTCATTCTCAGCGCGGCCCTACCGCCGCAGTTCAGCTTCGTTGCCAAGCGCGAATTGGCTGACCAGTGGATCGCCGGCCGGTTCCTGCGCAAGCTCGGCGCCCGCTTTGTCGAACGCTTCGACCTGCAGCGCAGCGCCGCAGACACCGAACCCCTGGCCGAGGCGCTGCAGGCTGGCCAGCCCCTGGTGTTCTTTCCCGAGGGAACCTTCACCCGCGAGCCAGGATTGCGAACGTTCCACATGGGCGCCTTCGTGCTAGCTGCGCGTGCCGGCGTGCCGCTGCTGCCGGTCGCAATTTGCGGCACGCGCAAGGTGCTGCGCGACGGTCAGTGGTACCCGCGCCACGGTGCAATCCACGTCAACGTCTGTCCTCAGCTGTTGGCAGACGGGCCGGACTGGATGGAGGCAATCAAGCTGCGGGATGCGACGATAGCGGTGCTGCTAGAGCACCTGGATGAATCGGAACGAGCCCAGCGCCCAGGTTAGGCGACTACTTTGCTGCCGTCGTTTTTCCAGAGCCGTTTATAGAGTGGGCACACGTCAAAATCTAAATCCGCTGTGAGCGCCCGCTTTTGGCTGACTGCTGCCTGTCGCGAAGGGCCGAAAACGACTCAGTCACTCCGGTGCCATCATCACCACAAGCGTCATCTTGATGAATTCTTCAATCTTATCGATGGCTTCCAGGGCACCGCGTACGTTGTTAGCGACACCGGCTGACCCAAACTGCTCGACCCAGCCAGGCGCTATAGCGGAGGGCGGGCCTGCACCCGGCCCAGGGCGGTTTCATGCTCTGGGCGCAGCTGCTGGAATATTTCGACACACTGCTTGAAACGGGCTTTACTGGAACAAGTCGTGCGGACTATCGAGGGCTGCATGTGCTCGGCAGCCAGTACTGGCTGGATGCCGAGTTCAAAACTACACCCGTTGTGGTTGAGGAGCAGTCCTTACCCATGTCCCGGTTTCTCTGCGCCATGCTGTTCGCGCTGCTGCTCGTCGGCTGCGCCACCACGCGCTTGCCTCACGAATTCAGCGAGGCGATACCCGCCAGCGATTCGGCGTTCGGGCGCTCGATCCAGGCTCAGGCCGCCGAGCATGAGGGGCGCTCGGGTTTTCGCTTGCTGCCCAACAGCAGTGAAGCATTCCGGGCGCGCGCGGAGTTGATCCGCAATGCGCAGAAAGCCGTCGATCTGCAGTACTACATCGTGCATAACGGTTTCAGCACTCGGGCGCTGGTGCATGAAATGCTGCTGGCAGCAGATCGCGGCGTACGGGTACGCATCTTGCTCGATGACACTGCCAGCGACGGCCAGGAAGAAGTCATCGCTACCCTGGCGGTGCACCCGAACATCCATATCCGCGTCTTCAACCCTTTGCATCTGGGGCGCAGCACCGTGGTCACTCGAACCATGGGCCGCCTGCTTGATCTTTCCCAACAACACCGACGCATGCACAACAAACTGTGGCTGGCCGACAACAGCGCAGCCATCGTCGGCGGACGCAACCTGGGGGATGAATATTTCGACGCCAGGCCCGACCACAACTTCACCGACATGGACCTGCTGGGCATCGGCCCGGTCGCCGAGCAATTGGGGCACAGCTTCGATCAGTACTGGAACAGCGCCTTGAGCCAGTCGATCAGTGACTTCCAGCTCAACAAGCCAACAGCGCAAGACTTGCTCGAAAGCCGCCAACGCCTGGAGCAATCGCTCCAGACCTCACGTATCGAGAGCAAGGCGTTGTACAACCATCTCATGACCTACCAGACTCAACCGCAACTCGAGACCTGGCGCAAGCAGCTGATCTGGGCCCATAGCAAGGCGATGTGGGACGCTCCAAGCAAGGTCCTGGCCAGCGGCGAACCGGCACGCGCGCTATTGATGGCCACACAGCTGCGGCCTGAACTCGATAGCGTCAATAGCGAGCTGATCATGATCTCGGCCTATTTCGTCCCGCAAAAGCCGGGCATGGACTATCTCCTGGGTCGTGCCGATGCCGGCGTTGATGTGCGCCTGCTGACCAACTCACTGGAGGCCACCGATGTGCCGGCGGTGCATGGCGGCTATGCACCGTATCGCAAGACTCTGCTCGAACATGGCGTGAAACTCTATGAGCTGCGGCGCCAGCCGGACGATCCCGGTCGTAGCTCCTCGTTTGGTTTCAGTGGTGGCTCTGACTCCAGCCTGCACACCAAGGCCATGATCCTGGACAGACAAAAAGTGTTCGTCGGCTCGTACAATTTCGACCCGCGTTCAGTGTTCTGGAACACTGAAGTCGGGGTGCTGGTCGATAGTCCCGAACTGGCCGGCTACGTACGCCAGCTGGCGCTTGAGGGCATGGCGCCGGCCCTGAGTTACCAGGCCCGACTGGAAAACGGCGAAATTGTCTGGCTCACCGAAGACGACGACCGCCTGCATACCTTGCGCAAGGAGCCCGGCGGCAAGTGGCGCAGCTTCAAGGCCTGGCTCAGCGACAAGATCGGCCTGGAGAAAATGCTCTAGATCGAAACCCGGAGTACACCCACTGGCCTCACGCCCATGTGTGAGCATTCAATCAGCGCGCGGAGCTCAGGGCTTGCGTCAGGCCGCCGTGCAATAGGGACTTACAAAGAAGCCTCTCGATAAGGGTGACGCGATCAAGCTGGATGTCTTCTGACATTTTTGTCTTCACCTGCATGACTCAGGCGCCTTGCAGTAAACGGAGGGTACCTTATGCCCTTATTTTTGAGGGTAATGAATGAAACAAGGACAGGTTCTGCTGTTGGCATTGTTGATGCTGTTTTTAACGGGGTGCACGACTACACCGCCAAAAGACCAAGGCAATCTCTGCAGTATTTACCGTGAGTATCCCGACTGGTATGAGGACTCGCTGCAAATGCAGAGTGAATATGGGACGCCTCTGCATGTGGCCATGGCGATCATGAAGCAGGAAAGCAGTTACGTGGCGGACGCATTGCCGCCTCGTGACTACCTGCTCTGGGTGATCCCCTGGGGGCGAGTCAGTTCGGCCTACGGTTATGCGCAGGCTCAAGACCCGGTGTGGGGTGAGTACAAGGACAATACGGGCAACGGTGGTTCGCGTGACAGTTTTGACGACGCGATCATGTTTATCGGTTGGTACACCACTGGCACCCAACGTCAGCTCGGAATCTCCAAATGGGACACCTACAATCAGTACCTGGCCTATCACGAGGGGCGTGGGGGCTTTAGCCGCAATACCTATCGCAGTAAACCCTGGCTGATGCAGGTTGCCCAGAAAGTGCAAAAGCAGTCAGAGATTTACAACGCTCAACTTAAAGTGTGTCGCCAAGAGTTGGAAGATGATCGTAGCGGGTGGTTTTAACGCATTTACGAAAAAAAACCCGCATCTCCTGGGGGAAGATGCGGGGAAAAGTATTGCACATGGTGAGGAAGGTCGGCCTCCTCGAAAGCAGACTGGCTGTATTCGAAGCGTCCGTTAAAGGTGTCACCTGTAAACCTCACCTTGGCCAACGCCCCCTCGACGCATATTTAAAGACGAGGGAGAGGGGCGAGCGAAATCAATAATTGTCAAAGACAGATTAATAAATACGGATATGACGTCGTGGATAGCCTCTCGGTGATGGCGTCGCGAGGTCAAGCCTGTTCCAAAAGAAGTCTGGCGGTGCTGATAGGCAAGGGGTGAGGTGCATTGATCCGGCCTTCCAATCTGATCACGAACGCCAAGGCCTCTGCGTAGCTGCGAAACTCAACGCACCACGCGTTCATCCATACATTCCAGCCTTCCGGTTTGCTCGCCTTCTCGATTTTTATCAGCATCCTGGAATCCCTCCATGTGGTGGTTTAGCCTGGTCTCGAACCGGGGAAAACCGAAGTGCGGTGTGTGAATGTTTGTCTGCGTGGCCTGGGTGACGACGCAGGACAAAACAGTAAATCTGCTCAGGAAAGTCAGCCTCTGCAAATGCGGTTTTGATGGCAGTCGAAGCTTTCGTCAAAAACGTCACCTGCGGGCCCTGCCATGGCTAACCCTCCTCCTGGCACATTTAAAGCCGATAGAGGGGAGTGTTTGGAAATTAATAATTATCAAAAATGGATTTACGGCGGCGGGGGGGATTCAGACGTTGGAACCGTGTTTGCGTTCGATTGGGCATTCTCTAAAGCAAGGGCTTGCAAGCGAAAGCGGATGCAAGCCCTTGTTTTTTTCTATTCCATTATTTCTATCTTGATCGTGATTGCCTGATGCTTTTCAGGACGTCGGGTCTGCCTTGCGGCGATCGTTGCCGGCCGGGTTGCCGGTATCGATCAGCCTTCTTTCCAGCAGTACGTTTTCCAGGGCCTGGCGGTCTGACGGGTTCATCTGATGTTCTCGCTCCTTGAGTTCCAACAGGATCGGGGTCGACCACTGGCGGTAGGTTTGTTCAGCACTACGATTGAGTGACATGGGTTCCTCCTTGATCAGGCTCCTGCCAATAAAGGCGCCGCACTTCGATACGCCAAAAAACCCTAGTCGACGAAGCCTGTTCCCGCCACTGCTTTACGTCGGACGGCCATTGCCCCAGATGCCCGTAGCGGCAGTGCGCCGTACGTAGTCGCCAAAGTCGCGCGCCGGCCGTCCCAGCGCCCGCTGTACACCATCGGCCACGGGTGTGTTGCGCCCGTCCAGCACAGTCGTGAAGAGATACAACACCAGGTCGATCAACGCCGGGGGAAGCTGTTCCTGTTCCATTGCCTGTCGATAGGCGTCCCGAGGTACGGCCACGAATTCGATCTTGCGACCGGTGGCGCAAGCAATCTCGGTCACGGCCTGGGCAAAGGTCAACGCCCGAGGGCCGGTCAGTTCATAGAGCTGGTTGGTGTGTCCGGGTTGGGTCAGTGCCGCGACGGCACATTCGGCGATGTCTTCAGCATCGACAAAGGGCTCGGCGACCTGGCCGACGGGGAGTGCAAGCTCACCTTGCACAATGGGTTCAAGAAAGTGTGCCTCGCTGAAATTCTGGCAGAACCAACTGGCCCGCAGAATCGTCCAGTCAATCCCGCTGTCCTGTACGACGCGTTCGGCCTGTTGCGCTTCAACTTCGCCGCGCCCGGATAACAAGACCAGTTTGCGGACGCCGCTTTTCACCGCCAGGTCGGTGAACGCCTGGATGGTTTCAACGGCGCCTGGAACGGCGAGGTCCGGTTGAAAGGAAATGTAGACGCAATGAACGCCATCGATCACGGCGTCCCAGGTCGATCGATCTTCCCAGTCGAAGGGTGGATTGGCATCGCGCGAACCCCGGCGAACGGGCAAGCCTGCAGCCTCGAGCCGTTGTGTGATGCGACGTCCGGTTTTGCCGGTGGCGCCGAGGACCAGCGTGATGGGTTGGGCCGTTTTCATCGCGTTCATCTCCATCGATTAATGTGAGTGATGCTCATGTTCAAAAGATGATAGATGCTCATGTTTCGCCGTCAACCCATCAGATCGAATTCCCCGACGTGCGGCATCTGTTGTTGGGCGTAGGGAATGGCGATGCTAAGGTGAGTACATGTCACGTTTTTGATCGGGAACTCACTCGTGCGCAAAAAAACCTCTGAAACCCTCGAACAGCCTGCTGCACAAGCGGTTCGACGCAATCCCACGCAACAGCGCAGCCGCGATCGTCAGGAGCGGATTCTGGCCATGGCCACTCAATTGATCGCGGACAAGGGCAGCGATCAACTCAAGATGAGTGAAATCGCCGAGCGATCCGAGATCTCGATCGGTTCCCTTTATCAGTATTTCCCTGACAAGAGTTCCGTGATCCGTACGCTGGCTGAGCGCTATAACGCTGAAAGCCGTCGTTGCATTGCCGAGGCAATGGAGGCTGTCGAGGATGCCCATGGTTTGCGCGCCGCCTATTCGCAGTTGCTCGATCTGTATTACGAGATCGTGATGACGACACCGGTGATGCGTGACATCTGGTCCGGTATGCAGGCCGACAAGCAGTTGTTGCAGCTGGAACTGGAGGAGAGCCGGGTTGCCGGAGCCCTGCTGGCCCAGGCGATGCTACGCGTGTATCCCGACTGCGACGAGCAACAGGTCGAGGAGTCCGCGTTTTTGATCTGGCACCTGGGCGAGGCGACCATGCGGTTGGCGGTCACTTGTGCACCCGTTGAGGGGCGAGCACTGGTCGAGGCGTTCAAGCGCATGTCCCTGCGCGAGATCATGGAGCCCGCGCGCAGGGACATCGTCTTGCCGTAAAAACCTGACGGCTACTTCATGCTCCCTAAACGAAGGGTTGGCCGCCAAAGCCACGGGGCAGTCGTTGCAGGCCGGCCATCGCGGTCAGCCGCTCGGTCCAGGCTGAACGCCAGTCATTGGCGGTGTGCACGGCTTTGGCTTTGCGTGCTGCGCGGCGGGCAGCGTTGCGCTCAGCCTTGCGGGCTTCTTTGTAGGCGTCGGTGTTTCGGCAGCTTCGGCATTTCACCCGGTTGAGTTCGCGGGTCGATACGAGGTTGTTGCCGTGGTGACCGCAGGCCAGGTGCCCGCTGACTTTGAAATGAGTGACCATTGGAACGTCTCCTTCGTGACGTGTGAGCGGTTGACTCCACGTGAGCGGGGACGTTCGATTGGTTTTGCGCAACAAAAAATCCCGGTTCCAGGCCGGGTTGTGAGAAGGGATGGAAATCCAGCAGGCAGCCAAGGGTGTGGAGACGTACGGTCACCGATCATGCTGCCCGAATAGGGCCTTTTCCCGCACCGCGAATTCGTGACGGATCATCTGAACCGGGGCAGAGGCCGGTCGACAGGCTTGAGAGACGACAGCGTGTGCCGGATCAGCGGCGTGTCCTTCTCAATGTCGTTCAGGCGATCACGAATTCTGAGGGCGGTGGGGTGTCCGCCTTGATGATCGACCCAGTCGGCGATTTCCTTGCAGGCGGCGGCCAGGCGAGCCTGACGGGAGTCCAGCAAGGTGAGCAGGGTGGTGATGGACTCTTTTTCGGACATGGGAGGCACCTCCGTTCAAGAAACCTGGGTGTGGCAGCAAAAAGCCCGCCTGGGGCGAGCTTTCTGCCGAAAGGGGTACTGATCCTTCAACTATCTCAGTATAGACCCGTTAAAAAATGGTGACGAGCCGTCAACTTTGTCGGGCTGTCACTTGTGATTGAGCGTTCAACTGACGGCAAACACGCACAGCGTCTTCTTCACTATCGTAGCCATCTCCGATGAAGCCTTGGGTGCGGGTATCGGCGATGCGGTACCAGACCGTGGCATCCGGTGGCAGGTGGTCATTTTCACCCGCACGGCGACCATGGATGATGATCTTGTTGCAGCGTTTCACGACGAAAATGTCTTCCATGGCGTCTCCGCAGCGGATACGTGTTCAGTTCAACTATAGAAGCCATTGGTGATCGTGCAAAAAATAGGCAGGTCAATTCGTCGATTCAGGCGCTGACCTCTGCCCGGTGCAGTCGTGCCTTCGGATTTACGCCAGCACCGCGACCGCTTTGATTTGTGCCCACAGTGGCTGGCCGGGGTGGATGTTCAGTTGATCACGGGAATAACGCGTGATCCGCGCAAGCAATGGCGTGCCGGCGGCGTCCAGGCGAATCAGCACGTGAGCAGCGTTGTCGGCGCTCATTTCGCTGACCACAGTGACCGGCAGGCGATTGAGAATGCTGCTTTGCCCGGTATTGTCCAGGCTCAGGCTCACATCTCGCGCCTGGACCTTGCAGCGCAGTGCCTGGCCCGCATCCAGTGGCGTATGAGGCACACGGATGTTGAGGGTAGTGTCGGGCAATTGCAGGCTCAGCAATTGATAGTCGGCGTCATAAGCGCTGACGCGACCTTCGATCACCACACCCGCGTCATCCCCCATTGCCAGCGGCAAGTCGAGGCGTGCCAGGGTCTGGCCGATCGGGCCGCTGGCCAGTGCCTTGCCGTTGCTGAGCAACACGATATGGTCGGCCAGCCGCGCGACTTCATCCTGGGAGTGGCTGACGTACAGCACCGGGATGTCGAGTTCGTCGTGCAGGCGTTGCAAGTAGGGCAGGATTTCACCTTTGCGTTGGGCATCCAGCGCCGCCAGAGGTTCGTCCATCAACAACAGTTTCGGGCTGGTGAGCAAGGCGCGGGCGATGCCGATGCGCTGTCGCTCACCGCCTGAAAGGTGTTGCGGGTGCCGGTCCAGCAAATGGCTGATGCCCAGCAACTCGGTGGCGTGGGCCATGTCGACCCGGCGTTGCGGCTTGGGGATGCGCTTGAGGCCGAATGCCAGGTTGGCCAGCACCGACAGATGAGGAAACAGGCTGGCTTCCTGGAACACGTAGCCCAGCGCGCGCTTGTGCGGCGCGACGAAGATCCGGTTGTCGCTGTCTTGCCAGATTTCATCGTTGACCTGGACAAAGCCTTGATCGGCCCGTTCCAGGCCGGCGATGCAGCGTAGGCAAGTGGTCTTGCCAGAGCCGGAGTGGCCGTAAAGCGCAGTGACGCCACGGCCAGGCACCTGCAGATCGACATCCAGGGCGAAGCCCGAATAACGTAGTTTCAGACGCATTTGAATCATCGGTCAGCTCCAGCCCGCTTTGGTTTTACGACTGGAATACAGCGCCAGCAGGACGACAAACGAGAACACCAGCATTGCCCCGGCCAGCCAATGGGCCTGGGCATACTCCATGGCTTCGACGTGATCGTAGATCTGCACCGAGACCACGCGGGTCTTCTCGGGAATGTTGCCGCCGATCATCAGCACCACGCCGAATTCGCCGACGGTGTGGGCAAAGCCGAGAATGGCCGCGGTAATGAAGCCGGGGCGGGCCAGGGGCAATATCACGCTGAAAAAGGTATCCCAGGGATTGGCCCGCAAGGTCGCGGCCACTTCGAGCGGGCGCGTGCCAATCGAGGAAAAAGCGTTTTGCAGCGGCTGGACCACAAACGGCATCGAATACAGCACCGAACCGATGACCAGCCCCGCAAAACTGAACGTGAGGGTGCCAAGGCCCAGTGATTGGGTGAGCTGGCCAAGGTACCCGTGAGGGCCGAGGGCCAGCAACAGATAGAAACCAATCACCGTCGGTGGCAACACCAGGGGCAGGGCGACAATCGCCCCGACCGGACCGCGCAACCAGGAGCGGGTGCGCGACAGCCATAACGCAATCGGAGTGCCGACAATCAGCAGGATGACGGTCGTCAGGGACGCCAGTTTCAGGGTCAGCCAGATGGCGGAAAAATCGGCACTCGATAGCGACATTTAGATTTCGTAACCGTAGGACTTGATGACAGCTGCCGCTTTCGGCCCCTTGAGGTAGTCAACCAGTGCCTTGGCGGCCGGGTTGTCCTTGCCCTTGTTGAGAATCACCGCGTCTTGCTTGATCGGGTCGTGCAGGCTGGCGGGAACGATCCAGGCCGAACCGCTGGTGATCTTGCCGTCCTTATAGATCTGCGACAGGGCGACAAATCCCAACTCGGCGTTGCCGGTGGAGACGAACTGGTAGGCCTGGCTGATGTTCTGGCCTTCGACGATCTTGTCCTTGACCTTGTCGGTCAAACCTTCCCTGGCCAGTACCTGGGTCGCCGCCAGGCCATAAGGCGCGGCTTTGGGGTTGGCGATGGACAGGTGCTGGTATTCGTTCTTTTTCAGCACATCGCCCTTGGCATCGACGTAGCCTTCCTTGGCCGACCACAGCGCCAGCGTACCGACGGCGTAGGTGAAGCGCGAACCCTTGACGGAGTCGCCTTCGGCTTCAAGCTTTTTCGGGGTGCTGTCGTCTGCCGAGAGGAACACTTCGAACGGCGCGCCGTTTTTGATCTGGGTGTAGAACTGGCCGGTGGCGCCAAAGGAGGCGACCAGTTTATGCCCGGTGTCTTTTTCGAAATCAGCGGCGATGGCCTGGATGGGGGCGGTGAAGTTGGCGGCGACGGCCACCTGGACTTCGTCCGCCTGGGCTGAGCCGAAGGCGAATACGGCGAGAAGGCTCGCCAGGCAGGTCGGGGTAAAACGTGAGGCACGAATGGTCATGAAACGGCTCCGTTAAAGGCAATGGCGGCAGGTTAATCGTTATGTACAAAAATATATAGCGAATTGCCTTTGAACGGAATGTGTTGCCGCAAAATTGTATACAATTTTGATGGGAGTGATGCTCAGGGACGACCTAGCAGTCTCGCTAATCCTTCTTCAGCCAGCTTTCTAGTCAGTGCCTCGGTGGTCAATTCGACCCCGAGGGTAAATGCCTGGCCGGCCCAGAGGTTGCTGAAGTCCGCTTCACCTTTGGCCCGCAACGGCATCAGCGCGCCACCGGCAAAGGGGAAGGCCGGGGCCTTGGCGCTCATGGGCCCCAGCTCACGCATCACCCGATTGAGGATGCCCCGGGCCGGGCGGCCGGTGAACACGTTGGTGACGGCCGTCTCGCTTTCCCGGGCGGTGCGCAAGGCTTTGTGATGGGAAGGGCTGACCTTGGCCTCTGGCGTGAACAGGTACGCCGTACCCACCTGCACCGCCGAAGCACCGAGCATGAAGGCCGCGGCGACGCCTCGTGCGTCAGCGATGCCGCCGGCGGCAATCACCGGCACCTTCACCGCATCGACGACTTGGGGCACCAGGGCGAAAGTCCCCACCTGACTGCTCAGGTCATCGCTGAGAAACATTCCGCGATGGCCCCCGGCTTCGTAGCCCATGGCAATGATTGCATCACAACCATGCTGTTCCAGCCACACGGCTTCTGCGACGGTGGTGGCCGAGGACAGCACCTTCGCGCCAGTGGCCTTGACCCGGTCGAGCAGGGATTTTTCCGGCAGGCCAAAGTGAAAACTCACCACTTCAGGGCGAAACGCTTCGACCACTTCGCAGGCCGCATTATTGAACGGCGCCCGGTTGGACACCGGCGTCGGCGCATCGAAGTCGGCGCCGAGTTCCTGGTAGTAAGGTTGCAACAGGTTTTTCCAGTCCTGCGCGCGTTGCTCATCCGGAGCCGGTGGCCGATGACAGAAGAAGTTGACGTTGATCGGGCGCCGGGTGTGCTGGCGGATGGTTTTGAGCTCTTCGCGCAGTTGATCCGTGCTGAGCATCGCCGCTGGCATCGAGCCCAGGCCGCCGGCATTGCAGGTTGCAATCACCATGGAAGAGTTTGTGGCACCGGCCATCGGCCCCTGAATGATCGGCAGTTCGATCCCGAGCAGGTCAAGAATGCGGGTATCTGGCCATTGGTTCATGCGCTGTGTTCTCCGACGTTGAATCCGGGTAGGGGCGGTAGAACAGGATTTGTAACGCAACGACTGGCGCAAGGCCAGTCGTCATTTCAGCGGGTGAGGCTTATGTGTTATTTCAATTGCACCACCCACAGACTGATTCCATTGAGAGGCCGTAATGTTCAAAGGCATTTTGATCGACAAAGACGACAGCGGTTACCGGGCCACACTGCAAGAGATCCAGGACGATCAGTTACCCGAGGGCGATGTCACGGTGCGTGTGGCCTACAGCACGCTGAACTTCAAGGATGGCCTGGCGATTACCGGCAGCAGTCCGGTGGTGCGCAAATTCCCGATGGTGCCGGGGATCGACCTGGCCGGTGTCGTCGAAGTCAGCGCGCATCCGGACTACAAGGTCGGTGACCAGGTCCTGCTCAATGGCTGGGGCGTGGGTGAAGGGCATTGGGGTGGATTGGCACAGAAGGCTCGCCTGAACGGTGACTGGCTGATCGCGCTACCCAAGGCGTTTACCGCGGCCCAGGCGATGGCCATCGGTACGGCGGGCTACACGGCCATGCTGTGCATCCTGGCACTGGAGCACAACGGCGTGAAGCCCGGGCAGGGCGAAATTCTGGTGACTGGCGCCAACGGTGGCGTCGGCAGTTTTGCCATCGCCTTGCTGAGCAGGCTCGGCTACCGGGTGGTCGCGTCCACTGGACGGACCTCGGAGCACGACTACCTGAAGCAACTGGGCGCCAGCGAAATCATCGATCGCGCCACCTTGTCCGCGCCGGGCAAGCCGTTGGCCAAGGAGCGCTGGGCGGCCGTCATCGACTCGGTCGGCAGCCACACCCTGGCCAATGCGTGTGCCAGCACCCAGGCCAACGGCACCGTCGCGGCCTGCGGTCTGGCCCAGGGCATGGACTTTCCCGCATCCGTTGCGCCGTTCATCTTGCGCGGCGTGACCCTGGCTGGCATCAACAGCGTGACCCAGCCCAAAGCCAAGCGCGTGGAAGCCTGGAATCGCCTGGCCCGGGATCTGGACTTCAATCTGTTGCCGCTGATCAGTCACGAAATCGGCTTGAGCGAAGCCATCGAAGCCGCGCCACGCTTGCTGGCCGGGCAGTTGCGTGGGCGCGTGGTGGTGGATGTGAACCGCTGATCACTGCGATTCGCGCTGCAGCAATTGACGTTTGCGCTCGACACCCCAGCGATAGCCCGACAGATTGCCATCGCTGCGCACCACGCGATGGCAAGGGATCGCCACCGCCAGGCTGTTCGCGCCGCAGGCCTGGGCCACGGCGCGAACGGCTTTTGGTTGACCGATGCGCTGGGCGACATCGGCGTAGCTGGCAGTGCTGCCCACGGGAATCTCTCGCAGCGCTTGCCAGACACGCTCCTGAAACGCCGTGCCGCGTACGTCCAGCGGCAAATCAAGGCCAATGGCCGGCGCCTCGATAAAGCCGACGACCCGGGCAATCAATTGCTCGAACTCATGATCGGCACCAATCAGGTTGGCGCGGCGGAATTTGTCTTGCAGATCACAGACCAGTTGGTGCGGATCATCGCCCAGCAGGATCGCACAGACCCCGCGCTCACTCTGCGCCACCAGAATCGCTCCCAGCGAACACTGGCCGACGGCAAAACGAATGTCGTTGTTTTGACCGGCCGCGCGGTAGTCCCCGGGTTTCATTCCCAGCAGTTGGTCTGCCGCTTCATAAAACCGGCTGTTGGAGTTGAAGCCGGCGTCATACAGGGCATCGGTCACCGAGCCGCCGTCCGCCAGTCGCTCGCGTACCTTGCGTGAACGATGGGCATCGGCGTAGCCCTTGGGCGTCAGGCCGGTGACGGCTTTGAACACGCGATGGAAGTGGAAGCTGCTCAGGCCCGCCGCCTCGGCCAATTCGCCCAGGGCGGGCAGCGTTTGCGCGCTTTCGATCTGGCGGCACGCGGCGGCCACGGTGGTGGCATGTTGCGCGGCGAGTTCGCTCTGATCCTTCGTCGCGCGTTTGCTCGGACGATAACCCGCGGCCCGGGCCTGTTCGGCGCTATCGAAGAATTCCACATTGTGTGGCCTGGGCAAGCGCGCGAGGCTGCTGGGGTTGCAGTAGATGCCTGTGGTCTTCACGGCATAGACAAACTGCCCGTCAGCCTTGGGATCGCGCGCAACCACGGCGGCCCAGCGCGGATCGTTTTCAGTGGCGATTTTGGTCGATCGGGTTGTCATGGCGTCACGTCCATTGAGGGGTTGCCTGCACATTAACCGTGGGGCAGTTGCCACACACTCCGGCGCTTGCGGTCAAACTCGAAGGCTTTATCCGGCGGTACGGAAGGTGAAGTTGATGCGTTGCTCGCCCAGTTTCGGATGATGGCCGTCCTTGATCGGCAACACGCCGTGATAACGCAGGCGATCCACGCCACCCCAGACCACGATGTCGCCATGGAACAGGGGAACGCGCTGACTTTTGTCGCTGCGTGCAAAACCACCGAACAGGAACATCGCCGGCAAACCCAGGGATACCGAAACGATGGGGGCGGCGTAGGAATGTTCGTCCTTATCCTGATGCAATGACATTTTTGCCCCGGGGATATAACGGTTGATCAGGCAGGAATCCGGCGCAAAACCGGTGAATCCTGCTGCCTGTGCCGCCGCTAGTGCCAGTTGGAAAAACACCTCGGGCATCATTGGCCAGGGCTTTGCGGTGTCTGGATCGAGGCGGGTGTACCGATAACCGCTGCGGTCAGTGGTCCAGCCGAATTGGCCACAACTGCTCAGGGCGACCGACATGGTGAAACCGCCGGGTGTGACCATCTGCCGAAACGGCGCGGCCGCCAGCACTTCTTCCAGGGCAGGCAGCAAACGCTCCAGCCAGGGCAGGGCGAAGCCTCTGAGCACGTAGGACTGTTCGCCGATCTGCTCGCGCCTGGGCTGTTGCTCGGGTTCTGCATCGGCAAACAGATCGAAAGTCTGCGGATTCATGGGTTCATGACGCATCGTGAAAGATGATTCCAAGGGTATGCCGTTTACCGCTGTGCAGGCGACTCACGCCGTGACGCAGGGTAACGCGGTAGTAACCGCGAGTGCCTTTGACTGGACGCTGGTTGACCGCAAAGATCAGCCCGTCGCCTTTCTTCAGATCGATGACCATCGGGCGTGACTGCATTCGCGGGCGCTGTTCAGTCAGGACAAATTCGCCGCCGGTGAAGTCTTGATCCGGGTCTGACAGCAGGATCGCCACTTGCAGCGGGAAAACGTGCTCACCGTACAGATCCTGATGCAAGCAGTTGTAGTCCTGCGGACCATATTGCAGCAACAAGGGGGTCGGACGGTTCTGACCAGCGGCATGGCAACGTTCGAGGAAGGCTGGAAGGGTTTCAGGAAAACGCTCCGGCAAGCCCATCTGTTCATGCCAGCGATTGGCGATGGGCAACAGTCGTGGGTAGAGCGCGCTGCGCAAGCGAGCCACAAGTTCCGGCAAGGGGTAGTTGAAATACTTGTACTCGCCTCGGCCGAACCCGTGGCGAGCCATCACCACGTGGGAGCGAAACAGTTCGGTGCGAGGGTACCAGGCGCTGACCTGCCCGCAAGCCTTGTGACTCAGCAGTGACGGGATGACGGCGCAGCCGTCCTGATCAAGTTGCTGCTCCAGCCGGGGCCAGTCCAGTCTGTCCAGATATTGCTCGCTCATTGCCGGGCCTCTTGTGATGGAGGTGGTCAGTCTGCAAGGCAAAAATAAAGCTGGCACTCCGCTGCTTGCGGTCGAACTGCGAGCGGGAGCCGACGTCCATTGTCGCTCCGGATCGTGTTACAACGCTTTGCTGACGCTGATGTCGCTGATGACGTCGTCCTGTCCATGAATGGCATCCAGCGCCGCCTTGGCTTCTTCCTGGGTGCCGTTTTCAAGCTGGGCAAACTCGAAGCGGCGCTCACCGTTGAGTTTGTATTTGATGACGTACTTGGTCGTTTGGGCCACGGTTGTATCTGCCTGTCTTGTGTTTCGGGTTCGCTGATCAGCTCAGTTTCGTGCTGGAGCGGCGAATGATTTTGATCGAGTGCGTCAGGGTGGGTTTGCGCGTCACGCTGATAGCGCGGCGGTTGACGGTGTCGATCGTGATGTTCCAGAAACCGGTGCTCGGGGCTGTGATGCGGGCTGGAAACGTGTCGAATGCACCGCCGTGATAGGTGTGACGACCGCCATTCTTGAAGCTGCGGAAGTTGGCGTCGTTCATCAAGCGGATGTTGCACATTTGGGAGCATTGAATGACGACGATGTCGTCTTCATTGAGGTGCTCGCGCTGATGGATAAATTTCATGAGGCGCCTCCAGAAGGGCTTTTTCTACAAAATCAAAACGATAGCATGGGCGATTGGCGCAGTTTATCAGCCCGAAGGCCTTATTATCCGGCCGCTTCGACAATTAAGAACGCTTATTTCACATTTGATGAGCGATAAAGCAGTTTGTCTCGGAGAAAAATCGCAGTTGCGCTGTCCGAGGGTCTTTAATGGAGGTTTGGTATGAAGTGGGGTTTGTGGTTGTTGCCGATGGCATTGACGATCAGTGGTTGCGCGAACGTCTCGGACATCAACGAGTCCTTGCCGACGATGAACGTGATTTCTGGCAAGAAGCCCCATGAATACGCGCAATGTCTGAGCGAAAAACTGGCCGATAGCCGAGGCGCCTTGCAGATCCAGTCGCACAAGGATGGCTTGCGCGTGATCGTGCCGCTCAAGTTTTCCGTGGGGCCGTCTGCCGTGTTTGACATCGAAGAACGCTCCGGCGGCAGCAGCATCAAGCTGCACGAGAGCATGTCCAATGTCCCGGTGCGGCCAAAGGATGTACAGAAGGCTGCCAACGAGTGCATTTCCGGCTGATAGACTATCGACCATCAGCACCGATGCCGCCAAAGCCCTGCTTTGGCGGCATCGTTATTTCTGGAGTCGAACATGAAGCGAGAGCAGGTCCGGGAGCGGCATGCAGAGGGTTTAATCTCTGCCACCCATGTGATTCAGAATCCGGCGGAGCTGGGGGAATGGATCGTGTTTTTCAAGAAAAGCGCCGGGCGCAGCTATTTCCTGGTGGATGACAATGATGAAGTCGAGTCCTTCAGCCGCCTTGATGATCTGATCGATACCGTGCGCGGGCTTGGAATCAAATTCGCCGAAATCCATATGTAGGGCGTGGCGCGTTACCTGCAGATCACCACGACGTTGCGGCTCTTGTAGTTACCGACGTCGGCGCCGAGGGTCTTTTCGCTCTCCTTGAGCGAGGGGGTGCCATCGGTTCCGACAATCTTGTAGCCGGTGCCCGCGCAGGACGCATCGGCCTTTTCGTAACAGGCAGCCCAGGAGTTGGCTTCCCCGGAGCAGTCAATCGATAGACCTTGCTCTCCGTTGGCCAGGTAGGTTTGTTCCGACGTTGCGCAGCCGCTCAGGGCCAATACCGTCAGCAAAGGCAAAACTTTATTCATGGCTTGATCATCGTCAGGGGGGGTGGGCTAAGGCTGAGACAGCGCCGGATTCAAAAGGTTATAGCCAAAGGCCACTTATTTTTCGGTATTCATAAAAAAGCCCTGTGCCATGGCAGGGCTTTTCGCATCGGGCGTCGATCAGCTCTTGTCTTTGCCGCGTCGCTTGGGTTCCGGGTGCTCAAGTTCCAGCACCGAGGCCACTTCGATTGCCAGGGCTTCGGAAGGGAACGGTCCGGCGATATTTTCACCGGCGACACTGGCCACCCACCATTGGCCGTCTTTCTCCTGATTGATCAGGAATCCGTTGACGCTTTTTACTGCCGACATCTACTTGCCTCGTTGTCTGGTTCAATCGCGCCATGATACCGCCAAACACACTCAAGGGGTGTCGATGGGCGTATGGTGATGGGTTCCGGGCGGTAGAAACCGTGCATTTGCGCAAGTCTCTGCTATGCATAAGAGGCTGCGCAGCGACCTGCGCACTCCCGCAGGGAACTATCGGCAAGAATATTTCTCTATGTTGGCATCGGTTAGCCAGCGCGGGGCATTGTAAGGTGCACGCCGCCTGATTAGACTGCGCCGAAACTCGTACACACAGCCCTTTCAAGGACTTATATGATCAAGAAATGCTTGTTCCCAGCAGCCGGTTACGGTACTCGCTTCCTGCCAGCGACTAAAGCCATGCCCAAAGAAATGCTGCCGGTGGTGAACAAGCCACTGATCCAGTACGGCGTCGAAGAAGCACTGGATGCCGGCTTGACCGAAATCTCCATCGTCACCGGTCGCGGCAAGCGCGCCCTGGAAGACCACTTCGACATCAGCTACGAGCTGGAAAACCAGATCAAGGGCACCGACAAGGAGAAATACCTGGTCGGCATCCGCAAGCTGCTCGACGAGTGCTCGTTCTCCTACACCCGCCAGACCGAAATGAAAGGCCTGGGCCACGCGATCCTCACCGGCCGTCCACTGATCGGTGACGAGCCGTTCGCCGTGGTGCTGGCGGACGACCTGTGCGTCAACCTCGAAGGCGACGGCGTTCTGACCCAGATGGTCAAGCTGTACAAGCAGTTCCGCTGCTCGATCGTGGCCATCCAGGAAGTCGATCCGTCCGAGACCAACAAGTACGGCGTAATCGCCGGCGAGATGATCCGTGACGACATCTACCGCGTACACAGCATGGTTGAAAAACCAAAGCCGGAAGACGCACCGTCGAACCTGGCCATCATCGGCCGCTACATCCTGACCCCGGACATCTTCGACCTGATCGAACAGACCGAGCCAGGCAAGGGCGGCGAAATCCAGATCACCGACGCCCTGATGAAGCAGGCCCAGAACGGCTGCGTGATGGCCTACAAGTTCAAGGGCAAGCGTTTCGACTGCGGCGGCGCCGAAGGCTACATCGACGCGACCAACTTCTGCTTCGAGAACTTCTACAAGACGGGCAAGGCGTACTGATCGCTTTCGACCTGACTGTATTGAAAAGCCACCTTCGGGTGGCTTTTTCATTTTCAGGCCCCATATCGACTGCAGCGCTTGCCCAACAAATGTCTGCGGGTATGCTGGTCACCTGCCGAGGAGATTGAAAATGGCCTACGATTTTGACCTTTATGTGATTGGCGCCGGTTCCGGTGGTGTGCGGGCTGCGCGGTTTGCCGCCGGGTTCGGTGCGAAAGTGGCCGTGGCCGAAAGCCGCTATCTGGGCGGGACCTGCGTGAACGTCGGCTGTGTGCCGAAAAAATTGCTGGTCTACGGTGCGCACTTCGCCGAAGACTTCGAGCAGGCTTCCGGTTTTGGCTGGGGCCTGGATGAGGCGCAGTTCGACTGGCCGACGTTGATCGCCAACAAGGACCGCGAGATCAATCGCCTCAATGGCATTTATCGCAACCTGCTGGTCAACAGCGGCGTGACCTTGCATGAAGGTCACGCGAAGATCGTCGATCCGCATCAGGTCGAGATCAATGGCGAGCGTTTTACCGCCAGGAACATCCTGATCGCCACCGGCGGCTGGCCGCAGATTCCGGAGATTCCGGGGCATGAGCATGCCATCAGTTCCAACCAGGCGTTCTTCCTCAAAGAGCTGCCCAAGCGGGTGCTGGTGGTGGGCGGTGGCTACATTGCGGTCGAGTTCGCCGGGATCTTCCACGGCTTGGGTGCCAAGACCACGCTGCTGTATCGCGGCGAACTGTTCCTGCGTGGCTTCGATGGTTCCGTGCGCAAGCATTTGCAGGAAGAGTTGACCAAGCGCGGCATGGACCTGCAGTTCAACGCGGACATCGAGCGCATCGACAAGCTGGCCGATGGCAGCCTGAAAGTCACGCTCAAGGATGGTCGCCAGCTGGAAGCCGATTGCGTGTTCTACGCCACGGGTCGTCGTCCGATGCTGGACAATCTGGGGCTGGAAAACACCGGGGTCAAACTCGACAGGAAAGGCTTTGTCGAGGTCGATGAGCTGTATCAAACCGCCGAGCCGTCGATCCTGGCGCTGGGCGATGTGATCGGCCGTGTTCAGCTGACGCCGGTGGCCCTGGCTGAAGGCATGGCGGTGGCGCGACGCCTGTTCAAGCCAGAGCAGTATCGTCCGGTGGATTACAAGATGATCCCGACGGCAGTGTTCAGCCTGCCGAATATCGGCACCGTCGGTTTGACCGAGGAAGAAGCTCGCGAAGCCGGTCACGAGGTGCAGGTCTTCGAAAGCCGCTTCCGGCCGATGAAGCTGACCCTGACCGAATGCCAGGAGCGCACGCTGATGAAACTGGTGGTGGACGCCAACACCGACAAGGTCCTGGGTTGCCACATGGTCGGCCCTGAAGCCGGTGAAATCGTCCAGGGCCTGGCGATTGCCTTGAAGGCCGGCGCCACCAAGCGCGACTTCGACGAAACCATCGGGGTGCACCCGACGGCCGCCGAAGAGTTCGTCACCATGCGTACGCCGGTCGCCGGTTAAGCGTCCTTCGCTGCGTCTGCCGCTGCCGCAAGGGTCGCGGCCAGACGTACGCGTTCTTCCAGATCCGTCCGGGTCTTGGCCAGATCCATTTCCAGTGACCTGTTGAGCTGTGACTGCTCGTCGACGTTCTGCTTGAGTGCCTGGCTTTCCAGCAGGGCGACGCGCAGGCGTTCCTGGAGGAGGGTGCGCTCACCGTCGACGCGGGTGGCCTGTTCCAGCAACTGATCCTGACGGGTATTGCTTTGCTTGAGCTGTTCTTGCAGCAGGCTCAGTTCGCGTAGCGTGCCGCGGTTTTCGGTCAGCAAGCGTTCGTTGTCGCGGTGCAACTGGGTGATTTCATCCTGGCGTACCAGTGCGCTTTGTTGCGCCTGACGCAGTTCCATCTGTATCTGTTGCACCTGGCCTTCGTGGCGACTCATTTCCTGTTCGCGCTGTTCCTTGACCGCATTGCGGTAGTGCTCCAGTGCGTCGCGAGTGTGCAGGTGTTTTTCTTCAAGGGAGCGGATCTGCTCGTCCTTGTCTTTCAAGCGCAATTCGAAATCGGCCAGCGCCTGATTCAACCCGGCGTTGCGGGTTTGCTCCGTTTGCAGCATGGCTCGGGTTTCTTGCAGGGCCTCGGATTCCTGAGTCAGCGCCAGGCTTTGAAACTCGTATTGCTGGTGCAGTTCGCTGTTGTCCTCTTGCGCTTCGCCGAGCTGGTTTTCCAGCGCCTTGCGTTGTTCTTCGTACTGCGCGCGCGCCTGGTCGATGGGCTCTTGCGCCTGCTCCTTGAGTCTTTGCGCGAGCCGCGCCACCAGCGCCATCAGTTCGTCGTCGATCGGTTCTGTCGGCGCCTCGACAGGTTCGACCCGGTCATCGAGCTCCTTGAGGTAGCGATGAATCGTGGTTTTCGAGCCGGTATTGCCCATTTCGATGCGTACGGCATCGATGCTGGGGTTTTCGCCGCGGGCGAGGATCGCCAACCGAGCGGCTTGAACCACCGCTTTATTTACACCGCCGCGTGCCATGAGATCTCCCGGGTTTTGATGATGTGGTACGTACCACGTAAATACACATTGTACCATTCAATCAAAAAAGTTAAATGCTGAATGTGATTAACACGGGATATACTGGTATTACCCCGTGTGATCGAAGTTTCTAGGTATTCCTCGCACTGTTTCCGTACACCAACCCTTGTAGGAGCGAGCTTGCTCGCGAAAAACCCGAGAACGCCCCGGGGGCACCTGCCAACCAGCGTTATCGTTGACGACCATCGCGAGCGGGCTCGCTCCTACAGCGTTTTGTGTTTTTAACGCCAGCGGCCGATGCCCCTTGTAGGAGCGAGCTTGCTCGCGAAAAACCCGAGAGCGCCGCGGGGCACCTGGCAGCCAGCGTTATCGTTGACGGTCATCGCGAGCGAGCTCGCTCCTACAGTCGGTTAAAACAGGTTCATTTCCTATGAGCGATATGGATCGCTATCTGCAAGCAGCGACTCGCGACAACACCCGTCGCAGCTATCGAGCGGCCATCGAGCACTTCGAAGTCACGTGGGGCGGTTTTCTGCCAGCAACCGGCGACAGCGTGGCGCGCTACCTGGTAGCCCATGCCGGCGTGTTGTCGATCAACACGCTGAAATTGCGTTTGTCGGCATTGGCGCAGTGGCACAACAGCCAGGGCTTTGCCGATCCCACCAAGGCGCCTGTGGTGCGCAAAGTTTTCAAGGGCATTCGCGCGCTGCACCCGGCCCAGGAAAAACAGGCAGAACCCTTGCAGCTTCAGCACCTGGAACAGGTGGTCAGTTGTCTGGAGCAAGAAGTGCAGACCGCCAGGGCCACAGGCGACCGACCGGGTTTGCTGCGGGCAAGGCGCGACATGGCCCTGATCCTGTTGGGCTTCTGGCGTGGCTTTCGCAGTGATGAGTTGTGCCGGCTTCAGGTGGAACACGTGCAGGCCAGCGCCGGTTCCGGCATCAGTCTCTATCTACCGCGTAGCAAGAGTGATCGCGATAACCTTGGCAAGACCTATCAGACACCGGCCTTGCAACGCTTGTGTCCGGTGCAGGCTTATATCGACTGGATTACCGAGGCGGCTCTGGTGCGTGGGCCGGTGTTCCGTGGCATCGACCGCTGGGGGCATCTGGGCGAGGGGGGCTTGCACGCCAACAGCGTGATTCCGTTACTGCGTCAGGCGTTGGCGCGAGCAGGTATCGCCGGTGAGCTTTATACCAGTCATTCCTTGCGTCGCGGCTTTGCCACCTGGGCGCATCAAAGTGGTTGGGATCTGAAGTCGCTGATGAGCTATGTGGGCTGGAATGACATGAAGTCGGCCATGCGCTACATCGAAGCCAGTCCGTTTCTCGGCATGGCGCGTATCACGGAAAAGCCCGTCTCACCCTAGATACCGTTTTCTTCTATTAATACAGCTGGCTAATAGCGAAAGCCAATCAGCAGCATCAGGTTTGCCAATGAGCCTTCCGTTCGTCGAGTGGGTAAAGTTCTTTCCATCAACTTCTTAACCCCCTGACGGAGAGTCAACGATGCCTATCATCAACAGCCAAGTTAAACCGTTCAAAGCTGACGCATTCAAAAATGGCGACTTCGTAAAAGTCTCGGACGCAGACCTGAAAGGCAAGTGGTCTGTGGTGTTCTTCTACCCGGCCGACTTCACCTTCGTCTGCCCGACCGAGCTGGAAGACCTGGCTGACAACTACGACGCGTTCCAGAAACTGGGCGTCGAGATCTACAGCGTTTCCACCGACACCCATTTCGCCCACGCTGCCTGGCACAACACTTCGCCAGCCATCGGCAAGATCCAGTACACCATGATCGGCGACCCGACCCACGCCATCTCCCGCAACTTCGACGTGCTGATCGAAGAAGCAGGCTTGGCTGACCGTGGCACCTTCGTGATCAACCCTGAAGGCCAGATCAAGATCGTTGAACTCAACGACGGCGGTGTAGGCCGTGACGCTTCCGAGCTGCTGCGCAAGATCAAGGCTGCCCAGTACGTCGCTGCTCACCCAGGTCAGGTTTGCCCAGCCAAGTGGAAAGAAGGCGAGGCCACTCTGGCGCCGTCCCTGGACCTGGTCGGCAAGATCTAAGTCTGTGATCGCACCATCAGGGCGGAACTCCGCGCCTACTCGGTAAGCTGCACCGCCCAATAAAAACGCCCGGGCGAGATTCGCTCGGGCGTTTTTTTATGCCTGCTCTAAATGAATCATTCAAAAGGAAATCGCCCGTATGTTGGACGCCAATCTTAAAGCCCAGTTGAAATCGTACCTGGAACGGGTCACCCAGCCGATCGAGATCGTTGCATCCCTCGACGACGGTGCGAAATCCCAGGAAATGCTTGAATTGCTGAAAGACGTTGCCAGTCTTTCCAGCCAGATTACTTTGCTCGACAACGGTGACGATGCACGCAAGCCATCGTTCTCGATCAATCGCCCGGGTGCCGATATCAGCCTGCGTTTCGCCGGCATTCCGATGGGCCACGAATTCACTTCGCTGGTGCTGGCCTTGCTGCAAGTCGGCGGCCACCCTTCGAAGGTCAGTGTCGATGTGATCGAACAGATCCGCTCGCTCAAAGGCGAGTTCAACTTCGAGACTTACTTCTCGCTGTCCTGCCAGAACTGCCCGGACGTGGTCCAGGCGCTGAACCTGATGGCGGTACTGAACCCGAACATTCGCCACGTCGCCATCGACGGCGCGCTGTTCCAGGCTGAAGTCGATGAGCGCCAGATCATGGCGGTCCCCAGCATCTACCTTAACGGTGTGAACTTCGGCCAGGGCCGCATGGGCCTGGAGGAAATCCTCGCCAAGATCGACACCAGCGGCATCGAACGCCAGGCCGAGAAGATCAGCGCCAAAGAAGCCTTTGACGTGCTGGTGGTCGGCGGTGGCCCGGCCGGTGCTTCGGCGGCAATCTACGCGGCCCGTAAAGGCATTCGCACCGGTGTCGCGGCCGAACGTTTTGGTGGGCAGGTGCTGGACACCATGGCCATTGAGAACTTTATCTCGGTGCAGGAAACCGAAGGCCCGAAACTGGCCGTGGCCCTGGAAGAACACGTCAAGCAGTACGACGTGGACATCATGAACCTGCAGCGTGCCGACAAACTGGTACCCGGCAAGAATGGGGAGCTGCACCAGATTCACTTCGCCAGCGGCGCCTCGTTGAAGGCCAGGACCGTGATTCTGGCGACCGGTGCGCGGTGGCGTGAAATGAACGTTCCCGGTGAGCAGCAATACCGCAACAAGGGCGTGGCGTACTGCCCGCATTGCGACGGTCCGTTGTTCAAGGGCAAGCGCGTGGCGGTGATTGGCGGCGGCAACTCCGGCGTCGAAGCGGCCATCGACCTGGCCGGTATCGTATCCCATGTCACGCTGCTGGAGTTCGATGTGCAGTTGCGAGCCGATGCGGTATTGCAGCGCAAGTTGCACAGCCTGCCGAACGTCACCGTGATCACCAGTGCGCAAACCACTGAGGTCACCGGTGATGGCCAGAAGGTCAACGGCCTGCGCTACAAGGATCGTCAGAGCGACGAATTGCGCAGCGTGGAGCTGGAAGGGATCTTTGTGCAGATTGGTCTGTTGCCCAACACCGATTGGCTCAAAGGCACCATCGAATTGTCGCCCCGTGGCGAGATCATCGTCGACGCTCGCGGTGAAACGTCGGTGCCGGGTGTGTTCGCTGCCGGTGACGTGACCACGGTGCCGTACAAGCAGATCGTGATCGCAGTGGGCGAGGGTGCCAAGGCTTCCCTGAGCGCTTTCGATCACTTGATCCGGACCTCGGCTCCGGCATAAATCGGACGCTGAAATACAAAACCTTGTAGGAGCGAGCTCGCTCGCGATGGTCGTCAACGATAACGCTGGCTGGCAGGTGCCCCGCGGCGTTCTCGGGTTTATCGCGAGCAAGCTCGCTCCTACAAAGGGGTATCGGCGCCGGCGCCGCAAATACACAACCTTGCAGGAGCGAGCTCGCTCGCGATGATCGTCAACGATAACGCTGGTTGGCAGGTGCCCCGCGGCGTTCTCGGGTTTATCGCGAGCAGGCTCGCTCCTACAGAGGGGTATCGGCGCCGGCTCTGAAAACACAAAACCCCATGATTGATCATGGGGTTTTGTGTTTCACACATTCCAAATGTGGGATTTGTTGTGCGGGTTACAGCGGTGCTGGCTGAATGATCTCTACCCAATAGGCGTCCGGATCCTTGATGAACGCCAGGCTCTTCATGCGGCCATCGCTCAAGCGTTTCTGGAAATCGCAGCCCAGTGCTTCAAAGCGCTCGCAGGCGGCGACGATGTCCGGCACCGAGATGCAGATGTGGCCAAAACCGCGCGGGTCGGTGTTGCCATTGTGGTAGGCGAAATCCGCATCGTTCTCGGTGCCGTGGTTGTGGGTCAGCTCCAGGATGCCTGGGATCGATTTCATCCACTCGGTGCGCGCGGTGGCGTCGGCCGGGATCTGGTTCTTGTCCACCAGCGCCAGGAAATACAGGCTGAACTCGGCTTCCGGGAAATCGCGTTTTTCCACCAGGGTAAAACCCAGGATGCGTGTGTAGAAATCCAGGGACTTGGTGATGTCCTTGACCCGCAGCATGGTGTGGTTGAAGACAAATTTCTGTGTAGCGGCGTCCGGTTGGGCGGTGACGCCGGGGAAGGTGTTCAATTCGTGCAGGCTCATGGGCCCTCCGGGAAATATGTGGGCTAACGAATGGAAACAATGATACGCAAGGGTTCGGACATCACCAAACCCAAACAGTCGGCTATTGCCTGACAGCCGGCCTGGGCCCAGACTTTACGGCTTGAACCTTGAGTGCCCATTGCAATGATTCGATTCCGTAACGTGCTGTTCATCCTGCTAAGCGTGCTTTCGCTGGCTGGCGCTGCTCGCGCCGATGCGCCAGTGGTGACCTGGCCGCAAGGCTGGCAGGTCGAAGACGTGCCTGAATCGGCGTCGGGGGTCAGTCGCCAGCGGGCGGTGAAAAATGATCAGGATGGATCGCCGCTCATGGTGATGGAACTGACCATGAGCCCGGTGCAAAGCGATCACCAGGTAAACCTCGAAGGCGTACTGCTGGAGATGCGCAAGTCGGTTCAAAAAGACTTCTTTCAGGGCGGATATCAAAGTGTCTGCACGCGCATTCATTCGACTACGTTGAGTCGATTGGCCGCGCTGGAAACAACCTGCACCATCACGCAAAACGGCAGGCATGTGCTTTCTCAAACATTGGTGGCTGCGGTGGATGCCGATAAGGCCTATGTTCTTTCCTACGCAGGGCAGGCCGAGGCTTATAAGGCGAGCCAGGATGAAATAGACGCTGCCCGTAACAGCTTGAAACTTTAGTAAGCGCCAGTGCTTTTTCGATGCATGAAAAATATTTTAGATATCCAAATGGATTAAGCACAAAGTTGATGGCAGTTAGTAATTGTCGGGTGCCGGCCCCGGGCATTTAGATAGCCCATGAAAAAGCCCTGCATAAGCAGGGCTTTTTTGTCGCCGCGAGAGTTAGCCGCGCAACCAGGAATCAACGGTGGCTGCACCGTACTGTTCTTTCCAGGCTTTCAGGCCGCGGTGGTTGCCGCCCTTGGTTTCAATCAGCTCGCCGGTGTGCGGGTTCTGATAAACCTTGACCACACGGGCGCGGCGGGTTTTAGGGGCGGCTGCCTGCAGCAGGCCGGATTTTGCCGGGTTAGGATCGAGAATGGCGATGATGTCGCGCAGGCTCTTGCCATAGGTTTTCATCAAGCCCTGGAGCTTCTCTTCGAATTCGATTTCTTTCTTGAGCCCGGCATCGTTCTTCAGGGATTCCAACTGCTTGAGCTGTTCTTGAAGGGCCTTTTCGGCTGCACGAAATTCAGCGAGTCTGGACAATATCTTTACTCCAATAGTGTGTTTGGTTGATGCCAACCGCAAACAAAGCTATAAGCCAAGAGCCTTGAAGCGACTCGGTGATAGTGGCTCACCTGCCAATTTAGCGCAGGCATCAAAAATTGTAGTAGTTAATTGGCCAAGAGTAAATCCTGTCTTTTTCTTCATGTAACGTCAGTAGTGTTTTGATTCAAATTGGTGCGGCTAATCGTTTGTTTTGGCGATTGAATTCGCGAGTTAATGGTCGCTTAATGCACTAATGAATTCCGCGCCGGGCATGGGTTTGCCGAACAGATAACCTTGCAGGAAGTTGACCTGGTGAACGCTCAGGTAATCACTCTGTTCGCGGGTTTCGACACCTTCGGCCACCAGGGCAAGGTCGAGTTTGACCGCCAGTTCGATGATGCTGTCGAGGATGTGGCTCGACAGTGTGTCGACGCCGATCATGGCGACAAAACTCTGGTCGATTTTCAGAAAATCGACATTGAACTGCCGCAGGTAGCCAAGGCTTGAGTGGCCGGTGCCGAAGTCATCGATGGCGATTTTCACGCCCAGTTCGCGAAGTTGTTCGAACAGTTGCAGGGTGATGGCCGTGGGCTCGATCAATTCACGTTCGGTCAGTTCCAGTACCAGATGGATCGAGCCTGGCTCGAACGCATCGAGAAACTCGCGGCAATCCTTGACCAGTTCCAGGTCCTGGCAATGGCTGGCGGTGATGTTGATGCCAATGTGAAACGGCTTGTTGAAGCTGGCCGATTGCGGTGCGAGCAGGGCGGCGGTTTGTCGCATCAGTGAGCGGGTCATCGGCACGATCAGCCCGGAGTGCTCTGCAAACGGAATGAACAGATCCGGACGCACCAGGCCTTCCTTTGGATGTTGCCAGCGCATCAGCACTTCAGCGCCGGACCAGCTTTTGCTGTCGCCATGCACCACGGGCTGGAAATACGGAATGAACTCTGAAGCTTCCAGTGCCCGCTGCATTTCCTGGGTAGGTGCCGAGGAGCGCTTTTGCAGGACGTGACCAATAGCCCCGGCAATCACACCGAAGAAAATCAGCAGACTGAGCAGCGGCGGATATTCGCTGCGTATGTATCGCCAGATTTCGCCTTTGGGAAAACCGGCTTCCACGGCAAAAGCATAGCGCCCGGAGGTCAAGCGACTTTGCGCAACGGGCAGGTCAGGCGCAGTGCCGGTATGAACCTTGCCATCGGCGGATATCCAGTCCGGGCCAACTTGCAGCACCAGCAAGGTATTGCGACCAATCAGGCGCAGGGTATTAATCAAGTGATAACCATCGAGGGTCGACAGTGCGCCTTTGTTTCCTTCGCTCAGCCGGTACACCAGCACGGCGGTGTTGGGCGTTACCGGATTGCCGCTCAAGAGCCATAAGGCGCCCTGGGTGTAGTCACCAGGGTTGACCTTCTCCTGGTAGTCGCCGAACAGAGAGCTGCAATAGAGGTTGTTGTCCCACACCAGATTGGTTGAACGCACGAAGGGGCGGCGAGTGACCTGCTCGCGCAGCGCCAGTGTGACTTCACCGCAACTTTGGCCTGCCAGCGGCAGCAATTCACGAGCAGCCTGGGCGTTGTTGTCGAGCATCAGGTCGAACTGACGAATCGATTCTTCGGCGGTTTGTTCGGCGTCTTGTTTGAGCGCACGCCCTGCTTGCATGTAAAGAATGGCGGCCCCCAGCAGCACCGGGAGCAAGCCACTGATCAGAGTGACGGCAATTCTTGTGCTGCGACTGCGGGTTTTGGCTTTCAGCGGCATTCGCGAGTCCTGTCACGAAGATGTAAGGCTCTCAATTGATGGCGGGGCAAAACGCCTCCCATGAAGAGTTCGGGTATGGGCCATGATAGTTGGCCGTTGGCGGTTATGCCGCTCAACGCAAATCAAGGCTTTCGGCCAGCCTGATAAAGGCCAGCGTCGCGGGTGATGCCTGGCGTCGATCGAGCACCGCCAGGCCGACCTGGCGCAACACCGCCGGCGACAGCGGTTTTTTCACGCAGCGGCGGTCAATCTGATTAGGCAATGAACCTTCGGCAACCACCGTCACCCCGTCGCCACGAGCGACGACATCCAGGGTGCTGATCAACTGCGAGCAGCGATAACGGATATTGGGCGTCAGTCGGGCCACGGTGAACAGACGTGAAACCAGCTCCGAGGAACCGGCCTCGGTCAGCACGAACGGGAAGTCGCACAGATCCTTCAGGCTCAGGCTGTCGTGAGCCGCCAGCGGATGGTCGGCGGGCAGCAGCGCGACCATCTGGTCTTCGATCAGCGCAACCGTGTCGAAACGCTCCTCGGGCAATACCACAAAGCCAATGTCGATCCGTCGTTCCTCCAGCCACTGGAGTACCTGACGGTCGGGGCCCTCGTCGATATGCACCTCGATGCCGGGATGGGCGGCGCGGTACTGCTGCAGAATCAACGGCAGCAATTTGATCGATGAAGTCGGGCCGAAGGAGCCGATTCGCAGCGTACCGCGTTTCATGCCCCTGGCATCGGCCGCTTCCTGGCGCAGGGTGTTGGCCAGGCCGAGCATCGCCCGGGCGCGCAGCAACAACTGCTGGCCAATGTCGCTCAGTTCGACCTGAGATTGATGCCGGCGCAGCAGTTCGACACCCAACTCCAACTCCAGAGACTTCAAGGCATGGGACACCGCCGATTGGGAAATACCCAAGCGATTGGCCGCTGCCGTGAAGCCGTGGAGTTCGGCCACGAGGGAGAAAATCTCCAGTTGAGTAAGGGTCATGAGTGTTTGCTCATTTTACGATGACTGGGTATTAACCGAATGATACGGCATCTCTCCGACATCCGGTCCTGGAATCTATGACGATCTGCGAGCAAAGCCTGTCAAAACCATCGGATCTTCCGGTGTATCTGAAACTGGCGGCGGTCACCATGGTGTGGGGTGGCACCTTCGTTGCCGGACGCTATCTGGCCGCTGGCCTCAGCCCACTACTGGCTGCCAGCCTGCGGTTTCTGCTGGCCAGCGTGGCGTTGCTGCTGTTTATACGCATGGCACGCACACCGCTGGTCCGACCCAGCCCCCGGCAATGGCTGCAATTGTCATTGCTTGGCTTTTTCGGGATATTTTTTTACAACCTGTGCTTCTTTTATGGCCTGCATTACATCAACGCTTCACGGGCATCCTTGATCGTGGCGCTGAATCCGGCGGTGATCGGCCTGGCTTCCTGGTTGCTGTTCAAGGAGCGTTTGAATCGGGCGAAAGTCGTCGGCATTGCGATCTGCGTGGCGGGCGCGAGCATGGTGATCGTCAGTCGCGACCCGCAACTACTGGCCGGCGGTGCCGATGTCTGGCTCGGCGATTTGCTGATTTTCGGCTGCGTCCTCGGCTGGGGTGTCTACTCGCTGTTCTCCAAAGAGCTGAATCACACCCTGGGCCCGGTGCAAACGGTGACCTATTCGATCCTGCTGGGCACCGTCATGCTCTGGATGACCTGCATCGTGCGCGGCGAGGTGAGTGTCGCCGCGATCGCCCAGCTGGGTGCGCAGCAATGGTTGAGCCTTTTGTACCTGGGCGTGCTGGGGTCGGCGCTGGCGTACATCGGATACTACGACGGCATTCGCAAAATCGGCGCGACCCGTTCCGGGGTGTTCATTGCCTTGAACCCGTTGACGGCGGTGATCCTTGGCGCGCTGCTGCTGGATGAGCCGCTGACGCTGGCCATGTGCCTGGGTGGCGGGCTGATACTGGCGGGGATTTTCCTCTGCAACAAACCGCTTGCGCGGGCATGGAAAAAGGGGATTTGATACAGAAGGCGGACAAACTGATTTACGCTGTGTAGAATCGGGTTACGCATACAATAATAATCGTCTTCTGGCAGCAGAAGCCTCGCCCGCAAGAGCCTTGGGTCGAAAATGAAGATATTCGGGTTTCAACTGATCTACGGTGACTTTCTCGCCCGCAGTGTGCGGGGCATCTCCTGTGCGCCACCCACCGGTCTCAGCATTGCTTACAACTAACCTTTGTTAATTGATAAAAAAATGATGAGGCGCCGACCATGGCAGATTTATACGAAAACCCAATGGGCCTGATGGGCTTTGAATTCATCGAGCTCGCATCGCCGACCCCGAACACCCTGGAGCCGATCTTCGAGATCATGGGCTTCACCAAGGTGGCGACCCACCGTTCCAAGGACGTGCACCTGTATCGCCAGGGCGCGATCAACCTGATCCTCAACAACGAACCCCACAGCGTGGCTTCGTATTTCGCGGCCGAGCATGGTCCGTCGGTGTGCGGCATGGCGTTTCGCGTCAAGGATTCGCAAAAAGCCTACAAGCGTGCCCTGGAACTCGGCGCCCAGCCGATCCACATCGAAACCGGCCCGATGGAACTGAACCTGCCGGCGATCAAAGGCATCGGCGGCGCACCGCTGTACCTGATCGATCGTTTCGGCGAAGGCAGCTCGATCTATGACATCGACTTCGTATTCATCGAAGGCGTCGACCGCCATCCGGTCGGTGCCGGCCTGAAGATCATCGATCACCTGACCCACAACGTGTATCGCGGTCGCATGGCCTATTGGGCCAACTTCTACGAGAAGCTGTTCAACTTCCGCGAAATCCGCTACTTCGATATCAAGGGCGAATACACCGGCCTGACCTCCAAGGCCATGACCGCACCCGATGGCATGATCCGCATCCCGCTGAACGAAGAGTCGTCCAAGGGCGCCGGGCAGATCGAAGAGTTCCTGATGCAGTTCAACGGCGAGGGCATCCAGCACGTTGCGTTCCTGTCCGATGACCTGATCAAGACCTGGGACCACCTGAAAAGCATCGGCATGCGCTTCATGACCGCGCCGCCAGAGACCTACTACGAAATGCTTGAAGGGCGTTTGCCGAACCACGGCGAGCCGGTGGACCAACTGCAGGCGCGGGGCATTTTGCTGGACGGTTCGTCCGAGTCGGGCGACAAGCGTCTGCTGCTGCAGATCTTCTCGGAAACCCTGATGGGGCCGGTGTTCTTTGAGTTCATCCAGCGCAAGGGCGACGACGGTTTCGGCGAAGGCAACTTCAAGGCGCTGTTCGAATCCATCGAGCGTGACCAGGTGCGTCGTGGTGTTCTCTCCACCGACTAAGCCGTTACACCGATAAAACTGTGGGAGCGGGCTTGCTCGCGAAGGCGTCGTATCAGGCTACTTGAATAGTGACTGACACACCGCATTCGCGAGCAAGCCCGCTCCCACATTTTGTTTTGCGTGTGCTTAAGGTCTGCGCTGCCGCACCAGATGCTTGAACCCTTCAAACACCAGCACCAGCACGGCCATCCAGATCGGGATGTAGGTCAGCCATTCCCCGGCCTTGATGCTTTCTCCCAGCAGCAACGCCACGCCCAGCAACAACACCGGTTCGACATAGCTCAACAAGCCGAACAGGCTGAATGGCAGCAGGCGGCTGGCAATGATATAGACCACCAGTGCCGATGCGCTGATCACGCCGAGCATCGGGATCAGCAGCGATAACCATGGATGCTGTTCAAACACACCAAAACCTTGCGCGCCGCTCTGGACGAACCAGACTGCCACCGGCAGCGTCAATGCCATGTCCAGCCATAAGCCACCGAGATTGTCCGCCGCCAGTCGTTTGCGCAGGACGAAGTAAGCCGGATAACCCACGCAGACCAGCAAGGTCGCCCAGGAAAAACCACCGACCTGATACACCTCGTTGACCACCCCCAGGCAGGCGAACACCACCGCGACTTTTTGCAGATAGGACAGGCGCTCGCCGTAGGCCAGGCGACCGGTCAAGACCATGGTCAGCGGCAGCAGGAAATAGCCGAGCGATACGTCGAGGCTGTAGCCGTTCAACGGTGCCCACATGAACAGCCACAATTGCACGCCGAGCAGGGCAGAGGAGGCGATCAGCGCGCCCATCAGTTTCGGATTGGCCATGGCGCGCCGAACGATCTCCAGCACGCGCTTCCACTCCCCGGACACCACCATGAACACGGTCATGCACGGGACGGTCAGCAGCATGCGCCAACCGAAGATTTCCACGCCGCTCAAGGGGCTGAGCAGCGATGTGTAGTAGTACATGACGGCAAACAGCACCGAGGCTGAAACCGATAGAGCGATACCTTTAGACAAGCTGTCCTCGCGAGGTTGAAGGTGAAACGGGGGGCGGAGGATACGTGGTTTTTGTGCTGAATATTGTCCGGATGATCAATATTTCCAACATCCACCCTGTAGGAGCGAGCTTGCTCGCGATGAACGACCAGACACCGCGGGCAGGCAGGCTCCCCGCGTTATCGTTGACCACCATCGCGAGCAAGCTCGCTCCTACAGTGGCTTATGTTTCTTCAGTTAAACGGTCTGCGGCCGGATACAAAGTGGCTCACATCATTGAACCCCGGTGTCGACGCATGCCCCGGTGTCACCAGCGAATCGATGAACGCCTCATCCTCGGCCGTGATCTTCACCGCCTGCGCCTTAGTGTAGGCGTCCCATTGTTCTTCCGTGCGCGGCCCGACAATGGCCGAGGTCACGGCGCTGTTGTTCAGCACCCAGGCAATCGCGAACTCGACGATGCCGACGCCGCGCTGCTGGGTGTATTGCTGGATTTGCTGGGCGATGCGCAGGGATTCGACGCGCCATTCGGTTTCCAGGATGCGTTTGTCCTGGCGTCCGGCACGGCTGTTGGCATCAGGTTTCACATCCGGTGCGTATTTGCCACTGAGCACCCCGCGCGCCAGCGGGCTGTAGGGCACCACGCCAAGCCCGTAGCTTTGCGCCGCCGTGATCTGCTCGGTTTCTGCCTGGCGGTTGACGATGTTGTACAGCGGCTGGCTGATCACCGGCCGGTCAACGCCCAGTTTGTCGGCGACGCGAATGACTTCGGCGATGCGCCAGCCACGGTAGTTGGACAGGCCCCAGTAACGGATTTTCCCTTGGCGGATCAAGTCACCGATGGCCGATACCGTGACCTCCAGCGGCGTATTGTGGTCTTCGCGGTGCAGGTAATAGATGTCGAGGTAGTCGGTGCCCAGGCGCGTCAGGCTGGCATCGATGCCGTTGAACAGGTGCTTGCGGCTCAGGCCGCTGCGGTTGGGAACACCGTCCACGGGACCGAAGCCGACCTTGGTGGCCAGCACCCATTCATGGCGGCGGCTGGCGATGGCCTCACCGACGATTTCCTCGGAACGGCCGTTGGTGTAGACGTCGGCGGTGTCGATGAAATTGATACCCTGGTCCCAGGCCTTGTCGATGATCCGCAGGGAATCTTCGGTGCTGGTCTGTTCGCCGAACATCATGGTGCCCAGGGTCAGGGTGGACACCTGCAGACCCGAATGACCCAGCGTGCGGTAGCTCATGAGCAAATCCTTTTACCAGTGGGAAAGGCTCAATCAGATACCAGAACAGTCGCATGGATCAAACAGAAATATCGAACACCGCAGATCGAATGTGGGAGCGGGCTTGCTCGCGAAGGCGCAGTGCTAGTCAACATAAATGTCGTCTGATACACCGCGTTCGCGAGCAAGCCCGCTCCCACAGGGGATTTGTGTTGATCAGGTGCGCAGGGTTCGGGTCATGCGCAACGCCAGCAAGCTGCCGCAGACAATCACACCCGCCAGCAGGTACAGCGCCGCATCGGTCGAGCCGGTGCTGTCCTTGACCCAACCCACCAGGTACGGGCTGAGGAAACCGGCCATCTGCCCCATCGAGTTGATCAGCGCCAGGCCACCGGCGGCAGCGCCGGCACTCAGCAGGGCAGTCGGCACCGGCCAGAACATTGGCAGGCCGGTGAGGGCGCCCATGGTGGCGATGGTCAGACCAAGAATCGCGATGGCCGGGTTGGCGGCGAAGTTCACCGCGATCAGCAGCCCCAGCGCCCCCATCAGCATCGGCACCACCAAATGCCAGCGGCGTTCTTTGCGCAGGTCGGCTGAACGGCCAACCATTAGCATGAATACGGCGGCGAGCAGATACGGAATCGCGCTCAACCAGCCGATCACCAGGTTATCGCTGAAGCCCAGGTTCTTGATGATCGACGGCAGCCAGAAGTTGATCGCATAGACGCCACTCTGGATGCAGAAATAGATCAGGCCGAAGGCCCAGATCGCCGGGTTCTTGAACACCGCCAGCAGCGAATCGGTCGTGGTTTTCGGTTTGTTGGCCAGATCTTGCGCGTGGTCGGCTTCGAGTACCGAGCGCTCGAATGGCGTGAGCCACTTGGCATTGGCGTAGCTGTCGCTGAGCAGGAAGTAAGCCAGCGCACCCAGGATGACGGTGGGAATGCCTTGCAGCAGGAACATCCACTGCCAGCCGGCGAGACCGCCCTGGCCGGCGGCGAAGTGGTTGAGAATCCACCCGGAGAACGGGCTGCCGAGCAGGCCGGATACCGGGATCGCCGACATGAACAAGGCCATGATGCGGCCACGGCGGAAGGTCGGGAACCACTGCGAGAGGTACAGCACCACGCCCGGGAAGAACCCGGCTTCGGCCGCGCCGGTGAACAGGCGCAGGGTATAGAACTCGGTCGGCGTGGTGACGAACAGCAGGCAGGTCGACAGCGTGCCCCAGGCGATCATCATCAGTGCGATCCAGCGTCGCGGGCCGAATTTGGTCAGGGCCAGGTTGCTTGGCACGCCGCACAGCACGTAACCGATAAAGAAGATGCCGGCGCCGAGGCCGTACACGGTTTCGCTGAACTTCAGCGCGTCGAGCATTTGCAGTTTGGCAAATCCAACGTTTACCCGGTCGAGGTAGTTGAACAGGTAGCAGATGAAAATGAAGGGGATCAAACGCAGGGTGATGCGCTTGTAGACGGCGTTTTTATCGTCAGCGATGGCCTGGGACGCTACGGCGCTCTGTGTCATGGCGGCTCTCTCTTTATTATGATTTTTTGCGATGCAAAGGGTAACGTTGATCGCCCAGAGAGTCTCGACCACCCTCAGGGTGGCTGTCTTTGTGCCTGAGCACAGGGTTTGCAACCAAGGCCTGTGCGGGTGAACAACCCGTTCCATCACTGTCTTCAAGGATCACTTGCATGTTCGAACTCGATCACGACCTGGCCCAGGACATCGTCGACCGGGCGATGGCTATCCTGCCGTACAACGTCAACGTCATGGACAGCCAGGGCTTGATCCTGGGCAGCGGCGAACCGGAGCGGGTCAACACCCGGCATGAAGGCGCGCAACTGGTATTGGCCAATGGCCGGGTGGTGGAGATCGATGCGCAGACGGCGATTCATCTCAAGGGCGTACAACCGGGGATCAACCTGCCATTGATGCTCGACCAGCGCTTGATCGGCGTGCTGGGCATCACCGGCGAACCCGAGCAACTGCGCACCTACGCCGAGCTGGTGCGCATGACCGCCGAAATGCTGGTGGGCCAGCGCAACCAGCAGGCCGAACAGCAATGGCGGCGCCAGCGCTGCGATGACTTGCTGGCGCTGCTTCTGAGCGAAGCCGGGGATTCTCCACGACTGGTCGATGAAGCGCAGCAGTTGGGCCTCAAACCACAAATGACTCGAGTGCCGTACTTGTTCGAACTGGGCCTGGAACACGCACCAGGACAAACCGTCGAGGCACTGAGTGCCTGGTTGACGAGCCGTCATCCGGACAGTTGGTGCGTGAGTTCGGCCAAAACCTCGTTGCTCTGGTGCCGGCCGGCGAGCCAGACGGTCGAGAACGAGCGCTTGCTGGACAAGCTCGACGGCCTGGGCTGGAACATCCTGCGCATTGCCGTGGGTGGGCAGGCCGATGGACTTTCCGGATTGCGTCGCTGCTATCGCCGGGTCGGTGACTTGCTGGCCTACGGGCGCGAAGTGCTGCCGCGCTCCCGATTGCTGACGCTCAACCGCTATCGGCTGCCGGTGATGCTCTGGCGCCACCGCAACGACGACGCCCTCGACGAATTGCTCAATCCGCTGCGCAAGGTCATTGCCAAAGACAGCAACGGCCAGTTGCTGGCCACCCTGCGCAGTTGGTGCGAACACGACGGCCAGAGCCAGGCCTGCGCCGATGCACTGGGCATCCATCGCAACAGCCTGCGGTATCGCATGGAGCGGATTGCCGAACTCAGCGGAGTTGATCCACTGCGTCTCGATGGCATGCTCGCGTTGTATCTGGGGGTGCAACTGCTGCCCGAGTCAGACTCAATTTCGTGAGCGACAAAATCCCCTTGTAGGAGCGAGCTTGCTCGCGAAAAACCAGAGGACGCCACGGTAAGTCTGATTTCCCGCGTCATCGTTATCCTCCATCGCGAGCAAGCTCGCTCCTACAGGTGAAACGTCTGCCTCGGGTTTTGTGGAAATGAACAATAATCCTCAACACCGCTTGTGCAGCGGCCCGGCGTTATTGTTCATGGCGGCTGGCAGCATGTGGGCATTGGAACTGGAGAATTCCCATGAAAATCGTGATCGCCCCCGATTCGTTCAAGGACAGCCTCAGCGCCCAAGGCGTGGCCGATGCCATTGCATTGGGATTGGCGCAGGTCTGGCCTGATGCCCAACTGATCAAATGCCCGATGGCCGACGGCGGGGAAGGGACTGTCGAGTCGATCCTGGCCGCGTGCGAAGGCCAGCAGCGCCGCACCTTGGTTCGCGGGCCGCTGGGGGCCACGGTGGAAGCCGCCTGGGGCTGGTTGCCCCAGAGCCACACCGCGATCATCGAAATGGCCGAAGCCAGCGGTTTGCAGTTGGTCCCGGTGGCGCAACGGGATGCGTGCATCAGCAGCACCTTCGGGACCGGGCAATTGATCCGCGCCGCGCTGGATGCCGGTGCGCAACGGGTGATCCTGGCGATTGGCGGCAGTGCGACCAATGACGGTGGCGCCGGTGCCATGCAGGCCTTGGGCGTGAAATTGCTCGACGCCCAGGGGCAGACCCTGTCACCGGGCGGCCTCGCCCTTGGGCAATTGGCCCGCGTCGACCTGAGCGAGATTGATCCGCGCCTGGCCCAGGTGCGCTTCGACATCGCCGCCGACGTCAACAACCCGCTGTGCGGCCCCCACGGTGCCTCGGCGATTTTCGGCCCGCAAAAAGGCGCCTCGCCCGTGCAGGTCGAGCAACTGGACCGCGCCCTGGGGCACTTTGCCGACCACTGCGCGCGAGCCTTGAACAACGACGTGCGCGACGAGCCGGGCAGTGGCGCGGCGGGCGGCCTGGGGTTTGCCGCCAAGGCCTTTCTCGGTGCGCAATTTACGGCCGGGGTCGAGGTGGTTGCCGAACTGGTGGGGCTGGCCGACGCCGTTGCAGGCGCCGATCTGGTGATCACCGGTGAAGGACGTTTCGATGCGCAAACCCTGCGCGGCAAGACGCCGTTTGGCGTGGCGCGGGTCGCCCGGGAACACGGCGTGCCGGTCATTGTCATCGCTGGCACGTTGGGCGAGGGCTATCAGGCACTGTACGAGCACGGTATCGACGCTGCGTTTGCCCTGGCGAGCGGGCCGATGACCCTGGAGCAGGCTTGTGCCGAAGCGCCGCGCTTGTTGCGTGAGCGGGCGACCGATGTGGCGCGGGTTTGGCGGCTGGCCAGTCGCTGACCTTTCGAACACCCCAATCCCTGTGGGAGCGAGCTTGCTCGCGATGACGGTGTGTCAGCGACATCAATGCTGACTGACATACCGCTATCGCGAGCAAGCTCGCTCCCACAGGTTTTTTGAGTGTTGGCGGACTATTCAGGCGGATCAATCTGATCCAGCACCCGGTTCGCCGCGATCTCCGCCAGCATCACGCTGTTGGAAATCCCCAGCAGCGCATTGCGCGATCCGCCGTCCAGATGATCCACCAACTGGTGAACCATCACGTCGACTGAGGCCAGCGTTTCCACCAGGTAAACCATTAGGGTTTCGGTCGTGGCTTCTGGGTTCACGGTGAACAGTGTGCCGGGAGTACGCGGCGTGGCTTTGATATCGGCGATCGAGGGGAAGTGAAAGGCGAGGGCGCGTTCGGCGGCTTCGTTGAGTTTTTTTGAATCGGGCTCGTACGGGGAAACCGGATCGGTGCCCGGCGGGTTTGGTGTGACCTTGAACATCAACTAGATCCTTATATGGAGTGCCATCCCTTTTGCTGCTAAACGAAAGAGGAGGCAGCTGTATGCAGGTTAGCAGACCGGGGATCTAGTAAACCGGCGCGCCCGAAGGCGTCCTGCGCACAGCTACCATCGAGTGCAGACATGGGAATGCCTGACTGATAGCGCCTATGCACTTCACTAGAAAACCACTGGGCGACCAAACCCGATCACTGATGAGCAGTGACGCGAATCAAGTTACCGATGGCCCCCCAGGCGCACAAGCCGGCGGATTCTGGCGTAAGCGTAGGCAACGGCGCAAGGTCCTGTGGCTTTCATGAAGTAACCTTAAACACCATTAAACACGCGCTCGCGAGGTGCCGTGTTGCGCGATTTGAGATAGGGTTGTGGCCAGGAATACGCGCGACAGGAGAACGCCATGCGCTACTCAGCCTTGACCCAACGAATCGCCGGTGACGGAGCCGCGGCCTGGCAGATTCACGATCGAGCGCTGGCGCTGCGCGAGCAGGGTGTCGATGTCTTGCTGCTATCGATCGGCGACCCGGATTTCGACACCCCGCAACCCATCGTCCAGGCCGCGATTGGCAGTTTGCTGGCCGGCGACACGCACTACCCGGCGGTGCGCGGCAGCCAAGGCCTGCGCGACAGCATCGCCCGCCATCATCGTCGGCGCAGCGGTCAGGCCGTGGATGCGCAGCACGTGATCGTATTCCCCGGGGCGCAATGCGCGGTGTATTCGGTTGCGCAGTGCCTGCTCGACCCGGGGGACGAAGTGCTCGTCGCCGAGCCGATGTACGTGACCTACGAAGGCGTGTTCGGTGCCTGCGGGGCGAAAGTGGTGCCGGTGCCGGTGCGCTCGCAGAACGGCTTTCGGGTCGATCCGGCCGATGTCGCGGCACTGATCACGCCGAACACCCGCGCGATGTTGCTCAACAGCCCGAACAACCCCTCCGGCGCCAGCCTGCCGCTGACGGCCTGGAAAGCGCTGGCCGCATTGTGCATTCGCCATGACCTGTGGTTGATCAGCGACGAGGTGTACAGCGAGCTGCTGTTCGAGGGCGAACACATCAGCCCCGCGAGTTTGCCGGGCATGGCCGAACGCACGGCGACGATCAACAGCCTGTCGAAATCCCACGCCATGAGTGGCTGGCGGGTGGGTTGGGTGATCGGGCCGCAATCGCTGTGTGAACATTTGGTGAATCTGTCGTTGTGCATGCTGTTCGGCATTCCGGATTTCATCCAGAACGCCGCGCAATTGGCGCTGGATGAAAACCTGCCGCACGTGGCGCAGATGCGTGAGGAATATCGCCAGCGTCGCGACCTGGTGTGTGCCAGTTTGAATCTGTGCCCTGGCATCCAGGCGATTCGCCCCGATGGCGGCATGTTCGTGATGGTCGACGTGCGCCAGACCGGGTTGTCCGCCCAGCATTTTGCCGAACGGCTGCTGGACGGTTATGGCGTGTCGGTGCTGGCCGGCGAAGCCTTCGGGCCGAGTGCGGCGGGGCATATTCGCATCGGTCTGGTGGTGGATCGGCCGAAGCTGGCGGACGCCTGCCGACGTATCGTGATGTGTGTGACGAACATGCTTGAAGGGCGGCGGGCCTGATTGTTTCGTCGCGGCCTTGAGCTCTTCTTCACCGTTTTAAACCCTGCGCCCCCCATCCTTCCTGCGCAGGGAATCGGTACCCACCTGTCAACTTTGACAGTATCGCTTTTCTTTTCATGAGCGTTTAATCCGCCCAAGGTCAGTTTGGCTTGCTGCGCTGGACCATTTTTTGGCTTGCCCGCAACGCCCACGCTGTTGACCTATGGATCAGCCGTAGCGCTGCCTATGGCTCAAATGGCGTGACAGGAGGGTAAGAGCATGTCGATCGATCAGGACATCCGGGCGCAACAGGAAGCGAACAGCGCCTATCTGAAAATGCGCTCCAAGTATCGGGCAAAGCTTGCCGACATGGAGTTGATTATTGCTTCGGGCGCTTTTGCGGACCCCGCAACCAAGCTCCTCCATGGGCCAAGACTGAAGGACAATGGCGGGCTCAAGGTCAAAGTCCCGGAGTGGGAAAACAAGGCGCCATTCGTTGGTATGGAAGAAACAGTCGAACTGCAGATTGACCCTGGTTCAGGCACCTTTTCAACAGTAGCCTCTCATGTGTTCACGATGCCAACCGATGGTGGCACGTATCCCGAAACCTTCCCGTTTGACATGTTAATCCCGACCAATGCGCTGCCGGATTACGCGACGTGCCACCTGCGCTACAAACTGTTTGATTTTGCGGGGGACGAATTTGACTCGTTTATCACCACGGTCATTTGCGATCGACTGCCGCCTTATAAACACGATGCGCCAAAGGCGCCGGTATTTGCAGGGGACTACCTCGACGATGTGTTGCTGCCGGGCGGTGGCAAATTGTCCATGACCATCCCTGGCTACGGGGATTGGCAAGCCACTGATGTAATTGCCGTGTACCTGGTTGATGAAGACAACATCCCGGAAGACCCCACCACTACCCCCCGATTTATGTCGGGCCGGCGCCCGCACCGGGCGTCACCGATAGCAAAGTCGACATTGACGCAGACAAGATCCGCGCGTTTGGCGATGCCAAGGTGCTGGTTACCTATGCCTTGCGCGATAAAGCGTTCAACGATAGCCCGCCGGCGCTTTACAAAAAACTCAGCCTCACGTTCGGCCCGTTGCCCACCAACTTGTTCGCGCCGCGTGTGCCGCAAGCCAACCCCGGCCCCTTGAACATGCAGCATGTTGCTCACGGTGTGAGTGCATGGCTCTTCAGGTTTGACAACGCCAAAGGCGGGGATCGCATTCGTTTGCAGTGGGGGAGCTCAGGTCTTGGGCGACCACGATCTGGGAAGCGTTCCACCCTCAGATATTGAAATACAGGTGTTGCCCAACAACCTGATGCTTGAAGACTATGGACAGACGACGACCGGGGTGAAATCAACGCGGGTAAGCTACCACGTTGTTCGCCAGGGACGCTTGTTCGGTCCAGTGGGTGACGACTTTGACGTCAACTTTGAGGTGGCTGTGCCATGGCCCGACCCATGGCCGCCGGTAGACTGGCCCAACCCGATCCACCCGGGCCTGCTCGAAGGTGAAGTCAAGAACTTCGATGCGAGCCGGACCAATGAACTGACCCGGGCCGATAAGGACAAGGACGCCACCTACCACTTCGATTGGTACAGCGACGCGAAGAATGGCCACATCATCGACTTTTACTGGAACGGCGAGCGTGTGGTCGAGGCTCAGGTCAAATTTGACGATGCCGATCCCGAGCATGTGCCGGGCGGTCCTTACCAGGTCGACATTCCCTGGTCGTACATCAAGAAAGGCGGCAACGGTAATCCGGTGCCCGTCCACTACCGGGTGAGCGCGCCGGGCCTGGTGAACGATCTGTACTCGCCAACAACGAATGTCGTGGTCAATGCGATTGCAGTAGAACTGCCCCGTGCGAGTTTTCCCACCATTCCCGTTGCCGATGGCCTCCCGCGTTGTAGCGCTCTGGAACCCGATGGATCGCTCAAGGCCGATATACCGGACCTGACCGGTTTGCTTGTGTCGGGGGACAAGATCAGTGTCATCGTCACACCCATGAGAGGCAACCTGGGCTCCGCCGAGGATCCGATTATCGGCGCGGAGTTCGAGGCCGACTTTACGCTCGGTACCACCGGGTTCCCGGTGACGGGATTCACGTTTCTAGTGCAGCCGTACGATAAACATATCCTGCCGCTTTACGACGAAAACCCAACTCGTGTAGGTCGCCTGAAGATTCAGTATTTCTTCAATGACGGCACCGAAGACATTGAATCGGTGCCGTGGATCGTGCGCACAGCGTTCGGCACACCGACGGGATCCTGCCCGATTACGGGCCCCTAGCTTGATGATGCCGGGTCGGCACGGACTGCTTCGGTTCGTATCGACCCGGATCCGGCGGCAGGTTTGTTCACACTCAAACCAAACGGCCCGTTGAGCGGTGCCAAGCGTTTTGAGGATAAATCCTACATACCGCAAGTACGCATTTTACTTAGGATCGCCGTCCCTAAACCGCCCGACCCGGTTCAACGGCATCCTGTCGGCGCGAATTTACAGTCCGTTGGTGTATTCAGGAGCGACCCTATGCGACTCACTCATTCATTTCCCGTCACACCGCTTGCGTACTGGTTCAAACTGGCCACGTTGACGCCATTATTCCTGATTGCCCCAAGCGCGCTGGCGGACTTGATTGATGGCCGGAGCAAAACCATCGACGGCTCTGTTGCGGCTGATGAGTATCGACTGATCAACGCGGCCAGCCTGACGGCGAATGGCGCCACCACCCGGGAAATTAGCGCGCAAACCGGTTCGAAGGTGACGCTCAACGGCACGGCGGTCAATGCAACGGGTACCGCCAATGGCGTTCGGCTGTCCGGGAGCGAGGCGACTATTGCCAATAAAAGCAGAGTGGTCAGCGCCAGCACCGGGTTGAGTCTGATACGTGCTGGCAGGTCAGCCTCGAGTGCGACGGTCAGCGACAGTGAAATCGTCGGTGGTAACCGTGGCGCCACCGTCAGCGCCGAGAGCCAACTGACGCTGCAATCCGGTGCACGCGTCATCGGTACCAATGCCGCCAGCATCGGCATCGAAGCGTTTGGCAGCAGAATATCCGCCACTGACAGCACCGTCATGGGTGGGCTCAATGGGGTCAGGCTGTTCAGCAATGATTTGATTACCGACGATGCGCTGGTTTTGAACAACAGCCATGTCGAGGGAGTCAATGGCTCGGCGATTGTTATACAAGGCGTGAACCAGACCAACAGTGAGCAGGTCAATATCGAGGTCAATAATGGTTCCACGCTCAAAGGTGGCAACGGCATATTGCTGGAAGTGCTCAATGGCGCGGCGGCCAACTTCGCGGTCAACAACAGTCACCTCGTCGGCGATATCGTCGTGGCCGACGGCAGCAGCGCCGAAGTGCTGCTGGACCGCGCCGCAACCTTGACCGGGCGCCTGGAAAACGTCGAGAACCTGACCGTCAACAACGATGCACGCTGGGTGATGGTCGGTGACGGCAGTGTCAAAAACCTTTCGCTAAACGGCGGTGGCGTCCAGTTCGGCAACCCGGGGCAGTATTTCAATCTCTCCGTGGAAACCCTGTCGGGTACGGGGGGAACGTTCTATATGCACAACGACTTCACCACCGGGCAGGTGGATACCCTGACCGTGTCTGGCAATGCCAGTGGCAACCATCTTGTCGCCCTCGACAGCCAGGGCACTGAACCGGTAGGGGCAGGCTCCAAGGCCGTGGTGAGTATCGGCTCGGGTGACGCCACCTTTGCCTTGGCCGGTGGTGCCGTGGACCTCGGGGCGTTTTCCTACGACCTGATCAAGCAAGGCGACAACGACTGGGTCCTGGACACGGCCACACGGGCGATCAGCCCTGGTACACAGTCGGTCATGGCGTTGTTCAACGCGGCCCCGACGGTCTGGTACGGTGAACTCAGCACGTTGCGCACCCGCATGGGCGAGGTGCGCATGGATCAGGGCAAGGCCGGTGGCTGGATCCGTGCCTACGGCAATAAATACAACGTGAGTGACAGCGCCGGCGTAGCCTACAAGCAAACCCAGCAAGGTATTTCGTTCGGTGCCGATGCGCCGCTGCCCATGGGCGACGGGCAATGGTTGGTCGGTGTGCTCGGCGGTTACAGCCAGTCCGACCTGGACATGAGCCGTGGCACGAGCGGTGAAGTCGACAGCTACTACCTGGGTGCCTATACCACCTGGCTGGACGCGCAGAGCGGCTATTACTTCGACGGTGTCGTCAAATACAACCGGTTCCAGAACGAATCCGACGTTCGACTCAGCGACGGCAAGAAAACCAAGGGCAATTACGACACTGACGGCATCGGTGCGTCGCTGGAGTTTGGGCGAAACATCAAGCTGGCGGATGACTACTTTGTCGAGCCCTACGCTCAACTGTCCGGTGTGATGATCGATGGCGCCGATTACGACCTGGACAACGGCCTGGCCGCCAAAGGTGATCGTGTGCATTCCTTGCTCGGTAAAGTGGGTACCACGGTGGGTCGCAACTTTACCTGGGCGCAAGGTAAAACGGTCCAGCCGTACCTGCGTGCCGCGTACGTACACGAGTTTGCCAAGAACAGCGATGTCGAGGTCAATGACAACCGTTTCAGTACCGACCTGTCGGGCTCTCGTGGCGAGTTGGGCGCGGGCGTGGCCATGGCGGTGACTGACAAGGTTTCCATGCATTTGGACCTTGATTACAGCAATGGCGACAAGATCGAACAATCGTGGGGAGCCAATATGGGAGCGCGCTATAAATGGTGATCATGCGCCGGTAGTGTGGCGTGCAAAGAACTAATCCACCGGCCGGCTAATGTCTGAGTGACAGTAACCAGCCTGCGATGCGAGGTTGAGTTTTCATTGAACGGTCGGACCTCGGCGGCTAGTTTTTTTTCCTGTGTCTGGCACTTGGCGAAGCACAACACCAGCGAGCTATGAAGGCCTATACCTCCCGAAAGGATCAGACCGTGCGGTTTACTAGCAAACCACGCGCAATGAAAAGAAAAGGTACTGAATAGCGGCTCTTGTAAAACACGGCCGCTGGGGCGTCCCCATTCTGTTGGCTACTCAAGCAAGCGCTGCTGCTATGTTTGAATTTTTCGAAGGAGTCGAAATTATGGCGAAAGACTATTCATTATTGGAAGTTCTTGAAAGGATTTACCACAACCAGTTGGCCTTAGAGGCGGCTTTGATGGAGCTGACAGTCTGGGTGGAGCAGCGGGGCTCAGCTGAGATCGGAGGGAATGTTCGAGGAGCATTGGAGGCAATTGGTGATAACGCGGGTCATATAAAACAGGGATTGGCTCGACTGAAGAATCTCAACATCGACTGAAAAAAAACGCCCATTGAACGATCCTACCTTCCTTAGGCAAATGGCCTCAGGTTGATTGCCGCAGCGTAGATGCCAGGGTGTATTTGCACTTTGAGAGTCTGCCTGGCCGATGCAACAGGTGGGTAACTCATTCAGTGGGCGTTTCGTAGTTTGGTGTTTTCCGTGGACGACAGTCGGGTTGCCTTGCGTTCCCGAGGGTGCATTGCACGCTGTAAATACTGGTGCAAGCCCTGCTCGATCTGGGTGATGAAGTGATCGGCACTTGCGGAGCGAAAGTGGTGCCGGTGGCGGAACGTCTGGAGAACAGCTTTCAGGTCGCCTCGGTGGACGTGGTGGCACTGATTACTCCCCCCCAGGCCAGTGCCATTTTGCTCAAAAGTCCGAACAATGCTTTCGGCGCCAATTTTCCGCTGAAGGTCTGGCTGGGATTGGCGTCGCTGTGATTTCGTCATGACCTGTGGCTAATCAGCGACGAGGTCTACAGCGAATTGCTATATGAGGTCCAGCAGCCCAGCGAGTTTGCCGGGAATGGCCGAGCGTATGGCGACGATCAATAACCTTTCGAAATCCCACACCATGAGCGGTTGGCGAGTGGGATGGGTGATCGGACCGAAACTTATATCCGAGCATCTGGTGAATTTGTCGTTTTCATTCTGTTCGGCATTCCGGATTTCATTCAGAACGCTGCGTACATGGGCCTGGATGAAAATCTGCCGGAAGTGGCGTTGATGCGCGAAGAGTATCGCCAGCGCCGTGATCTGGTGTGTGCGAACTTGAACCATTATCCGGGTATCCGGGCGATTCAGCCGGTTGGTGGTATGTTCGTGATGGCCGATGTGCTTCAGATCGAGTCGTCTGCCCAGCACTTCGCGGAGCGGCTGCTGGTAGGTTATTGCTTGTCGGTACTGGCCGGTGAGGCGTTCGGGGGCGAGCGCGATGGCGCATATTCGTTCGGGTTGGTGGTGGATTAGCGGGAACTCTCGGAATAGTTGATGGCGCGGTGGGCCTGACGGATTTGCATTGCCTTTTCTGGCCTCATCGCGAGCAGTCTCGTTCCCACATTTGATCTGCGGCGCTCACAGATATCCTGTGGGATCGAACTTGCTCGCGATAGTTACTTACAGGCAACAAATCTCTCAGGCTTTCCACACCTGTATGTTCACCAGATTCTCCGGCCGCTCACCCGCCAGCGCCGCCAGCAGGTTGTCCACCGCACAGCGGGCCATGGCTTCCCGTGTTTCATGAGTCGCCGAGCCCATGTGCGGCGTCGCCACCACGTTGTTCAATTGCAATAACGGCGAATCAAGGTTCAACGGTTCGCGCTCAAACACATCCAGCCCCGCCGCGCGAATCTGCCCACTGCGCAACGCCTCGACCAACGCCGCTTCATGCACGACTTTTCCTCGAGAAATGTTGATGAAGATGCTTTCCGGGCGCATCAGTGCAAATTCCTCGGCACCGATTAACCCTTCGGTTTCGGCCGTCAGCGGCAAGGTCAGGCAAATGAAATCCGCTTGCTGCAACAGTTCGGGCAGGCTGCGGTATTGCGCGTTGAACCGTTTTTCGACCGCCGGTTTCGGCGAGTGGCTGTGATAGATCACCGGCATGCCGAAGCCGAAATGCCCGCGCTGGGCCAGGGCCTCGCCGATGCGGCCCATGCCAATGATGCCCAGGGTCTTGCCGTGTACGTCACTGCCGAAATGTGCGGGGCCGATGTTGCGGGTCCACTGGCCGTCGCGAACCATGTTCGCCAATTCCACCACGCGCCGCGCAGTGGCCAGGATCAGTGCGAAACCGGTGTCGGCGGTGGTTTCGGTGAGCACGTCCGGCGTGTTGCTGAGCAGGATGCGCCGCTCGGTAAGGTAATCGATGTCGTAGTTGTCGACGCCCACCGAAACGCTGGCGATGGCTTCAAGGTTGGGCGCCAGGTCCAGCAGTTCGGCATCGAGTTTCAGGCTGGCACCGAGCAGACCGTGGGCATGGGGCAGGGCGTCGCGCAGTTTGCCGAGACCTTCGGCATCGAGGCTGTCGATCAGCGTCACATCGGTGTGCTCATGCAGACGAGCCATGAGCAGCGGCGAGAGTTTCTTGTACAGGACGACCTGCTTTTTCATCTTCGTGATCTCAACTTCAATTCAGGAATGAGCCGTGAGGGGGCGCGCTACCGTGGGCCGCTCCCGGTCGCTGGCGCCGGGCTTGAGGAACACCGTGAGCACCACCGAAAGCATCAGCGCACCGCTCATCAACAGATAGGATGCACCGGGCGAACCGGTGGAGCTGTTCAGGTAACCGACCAGATAAGAGCCGCCAAACGAACCGAGCGCGCCCATGCTGTTGATCAGCGCCATGGCACCGCCCGCGACGTTGGCCGGAAGGATTTCCGGGATGATCGCGAAGAACGGACCGTACGGCGCATACATGCAGGCACCGGCAATCACCAGCAGGGTGTACGACCACCAGAAGTGTTCGGCGCCCAGCGCGTAGGAACCGTAGAAAGCAATCGAGGCAATCAGCAGCGGCGGCCAGACGAAGCGTTTGCGCTTTTGCAGTTTGTCCGAACCCCAGGACACCAGCAGCATGCCGATCACCGCCGCCAGATAAGGCAGCGCCGACAGCCAGCCGGCCTCGACCATGTCCATCTGCGCACCCGCCTTGAGGATCGACGGTAGCCACAATACGAAACCGTAGACACCGATGCTCCAGCAGAAAAACTGCAGCGCGAGGATGATCACTTTGGGTGAGCGAAACGCTTCGGCGTAGTTTTTCACCGCCTTGATGCCGACCTGTTCGGCCGCCAGTGCGCTTTCCAGATCTTGTTTTTCCTGATCGTTGAGCCACTTGGCCTGGGACGGACGATCATCGGCCAGACGCCACCAGATGAAGGCCCAGAGCACTGCCGGCAAACCTTCGACAATGAACATCCAGCGCCAGCTGTAATGCTGCACCAGATACCCCGAGACCACCGACATCCACAGCATGGTCACCGGGTTGCCGAGGATCAGGAAGGTGTTGGCCCGCGAGCGTTCGGCACGGGTGAACCAGTGGCACAGGTAGATGAGCATCGCCGGCATCACCGCGGCTTCGACCACGCCGAGCATGAAGCGGATGACGATCAGCCAGTAGGCGTTGGAGACGATCCCGGTCAACGTCGCCAGACTGCCCCAGAGGATCAGGCTGACGAAAATCAGCTTTTTCACGCTGTGTTTCTGGGCGTAGATCGCCCCCGGCACCTGGAAGAAAAAGTAACCGAGGAAGAACAGCGCGCCGAGCATCGACGACAGGCCCGGCGTGATCATCAGGTCGGCGGCCATCCCGGAGGCGGCGGCAAAACCGTAGTTGGCGCGATCGAGGTACGCCAGGCTGTAGGTGATGAACACGATGGGCATGATGTACCACCAGCGGCGGGTGGCGAGCGTTGCGGTTTTCATGGGTGATGCTCCTGAGCTTGTTGTTTTTGTCGCAGCAGGTAACGGTTTGTTCTTCAGTGCCTGTATTGGCCTCATCGCGAGCAAGCTCGCTCCCACAGGGGAATTACATTGGAATACGATCCAGTGTGGGAGCGAGCTTGCTCGCGATGGCGGCCTCAAATTCGCTGACCATTTCGGATCGGGTCGGCAACCCCTCCATATCCCCCCGACTCTGCACCGCACGGCTGCCAATCCAGTTGGCCCGCCGCACGGCGTCGGCAAAGCTGTGGTTTTCCAGAAGTGCGCTGATCATGCCGACGGCAAATCCATCGCCGGCACCCACGGTGTCGACCACCGTTTGCACCGGTACACCGGCGACGAAACCTTGATCAAGATGCGTGCGGTAATAAGCACCGTGGGGGCCGAGCTTGATTGCCACGGCTTCGGCGCCCTGGTCGAGGTAGAACGCGGCGATGTCGGCCGGGTCTTCGAAGCCGGTGAGCAGGCGACCTTCGCTCAGCCCTGGCAACACCCAATGAGCGAGGGCGGCGAGGCGGTTGATCTCGGTGATCATCAGGCGCTCGCTGGCCCACAGGCTCGGGCGCAGGTTGGGGTCGAACGACACGCTGCGCCCGGCATCGCGCATGCGGGTCATCAATTCGAAGGACATCTGCCGTGCCGTTTCCGACAACGCCGCAGGAATGCCGGTGGCGTGCAGATGGCGGGCCTTGAGCAAGTCGGGCACGATCGAATGCGACGACAAGTGACTGGCCGCCGAGCCACGGCGAAAGTACTCGACGACAGGATCGCTGCCATCGTCGGTGCGCGACTTGAGTTGGAAACCGGTGGGGTGCGCGGGGTCGATGTCGACGTGGCGGCAATCCAGGCCTTCCTTTTCCAGCGTGTCGATCACGAATCGGCCCAGGGAATCGGCGCCGACGCGGCTCAGCCATGCCACGTTGAAACCCAGGCGCGACAGGCCGATGGCGACGTTGCTGTCGGCGCCGGCAATGCGTTTGTGGAACTCGTTGACGCTGGCCAGGTCGCCGGTCTGCTCGGCAACGAACATCGCCATGGTTTCGCCGAACGAGAGGATATCGATCTCAGACATGAGCGTTCTCCAGCGACGATTGGCCGAGGTGGGCGAGGGCGGCGACATGCTCGTTTGTCAGCTGCACCAGGTCTTCGCCTTGCAGCGGATATTCCGCGGCTCGCATAACGCCTTGGTCCATGTGCCGCAGCAGGTGTTCCCACTGTTGCAAGTCGCTGGCGGCGGGTGGGATGGCAACCAGTTTGCCGTCGGCACGGCGCGTCACCGCTTTACAGTGCACATAACCGACGTGCCGACCGAGCAACCGCGCGGCGCTGGCGGCGGACTGGTCCTGCCACTGCCAGTTGCCGATATCGAAGGTCATTTTGATCGGCAGGTTGTGTTGCTCGACTTCATTGAAGAAACGCTGGAACGGTTCGATGCGGCCACCGTGCAGGGTCTGGTCGTTCTCCACCAGCAATTGCACCGCACTTTCGCCGAGCATGCGGGCGAGGCGTTGCAGGTCGCTGTTGTCGGTGAAGTAACCCAGCGAGACTTTCAGCCATTTGGCGCCGAACATTTGGGCGCGTTGCAGTGCTGTCAGCAATTCGGGATTGGGTCTGGATTGACCGGCCAGCCACAGCTCCATCGGTGATGAGTACACGCTTTCCAGACCCTCGGCCTGAGTCGCGTCGGCCAGGTGCTCGGGGTTCTCAAAGGTCAGCAGCTCTTCGCGCCATTCGATGCGCGTGGCCCCGGCGGCGGCCAGTACTGCGATGAAGCTGCCCTGGCCGCGTTGGCGCACCAGATCGGCGCCGTAGCTGGACAGGCTGATGGAAACGGCTGGTTTATTCATTGTTTTTTTACCTCTGAAACCGGTTTCATTTTTGTTCAAAAAAATATCAGTGAGTGATGTGTTGTTCTGTCGGGCCTCATCGCGGGCAAGCCCGCTCCCACAGTGTTTTGTGTCGTACATAAATGTTGTGTACCCCAGAAATTCCTGTAGGAGCGAGCTTGCTCGCGATGGGGCCAGCCCAGTCATCTAAAAACGCCAAGGGTCGACCCCCGCACAACCAGCTGCGGCGAAAAATCCAGCGTCCGCACCGCCCCGTCATCCCCTCGCAACCGCTTGAGCAAACACTCGAACGCACTCGCGCCAATCTCGGTGGTCGGCTGGGCCAAAGCGGTGATGCCACTGCCCACCAACGGATACCAATCCAGGTCATCCAGGGCTATCAGCCCCACGTCTTCAAACAGATTGCACTTGAGCTCACGCAAGGCATGGGTGCTGGCCAGCGCCGCGATCCCGTTCGCGCAAAACAGCGCTTTCGGACCGGGGCCTGGCGTGTCGAGGAAGTTTTTCAGGTGCGCAGTCAGTTCGCTGCCGGTCTCAATCATCGTGCCGCGCAGGGCCGGGCGCTGTGCGATCTGTGCCTTGAAACTGCTGACCCGCTCGATCCGCGAACTGGTGCCGTCAAACGGCTCTGTCACCAACAGCACGTCGCGATAGCCGCGTTCTTCAAGGTGGGCAAGGGCCATCTCTACAGCCGCCGGGTTATCCAGGCCGACCATGTCACTCTCAAGATGCTCGACTTTGCGGTCCACCAACACCAGAGGCATTTCCCGGTGCAGTTCATGCAACTCGTCACGGTGATGGCCGAGGGTGTTCACGATCAGGCCTTCGATGTTGTACGAGCGCAGCAGGGCCAGGTGCTGGCGTTCCTGCTCGTCGTCGCGATCGGTGTTGCACACCACCAGGCTATAGCCGTGTTGACGGCAGGCGGTTTCCACCCCGTGCATCACGGCAATCGAATATGGGTTGCGGATATCGGCCACCAGCATGCCGATCAGGCGGGTGCGCCCCCGTTTCAGGCCACGGGCCATCTGGTTCGGGCGATAACCCAGTTCGGCAATGGACTGTTCGATGCGCTGGGCAATGGCATCGGAGAGCAGGGCGCGGTCTTCGCCGATGAACCGCGAAACGCTGGCCTTGGAGACCTTGGCGTGTTCGGCCACGTCGAGCATGGTCACGCGGCTGCGCTGGGCGGCGGAGAAATCGTTCACGGTCTGAAACCTTCTTATTGGATTTATAGGGTCGAGTGGTTCGTGAGATCCACCTGAAACCGGTTTCAGAAGACACCAAAAGCCAATTCGCCGTCAAGCCCCGAATGATGGATTGTCGAACAACGACCGAGAAGTGGCCGTCAGGCCAACACGCTCAACCATGCCGAACCCAGCAGCAACAGCGCCACACCGCCCCATTTAACGTCCGCTCCGAGGGCGATGACTAGAACGTTTGTGCAGCGTTCAGTTGAACAGCCCGGCGGCAATATTAATCGAAAACCCGAGAATGGCCGTGTTGAACAGAAAACCGATCAACGACTGCGCCAGCACGATCTTGCGCAATTCCCGTGTCGCCACGCCGACATCCGAGGTCTGCACCGCCACGCCGACGGTGAACGAGAAGTACAAAAAGTCCCAATAGTTGGGCGTTGTCAGGCCTTCAGCAAAACGCAACGCCGGCTCCTTGCCTTCCCAGGTGTAAAACAGGCGCGCGTAGTGCACGCTGAAAATCACCCCGATCAGCAGCCACGAACCGATCACCGTCAAAGCGGTGAAGCCGTAGTGCAGCAGTTTGCGGGTGGTTTCCAGGTCTTTGCCGCCGGCCAGTTCGAGGGTGATGGCTGCCAGGCTGGCAATTGCCGCAACGCACACCACGAACAGCACCAGCCCGGCGTTCTCGTCCTCGATTTCGGCAATGCGTTTCACATCAGTCGCTTTCGAACGCACGACGAGCCAGGACATCAGGATCAGGTAAGTCCAGACCCCGGCATTCCAGCCGATGAGGATTTTGCCGATGACCGAATCGGCCGGAACCAGGATACCCGCCGCGATACCGAGCGTCGTGGCGGCGGACAGGCGAGGGTGGGTGTGGCTGAGGTAGGGCATGAGCGCTCGATGGGTCGGAGTATTGCAAACACCTTAGCCCAGGTAAGCACAATCTTGAAATCACCGGGATCCCCTGTGGGAGCGAGCTTGCTCGCGATGAGGCTGTCACATTCAACATCCATGTTGACTGTTACACCGCTATCGCGAGCAAGCTCGCTCCCACAGGTAATCGGTGGTGTTGGTTAGATGTTTTTATGGCGCTTGCGCACCAGCTTCATCACCACCACAAAAAACACCGGCACGAACACCACGGCCAGCGTCGCGGTGATCATCCCGCCGATCACCCCGGTGCCGATGGCCTGCTGGCTCGCCGAACTGGCGCCGGTGGCGATGGCCAGCGGCACCACGCCGAGGATGAACGCCAGGGAGGTCATGACAATCGGCCGCAACCGCAGGCGTGCTGCTTGCAGGGTCGCGTCGATCAGGTCGTGGCCGTCGTCGTACAGGCTCTTGGCGAACTCGATGATCAGGATCGCGTTCTTCGCCGACAGGCCGATGATGGTGATCAGCCCGACCTTGAAGAACACGTCGTTGGGCATCCCGCGCAAGGTCACGGCCAGCACCGCGCCGAGTACGCCCAGCGGCACCACCAGCAGCACCGAGGTGGGGATGGACCAGCTCTCGTACAACGCCGCCAGGCACAGGAACACGATCAACAGCGACAGCCCCAGCAGGATCGGCGCCTGGCTGCCGGACAACCGTTCCTGCAACGACAACCCGGTCCATTCCTGGCCCAGGCCCGCCGGGCCTTGCGCCACCAGCCGCTCGATCTCGGCCATGGCCTCGCCGGTGCTGTGCCCCGGGGTCGGTTCACCGGAAATGCTGATCGCCGGGTAGCCGTTGTAGCGGGTCAACTGCGCCGGGCCCTGAGTCCACCTGGCCTGTACGAAGGCTGACAAAGGCACCATTTTTTCGTGGGTGTTGCGCACGTGAATCTTCAGCAGGTCTTCCACCTGACTGCGCTGGTCGCCCTCGGCCTGCACCACGACGCGCTGCATCCGCCCCTGATTGGGGAAGTCGTTGATGTAGGCTGAGCCCACGGCCGTGGACAGCACATTGCCGACGTCGGCAAATGACACCCCCAGTGCGTTGGCCTGCTTGCGGTCGACGACCAGTTGCACCTGCGGTGCCTCGGCCAGGGCACTTTCGCGCACGTTCATCAGGATCGGGCTTTTTTCGGCTGCCGCGAGTAACTCGGTGCGCGCTTGCATCAACTTCTCATGGCCGAGACCCCCGCGATCCTGCAGGCGGAACTCGAATCCGCTGGACGTACCCAGGCCATCCACGGGCGGCGGCAGTACGGCAAACGTCACCGCGTCCTTGATCTGGCTGAGGGCGACGTTGGCCCGGTCGGCAATCGAAGCCGCCGAGTCGTCGCTGCCTCGCTCGGACCAGTCTTTGAGCGTGCTGAACGCCAGCGCCGCATTCTGCCCGCTGCCAGAGAAGCTGAATCCGAGAATCACCACGCTGTCCCGAATGCCTGGTTCCCCGGCGTTGTGCGCTTCAACTTGCTCGGCCACCTGCACCGTGCGGTTCTTGCTCGCACCCGGTGGCAACTGGACGTCGGTGATGGTGTAACCCTGGTCTTCCACCGGCAGGAACGAGGAGGGCAAGCGACTGAAGGCCAAGCCCAGGCCGATCAGCAGCACGCCGTAGATCAGCAGGTAGCGCCCGGTACGTTTCAACGCATAGGCGACCCAGCCCTGATAGCGCTCCGTCAGTTGTTCGAAGCGACGGTTGAACCAGCCGAAGAACCCGGTCTTTTCGTGGTGCTCGCCTTTGGCAATCGGCTTGAGCAGTGTCGCGCACAGGGCCGGGGTCAAGGTCAGGGCGAGGAAGGCCGAGAACAGGATCGAGGTGGCCATCGACAGCGAGAACTGCTGGTAAATCACCCCGACCGAACCCTGCATGAACGCCATCGGAATGAACACAGCGACCAGCACCAGAGTGATGCCGATGATGGCCCCGGTGATCTGCTGCATGGCCTTGCGCGTGGCTTCCTTGGGCGACAAGCCCTCGGTGGCCATGATCCGCTCGACGTTTTCCACCACCACGATGGCGTCGTCCACCAGAATGCCGATGGCCAGCACCATGCCGAACATGGTCAGCACGTTGATCGAAAACCCCAGCGCCAGCATTGTCGCAAAGGTGCCCATCAGCGCCACCGGCACCACCAGCGTCGGAATCAGCGTGTAGCGGATGTTCTGCAGGAACAGGAACATTACCGCGAACACCAGCAGCATCGCCTCGAAGAGGGTGTAGACCACTTTGGTGATCGAGACCTTGACGAAGGGTGAGGTGTCGTACGGTATCGAGTACTCGACGTTCGCCGGGAAATAGCGCTTGAGTTCGTCCATCTTCGCCCGCACCAGGGTTGCGGTGTTCAGGGCGTTGGCGCCGGGCGACAGTTGCACGGCGACGGCGGTGGACGGTTTGCCGTTCAGGCGCGTGGAAAACTGGTATTCCTGGCTACCGATCTCGACCCGCGCCACATCGCTGATGCGCACGGTCGAGCCGTCCGGGTTGGCCTTGAGGACGATGTCGGCAAACTCTTCGGGGGTCGACAACTGGCCCTTGACCAGAATGGTCGCGGTGATTTCCTGGGTGGTGCGGGTTGGCAGGTCACCGATGCTGCCGGCCGACACCTGGGCGTTTTGCGCGACGATGGCGGTGTTGACGTCCGCCGGCGTCAGGTTGAAGGCGAGCAGTTTCTGCGGGTCGATCCAGATCCGCATCGCCCGTTCGGCACCGTACAGTTGCGCCTTGCCGACGCCGTCCAGACGCTTGACCTCGTTCATCACGTTGCGCGCCAGGTAATCGCTGAGCGCCACGTCGTCGAGCTTGCCGTCGCTGGAGGTCAGGGTGATCAGCAGCAGGAAGCCGGAGGAGACTTTCTCCACCTGCAAACCTTGCTGGATGACCGCTTGTGGCAGGCGAGACTCCACGGCTTTCAGGCGGTTCTGCACATCCACCTGAGCCAGTTCCGGGTTAGTGCCCGGCTGGAAGGTGGCCTTGATGGTGGCGCTGCCCAGGCTGCTCTGGGATTCGAAATACAACAGGTGATCGGTGCCGTTGAGCTCTTCCTCGATCAGGCTGACCACGCTCTCGTCCACGGTTTGCGCCGAAGCGCCGGGGTACACGGCGTAGATTTCGATTTGTGGCGGTGCAACATCGGGGTATTGCGCCACCGGCAATTGCGGAATGGCCAGCGCACCGGCCAGCAGGATGAACAGGGCAACCACCCAGGCGAACACCGGGCGGTCGATAAAGAACTGCGGCATAAAAAGCGTCCTGCTTACTGACCAGTCGCCTGGGCAAGTGGAAGAGGGGTGTCGTCGATCTGCACTTTCTCGCCGGGGCGGGCGTGCTGCAGCCCTTCGATGACGATGCGGTCACCTGCCTTCAGGCCTCCGGTGACGATCCAGCGATCGTTCTGCACGGCACCCAGTTCGACCGGTCGCTGCCCGACCCGCTGTTCGGCGTCGAGCAGCAGCACCTGGGCGATGCCGGCGCTGTCGCGCTGGATGGCCCGTTGCGGCACGCTGATGCCCTGCTGGTTGATCGCTTGTTCCAGGCGTACGCGCACGAAACTGCCGGGCAGCAAGTCGAGGTCGGGGTTGGGGAACTCGCTGCGCAGGATGATCTGGCCGGTGCCCGGGTCGACGGTGATATCGCTGAACAGCATTTTGCCCGGCAGCGGGTAGAGGCTGCCGTCATCCTGAATCAACGTGGCCTTGGCCTGGTCCTGGCCGACCTGCTGCAACTGACCTGAGCGGAAGGCGCGGCGCAGTTCGTTGAGTTCGCGGGTGGACTGGGTCAGGTCGGCATGAATCGGGTTCAGTTGCTGAATCAGCGCCAGGGGCGTGGTTTCGTTTTGTCCGACCAGTGCGCCTTCGGTGACCAGTGCGCGACCGATACGCCCGGAAATCGGCGCGGTGACCGTGGCGTAACCGAGGTTCAACCGGGCACGTTCCACCGCCGCCTTGTTGCCGGCGACGTCGGCAGCGGTCTGCCGGGCGTTGGCCCGGGCGTTGTCGTAGTCCTGGCCGCTGATGGCCTTGTCGTCGATCAACCGGGCGTAGCGCTGTTCCTGCAATCTGGCCTGGAACGCGTTGGCTTCAGCCTTGCGCAACGCGGCTTCGGCGCTGTCCAGGTCAGCCTTGAACGGCGCCGGGTCGATGCGGAACAACACTTCGCCCTGTTTCACGTCACTGCCTTCACGGAAGGTGCGCTGCAAGACAACGCCAGCCACCCGGGCACGCACTTCGGCCATGCGCGGTGCGGCAATCCGCCCGCTCAGTTCACTGCTGATGGTCAGTGGCCGCGCTTCGATGGTCTCGATGCGAACTGTGGCCAGCGGCGCCTGTTCCTCGGCATTCGAGGACTTGTCACACGCGCCCAGTGTCAACGCCAGTGCAATCAGGCTGAGCCTGGCAAGCAGATTCTTCGACATGTAATACCCCAATAAAGACCCCCAGCATCCTACTGGGCGAAGGCGAGGGTAGCGGTGAAGCTTTGTTGGTGCTGTGTGAAATTGTGTAAGGGTTTTACTCAGGTGTGCGTGAGGGCGTATATCCTGCAGTCCTTGATTTCTATTGCGCCGGATAGATTGCCATCGCGAGCAAGCTCGCTCCCACCGGAATTTGATGTGAACACGAATGTTGTGAACACCACCGACCACTGTGGGAGCGAGCTTGCTCGCGATGGCGGCATATCTGGCGCCACGGCTCTTTCTGGAAACACCCCATGCCCAACATCCTCCTGGTCGAAGACGACACCGCCCTCGCCGAACTGATTGCCAGTTACCTGGAACGCAACGGTTATTCCGTCAGCGTGATCGGTCGCGGTGACCATGTGCGCGAACGTGCGCGGCTCAATCCGCCGGACCTGGTGATCCTCGACCTGATGCTGCCCGGCCTCGACGGCTTGCAAGTCTGTCGCCTGCTGCGCGCCGATTCGGCGACCCTGCCGATCCTGATGCTCACCGCCCGCGACGACAGCCACGACCAGGTCCTGGGCCTGGAAATGGGGGCCGACGACTACGTCACCAAACCCTGCGAGCCGCGGGTGCTGCTGGCCCGGGTGCGGACCTTGTTGCGCCGCAGCAGCCTCAGCGAGCCGCAGACTGCCAACGACCGCATTCTGATGGGCAACCTGTGCATCGACTTGTCCGAGCGCACCGTCACCTGGCGCGGGCAATTGGTGGAATTGTCCAGCGGCGAGTACAACCTGCTGGTGGTGCTGGCCCGGCATGCCGGAGAGGTGTTAAGTCGCGACCAGATCCTGCAACGCTTGCGCGGCATCGAATTCAATGGCACCGACCGTTCGGTGGACGTGGCGATTTCCAAGCTGCGACGCAAGTTCGACGACCACGCCGGCGAGGCGCGCAAGATCAAGACCGTGTGGGGCAAGGGTTACCTGTTCAGCCGATCCGAGTGGGAATGCTGAGCCGATGTTCAGAATCCTCTTTCGTTTGTACCTGGTGACCATCGTCTCGTTCAGCGCGGCGATCTATCTGGTGCCGGATCTGGTGGTCAAGGTGTTCCAGGAACGCTTTGTCACCTACAACCTCGATTACTCGCGAGGGCTGCAAACGCTGATCGTCAAACAGTTCCATGGGGTCCCGGCCGAACAGTGGCCGACCCTGGCCGCTGAAATGGACAAGGACTTCTCTCCTCTGCACATCGTGCTCAGTAGCAATGACGACAGCAGCCTGACGCCCGATGAACAGCAGCGCTTGCGCCGCGGCGAGAACGTCGTGCGCGTGGGCGACTGGGGCTGGCGCACGCTGGCGGTCGCGCCGCTGAATGAGCGCACCGTGGTGCAAATGGTCGTGCCACCGGATCCGCTGGACGTCAATCTGTTGTACTGGAGCATCAACGTCCTGATCGGCGCGACCATGCTCGCGTGCCTGTTGTTGTGGCTGCGCCCGCACTGGCGTGATCTGGAGCGCCTCAAGGGCGCCGCCGAACGCTTTGGCAAGGGCCACTTGGGCGAGCGCACGCAAATTCCCCCGAGTTCCAACATCGGCAGCCTGGCCAGTGTGTTCGACACCATGGCCGGCGACATCGAGAACCTGCTCAACCAACAGCGAGACTTGCTCAATGCGGTGTCCCACGAGTTGCGCACGCCGCTGACGCGCCTGGATTTCGGCCTGGCGCTGGCCCTGTCCGACGACTTGCCGGCGGCCAGCCGCGAGCGCTTGCAAAGCCTGGTGGCGCACATTCGGGAACTCGATGAATTGGTGCTGGAGCTGCTGTCCTACAGCCGCCTGCAAAACCCGGCGCGGCTGCCGGAGCAGGTCGAAGTGTCGATGGATGAATTCATCGACAGCATTCTCGGCAGCGTCGACGAAGAAATGGAATCTCCGCAAATCGTCATCGACGTGTTGCTCCACGGCCAGCTCGAACGCTTCAGCCTGGACCCGCGCCTGACCGCCCGAGCCCTGCAAAACCTGCTGCGCAACGCCATGCGCTATTGCGAGAAGCGTATTCAGATCGGTGTGCAGGTCTATGCCAGTGGCTGTGAAATCTGGGTCGACGATGATGGCATCGGCATTCCGGATGACGAACGCGAACGGATCTTCGAACCGTTCTACCGCCTCGACCGCAGCCGCGACCGCGCCACGGGTGGTTTCGGACTGGGACTGGCGATCAGCCGCCGAGCACTGGAAGCCCAGGGCGGCACGTTGACGGTGGAAGCCTCGCCGCTGGGCGGGGCACGGTTTCGTTTGTGGTTGCCGGCTTCAGCCTGACGCGCTTCGCAGGCGCTGCCGCAGCGCCTGCGTTGTGCCAAGGATTCTCAGGTGCTCAGGCGACTACGCAGCAGTTTCGCCATCTCCTCCAGGTCCGCCATCGGCTGATGCCCGATCAGCATCCAGGCGTGTTCCATGTCAGCCCAATACACGATGTTCAGCTCGCGCCGCTGTTCCCGGGCGAAATGGCGGCTGCCGCTGTTGGAGCGGGTAACACACAGCGCCATGGGGCCGTGGGCCGGATCGAGGTAGGTGATCTGGGCGATGGGTGCACCGTCGTACTCGAGTATTTGCGCGCGCCTGAACTCGGCACGGGGCAGGCTCAGTTTTGCCGGCGCGAGGTTGAGGCCCAGACGCGCATCGATCGTGCGCAGTTGTGCCCGTTGGGCAGCTTCATCGCCGGGCAGGTGATCCAGGGTTTCCGGCACATAGAGCGCCATGTAATCGGCCACCAGGCCGCGCCAGCTATGTGACTGTTGGCTCGCTTGCCAGCCGAGGAACAAACGGTCCGCCAGCACGCCGCCGGCCAACAGCCCGGCCGCGGCGGCCAGGAACCAGCGTCGATTGAGCCCGGGGCGGGCGGGTGAGGGCATTGTGGCGAGCATGGTTTGCAGGCGATCGACCGGCGCCTGTCGGGTCAGTTCATCGTAGGCGTCCTTGAACGGCAGGCTGCTGCGATCCAGCCATTGCAGGCGCAGGCCGAGCATCGGGTCGGCGCTGATGGCCGCGTCGATGCGCGAGCGCTGCTCGGCATCGAGTTGGTTGTCGAGGTAAGCCACCAGTTGTTCGTCCGAGGGTATCGCGTTCATCAATGTTCTCCTCGGTTAGGGGTGGGCACCGTGTGCAACGGTGGATATTCGGCCAGTTTCGCCCGAGCGGCGGCCAGGCGACTCATGACGGTGCCGATGGGCACTTGCAGCACCTCGGCGACTTCGCGGTAGGACAAGCCTTCGACATAGGCGAGAAACACCGTTTCGCGCTGGGCCTCGGGCAAGGCATCGACGCGGCGGATGACCTGCGCTGCCAACACGTGGGTTTGCGCCACGGATTCTCCATCGAACGACAAGGCCTGATCAGCGTCTACCTGGCCCTGCCCCTGGCGCACCCGCCGGGCGCGGACCTCGTTGAGCCAGATCGAATGCAGAATGCTCAGCAGCCAGTGGTCCATGCGCGTTCCCTGCACGTATTGCCCGGCCCGTTCCAGCGCCCGCAGGCAAGTGGCTTGCACCAGGTCATCGGCGACATGCCGTTGCCGGGACAGCAGCAGTCCGTAGCGCCATAAACGCGCCAGATGCTGGTTCAGTTCCGTTCGTATTGCCTGATCGCTGGCGATGGCGACCTCCGTCCGCTCGGGTTGTCAGGTTTTCGATGAACCGTTGATGGCTTCGGCCAGGTCCTGGTACTCCTCGCACTGGGTACTGCCACAGATGGATTCGATCTGCCGCAGTTGCTCCTGTGCAAGATCCAGCCGGCCTTTGACTACATAGGCTTCGCCGAGGTATTCGCGGACCTGCGCATATTGCGGGTCTAGTTTCACCGATTGCAGGTAATAGCCGATGCCTTCGTCGGTACGTCCCAGTTTACGCGTGGCGTAGCCGCGATAGTTCAACGCTTTTGCGGTATTTGGCTGTTTCAGCGTGTCGAGCAGGGCCAGGGCTTCTTCATAACGCCCGTCCTTGGCCAGTCGATAGGCATAGTTGGTACGGTCTTCGTCTGGCACCAGGCTACTGGTCTGCCGGACGCAACGTTTCGATTTGCTGTCGAACACCTGACCTTTCGGGCAGTTGGGTCTGATGGGCGCGTCGTCGTCCCCGCCACCGCCGTTGGCCAGGGCGAGGGAACCGGACAACGCAACGGCCAGCAACAGAGGGGGCGTCAGAACAGCAAAACGAATATTCATGGGCTTTGCTCCAGAGCTTCATGGGTTCAGATCAGGACGCGTCCCGCCAGACGCAGTGCAAGGTTGATGTGACGAGAACACCGCAGCATGAACAATTATTCGTTACGCCCTGATGGTGTTTTCAAGGAAAACTCATATCGGGGCGGATGCATGGTTTTTGTGCCTTGTGCAGCGTTGTGTGCGCCAAAGAGTCCCTGTGGGAGCGAACTTGCTCGTGATGCGGAGTGTCATTCGACATTGACATCGACTGATACACCGCTATCGCGAGCAAGCTCGCTCCCACAGAGGAATTGTGCCGGGCACAATTACTGTGTTCGCCAATGTAGCTCTGTGGGAGCGAGCTTGCTCGCGATGCGGAGTGCCATTCGACGTTGATGGCGACTGAGCCTCCGCTATCGCAAGCGAGCTTGCTCCCACAGAGGATTTGTGCCGGGCAAAATTGCTGCGTCCTCCGATGTAACCCTGTGGGAGCGAGCTTGCTCGCGATGCGGAGTGTCATTCGACGTTGATGGCGACTGAGCCTCCGCTATCGCAAGCAAGCTTGCTCCCACAGAGGATTTGTGCCGGGCACAATTACTGCGTTCGCCGATGTAACCCTGTGGGAGCGAGCTTGCTCGCGATGCGGAGTGTCATTCGACGTTGATGGCGACTGAGCCTCCGCTATCGCAAGCAAGCTTGCTCCCACAGAGGATTTGTGCCGGACAAAATTGCTGCGTCCTCCGATGTAACCCTGTGGGAGCGAGCTTGCTCGCGATGCGGAGTGTGATTCGACGTTGATGGCGACTGAGCCTCCGCTATCGCAAGCAAGCTTGCTCCCACAGAGGATTTGTGCCGGGCACAATTACTGCGTTCGCCGATGTAGCCCTGTGGGACCGAGCCTGTTCGCGATGAACGATGACGCGGTATCAACCCAGCAAACGAATCGGAGCACCCGCCGACCAGGCCTGAATGTCCTCGATCATTTGCAAGAAAAACAGCCGGTAGTTCTGTTGGCTCACGTACCCGACATGGGGCGTCGCCAGTACATTGTCCAGGGTCCGGAACGGATGGTGGGCGGGCAGCGGTTCCTGCTCGAAGACGTCCAGGGCGGCACCGGCCAGCCGTTGTTTCTGCAGCGCCTTGATCAGCGCCGCTTCATCGACAATGGGGCCACGCGCGGTGTTCACCAGCAGCGCCGAGGGCTTCATCCAGCCAAGGGCTTGTGCGTCCACCAGACCGCGACTGCGCTCGCTGAGCACCAGGTGCACCGACAGCACGTCGGCCTGTTCGAACAGCTCCTGTTTGCTGACACGGGTCACACCGACCTGTGCCGCGCGTTCGGCGGTGAGGTTTTCACTCCAGGCGATGACGCGCATGCCGAACACCTGACCGAACTGCGCGACTCGCTGGCCGATGCTGCCCAGACCGAGGATGGCCAGTGTCTTGCCATGCAAGTCGCCACCCAGGCCTTGTTGCCATTGGCCGGCGCGCAGGGCATTGGCCTCGACCACCAGGTTGCGGGTCGCGGCCATGATCAGCGCCCAGGTCAGTTCCGGTGCGGCGTGTTTGTAGCTGTCGGTACCGCTGACCTGAATACCCAGCGCGGCAGCGGTTTTCAGGTCCAGGGCCGCGTTGCGCATACCGCCGGTCACCAGCAGCTTGAGCTTGGGCAAGCGCCTCAGCAGGTCTTCATCGAAGCGGGTGCGCTCGCGCATCACGCAGATCACCTCGAACCCGGCCAGGCGCTCGGCCAGGGATGAGGTATCGGTGGGGTAGTCATGGAGAAAACTTACCTCACCGACGCTGTCCAGTGCCGACCAGTCCACTACATTGCGCGCCACATCCTGCCAATCATCGATCACTGCAATCTGCACAGGCATCAGCCTTTCCTCTTCAATGCACGGGGTTGGTCTTGCTCAGCCAGGCGAGCAGGGCCTGGTGGAATCGGGCCGGTTCTTCCATCTGCGGCGCGTGGCCCATGCCAGGGAATTCGACCAGCGTGGACTGGGGAATCAGCCCGGCTATCTGTTTGCCGAGGACGTCGTAGTGCCCGATCTTCGCCTTGACCTCGGGAGGGGCGATGTCACTGCCGATGGCGGTGGTGTCGGATGTTCCGATCAACAGCAGGGTCGGCATCTTCAGGTTCTGGAATTCGTAAAACACCGGTTGCGTGAAGATCATGTCGTAGATCAGTGCCGAGTTCCACGCGACTTGCGTATGTCCCGGGCCTTTGTTCAGACCGGCGAGCATGTCGACCCAACGATCGAACTCCGGCTTCCAGCGACCGCCGTAATAGGTGGTGCGTTCGTAGTTGCGGATACCCTCGGCACTGAGTTTGAGTTCGCGCTCGTACCATTGATCAACCGTGCGATAGGGCACACCGAGGGCTTTCCAGTCTTCCAGGCCGATGGGGTTGACCAGCGCCAGTTGCTCGACCTGTTCGGGGTATTGCAAGGCGTAGCGAGTGGCGAGCATGCCGCCGGTGGAATGCCCCAGCAGGGTGGCTTTCTGGATGCCCAGCGCCTTGAGCAATTGCTGGGTATTCGTCGCCAGTTGCTGGAAGCTGTACTGATAGTGCGCCGGCTTACTGGAGGTGCAGAAGCCGATCTGGTCCGGGGCGATGACCCGATAGCCGGCGTCGCTGAGGGCTTTGATCGAGGTGTCCCAGGTGGCGCCGCAGAAATTCTTGCCGTGCATCAGCACCACGCTGCGGCCATTGGCCTTGCCGTGGGCGGCGACGTCCATGTAACCCATTTGCAGGGATTGGCCCTGGGAATCAAAGGCAAAGTGCTTGAGCGTGTAGGGGTAGTCGAAACCTTGCAACTCGGGGCCGTATTGCGGCCCTTCGGCGTGGGCGATGACGGGCAGGACGGCGGTCAGTAACAGGCTGGGTAACCAGCGGGAGAAGGGGCGCGACATCGGAGAGCTCCATGGGAATCCGCCTATATTGGATCGACACGATTAGGGCGGCATTAATCACAGGCAATCGCCGCCCTTGAAGGTTCAACCCATCCAGCCCAAAGTCGCCAACGCCAGCACGCTGTAGCGGGCGCCTTTGGCCAGGGTGACGATCAGCAGGAAGCGCCCCAGCGGCTCGCGCATTACCCCGGCGACCAGCGTCAGCGGATCGCCGATCACCGGCAGCCAACTGAGCAGCAATGACCAATGGCCGTAGCGTTGGTAATGAAGCCGGGCCTTTTCCAGATGCCGGGGGCTCACCGGAAACCAGCGTCGGTCGCGGAACCGCTCGATCCCGCGCCCCAGCCACCAGTTGATTAGCGAGCCCAGAACGTTGCCGAACGTTGCCACCGCCAGCAGTGCCCAGAGCCAATAGCGATCGCTGAGCAGCAGTCCGACCAGCACGGCTTCGGATTGCAACGGCAGCAGCGTGGCGGCACCGAATGCCGCGAAAAACAATCCGAAGTACGCGCCGGACATCAATGGGCGGGGTAGTCCGCAACCACCACGTCAGTGCCGTCCTTTTTCAGGCCGATGACCTGATAGGCATCGCTCATGCCGTCCATTTCCATGCCGGGCGAACCCATGGGCATGCCGGGGGCCGCGACGCCCAGCAGATCGTCGCGTTTGCTCAAGGCCAGGACCTGATCGGCCGGGACATGGCCTTCAACGAATTTGCCATTGATCAATGCGGTGTGGCACGACGCCAGGCGTGGCGGCACGCCGTGCTGTTGCTTGAATTCGCTCATGCTGGCTTCTACGTGGTCATCGACCTTGAAGCCATTGGCCTCCAGGTGGGTGATCCATTTTTTGCAGCAACCACAATTGGCGTCGCGATGAACCTCGATCGGAATGAGGTCGGCGGCCTGGACCAGGGAAGACATGAACAGGGCGCTCAGGGCGATCAGACGCAGAGGGTTTCGCATGGGATTCGTCTCGGCTAACGGGCAAAAAAACGCATTCTGACCATTTTTATGGGTCAGGCATTCAAGGAGTGTTTCCAGTTGCTACAAGATAGGCCATTCAATGATGGTAGATCAACGCTGTCAGGGAGATGAGGGGGACATTACAAAATTGTCAGCTTGAAATGTGGAGGGTAAGTATTGGTGTTGATATAAACCAACTATCCGCCCTGTACGAAAAGTCTGAAAGACTATTCATCAATCTTCCGAAGTCCAATAAACATGAAGTTTTACAGCATGTATCTTAATTGTACGAAAATTGTTAAAGCGCTGAATTAAAGTTTGGTGGCGTTAGTGCTCCGGCCGATACTTCTGACCTTCTAACTTGATCAAAAAGAAGGAGTTTTCAATGACTATCGGTTATACCGGCGCCTGGACCCCGAAGGCGGGCTTGTTGGTTCGAGATACCGCCAGCAGATCAAAGCCTGTTCCCCAGAGCGTCAAGGTCAGGCAGATGCTTGACCTGGTGGGCAACAATCCAGTTGAACTGGATACAGTCAAGATGGACAAGATGAAATTGCGCAAGCAGATGAAGGGTTTTGATCCCACTAATATTTCAGTCAAATCCATGGGCAGTCTCAGTGTCTTACTGAAAGAACGCGGCCTGATCAGTGATGTGACGGCGGTCACGCTGAGCAATGCCGGTGACAAGTTCGACCGGTTTGGCATCAAGGACCCTGATGCGAAGTTCAATGCACTGGAATATTTCGCGACGCAACTGGAGAACATCCAGAACAACAATCTGAAGGGTAACAAGTACGCCAATTACTTGGTTCCCGAGTTCAAGAAAGCGATCTACGTGCTGCAAAACCTGGAAACTTATGGCAAAAGCAACGGCCCCATGGTGAGGCCGGGCACTGTTCTCTCGGACGAAGCCTGACGCCCTGTTGCCCGGCCCGCCCGGTTCATTGAGCGGGCCGGCGACCCTTAGCGGTCGAGCAGCTTCATGACTTCTTCCGGATAACGCAGGCCAGCGGTGGCATTCGCCGCAAAGACCGCTTCCAGCGCGTGCAGTTCTTCGGCGCTCAGCGTCACCTCCAGAGCGGCCACGTTTTCTTCCAGGTATTTACGTTGCTTGGTGCCCGGAATCGGAATCAGGTAATCACCCTGGGCCAGCACCCACGCCAGCGCCAGTTGGCCCGCCGTCACGCCTTTTTCTGCCGCCAGCGCTTGTACCTGTTGCACCAGCAGCAGGTTTTTCGCGAAGTTTTCGCCCTGAAATCGCGGGCTGAAACGACGGTAATCGTCGGCCACGAAATCATCCGGACTTTTCAACGCGCCGGTCAGAAACCCTCGGCCCAATGGGCTATAAGGCACAAAGGCGACGCCCAGGCGTTGGCAGGCGGCCAGGCAACCGTTTTCTTCCTGATCGCGGCTCCACAGTGAGTACTCGCTTTGCAACACACTGATCGGATGAACCTTGTGCGCTCGTTCCAGGGTCGCCGCCGAGGCCTCGCTCAAGCCCAGATAACGCACCTTGCCGGCACTGACCAGTTCGGCCATGGCGCCGACGGTTTCTTCGATGGCCACCTGCGGGTCGATTCGGTGTTGGTAATACAGGTCGAGGGTGTCCACGCCCAAACGCTTCAACGTGCCGTCGATGGACTGGCGAATGTATTGCGGCCGACCGTTGACGCCACGGGCGGTGGGGTTGGCCGGATCGCGGACGATCCCGAACTTGCTGGCCAGGAACACCTGATCGCGCTTGCCGGCAATGGCCTTGCCGATCAGCTCTTCATTGGTGTGCGGGCCATACATATCGGCGGTATCGAGCAGGTTGACGCCCAGTTCCAGCGCGCGATGCAGGGTGGCCGTGGCTTCGCGGGCGTCGGTGCCGGTGGTGTAGAAATCCGGCAACTGGAGGAGGGGCGTTTGTGTGAAGTGCTGAGGGAAGTGCCGCCACCGGGCATGCCGATGACGGCGCTTTATCCGCCGCACCGCCAGTTATCCCGGCGGGTGCGTGTGTTCGTCGATTGGTTGGTGGAACTGTGCGCCCAGCCGGGCAATGACTTTTACCGAAAGGATTCAGGCCGTTGAGCCACTGTTAACGATGTGGGTAGTAACCTGGTCCGCCATGGTTGGCATAGTGATCGTGATGCCCGCCCCCGTGGGGGAAAACAATGCATCCGCTCAGGGTCAGGATGGCCAGCAGGGGAATCAGCAATGTGATTCGACACAACATTTGAAAGTCCTCATGGTTATCGCCGCAATGAAGCCAAAACTCTTCATCGGCTGTAACATGAGGCCCCGCTTGTAGCCGCTTATCCCCGAAACAGGGTAAGCGCTTGGCATGCGCGTCGATACAAACCGGATACATTTTCAGATTCAGGAACCCGCAATGACTCAGTCGCAACGTTTGAAATACTCGATTCTGATCTCCCTGGTGGTGCTGGGGATCATGTTTGGCCTTTCCTGGTTGCAGAACACCGGCGTCATCAGCGAAAAACTGTTCCAGTACATCGCCATTGGCGTGGCGGTGGTCGTGGTGGTCATCAATGGCGTGATGCGCCGCAAGGTCAAAGTCTGATCATTCGATCATCGGTTACGCAAAATGGCAGCAGCCTGGGGATGCAGGCTGTAGCTCTTGTCGGGGTTGAGGACAATCACGCCTTCGCTGCACAAGCGCTTCAGCACTTCACGCACGCTGAGAAAGGACAGGGGAATATCCAGGTCCAGCAATTGGCTGTGCACGCCACGCACACCAAGGCTGCGGTCGTTTTCGGCGGCCGTCAGCAGGGCATCGATGACTTTCAGGCGGATCAGACTGGTTCGAAGGCCAAAGCTTTTGAGCAGGACCCTGATCCGCTCGTTGCCGTGGCGATCGGTACGCGGCTCGAATACGCCGACTCCCATGGAAGTACCCTTTGGCGCGTTGCTACCGTCCGTTGGCAGTTGCGAGTTGTACATTGCAAAACTCCTTTCAGAGCCTGATCAGGAAAAAATGGGCGCTCTTACAGCATTAGACGTATGAGCAGCCCGAATCATGAAGGCTCGAATGTAGAAATTTTGTCGCCATCGCGTGATCAACCTGTCAGACGCATTGGGCGTTGCGCAGTAATCTCTAAAATTTTTGTAGTGAGCTTCGTCCCTACAGGGAGGCCCGGTGCGCGTGGGTATGCGCAGCCGTGACCATCGTTTTTTCGATCAGGAGCGAGCGTGATTATTTCCAGCCAGTTAACCAGGTTGAGCCTGGTGGGTGTGACTCTGGGGTTGAGCCTGGGGCTGAGCCTTGCGACGAGTGCGAGTGATACGCCTGCGCAAACGAGCGCCGAGATCCGCCGCACCGGTTTCGGCGTGCCGCACATCCGCGCCGACAACGAGCGCGGGCTCGGCTACGGCATCGGCTATGCCTACGCCCAGGACAACCTGTGCCTGTTGGCCAACGAAATCACTACGGTCAACGGTGAACGTTCGCGGTACTTCGGGCCGGATCAGTTCACCGTCGAAGAGCGCGAGAACCTGGCCAGCGATGTATTTTTCACCTGGCTGAACACTCCGCAAGCCGTCGCCGGTTTCTGGCAGGCCCAGACCCCGCCAGTGCGTGAGTTGGTCGAAGGCTATGTGGCGGGGTACAACCGCTCCTTGAGCGAGCGTCGCGTCCAGGGATTGCCGCCGCAGTGCCAGGGAGATTGGGTGCGCGACATTACCACGTCGGATCTGGTCAAGCTGACCCGGCGCCTGTTGGTCGAAGGTGGCGTCGGCCAGTTTGCCGAAGCCCTGGCCGCTGCCACGCCGCCCCAGGCCGTGGCCCGGGCGTCGAGCGCACAGGCGGCGTTCCAGGTGGCTGCTACGCGGATGCAGCGTTTTGCCCTGGACCGTGGCAGCAACGCCGTCGCGGTCGGCAGCGAGCGTTCCTTCAACGGACGCGGCATGTTGCTGGCCAATCCGCACTTTCCGTGGGTGGGCGGCATGCGTTTTTATCAGATGCACCTGACCATTCCCGGCAAACTGGACGTGATGGGCGCGGCGTTGCCCGGCCTGCCGGTGATCAACATCGGTTTCAATCAACATCTGGCCTGGACCCACACCGTGGATTCGTCCAGGCATTTCACGCTGTATCGCCTGCAGCTCGATCCCAAGGATTCGACTCGTTACCTGCTCGACGGCCAGTCCTTGCCGATGGACAAGCAGACCGTGACCGTCAACGTCAGGCAGGCGGACGGGCAGGTCCGGGCAATTTCCCACGAGGTCTACAGCTCGAAATTCGGTCCGGTGGTGCAATGGCCGGGAAAACTGGATTGGGATCATCAATACGCCTACAGCCTGCGCGACGCCAATCTGGATAACGACCGGGTTCTGCAGCAGTGGTACGCGATGAACCGCGCTGAAAACCTCAAGGATTTCCAGGCTTCCGTGCACGAGATCCAGGGCATTCCGTGGGTCAATACGCTGGCAGCGGACGATCAGGGGCAGACGCTGTACATGAACCTCTCGGTGGTGCCCAACGTCAGTGTCGACAAGCTGGCGCAATGCAGCGATCCGCGCGTTGGCTTGCAGATGATCATTCTCGACGGCTCCAACAGCGCCTGTGCCTGGGACATCGACCCGCAGGCTGCACAACAGGGTATCTATGCTGCGGACAAGTTGCCGCAATTGCTACGCAAGGACTTTGTCCAGCACTCCAACGACTCGGCATGGATGGCCAACCCGGCGCAACCGCTGACCGGCTATTCGCCGTTGATCAGCCAGGACAGTCAGCCACTGGGGCTGCGCTCGCGCTTTGCCCTGGACCGTTTGAGCGCGCAGGCCCAGGCCGGCAAGGTCGAGGCAGCGGACTTGCAACACATGGTCATGGACGATCGGGTTTATCAAGCCAGCCTAGTGATGCCGGACCTGCTGCAATTCTGCGCGGCGGATCTCGGTACCGATGTCAAAACGCTCGCGCCACTGTGCGCCAGCCTCAAGGCCTGGGACCGCAACGCCAACCTGGGCAGCGGTCTGGGCTTTGTGCACTTCCAGAATGTCATGGAGGCGTTGGAGTCGGTGCCGGACGTATGGCGTGTGGCATTCGATCCGCGGGATCCGCAACATACCCCACGGGGCCTGGCAGTCGATCACCCGCAGGTGGCGAAGGCGCTACGGGCAGCGATGCTGGCTTCGGCTGAACAGGTCAAGGCGGCAGGACTCAAGCCGGACAGTCGCTGGGGCGATATCCAGGTGGTCAGCAGCGGCGGACAACAGACACCGATCCACGGCGGGCCGGGAACGTTGGGGGTCTATAACGCGATCCAGAGCGTACCGCGCAGCGATGGCAAGCGCGAAGTGGTCAGCGGCACGAGCTACCTGCAAGTGGTGACCTTTGACGAAAACGGACCGCAGGCCAAAGGGCTGCTGGCATTCTCGTTGTCCAGCGACCCGGCCTCGAAGTATTCACGGGACCAGACGCAGGCCTTTTCCAGGAAGCAATGGAGCGTGCTGCCTTTCACCGAGCAACAGATCCTGTCCGATCCGGACTATCAGGTGCAGACGATCCGCCGGCAGGATGCCAAAGTGGCCGCGCAGTAAGGTAGTGGAGTTTTGCATGAACGCTGAAGGCCGCCTCCGCAAGGGTGGCGGCCTTTTCAGCTTTTCGGGGAGATTTGTGGAATCGCGTTGACCACCAGATTGCCGTTCTGGTTACGGGTCAGGTAGACCGGCAGGACCCGCGGCAAGGACTTTACCAGGCCGTTGATCTCTTTGATGTTGTAGATGCCGCCGATATGGATCGAGCCGGTGCTGTGGTCAGCCACCATCAACGGTTTATCCAGGTAGCGATTGATCAAGGGCAGCGCATCGCTCAAGGCCAGATCGTCGAGCACCAGCTTGCCCTGGCGCCAAGCCAGCGAGCTGTCATTGTCATAGGTCTGGCTGATGCGGGGAATGAAGTCGCCGCGGCGATAACTGGCCTGCATCGCCGGGCCAAGGCGCAAACCGTCGCCTTGCAGGTCGGCGTTGCTGCTGACCAGTACCGAACCTTCGATCAGGTTGACCTTGACCTGGTCTTCATACATCCAGACGTTGAATTGGGTGCCGGTCACGCGAATCCGGCCTTCGGCGGCCTTGACCACGAAGGGGTGGCGGGTGTCATGGCTGACCCTGAAGAAGGCTTCGCCTTTATCCAGCGTGACTTGCCGCTGATCCTTGTAGTTGCTGTACGTCAGCTCGCTGCCCAGGTTCAGCTCCACCTGGCTGCCGTCTTTCAACGTGACGGTACGCACATTGTCGGTCGCTTCGAAATGCTGGTACGCGTTCGGTACCCAGCCCAGGTGCCAGCCGCCATAACCGGCCAAAGGCAGTGCCAGGGCACATACCGCCGCGGCAATGGCCAGGCGGCGCCACGGGGTTTCGGGTTGGCGGCGAACCAGCGGCACGACGGGTTCGGGACGAGGCAACTCGCCGGCGACATCCCAGATCTCCAGCATCGCTTCGTACTCGAAGGCATGGAGCGGATGTGCATCACGCCATTGCTCGAACGCCTGGCGCTCTTGCTCGGTGCAGTCACTGGCGTGCAGACGCATGCACCAATGCGCGGCAGCATCGGTGATAGCGTCGAATTCGGCTTCCGAAAGTGTGTGGTCGGTCATTGGCCCTTCCTGATTTCCTGCATTCTAACCTTGGGGGAAGTCTGCGAGAACATCAGTCATGGCATTTAACCATCAATGTGTTGTTTTTTTTCAACGCATCGCCTTTGGAACATCTGTTGTCGAATAAACAGTATCCATAGGGTGCGTGAAAAAAACATCAAGTCAAACACCGTTGTGCTGCGCAGACCCGGGGATCTGCGCGTTGTTACGCCGCGGTCAGGTTTCAGTGGTCGGAGTGACCGGCACCGGGTCCAGTTGCCGGCCCATTTCGCAGATCAAAAAGGCGATCGAGTCGGCATTGTGCAAAATGACATCGGTTCGGAACTTCGATTCCTGCCTGTTTAAAAAAGCTTCCCGTGCCTTATCCATGGTCTGGCTGCCCGTCAGCCGCAAAATGGTCTTGCCAATGTGATAAGAATCCGGAATCGAATCCAGGCTGATCCAGGATTGCAGGCCACTGTTCCAGCGTGCGAACAGTTCCGCTTCCGGCGTTTTCATCGATAAGGCTTCTCGCTGGAAATCCAGCTGAGACTGTTTCTTTGCCGCGCCATAGCCGGTGACCGACGCTACCAGATCGCTGAACGGCAGCCTGGCCTCAAGGTATGCAATGTCAACGGCCCCGGAAAACAAATGAGCGAATTCGTGTATCAGGGTCGCGGCCTGGCTGTGGCCGTCGACATCGAAGGGCTGTGTCAGGCTGGATTTGTACCAGTCGAGTTGTTGATTGAAGAATTTTTCCGTGAAATGCACATTGCGCTGTAGATCCTTGTCCACGACAAACGCGATGAGGTTGTCCTTCGGGTCCCGACTTGAACCCACGATAAAGCGTTGCGAGTTCATCCAGTCTTCATCGGGATCGACCAGCGCGTTGCAGACGGGGACGATGGCCTGTTTGATTTTTTCGAGCAGTGATTTGTCGACCTGACCAACATCAAAGAACTGTTTGAGGAAGGTATCGAGCCGTGTGCCCGGGACGAGTTTCCTGAGTTGCACCAGATTGTGCAGGCTGTTGAACGCATAATAACGAGCCATGTCGATGGCCTGCACGATCATGCAGGCTTTAGCGGGATGCTTTGCCCGGATTTCGTCCATCCCCCGGGCCTCGATGTTCAGGACCGCCCGCGCAACATAGGCGTTGGCATACTGATTGTGCATTTTCGAGACGACTTTGCCGAAGTGAACGGTGTGGAAATCCGGGTCGATGACCAATTGCTTGTCAGGAGTAATCGTTAACACGGGGCCTTCTTCCTTGCCTTTGATCGTTCTCCAGACCGCTCCGGTCTTGTTCACGCCGTACACCTTTCCGGCAATGGCGGCGTAGGTTTTCTTGCTGCCCGCGTCCACATAGGTGCCGTCAGTGCTGTTTTTCGCCAGGTCCTTGAGTTCAACCGTGGTTTCGAACGGTTGCAGCCGGGTGCGCATTGCTGCTGTCGACCGAATCTTCGACCAGGGTTGAGCGATCACGGGGGTGACAGCCGGTGGAGCAACGGCTTCGCCGGTTTCCTGGGCGCTTTCGCCCCATCCTTCAAGTGACAGCCGGCCCAATGACAGGATTTGCGCCGTCCCGGCAATAAACTCGCGCAACGCGGTCATCCAATGATGGTCCTGCAAGGCTTCGGCCGAATTGAGGGCATCCTTGTAGGCCTTCCAAAGAAACTGCACGTACGCGAGTTTGCCCGGCAGCAGGCTTGAAATGCGCTCGATGCCGGCGCCGAACAGGTGTTTAACGGCCTCCCAGTCCGACTGACCGCTAGCGTGTGACTGGCTGGCGAGCATCTTCACCAACAGTTGGGTGTTGTCATGGAACAAATGGGTGAGCAGGTTGCCGCCGATGGGGTTGGACGCAAGGGTGATTTCGCTTGACTGGCCGACGGTGGACTCCAACAGGTTGCGAAACACCGTTTGCTCACTGTCCGGCAGGCGACGTATCAACATGTCCTGCAATGGCCCCGGTGTGTTGAGTGCCGAAACAACGCTGGCCTCATTGTTGAACTCAACGAAGGGTGAACCACCCGGGTGGTAAGGGGCATAGAGGATTTGCGGGCCTGCCTTGCCCGCGCCTGGGCCAATCAGGTACAGGCCCAGTGCCTTGACGGCGGCGGCACCGGTTGTCTTGATCAGTTCCAATGGTCGGGCAATGGCGTGAGCACCTTCTACGGTCGCCCGGGCGATGGCGTCCGGCATGTCGAATACTTGCCGAAGCAAATCGAAAGCGCTGTCGGAAAGTCGTTGCTGCAGTTTCAGTTCGTGCGCGTGTTGCAGCAGTTGCCAGGGCAGTTGCTTGACGAAGCGCAACATCTTGCTTTCGACGTCGGCCGCTTGATTCGACAAGCTGTCCGTGACCTGTTTGGCGTAGTTCTGCGCAATGTCCAGTGATCGCAACAGTTGGCGGACAGCCGCCTGATCCAGATTTCGGGGCAGCGTTTGAGTGGTTGCCGACCCGACCTTGAACCCTGTGCCTTGCGCAATGTTGATGTGCTGCAAGGCGAACTCGGTGAGGCTCCGGGCGGGGCCGACCAGGGCCAGGTCCGGGGTGATTTCGATATTGTCAGGGTCCAGCGCTGTTGCGGGGAAGCGGCTGGCGAGCAACGATTTCAGTGTTTCCTGCACATACGACTTGAGGGGTTTGGTCCCGTGTAAATAGTCTTTGTCCTCAACAACGCTGTGGCGGTATTGCTCCAGCAGTTCAAGGTGCAGTCGCTGCTCTTGCAGCGGAGCCATTCCCAGCCAGGCGGGCAGGGACTGCTGCTGGCTGATCGCCCGGGCAATCGACGTGGCTCTTCCCAGGTTGGTGTTGAGGACCGTTGTGGTCAGGTCTTCAAGGGCTTTTTTCTGCTTCGTGTCGCTCAGGTCGAAAGTACGTACGTGTTCGCAGCGAGCCAAAAAGTGCTCGATGGACGATTGCGCGACCCGTTCCAACACAGACCCTTCAATCAGCCGCAACGGTCCCAGTGAGTATCGTTGGTGAAAGACGCGCTGGGCCGGGGTCAGGTTTTCCAGCAGCGCCAGGCGTTGCTGCGGCTCGAGCAGGCGGCGGTTCAGTTCCAGCCGTGCACGACTGATGGTGTCAAAGACTTCCAGGCCCTCGGCGGGCGTCCACAGGATCGTCCGGCCGGAATGCGAGGGATCGAGTCCGCCACGCTCGGTCACGAGCAGACAATGGGCCAGGGGCAGGACATCCTGCTGGCCGGAGCGCTCCAGCGTCAACGAGTAGGCATCGGGACGGAAACCCTTGAGTGACAGGCGGTTTTGCCGGTCGGGCTGGTCCGGGTTGAAGACTGTTTCGACAATGGCCCGATCCGCATCCCGCAATGTTGCACCAAGCACCCGCAGGCTGGCCTCGCCACGCAGGCCAACGGCAAGTGCATGGGCCAGGCGGGGTTTCATGTTTTCCAGATAGACCCGTTGCAAGGCCAGAGACGCAACCGGTTGTGCTGCAAAATCCGCGTTGATCAGTGTTTCGATGTCGCAGAAGGTTTTGACGAAAGCTGCCGCTGTATCGGCCAGCACGGTGGAGGGATGCTGATTGCCGGATAACACGGGGCGTGTGCTCCAGCGTCCGCCGGCATCCAGCGTCAGCAGTCGCTCGCTGATCATCGAGCGGATATCCAGCGCCTTGTCGAACAGGGCGTGGATGTCCACGTTGCCGTCACTGTGACGGAACACCTGCAGGGCATATTCCATGTTCTGCCGTTGCTTGCTGATGATCCCGTCGAAGAGCTTGGGGAAGATCGCGCCGCCAATCACTTCCCCGGTCACATTCGGCCGGTCAAAACCAATGAAACGCTGGCGTTCATCCAGGCTCAGCAGACCATAGAGTTCATCCTCATGACCGGCCGCACTGAACTTGCTCAGCACCGTATCGCAAAAGTCCTGATAGTTCTCGAGCACCTGCAGGCCTGCGGTGGGCGTGTAGAGAAACGCATTGCCGGCGCTGACCATCAGTGAGCCGGCCAACTCTACATAGTTGGCCTGGTACTCCCACAGACGCACGGTTTCGACCGTCATAGCTTTGTTCGTCCGGCTGGCCGTCGAGATCAACGCGTGCAAGTCCTGGCTTTGCTCAGGGGTGATGATCCCGGCTTCGCGCTTGAGCAGCAGTTGTACCCTCGCCTGGTCGGCGATGGCCTGGCCGAAGAACTGGCGACGCGATGCACCTTCGGTGCTCGCCGCAGCCCAGAAACCTTCGAGCTGCCCGATCAGCAGGCCGATCAGTTGGCGCGAGATTGTCGTGACGGCTGTTTCCCAGAGTGGCTGGTCGGCTTTTGCCGGGGACTTTCCCGGATGGGAAAATTCATGGGACTGCCCGGATGGCCAACGCTGATGGCGATAGTGCAGGAGTACCGCGTCACTCAGGGAAAGGGTGTTGACCCAGCGTCGCGCCGGATGGCTTACGCCCGCATTTTCTGGCGTTGTAGCCAGGTAGAAGTTCACTTGGGTCCGGCTCTGATCTAGACCGGGAAACGACGCCGCCAGACGTTGACTCAGCAATGTGTCGAGCAGAGAGGTCAGGGACGGCAGCGCTTTCAATTCGTCGAGCAGGGCCTGGTCGTTAAGTTGCTGCTGGGTGGAGAGGGTGCTGCGCTGGTCTTCGAACACGTCCCCGTCGATGGTTTGAAAGTCCAGTTCGATGTCGGTGGCGCCCACCACGGCCTTGCGTTGAGACAGCGCCATGAAGGCCAGCAGGTCGTCGTCTTCACCGGCCGCTTTGAGTTGCGTCACCAGCTGTTCGGTCAGGGCCGTACGGTCGGCGAACTTTTTTATTCCCGCGTACGGGGTGTAGAGAATCACGCCATTGTCATCGGGCGTCGCAGTCAGCAAAAAACTGCCGGCCAGCGCCACGGGTTCCAGTCCAGGGATTTTCAGCAGGATTCTCTTCGCCAGCATGGGCGGCGTCTGCTCGTCGCGCAGTGCCTGGGTGGCCAGTTCGATATGGCTGAACCATTCGAAGTCCCTTCGCGTCAGTCCGTGGGTTTGGCCAAGTTCTCTCCAGAGACCGCGCGACATCAGCGCCTCGGGGAAAAACAGCGGAGTTACTGGTGTAGACATCGTCGAGTCTCGTTCTAGGTGCCACTCAATGGCGCCTGTGGATTGAGCATCGAGACTAAAAGCCGGTGCGTTGACGCGGGTGGTAAATAGATAACGCACGGGTCGCGGGCGTTTGTGACAGGGATAGACCTCATCGACCCTGAGCGAAAGGTTGACAGTTCGCACGCCGCGCGTTGTTAATCGGCGGGTCTTTGTACGCTGTTGCCCCCTCCAATAATTAGTCTGGAGCTTCAGATGTCTGCGCCACACGATCACGCCTCTACCGCGGTCCCGTCACACCTGTCACTCGAAGCGCTGAGCGCTTTGCTGGAGAAGATTTTTCTGCGTCACGGCACGTCGGTCGAGGTTGCCCGGGTGCTGGCACAAAACTGCGCCTGTGCCGAGCGCGACGGCGCGCACAGTCACGGGGTATTCCGCATTCCTGGTTATGTTTCGACGCTACAAAGCGGCTGGGTCAATGGCCAGGCCGTTCCGCTGGTCGAAGATGTGGCTTCAGGGTTTGTGCGAGTCGACGCCAATAACGGTTTTGCGCAGCCGGCCCTGGCGGCGGCACGCGAGTTACTGGTACAGAAGGCCCGAAGTGCCGGCATCGCGGTGCTGGCGATCCGTAACTCGCACCATTTCGCGGCTTTGTGGCCGGATGTCGAACCCTTCGCTGAAGAGGGTCTTGTGGCATTGAGCGTGGTCAACAGCATGACCTGCGTGGTGCCCCACGGGGCCGACCGGCCACTGTTCGGCACCAACCCGATTGCCTTCGCTGCACCGCGGGCCGAGGGCGGGCCGATTGTCTTCGACCTGGCCACCAGCGCCATTGCCCATGGCGATGTGCAAATTGCCGCCCGCGAAGGTGAACGCTTGCCGGAAGGGATGGGCGTGGACAGTCTCGGCCAGCCGACCACGGACCCGAAGGCGATTCTCGAGGGCGGCGCGTTGCTGCCTTTCGGCGGGCACAAGGGCTCGGCGTTGTCGATGATGGTCGAGTTGCTCGCGGCGGCACTGACCGGCGGCAATTTTTCCTTCGAGTTCGACTGGAAGAACCACCCTGGTGCCAAGACCCCCTGGACTGGCCAGTTGCTTATCGTGATCGATCCGGACAAGGCGGCGGGGCAAAGTTTTGCCGAGCGCAGCCAGGAACTGGTGCGGCAAATGCACGGTGTCGGCCTGAAGCGCTTGCCGGGTGACCGGCGTCATCATCAGCGCGCCAGGTCGCTGGCCAACGGCATTGAGCTGGATGCCCGGACGCTGGCGAACTTGCGGGAGCTGGCGGGTCTCTAAAGGAAAAGTTTTGCGCAACCCCCTGTGGGAGCGAGCTTGCTCGCGATGACGTCAGCCTGTTCAACGTAGATGTTGACTGGACTGCCGCCATCGTCGGAACGCCGCCCGGAGCAAGCTCGCTCCCACAGGGGGGATTCATGGCTGACAGATCGCGTGCTTAGCGACGACCCAGCAGCAACCCCACCACCAGGCCGAACCCGGCGGAAATCGCCACGGTTTGCCATGGATGCCCGCCGATATAGGTTTCAGTGGCCTCGACCGCGGGCCGGGTGCGGTCGCGCACGCTGCTCACCGAATCCCCTGCCTGCCGGAGTTTCAGGGCGATTTGTCCACGAAGGGTCTCTGCTTCTTCCCCGACCAGCGAGGCGCTGCTTTTCAGCAGCTTTTCCGATTCTTCGATCAGCGTTTGAAGTTCGCTGAAGGCTTGATCCTTGATTTGATCTTCGGCGGCTTGCACGGCGGTTTTGCGGGCCATTGAAGTACTCCTTGCAGGTACGTGGACAGTGAACAATGGAGTCTGCCGTCGTCGGAAAAGTTGCAGCTATTTTGCCCGGGGAGGCCATCTTGCTGAAAAACCGGCGCAGGACCTTTCGTCCTACAGTGTAAGATGTCGCCTATTTTACGCAGCAGGAAATTCCCATGAGCTTCAATCTGGCCGACAAACCCCTCGCCGAGCGCGCAGCGCTTGAAGACGAGAAATCCCGTCTGTTCGAACTCTGGCAAAACAACCTGGGCAAGGCCAAGGGTGAGGCTGCGCGGTTGTTCGGCGAACGGGCCAAGCGCAAAGGCAAATGGGCCGAATGGGTGCGCGCCGAACTGGACGGCATGTCGCCGCCGGAATACGCCAACATGGTGCGCAGTGAAGTCAATCGCCTGATGGCGGCCAACAAGTAACAACGGCTGTCAGGCGAAACTCGCGACGATTGCCTCGCGCACTTTCAAGAGCACCGGGTCGAGCTGGGTGCTGGTCCGCCAGCCCAGTTCGATCGGGTAGCGCGGCAACGCCAGGGGGCAGGGCAGCAGCGCCAGCCCGCTGAGCGTTGCGATGCTTTGGGCGGCATGGGCCGGAATGGTCGCCACCGCCCGACTGCCTTTTAGCAAGTGCGGTAACGCGGCAAAATGCGTGGTCGAGGCGCACACCCTCCGGCTCAGCCCCAGCGCTGCCAAGCCCTCATCGGTAATCCCGATAAAACCGCCGGACGACACCAGAATGTGTTCGCGGGCCACAAACTCCTCGAGACCGATGCTTTGCTGGCCCTCGACCAGGCTCGACGGGTCCACCAGGCACAGATAGCCACCTTCCCCCAGCACCTGACGGCTGAGCAGCCGCTCGGCAAACCCGCCCGCGGCAATCGCCAGGTCGATACTGCGCTCCATCAACGCCTGGGCGACGATCTGGCTGTGGGTCTGGCGGAAAATCAGCCGCAGTTTCGGCGCGCAACGGGCGATCTCTTCGATCAGCCGCCGGCCGTAGGCAATCTCGAAATCATCCGACATGCCGACCGTGACCGAGCGACCTTCGTACTGTTGCGCAGCCGGATCGACCATCGCCAGGCTCTGCCGGCATTTGTTCAGGGCATCGCTGACCACTGGTTTGAGCTGATTGGCCTTGAGCGAGGGGGCCAGGCCGCGTCCGGTGCGCACGAACAGCTGATCGCCATACAGCTCGCGCAAGCGACGCAAGGCCGCGCTGACGGCCGATTGCGTCACGCCCAGGCGCAGCGCGGCACGGCTGGCGCTGGACTCTTCGTGCAGCGCTTCGAAGACTTTGAGCAGGTTGAGGTCGACGTCGGTGATATTCATTTGGTTCATATCATTCAGCAGTGAATCGGTCTTTATTGATGATTGCCTGACGCCGGAGAATGAGCAACACCTGATGCGAATGGAGTTTCCAAGATGCCCAAATCAATTGTCGCAGCCCTGCAGATCGGCGCCTTGCCCGGCGGCAAGGCTGAAACCCTGGAACAGATCCTGTCCTATGAAAACGCAATCATCGAATCCGGCGCCGGGTTGGTGGTGATGCCGGAAGCGCTGCTGGGCGGTTATCCCAAAGGCGAGGGCTTTGGTACGCAATTGGGTTATCGCCTGCCGCAAGGGCGCGAAGCCTTTGCCCACTATTTTGCCAATGCCATCGACGTACCCGGTGCGGAAACCGAGGCGTTGGCGGCACTGTCCGCACGCACCGGGGCCAATCTGGTGATCGGTGTGATCGAGCGCGCCGGCAGCACCTTGTACTGCACCGCGCTGTACTTCGATCCGCAGGCCGGGCTGGTGGCCAAACACCGCAAACTGATGCCCACCGGCACCGAACGGCTGATCTGGGGCAAGGGCGATGGCTCGACCTTGCCGGTGATCGACAGCCAGGTCGGGCGTGTCGGTGCGCTGGTGTGCTGGGAAAACATGATGCCGCTGCTGCGCACGGCGATGTACGCCAAAGGCGTGGAGGTATGGTGCGCGCCGACCGTGGACGAACGGGAGATGTGGCAAGTCAGCATGCGCCACATTGCCCATGAGGGGCGCTGTTTCGTGGTCAGCGCCTGCCAGGTCCAGGCATCGCCCCAGGCCCTGAGCCTGGACATCGCCAACTGGCCGGCGGATCGACCGTTGATTGCCGGTGGCAGTGTGATCGTAGGTCCCATGGGCGACATCCTCGCCGGACCGTTGCTTGAAAGTGCCGGGTTGCTCACAGCGCAAATCGACACCGACGACCTGGTGCGCGCCCGCTACGACTATGACGTGGTCGGCCACTACGCGCGGCCGGATGTGTTCGAACTGATCGTGGACGAACGCGCCAGGCCCGGGGTGCGCTTCACCTCCTGATGCCCAGCGGGCTTTGGCCAAAGCAGTCAGACAACTTGATAGCTTTGACCATTGCCCGGTAACCCGCGCAGAGCGAGTATTTCCCTGTTGATTACGGTTCCCCCCAACCTAATAAAAAACACAGTGGGATTCTGGCAATGCGCGATTACTTGTCTGCTACTTCTCAGTTCAATTATCAGCACACCGTCGATGCCGCGCTCGCGGGCGATCTGACGGCCCTCAACGCCTGTGTCGAATGCTGTGACCGGCATGCCTTGCCGGGTCGCATCGCGCTGTTCTGGGAAGGACGTGATGGCGCTGGTGCTTCGTACACCTTCACCGACTTGCAGGACAAGGCCGCGCGTTTCGCCAACTACCTGCTGGCCCAGGGCGTGAAGAAAGGCGACAAGGTCGCCGGCCTGTTGCCCCGCAATATCGAACTGTTGATCACAGTGTTCGCCACCTGGCGCATCGGCGCAGTGTATCAACCGCTGTTTACCGCATTCGGCCCCAAGGCCATCGAGCACCGCCTGGGCAGCTCTGGCGCCAAAGTGGTGGTGACCGATGCAGTGAACCGGCCGAAACTCGCCGAAGTCGCCGATTGCCCGACCATCGTGACTGTCACCGGTGCCAAAGGGCAGGGCCTGGTGCATGGCGATTTCAGTTTCTGGGCCGAACTGGCCAACTATTCCGCCGCCTGTGAACCGGTGCTGCTGACCGGTGAAGATCCGTTCCTGCTGATGTTCACCTCGGGCACCACTGGCCCGTCGAAAGCGCTGTCGGTGCCGCTCAAGGCCATCGTAGCGTTCCAGAGCTACACCCGCGATGCGGTGGATCTGCGCCCGGAAGACGCCTTCTGGAACGTCGCCGACCCGGGCTGGGCCTACGGCATTTATTTCGGTGTCACGGGGCCAATGTCCATGGGCCATCCGATCACCTTTTACGATGGCCCGTTCACCCTCGAAAGCACCTGCCGGGTGATCAACAAATACGGGATCACCAACCTCACCGGTTCGCCCACGGCCTACCGCTTGCTGATTGCCGGCGGCGATGAATTCGCCAGGTCGATCAAGGGCAAGCTGCGTATCGTCAGCAGCGCCGGCGAGCCGCTGAACCCGGAAGTGATCCGATGGTTCGCCGATAACCTCGACGTGGTCATCCACGACCACTACGGCCAGACCGAACTGGGCATGGTGCTGTGCAACCACCACGGCCTGGAGCACCCGATTCACATGGGCGCCGCCGGTTTTGCCTCGCCGGGCCACCGCATTGTGGTGCTGGATGACGAGTACAAGGAACTCGGCGTTGGGCAGCCGGGCATCCTGGCTATCGACCGCAGCCAGTCGCCGATGTGCTGGTTCGCCGGCTACGAAGGCGGGCCGACCAAGGCCTTTGTCGGCAACTACTACTTGAGTGGCGACACCGTGGAGTGGAACCCGGACGGCAGCATCAGCTTCGTCGGTCGCAGTGATGACGTGATCACCACCTCCGGCTACCGGGTAGGTCCCTTCGACGTGGAAAGTGCGCTGATCGAACACCCGGCCGTGGTCGAGGCCGCCGTGGTCGGCAAGCCAGATCCGGAGCGCACCGAACTGGTCAAGGCGTTCGTCGTGCTCAGCCCGCAATACCGCGCCGCCTCCGAGTTGGCCGAAGAGCTGCGCCAGCACGTGCGCAAGCGTCTGGCGGCGCACTCGTATCCCCGTGAAATCGAATTTGTCAGCGAATTGCCGAAAACCCCCAGCGGCAAATTGCAGCGCTTTATCTTGCGCAACCAGGAAATCGCCAAGGCTCAAGAGGCCGCGGCGAAGAACCTTCCAGCTTGAATCCAGGGAAATAATGATGCAGATCCAGAACAAGATTTTTATCGTCACCGGTGGCGCTTCCGGCCTCGGTGCCGCCACCGCCGAGGTGCTGGTCGCCGCTGGCGCCAAAGTGATGCTGGTGGACATGAACGCCGAAGCCGTTGCAGCCCAGGCCCAGCGCCTTGGTGCACAAAGCGTGGTGGCGGACATCAGCAACGAAGCAGCGGCCGAAGCTGCCGTGCAGGCGACGGTCAAGGCCTTTGGTGGCCTCAATGGCCTGGTGAACTGCGCCGGCATCGTGCGTGGCGAGAAGATTCTCGGCAAGACAGGTCCGCATGCGCTGGCCAGTTTCAGCCAGGTGATCAACGTCAACCTGATCGGCAGCTTCAACATGCTGCGCCTTGCGGCCGCGGCGATTGCCGAGACCGAAGCGGATGCCGATGGCGAGCGCGGCGTGATCATCAACACCGCGTCTGCCGCGGCTTACGACGGCCAGATCGGCCAGGCGGCTTACTCGGCGTCCAAGGGCGCGATTGTCAGCCTGACCTTGCCGGCGGCCCGTGAGCTGGCGCGCTTCGGCATTCGTGTCATGACGATCGCCCCCGGCATCTTCGAGACGCCGATGATGGCCGGCATGACCCAGGAAGTCCGCGATTCCCTGGCCGCTGGCGTGCCATTCCCGCCGCGTTTGGGCAAACCGAGCGAGTATGCCGGGCTGGTCAAGCATATTATTGAAAACAGCATGCTCAATGGCGAGGTGATCCGTCTCGACGGTGCCTTGCGCATGGCCGCCAAGTAAGGAGGATTTGTCATGACAATGTCCAACGATCCAATTGTTATCGTCAGCGCCGTCCGCACCCCGATGGGCGGTTTCCAGGGCGAACTGAAAAGCCTGACCGCACCGCAACTCGGTGCGGCCGCCATCAAGGCCGCCGTCGAACGTGCCGGTGTTGCCAGTGATAGCGTCGACGAAGTGCTGTTCGGCTGCGTGCTGCCGGCAGGCCTTGGCCAGGCCCCTGCGCGTCAGGCGGCGCTGGGTGCGGGGCTGGATAAATCGACCCGCTGCACCACCCTGAACAAGATGTGCGGCTCCGGCATGGAAGCGGCGATTCTGGCCCATGACATGCTGCTGGCGGGCAGTGCCGATGTGGTGGTTGCCGGTGGCATGGAAAGCATGTCCAACGCGCCTTACCTGCTGGATCGCGCCCGTGCCGGATACCGCATGGGCCATGGTCGAGTGCAGGACTCGATGTTCCTGGACGGCCTCGAAGACGCCTACGACAAGGGCCGCCTGATGGGCACCTTCGCAGAAGACTGCGCCGAAACCAACGGCTTCAGTCGTGAAGCCCAGGACGCGTTTGCCATTGCCTCGACCACTCGCGCGCAACAGGCGATCAAGGACGGCAGCTTCAAGGCCGAAATCGTGCCGCTGACCGTGACGGTCGGCAAAGAGCAGGTGGTGATCAGCAACGACGAGCAGCCGCCAAAAGCCAGGCTGGACAAGATTGCTTCGCTGAAGCCGGCGTTCCGCGAAGGCGGTACGGTGACGGCGGCCAACTCCAGTTCGATCTCCGACGGTGCCGCCGCGCTGGTGCTGATGCGCCAGTCCCAGGCACAGAAACAAGGCCTGAAACCCTTGGCGGTGATTCATGGCCACGCTGCGTTCGCCGACACCCCGGGCCTGTTCCCGGTGGCACCGATTGGTGCAATCAAGAAGTTGATGAAGAAAACCGGCTGGTCGCTCAATGACGTGGATCTGGTGGAAGTCAACGAAGCCTTCGCCGTGGTCGGCATGGCCGCGATGACTCATCTGGAAATCCCTCACGAGAAACTCAACGTGCACGGCGGTGCTTGCGCCCTCGGGCACCCGATCGGTGCGTCCGGTGCGCGGATTCTGGTGACCCTGCTTTCGGCCCTGCGCCAGAAAGGCCTCAAACGTGGTGTTGCGGCGATCTGCATTGGCGGCGGTGAAGCGACGGCGATGGCCGTGGAATGCCTCTACTGAGGCCAACACCAATCCCTGTGGGAGCGAGCTTGCTCGCGATAGCGGTGGGTCAGATAGCAATAAAGTTGACTGACACGGCCCCATCGCGAGCAAGCTCGCACCTACAGGGTTTCGCATTTAGCTTGATTTAAGGATTCACCATGATCCCCAATGACGACCAACAACAAATCCGTGACATGGCCCGGGACTTTGCCCAGGAACGGCTGAAGCCCTTCGCTGCCGAGTGGGACCGCGAGCACCGTTTTCCCAAGGAAGCCATCGGCGAAATGGCCGGGCTGGGCTTCTTCGGCATGCTGGTGCCGGAGCAGTGGGGCGGATGCGACACCGGTTACCTGGCCTACGCCATGGCGCTGGAAGAAATCGCCGCCGGCGATGGCGCCTGCTCGACCATCATGAGCGTGCACAACTCCGTGGGTTGCGTACCGATCCTCAACTACGGCACCGATGAGCAGAAAGAGCGCTTCCTCAAACCATTGGCCAGCGGTGCGATGCTCGGTGCCTTTGCGCTGACCGAGCCCCAGGCCGGTTCCGACGCCAGCGGCCTGAAAACCCGTGCGCGCCTGGAAGGCGATCATTATGTGCTCAACGGCTGCAAGCAGTTCATCACCTCCGGGCAGAATGCCGGGGTGGTGATCGTGTTTGCGGTGACCGATCCGAGTGCCGGCAAACGTGGCATCAGCGCCTTTATAGTGCCGACCGATTCGCCGGGCTACAAAGTCGCGCGGGTCGAAGACAAGCTAGGTCAGCATGCGTCCGACACCTGCCAGATCCTCTTCGAAGACGTGAAGGTGCCGCTGGCCAATCGTTTGGGCGAGGAGGGCGAAGGCTACAGGATTGCCCTGGCCAACCTTGAAGGCGGTCGCGTCGGCATCGCTTCGCAATCGGTGGGCATGGCCCGTGCCGCGTTCGAAGCGGCGCGCGATTACGCCCGTGAGCGCGAGAGCTTCGGCAAGCCGATCATCGAGCACCAGGCCGTGGCGTTCCGCCTGGCGGACATGGCGACCCAGATCGCCGTGGCGCGGCAAATGGTGCACTACGCCGCCGCTCTGCGTGACAGTGGCAAACCGGCCCTGGTCGAAGCGTCGATGGCCAAGTTGTTCGCCTCGGAAATGGCCGAGAAGGTATGCTCCTCGGCGCTGCAAACCCTGGGCGGTTACGGTTACCTCAACGATTTCCCGGTGGAGCGGATCTACCGCGACGTACGGGTCTGCCAGATCTACGAAGGCACCAGCGATATTCAACGCATGGTCATTTCGCGCAATTTATAAGAAGGAGTCCCCTGTGAGCTACGAAACGATTTTGCTGGAAACCCACGGCCGCGTTGGCCTGATCACCCTCAACCGTCCACAAGCGCTGAATGCGCTGAATGCGCAGATCGTCAGCGAACTGAACCAGGCCCTTGATGGTTTCGAGGCTGACTCGAACATCGGCTGTATCGTCCTGACCGGTTCGAAAAAAGCCTTCGCCGCCGGTGCCGACATCAAGGAAATGGCGGAGCTGACCTACCCGCAGATCTACATCGACGACCTGTTCAGCGACAGCGACCGCGTAGCCAACCGCCGCAAGCCGATCATCGCGGCGGTCAACGGTTTTGCCCTGGGCGGCGGCTGTGAGTTGGCGTTGATGTGCGATTTCATCCTGGCCGGTGACAACGCCAGATTCGGCCAGCCGGAAATCAACCTCGGCGTGTTGCCGGGCATGGGCGGCACCCAACGCCTGACCCGCGCCGTGGGCAAGGCCAAGGCCATGGAAATGTGCCTGAGCGGCCGCTTGATCGATGCCGTGGAAGCGGAACGTTGCGGCATCGTGGCGCGTATCGTGCCGAGCGATGAGCTGCTGGATGAAGCGCTGAAAGTCGCCGCGTTGATCGCTAAAAAATCGTTGCCGATTGCGATGATGGTCAAGGAAAGCGTCAACCGTGCTTTCGAAGTGAGCCTGGCCGAAGGCGTGCGCTTTGAGCGTCGGGTGTTCCATGCGGCGTTTGCGACGCAGGATCAGAAGGAAGGGATGGCGGCGTTCATTGCCAAGCGTGAGGCTGAGTTCCAAGGCAAGTGATGTAGTCACCTTTCGGACGCTTTCGCGAGCAAGCCCGCTCCCACATTGGATCTCAGCGTTTATGAGATCCCCTTGTAGGAGCGAGCCTGCTCGCGAAAAACCTGAGGGCACCGGGTTGATTCAGGTACCCCGCGTTATCGTTGGCCACCATCGCGAGCGAGCTCGCTCCTACAGGTACAGGGCATCAAATCAGGTAGTTCTTCAGCTCGCGGGCAATCACCATTCGCTGAATTTCGCTCGACCCTTCGTAGATCTGCGTGATCCGCGCATCCCGGTAGTACTTCTCCACCGGATAGTCTTCCAGATACCCGTAGCCGCCATGAATCTGAATCGCGGACGAGCAGACCTTTTCCGCCATTTCCGATGCAAACAGCTTGGCTTGTGACGCCTCCGACAGACAGGGTTTGCCGGCCGTGCGCAGGCGTGCGGCGTGCAGGATCATCAATCGCGCGGCGTTCAACTGCATGTGCATGTCGGCCAGCAGGTTGGCGATGCTCTGGTGTTCATTGATCGCTTTGCCAAACTGCACACGATCACGGGAGTAAGCCAGTGCCGCTTCAAACGCTGCGCGGGCGATGCCCAGTGCCTGGGCGGCGATGCCGATGCGGCCGCCTTCGAGGTTGGACAAGGCGATGGCCAGGCCCTTGCCGCGTTCGCCCAGCAAATTGGCTTCGGGGATGGTGCAGTTGTTCAGGGTCACCGCGCAGGTGTCGGAAGCACGGATGCCCATCTTGTGTTCGGTGCGGTCGACGATAAAACCGGCGGTGTCGGTCGGTACCAGGAACGCCGAGATGCCACGTTTGCCCAGGTCCGGATCGGTCACGGCAAACACAATCGCCAGTTTGGCGCGCTTGCCGTTGCTGACGAATTGTTTGGCGCCATTGATCACCCACTGGCCGTCGCGCAGTTCGGCGCGGGTGCGCAGGTTGTGCGCCTCGGAACCGGCCTGGGGTTCGGTCAGGCAGAAACAGCCGATGACCTGGCCGCTGGCAAGGTCCGCCAGCCAGGTCTGCTTCTGTTCTTCGCTGCCGTAGTTGAGCACCGGCCCGCAGCCCACGGAGTTGTGGATGCTCATGAAGGCGCCGGTAGCACCGTCGCCGGCGGAAATTTCTTCTACCGCCAATGCATAGGCCACATAGTCGACATAGGTGCCGCCCCATTCCTCTGGGACCACCATGCCCAGCAAGCCCAGTTCGCCCATTTTCGCCACCAGACCGTCATCGATCCAGCCGGCCTTTTCCCAGGCCTGGGCATGGGGCGCGATTTCGCCGCGGGCAAAATCCCGGGCCATGTCGCGGATCATGACTTGCTCTTCACTCAATTCGATATCGTGCATGGCTCAGCTCTCGCTCCGGTCAAACTCGCTGAAGAAGCTCGCCACGTGTTCGGCGTCCAGTGCCTGGAGGGTGGGCGGGTTCCAGCGCGGTGTCTTGTCTTTGTCGATCAGCAAGGCGCGCACGCCTTCGATCAGGTCGCCGCGCTCGAACCACTGACGGTCCAGGTGCAGCTCAAGGGCGAAACATTGTTCAAGGGGCAGCTCGCGTCCGCGACGGAGCATTTCCAGGGTCACGGCCATGGCCAGCGGCGAGCGGGTTTCCAGCAGGTCGGCGGTGGTGACGGCCCACTCATGGCTGTCGGCGACCGTTACCTGGCGTAGTTGCTCCACAATACTCGGCACATCGGGTTGGGCGAAGAAGTGGTCGATGGCCGGGCGCAAAGTCGCCAGTGGCGCATCGGGCAGTTGCTGCACGGCGAATTTCGCCAGCAGGCCTTGCAGGTCCTTGAGCGGCGTATCGTGCCATTCGAGCTGGTCGAGTTTTTCGTCCAGGACGCCAAGCTTGCCGCTTTCCAGGTACCAGTCGGCCAGGCCGCAATACAGCGCATCGGCGGCGCGAATCTGCACGCCGCTGACGCCGAGGTAAATCCCCAGTTCACCGGGGATGCGCGACAGGAAGTAACTGCCGCCGACGTCCGGGAAATAACCGATGCCGACTTCCGGCATTGCCAGGCGGCTTTTCTCTGTGACCACGCGCAGGTCTGCGCCTTGCACCAGACCCATGCCGCCGCCGAGGACAAAACCGTCCATCAGGGCCAGCACCGGTTTGCGGTAGTGGTGGATCGCGAGGTCGAGGGCGTATTCCTCGACAAAGAAATCTTCGTGCAGGGTGTCGCCGCTTTTGAAGCTGTCATGCAGCGAGCGAATGTCGCCGCCGGCGCAGAAGGCTTTTTCCCCGGCACCGCGCAAGACCACGGCATGGACTTGCGAATCCTGGGCCCAGGCGTCGAGCTGGCGGTGCAGGTTGCGCACCATGTCCAGGGTAAGGGCGTTGAGGCCGGCGGGGCGGTTGAGGGTCAGGTGACCAATGTGGTTGCGAACCTCGGCCAGCACTTCGTTTTGCATGGCATCCATGGACTGAGTCCTGGGAGAAAAAACCTGAGCAGTCATCACTAACTCCCTGCTTTTATTGTTCTTTATCAAGATGCTCGCGCGCGAGCGATGGCGGATCGTATCAGTGCAAATTTGCCTTGTACAACCCGGATAAGTGCAGGTTATCTGTGCATTTTTGCATGACAGTGTCCGGCATTGTTACAGCGTAGACCACGACGTAGTCAGGCAAACGCCGCGAGCAGATCCTCTTCGAATGCCTTTTGTGCATCGCCGGCCACTTGCACCCGGTGCCGGGCCAGATGAAAAGCGACATCGAAACTCATGTCGCCTCGACGCACGGCCCTGAGCAAACCCTTGTTTTCCCAGGCATGGGCGAAGTGGCTGGGCAAATAACCGACATGCTTGCCGGAAAGGATAAAGGCGAGGGTGCCTTCGACTTGTTCCGAGCGCGCCGAACACAGCTTGCCCTGGAAGGGTTCGTCACTGCGCAGGAAACGGTAGGGGTGATCGACCCGGTCGCTGGCCTGCAGATCCTGATCGCAGGGGGCCGGGTTGGTGAACAGCGGATGGCCGGGGGCGCAATACAGATGCTGGGTTTCAATGAACAATTGGCGGTAGTCAAACGCGCTTTGCACTTGCGAGAAATAGCCGATGGCCAGGTCCAGCCGCTGTTGCAGTAGCAAGCGCTCCATTTCGCCGGGCATGGCGCTGATCAGTTCGATGCGCACTGACTCGTCCCGCTCACGGAAGCGCCGGATCGCCTCGGCCACCCGTTGCAGCACCGATTGATCCAGGGCTTCGGACAGACCCAGGCGCACTTCACCGATCAAGCGCCCGGCCACGCCGTTGGATTGATGACGGAAGGCTTCGATGGATTCGAACAGGGTGCGTGTGGCGCTGAGGAGTTGTTCGCCCTTGGCGGTGACCTTGAATCCGCCCTTGCCGCGGCTGCACAGGCGATAGCCAAGGCGGGTTTCCAGCTTGGCCATTTGCTGGCTGATGCTCGACTGGCTCAAGCCCAGCTCACCCTGGGCGGCACTGAAACCGCCGCACTCCACCACGCTGACAAACAGACGCAACAATTGCAGGTCCAGATCATGGAGTTGGCCGAGCATCAAACATTACTCCGTCATAAAGTCAGGTTAATTAACTTGATATTTCACCAATGTATCCGACGACGCATCCTGCAACCACTTCCTCTGGTCAGGTGTTCGTCATGGCTCCCATGTTCAAGCTGTGTTTACCCGCGCTGTTGCTCGCCGTGGCTGTTTCGGCCCAGGCCGAAGACAAGGTGGTCAATCTGTACAGTTGGGCCGATTACGTGGCCCCCGAAACCCTGCAGCGGTTCGAGCAGGAAACCGGCATCCATGTGCGCTACGACACCTTCGATTCTTCGGAAGTACTGGAGACCAAGCTGCTCACCGGCGGCAGCGGTTATGACGTGGTGGTGCCGTCGTCCAGTGTGCTGGCCCGGGGGCTTGCAGCCGGGGCGTTGAAACCGATTCCCCACGAAGGACTCAAGGGTTACGCCAATCTCGATCCGGACTTGCTGGAAAAACTCGCCGCTGTCGATCCCGGCAACCGCTATGGCGTGCCTTATACCTGGGGCACGCTGGGGTTGGGCATGAACGTCGAGGCGATCAAGCAGCGCTTGCCGGACGTGCCGCTCAATAGCCTGGACCTGCTGTTCAAACCCGAGTACGCAAGCAAATTGAAGGACTGTGGCATCGCCATTCTCGACTCGCCCCAGGAGGTGATCGGACTGGCGCTGCATTACCTGGGTAAAGATCCCTACAGCACAGACAAGAATGATCTGTCAGCCGCCGAGGCGTTGCTGCATCAGCTACAGCCGAACGTGCTGTACGTCGCCACCGGGCGGCAGATCAGCGATCTGGCCAATGGCAGCGTGTGCCTGGCGTTGACCTACAACGGTGACGCCAGCATGGCCGCCGACCAGGCACGCAAAGCCAATAAGCCCTATGAAATTGCCTACCGGATTCCCAGGGAAGGCACCCTCGTGTGGCAGGACAACCTGGCGATTCCCAAGGACGCGCCGCACCCCGAAGCCGCCCGCGCCTTTATCGAATTCATGTTGCGCCCCGAGTCCGTTGCGGCACTGACCAACACCTTGTTCTTCGCCACGGCGAACCAGGCCGCCACGCCGCTGGTGGATGAAGCGGTGCGCACCGATCCGGACATCTACCCGCTGGCCGACGTGCGCGAACGGCTGTACGCCGACCGCAGCATGAACCTCAAGGACATGCGCCAGCGCACGCGCTTGTGGACCACTTTCCGTAGCCGCCAATAACTATAAAAGAAGGAGCCTTCAATGGACGTCCCGATGCAGAACGATCAAGCCCTTACCCGTGACAGCCTTTATGGCACGGCCGCTGAAAGTACCTACGCCGGTATCACCAGTTTCATGCGTCGCCGTTACAGTCGTGACCTGCGCGGCGTTGATGTGGCCGTCAGTGGCGTGCCGTTCGACACGGCCACCAGCAACCGCCCCGGCGCACGCTTCGGGCCACGGGGCATTCGCGCCGCCTCGGCCGGGATCGCCTGGGAACGGCATTGGCCGTGGACGTTTGATCCGTTCGATCACCTGGCGGTCATCGACTACGGCGATTGCGATTTCGACTACGGTTCGCCGCAATCGACGCCCGAAATGATCGAAGCCCACGCCGAGCATATCCTCAATGCCGGCACGGCGATGCTGACGTTTGGCGGCGACCATTTCATTACCTATCCACTGCTCAAGGCCCATGCCCGCAAGCACGGGGCATTGTCGCTGATCCACTTCGACGCCCACAGCGATACCTGGCCGGACGAAGAGGGCAAGCGGATCGACCATGGCACCATGTTCTGGCACGCGGCCAGGGAAGGGCTGGTGGACCCGTCGCGCTCGGTACAAATCGGCTTGCGCACCACCAATGATGATCACCAGGGCTTCGAGGTGCTGGACGCACGGCAGGTGCACCGCCGTGGCTGCGAGGCGATCGTCGAGGCGATTCGCGCGCGGGTCGGCGACAACCCTGTGTACCTGACCTTCGACATCGACTGCCTCGATCCGGCATTCGCGCCGGGCACCGGAACACCTGTATGCGGCGGCTTGAGCACGGTGCAGGCGCTGGAGATTCTCGGCGGTTTGCGCGGGATCAACCTGGTGGGCATGGACGTGGTGGAAGTGGCTCCGGCCTATGACAGCGCGGAGATCACCTCACTGGCGGCGGCGACGCTGGCGATGGAGATGTTGTGCCTGTATGCGGCCAGGCATAAGGTCGATAAGTAATACAAAACCCAATGTGAGCTCAGTGTGGGCGAAGCTACAATTTGACGACATTTAGACTTCCCCATCACCAAGCACAAGTGCCTTAACGAAATAGGTTGCGTCCTCGTCAGCGCTCAGGGAGGAGAGGTCGATACCCTGGATAAAGTGGGGTGTTAATCCGCTTTCACGTCCAGGACGCATTCCATGGCACCGCTCTGCAGCGTACGCTGTTTTCTGGAAACGACTTCAAGCGCGCGGTCAACGGGCAGTACGGGAACGCCGGAGCCCAGAAAGATCGGAATGGTGGTGATGAACAGCTGCTGCAATTCCCCGGCGTCGGCAAAACAGGCTGCCGTTTTGCCGCCACCGACCAGCCAGACATTCTTGCCCTTGGCCGCTTGCTTGGCCGCGGCCGCGATGGCCCCGGCATCACCGCGTACGAAGGTGATATCCAGATTGGCGGGGGCTGACCGATTCCGGTTGCTCATGACAAAGGCGGGTACATCCTGGTAGGGCCAGTCATCGGGAGCGTTCGACATGATCCAGTCATAGGTCTGCGACCCCATGACCACCGCTCCGACCGTTTGATAAAAATCATCATAGGCCGTTGCGTCATCCCCCAGCGCAAAGTTCTCCAGCCAATCGAGTTTGTGTTGTTGAGTGGCAATATAACCATCCAGGGTGGCAGCTACGTAATAGACCAGCGTCGACATGTGTTTTCCTTGTAATCATGCAGGTGGGAAATGACCCGTAAATAGAGAGCCCCTCTGGAAAGTGGCGAGAGGCGATGGTGATCATTTATTTCGGGTAGGCGAAGGTAAGGCCGTTCCCACGCTGTTTTCAATGAGGGTTCTGAATTCAACCTCGTTGCGCTCCTTGCCACCGGCGATACCGAACAAGGACAGCATGTAAAGATCCATCATTGTGCCTGTGGGATTGGGCTGGGCACTTTCACCCTGGTCAATCACCAGGTCCACTACAACCAGCAGCGCACTGTCCGGCATGCTCTTGAAGAAGTCCCCGACGACGATTTCGAAGCAGCCAGCTTTTGCAATCTTGTGCATTTGTTCCTGCGCGATTTTTGCCGCGCCGGGTAAATCGAAGAGTATGCCTTAGCTTTCTGGCCACTTGTCCAGCATGTGCAACAGCAAATGCCCTGAACCACCCCCTACATCGACAATGATCTCACCGTCCTGCAGGTTGATGTTCTCCAGTATTTCCGGGATCTCCAGGTCCAGCCCCACCAGGGCAAATGAACTCGTAATGGCAAAAGGATTCAGCGTTGTGATATTCGCCCCGGGTACCGGAACACTGGTGCGGCGGCCTGAACACTGTGCAGTCGCTCGAGATCCTCGGCGGACTGCGCGGGATCAACCTGGTGGGCATGGACGTGGTGGAAGTGGCTCCGGCCTATGACAGCGCGGAGATCACCTCACTGGCGGCGGCGACGCTGGCGATGGAGATGTTGTGCCTGTATGCGGCAAAACATAAGGTCGATAAGTAAAACGCAATCCCTCTGTGGGAGCGGGCTTGCTCGCGAAAGCGGTGTGTCATTCAATACCAATGTCGACTGACACGACGCCTTCGCGAGCAAGCCCGCTCCCACAGTTTTGATTTGGGTCAGGCCACCGGAATGATTGGCAGGTCGAGGATCTGCCCCCCACTGAACCGTGCGAACGAACCGGAAATGGATTCGTGCGGCACGCCTTTGGCCACGTCACTGACACCGTCCAGCCTTGCCAGTTGATCCGTGCTCAACTGCACATTCAGCGCGCCCAACGTCGCATCCAGCTGCTCACGGGTCCGGGAACCGAGGATCGGAATCAGCGCCGTGGTCGAGCGTCTGGCTTTTTCCCGCAGCCAGGCGATGGCCACGTGGGTCGGGCTGGCGTCCAGTTCTGCGGCGACATCGATCAAGGTGTCGAGCAGGGCGGTTTCGCGGGCGCTTTTTTCGGCGTGGATCAGCACGCCGAGCTTGTTCGCACGGTTGTCGCCTTCACTGTTGCGGTACTTGCCGGTCAGGAAGCCGCCACCCAGCGGCGACCACAAGGTCGCGGCCAGGCCCAGGGCTTCGGCCATCGGCAGTTGTTCACGCTCGGCGGTGCGTTCGGCGAGGCTGTACTCGACCTGGATCGCGGCAATCGGCGCAAAACCGCGTACCTCGGCCAGCAGGTCGGCGCGGGCGATGCGCCAGGCGGGGAAGTTCGAAAGCCCGGCGTAATGAATCTTGCCGGCACTGACCAGATCGTCGAAGCCGCGCAGGATCTCTTCCATGGGCGTGACGCCGTCGCTCATGTGTGCCCAGAACAGGTCGATATGCTCGGTCTTCAGGCGTTTCAGGCTTTCTTCGACGGCGCGCACCATGTTCTTGCGGCTGTTGCCAGTGTGGGAAATACCGGCTGCCGGTGTAGTCCCGAGGGTGTATTTGGTGGCGATGACCAGGCGATCCCGTTCTGCGGCGATGAATTCGCTGAGCATGGCCTCGGACTGCCCGCCCTGATAGCCATTGGCGGTATCGATGAAATTGCCACCGGCTTCCAGATAACCATCAAAAATCCGTTTGGCTTCGTCACGCTCGGCGCCATGGCCCCAACCGGTACCGAAATTACCCGCGCCCAGCGCCAATTCGGAAACACGCAAGCCGGTTTTACGACCGAAAACTTTGTAATGCATGGGATGACTCCAAAGGGATGGCGACAAGGTTTAATAAATTATCTAAAACATCTATTAAATATGATGCTGGTAATCTAAAGCGTCAAGGTGCTTTTCCTGTCTGCACAAAACTGCCGATCACCGGTCGCGTTATCCGTGCGCAATGGCATACTGCCGCCCATGACTATCGATTCCCCCTTAAGCGCCTGGCAGCATGCCATCGAACAAAAGGGCTTCGTCCAGGACGAGGCCCAGGAACATGCGGTGTGGGCGCTGCAAAAATGCCACGAAGCGTTGCACGCAGGCCGCGCGCCCATTTCCGGCGTGTACCTGTGGGGGCCGGTGGGGCGGGGCAAGACCTGGTTGATGGACCAGTTCTACCAAAGCCTGCGAGTACCGGCTCGGCGCCAGCACTTTCACCACTTCATGGGCTGGGTGCACCAACGCTCGTTTCAACTGACCGGCACTGCCGATCCGCTCAAGGCGTTGGCCCGTGAATTGGCTGAAGAGGTTCGCGTGCTGTGTTTCGACGAACTGTTCGTCAATGACATCGGCGACGCGATCATTCTCGGGCGCCTGTTCCAGGTGATGTTCGAACAGGGCGTGGTAGTGGTCTGCACGTCCAATCTGCCGCCGGACCAGTTGTACGCCGACGGCTTCAATCGCGACCGTTTCATGCCCGCCATCGCGGCGATCAAGCAGCACATGCAGGTGATTGCGGTGGATGGCGGGGAAGACCATCGCCTGCATCCGGGGGCCGGTTTGCAACGTTATTGGGTGGCCGAGCCCGGTAACCCCAGCGCGCTGGGTGAAGTGTTCCAGTTGTTGAGCGTCGGTCAGTCAGTATCTCGCGAGCCGGTCAAGGTCGGTCACCGTTCCCTTGAGGTGGTCAAGGCCAGCCCGACGGTGCTCTGGACCCGTTACGCCGCGCTGTGCGAGCAACCCTTCGCGGCCATGGATTTCATCGCCCTGTGCGATACCTACGGCGCTATCCTGTTGAGTGACGTGCCCAACCTCAGCGCACAGAAGCGCGCAGGGCGCATTGCCCGCGGCACCGAGGACGGTGTCGAGCGGGTGGAGGCGGGAGATCGCGAGTTGCCGCAGTTGTCGGTGCATGACGATGGTGTGCGACGGTTCATTGCCCTGGTGGACGAGTGCTACGACCGCAAGGTGCCGCTGTACCTTGAAGCGCAAGTGCCAATGGCATCGCTTTACACCGAGGGTTATCTGGAATTTCCGTTCCGCCGCACCCTCAGTCGATTGCAGGAAATGCAACTGCAGCGGTTTGCCGAAGTTTGATCGGGTTTTGAACGGGAGCAGCGAACATGAATCAGCCCCTGTCACACCATTTGCTGACCATGGCCTATCAGAACGCCTGGGCCAATCACCGACTGGCCAAGGCCTGGCGTCAGTTGAGCCCGCAGGAACTGAGCGCATCCCGGGTCAGCTTCTTCCCCTCGATCCGCGCCACCCTCAACCACATCCTCACCTGTGACTGGTTTTATGTGGACGCCCTGGAGCGCGAACTGCGCGGCGACGACCCGCATCCCGATTGCCGGGTGTTTTTCAAGGAGGACGAACCCTGCCTCGTGGCAACGGACCTGGTTGGCGAACAGGCCCACGTCGACCGCCGGCTGATCGCCTACTGCGAGCAGATGCGCGACGCCGACCTGGGCAAAATCGTGACTATCGCCCGCGACACCCCGCAACACGACAGTCGCTTGCGCCTGCTGTCCCATTTGTTTGAACACCAGATCCATCACCGCGGCCAGATTCACGCCATGCTCAGCGGCACCTCGGTCCAGCCACCGCAACTCGACGAGTTTTTCTGCGTCGGTGAGTCGCACTTGCGGGCTGAGGATTTTGCCGAACTGGGGTGGACGGAAGCCTTGATCTGGGGCGCTTGAGGCCAAAGATTTTCTCGGTTGCGATTGTCGTTGGCACGTTGCTCGCGCTATGGTCTGCGGGCACTTCAGCGTGAGTACATGCTGGGGGCTACTTCATGTGTGATCGAGGATGGAAATGGACTCCGCAGAAATTCTTGTGCTTCAGGCCAGTTACACCAATCCGGTGCATGCCGAGGCTATTTGCCTGGTGCTGAACCACTACGCCGAGGACCCGATGGGGGGCGGCCAGCCGTTGCCGGCCAATGTACTGGAGCAGCTCCCGGCCGAACTTGCCCGGCGCCCCCACGCCTTCAGTGTGCTGGCTTTTGTCGGTGGCGAGCCGGCCGGGCTGGTCAATTGCTTCGAGGGGTTCTCGACTTTTGCCTGCCGGCCGCTGGTCAATGTGCATGATGTGTCGGTGGTGAAAAAGTTTCGCGGCCTGGGCTTGAGCCAGAAGATGCTGCAAAAGGTCGAAGACATCGCCCGTCAGCGTGGCTGCTGCAAGCTCACCCTGGAGGTGCTGGAAGGCAATGCCGTGGCCCAGGGCTCCTATGAAAAAGCCGGTTTCGCCGCCGGCATGTTCGACCCGGCCCATGGACGGATGCTGTTCTGGACCAAGAGCCTCTGATTCAACAGGCAAAAAAAGGGCGTCCATCAGGACGCCCGACAGTCTTCTACCTAGAACTGCAATCAGACGGCCATGGATCATTTCGGTCTGTAGGTTTCAGTCATTTGTGCGGTTTGATCGTCCGGAACCCGCAGTTCAATGCTTTGGATGGGGTGGCCCAGGGCTTCTTGCTGGGCCAGTCGCAGGCTTTCGTAGTAATAGCGCATGCGTTCGGCTCCACCTTCGGCAAAAGCACTGGTTGAGCCCAAGGCCATCAGGCCGGCGAGAATCATTGCGGTGCGTTTCATGGTTTGCCTCCCACTACAGATGTCGGATGCCTTTCGTCCATGAATCAATGAAGCAGTGTCGAAATGGCATTATCCGCCGATTCGGTTAATTGGGAATCAACTTCACCAACGACCTGCAAGGCTGCAACGGGAGCATGAAAAAGGGGCCGGAACCGGCCCCTGAAAGGATTACTGCTGAACGACAGTCGGTGGCGTTTTAGGCTTCATCAGGCTGAAGTCGATCAGCGCACGCTGTTGACGCTCATACGGGTTGCCGATCATCAATGGCCGGGCCTTGAAGCTGTCACTGACCAGGCTTTTGCTGCGATCGAGTTCGTCGAAGCTCAGGCCCGCCAGGTCGGCCCAAGTGTGAATCAGGTGCGAGCTGCTGTAAGGGCGCGAGAGATCACCCACGAGGTTCCAGTCATGGGTTGCGCGCCATTTCGGCGATGCCCAGGCCATGAACGGAATGGTGTACATCGGTGCTGTCGGCTTGTTCTCGTTGCGCCCCAAGGTGTTGTGGCCCATGGAATCGAACACGTCCTCGCCATGGTCGGACAGGTACAGCAGGAAGCCGTTCGGATCGGTCCTGGCGTAGTCCTTGATCAGGCTGGACACCACGAAGTCGTTGTACAGCACGGCATTGTCGTAGCTGTTGTACGTCGGCAACTGGTCATCGCGAATGCCGGCAGGCACGCCCTCACGGTCCTGGAACCTGTCGAAGGTCGACGGGTAACGGTACTGGTAGCTCATGTGCGTGCCGAGCAAATGCACGACGATGAGTTTGCGCGGTGCACCGTCGGCCAGGGCCTTGTTGAAGGGCTCGATCACGTCGCCATCGTACTGGGCGGCGTTCTGGTTGCGGTTGTTGTTCAGGTACACCTGTTCATCGGCCTGTTCGGAAAAGGTCGTGAGCATGGTGTTGCGCTTGGTCATGGTCTGCTGGTTGGTGATCCAGAAGGTCTTGTAACCTGCCTGTTTCATCATGCTGACCAGCGATGGCGTCGACAGGTACAGGTCGGGGTTTTCTTCGTCGGCGAAGGTCAGGACCTGCTGCAGCGCCTCAATGGTGTAGGGGCGCGGCGTAATGACGTTGTCGAAAACGTCCAGTTGATCCTTGAGCTTGTCCAGTTCCGGCGTGGTTGCCCGGGGGTAGCCGTACAGGCTCATGCGCTGACGGTTGGTGGACTCACCAATCACCAGCACCAGGGTCGCAGGCGTGTTGGCCATTGCGTCCTTCAGGTTGTGCAGCGGTGGAATCTTGCTGGCGTTATTGAGCATGTCCTGCATGCCGGCCAGGGTTTCCAGGTAGCGGTGATAGGCCACGGCCATTTGCCATGGCACCGCCGGCTCGATGCGGGTTTCGAACTTGTCGAAGCCTTCGGCGAAACTGCCGGTGCGTGCGGTTTGCTTGATCAGCGGATAACCGACGACCGCCATGACAATGGCCACCGCGGCCACGATGGCCTTGCCACGGGGCAGGTACACCGGGCGCAGGCGTGTCCACAGGAACCAGGAAAAAGCGGTGTGTGCCAGGAACGCCGGCACCATCCACCAGGCAAAGTACTGGGTCATGTATTCGCCGGCTTCAGCCACGTTCGACTCAAACATGATGAAGATGACGCTCTGGGAAAACTCCTGCTGATAAATGAAGAAGTAACCCAGGCTCGCCATGGAGCACGCCCACAGTACGACGCCGATCACGGCAGCCATGACGCGGGTTTGTCGGGGGAACAGCAACATCGGCGCCAGCCAGAAGGCGCTCATGACGAAGGCCTGGCGGAATCCGCTAAAGCCGGAGGTGCCAGTCAACTGGATCAGTAGTTGGGTGATGCCGGAAAAGTACCAGAAGAATACAAACAGCCAGACAAATCCGGCCCAATCAAAACCTGCCGCAGTCGTGTTGCTGCGTTTCAACAAAGACATTCAGCGCTCCAGCCGAGAGTTCACTACCACCGCCGGGACTTGGATATCACGGACGACGAACGAGGGCCGCGCGGAATCGGGCGACCTAAACGAGTAATTGTCGTGTAACAATTGTGAAAATTTTGTGAGTTGCCAGGGATGGCAGGGCGTGAGCCGGTGCGGAAGCAGTGCAGACTGCTCCCGCTTCAAAGGAGGGGGTCAGGCGAATGGGGTGTGTTGCACCACAGCCAGGGGCTGCACTTGATTGGTTTGCAGCAGCAGCCGCAATTGCGCCAGTTCCTGCTTCAACTGATCGCGTTCGTCTTTCAACTGGCGCAATTCGTCGCGACGGATTGTGACGTAAAGGGTTTGTGCTGGCAGTGCGGTATGTACTGTGCCCATTGCTCACCTCGCAAATGGCGTGTCTCAACTGTAGGTACGCCTCGAAATCCGGGGCTGACCTACTATCGGCGCCAATTTTGATTTCTTTTGCCCCAGAAGGGAACTTTTTTATTTTTCATGGTCGTTGTGTCTTCGGTTTGATTCCCGACGTTATCCATCAGGATCGGGCACAATGCCCGGAAACTTCGTGCCAACGCTCTGGACTAACCTCATGAGTCGCGTTGGGCTATAACCTTTGACACACTTTAATTTGTAGTAGGGAGCATCAGCACATGCAACTCGGGATTATTGGACTGGGCCGCATGGGCGGCAATATTGCGCGGCGCCTGATGCTCAACGGGCACACCACCGTTGTTTACGACCGCAATACCGCCTTTGTCGAAGCCTTGGCTACAGAGGGCTCCACGGGCGTCACCGATCTGCCGGCGCTGGTCGCCGGCCTCGCCAGGCCGCGTGCTGTCTGGGTCATGCTGCCAGCTGGCGCGCCGACCGAAGAAACCATCGACACCCTGAGCACCTTGCTCGACGCCGGCGATACCATCATCGACGGCGGCAACACCTTCTATAAAGACGATATCCGCCGGGCGAAGACCCTGTCGGAAAAAGGCCTGCACTACATCGACGTCGGTACCTCCGGCGGTGTCTGGGGCCTGGAGCGCGGTTACTGCATGATGATCGGCGGCGATGCCGAGACGGTTAAGCGCCTCGACCCGCTGTTCGCCACCCTGGCCCCTGGCCTGGGCGACATCCCGCGCACCAAGGACCGCAAGTCCGACGACGATCGTGCCGAGCGTGGTTACATTCATGCAGGTCCGGCCGGTTCCGGGCACTTCGTGAAGATGATCCACAACGGCATCGAATACGGAATGATGCAGGCGTTCGCAGAAGGCTTCGACATCCTCAAGACCAAAAACAGCGAGAGCCTGCCGCAAGACCAGCGTTTCGATCTGAACGTCGCCGATATCGCCGAAGTGTGGCGCCGTGGCAGCGTGGTGTCCTCGTGGTTGCTGGACCTGACTGCCGACGCCCTGGCCAGCGATCCGAAACTCGACGGTTTCTCCGGGTCCGTGGCCGACAGCGGTGAAGGTCAATGGACCATCGAAGCCGCCATGGAACAAGCGGTGCCGGTGCCGGTGCTGTCGAACTCGCTGTTCTCGCGCTACCGTTCCCGTGGGCAAGGCACCTTTGGTGACAAGATTCTCTCGGCCCAGCGCTTCGGCTTCGGCGGCCATGTGGAGACCTCGAAAAAATGACCCACGCGATCCGCAGGAAATCCAAGGCTGAACCCGCGCCGCCGACCACGCTGTTCCTGTTCGGCGCCCACGGCGATCTGGTCAAGCGCCTGCTGATGCCGGCGCTGTACAATCTCAGCCGTGACGGTTTACTCGGGAATGGACTGCGGATCATCGGCGTTGACCACAACGCCATCAGTGATGAAGGCTTCGCGAAAAAACTCGAAGACTTCATCCGCAACGAGGTGGCCACCAGGACCGGCAAGGGCGATCAAGCCCTTGACCCGGCGCTGTGGGCCAAACTCGCCAAAGGCATCAGCTACGTTCAGGGCGATTTCCTGGACGACAGCACTTATCAAGCGCTGGCGGCAAAAATCGCCGACAGCGGTACCGGCAATGCGGTGTTCTATCTGGCCACCGCGCCGCGTTTCTTCAGTGAAGTGGTGCGCCGTCTTGGCTCGGCCGGCTTGCTGGAAGAAAACCCCGAGGCCTTCAGAAGGGTGGTGGTCGAAAAACCCTTCGGTTCCGACCTGCATACAGCCGAAGCCTTGAACGCTTGCCTGCTCAAGGTGATGACGGAAAAGCAGATCTACCGCATCGACCATTACCTGGGCAAGGAGACCGTACAGAACATCCTGGTCAGCCGGTTCTCCAACAGCCTGTTCGAAGCGTTCTGGAACAATCACTACATCGATCACGTGCAGATCACCGCCGCCGAAACCGTGGGCGTGGAAACCCGTGGCAGTTTCTATGAGCACACCGGCGCGCTGCGGGACATGGTGCCCAATCACCTGTTCCAGTTGCTGGCGATGGTGGCGATGGAACCGCCCGCCGCGTTCGGCGCCGATGCAGTGCGCGGCGAGAAAGCCAAGGTCGTTGGCGCGATCAGGCCCTGGACGGTGGAGGAAGCCCGCGCCAACTCGGTGCGCGGCCAATACACCTCCGGTGAGATCGACGGCAAGGCACTGCCGGGCTATCGCCAGGAAAACAACGTCGCACCCGACAGCGATACCGAAACCTATGTGGCCCTCAAGGTCATGATCGATAACTGGCGATGGGTCGGCGTGCCGTTCTATCTGCGAACAGGCAAGCGCATGAGTGTGCGTGACACCGAGATCGTGATCTGTTTCAAGCCGGCGCCCTATGCGCAGTTCCGCGATACCGAAGTCGATGAGCTGCAACCGACCTATTTGCGCATTCAGATCCAGCCGAACGAAGGCATGTGGTTCGACCTGCTGGCCAAGCGTCCCGGCCAGGCCTTGAAAATGGACAACATCGAGCTGGGGTTCGCCTACAAGGACTTCTTCGAGATGCAGCCTTCCACCGGCTACGAAACCCTGATCTACGATTGCCTGACGGGTGACCAGACGCTGTTCCAGCGCGCCGACAACATCGAAAACGGCTGGCGCGCCGTGCAGCCGTTCCTGGATGCCTGGCAGCAGGATTCCAGCGTGCAGAGCTACGCTGCCGGGGAAAACGGCCCCAAGGCCGGCGAAGAACTGCTCACCCGTGACGGTCGCGTCTGGCACCGTCTCGGATAGCACCTATCTCCAGTGGGAGCGAGCTTTTGTGGCGAGGGGGCTTGCCCCCGTTCGGCTGCGAAGCAGTCGCCATTTCATCACTCGGTGTACCTGCTACAGCGTAGTAGTAGGTTTTGGGGCCGCTGCGCAGCCAACGGGGGCAAGCCCCCTCGCCACAAAGGCTCGGCGGTGTCAGAGCCAGTAACTCACCGCATACCAGCCCAATGTCCCCATCACCACGGTGTACGGCAGCGCCATCCAGACCATCCGCCCGTACGACAGACGCACCAGCGGTGCAATTGCCGAGGTCAGCAGGAACAGAAACGCCGCCTGACCGTTGGGCGTCGCCACGCTCGGCAGGTTGGTACCGGTATTGATCGCAATCGCCAGGGTTTCGAAATGCTCACGGGTCATCTCTCCCGCCATGAACGCGCGCTTCACTTCGGTAATGTAAATGGTTGCCACGAACACGTTGTCGCTGATGGCGGACAGCAGGCCGTTGGCAATGAACAGCATGCCCGGTTGTTGGTCTGCCGGGAGCGTCAGCACCCAGTGGATCAGTGGGGCGAACAGTTGCTGGTCGTGAATCACCGCGACCACGGCGAAAAACACCACCAACAATGAGGTGAACGGCATGGCGTCCTTGAACGCTGTGCCCAGGCGGTGTTCGTCGGTGATGCCGGTAAAGGCGGTAATCAACACGATCACCATCAAACCGATCAAACCCACTTCGGCGATGTGGAACGCCAGCCCGGCAATCAGAATCAATGCGGCAAAGCCTTGCACCAGTAGCGCTGCACCTTGGCGCGTGGTGCGCTCGGCATTGTCTTCGGCGGCGTAGTTGGCCAGCACCGCACGAACGTTATCCGGCAGCAGCGTGCCGTATCCGAACCAGCGCAGCTTTTCCAGGAGGACGCAGGTTACCAGCCCGGCAACCAGTACCGGCAGGGATACCGGCGCAACCCGGATGAAGAACTCAGCGAAGTGCCAGCCCATTTCATGGCCGATCAGCAGGTTCTGCGGTTCACCGACCAGCGTACAGACACCGCCCAGCGCGGTGCCCACGGCACCGTGCATCAGCAGGCTGCGCAGGAAGGCGCGGAACTGTTCCAGATCACCGTGATGCAGGGTGGGCAGATGTTGGTCGTCGCTGAACTCGCTGTCCTGGCGCGGATCGTTGCCCGAGGCGACGCGGTGATACACCGAGTAAAAACCTACGGCGGCACTGATGATCACGGCGGTCACAGTCAAGGCATCGAGGAACGCCGACAGAAAGGCCGACAGAAAGCAGAACATCAGGGACAGCAGGGCTTTGGAGCGGACCCCGAGCAGCAGGCGCGAGAACAGGTAAAGCAACAGGTCCTTCATGAAATAGATACCCGCCACCATGAACATCAGCAGCAGGATCACCGGGAAGTTGTGCAGCAACTCGTCGTACAGCGCCTGGGGCGTGGTCATCTTCAGCAGCAGGGCTTCAATCAACAGCAGGCCGCCGGGCATCAACGGATAGCATTTGAGTGCCATGGCCAGGGTGAAGATGAACTCCAGCACCAGTAGCCAGCCGGCAACCACCGGGCCTGCGGTCCAAAGCACCAGGGCATTGAGGATGAGAAAGCCGACGATGCAGGCCTTGTACCAACGGGGCGAGTGCCCGAGAAAGTTGTGCGCGAACGCCTGGGCCATTGAACCGGACATCGGCTGCTCCTTGTCTTGAGAAGCGCGCAAGTTGCCGCAAGCGCGCGAGAAGATCAAGCGCAGGAAAAATGCCGGTGTTTATCCCTGGAAACGAGCGATGACCGCCTTGTAGTTTCCGTGCAGCGAATAGCCTCCCACTACAATGTTTCCATCGGCGTGCGCGGCGACACAGGTGGCGGTATCCAGGCTGGGGCCCAGGCGCGTACGTGTATAGCCGCTGCCTTTGCCAAAACGGCGATCGGGAAGGCCGTTGGGCAGGTATCGCCCGAGAATGAAGTCTGCTTCGACGCCGCCGATGGTGGCGCCCGCCGTGAGCACACTGCCATCAGGTTGTAACTGTGCGGCGGTCCACTGGCATCCGCTGTAACCGATTTCCCGCCGCTGCGGATGTCCTCCGTTGCAATGACTGTCGGGGCGCCCGTTGCTGTGCATTTTAAATGTCAGGCAGTGCATCGGCTCGCGACTGCTGCCAAAACACAGGATTTCGCCTTCGTTTTGCTGGACCACCCGGCTGACCCGGGCGCCATGCCCTTGCGCCTTGAAGGTCATGAATCCATCCACGGCAAATCGGTCGTCGAGGCGCCCGTCCGGGTGATAGCGTGCCAGCAAGCCTTCCTCGGGAAAATTGATCGATCCACCGACCAGGATTCGGCCATCACGTTGTACCGTCAGGCTGCTGAGCCAGGTATTCATCAGCAGGTGCCTGACCATCACGAAGCCGCGGTCGTTGAACGAGCAGTCCAGCGAGCCTTCGACATCCAGACGTATCAACATGCCGACGTGATCGGCCAGTTCGTAGTGATGGTTGGCCAGGATCAGGATCCGGCCGTCTTGCTGTATGGCCACATCGCAGGCTTCTGCGCCCGGCACACCCAGAGGCAGCCGGATATCGCGCATGCCCAGGGACAGATCGCCAGGCAATCGCACGACACGGCGGCCATTATCGCCAAAGCCTTGCACCAGGCGGCCATCTTGATCCAGCAATGCCAGGGCCGGGAGCGTGCGGTGCGCGTTTACGTATTGCAGGCCAGCCAACAGGATGTTGCCGTCGGGCAGGATCAGGACCTTGGTGCCCATGGCTTCGAACCCCGGTTCGAATTGCCCGATGACACTGCCTTGTTTGCCGAACGTCAGGTCTGCGCAACCATCCGCCAGCAAGCGGGCCAGGCCAAAGCGGGTGCCATCGGCCATGCCGACTTTTGCGGCTACCAGCAAGCGACCTTGCGCATCGATCGCAACGTCATTGGCCAGGCTGAAAAGGCTGTCGGCGAAATAGACCTGGGTTTTGCCGTTGGCGGCAAACGTCGTATCGAGGGCCCCGGCGTTTTTCCGGGTCGCGGAGTAGGCAAAAGCGGACTGGCTTGACATGCACCGCATCTCCTTGCGAGTCGTCCTGATCCGGAAGTTTGGGTGGCGACTTGATAGGGAGATTATTCAATCCCTGAATGAAGGGATGCACAACAGTAAGAACTAACAGACGGAGGGTCGCTGTGTGCCACAACAGTGTCTTTTCGAACCAATGGCGAGCCTGCAAAGTATCAGGCGTATGTGAAGTTCGAATTAAACAGTGTCACGTAGTGTGCGCGGCCAGAAAAAACTGCGAACTAAAGACAGGAAAAGGGCGCGGATTACCCCAGAGTAATCCGCAAAACGATTAGTGCGGCATCGACCACGACTGCAGTGTGTAACCTTCCTCGCTCAATTCGGCGCGAGCCTGTTCCAGCAGCAGTTCGAGTTGCGCGGGATCGGAATAGGCGCTGCTTGGGATCTGCTTGCGGCCAATGCGGGTGCTGGTGCGGTCGATAACGGTCAGGCTGAGTTCGCCATTGCCGTCTTGTGGGGCCCAGGCCACGCATTTGAATGGTTTAAATGCGCGGTCGGCAATCAGAAGTGCTTCGTTGATACGGAGCGGGGCGTTCATAGGGTCTTCTCTCTGTATGCCCAATCAAGTGATAGGCCGACGGTTGGGCTTACCGTTCAGCTGGTTACTTGTACTGATGCCCGCAACCGGGGTTCGGGTCACACACAATCAAAAGAAATTTCCACTTTATTTTCACAGATTCAAGGAAGAGCTGATATTGAAAGCTGAATGAAAGGAAACAGTCGTTAGGTGACTAACATAATCGCAACTTATAACTGGTTTTGTGACATCCCTATAGTCAAACAGTACAAGGCCCTGTCAAATTCTTGCTAATGTTACAGCCAGGCCTGCCAAATGACTGTTTTTATTAAATTTTCATAAATTTGGCGCCAAGGATCAGTCATGAGTGATGCGCCTGCCTTACGACGTTTGTTAGTGGTGGACCCCTGTGACGATTGCTATCGCCTGGTCCCTGGATTGCGCGCCATCGGTTGGGACGTTGACAGCTGCACGCTGGAGAACGCCGTTGACCGAACCTGTGACGTGGGCTTGCTGCGCTTGCAGCCTTATCACCTTGAGCACCCGGAGGCCGTCAAAGAGCTGATCAGCCGCAGCGGCACCGAGTGGATAGCCGTACTCAACCAGGAAGTACTGCGGCTGCAAAATGTCGGCGACTTTGTCTGTGAATGGTTTTTTGACTTTCATACCTTGCCGTTCGATGTGTCCCGGGTTCAGGTAACACTGGGGCGCGCGTTTGGCATGGCGCGCTTGCGCGGGCAGGGCACGGTCTATGTCGACCAGCCCGAGCACGAATTGCTGGGCGACAGCAAACCTATTCGTGAGCTGCGAAAGCTGTTGAGCAAACTGGCTCCGACCGAATCTCCGGTGTTGATTCGCGGTGAAAGCGGCACTGGCAAGGAACTGGTCGCACGAACCCTGCATCGTCAGTCCCAGCGTCACAACAAACCCTTCATTGCGATCAATTGTGGTGCGATTCCCGAGCATTTGATCCAGTCCGAGTTGTTCGGCCATGAGAAAGGCGCATTTACCGGCGCGCACCAACGCAAGGTCGGACGGATAGAAGCCGCCAACGGTGGCACCCTGTTTCTCGACGAGATCGGTGACCTGCCACTGGAGTTGCAGGCCAACCTGTTGCGGTTCCTCCAGGAAAAACACATCGAGCGGGTGGGTGGCAGTCAGCTGATTCCGGTGGATGTGCGGGTTCTGGCGGCAACGCATACCGACCTTGAAGCCGCCATCGAGAAGAAACGCTTTCGCGAAGACCTGTATTACCGCTTGAACGTACTGCAAGTGGCGACCGTTCCGCTGCGCGAGCGCCATGGCGACCTGGCGGTGTTGGCCAACCATTTCTCCCATTTCTATAGCCATGAAACCGGGCGCCGCCCACGCAGTTTCAGCGAAGACGCGTTGATTGCCATGGGCAAACACGACTGGCCAGGCAATGTTCGCGAACTGGCCAACCGCGTTCGTCGCGGGCTGGTGTTGGCCGAAGGCCGGCAGATCGAGGCCCGTGACCTGGGGTTGATCAGTCAGCATACGTTGGCAGCGCCGATGGGCACCCTCGAAGAATACAAGTCCCGGGCCGAACGCCAGGCGTTGTGCGATGTATTGAGTCGCCACAGCGATAACCTGAGTGTCGCCGCCAAAGTATTGGGTGTGTCGCGACCGACCTTCTACCGGTTGTTGCACAAGCACCAGATTCGCTGAACCCCGGCCGCAAACCAAAACCCCGCTGCGATTGCAGTTGCAGCGGGTTTTTTGTTCGGGTCAGAAGTAGTAGGGGAGTTTCAGGCTGAACTGGAAGTCCGGGGCATCGTCCGTCATGCCGATGGACAGGTTGGGCACGATGGTCAGGCTGTCGGTGGCCGCAATGGTCATGCCGATGTTGAAGTAACCGGCGTTGGCATCGCTGGAGACCACCGCTTGCCAATCCCCGCCATCTTCCTTGAGCTTGCTTTTGCGTTGCACCAGGTCAGAGACCGAGAACGACATACTCATCTTTTCGTTCAAGGCGAACGCAATGCCGGCGCCGATCTGGAAGCTGTCGCCAATGCGGACTTTGCCCGGTGTCTCGACCGCCGGGTTGGAGCTGATGTCGTCGAAAGACTCTTCCATGTTGTACGTGTAGGACAGGCTGCCGAACAGCACCGCCGGGTCGAACGTCTTGACCAGGGAGATCCCCGGCGTAATCGACCAGACGCCGTTACCGGTAGGCAAGGATTCAGGCACGGCCAGGTTTGAGTTATCGGCCACCCGAACCAGCTTGATGCCGAACGGGTCTTTGCCGGTAGGCGCCTTGACGCGCAAGGTCACCACGGCATCCGGCGTGTTGGCCGATTCGTCGAGGAATTTGTAGGCGACACCGAAGTTGACGTCGCCTATGGTCGGGTCTTCCTTGACGGTGTCTTCGGTCGTGACGTTTGCGGCGCCGCTATTGCCGCCACCGGACTGGTACGTGGACTCACGGTAGACAACCGGTACGTTCAGGTCGAACTGCCAGCGATTGTTGAAGTTGTAGCGACCGGTGAGGTCAAGCGTCCAGGTGTCGGCCTTGATCCGGTCCAGGTTGATAGCGCCCAGGAAGATCGAGTCCAGGGCTAGAAAACCGTTGAGGACCAGTTGGCGGGAATCGTAGCGGGAGTAGGTTATCCCGGTTTCGACGCTGAACTTGCCACCGCCGAAAAACCCGCTGGCCTCGTCATACAGGTTCGAAACGCTTTGCGCCGGTTGCGAGTCATTGGCCAGCGATTGTCCATAAGAGCTGCCGCTCCCCCCCGAGGCGGCTGCGGCGCCGGTGCCGACGCCTGGATTGCCCTTGAGATCCGCTGGCGACTTGGCCAAGCGTTTGGGAGCGGGCGAGGCGGGCTGCTCTTCGACCTGGCGGACCCGTTGTTCGAGAACCGCCAGGGCTTTTTGCTGTACTTCGTATCGTTGTTTCAACTCCAGGAGCTCTTGTTTGAGAGCCTCCAGTTCCGGGTCAGGTGCTGCCTGCAACATCGCCGCCGGGAGTAGAGCACTCAAGCATGCAACTGCACGCAGTGATACTGATCGGTACATGAAATATGCCGTCCATTTGTGCCCAATGGTCCAGACTCAGCGTAGTTCAATAGCCCATGGTCCGTAATGCAGCGAGTTGGTTGAGGTTGCAGTCCAATGCCCCCGCACTCGGGCCATTATTGTTGAGCACTACGTTGAGTTGAGTCATGTTGTCGACCACATTGCTGCTGCCCAGCAACCGGGTGTTTTGCAGCAACCCGCCCTGGGCGACTTGTTGCAGGCTGGTGCCCTGGTTGTTGTTGGCGGTAATGGCCATCTGAACGCCGCCGCTGGTCGCGGATACCGCGACACTGCCTGCGGCATTGCTGCCGGTGATGGTTTGACCGGCTATCAGCGCCTGGCCCTGGCCCGCCACCAGTGCCGGGGCCGTGCTGGCCTCTTTGACGTTGATGGCGATGTTGTTGTTTGCGCTGTTGCCATCACCTGCGGCCCGTGTGACCTGGGTTATCCCCCGGGAAGTGCTCAGGGCTGCGCCCCCCGACACGTGACCGCTGCCCGACCTGGACGTACCGCCATGACCCGATTGCTTGATGGTCGAAACATAGAACTCGGGCTTGACCGTTGCGGCTTGAAGCTGCATCGAGGTGGAGGCTCCGATCAGGTCACCACTGGCATTGCGCCAGGTACTGCTCATGACGACACCGAAGCTGATGACCCGCCCCGGCATCACATATCGGCCACGCAACTCGGCCAGTTCCTGGTCCTTGATTTCGATGGGTCTGAACTCATCAGCAAAACCTGAAGTGTTCGCTGCCAGACAGACAGCGACCACCCAATACGAGGTTTTCATTTGCTGCTCCCGGAGCATCCTGCCCCCTATCATCTTGTTGGCGATTAAAAGAAGTCGCTCTGTATGAAACCAAAATCCATCAATTCGGCATCTTTGACCGGGTTGAAGTTATCCATCTTGTTCTTGGCTGTCAGCGGTTCCGGTGGACTGCGTAACGCATTGGTCTTGTCGTAACCGGGACCGACGATAGCGAAAATAATGCCATTCCAGCCTTTGACAAAGTCATCATGGGAGTAGCGTTTGTGACCGAGTACCGGATCGCCGATATACACCCAGTTCTTGTCCGCCCGCTGCAACACCACGAAGTGCTTGTAGCCGCGAATTTCCATCAATACCACCACCGGAATCGTCACGGATTCGAGTCTTTCCGGCGGGATCCTGTAGCCCCGGGCGCGCATGCCGATGCGCTCTATGTAGCGCTTCATGTCCAGCATTGAAAAACCCTGGGTACGCACAAGGTCCTGGTCTGCGGTGACCAGCATGCCCTTGATGATGTGCTCCTCATCGACGTCGAGCCAATAGGCCTGGCGCAGTATCGTTGCCAGCGCGGCGGCGCCACAGCTGAAATCGGTTTTTTGTTCGACGATGTCGCTGAACTTGCGCTCGCGCAAACTCTGTACGTGCTTGTACACCAGCACGCCGCCCGGCAGGGCGGCAACCGGCATCTGTGCAGCCTGGGTCAGGCCAGACAGGCAGAGCAGGGCGAAAAGGACAGTCTTACGCATGATCGATACGCCTTGGGACTGTGGAAAATCCCCGTCGCCGGGGCTTTCATTGCAATCGCGATTACAGACAGGACTTGCAGCCCGCGGCGATGGACAGCGAGTTGCTTTGCTGGTTGCCCACACCAGACGATACGTTGGCTCCGCCGTTGCCGGAGAAGTTGTTCATCGAGCCCGTTATCGACGCATTGTTGGTTACAGGGGCTTTCCAGCCCTCTGGCGTGATCACTTGTTGAGTGGTTACACCCGCCAGACCGAGTACACCCACGGTAGCGAAATCAGTCTGGGTGCTGTCGTCATGGTTGGCGTTGTTGGTGACGTTCAGTCCGGACGTGCTTTGGTTGGCCGCCGCCGCCGCTTGCGCTACACGACCGCCCGAAACGGCAATCGCCAGGTTGTTTTTCTGTTGGTTGAAGTCCCCGGTGGTCACGTTGATGCCGATGTTGCCGGAACCGCTGTTACCTGCGTTGTTGAGCGTTGTGTTGTTGGTGCTGGAGTGTTTCCTGGCGGTGTTGCCGGTGCTCTTCTGAGTCGCGCTGGAGGCGGCGACCGCGGTGCCGAAGATGAAGCTTTCGTCAGCCGTAGCAAGGGCGGCGGCGTTGTCTTGCTGGTTGCCGTTACCGGCTGCAACGTTGGCGCCCATGTTGCCGTTGGAGTTGTTCAGGGAGTTATCGACCCTAGCGTCGTTCCTGGTGTCCCGGCTCAATACGCTGCTGTCACTGCTTTCCTGCGAGTCCAGCACGGCGGCCCCGGCGCCTGCTGTAATCTGCAGAATTTGTTCCAGCGTCGGGCCTTTAGGCTGATGGTTGTTGCTCTGGCCGTCGCTCTGGCCGTTGCCTTGATCATCATCAAGGCTGCCTGCTTGTGCTGCGAATGCCATCACTGCTGCCAGAGCGAAAGCCAGAGGTTTGAGAGCAGTTGTCGGGTTCATGGTGTTTCTCCGTGCTCATTAGTTGGTCAGGTGTTGGTACTTCCCTAATCGCACTGTTTCGGGTCAGTCAGCGACCCGGATGCTCAAGGTGTTAGCCATTCGGTTTCCCACCCCGGCACTCTGGTTTACCTGGATCACTCCCCGGCTGCCGGTGAAGGCCTGATCGCTTGTCACGACCTGGCGACTGCCATTTGGGGCGCCAGTTGCTCCCGAGTTCGGTAACAACGCCACGTTCTGTTGAGAAAGGGCACTATCGTCGATGGCTTGCGGTGCGGCGCTGATGCTGATGCGCATGGCGTTGGCCATCTGGTTGTTCGCCCCGGCGCTCTGGTTGACGCCCAGTACGCCGTTGCCATTACTGAAGGAGGAGCCGCCGATAGTGACCGTCGCATCCATCGACGGATTGGCGGGCGTAGTGATTTTCTGCCGGACGCTGGTGATCGCACCGGCTTGGGTGCCAATGGCGACCGCGCGGACGTTGGCCTGCTGTTGTTGATCGCCAGCCGCCTGATTGACGTTGAAGTTGCCGCGGTATTGAGTACCCGAATCCTGGAGGGTGGCGTTGTTCACCGAACTGACGCCCGAATCGGCCATCACACTGGTGCAGCCGAGCAGGGCAAGTAACAGCAGGGATCGACACATCTCATTGGCCTCCCGCCATTCTGCCCAGTGAACCGAGGCCGCTGCTCATGGCGCGGTTGATGGTTCCGGAAATGGCGCTGCCACTGCCACCACCGTGACCGACAGACATGCCGGGCATACCGTTGGGGTTGGTGACGGCGTTGAGGCCTTGCAGGCCACCCAGGCTTTGCCCGTTGTTGTGGCGAAGGGCGGTTCCGGTGGTGACCCCGGCGATGTCGGCATCACTGAGTTCGCCGGTGACGCGGGCCGATGGGTTGGCATTGAGGGTGTTGGGGTTTGGATCCCTGCCGCCGCTGCGACCGATGGGCGTCGGGTGAATGGTTCGATCAAGCACGATGACGCCGTTGCCTTCGGCTTGAACGTCAAAACTGATAACCGCGCCTGCAGCGCTCGCGAAAAGCAGCAGGCACGTCAAGGCATGTTTATCGAGTATCCCCACGACGGTCTTTCCTTCTCATGTGGGCTGGCTCTGGTCGGCTTTTTGAAGAAGAGAGCGAAAGCTGTGCCGGTTTTTGAATATCTCGTTGATTCAATGGCTTATGGATATTGTCCGGATAGCCTTTGCCGAGAATGTTTCAAAGGTGAGACGAAACCCTGCGCAGGCAGCCCTTATTTGCGGATAAATCGCTCTGGAACAAGGGTTTCAGCGGTGCTGTATCAATGACTTAACAAATCCGATGATCCAGCGGTGAAGGGCGCTTAAACAGGCGGTTTGAGGCGGGAAGGGTGTTTCAGGACCGGACACTTTTCCCCCGGGACAGGGGGGGATAGTGGGGAAATTGCCCCAAAAGGCCGGTCAGGCTCCGAGCAATCGGGTCACGGCGTTCAGTGCCTGGAATCGGCGTTCTGCCCAATCTCCGCGCAGTACTTGAACCGGTTGGGCGTGGTGCTCAAGCCAGGCCAGGGTCTGCTCGAAAAATGCCTGGCGCTCACACAATCGGGGTTGGCAACGCTGGCCATCGTCCGTCCATTCGACGTGTTCCGGCGACAGCAGCAAGTGCAAGTCGTAATGCCGGGCCAGTAGCGCTTGTTCGAGCCAGGCGGGGCAGTCGCCAAACAGGGTTTGGCTCCAGAGGATATTGCTCAGCAGGTGCGTGTCGAGGATGAGCAAAGACGGTTGTTGCGCACGGGCTTCGTCTTCCCATGCCAATTGACCGCGGGCGATGTCCGGAATGTCGGCCAAGGTGGTGTCCCGGGGATTGTGCTCGATGAACCAGCGCACATACTCGTCGACCAGAATCCCGCCGAAACGCTGTTGCAACTCGGCCGCCAGCCAGCTTTTACCGCTGGATTCAGGGCCTGTGAGTACCAGGACTTTCATGCGCGCAACGCCGGATCGGCGCGCCATTGGCGCCAGCCCTGCACGGCGATAACGGCGAACAGCCCGTACAGGGTGGCGGTCAGGTACAGGTCCTTATAGATGAACAGGCCGACGAAAATCACATCCAGGGCGATCCATAGCGGCCAGCACTGGACACGTTTTTGCGCCATCCAGACCTGCGCCACCAGGCTGAATCCGGTCAGCGCCGCATCGAGCCAGGGTTGCGCGGCGTCGGTCCAGTGGGCCATGGCCGCCCCCAGCAACAGGCTGCCGAGTGCGCCGATGGCCAGGCTCAACGCCACGGAACGGGAATCGAGCCAACTGACTTCGCGGCCATGGGTCGTTTCGCCAGCCCGTGTCCACTGCCACCAGCCGTAAAGCTGCAAGGCGGCATAGACGACTTGCAGCAACATGTCCGAATACAGCTTCACCTCAAAAAAGATCCAGCTATAGAGCAGCACCATGACCAGACCGATGGGCCAGCACCAGGTGTTCTGTTTGACCGTCAGCCAGACGGCAATGACACCGAGGGTGGCGGCAAACAGTTCAAGCCCGGACATGGAGGTTCCTTGGTGAAATCGAAGAGGGGGCCGATTGTAACCGGATTGGCGTCGGGAATCCCGTGGGGCAGGGTGTGCTTCGTTGGTGCGCGAATAACGCGGCAGCGCCAATCGGACTTGTCTGATAGGATTTCGGCCCCGCGCGGGTAAACCCGGATCAGGATTGTTTTTTCACAGGATTTTGACGGTTCCGTGGTGATCCTTGATGCGCGGGGCTTCAGCTAGGCTGATCGCAATTCAAGCTTTGGAAAAATATTAACGGGGCATGCCGGCGCGCATAGCCTTTTGGGGGATTGATGGATCTTTGGACCGCCTTTCAGGCATTGATACTTGGGGTTGTAGAAGGGCTGACCGAGTTCCTGCCCATTTCCAGTACCGGCCACCAGATCATCGTGGCCGACATGCTCGGCTTCGGGGGCGAGCGGGCGATGGCGTTCAACATCATTATCCAGCTGGGTGCCATCCTGGCGGTGGTATGGGAGTTTCGACGCAAGATCTTCGATGTGGTCATCGGCCTGCCGACCCAGCCGAGCGCTCGGCGGTTTACCGCGAACCTGTTGATTGCGTTCTTCCCGGCCGTGGTGCTGGGCGTGATCTTCGCCGACATGATCCACGAGTACCTGTTCAATCCGATCACCGTGGCAGCGGCGCTGGTCGTGGGCGGGTTCGTCATGTTGTGGGCCGAGCGCCGGCAGCATGAAGTCCACGCCGAAACGGTGGATGACATGACCTGGAAAGATGCCCTGAAAGTCGGCTTCGCCCAATGCCTGGCCATGATTCCGGGCACTTCGCGTTCGGGCTCGACGATCATCGGCGGGTTACTGTTCGGCCTGTCGCGCAAGACCGCTACCGAATTTTCGTTCTTCCTGGCGATGCCAACCATGGTCGGCGCAGCGGTGTACTCTGGCTACAAATACCGTCACCTGTTTGTCCCGTCCGATTTCCCGGTGTTCGCGATCGGCTTCGTCACGGCGTTCGTCTTCGCGATGATCGCGGTCCGCGGGCTGCTCAAGTTCATCGCCAACCACAGCTATGCGGCGTTTGCCTGGTATCGCATTGTGTTCGGCCTGATCATCCTGGCGACCTGGCAGTTCGGCTGGGTCGACTGGAGCGCGGTCAAGCCGTGAGTGACTCAAGCTCGCGCAATAACCCCGGGCGCCAGCCCGGGGGACAGATCCGTCATCCACGGCTGAAGTGGCTGGTGTTTGCACTCCTGTGTGCGTTGCCGCTGTCGGGGTCGGTGTCTTCATGGCTGCACGGGGTGTCGCTGATTCCCCTGGCGGCCTACGGCATCGTCAGCGTCGTGACGTTTTTCCTGTACTGGAGCGACAAGCACAAGGCCCGCGCCGAGCAATGGCGTACGCCGGAGAATGTCCTGCATGCGCTGGAGCTCGCTGGCGGCTGGCCCGGTGCCTTGCTGGCGCAGCAAGCGTTCCGGCACAAAACCCGCAAAATCTCCTACCAGTTGGTGTTCTGGATCATCGTGCTCATGCACCAGGTGTTCTGGATCGACCACCTGTTCCTCGGCGCACACCTGTTCGCCTTGTTCTGATCGACAAGGCCCTAGAGCAACAAGCCGACTTGAGTGCGCTTGGGCAGTTTGCTCACCACCAACTGGTGGGAGCGCTGCAACAAGCCCTGCAGTTCTTCGTTGCCGAGCGGGTAGGGCGTTTCCATGATGATCCACTGGGCGCGCGCCAGATAAGGCGCCGGATGAATCCCCGGGCGGTCGCAATGACCGAGAAACAGATCCTTGTCGACCTTGAAGGCCAGGGAATCACCCCGCAGGCCCTGCAAGGCGAACATCTTGTTCCCGGCAATCGAAAACACCCGCACGCCGCCCCATTTATAGTCTTCCCGTGCTCCGGGCAGGGTAAGGCAGAATTTCGCGACATCCTCTTCGCTCATCCGTCCGGCTTTCATAACAATCGTTCCCCACAGGCATTGAATGACTCGACCAGATGGTCAATCCAGGCGCGTACCGTCGGCATGACCCCGCGTCGATGAGGATAGACCGCTTGCAGCCAGCCACCGGGCAACGACCAGTCGGGCAACAACTGCACCAGTGCGCCGTTTTCCAGTTCCTGCTCGCAATACATCATGGGCAGCATCGTAAAGCCCAGGCCAGAGAGGGTGCTGGCCTTGCGCACGATAAAGTCATCGATGCCCAGCCGGGCCTCGAGCGCCAGTTCACAACTTTTGCCTTTTTGATCCAGCATGCGGATGTGCACCATGCGGTCGGCTTCCAGCGCGCCGAGCACCGGCAGGCTTTTCAGATCGTCGGGATGGTTGATCTCACGGCCAACGAGGAAGCCGGGACTGGCGACCATCAGCATCTGCGCCTGACGCAGGCGGCGTGTCACCAGCAGCGGGTCTTCGTCGCCCAGCTCTCGCACACGCAGGGCCACGTCAATGCCTTCGTTCACCAGGTCGACCCGGCGGTTGAGCAGCATGACCTCCAGCTGGACTTGTGGAAACCTTTCCAGAAAGTCGCTGATCACCCCCGGCAATATTTCATGGGCCAGCCCAACCGGGCAGGACACCCGCAAACGCCCGCGGGGCTCGCTGGACATGCTGGCCACGGCCTCATCGGCCATTTCCGCCTCCAACAGCATCGCCTGACAGTGCCTGAGGTAACGCTCACCGACGGCAGTCAGTTTCAGTTGTCGGGTGGTGCGTTGCAGCAGTCTTGCGCCGAGGCGCTCTTCCAGTTCGGCGATGCGCCGTGACAATCGGGACTTGGGGATGCCCAGCAAACGCCCGGCCGCGGCGAACCCCCCGGCTTCCACGACTTTGGCGAAGTAGTACAGGTCGTTGAGGTCTTGCATGATGTGAATCCAATTGTCCTATCTATGGGACGAACTATCGCATTGTTACCGTCTAATCAGCTATTGGTTTCGTGTGTAGGATTAGTCCCATCAGATCGCCCTTGTGGGCGATCCTCACTTGGAGATCCCACATGAAACTGCTGCATATCGATTCGAGCATCCTGGGCGACAACTCGGCTTCCCGTCAGTTGAGCGGTGAAGTCGTCAAAGCCTGGCAAGCCGCCGAGCCAACCGCCGTGGTGACTTACCGCGACCTGGCCGCCGACGCCATCAGCCATTTCTCCGCCACCACCCTGGTCGCCGCCGGCACCACCGCTGAACTGCGCAACGCCGCACAACAGCACGAAGCGGAGCTGAGCGCCTCGACCCTGGCCGAATTCCTGGCTGCCGATGCCGTGGTGATTGCCGCACCGATGTACAACTTCACCATCCCGACTCAACTCAAAGCCTGGATCGACCGCATCGCGGTGGCCGGCCAGACCTTCCGTTACACCGAAGCCGGCCCTGAAGGCCTGTGCGGCGGCAAGAAAGTCGTGATCGTTTCGACCTCCGGCGGCATGCACGCCGGTCAGGCAACCGGTGTTGCCCACGAAGAGTATTTGAAGTTGCTGTTCGGTTTCATCGGTATCACCGACATCGAAATCGTCCGTGCCGAAGGCCTGGCTTACGGTGACGACGTGCGCAGCAAGGCCATGAGCGCCGCCCACTCACAAATCAGCGAGCAGTTGTTCGCCGCTGCGTAAGGCTTGGGTAAAAGTAAGCAACCGTTCAGGTAAAGCCCAAAAAACTCTGTATTCTGGCTACGCAAGTACCAGTTACGGAGTTTTTTGTTTCTGGTCGTTTCAGATTGTGGCCCGACTCATGCAGTCCAGGGCGTACGTCTCAAGTCCGGTAACAAGGCGGGGCATCCATGATGCGTCTTTGTGCAACTTTACTGATTTGCCTGCTCAGCAGCTTGAATACAGTGCACGCCGCGCCTGCACCGCATCCTCACTGGAGCGTCGGCTTCCACGAGATGACTTTTCTCGATCCGCTGGACTTGCAGCCGATGCGCGCCATTGCCTTCTATCCTTCCAGTGATCGGGAGCACACCAGCAAGCTCGAGGGTTACACCGTCGAAGCCGGGGAGGACACCAAGGTCGCCATCGGCCGGTTCCCGATGCTGATGCTGTCCCACGGAAATACCGGTACCCCGCTGGCCCTGCACGACCTTGCCACGTCGCTGGCGCGCAAAGGCTTTGTCGTGGTGGCGGTGATTCACCCCGGTGACAACTCCAGGGACCACAGCCGACTCGGTACTTTGAGTAACCTGTACGGCCGGCCGATCCAGATTTCCGAAGCCATTACCGCGACCTTGGGCGACCGTATGCTGTCGCCGTTCGTCAATGCCGATCAGGTGGGGGTCATTGGCTATTCGGCCGGTGGCGAGACCGCATTGATTCTGTCTGGCGCGACCCCGGACCTGGATCGCCTGCGCCGTTACTGCCAGGAGCGCCCGGATGACCGCGATGCCTGTAACACCCAGGGCGAATTGATTGTCGACCGCGACGACCTGCAACCGGTGGCCGATCCTCGCGTCCACGCCTTGATGCTGATGGCACCGTTGAGCCTGAAGTTCGGCCGCCACACCCTGGCCGATGTGCATGTGCCGGTGCTGCTTTACAGCGGCGATGGCGACAAGCTGGTGGCTGTCGACAAGAACGCCGCGGCGCTGGCGCGCAAACTGCCGACCGCGCCTGACTTCAAGTTACTGGCCGGGGCAGGGCACTTCGTCTTCATGGCACCGTGCAATGACGAGCAGATCGTAATCATGCCTGCGCTGTGCACCGATGCCGATGGCGTCGATCGGCAGGACATTCATCGCAATCTGATTTCTGAAGCCGGAAGATTCTTCTCGCGCACCTTGGGCAGGTCGACCCGGGCGGGGATGCAGACTGCCGATCAGTAATGTGCACAAAACCCTGTGGGAGCGAGCTTGCTCGCGATGGGGCCATCACATCCAACATCGATGTCGACAAATACTCCGCCATCGCGAGCAAGCTCGCTCCCACAGGGTCAGCGCCAAGGCTTACGTCATCGAACGACTCTTGAGCAGCAACGTCAGCCCCAAACCCGTCACCGATAACAACGCAGCACTGAAGAAAATCCACGCATAACCCAGGTTCAACGCCACTGCGCCCATCAAGGGGCCGGCAATCGCCAGCGCCAGATCGAAAAACACTGCATAAGCACTCAAACCCGCCCCCCGGCTGGAGTTGGGCACCTGTTTGATGGCCTCGACACCCAACGCCGGATACACCAGAGACAGGCCAAATCCAGTCAGGCCGGCGCCAATGAGCGCATACCCGGTCGAAGGGGCCAGCCACAACAGCATCAGGCCAACCGTCTCAATGCACATGCAGGCAATGGCCGACGTGAACCCGCCAAACCGACCGATGGCGGATATGAACAGCAGCCGCGACAGAATGAAACACACGCCGAACACGGTCAGGCAGTAGGCCGCGCCGGTCCAGCCACGATTGACGTAGTAAAGAGTGATAAAGGTCGTCAGGGTGCCGTAGCCAATGGACGCCAGGCTCAAGCTCGCGCCGAACGGCGCAATGCGCCCGAACACCGCCCAAAACGGCAGGCGCTCGCCGCGCACCACGGGCACCGAGGGCTTGTTGCGAATCAGCAACAGTGCGGCCAGGGCCAGCAGCGACAGGGCGATACCCAGGCTGGCGAAGCCCAGTTGTTGCACCATGACCACACCCAGCGGTGCGCCAATGGCAATCGCTCCATAGGACGCGATGCCGTTCCAGGAAATCGACCGCGCGGTATGCTCGGCGCCCACCTGGCCCATGCACCAACTGATGGTGCCGACACCGATCAACCCTTGGGCGATCCCCAGTAGCAGGCGCCCGGCGATCAGGATCAGCAGGCTGAGCAAGGGAAAGCCTTGCAACAGGGTCGACAGCAAGGTCAGCACGCCGCTGAGCACAATCCCCGCCAAGCCATAGATGATTGCGCGCTTGGTACCAACGCTGTCCGACATCCGCCCGGCCATGGGCCGGCTGAGCAGGGTGGCGAGGTATTGCGAGCCGATGGTCAGCCCGGCCACGATGGCGCTGAACCCGAGTTGTTCGTGGACATAACCCGGCAATACCGCAATCGGCAAACCGATGCAGAGGAAGGCAATGAAGGTATAGAAAACGATGGAGACGATCTGCAGGGTGATCGCCAATGAGCTTTGCGGAGCAACTTGCTGCACAGACATGAGGGCTCGTTCGCGGGCGGCGGTGGGAGACCTGCATCATGGCGCGGCGTTGGGATAAAAGAAAGCAGGCTAACTACTTTTGCCGTGACATTATCGTTGTTCCTCATGGCCTCATCGCGAGCAAGCTCGCTCCCACATTTTGAAATGCATCCCCCTGTGGGAGCGAGCTTGCTCGCGATGATTCATGTACCAACAAGAAACCTTGGCCCGGAATGCAAAAAGCCCCGTCACCAGGACAGGGCTTTTCACTTGAAGCTTGTAGCTAAAGGCTTGTAGCTACCTTTAGAACACCACACCCTGGCTACGCAGGTAATCGTCGTAGGTGCCGCTGAAGTCGGTCACGCCGTTAGGGCTCAGCTCGATGATGCGGGTGGCCAGGGACGATACGAACTCACGGTCGTGGCTGACGAAGATCAGCGTGCCCGGGTAGTTCTCCAGCGCCAGGTTCAGCGCTTCGATCGATTCCATGTCCAGGTGGTTGGTCGGTTCGTCCATCACCAGTACGTTCGGCTTTTGCAGGATCAGCTTGCCGAACAGCATGCGGCCTTGCTCACCACCGGAGATGACCTTGACCGACTTGAGGATCTCGTCGTTGGAGAACAGCATGCGGCCCAAAGTGCCGCGAATGATCTGCTCGCCCTGAGTCCACTGGCCCATCCAGTCGAACAGGCTGACGTCGTCTTCGAAGTCGTGGGCGTGGTCCTGGGCGTAGTAGCCCAGCTCCGCGCTTTCGGTCCACTTCACGGAGCCGGCGTCCGGGGTCAGTTCGCCCATCAGGGTGCGCAGCAGGGTGGTTTTGCCGATACCGTTCGGGCCGATGATCGCCACGCGCTCGCCGGCTTCTACGGTGAAGCTGAAGTTCTTGAACAGGGTCTTGCCGTCGAAGCCCTTGGACATCTGCTCGATGGTCACGGCCTGGCGGTGCAGCTTCTTGGTCTGTTCGAAGCGGATGAACGGGCTCACGCGGCTCGATGGCTTGACTTCGGCCAACTGGATCTTGTCGATCTGCTTGGCGCGGGAAGTGGCCTGCTTGGCTTTCGAGGCGTTGGCCGAGAAGCGGCTGACGAACGTTTGCAGTTCGGCGATCTGGGCTTTCTTCTTGGCGTTGTCCGACAGCAGTTGCTCGCGAGACTGGGTCGCCGCAGTCATGTACTCGTCGTAGTTGCCCGGGAACAGGCGCAGCTCACCGTAGTCCAGGTCGGCCATGTGGGTGCAGACGCTGTTGAGGAAGTGACGGTCGTGGGAAATGATGATCATGGTGCTGTTACGCACGGTGAGAATCGATTCCAGCCAGCGAATGGTGTTGATGTCCAGGTGGTTGGTCGGTTCGTCGAGCAACAACACTTCCGGATCGGAGAACAATGCCTGGGCCAGCAATACCCGCAGTTTCCAGCCTGGAGCCACTTCGGACATCGGGCCGAAATGCTGTTCCAGGGGAATACCCAGGCCCAGCAGCAGTTCGCCGGCACGGGATTCGGCGGTGTAGCCATCCATTTCGGCGAATTCGGTTTCCAGCTCGGCCACGGCCATGCCGTCTGCTTCGCTCATTTCCGGCAGCGAATAGATGCGATCGCGCTCGGCCTTGACCTTCCACAGCTCTTCGTGACCCATGATCACGGTGTCGATCACGGTGAATTCTTCGTAGGCGAACTGGTCCTGGCGCAATTTACCCAGGCGCACGTTCGGTTCCAGCATGACCTGGCCGCCGGACGGCTCGAGGTCACCGCCGAGAATCTTCATGAAGGTCGACTTGCCGCAACCGTTGGCGCCGATCAAACCGTAACGGTTGCCACCGTTGAACTTGACCGAAACGTTTTCGAAGAGCGGCTTGGCGCCGAACTGCATCGTGATGTTAGCTGTAGAAATCAAAGGTTTTTCCTGCGAAGCATTCAGAGTAGCTAGGGTTGCGGCAGTACCGGTTCAGTACCTGTTTCCACTGTTGGGCCCCCGGGACATTCATCCCGATCGGCAGTGGAAGATCCATCTGGCATCAAGTGGACAGCAGCATGTGGCGCGCCTGGCCCGAGACAACGTGCGCTGAAAGGGGATTTTCCCGCTCTCAACCTGGGGGCGCGTAAAGTTTGGCGGCGATTGTACTGGTCTGGCTCTTTAAACGATAGGGCGATGAGGCCTCTGCAACGCTTTGGCGGTTTTTGCGGACACATTTTCACAGTTGCGGGTTAACTATTGGTTACAAACTGTGGCTAAAATGCCACCCATCAGCTGAAGGCCGACCATCGGCGTGGTTCGATGGCATTACGGGGCCGCTGTTTCGCATTCAGTCGCTGCACAAGACCCGGGGACCGGCATGCCGGTAAAGGGCGCAGTTTGTTTATTTCCAACCTGTGACGATTTCCGTGAAACTGATCATTGCCGTTATCTACGTTGTCTCTATTGCGTACGTTCACCTGCGTGGTCGAGTGCGCCACAAGCTGGGGCGCCAGTTGAGTGATCACTCGACATTCCTGGCGCCGATCAATTGCTTTCTTTATCTGTTTTCGAAAATCTCCAACAAACCGTATCTCGATCCGGCTGATTTTCCCGACCTGAGCCCGCTGCAGGCGCATTGGGAAGAAATTCGTGCCGAAGGCCAGAATTTGCTTCAAGCCGGCGAGATCAAACGTTCGAACCAATACGATGACGTTGGTTTCAACTCGTTTTTCAAGACCGGCTGGAAGCGCTTCTATCTCAAGTGGTATGGCGATAGCCACCCGTCGGCCATGAAGCTCTGCCCACGCACCACCGAACTGGTACAGGGCATCGGCTCGATCAAGGCAGCAATGTTCGCCGAGTTGCCACCGGGCTCTAGACTGGTGCGCCACCGCGACCCGTATGCCGGTTCGTACCGTTATCACCTCGGACTGGACACACCCAACGCTGAAGGTTGCTACATCAATGTCGATGGTCAGAACTACCATTGGCGCGATGGCGAAGCGGTGATGTTCGATGAGACCTTCATTCATTACGCAGAGAACACCACGCCACGCAACCGCATCATCCTGTTCTGCGACGTCGAGCGGCCGATGAAGTATCGGTGGGCAGCGGCATTCAATCGCTGGTTCAGCCGCACTGTCATGTCGGCGGCAGGTGCACCGAACGAGGACGGAGACCGCACCGGTGGGATCAACCGGCTGTTCAGCAAGGTCTACAAGGTTCGCCTGCGCGCCAAGGAACTGAAAAAGCGCAACCGCAAGCTTTACTACCTCCAAAAATGGTCGATCTTTGCCGGGTTGCTGGCGGTCTTCATTCTGATCTGATTTTTTCGGTGTAGCGTACCAAGGCTTCGCGAGCCTGCTCGCGAAGAGGCCGGGACATCCAACGGATCACTTACTGACTTTCTTCCTGGCAACCGGTTTGCTGCCCGCCTTCGGCCTGGACGCTGCTTTACCGCTGCCGAGGCTGCGCTTGAGCAGTTCGGTCAGGTCAATGACATCCGCCGTTTTGCGCTCCTCTTCACCGGAAGCGGTTTCGACGTCTTCGATCTTGCCTTCACGGGCCTTCTTGTCCACCAGGGCCATGATCTTGTCTTCGAAGCCGTCCCGATAGTCGTCCGGCGTCCACTCGGCACTCATGTCCTCCACCAGGCGTTTGGCCATGTCCCGTTCGCCCTTGGCCAGTTCGGGGCTGGTCACTTCGCTGCCCAGCGCCAGTTCATCGAGACTTCGCACCTCGGCCGGCCAGCGCAGCATCACCAGGACCAGCGCCGATTCCAGCGGCATCAATGCGGCCAGGTGCTGGCGGGTATGCAAGACCACGCGGGCGAGGGCGACCTTGCCGGTTTTGCTCAGGGTTTCGCGCAGCAGCGCATAGACCTTTCCGCCGCGTTTGTCGGGAGCCAGGTAGTAAGGCGTGTCGATGTTCTGCAAGGGAATCTGCTTGCCGTCGACAAAGGAGAAAATGTCGATGGTCTGGGTCGAGAGCGGATGAGCGGAACGGATCTCCTCTTCACTGAGCACCACGTACCGGCCCTTTTCGTATTGCACGCCCTTGACGATGTGCTCCTTGGTGACTTCCTTGCCCGTCACCTTGTTGACACGCTTGTAGCCCACCGGGTCCATGCTGCGGCTGTCGAGCCAGTCGAAATCGACGCCTCGGGAGGACGTTGCGGAGACCAGCGCCACGGGGATGTGCACCAGTCCGAAGCTGATTGCGCCTTTCCAGATTGCCCGTGCCATGGTCGTCTACTCGCGAGTGATGTTCAGGTGACCTGCGGTCCAGGGCAAAAGTTTCTGTGGTCTGCGCGCCGGTTCTCTCGCCGGATCAACCGGGTGCCAGACCGTGCCGGGGAGTTTTTGGTTAACAAATCCGAACCTCGGGCGTAGCGTGGTATCGAAGTCCTTACTTACGCGGACGCAGAGAGGCACCCCCATGAACCGATACGTGTTTGGCGCCATTGCACTGGCCTTGAGTGGCGTACTTGGCTCCTTGGTCCAGGCCGACGTCTCTGCTTCGTTGCAGTTGGCCCAGAACCTGCCGGGCAGCACCAACAACAACCCTTATAACAGTCCGATTCGCCGGGCCAATCCCAACAGCATGCAAGGCACCCAACCCAGCACCCCGGCCATACGAGGACCCAATACCGTGCCGGTCCCGCGCCCGCCGACACTGGACAACGGTGGCATTGGTAATCGCTACCCCGACCGGACAGCGCCCGCCAGCCCACCGAAATTCATTCCCAATCCACCGCCTCGAGACACTGGTAGCAGCAACCGTTGAGTGGCAGGCATGACGTCTGCCCGCTACTTTTCACCAAGTCCCATTTCCATCAGAAAAGGAATCCTGCATGTTGCGTAAAAGCCTGTTGGCAACCCTCTGTGCCGGCGTATTGATCAGCGCCGCTGTCCCTGTGCTTGCCGCACCGGCCCAGACGATGAAAAGCGAAGATGGCACCCTTGAGGTCACCCCCATCGTGACGGGGCTGGAGCACCCCTGGGCCCTGGCATTCCTGCCGGATAGCAAAGGCATGCTGGTGACCGAACGGCCCGGCAACCTGCGACTGGTGACCGCCGAAGGCAAGTTGTCCGCACCGCTCAATGGCGTACCCACGGTCTGGGCCAAGGGGCAGGGTGGATTGCTCGACGTGGCGCTGTCGCCCGACTTCAAGCAGGACCGGATGGTCTATCTGTCCTATGCCGAAGGTGGCGGTCAGGGCGGCAAGGCCGGCACGGCGGTGGGCCGCGGCCGGCTCTCCGACGATATGACGGCGCTCAAGGATTTCCAGGTGATCCTGCGTCAGGAACCCAAGCTCTCGGTGGGCAACCATTTTGGCTCGCGGCTGGTGTTTGATCGCGACGGCTATCTGTTCGTGACCCTGGGGGAAAACAACGACCGCCCGACCGCCCAGGACCTCGACAAGCTGCAAGGTAAAGTGGTGCGAATCTACCCAGATGGCACTGTGCCCAAGGACAACCCCTTTGTCGGCCAGGCCAACGTGCGCCCGGAGATCTGGTCCTACGGGCAGCGTAACCCGCAAGGCGCCGCGCTCAACCCGTGGAACGGCACGCTGTGGGAAAACGAACACGGCCCTCAGGGCGGCGATGAAATCAACATCATCGAGCGCGGCAAGAATTACGGCTGGCCGCTGGCGACCCATGGCATCAACTACTCCGGTCAACCGATTCCCGAAGCCAAGGGTGAAATCGCCGAAGGCACCCTTGTCCCGAATCATGTCTGGGAAAAGTCCCCGGGCCTTAGTGGCATGGCGTTCTACGATGCCGATCGTTTCAAGGTCTGGCAGCGCAACGTGTTTGTCGGCGCGCTGATCAGCCAGGAACTGATCCGCCTGGAGTTCGATGGCGACAAGGTGATCCACGAGGAGCGCTTGCTCGGGGAGCTGAAAAAACGCATTCGCGACGTACGGCAGGGGCCGGACGGATACTTGTATGTTTTGACCGATGAGGAGAACGGCGGGTTGTACAAGGTGGGGTTGAAGTAGCCAGCCGTTGGCTTGTCCTGCAGCCGCCATAGTGAGCGGCTGCAGAACGGGTATTGAGTTTCAGGGCATCGGTTTTTCAAGTCTCGTGTAGGAGCGAGCTTGCTCGCGATTGCAATTTAAACCTCATTACGGGAGGTCGGTCAGATCTGCGGAGTCGCGGCAACTGAACTCTTTCGATCCTGAAACCCACGTACCACCAGATACAACAATGGCCCAATCGACACGAACACAGCGGTAATCAGTAGATATGGCACCACCGAAACCGCCGACTGCCCGCGCTTTCGCGCATCCTGGTACATCCAGATCGCTGCCAGCGTCGCCAGCAGGTAAAGATCGATCACCACTTGCGCAGTATCCGGGCGTGACATCAGGCTGATGCCGAAATCGATCAGCGATTGTTCGGCCTGGAGCATCACTGAAACCGTATAGCCGGCAAAAGCGATCAAGGCGATAAGGGGCAGGGTAATGGCCTTCATGTTTTCCTTCCTTGGGCAATGAATAGAACCGGTAGCCTATAGCGACCACCGCAAACTTGCCATTGACTTGCCATCAACGTCCGGCTAATTTCGAGCCATGACTTCCACCGTATTGCGCTGCCAGCCAAGCATTATTACCGCCATTCCTCATTTGGCGGGCTAGCTCACGACTGCAGCACCCAACCCGCCCTCGAGGCGGGTTTTTACTTTCTGTCTCCCGGGCCCCGATCAATGTCAGGAGACGACGATGAGTTTCACAACCGATCAACAGGCCTTGCTTGAAGGCTACGTGAAAAAAATCCTTGCCGCGCCGGTCTATGAGCTGGCCGTGCGCACGCCTTTGCAACCGGCACCGGCCTTGTCCGAAGCCTTGGGCAACCAGATCCTGCTCAAGCGCGAAGACTTGCAGCCGACCTTTTCTTTCAAGATCCGCGGTGCCTACAACAAGCTGGTGCAACTGAGCGAGGTGCAAAAGGCCCGCGGCGTGGTCACGGCTTCTGCGGGCAATCATGCGCAGGGCGTGGCACTGGCGGCGCGGGAGTTGGGGATCAACGCCACCATCGTCATGCCTTGCACGACGCCGCAGTTGAAGGTCATCGGCGTGCGCAGTCGCGGCGCCGATGCGGTGTTGCACGGTGAAAGCTTTCCGTTCGCACTGGCCTGTGCGCTGGATTTGGCCCGGGAAACCGGTCGCACCTTTGTTTCACCCTTCGACGATCCGGAGGTGATCGCGGGGCAAGGCACGGTGGCAATGGAAATCCTGCGCCAGCATCAGGGGCCTCTGGATGCGATCTTCGTGCCGGTGGGTGGCGGGGGGCTGATCGCGGGTATCGCCGCCTACGTCAAATACTTGCGGCCGGAAGTTCGCGTCATTGGCGTCGAGTCGGAACATTCCGCGTGTCTGCAAGCGGCGATGCATGCCGGCGAACGGGTCGTGTTGCCGAGCGTCGGCACCTTCGCCGATGGGGTGGCGGTGGCGCAGATCGGCGCTTACGGTTTTGAGGTCTGCCGGTTTTGCGTCGATGACGTGGTGACGGTCAGTAACGATGAACTTTGCGCCGCAATCAAGAATATCTACGATGATACCCGCTCGATCACCGAACCTTCCGGTGCGCTGGCCGTGGCCGGGATCAAGAGGTACGTCGCGCAGACCGGTGCCTTGGGGCAGACCCTGGTGGCGATCGACTCGGGTGCCAACATCAATTTCGATAGTCTGGGGCACGTGGCCGAGCGCGCCGCGTTGAGTGGCGCCCCGGCATGATGCCTGGGCAGGTCGACAGCGGACGCCGCAAACGGGCGCCGCGAGGGGCCGCCGGATGGCCGGGTTATTCCTGAATGGCTTTCTCGACCTTGGTCGACGCCGACCAGATCCGATAGCGCACTTCGATGTCCTTGGGTACGTACAGCACGAGCGGCAGCTTGCTGTTGTAACGCAGCAGGAAGCCGTCACCGACCACCGGTACAAAACCCTGTTTGCTCGTGCCGCCCGGGCAGGCCATCAGCGTGCTCATCGGTCCGATGACTTTTTCCAGGCGATAGAACGGATAGCCCCAACCCTCGAGGTTCTTCTCCTCGAGAATACCGCCCAGGCGCGGGTTGTTGCAGTCGACGGTCATCGTCTTGCCGGCCAGGATCTCGACCTGGAAGTCGCTTTCCCGGGACTGTGGCGCGAGGTGAATCACCTGGCGGGTAAATCCGCTTTCGGCCTTCGGATAGGGTGCGGTGTCTTCGAGTTTGGCGGCGTGAGCAACGCCGGCAAGCCCCAGTGCGAACAACGCTGTGCAAGCGTTAACGGTCAAAGAATTCATGATGCCTCCTTGCTTGAAGTGAAGGGCGGCATTTTCACTGTCGTGTGCAGTGAATGCAAACCCGGGATCCCCCCGCGTGCAAATTGCAGGGTCGCCAGGGGCGCTTGTTGCAAACCGTATGGCAGGTTTACAGGTGATTCGTCTATATCCTTGAAGTGCCGATGAACTGCACCACGAAAATCAAGGTATGTTTTATGCTGTAGGTGCCCTTGAAGCTTGCCGGGATTTCAAATGAGCAAGCATTGATCGTCGGGCCGTTTCACAAAGGAGGGAGTTGCCATGTTTCTTTCTGCCTTGGAAATTCGCAATATCATCGAAAGCAGTTTTCTGCCCAAGCGCTGCCAGTGCACGCTGTCACCGGACCTGTCGATGACCGTCAAGGTCTATGCAGACGGGCAAACCGATCAGCTCGATCTATTGGTCACCGGCATCGATGCTTCCGGGCTCAATGGTTGTCGGGAAATCAACGAGCTGATTGCCCAACTGCGTTCCAGGCAGCATCACGTAGAGGTCGAACCGCACTCTATGCTGGGCAAAGCACTCTAGTCTGCTGTTTCGGGTTCCAGGGACACGCGCCGGGTCTGGAAGAACGCCAGGCCCAGCGCCAGTTCAAACCCGACCGCCAGTAAAATGCCCGGTCCGACATGGCCGTTGAGCCATTCGGCAAAACCCAGCACGGCCAATCCCCAGCAGCCGACGACGAAGCCGAGGCTCAGCGCATTGCGGGTTGCGCAAGGAGGGGCGTTGCGAACCAGAAAAGAGAACACGCTTAACGCCCCAAACAGCACGGCGGTGCGTCGCGCGACCAACCCCACCGCGAATGAAAACTCGATATCCCAGAACGACAATAACCATTGCGGTGTCAGACCCCAGACCAGACTGAGCAAAAGACATAGGGCGGCGCAAAACAACGACAGCGTGCGAAACGACAACTGCATGGCGAATCCTTGCGGGCAGAGAGGGAGGCGCTAGAGCATAGCGCCGCAACCCTCAAAGGAATACTGCCAAGTACCAAATCAGATTTTTCGGTCAGCCCTGGTTCTCGCAAGCGTCGGAAAGTTTACGGTAGGAAATTTCTGCGGGTTTTCCCGTGTCATCGATGTACTTCATCTCGGCCTTCACCACCTTGCACTCCAGGGTGTCCGGCTCGGTCAGTGAAATCACTTTGCTGACATGCAATGGCATGCCGTAGTGATAGGGCACGGCTTGAGAGGTCGTGGTGTCATTGGCCTGAGCCAGGCCGGCAAACGCGGTGCAGGTGAGGGCGGCGGTAACCAGCAGGGTGCGAGTGTTCATCAGCGATCTCCGGTGCGGACGGAATGTCAGTTCGATGTGTCGCTTGTCGAACTTGCCGCACTGGGCGTCAGAACAGTCTGAGGGCGTGCGGTCCAGTGAAGTGTTGGATCGCACGGTTAAGCGAGGGTTAACCCGGCTGAACACCGCCTGTCGCGGATGCGCGATCCTGTATATCAGTTAAGACCATCGGGCGCCTGATAGAAAGTCATCGCGAGCAAGCTCCCACAATGCCCGAGCGTCGACACAAATGTTGTGAACGACCCGCAACCCTGTAGGAGCGAGCCTGCTCGCGAAGAGGCCCTCGAATTCAGCGCAAATCCAGTTGCTTGCGATAAGGCAAATCCGGCCCGGTCTTGCTGCACGTCAGCGCCGCCGCCCGCACCGCGAACTTCAGCATGCGGTCGATCTGCTCGCGGCCCAGTTGCTTCACGCCCTCCACCGAATCCAGTTGCTGTTCGGTCAGCCAGGTAATCAGCGCCGCCTGAAAGGTATCGCCCGCGCCCACGGTGTCGGCGATTTTTACCGAACAGGCGGGGGCCGACCACGAACCATGTGCCCGACTGAACACGGTCGCGCCTTCGCCGCCCCGGGTCAGGAATACCAGCTGACAGCGGTGCTGCAACCAGCCCTCTATCACCTGTGCCGGGTCCTGGTCGGGGTACAGCAGATGCAGGTCCTCGTCGCTGACCTTGATCAGGTCGGCCAGTTCCACCAGTGTCGCGACTCGTTTACGCCACAGGTCGATGTCCGGCTCCGGGTTCAGGCGCACGTTCGGATCGAGGCTGATCAGGCGCTTGCCGCTTTCCCGGCGCACCAATGCCAATAGCGTGTCGGCAATCGGCTGCACCACCAGGGAAAACGAGCCGATATGCAGGCCGCGTACCTCAGGCCCGAGTGTCGGCAGGTGCTCCGCTTGCAATTGTCGATCCGCGCAACCTTCGCCACGGAAGCTGTACTGCGGCGAGCCATTGGCCCCCACGGCGACCATTGCCAGGGTGGTCGGCGCGGCAAACTCCAGCAGGTAGTCCAGGCACACGCCCTCATCTTGCAGCACTTGCAGCAGGCGCCGGCCCAAATAGTCGGTGGACAAACCGGCCAACAGCGCCGCGTCCACACCCAAGCGGCGCAAGCCCACCGCCACGTTGAACGGCGAGCCACCGGCAATGGCCTTGAAGTTCACTTTGGACGCCAGCCCACTGGCGTCGTTTTCACTGAAAAAATCGAACAGCGCTTCGCCACACACCAGGTACATAGTTGTTCACTCTTCAAAGGGTTGCGACATGCTGTTGATAGCGTTCATACGCCTGCTGACAGGCTTGCACATTGTCGGCGACCGGCAGGGTTTCACTGGCCGGGTCGAGTTTTACGCAGCGTTCGCACAATTGCGCCAGGCTGTCTTCGTGCCCGTTCGCCCGGGATACGCACCAGGCCGCCTGAATCGCCGCACCCAAGGCTGCGGCCTCGCTTTGTTCGGTGCAGATCACCGGTGTATTCATGGTGTCGGCGACGATTTGCCGCCAGACCGCACTTTTTGACCCGCCCCCAATCAGCCGAATGCTGCGGCTTTGTAAGCCATTGCGGCGTAGCAGGTCCAGTCCGTAACGCAAACCGAACGTCGTGCCTTCGACCACCGCGCGGCACAGGTTGGCCCGGGTCAGGTTGGTCATGGTCAGGCCCGACAGGCTGGCGCTGGCATGGGGCAGGGCGGGCACACGTTCGCCATTGAAGAACGGCAGCATGCACACACCGTCGGCACCGATTGGCGCCTGGGCAACGAGGTCGTTGAATTGATCGATGTCGAGGTCCAGCAGCTCGCGAATCAGGCTGGTGGCATTGGTCAGGTTCATGGTGCAGATCAAAGGCAGCCAGCCGCCACTGGAGGAACAGAACGTGGCAACCGCGGCATCCGTGGCGACGTTCGGCTGATCGGCGTAGGCGTACACCGTGCCTGACGAGCCGAGGCTCATGGTGATTGCGCCAGGCTGGATGTTGCCGGTGCCGATGGCGCCCATCATGTTGTCGCCACCGCCACTGGACACCAGTGCCCGAGGATTGATGCCCAGGTGTTCGGCGATGCCTGGCAGAATCGTGCCGACCGCCTGATGGGGGGCGATCAGTTCCGGCAGCGCCGCTTGCAAGCGCCCGCTGGGGTCGATGTCACGCAATAATTGCCCATCCCACTGGCGCGTACGCACATTGAAATACCCGGTGCCCGAGGCATCGCCGTATTCGCTGCAACTACGACCGGTGAGCCAATGGTTGAGGTAGTCGTGGGGCAGCAAGATGCGGGAGATCCGGGAGAACACTTCGGGATGCTGCTCTTTGGTCCATAACAGCTTGGACAAGGTGTAGCCCGGCGCGATGACTACGCCCAGGCGTTTCAGCGAACCCTTTTCGCCACCCAGGTGGGCCAGCAGTCGGTCATTCTCCGGGGTGGTTTCGGTGTCGCACCAGAGTTTAGCCGCACGCAACACCTTGCCCTGATCGTCGAGCAGCACCAGGCCGTGTTGCTGGCCGGACACGCCAATGCCGAGGATCGACTGGCCATTGGTTTTGGCCGCGAGCAATGCGCGACGAGTGGCGGTGGCGAAGGCTTCCAGCCACTGCTGGGTGTCCTGTTCGCGGCGGCCATTGGGGCCGCTGATCAGGCTGTGGCTGGCGGTTCCCTGGCCGAGTACTTCACCATTGGCCGAGTCGAGGATGATGGCTTTGGTGCCTTGGGTTCCGCAGTCGATGCCGAGGAAGAGTTGTAGGGTTGTCATGCAGTATTCCTGGTCGTCAGCTAGATACAAGTCTGGATTCAGTATCCCCGGTGCCTGTCAGGCCGCCTTCGCGAGCAAGCTCGCTCCCACAGGGCACAAAACTCCTTGTGGGAGCGGGCTTGCTCGCGAAGGCGGCAGCAGGTCCACCGCAGGACTTACGCCAGCACCCGTTCCAACGTCCGCGACACCCCAACCTCGCGCAAACTGTTGCAGCACCACTCAAACGCCGCGACAAACTCCGGCGAGCGCGCAATGGCCGTACCAAAAATCTCCTCGACCGCCAGCAAGCGCTGGGTAATCAGCACATCATCGGCCACCAGTGCCTGGCAGAACGCCGCCCGCGGATCCGCAATCGTGTAGGTCTCGCCCTGTTCATCCACGCCTTTGAGATACAGCGCCCACGCCGCCACCACCAACGCCGCGCGCCGGGTATCGCAGCCATCGGCGATCAGGCGGTTGATGGTCGGTACGGTGAATTTCGGAAACTTCGACGAACCGTCCGAACACACCCGTTCAAGCTGATCGGCAATCGCCTGATTGGAGAACCGCGCCACCAGGGTGTTCTTGTACTCGGCCAGGTCGATTCCCGGCACCGCCGGCAGCTGTGGCGTCACGTCCAGGTCCATGTAGGCGCGCATGTAGCGCACGAACAGCGGGTCGTTCATGGCTTCGTGGACGAAGCGGTAACCCTTCAGGAATCCCAGGTACGTCAGCGCCAGATGACTGCCGTTGAGCAGCTTGATCTTCATTTCTTCGTAGGGCGTGACGTCGTCGGTGAATTGCACGCCGACTTTTTCCCAGGCCGGGCGACCGTTGACGAACCTGTCTTCCAGCACCCATTGCGCGAAGGGTTCGCAGACCACCGGCCAGGCATCGTCCACGCCATGCCGGTCCGCCAGTTGCAGGCGATGGAGGGTGCTGGTCATCGGTGTAATGCGGTCGACCATGGCGTTGGGGAAACTGACGTTGGTGTCGATCCAGTCGCGCAACTGGCTGTCGTGCAAGGCGGCAAAGGCCAGCAGGGCCTTGCGGGTGACGGCGCCGTTGTGCGGCAGGTTATCGCAGGACATCAGGGTGAAGGCCGCTGTGCCAGCTGCGCGGCGCTTGGCCAGTGCGGCACACAGGAAGCCGAACACGGTTTTCGGTGCACCAGGGTGCGCCAGGTCATGCTGGATCTGCGGCAAGTGCGCCATGAACTCGCCGGTGCTGTCGTCGATGCAGTACCCGCCTTCGGTGATGGTCAGCGAGACGATGCGGATCTCGGGGCTGGCCAGTTTGTCGATCAATGCCTGGGCACTGTCCTCGGCCAGCAGCATGTCACGAAGGGCGCCGATCACCCGCACTTCGGTGTCGCCGCTATCGCCGAGTTCGAACAGGGTGAACAGATAATCCTGATCCTTGAGATCGTCACGGGCGCGACGGTCCTCAGCGCGCAGGCCGACACCGCAGATGGCCCAGTCCAGGCCTTCACCGGTATTCATCAAGGCGTCGGTGTAGTACGCCTGATGGGCACGGTGGAAACCGCCGACCCCGATGTGCGCGATACCTTGGCGGGTCTCGCCCAGAGCGTAGGCGGGCAGGACCACTTCAGGGGCGAGGCGGTTGAGGTTGAGTTGGTTCAATTTCATCGCAGGCTCTCTGAAATCAGGCAGCGACGCGCAACGGGCGGGTCAACGCCACGCCGTCGGCATCGAATAAATGGCAGTGTTGCGCATCCAGATGCAGGCTCAGGGTTTCACCGTAGCGGCTGGCCAGATCGCCGCGAACGCGCATGGTCAGGGCTTCGCCGGATGCCGTCCGGACGTGGCAGAAGGTGTCGCTGCCCAGGCGCTCGCTGACATCGGCGGTGACCTGCAAGGCACAGTCGCCGGGTTTGGCCAGTTCCAGGTGCTCTGGGCGAATACCCAGCGTCACCGCACTCCCGACGCTCAGATGCCTGCCGCCCAAGGGCAGGCTGACGCGGGTTCCGGCGTCGAGTTGCACTTCACAGCCCTGGCTGTCGACGCGGGTGATCTTGCCCTTGAGGAACCCCATTTTCGGTGTGCCGAGGAAACCGGCGACGAACAGGTTGGCTGGCTGGTGATAGAGATCCAGCGGCGAGCCGACCTGCTCGATCTTGCCGCCATTGAGTACGACCACTTTGTCGGCCATGGTCATCGCTTCGACCTGATCGTGAGTCACGTAGATCATCGTGGCTTGCAGTTCTTTGTGCAGGCGCAACAGTTCCAGGCGCATCTGCACCCGCAGGGCGGCATCGAGGTTGGACAACGGTTCGTCGAACAGGAAGATTTTCGGGTTGCGCACGATGGCCCGGCCAATTGCCACGCGCTGGCGCTGGCCGCCGGACAGTTGCTTGGGTTTGCGCTCCAGCATCGGCCCCAGTTCGAGGATGCGCGCCGCTTCGCTGACCTTCTTCTCTACTTCGGCTTTCGCCACACCGGCCAGGTCGAGGGCGAACGACATGTTCTTGCGCACGCTCATGTGCGGGTACAGGGCGTAGGTCTGGAACACCATCGCCAGATCGCGCTTGGCCGGGCTCACTTCGGTGATGTCGCGGCCGTCGAGTTCGATAGTGCCGCCACTGACTTCCTCCAGCCCGGCGATCAGCCGCAGCAGCGTGGATTTGCCGCAGCCCGACGGGCCGACGAATACCACGAACTCCTTGTCGTTCACCTCCAGGTCGATGCCCTTGATGATGGAAAAGCCTTCGAAGCCTTTTTGCAGATTCTTGATTTTCAGGTTGGCCATGGTGATGGGCCTCCGTTTGTTTTTATTCAGTTGAACCAGGTGGGCTTTTTTGTGGGAGCGAGCTTGCTCGCGATGAGGGTGTATCCGTCGGCATTGATGCTGACTGACCCACCGCTATCGCGAGCAAGCTCGCTCCCACAGGAGTCGCATTCGGTTAACGGTATTCATTTCACGGCGCCGAACGACAGGCCGCGCACCAGTTGTTTCTGGCTGATCCAGCCGAAGATCAGGATCGGCGCACAGGCCAGGGTCGAGACGGCCGACAATTTGGCCCAGAACAGCCCTTCGGGACTTGAGTACGAGGCGATCAATGCGGTCAGTGGCGCGGCTTTCGACGAGGTCAGGTTCAGCGACCAGAACGCCTCGTTCCAGCACAGGATCAACGACAGCAGCACCGTGGATGCCAGGCCGCCCTTGGCGATGGGCAGCAACACCCGGAGCATCTCCTGAGCCAGCGTTGCGCCGTCCAGCCGCGCGGCTTCGAGGATGTCCCTGGGGATGTCCTTGAAGTAGGTGTAAATCATCCAGACCACGATCGGCAGGTTGATCAGCGTGTAGATGACGATCAGCGCGATCCGCGTATCGAGCAGGCCGAAACTCTTGGCCAGCAGATAGATCGGCATCAGCACGCCCACCGGCGGCAGCATCTTGGTGGAGAGCATCCACAGCAGCGTGCCTCTGGTGCGTTGGGTTTCGTAGAAAGCCATTGAGTAGGCCGCCGGCACCGCGATCAGCAGGCACAGCGCGGTGGCGCTGAAGGAGATCACCACCGAGTTCCAGGCGAAACTGAAATAGTCGCTGCGCTCGTTGATGTGCAGGTAGTTCTCCAGCGTCGGCATGAAGATGAACTGCGGCGGCGTGGCGAAGGCATCGATCTCGGTCTTGAAACTGGTCAGTACCATCCAGAAGATCGGAAAGAAGATCAGGATCGCGATGGCCCAGGCCAACGTACCGAGCAGCAGGCTTTGCAAACGACGGGATTGTTGAAGAGTCATGGCAGGCCTCAGGCTTTGTCGGTCAGGTTTTTGCCGATCATCCGCACCAGGATGATCGCGGCGATGTTGGCGATGACCACGGCGATCAGGCCGCCCGCCGAGGCCATGCCCACGTCGAACTGCACCAGCGCCTGGTTGTAGATCAGGTAGGCGAGGTTGGTCGAGGCGTAGCCGGGGCCGCCGTTGGTGGTGGTGAAAATTTCGGCGAACACCGAGAGCAGGAAGATGGTTTCGATCATCACCACCACCGCAATCGGCCGCGCCAGGTGCGGCAGGGTCAGGTGCCAGAAGATCGCGATGGGCCCGGCACCGTCCAGGCGCGCGGCTTCCTTCTGTTCCTGGTCGAGGGACTGCATGGCGGTCATCAGGATCAGGATCGCGAAGGGCAGCCATTGCCACGAGACAATGATGATGATCGACAGCAGCGGGTAGTGCGCCAGCCAGTCCACTGGTTGCGCGCCGAACAGCTTCCAGACGTAGGCGAGAATCCCCGACACCGGATGGAAAATCAGGTTCTTCCATATCAGCGCGCCCACCGTGGGCATGATGAAAAACGGCGAGATCAGCATCACCCGTACGATGCCGCGACCGAAAAACTCACTGGCCTCCAGCAATGCACTGATCAGCACGCCGAATACCACACTGATCAGCAGCACGCTGCCCACCAGCAACAGCGTGTTGGTGGCGCCGGGCAGAAAGCCGGAGTCGGTGAGGAAGTAGGTGAAGTTTTCCAGGCCGACGAACTCGTTCTCGCCGGGGTTGAGCAAGTTGTAGCGAATCGTCGAGAAGTAGACGGTCATACCCAGCGGTACGATCATCCACAACAGCAGCAATGCCACCGAAGGGCTGACCAGAAACCAGCCGGGATTGGCCACGCGGCTTTTGCGCTGCGGCTGGGCAATGTCCATGTGAGCTTTTGCAGTTGATGTATTCATGGTGTTAAACCGAATGGGTACAGGCAATGAAGATCAACTGTGGGAGCGAGCTTGCTCGCGATAGCAATCTGTCAGCCGACATCACTGTTGAATGTCATGGACTCATCGCGAGCAAGCTCGCTCCCACAGGGAACAGGGGCAGGCTACTGCCGGTTACTTGGGATAACCCGCGCGCTTCATCTCGCGCTCGGTGGTTTGCTGGGCCGCCGCCAACGCCTGGTCGACCGTGGTTTGGCCGATCAGCGCCGCCGAGAAGGATTTGCCGACCTGGGTGCCGATGCCCTGGAACTCGGGAATGGTCACCAACTGGATGCCGATGTACGGCACAGGTCTGGTGCCCGGTTTGCTCGGGTCCGCGGCCTTGAGCGATTCCAGCGTGACCCTGGCGAACGGCGCGGCACTCATGTACGCCTCGCTGTAGGTCGAGGCTCGGGTGCCTGGCGGCACATTGGCGATGCCGTCTTTTTCCGCGACCAGTGCGCCGTATTCTTTGGACGTGGCCCAGGCGCTGAAGGTTTTCGCTGCGTCCTTGGCCTTGGAACTGGTCGGAATGGCCAGTGCCCAGGAGTACAACCAGGCCGAGCCCTTGTCAGTGACCTGATGCGGCGCATAGGTGAAGCCGACGTGATCGGTGACCTTGCTCTGGGACTTGTCGGTGACGAACGAGCCGGCGACGCTGGCATCGACCCAGATCGCGCATTTGCCACTATTGAACAGCGCCAGGTTTTCATTGAAACCGTTGCTCGACGCCCCCGGCGGGCCGGATTTCTTCATGGTGTCGACATAGAAGTTCAGCGCGTTTTTCCATTCGGGACCGTTGAATTCCGGCTGCCACTTTTCATCGAACCAGCGCGCGCCATAGGCGTTGGCCACGGTGCTGATCAGCGCGATGTTCTCACCCCAGCCGGCCTTGCCCCGCAGGCAGATGCCGTACTGTTCCTGTTCGGGTTTGTTCAGTTTGGCGGCGAATTCACCGATCTGCTCCCAGGTCGGGCGCTCGGGCATGGTCAGGCCGGCGTCCTTGAACAGGTCGGTACGGTAATAGGTGATCGAGCTTTCGGCGTAGAACGGCAGGGCGTACAGCTGGCCTTTGACAGACAGGCCTTCGCGCACCGACGCAAACACATCGTCGAGGGCGTAACCAGCCGGCAAATCCTTCATCGGCTCCAGCCAGCCCTTGGCGCCCCAGAGTGCCGCTTCGTACATGCCAATGGTCAGCACATCGAATTGCCCGCCCTGGGTGGCGATGTCGGTGGTCAGGCGCTGGCGCAGGACGTTTTCTTCGAGGACCACCCAATTGAGCTTGATGTCCGGATGCTCGGCCTCGAAGGTTTTCGAGAGCTTTTGCATGCGGATCATGTCGCTGTTGTTGACGGTGGCGATGGTCAGGGTCTGTGCGCCAAGGCTGACGCTGCTGAGGGTCATGCAGGTGAGGGCAAGCAGGGCTTTTACCGAAGGTTGCATCGTGCACTCCTTTTCTGCACCCGGCGGGATACAGAAGGACAGTTATTGTTTTTGTGTCTTCCGAAGGCAGGAAGAATGTGCGCTGATTACATCCTTCAATCGAGGGCGAGACAAATCATCCATCGCACTTCAATCGATACTTTTTTGCACTGAAGTTTTGAGGGCTAGACGCAGGGAAGGGCTTTTCAGCGAAGGAGGGGTATTGAATCCGTACAGGTTTCAGGGGGGTAACGCTGTACCCGTGGGAGCGAGCTTGGTCCGGGCGGCGATCCGACGATGGCGGTGTATCAGGTTAATAAATGTCGACTGACACGGCCTCATCGCGAGCAAGCTCGCTCCCACAGGAATTTGAGGCGTGTCTTCAACCCAGGTTTTGCTCGGTCAACCGCTGCACCACTAGCCGCCGGTAATGCGAAGGCGTCATGCCCTTGAGCTGCTGGAAGCGCCGGTTGAAGTTGGAAATATTGTTGAAGCCCGATTCGAAGCAGACATCGGTCACCGGCTTGTCGCCATCGGCCAGCAACTCGCAGGACTTGCTGATGCGCAGGCGATTGACGAATTCGATGAAATTGCGCCCGGTGGCCTGCTTGAATACCCGGCTGAGATACGTCGGCTTCATACCCAGATGCTCGGCGACCTCTTCCAGCGTCAAGTCCCGGGCGTAGTGGGCAAAAATGTAATCCACCGCGCGGTTGGTGCGATCGATGTTGTGCTCGTCCGCCAGTTGTGGGGTCGTGGCACCAGAGAGCAATTGGTAGTCGTCGGTGGCCGCGAGCAACTCCAGCAGAATGAAAAAGTGCCCGAGCCGGGTCATACCGGTGGTATCGGCGATGCGCTGCATCAGGTCCATCGCCTTGTCGATGGTGTGCTTGCAGCGAAACTCGATGCCGTACTGCGCGCGCTCCAGCAGCGGTGCCAGGGCCTTGAGTTCGGCGAACACCTGATAGCCACTATCGAACAACTCATCGGTGAAGTTGACCAGCATGTCGCGCTTGGGCACCACTTCATCCTCGGCCACCTGGCTGATCCAGTTGTGGGGCAGGTTGGGGCCGGTGAGAAACAATGTCCGGGGATAGAAGTTGCCGATGTAGTCGCCGATGAACACCTTGCCGGAACTGGCGACGATCAGGTGCAGTTCGTATTCCTTGTGGAAATGCCAGCGCACCAGAGGGCAGGGGAAACCGTGCTGGCGATAGATGATGGACAAGCCGTTGTGGTCGTCCATCAACTCATAGGAAGGATCGGTGACTCTGGCGGTACGGGTCATGTCAGGGCGCTTGTGTAGTTATCCCGCCCCGATCATGCCTCTTGCCGGATGGATAGCGCTACTACCGCCGGTGCGTCTGTTCGTGCAAGGCACGGCCGTAAACCGCTTTCATGCTGGTGGCGCTCCAGCAATAACGAACGATGTCGGACTCGTCGAAAAAATCGGTGCTGATGATGCTGCAACGCGTGACCCAGTTTCTCGTGGTGTCGAACCAGTCGTTGATCTGCCGCTTGATATTTCCGGGCCCGCCGAGCAGCGAGTAGGTGGTCGCGGACAGTGACCAGAGGAAGGTTTCGTAGGGCGCATCTTCCAGGGTTTGCGCGATGTAGCGTTGCAGCTCGGCGGGGGCGGAGAACGCGTTGTCGCGCCATTTGTGCGGGATGCGAGGCCAGAAGTACTCGCCATCGAGCGCCGACAGGGCGGGTGCCGCCATGATCACCCGGCGATGTGGGCTCGCACTTTTGAGTTCTCCAACCGTTTTGAATCTGTCGCCTGGAAGGACGGCCCGCAGCCCTAGACGTCGCACGAGCCAGTCACTGAACCTTTCATGATCGAAAGGTTTATTGCCATCAGCCAGTTGATGGAAGTCCAGCACGATAAATTCGTCCGGGTTTCGATCAAGGAACAGCAGTACCGCGTCGATCAGATCGTCCAGGGCGCGGTGCGAGCGAAAGCCGTTGTGGTGAAAGTAGAAGCCCGATCGAGCCGCACCGGCGGTGTAGCCAAGACGGATATCAAAGGCGCGGGCGCCGTTGGCCAGTTGCCAGGAAAAAGTGTCGTTCTGACAAATCGTCCAATGGCCGAGCACCGCATCGTGGTTGGGCGCTTTTTTGTCCATTCCGGCGTTATGCACGCCAGGCCAGACGATATCGGTGAGTTTGAGTTGATTGATTTCGAGGGTGCTGCTCATCCAGGTTTGCTTGTCGAGCAAACCACGCGTATTGCTGGTCATGGCCATTCCTTGTGCGAATCACCCCATCCATTGGGTGTGAAGCGGTCAGATTAACCGGTCGGGCACAGCAATGGCGGTAACTATGTATTGCACAAGAAAAGTGGGCTACTCCTGATTCAGTCGGTTCTTCGCCTCAATCCATTGCGCCATGTATTGAGTGCTCTTGTGCTGGTGATGACGCAGCATGCTGCCGGTAAAGTTATCTCGTCTTATGTTTGCCAGATTCTGCTGGCAATCGACCAGCCGCTGGATCAGGGCCGGGCCATGAACGGATTTTCGGTAGCGACTGGCAAGCAGCGTTTTCCCGTGCGCCTGGGCGTCCAGCCAGCGCGTCTTGTCGTTGTGCAGTTGCACGGCATGATCGGCGAACTCGCGTGCCGAACGGGTCACTGCACCGGGCCATGCCTCTTGATCATGCATCGCCTCGGCACCCACTGGCGTCGTCACATTCGGCGTGCCACAGAGCATCGCATCGACAATCTTGCCTTTGATTCCCGCGCCAAAACGCAACGGTGCCATACAGACCCGCGCCGACGACATGACTTGCAGGGCGTCTTCTGCCCAGTTCATCACATGAAAACCCTGGGCCGGGTTGTGCAGGGCAGTCGCCTTGGGTGGTGTGTAGGCACCATAGATATGCAATTGAGCGCCGGGTATCTGCTCGCGAATCAACGGCCAGATAGCGGTTTTCAACCAGAGCACCGCATCCCAGTTGGGCGCATGGCGAAAGTTACCGATATGAAGAAAGTGCGCCCGGTCTTCGAACGGTACCGATGCACGGGACGGAACATCGACCATCAACGGGCACCAGTGCAACAGGTTGCGGGGAAACCTGAACTGCTCGACCAGCAATTCGACTTCCACTTCGGAAACCATCAGCGTCAAATCACAACGATAAAATGAGGCGATCTCGCGCTTCGCCAGATCGGTATCAGCCATGCGTTCGAACTCTTCGCGCGCCGCTGGGGCGAACAGTTCGTTGAAGTCATTGTTGTCGTCACTGGCCTTCAAACGCTCCTTGAGGCGTTGATGCCGACCCAGCCTCAGGCTTTGCAGGTCGCAACTTTCGAGCACGCGCAAGGCATCGGGGCAATGCTTCTCGACCCGCCAGCCGAACTGTTCCTCCATCATGAATTGATCGAACAACACGATATCCGGCGCCAGTTCGCTGATGAATGCGTCGAAACTGCTGTTGTTCAGCTCGATGGGTACTTCGTCAATACCCAACGCTGTCAGGTCCGCACGTTGCTCGCCGAAGCCTGCCGGGCTGCTGAACGTGATGTCCCAGCCCTGGTCCAGGAAAACGTCGAGAATCTGCATGACATGCCCGCTGGCCGCGGAAGAGCGGGGCTCGGGCCAGACGTAACCAATGACCAGGACTTTGGTTGCGCGGGGCTCAATCATGTACGGGATTTCCTTGAAGCGAAGACAGGGCAGGGATGAAAAAGGCGCGCATTAAACCACAGCGCAGCGCTGCGTCACTCGAGAATGCTTTTGACCTTGTCGCGCAACTGATCAATGGAGAAGGGTTTGCCGATCAAGTGCATGCCTGGAGGTACTTCAATGCTTTCGGCATAACCGCTGGCGAACAGGATGGGCAGGTCAGGGCGTAACGTGCGGGCGAGGGTGGCCAGTTCGCGACCGTCCATGACCGGCAGGCCAACATCAGTCATCATCAGGTCAATGTGTCGGTTCAAGTCCTTGAGCAAATCCTGTGCCTGTTCGCTGCCATCGGCTTCCAGAACCTTGAATTCCAGTTCTTCCAGGACGTCGACGATCAGCATGCGCACGATGGCATCGTCTTCGACGACAAGGATGGTGGAGGCGTTGGCGGATGACATGGTCGAATTCCCGAAAAAGATTGGCATTGCCGGTCGCTGGAAATCACCGGCCTCTTGCATGAGTAAGTGGCGGATCCCGACAAGTTCCCTGCGCGATGGAAAAAGGATTGGCGGTACAGGCCAGGCAAGGATAACGCGGGAGCAGCGCAATGTAGGACCTTGCGCGCAAACATGTCAGATAATTGGATCAATTTGCCAGTTTTGGGGCAAACTCCTTGCATTCTGACAGTTCGACAAGGCCTTCCCCATGACCTCCGCGTCCTCGGTTGATGAGCAACGATTTCGTAAACTCCTGAGCCGTAACATCAGCCTGCCGTTGGGTCTGGGTCTTATCAGCGCTGTGTTTTTCGTGTCGCTGATCAGCTATTTACTGTCGACCATCCAGTGGGTGGAGCACACCGACCGGGTGATCAATAACGCCAATGAAGCGGTCAAGCTGACCGTGGATCTGGAAACCGGGATGCGCGGTTTCCTGCTCAGTGGCGACGAGCATTTCCTCGATCCCTACGAAACCGCCAAGCCGCGCATCGCCGTGGCGCTCGACACCTTGCTTGAACTAACCGCCGACAACCCGGTGCAGACTGATCGCTTGCTACGGTTGCGAGCCTTGCAGCTGGAGTGGACCAACTACGCGCAATCGATGATCGATTTGCAGCGCAGCAGCGGTGATTATCGCGCCATCGTCAAGGCCGGACGCGGTAAACGCCTGACCGATGAAATTCGCAAGCAGTTCGAGGCGGTGATCGACACCGAGCAACAGTTGCGCGCATCGCGCAATGACGAAGTGCGCGGCACCACCATCATGAGCATCAGCCTCTATCTGTTGTTCATAGCGGGGGTCAGCGGGTTGCTGGCGTACGTCGGGCGCCGCGATTTGTTGACCCTGTCGCAGAACTACAGCGTCAACCTTGCCGCCCAACAGGCCAGCGCCCATCACCTGGAGCAACAGGCCTGGCTGCGTAACGGCCAGACCGAGCTGGCCGAGCAGGTGCTGGGACAATTGAGCTTGAGCATGCTGGGTCGCAATATCCTGCAATTCTGCGCGCAGTACCTGGGCACCGCCGTGGCGGCTATTTATGTGCGCGAAGACCATGGCGGCCTCAAGCGCATCGCCACTTATGGTTTTTCCCGTGAACAGGAAGGGCGTGAACAGCAGATCTACAGCGAAGAAGGCATTGTCGGCCAAGTGGCGCAACAGGCACGGCTGATTCGCCTGGACGAGGTGCCGGGAGATTACTTCAAGGTCAGCTCCGGCCTCGGTGACGGTTTGCCGTGCAGTGTGCTGGTGGTGCCAACCAGCGACGACGAGCGGGTCAATGGCGTGATCGAGTTGGGCTTTCTGCGTCCACTGACCGACCGTGACGTTGAATTGCTTGAGCTGATTGCCGGCAACATCGGCACCTCGATCGAGGCGGCACGTTATCGCCAGCGTTTGCAGGAGGTGTTGGCCGAAACCCAGCAACTCAACGAAGAACTGCAGGTTCAGCAGGAAGAACTCAAGACCGCCAACGAAGAGCTCGAAGAGCAGTCGCGGATTCTCAAGGAGTCCCAGGCGCACCTGGAAACCCAGCAGGTGGAGCTGGAGCAGACCAACGAACAACTCGCCGAGCAGGCAGAAGTACTGGCCGAGCAGCGCGACGCTATGGACCTGAAGAATACCGAACTCAATCAGGCCCAGATCCAGCTCGAAGAACGCGCGGTAGAATTGCAGCGCTCGAGCAAGTACAAGTCCGAATTCCTCGCCAACATGTCCCATGAGCTGCGCACGCCACTGAACAGCTCGTTGATCCTGGCCAAGCTGCTGGCGGAAAACCCGGAAGAGAACCTCACTGCCGAGCAAGTCCAATTCGCCGAGTCGATCTACTCCGCCGGCAACGACTTGCTCAACCTGATCAACGACATTCTGGATATTTCCAAAGTCGAGGCCGGCAAGCTGGAAATCCGTCCGGAGAACACCAGCGTGGCGCGCCTGGTGGATGGCCTGCGCGGCCTGTTCCAGCCATTGGCAACGGACAAGCAACTGGATTTCCGGGTGGATATGCAGGACGGTGCGCCGTTGATGCTGTTCACCGATCGCCAGCGTCTGGAGCAAGTGCTCAAGAACCTGCTGTCCAACGCGGTGAAATTCACGCAAAGCGGCAGCGTCAGCCTGTCCGTTGCCACGGCGCCGAATGACGGCATCGCGTTCAGCATCCGCGATTCCGGAATCGGCATCGAGGTGGATCAGCACGAAAGCATCTTCGAAGCGTTCCGTCAGGCCGACGGCACCACCAATCGGCGTTACGGCGGCACCGGGCTGGGGTTGTCGATCTCCCGTGACCTGGCGGCCCTGCTCGGCGGCTCCATCAGCGTGACCAGCACGCCGGGGCAGGGCAGTGTGTTTACCCTGGTCTTGCCACAGCAGTACGTGGAACCGGGCGAAGCACCTGTCGAACCGATGCGAGCCGTTCCTGTGGCGGCTGTGTCGAGTGTATTGCCGCCCACGTTGTCGCCATTGGTGGCCGAAGTCGACATTCCGCGCTTCGACGACGACCGCAACAAAGGGCCGTTCACCAAACGCTGCATTCTGGTGGTGGAGGATGAGCCGAACTTTGCGCACATCCTCTACGACCTGGCCCATGAACTGGGTTATCAGTGCCTGGTGGCTCACGGCGCCGACGAAGGCTACGACCTGGCCAAGGCGTTCATCCCCGATGCGATCCTGCTGGACATGCGCCTGCCGGATCATTCCGGCCTGAGCGTGCTGCAACGTTTGAAGGAACACGCCGAAACCCGGCACATCCCGGTGCATGTGATTTCGGTCGAAGACCGGGTCGAGGCGGCGATGCACATGGGCGCCATCGGCTACGTGGTCAAACCGACCACCCGCGAGGAACTCAAGGACGTGTTTGCACGCCTTGAGGCCAAGTTGACCCAGAAGGTCAAGCGCGTGCTGCTGGTCGAGGACGACCACGTGCAGCGCGATAGCATTGCCCGCCTGATCGGCGACGATGACATCGAGATCACCGCCGTTGGCCTGGCGCAGGAGGCGCTGGACCTGCTGCGCTCATCCGTCTTCGATTGCATGATCATCGACCTCAAACTGCCCGACATGCTCGGCAATGACCTGCTCAAGCGCATGTCCACCGAAGACATCTGTTCCTTTCCGCCCGTCATCGTCTATACCGGGCGCAACCTGACCCGGGATGAAGAGGCCGAACTGCGCAAGTATTCGCGTTCGATCATCATCAAGGGCGCACGCTCGCCGGAGCGGTTGCTGGATGAGGTGACGCTTTTTCTGCACAAAGTCGAATCACGGTTGTCCCATGAGCGGCAGAAGATGCTCAAGGTCGCCCGCAGCCGCGACAAGGTCTTCGAAGGCCGCAAGGTGCTGCTGGTGGATGACGATGTGCGCAACATTTTCGCCCTCACCAGCGCGCTGGAGCAAAAGGGCGCAGTCGTGGTCATTGGCCGCAACGGCCGCGAAGCGATTGAACGATTGAATGAGGTGCAAGACATCGATCTGGTGTTGATGGACGTGATGATGCCGCAAATGGATGGTTATGAAGCCACCGTTGAAATCCGCAAGAATCTGCGCTGGCGCAAGCTGCCGATCATCGCCGTGACGGCCAAGGCCATGAAGGACGACCAGGAGCGCTGCCTGCAGGCCGGCGCCAACGATTACCTGGCCAAGCCCATCGACCTCGATCGCCTGTTTTCGCTGATTCGTGTGTGGTTACCGAAGATGGAACGTATCTAGTGGAGCGCAATTTTTCAGTGGATCGAAACAGCGAAATCGAACTGCGGTTGTTGATCGAGGCGATCTATCTCAAGTACAGCTACGATTTTCGCGATTACTCCGGCGCTTCGATCAAACGCCGGGTCGACCATGCGTTGAGTCAGTTCGAGTGCAACACCATCTCGGCGTTGCAGGAAAAGGTCCTGCACGATCCCGCCGCGTTCATGCAACTGCTGCAGTTGCTGACCATTCCGGTCAGCGAAATGTTTCGCGATCCCTCGCACTTCCTGGCCATCCGCAAGGAAGTGGTGCCGCTGCTGCGAACCTACCCTTCGATCAAGATCTGGATCGCCGGATGCAGCACCGGTGAAGAGGTGTATTCGATGGCCATTGTGCTGCGCGAAGAAGGCCTGCTGGACCGTACCATCATCTACGCCACCGACATCAATCCGCGCTCGCTGGAAAAGGCCAGGCAAGGGATTTTCTCGATGGAGAACGTCCGCGCCTACACTGCTAATTACCAGCAGGCCGGTGGCCAGAGTTCGTTTGCCGACTACTATACGGCGGCCTATGGGTACGCGATTTTCGACAAGACCCTGCGCGAGAACGTGACCTTCGCCGATCACAGCCTGGCGACGGACAGCGTATTCTCCGAAACTCAATTAATTTCATGCCGTAACGTACTGATTTATTTTAATAAAAGTCTTCAGGGTCGAGCGTTCGGGTTGTTTCATGAGTCCCTCTGCCATCGCGGTTTCCTGGTGCTGGGCAGTAAGGAAACCCCGGATTTCTCAGCCTTCGGCGATCAGTTCGAGCCGCTGGTCAAACAAGAACGGATCTATCGAAAATCATGAAAAGTGCAACGAAAATGCCGGCTATCGAAGCGATCGTGATCGGTGCCTGCGCCGGTGGCGCCGAGGCGCTGTTGAACATCCCCGGCCCGCTGCGCGAAGGCTTCGCACTTCCGATCATTCCTGTACGCGGCATCGGCCGTCTACTTGTTGAGCTGGAACGAATCGCATGCTGAGTAATTTCCAGGCCAAACTGCTGATCGTGGACGATCTGCCGGAGAATCTGCTGGCACTTGAAGCGCTGATCAAGCGTGAGGACCGCATTGTGTACAAGGCGCTGTCCGCCGACGAGGCCTTGTCCCTGCTGTTGCAACACGAATTCGCCTTGGCCATCCTCGATGTGCAGATGCCCGGCATGAATGGCTTCGAGCTGGCCGAGTTGATGCGCGGCACGGAAAAAACCAGGAACATCCCGATCGTTTTCGTCAGCGCCGCCGGGCGTGAACTCAATTACGCCTTCAAGGGCTATGAAAGCGGTGCCGTGGACTTCCTGTACAAACCGCTGGACCTCCAGGCGGTCAAGAGCAAGGTCAATGTGTTCGTCGACCTCTATCGCCAGAGCAAGGCGATGAAGGAACAAGTGCTGGCCCTTGAGCAAAGTCGCCGCGAACAGGAGACCCTGCTCAAGCGATTGCAAAGCACTCAACTGGAACTGGAACAGGCGGTACGCATGCGCGATGACTTCATGTCCATCGTCGCCCACGAAGTGCGCACGCCGCTCAACGGCCTGATCCTTGAAACCCAGTTGCGCAAGATGCACCTGGCCCGGGACAACTCCGCCGCCTTCACCCTGGACAAGATGCACGCGATGGTCGACCGCGACGAGCGGCAGATCAAAAGCCTGATTCGATTGATTGAAGACATGCTCGATGTCTCGCGCATTCGCACCGGAAAGTTGTCGATCCGGCCCAAGCGCTTTGACCTTTCAACGCTGGTTGGCGAGTTGTTGCACAACTTTTCCCAGCAGATCGACGCCGCCGAAGCGTCGGTCTCGCTCGATGCCACGCAACCGGTGATCGGAAACTGGGACGAGTTTCGAATTGAACAGGTCATTTCCAACCTGCTGACCAACGCCTTGCGCTACGGGGCCAAGAGCCCGATCTCGGTGAAGGTCTACAGTGAAGGTGGCCAGGCGTTGGTGGACGTGCAGGATCGAGGGATTGGCATCAGCGAGGAAAACCAGAAGCGGATCTTCCAGCAGTTCGAGCGGGTATCGGCCAGGCACGCCGTCGCCGGGCTGGGCCTGGGATTGTTTATTTCAGAGCAGATTGTGGCCGCCCATGGCGGTACTATTACCGTCCAGAGCAAGATCGGCGAAGGCGCCTTGTTTCGCGTTTGTCTGCCGCTGTAGGAAAACAACCGGATAAACGCAACCTCTGGTCGACCCCACGGTCTATCAGCAGCAATTGACCGAGCAAAGGCTTCCCATGAGCGAAGATGCACAAGATGTAGTACTCGTCGTCGAGGACGATCCCTCGATTCTGATGGTGCTGTCCGCTTATCTGTCGGGCGAGGGTTACCGCGTATTGCAGGCCGAAAACGGCGAGCAGGCTTTCGAAATCCTGGCGAGCAAACCGCACCTGGACATGATGATCACCGACTTCCGCCTGCCCGGAGGAATCTCCGGCGTGCAGATCGCCGAGCCCGCCGTGAAACTGCGACCGGAACTCAAGGTGATCTTCATCAGCGGCTATGCCCAGGAAATCCGCGAGACCGACAGCCCGATTACGCACAAGGCACCGATCCTGGAGAAACCTTTCGATCTGGATAAATTGCAGGAATTGATGCAGGACATGCTTTCGTAAGCCTTCAGGCCCTGATCATCTCCCTGACCTTCGCCGTCAACAGGTCGAAGGTAAACGGCTTGGTGATCATCTGCATGCCCGGATCGAGGAACCCGCCACGCACCGCGGCGTGCTCGGCGTAGCCGGTGATGAACAGCACCCTCAGATCGGGACGCAACTGCCGGCCGATTTCCGCCAGTTGCCGGCCATTCATACCGGGCAAGCCGACATCGCTGATCAGCAGGTCGATGCGCTGGGCCGAATCGAGTATCGGCACCGCGCTATCGCCATCACAAGCCTCGACGTAGGCATAACCCAGATCGCTCAACACCGTGCTGACCAGCACCCGCACCGCCGGATCGTCCTCGACAATCAACACCGTCTCGCCACTCCTGGCCAAAGGTGAATGTTCGACGTCCGATGGATGGTCCCGGGGCAGGTCTCCACCGAAGCGTGGCAGGAACAGGCTCACCGTGGTGCCTTCGCCTACGACGCTTTGGATGGCGACGTGACCTCCCGATTGTTTGCTGAAACCATAGATCATTGATAACCCCAGCCCGGTGCCCTGGCCGATAGGCTTGGTGGTGAAGAAGGGGTCGAAGGCGCGGTTGATGGTGCTTTGCGGCATGCCACAGCCGGTGTCCGTCACGCTGAGCACCACATAGTCACCCGCATCGAGATTGCTCTGGCCTTGGGTGAAATCCTCGTCAAAGTGCTGGTTCGAAGTCGAGACCACCAGACTGCCGCCATTGGGCATGGCATCGCGGGCATTGATCACCAGGTTGAGCAGGGCGCTTTCCAGTTGATTGGGGTCGGCTTCGGCCACCCACAGGTGCTCGTCCAGTTGCATGTCCAGACGAATGGTTTCGTTGATGCTGCGTTGCAGCAGTTCATCCATGGAGATCACCAGGGTGTTCATCTCCACGGGTTTCGAATCCAGCGACTGGCGCCGGGAAAACGCCAGCAGGCGGTGGGTCAGGCCCGCTGCGCGGTTGGCCGAAGTCACCCCCAGATCGATCAGGCTGTCCAGGTCTTCGGTTCGCCCCCGGGCCAGGCGTCGACGCAACAACTCCAGGCTGCCGATGATACCGGTCAGCATGTTGTTGAAATCATGGGCGATGCCGCCGGTGAGTTGGCCGACGGCTTCCATTTTCTGCGACTGGCGCAACGCTTCCTCGTTGTGACGCAGTTGCGCGGTGCGCTCTTGTACCTGCTGTTCAAGGGTTTCGAGGGTGTTCTGCAGGCGCAATTCGCTCTGGCTCAGGTCGATCAACCGATCCCTGGCTTCGTACTGTCGTCGCCGTCCGCGCAGGGCCGTGGTGACCAGGCTGATCAGTGTGACCGGGTGAAATGGCCGTTCGAGGAAGGTCACGTTGCCCAATTGCGGGCCGAAGCGCGATGCCGGGTTCTGTTGCGGGCCGCCATGGTGTGTCATCAACACGATCGGCAGATCCGACCACGCGGGCTGCTGTTCGATCAGGCGGATCAGCGGTTCCAGATCAGCACCCAACAGCGCCTCGCAAGAGATCAGCAGCAGGCCGGCACCCTGTTCCAGTTCGGCGCACAATCCGGGCAGGTCGGGGCTGATCACCCCGTGAACCCCGGCCTCGTTGAGCATCATCAGGGCTATCTGGCCGTCGCGCCCTCGCGGCGCAAGGATGATTGCGCGCTCGGACGTCGCTTGCATGTCCGTCACGGGATTTCGTCCGCGAGCAACGGGTTGCTGGCGCCGAGATACGTGGGTACGCCGCGCAATACGCCCTGAAAGGCTTCCAGGGGCTCGCCGATGGTCATGCCCTGGGCGCTGATGCGGTATTCACGGATGGTCGACTCATGGCTGCCGGTACGTTTCTTGATGATCGAAATGGCCCGGCGCACCTTGCCCAGGGCTTCGAAGTAACGCAGCAGAATGACTGTGTCGGCCAAGTAGGTGATGTCGACCGGCGCCTGCATGTCGCCGACCAGGCCGTGCTGGGCGACCGTCATGAAGGTTGCGGCGCCCTGGCGATTGAGGTACAGCAGTAGCTCGTGCATGTGCAGCACCAAGGCGTTTTCTTCCGGCATCGCCGCCTGATAGCCGTTGATGCTGTCGATCACCACGGTCTTTATATTGCCTTCGTCCACGCAGCGCCGGACCCGGTGGGAGAACTCGCCGGGGGACAGCTCGGCCGCGTCCACTTGTTCGACCAGCAAATTGCCGCTGTCTTGCATTGCCTGCAAATCGATGCCGATGTTCTTCATGCGCTCGAACAACAACCCCAACTCTTCATCGAAAATGAATAACGCGGCTTTTTCGCCCCGGGCCACGGCCGAGGCGGCGAACACCATGGCGATCAGCGATTTGCCGGTCCCCGCCGGGCCGAGAATCAAGGTACTGGAACCCGTCTCGATACCGCCGCCCAGCAGCGCATCCATTTCCCGGATGCCGCTGGTCAATTGCTGACGCAGGTATTGACCGCGATGTTCGGCGGCCACCAGGCGCGGGAATACACGCACGCCATCGCCCGTGATGGTGAAGTCATGGAAGCCGCCGCGGTACTTCTGGCCGCGGTACTTGACCACGCGGATGCGACGTCGCTCGGCGCCGTAGTTCGGGGTCAGTTCTTCCAGGCGAATCACGCCGTGGGCCACGCTGTGCACGGTTTTGTCCAGGGACTCGGCGGTCAGGTCATCGAGCAGCAACACCGTGGCGTCGTAACGCACGAAATAATGCTTGATGGCCAGAATCTGCCGACGGTAGCGCAGCGAGCTTTGCGCCAGCAGGCGAATCTCGGAAAGGCTGTCCAGGACAACGCGGGTCGGCTTGACCCGCTCGACCACCTCGAAGATCTGGCGGGTGGCTTCGCCCAGTTCCAGGTCGGAGGAATAGAGCAGTGTCTGCTGCTGTTCGGCATTGAGCAGGTTTTCCGGGGGCGTCAGTTCGAAGATATGGACGTTTTCGTCCATCTCCCAGCCATGGGACAAGGCGCCCTGGCGCAGCTCGCGTTCGGTTTCAGAGAGCGTGATGTACAAGGAGCGTTCGCCGGCTTGCGCGCCTGCCAACAGGAAGTGCAGCGCCACGGTGGTCTTGCCGGTGCCCGGCTCGCCTTCGAGCAAAAACACATGTCCGCGGGACAGTCCGCCATCGAGGATATCGTCCAGACCTTCGATACCGGTGGCGGCCTTGTCTCGGTTCAAATCGTTGGATAGAGACAAACAAGCGTCCTCATATGGCCAGGTTCAACGAGGCAGTTGCTGCGAAGTGCCACAACGGGCTGCCTGTTCACTTGACCCTTGGCCAGGACGACGGTTCAACGAAATTTCAGTCGGGGTCAAAGCCCTTGTTGCAACGCCGGATCATCGGGGTTCATCTGTTCGAGTTGGGCCAACAGGATCTGCACATTTTGCAGCTGTCCGCTTTCCTTCCAGTAGTTGATCAGCAGCACCCGGGCCTTGCGATCGTTCGGGTGGCGTTGAACGATTTCCTGCAACTGTTTCTGCGCCGCTTCGAGCTCCTGCTCACCGTGCAACGTGGTGGCCAGGTCGTAGCGGTAGTCCCGGTTATTGGGCTCAAGCTCTACGGCTTTGGACAGGCCGAGCAGGGCGAATTCGCTTTGCTCGTGATGCAGCAGCCAGAGCCCCAACGCGTGTTGCAGGTAGGCCGAGTTGGGTTGTGCCTGCAGTTGCCTGGCCAACAGTTGCCGGGCAGCGTCGTTCTGGCCCTGTTTATCCAGCACCTCGATTTGCAGTACCAGCGCCGGCAGGTTGTCCGGCGCCAGGCGCAGGGTGTTGTCCAGCGCCTGTTGCGCTTGCTTGAGCTCGGCGTTGTGCAAGTGCAGTCGGGCCAGTTGGTATTGGTTTTCGGCGCTTTGCGGCGCGCTCTTGAGCACTTGCTCCCAGGCATCGATGGCTTGCTCCAGCGGCCCGAAATACAAACCCAGTTCATCCGGGGACAACCCCAGCAGCGCGTTGATCGCCGCCAGCCGCACGCTTTGTTCGCTGTCATCGAGCAATGGCCCCAGCAGCAGACTGCGCTGGCCGTTCGGTACCAGGCCGCTGATGCTTCTGATCGCCGCGATACGTACCTCGGGCGACTCGTTCTGCAGGTCGGCATCCGCCAGCTTCAGGGCCACCGAGCTTGGATAGTTGGGCAGCTCGGCATGCAACCCGATACGACGTTTGGGGGACAGGTCCGGACGGGCCAATTGCTGATAGAGCACCCGCGCCGCACCCGGTTGGCCGGCCCGGGCAGCCGCCAGCGCTTCGCTGTAGCCGTGCTGGATGGCTTCGGGAACCACCGGGGTGGTATCGCGCAGGGAAAACCAGACACCGCCGATGACGAGCAGGGCGAAGAGGCTGATAAACAGAAGGCGGCGGGACTTGGGCATGCAGGAATCCGGAAGCTGGCAAGCTTTTGCAAAGGCGCAAGCTTCGGTCAGGCCAGGCTTTGAGTCAAACCTTGACGCCGTTCTCGCTCGATTCAAACCGTTGAACAGCCCTTCAGCCGACAATCCACGGGCCGGCAAGCTGCGTCGATGGCAAAACCTCTCGAGGCACCGCAGCAGTGACTACGCTTGCTGGAGGTGTCTCGACGAGTGTTCCCATGCAAGCGTTGTTGCAATACTTCAAGGCGATTTTCAACCCCGGCCCCGGGGTGTTGCTGTTTGCCTTGCGAACCATCGCGGCCGGGTTGTTGACCCTGTACCTGGCGTTTTTGTTCGATCTGGACCAGCCCAAGTGGTCGATCATGGCCGTGGTCATCATCAGCCAGCCACTGGCTGGCATGGTGCTGGCCCGCAGTTTTGGCCAGGTGATCGGCACCACGCTGGGGGCGGCCGTGGCGGTGTTGATCATGGCGATCTTTCCCCAGGCACCACTGCCGTTCATCACCACCCTGGCGTTGTGGCTGGCGCTGTGCACCGCCGGTGGCACGCTGTTGCGCTACACCAGTTCCGGGGCATTCGTGCTCAGTGGCTACACCGCCGTGGTCATCGCGTTGCTGGCGATTCCCGATCAGGACGGCACCTTTTTGCTGGCAGTGACCCGCCTCACCGAAACCTTGCTGGCGGTTGCGTGCGTGTGCGTGGTCAGCCTGCTCACCGCCAGGCCGGAAGCCGTGGCCCGGGATTACTTCGCCAAAATCGATCAGATTACCCGGTTGCTGGCCACCCATGCCGGCGCCGTCATTCGCACCGAAGAAAGCGAAGCCGAATTCCAGCAGCGGCAAATGCAGCTGCTGGGCCAGATCAGCGGCCTAGAGGGCGTGCGTCGGCACATGTACTACGATGCGCCCCGGTTACGCAGTGCCAACGGCCTGGTGCAACTGCTGGGCAACCAATTGGTGTTGTTGACCGCGCGGCTGACCGCCCTGCGTCACCAGCGGCTGCTGTTGACCGAGCGCTGGGAGGGCGAGTTGCCTGAAGAGATTCAACGGCTGCGTGCCGAAGAGCTGGCCTTTCTCGATGAACTGGCGCGGGAGGGGCGTTCGCTGTCCAGTGAAAAGCGCCATCATTTCACATCGCTGCAACAACGCTTTGATGAGCTGGCCTATAGGGCCGAACAATTGACCGAGCCGCTGCCGGCCACCTTGCGTTCGCTGGCCTGGTCGCTGCGCTGGGAGCAGGCGCGCCTGTTGCAGCAGCTTGAGCAGATTCTGGAGCTGAGCGATGCCATCCAGAGCGGGCGCCCCGCCAGCAGCGTGTTTCGCGGGCGGGAAAATCCGCTGCATCTGGACTTCACCCTGGCGACGATGAATGCCGTCCGTGCCTTTTGCGCGCTGTTGATCGCCGGCCTGATCTGGATCGAAACCGGCTGGGACGGTGCGCGAGCCGGGATGGTGCTGGTGGGTATCCTTTGCTCGCTGATGTCGACGTTTCCCCGACCGCTACTGGCTGTTCAAAGCTATGCCAGGGGATTCGGGCTGGCACTGGTGGTCTCGGCGCTCCTTCAGTTCATGTTTGTGCCGATGATCAGCAATTTCGAGATGCTTGCCTTGCTGCTGGCGCCCTTGCTCTACGCCGTAGCGGTGGGGCTGGCCAGTCCACCCACTACAGGTACCGGGATTGGCCTGGGGCTCACGACGTTTTTGTTGCTTGGGCCGTTGAACGTGGGGATTGGTCAAAACACTGCCAGCCAGTGGTTCGAGTTTGCCGGAGCCTATACCTGTGCGACCGTGCTGGCTTTGAGTGTCTATGCGCTGATCTTTCCGTTCAGGCCGGATTTTCGCATGCGCCGGCTCTACAAAGAGAACTGCGAGCAGGTGTACGCCTTGCTGAAAACGTCGGCGAGCGATGAACAGCAGTTTGCGTTCGAGAGCCGTATGGTTGACCGCCTGACCATGATGTTGGGGCTACTGCCGGCGACCCGGGAGCCACAATCGCGCGAGCTGTTTCAAGTCAGCTTGGCCTGCATGGCATTGGGTATCGCCTTGAATCAGCTGCGGCAGCAAGGGCAGAACAACGCACTGCTGAGTCCGGATCTGCAACGTCGCCTGTTTTCGACAGTCCGGGAAACGGGCAGGCTGGTTGCCGGTCGGCCCGGGGTCGAAGTGGTGCAGGTGCTTGATAGCCTCCACACCTTGGGCGACGACCTGGATGCCCTGCACACCAATGTTCACGAGCACCTGTGGTCGGTGTTCCGCATGCGTGTGGCGCTGCTGATCGTGGTGTCGTTCGTGGAACGCTATCGCGGCCACTTTCAACCCTCAGGCCTTGAAGGAGACCCTGTCCTTGCCCATTGATCTGGAAGTGGGTGGTGCCTATCTGCCCCCGATTGCCCAGGCGCTGCTGCTGGGCTTGCCGATTTTCCTGTTGCTGGACTGGACATTGCGGCGCCTTGGCGTGCTGCAGTTTGTCTGGCACGAGGCGTTGTTCGAAGGCGCGTTGTACGCCTGCGTCTGCGCCACGTTGATTCTGGTCATGGGAGCCTGAAGCCGTGAAGAACATCCTTTCCCGACTCACGACGGTAGCGGTGGTATTGCTGGCCCTCATTCTGGGCTGGTTCGCCTGGGAGCATTACACCCGCGCACCCTGGACCCGGGATGCCCGGGTGCGTGCCGATGTGGTGACCTTGTCCGCCGACGTTTCGGGGCGAATCGTCAGCCTGGCCGTGCAGGACAACCAACATGTGAGCAAGGGCCAGGCGCTGCTGGAGATCGATCCGGCGCGTTACACCCTGGCGGTGGAGCATGCCAGACGCGCGGTGGAGGTGGCGAAAGCCTCGCTCGGGCAGGCCCAGGCGGCGATTATCTCCAGCGAAGCATTGCTCAAACAACGTCAGAGCGAGGAGCAGCGCCGGCGCACGCTCAAGGATCGTTCAGCGATTTCCGGCGAAGAGTGGGAGAAAGCCAGCACCGACGTGTCGGTGGCCCAGGCCGACTTGATGCGTAATCAGGCCAGTCTGGTGTTGGCCCAGGCCAACGTGCAACTGGCCATCGCGGCATTGACCCAGTCGGAGCTCGACTTGCAGCGTACCCATGTCGTCTCCCCGGTGACCGGCTATGTCACCAATCTGCTGACCCGGGAGGGTGATTACGCCTCGGCAGGTGGCCCATTGTTGGCGCTGGTGGACAGCGAGTCGTTCTATGTCAGCGGTTACTTCGAAGAAACCAAGTTGCCGCGGATCGGGGAGGGTGACCGGGTCAGGATCGAGTTGATGAGTGGCGAAACGTTCGGCGGCAAAGTGCAGAGTATTGCCTTCGCCATTGCCGACCGGGAAAACCTGCCGGGCGGCCGTCTGCTGGCCAGCATCAACCCCAGCTACACCTGGATCAAACTGGCGCAACGGGTGCCGGTGCGGATCGAGATCGATGCCGACTATGCCGGTAAAAACAACCTGCGGGCGGGGACCACGGCTACCGTGACCGTCCAGGAAACCCGCAAATCCAAAGACCAGCACTAACCCCCCTGTGGGAGCGAGCTTGCTCGCGATAGCGGTGGATCAGTCAACATCATTGGTGAAGGTGCTTGCGTCATCGCGAGCAAGCTCGCTCCCACAGGGGGGGGGTACTGCCTTTTTTAGGGCAAAAAAAGCCCCGCGACCGAATGAGACGCAGGGCAAGGAAATTGGTTGGTTGCGGCCAACCAAAGGAGCGCTTTAAAAACCGTATTACTTGCTCGCGACCGTCTCCGGCTGCCAGCCACCACCGAGGGCCTTGTAGATCGCGACGATGCCGCGATACAGGTCAACCTCGGCCTGGGCCTGGGTGTCTTCGGCCGCCAGGCGTTCACGCTGGGCGTCAAGCAGTACGAGGAAATCGGACGTGCCTTCGCGGTAGCGGATTTGCGCCAGGTCGGCAGCCGAGCGGCTGGACTCGCTCTGGCGAATCAGCGAGATCAGGCGCTGTTGGCGTTTGCCATAGTCGCTGAAAGCGTTTTCCGATTCTTCCAGGGCCAGCAACACTTGCTGCTCGTAGGTCGCCAGGGCGCCTTCGGCATCGGCGTCGGCGCCACGTATGCGGGCTTTTACGCTACCCAGGTCAAACGCGGCCCAGGTGATGCTCGGGCCCAGCGCCCAGGCGTTGGCCGCCGAAGAACCGATCTGCGAACCACGTCCGGCAGTCCAGCCGAGGAAGCCGCTGAGGCTGACCCGAGGGAACAGATCCGCCTTGGCCACGCCGATACGCGCGGTGGCCGAGGCCAGTTGGCGTTCGGCACTGAGGATGTCCGGACGGCGTTGCAGCAGTTCACCCGGATCGCCGATCGGCAGGGCCTTGGCAATCGCCGGCAAGTCTTTCGGGCTCAGGTCCACGGTCAGCTTGTCCGGACGTTCACCCAGCAGGGTGGCGATGCGGTTTTTCTGCCGAACCTGTTCGGCCTGCAGTTGCGGCACGCTGGCTTCAACCGACGCCAGTCGCGCATCGGCACGCTCCACATCGAGCTGGTCGCCGACGCCGGCATCACGCAGGCTGACCGTGATCTTGCGCGACTCCTGCTGGTTCTCCAGGTTGGCCAGGGCAATTTTCTCCCGCAACTGCGCGCCGCGCAGCTGCCCGTAGGAGTCCACCAGTTCGGCAATCATGGTGACTTGCAGTTGGTACAGATCGGCCTCGAATGCCTGTTGCTCGGCGTTGGCCGACTCCAGGTTGCGCTGGATGCGACCGAACAAGTCAATCTCCCAGGCCATGTCCAGACCCAGGTCATAGCGTTCGCTGTTGACCCGGTCGGTGGTCTGGCCCGGAATCTGTCCTTTGCCCAGGTCACTGCTGACGCGGCTGGTGATGGTCGGCATGGCGTCGTTGCTGACGTCATCGCGGATCGCCCGCGCCGCTTTCCAGCGGGCGAAGGCGACGCGCAGATCACGGTTGCCTTGCAGGGATTGCGTCACCAGCTGGTTGAGGGTCGGGTCTTCGAACTGCTGCCACCAGATGCCTTCGAAACGCGAACGGTCAAAGTTCTTCTGGCCGGCGGCGCCGTCGGTGGCGGCCGTGATGTTGGCCGCCTCGGTGGTTGGCGTCTTGTAGTCCGGGCCCACGGCACAGGCACTCAGGGCCAGTACCAGCAGGCTCGGCAGGAAGGCTTTCAAACTCATCAGTGCGACTCCAGCTTCAGGGTGGCCTTGGCAGCTTTGCGTGCCTGGCCGCGCTCGACAAAGTTACGGATCAGTACGTAGAACACCGGCGTCAGCAACAGACCGAAGAAGGTCACCCCAAGCATCCCGGAGAACACCGCGACACCCATGGCGTGGCGCATTTCGGCACCGGCGCCGCTGGAGAACACCAGGGGCACCACACCCATGATGAACGCGAAGGAGGTCATCAGGATCGGCCGCAGACGCAGACGGCAGGCTTCCAGGACCGCTGCCAGCGGGCTCAAGCCTTCCTCCTGTTTGTCCTTGGCGAACTCGACGATCAGGATCGCGTTCTTGCAGGCAAGCCCCACCAATACGATCAAACCGATCTGGGTAAAGATGTTGTTGTCACCGCCGGAGGCGATCACACCGGTGATGGCCGACAGCAGGGTCATCGGTACGATCAGGATCACCGCCAGTGGCAGGCTCCAGCTTTCGTATTGAGCCGCCAGTACCAGGAATGCCAGCAGCACACAGAGCGGGAACACGAACAGTGCGGTGTTACCGGACAGGATCTGCTGGTAGGTCAGGTCGGTCCATTCGTAGGTCATGCCGTTGGGCAGTTCTTCCTTGAGCAGTTTCTCGATGGCTTTTTCGGCCTGGCCGGAGCTGTAGCCGGGAGCTGCCGCACCGTTGATTTCAGCGGTGATGAAGCCGTTGTAGTGCATCACGCGGTCCGGGCCCGAGGTATCGCTGACCTTGATGAAGGTCGCCAGCGGGATCATCTCGCCTTTGTTGTTACGCACTTTCAGCTGGCCGATCTGGTCGGATTCGAGACGGAACTGTTGTTCGGCCTGAACGTTGACCTGATAGGTGCGACCAAAGCGGTTGAAGTCGTTGGCATACAGCGAACCCAGATAGATCTGCAGGGTGTCGAAGATGTCGCTGACGGCCACGCCGTGGGTCTTGGCTTTTTCCCGATCGATGGCGGCATCGACCTGGGGCACGTTCACGGTGTAGCTGGTGAACAGGCCGGCCAGTTCCGGCACGTTGTGGCTCTTGTTGATGATGTTCATGGTTTCCTTGTACAGCTCTTCGTAACCCAGGTTGCCCCGGTCTTCGATCTGCAGGCGGAAACCACCGATGGTGCCCAGGCCTTGTACCGGCGGCGGCGGGAAGATCGCCATGTAGGCTTCCTGGATATTCGCGTACTGGCCGTTCAAGGCGCCGGCAATCGCACCGGCGGACATGCTCGGGTCTTTACGTTCGTCGAACGGTTTGAGAGTCACGAACACGATGCCGGCGTTCGGACTGTTGGTGAAACCGTTGATCGACAGGCCCGGGAAGGCCACGGCGCTTTCCACGCCGGGCTGTTTCAGCGCCAGCTCGGACATGCGCTTGATCACGTCTTCGGTACGGTCCAGGCTCGAGGCATCCGGCAGTTGCGCGAAGGCCACCAGGTATTGCTTGTCCTGGCCGGGGACGAAACCGGTCGGGGTGCTGGAGAAACCGAAGAAGGTCAGGACCATCAGGCCGGCGTACAGCAGCAGGGCGATACCGCTTGAGCGGATCACGCGGGCAACGGTGCCGACATAACCATGGCTGGCCTTTTCAAAGAAGCGGTTGAACGGACGGAACAACCAGCCACCGAAAATCTTGTCCAGCACCTTGGAGAATCGGTCCTTCGGCGCGTCATGGCCCTTGAGCAATACCGCGGCCAGCGCCGGCGACAGGGTCAGGGAGTTGAAGGCCGAGATCACCGTGGAAATCGCGATGGTCAGGGCGAACTGTTTGTAGAACTGTCCGGTCAGGCCGGAAATGAACGCCGCCGGAACGAATACCGCACACAGCACCAGCGCCGTGGCGATGATCGGGCCGGTTACCTCGCCCATGGCTTTTTTGGTCGCTTCAACCGGGGTCAATCCGAGTTCGATGTTCCGCTCGACGTTCTCCACCACCACGATGGCGTCGTCCACCACGATACCGATCGCCAATACCAGGCCGAACAGTGACAAGGCGTTGAGCGAGAAGCCAAACAGATGCATCACGGCAAAGGTACCGATCAGCGATACCGGCACAGCGACCAGCGGAATGATCGAGGCGCGCCAGGTTTGCAGGAACAGGATCACCACGAGTACCACGAGGATCAGTGCTTCGAAGAGGGTGTGAACCACCGCCTCGATGGAGCCGCGCACGAAGATCGTCGGGTCATAGACGATGCTGAAGTCCATGCCTTCGGGGAAGTTTTTCTTCAGTTCGGCCATTTTCGACCGCACTTCGTTGGAGATTTCGATGGCGTTGGAACCCGGACGCTGGAAGATCGGGATCGCCACCGCCGGCTGGTTGTTCAACAACGAACGCAGGGCGTACTGGCTGGAGCCCAGCTCGACGCGAGCGATGTCTTTGAGGCGAGTGATTTCACCGTTGTCGCCAGAGCGAATGATGATGTTCTCGAACTCTTCCTCGGAAACCAGACGGCCCTGGGTGTTGACCGACAGCTGGAAGGCCGTGGCATTCGGTGCAGGAGGCGCACCCAAGGCACCGGCCGCCACTTGACGGTTCTGCTCACGAATCGCCGTGACCACATCGGTGGCGGTCAGGTTGCGCGAAGCGGTCTTGTTCGGGTCGAGCCAGACACGCAGGGAGTAATCGCCCATGCCAAACAACTGCACATCACCGACACCACCCAGACGCGCCAGCTCATCCTTGATGTTGAGCAAGGCGTAGTTGGACAGGTAGAGCATGTCGTAGCGTTTGTCCGGTGAGGTCAAGTGCACAACCATGGTCAGGTCGGGCGAAGCCTTGTCCACGGTGATACCGATGCGCGTCACTTCCTCGGGAAGTTTTGGCTCGGTCCGCGTCACACGGTTCTGCACCTGCACCTGTGCGTTGTCCAGGTCAGTGCCCAGCGCAAAGGTGATGGTCAGGGTGATCTTGCCGTCAGCGGTGGACTGCGAGGACATGTACAGCATGTTCTCGACACCGGTGATGGCTTGCTCCAGTGGAGCGGCCACGGTTTCACCGATGACTTTTGGGTTGGCACCCGGGAAGTTGGCACGAACCACAACGGTCGGCGGTACCACTTCCGGGTATTCGCTGATCGGCAGCTGGAACAGCGAGATGGCGCCGGCGATCAGGATCAGCAGCGAAAGCACCGCTGCAAAGATCGGCCGTGAAATGAAGAATTGGGAAAAATTCATCGTAAAAATCCCTTAACCGCGTGGGGTCGTGGCAGCCAGTTTCACAGCCGTGCCCGGCGCAACCCTGGCAGGCGCGACTTGGGGCAGGTTGCTGGCTTCCAGCGCTTGGCGTTGTTGTGCGAGTGCCGCGAGGGTTTGTTCGCTGGCCATCGGAATCACTTCAGGGGTGACCGGTGAGCCAGGGCGCACCCGTTGCAGGCCCTTGACGATGATGGTGTCGTCCTTGTTCAGGCCATTGCGCACAATGCGCAGACCTTCGATCTTCGGACCCAGCTCCACCGCGCGGTAGGCGGTCTTGTTGTCGGCATCCATCACCAGCACGAACTTCTTGCCCAGGTCGGTGCCGACCGCTTCGTCATTGATCAGCATGGCGCTGTAAGTGCCGCTGCCCACCAGTTTCAGGCGTGCATACAGGCCCGGGGTGTAGCTGCCATCGCTGTTGTCGAACACGGCGCGCCCACGAATGGTGCCGGTCTTCGGGTTGACCTGGTTGTCGACGAAGTTCATCACGCCCTGGTGCGGGTTACCGTCCTCGTTGGACAGGCCCATGTAGACCGGGGTGGTGGCGCCGCGCTTGCCCTGGCGAGCGAGCTCGGTGTACTTGAGGAACACACGCTCGTCCGCGTCGAAGTAGGCGTACACCTTGTCAGTGGAGACCACGCTGGTCAGCGGGGTGGTGTCGGCAGTCACCAGGTTACCGGCGGTGATTTCCGCACGGCTGACGCGGCCGCTGATTGGAGCAGTCACACGAGTAAAGCTCAGGTTCAGCCTGGCCAGATCCAGCTGCGCTTGCAGGGCGCCGACCGCGGCGCGGGCTTCCTGGGCGGCGCTGGTCCGCGAGTCGGCCAGTTCGGCGGAAATCGCGTTGCTGGTGCGCAGGCGCTCACCGCGCTGGGCTTCGTTTTCGCTGCGGGTGGCATTGGCGCGCGATTGTGCAACCAGTGCTTCGAGGCGGCGGACCTCAGCCTGGAACGGACGCGGGTCGATCTGGAACAGCAGGTCGCCTTTCTTGACCAGGGCGCCTTCCGTGAACGCCACTTCATCGATCTGGCCGGAGACCCGTGGACGAATCTCGACGGTTTCCGGCGCTTCAAGACGGCCGGTGAACTCGTCCCATTCGTTGACCGGCTGTTCCAGCACCTTGGCCACGCTGACCTTGGCCGCTGGCATGCTGGCGGCGGTTTCCGGGGCCTTGCCGCAAGCGCTGATCACCACTACGGCCAACAAAGCCAACGGGAAGCGCAAATGTTTGAGTGACTGTTCCATGGATGCATCCGCCAATGTGTTGAGATTGGCGAATGATGCGCGGCGGGTTTGTATCTCACGAATCGAATGGGGCGAAGGTAACTATCATCCGGAATGATATAAGACCCAAGCCAGCCCTCTAGCCTGCGCCTTGTGTTCGGTCGTCATCAACTGGATTGATGACAATTGTGTGTTGCATTGGATGCAATAGTCAGATCTGGAACCGTGTTGCGGCCATCGCGAGCAAGCCCGCGAAGAGGCCGGCAGCCTTCTACACAATCCGGATCAGACCAAGCTGTCCGGATCCCCGAAGAACATCTGAATCCGCGACCGCAACCAACGCTCCCCCGGATCATTATCCTGGGACCCGCGCCACGCCATGTGCAGTTCGAAACTGCGCACCGGCAACGGCGGATCTTCGGCCCGCACACCGCCAGCGGCAGTCAGTGCATCGGCCGTGTAGTCCGGCACCGTCGCCACGATGTCAGTGCCCGCGAGCAGGGTACTCAACCCGTTGAACTGCGGAACGGCGAGCACCACATGCCGTTTGCGACCGAGCTTTTCCAGCTCTTCATCGATGAAGCCGCTGAGGTCGCCAGCGAACGACACCAGTGCATGGGGGCGAGCGCAGTAATCATCCAGGCTCAACGGCCCCGGCACGGTGTCGGCGCGCAACAGCTTCGGTTGGCTGCGGCGCAGTACCTTGCGTTTGGCGTTGGCCGGCAGGTCGGTGGTGTAACTGACACCGATGGATATCTCACCGGATGCCAGCAACCCCGGCATCAGGATGTAGTTGACCCGACGTACCACCAGCACAATCCCCGGCGATTCGGCACGCAGGCGCTTGAGCAGCATCGGCAGCAAGGCGAACTCGACGTCGTCCGAAAGGCCGATGCGGAACACGGCGGTACTTGTGGCAGGATCGAACTCGGCCGCACGGCTGACGGCGGTGGAAATCGAATCCAGTGCCGGGGAGAGCAGGGCGAAGATCTCGACCGCCCTGGCGGACGGCTCCATGCTGCGGCCGGTACGCACAAACAAAGGATCATCGAACAGGCCGCGCAGGCGCGAGAGCGCCGCACTGATGGCTGGCTGGCCGAGGAACAGTTTTTCCGCAGCACGGGTCACGCTGCGTTCGTGCATCAATGTTTCGAAAACGATCAACAGGTTCAGGTCGACACGACGCAGGTCATTACGATTCATCTGGAGTCCTGGCAGAGTCAGCAAGCTTGACGTGGGCGGCCATATGAGAACAATGGCCAGCAGGAATATTACGGGGAAAGACTGGTACTCTGCACCGGGTAATTCAGTTTTTCCTACATAGGCTGCTTCGGTTTCTTACGACATTTGACGATGTTGCCGCCGCTGCGGAATCAATGACAGGCATGTCGACTATTAATAGCCACAGATAGTGTTGGGTTGAAAGCCCGGCTAGAGTTCATGGCATTAGAGGTTTATTTGGCGAGGTTTGCGATGTCCCGCACGATACGTTTTCACAAGTTTGGTCCAGCCGAGGTGCTCAAATGCGAAGAGCATGCGACGGCTCTGCCTGCACCGGGCGAAGTGCAGGTGCGCGTCGAGGCGATCGGCATCAGTTGGTATGACACTCTCTGGCGTCAGAACCTGGCCCCGTCCCATGCCCGACTGCCTTCAGGCCTTGGCCAGGAGATGGCCGGTATCGTCACCGCTGTCGGTGATGGCGTCGATGACCTGGAGGTCGGTGACAAGGTCGCCAGCTTTCCGGCCCAAAGCCCGAACGACTATCCGGTCTACGGCGAGCAGATCGTTCTGCCGCGCTCGGCAGTCACCCGTTATCCGGATGTGCTTAGCCCGATTGAAGCGAGCGTGCACTACACGCCGTTGTTGATCGCCTATTTCGCCTATGCCGATCTGGCACGGGTCAAGCCCGGGCAATTTGCTCTGGTGACTGACGCGAGTCATTGCGCCGGACCTTCGTTCGTACAACTGGGCAAGGCCTTGGGTGTTCGAGTGATCGCCGCGACCAAGACCGAGGAGGAACGTGAATACCTGCTGTCGCTGGGTGCCGAGAAAGTGATCGTCACCGAGGAAGAAGATCTGCTGATGCGGATCAACAAAATCACCGATAACCGTGGCGTAGATGTGGTGTTCGATGGTTTGGGCGGTCCGCAGATGTCGTTGCTGGGCGATGTGCTGGCGCCTCGCGGCAGCCTGGTGCTGTACGGCCTGCAAGGTGGCAACCAGACACCTTTCCCGGCCTGCGCAGCGTTCCAGAAGAACATTCAGTTCTTCGTGCACTGCATCGGCAACTTCACGGGCAAGCCGGAACTGGGCATCACCCAGGACCAGGCCGCACTGCAACGTGCCTTGCGCGACATCAATCAGCTGACCGCCGACCGCGTTCTGCTGCCGCTCAAGACTCGGGTCTTCCCGTTTGCCGAGTTTGTCGAAGCACACCGCTACATGGACGAATGCCCGTGTCGCGAACGGGTCGCGCTGCAGGTCGAGCCGGCGTAGCACTTACAGTCCTCCCAAGAGTCCGTGCCCACACGGACTCTTTCGTTTGAGCCCCCCCCCGAAAGCCATCGATCCGCAGGCCGGTCCAGCAACTGAACTGGTTTTTGCCCGTAATCTGTAGCTTCTAATCAGCCACTAAGCCCTGATAATTGAATGATTACTTTCATCTCAAGGAATGAGTCATGGCCGGGTGTAAGGCTGAAACTTTTCAATGTGCGCCATCGGTGCAAATCTCCAAATTAGTTGGCCGTTGGCTAGTTACCAAAAAGACAGCTGCAACTTCCTTCCTTGTTTCTTGTATTAAGTGTCTGTGGGACTTTGTCGGATATTTCCTAGGACTCCGGTTTCAAATCAGCAAACCCTTGCCAGCAGGGCGCTCCAGCCTCACCTCTGTCGTTAAGTCGAGGGGGTGTTGCGATCGTTTCAAATGATTTCAAGAAAATTCAAGTGTTAGCATTTGGCAATAAAGTCCATGACTCCATTCGCGCCGACAGTCCAACGGGATTTGCTGTCTGCACGATATTGAACTTACGAGTATCAGGTAAATAAAGATGACCAGCATCCATGACCAAGCGATGAACTATGTCTATCAACAAGTGCTGCAGCGATTGCTGGGTTTTTTCTCCCGTGCCGAACGCACTGCATTGCAATTGTTGATTCAGCGCCTGGCAGTAGCGGCCGGGGGCATGGAGCACATTGGCGATTACAAGGTGTTGGCGATCCAGTCCGGAGCCCGTGACAACTGCTACACCCTGGCTTTGTTGCGTGCTGCACAGCTGACCATCGCCACGCGGACGCCGGCGACATTCCAGTTGCGCATCGCCTCGTTACGGTTGAACGGCACAAGCGGCGCGGCCGTGGAAAACATGCACCGGACCAACAGCGCATTGTTTGTCTATGACGATCCCCGGGTCGAGGTACTGATGGTCGATGATCGGGAAGTCTTGCCGTTCAACCACCTGGCGCCGATCTCCGACGCCGGCCGCGAGTCCAGCCGCCTGAACCTGCTGCTGATCGGCCATCGCCGGGAGTGGCGCGGCGGGTTCGACCTTTGGGATGACGGTTATCTGGCCACGGGAGAGTTCTACGGACAAATCGCTCGCTGGGACGGCGGTGTCGACGCCCTGCTCATCAGTGACACGCCGCGTCAGCAAAAGCAGTTCATCGACGGCTTGAGGCGCGCCGCCACCAAGGCAGGGCTCAAGCCTTCGCCTGCGGGCGAGCCGGGTTATGCGGGGTTGTTTGCATTGCTCGATGAACTGGGCAGCGACTGTTATCACGGGTTCTACGCCGATTACGGCCAGGCCCGGTGGCGTCCGCAAGAGCGCTTCGAAACCTGCCGTCGTACGGCCTGCATCGACATTCACGACCTGCTGGTCAGCAACCTGGAAGAGCGTTGGCCATTGTTGACGGAGTTTCTCGGGTTCCAGCCTGACGAACTGTCCGCGCAGATCAGCGACAACGAATTCGTCAGCCCGTCGATCACGGCGCACGTCCGAGGGTTGCATGCGTGCTTCGTACAGAATCGCAATTACGAATCCGGTGTTGCGCAATACCTGCAACGGGCCTTGGTGATGATGCGCCGCAAGCACTTGCCCGAGCGATTGTGCGAGCAGGCCATCGAGGTCTTCGGCAATCCGGCGACACTGGTCGAACTGCGCGCCCGAGCGGCGGCCGAGGCACAAAAGAACCTGGGCCTGAGCGAAGCACAACTGGTGTGCCTGCTGTTTGCGCCCTTTACCGAAAAAGGTGCGGGGCTCGAGCGTTTTCTGCGTCAGTGCCATCCGGGCATGCTGGTGGCCATGCCCGAGTTGCATAAGGCGATGCAGGGGCATCCGGTCGCCGAACAGATCATGCAATGGATGATTGATGTCAGCGGATTGCCCGTCAGCCTGATTGGCCGGCTTTACCGCATGGAGCGGGCGCCCGCAGACGCTGGCGGGGCGGCTGAAGCAATCATCCCAAGGGCCGTGTCGCAAAATGCGCTGGACGATCCTGATGCTGACAGCACGTTGGTGGATGAATGGTCAGCGGGTCACTGAACGTGGGCGGATTTTCAGTCAATGCAAATGGCCTTCGCCGATGAAAGGTCCACGAGAAACGGATTTCGCCTATCAAGCGGTTTATCGATATCTGGTCAGCCTGATCAACGAGTCTGAAGGGGATTCGCGCATCCGCCTGCCGTCGCTGCGGCACCTGGCTGAGCGTCTGAATGTGTCGATCTCGACCATTCAGTACGCCTATTCGCTGCTGGAGAAAGAAGGGCGGGTGTATTCGGTGGCCAAGTCCGGTTACTACGCATTGCCAGTGTCCGCAATCAACCTGCAGGACAGCGGCAGCGACCTGCTGGAAGCGGTCTACGTCAATGCCAGGCGCCCGGGGATGCTGGTCATGAGCGCCGATGAACCGGCGTTATTGCAGCCACTGGACAGCCCGTTGTTGCTGCTGGAGCGGGAGTTGCTGCGCCAGTATCCCCGCCAGCCGCAGTCGCCTTCGCAACCCTGCGGCGAACTCGAACTGCGTGCCGCCCTGGCAGCACGCTACACCACGTCTCCCATGCGTTACTGGCACGCCGATGATGTCTACATCGGCGCCGACCTGCGCGGTGTACTGGAAATCCTGATCGCCGTGCTGGGATTGAAAGACGCTACGGTGGTGGTCGAATCGCCGTGCGACTGGACGATCCTGCGTTTGTTTCAAGCCGCCTGCGTGCGGGTGATCGAGTTGCCCGTACAAGCCGATGCCTGTCTGGATCCGGAACGTCTTGAAATGCTGCTCGATACCGAACCGGTAAGGCTGGTGATGCTGTCATCGGCCCTGAACATGCCCCGTGGCAGCCTGGCGCCTGACCACAACAGGCAGGCCATTGCCCGGCTGTTGGCCGCGCATGACAGTTGGGTGCTGGAAAACGACTGTTATGGCGAACTCGGATTCGACCTGGGCACCCTGCGCTTTCGAGACTTGCTGGACCCTGAACGGCTGATGGTGTTTTCCACGTTCGAGAAAGTCATCGGACCTGAAGCGCCCTACGGTTTTCTGCTTTCAAGGCATTTGAGCGCGGAGTTGCAACGGCACTTTCTGCTGCGGTCCTTCCGACTCTCGCCGATTCGCCAGAAAGCCATTGCCCGTTTGTATAGCAGCGGTCGCATTGATCAACACCTGCTGGTGCTGCGGCGGCTGCTCAATGAACGCAAGAATCAAATGACCCTGTTGTTGCAGGAGCGATTGGGTGATGCCTTGCATTTCGTCGAGCCGCAAGGGGGTGCAACGATCTGGATGCGCTCATTGCGTCGGGTCAATGTCCGTCGTGTGTTCCAGCGCCTGCTGGCGCATCAGGTGGTCATCGCACCAGGCGAGTTGTTCAGCCTCCACGGTCTGCACGGACAGCATCTGCGCCTGAGCCATACCTTCGGTGGCGATCACAATCTGGCGGCCGCGCTGGGATTGCTGGGGGATGCGCTGCGTCTGGAATCAATCGAGTGAGTGAGACAAAAAATAACAACCTCCACTGTGCGGATCGATCCCATCGCCTTGCGGTCAAACTGCCAGTAAACTGCGACCCAATTCCTGAACCACTCTATTCCAGAGGTTTTGCATGACACTCAGTCCTTTTGCGGGTAAACCGGCACCGGCACAATTGTTGGTCGACATCCCGCGACTGGTAACGGCCTATTACACCGGCCAGCCTGATGCCGCGATTTCCACCCAGCGCGTTGCCTTCGGCACGTCGGGGCACCGTGGCAGCTCGTTCGACTTGAGTTTCAATGAATGGCACGTTCTGGCGATCAGCCAGGCGATCTGCCTGTACCGCGAAGCTCAAGGCATCGATGGCCCGCTGTTTGTCGGTATCGACACCCACGCGCTGTCCACGCCGGCCGGCGCCAGTGCCCTCGAGGTACTTGCAGCCAACGGCGTGACCGTGATGATCGCCGAAGGTGACGAGTACACGCCGACACCGGCCATTTCCCATGCGATTCTCTGCTACAACCGTGGACGCACCACTGGCCTGGCGGACGGCATTGTCATCACGCCGTCCCACAACCCGCCGCAAAGCGGTGGCTACAAGTACAACCCAACCAACGGTGGCCCGGCCGATACCCACATCACCAAGTGGATCGAAGCCAAGGCCAACGAACTGCTGGCCAACAAGCTCGCCGGCGTCAAGCGCATCAGCTACGAGCAGGCACTGAAGGCCAGCACTACCCATCGTCACGATTACCTCAACACCTATGTCGCCGACCTGATCAACGTGATCGACTTCGACGCGATCCGCGATGCCAAGCTGCGCCTGGGTGTCGATCCACTGGGTGGAGCAGGGGTGCGCTACTGGTCGGCGATTGCCGAGCATTACCGCCTGGACCTGGATGTGGTGAACAAAGAGGTCGACCCGACCTTCCGCTTCATGACCGTCGACTGGGACGGCCAGATCCGCATGGACCCATCGTCCAGCCACGCCATGCAAGGCCTGATCGGCCTGAAAGAGCGCTTCGACGTGGCGTTTGCCTGCGATCCGGACCACGACCGCCATGGCATCGTCACGCCGTCCGGTGGCTTGCTGGCACCGAACAACTACCTCGCCGTTGCCATCGACTACCTGTTCCAGAATCGTCCGCAATGGCGCGCCGATGCCGCCGTGGGTAAAACCGTGGTCAGCAGCGGCTTGATCGATCGCGTGGCCAAGCGCCTGGATCGTCGCCTGTACGAAGTGCCGGTGGGTTTCAAATGGTTTGCCGACGGCCTGTTCGATGGCTCCCTCGGTTTCGGCGGCGAAGAAAGCGCCGGTGCCTCGTTCCTGCGCAAGGACGGCGGTGTCTGGAGCACCGACAAGGACGGTTTGATTCCGGCCCTGCTGGCCGCCGAGATGACGGCCCGGACTGGTCGCGACCCGAGTCAGGCGTATCGCGCCTTGACCGATGAACTGGGTGAGCCGTTCTCGGTACGGGTCGACGCCAAGGCCAATCCGGAGCAGAAAGCGCTGCTGAGCAAGCTGTCGCCGCAACAGGTCACCTCGACTCAACTGGCCGGCGAACCGATCCAGAGCATCCTCAGCCACGCACCGGGCAATGACCAGGCCATTGGCGGTCTCAAGGTCATGACCGAGAACGGCTGGTTTGCGGCGCGTCCGTCGGGCACGGAAGACATCTACAAGATCTACGCCGAAAGCTTTGTCAGCGACGACCACCTCAAGCAACTGGTGGCCGAGGCGCAAACGCTGGTGGATGGTGCCATTTCCGCAAAATAAACGGCGTAATTCCCACTGGAGTTGCATATAACCCTGTGGGAGCGAGCTTGCTCGCGATAGCGGACTGTCAGTCAAAATCAATGTTGGATGCCAGGCCGTCATCGCGAGCAAGCTCGCTCCCACAGGGGTTGGCTGCAGCCACTTAAAGGGGGTGACCAATGCGGTCGCCCCTTTTTATTTGCGATTGCGCTCAGCGAATCAAGCCAGATCCACCAGAACAATCTCGCTGTCCTCGATGGCCGTCACCCGCAGCACCCGCTCATCGGCAACGGCTACACCGTCTCGAGCTTGTGCACGCAAGCCATTGACCTCAATGACACCCGTGGCCGGTACCAGGTAGGCGCGACGACCGTTGTCCAGGTGATACTCGGCGGACTCGCCGGCCTTGAGATTCGCAGCTACCAGCCGGGCATCGGCGCGAATGCGCAGGCTCTGATCGTCGCCTTCCTTGCCGCTGGCCAGGGTGACAAAACCTTCGCGGTTACCTTTCGGGAACGGCTTGGCGCCCCAGGACGGCGCCAGGCCGGACTCGTTCGGGATGATCCAGATCTGGAAAATCCTGGTCGGCGTCGCTTCCAGGTTGTACTCGCTGTGGGCGATCCCGGTACCGGCGCTCATGACCTGGACGTCACCCGCTTCGGTGCGACCCTTGTTGCCAAGGTTGTCCTGGTGGGTAATGGCGCCTTCGCGGACATAGGTGATGATTTCCATGTCGCGGTGCGGGTGTTGCGGGAAACCGGTGCCGGGCTCGATCACGTCGTCATTCCAGACCCGCAGGTTGCCCCAGTTCATGCGCTTGGGATCGTAGTATTCGGCGAACGAAAAATGGTGGTGGGCATCCAACCAGCCGTGGTGAGCACCGCCGAGCGAGTTGAAAGGTCTGAGTTCAAGCATGATCGTCTCCAGAAAAGGTTCGTCATGGGGCGAAACGCCTGGGCCACGAAGCGAGACCGGTGAGTGATGACGGCCATCATCCAACAGGCAACAATCGATAAAAAGCGTAAAAAATGCAGCATTCCTATCGAATGGATTGATATGAAATAACTTCGAAAGTTTCTCATCCAACCTTCACTTCATCGCATAAGCCAATGAGTCATAAGCAATTCACTAGAACTCAACGGCAAATGCAGACACCATAGCGCTCAACAGCCTCACACCCTGGAGTCAGTCCGCGTGCCGCAACACACCCCCGATCTCCCGCCTGAACTTCGCCCATTGGCCGAGATGCCGCTGATCAAGCGATTGCTCGCCCGATTCTTCGGTTACAGCCTGACCCGCCTGCACGCACAGCATCGTGCGTCGTGGTTGCATGGCCAGGCCGACGGTTTTCGCAGCGGTCACAGCGCCGGGGTCGATTACGGCTACAAGGAAGGCAAGCTCGAGGGGCTGGAGGAGGGCCGGCAGGTTTTGCTGATCCGCGACTCGCGCTGCACTGAACACCGACCGCCGAATGTCGATGACCTGTTGTTCGACGACTGGCGCCTGCCGTTGAGCGCCGAGCTGAAGAAGCGCATGAAGGCCGATGTCGCCCGATTGTTGCCGGCCCATGCCCAACCCAGTGCCGCACAGTGGAAAATGATCTTCAGCGACACCCCGTCCACCTCGGTGATCGCGGGGGCCGGTGCGGGCAAATCGACCACGCTGGTGCTGCGTATCCTGCTGTTGACCCATTACCTGGGCTTCGAGCTGAGTTCGATGACGGTGGTGACTTTCACCCGCGAGTCGCGCAAGGACTTCATCAACAAGCTGATCGAACTGTTTGCGCTCTGGGGCCGCGGGATCAGTTTCAAGGAGGCGCGGGACCTGGTGCGCACCTTTCACTCGCGGATCCTGCCGATGGTGCGCAGCCTTCCGGGTTTCGAGCGTTTACAGGCTTTCGAGAACCTCAGCCTGCGGGCTGCACAGGGGGACGAGGAGGTCGACAGCAATCCGTTCGATCTGCGCATCAACGACGCCCAACGCCAACAGCTCAACGCCTGCTATCACCGTCTGCACCGTGACGATGAGCGTTTTCGCGAGTTGATCAAGCCATTGTCCCGGCATGCGCTGCAACTCAAGGAGCTGGAGCGCGATCACCCGGATGTGCAAAAACGCATGGGCGTTACCGAACTGGCGGCCAAACGCGACGAGGAGCTGTGCGACGCCATCGAGGACCTGTGGTTTCGCGCCGGTGCCTGGCCCATCAAGGGCATCGAACCGAATCGCCAGTCGTTCGATATCAACGGTTCGACATTCCATTGTCACGGCTACATCCCGTCCCTGGATGCCTGGGTGGTGCTGGGGTTCGATCCTCGGGAGAACCCGCAGGTCACGCGACCAAATGCCAAGCTGACGGTGCGCGCAGAGTGGGCAGTAAAGCGCACCCTGTTTCAAGCTTTCTGTCGTAAGCCATTGATATGGCTAGATAGTTACGAGTCATCAAGACGTGTTCTGGCCTCGCTCGCCGGTGATGCCAGCGCCGGGCCGGGTTTCGATTACAAGGTCAAGGGCGAGCTCGCTTCAGCGCCACTGCTCGATTGTTTTGTCGCCGCCGCCGGGTTCATCGAAAACCTCGGGCTGGACGTGCCGGGCGCCGTGGCCCGGATGAGTTTCGCCAAGGACGATCCCGACCGGTTCTTCTTCGAAGCCTTGAGTCTGTACTGGCGGGCGCTGGAAGATCATTTGCTGGATCAGAAGCCGCCGATCATGACCTACAACCGAATGTTCGCCCTGTTCAGCGAACATTCGCCGGAGAACCTCAAATTGCTCGGCGATGAGCTGCTGCGGCCGCTGTCACACCTGATGATCGACGAATTCCAGGATGTCTCGCCGCAGATCGTCTCCTGGATCAGGGCCAGCCTGGCAGAGATCCGCAGTCGCGGGCCGGCCATGCACGTCGGGCGCGCAGCCCAGCGTTCCTCGTTGCTCTGTGTGGGCGATGACTGGCAGTCCATCTATGGTTGGCGCGGCAGTTCGCCGACCTACTTCATGGAGTTCAACAAGGAGTTCCCGTCGCCGAGCACCACCAAGGTCATGCTCAGCGACAACTACCGCAGCCACCAGCACATCATCGATGCCGCCGAGCACATCGTGCGCGCAGCACCGGCGATTGCCGGGAAGAAAGCCAAGGCCAGCGGTGAACCCAAGGCATTGCTGCCGGTGAACGTCCTTGATCGTGATGACAAGGGCATGGCCCAACGCCTGATGGAGCATTACCGAAAGGGCGATTCGATCTTGATGCTTTATCGAAAAAGTAGCGATAAGTCATTGATAGAAGAACATATTCAATCAGTACTTAATGTTGATTCCAGCTTGCCGTATGAGGCTCGCAGGCTCAAGCAGTTGACGTATCACAGCGCCAAGGGCCTCCAGGCCGATGCGGTGTTTTTGCTGGGCGACTGCCAGCACCTGACCAGTTCACCTTACAAGAATCAGGTTTACCGGATGGCGGGCCTGGGCAAGGCCGGCGACAGCGAGCCCTATGACAATGCCCAGAAGGACGAGATCCTGCGGTTGGCCTACGTGGGTATTACCCGCGCTGTCAGCCATTGCTACTGGTACGTCGACGCACAAGAATCCCAGGCCGCGAACATGCCCAAGGCCTCCGACCGGATCGGCAAGGGCAAAGCGTTTTTTGTCGACCATCGTAAAAGCCAAATCACCGCCTGACTACTGTAGGTGTAGGAGCGAGCTTGCTCGCGATGGATTCAAGAGCGCCGTGGTTAGCCAGTAAATACGCGTTATCGTTAACGACCATCGCGAGCAAGCTCGCTCCTACAGGTACAGGGAAGCGTTCAACAAAAAGCCCACATAAAGTGGGCCTTTTAACAGCTGAGCCTTCAGGCATAACTCTTGAAGGCCTCCGGTGGGATGAAGGCTTCAAGCTCGTCCTCCACCGCTTCGATTATTCGTTCTACATCCGCGGCATTCATGACGGTGGCGCACGGAATACCGGCAATGGCGATCATGGTCTCGCCAGTGGCACGATCAAAAAGACGGGCAATCATACTGCCCGGCGCGTCCATGCTCGCCTCGAAACCCATGGGATGAAAATGCCAGCGCATCAGCTGGCAGGCGTTTGGAAACGTAACCTTACTGAACCCTTTATTCATGTGTTGCCCGCCTTCATTATCGAGCGCGTCCGTTAGCTCATGGTAGGAGGGAAGAACCTTCATTGGTTCAACCAGTGACAGTTTTTAAAAGTAGCATCCGGATGTGAAAACAATGTGGAGTTTTCAGGTCGTTTGGCGATTGCCGGCGCTTTTTTTGATTCAGGTCACGCTTATCGGCCATTTGCGGGCACAAGCCATCATCGGTTTGGTCGTTGAAGACAAAACGGAAGTTGGGCAAGCTCGGTCTTTTCCCGTCGAGATGTTCAATGCACGCCAATGATGATGGCCCACTGCAAACCCAGGCCACGGGCGAGACGGTTATGCGCTATCACTTGCGCTGGAAGCACCGGGATCTGGATGGCGTCATGGCGCTTTATCACCCTGAAGTCCAGTACAACGACTTTTTCCAGAACCGGGTCATGGGCCTGGCCGAATTGCGCGAATATGTGCGCAGCAGCATGCCCCGGGATCCGGATGAAGCGCTGGAGCACTCCGACCGCATTCGACTGGACGGCAACACTGCGTTCATTCAGTACCACATCACCTTGCGCGGTGGTGAAGGGCTGGTGTCGTTCCGCGCCAGCGAAGCGATCACCGTCAAGGACGGGCTGATCTGGCGGGTCAATGAATATGCTTCATTGGTTCACGAACAACCCGGCAGCAAAACGTCCGGCAACCAGCGCCCGGCGGTCAGCCGGCTCGGCCTGTCGCCTCGCCAGTTGAGCTTCATGGCCGATGACCTGCAGCAGTATTTCCAGCGCCAACAGCCTTATCTGGACCCGGAGCTCGATCTGCAACGAGTGGCGAAGGAGTGTGGCTACAGCCGCAACCAGATTTCCTACCTGTTGAATCAGGTGCTGGGCCAGAGCTTCTACCGCTATGTCAACCAGGCGCGCCTGCAACATTTGCTTGCGGCGCTGGATGCCGCCATGCCGCCAGTGCGCATCGACGAACTGGCCTTCGCCGCCGGATTCAATTCGCTGTCGGCGTTCTACAGCTGTTTCCGCCAGCATACCGGCCAGTCCCCCAAGGCCTACGTCAAACAAATTTCTTTGCGTGCACGCGCGCAAGACAGCGCCTGAGCCCACGCACTAGGATCGACGCCATCGAAGTTTGAGTGGCGGAGTCTTGCATGCCGGCGTGGCGCACTATCAGTTTGTGGATGGACCAGCTCGACGAGCCGCTATTGGCGCGTCCGGCGCTGGAGCGGGACCTGGATGTCGACGTGGCGATCATCGGCGCGGGTTATACCGGACTCTGGACCGCGTACTACCTCAAGCGGCACAAACCTGACCTGAACATCGCCATCGTCGAAGCGCAAACCGCCGGTTTCGGCGCGTCGGGGCGCAATGGTGGCTGGCTGATGGGCAATTTGCTGGGAGAAGACCGCCTGCTGGCCAAACTGTCGGCCGAAGCGCGCCGCGCCTCCTACGATTTGTTGCACAGCATTCCGGATGAAGTGGAGATTGTCCTCGAACGTGAGGGAATCGACTGCGATTACCGTAAAGGCGGGGTGCTGTATTGCGCCGCACGCTATCCGGAGCAGGAGGCCAGCCTGCGTCACTACCTGGTCGATCTCCACCGCCAGGGCCTAAACGACAGCCACTATCGCTGGCTTACCCCGGAACAACTGGCGCAACAGATCCGCGTCGCCAAACCCTACGGCGGTATCTACGCGCCGCACGTGGCGACCATTCACCCGGCCAGACTGGTACGGGGGCTGGCCCGCGCGGTGGAGCGCCTGGGCGTCAGAATCTACGAAAACAGCCCGGTCACCCATTGGCAGCCCGGCAGCCTACGCACGGCCAAAGCTTCGGTGCGCAGTTGCTGGGTGGTGCCGGCGGTAGAAGGCTACTCCGTGACGCTGCCGCCATTGGGGCGTTATCAGTTGCCGGTGCAGAGCCTGATCGTCGCGACCGAGCCCTTGTCGGCGGCCATCTGGGACGAAATCGGCCTGAGTCACGGCCAGGCATTCAGCGAGGCCAGTCGCCAGGTCACCTACGGTCAACGCACCGCTGACAACCGATTGATCTTTGGCGCCCGTGGCGGGTACCAGTTCGCTGGCAAGCTGCGCCACGACTTCGACCTGAGCGCTGACGAAATACACCTGCGGCGTTATCTGTTCGGCGAACTGTTCCCGCAGTTGAAGAACGTGCAGATCACCCATTCCTGGGGCGGCAACCTGGGCATGTCCCGGCATTTCCAGCCACACATGCTTTGCGACCGGGCCAACGGCGTTGCCCTGTCGGGCGGTTATGGCGGGGAGGGCGTTGGCGCCAGCAACCTGGGAGGCCGCACGCTGGCCGACCTGATCCTGGGGCGCGATACCGATCTGGTACGCCAACCGTGGGTCATCCCCCAACGCGGCCTCGACGCACTGCGGGCCTGGGAGCCGGAGCCGATCCGCTGGCTCGGCTACAACGCGATCATCCGCAGCTTTGTCCACGAGGACCAGACCCTGGCCAACCCGGCCACAGCGCCCTGGCGGCGCAGGCTGGCCAGCGGGGTGGCCGGTTTCATGGAAGGTTTCATGCACTAAACAGCGTCTCTACATCGACAGGTATCCCCATGAGCATCACGCAATTCAAGAACACCGCAACCCTGAAACTGGACGAATCCAATCCGGTCGCCGTGCCCCTGGGAACTCCCGTGGCCGTGGCTTCGACCACCAGTGTCGAACGCGACGACAGCGTCGAGACCGGTGTCTGGGAATGTACCCCCGGGCGCTGGCGGCGGCAGATCGTCGCCCAGGAATTCTGTCACTTCATTCAGGGCCGCTGCACCTTCACGCCCGACGGCGGCGAACCGCTGCACATCGAGGCCGGCGACGCGCTGATGCTGCCAGCCAATAGCCTCGGTATCTGGGACATCCAGGAAACCGTGCGCAAGACCTACGTTTTGATTTTTTGAATGCTTTTGAAATTTGAAAGCTGATCTTTTGATTGCCTGCCAATAACAACAACCTCTACAGGAATCGACTCATGATCCGAAAGACCCTGACTCTGGCTCCGCTGATGCTGGTTGCATCCATCAGCCAGGCCGCCGAAACCGTCAAAATCTATAACTGGTCGGATTACATCGCGCCAGACACCACGAAAAACTTCCAGAAAGAAACCGGCATCGGCTTCACCTACGACGTCTACGACAGCAACGAAACCCTCGATGGCAAGCTGATGACCGGAAAATCCGGTTACGACGTGGTGTTTCCGTCCAACCACTTCATGGCCCGGCAGATTGAAGGCGGCGCACTGAAGAAGCTCGACAAGAGTCAGCTGCCGAACTGGAAAAACCTCAACCCGGTATTGCTCAAGGCATTGCAGACCAACGACCCGGGCAACGAACACGGCTTCCCTTACCTGTGGGGCAGCACCGGCATCGGCTACAACATTGCCAAGGTCAAGGCGGTGCTGGGCGACAACGCCCCGGTGGATTCCTGGGACCTGATCTTCAAGCCCGAGAACATGCAGAAGTTGCACAAGTGCGGCGTGGCCATCCTCGACAACGGCCCCGAACTGCTGCCGGCCGCGTTGAACTACCTCGGTTTGCCGCATCACAGCAAGAACCCGGAAGACTACAAAAAGGCCGAAGCCCTGCTGATGAAGGTGCGGCCGTATGTCAGCTATTTCCACTCGTCCAAGTACACCAGTGATCTGGCCAATGGCGACATCTGCGTCGCGGTCGGTTTCTCCGGCGACATCCTGCAAGCGGAAAACCGCGCCAGGGAAGCCAACAATGGCATCGACATCGGCTACTCGATTCCCAAGGAAGGCGCAGCGATTTGGTTCGATATGGTCGCGATGCCGGCCGACGCTCCGGACGACAAGGCCGGCTACGCCTTTATGGACTACCTGCTGCGCCCGGACGTCATGGCCAGCGTCAGCAACTACGTGCATTACGCCAATGGCAACGAGCAGGCCGACAGCCTGATCGACCCTGCGATCAAGAACGACACCAAGGTTTACCCAAGTCCTGAAATGATGGGCAAGCTGTTTGCGCTGGAAGCCATGCCACTGAACATCGACCGGGTGCGTACCCGGGTCTGGAACAAGATCCGCACCGGCAGCTGACAAGCTGCATCAGGCCACCGGGAAAGGATGTCCCGATGCGCCATCAGCCAACTGGCTCGAGCGTACAACGCATTTGCCCCGAGCCCGGGATCTGTAACAGGGCCTCGTCACCGGTTTGCCAAAAGCCGTAGCTACCCCGCAAATCCTTGCCGTTGTATTGGCTTGCATAATCGTTCGGTACCTGGATAAGGGTGGCAGAGGTATTCGCCCATTTCAGGTACACCACACGCGGCTCGACATTGAAGAAAGTAGCGGCAATCAACGCGTTCAATCCTGCGCAACGAAAGGCTACGGGGCCATCGGTGAGCCTGCTTGGATCCTTGGTCCTCGCAATGGCCGAACCCTGGCGAAGCTGGTGTGCGCGTTCGGCATAACTGCGGATCGTGCAGGCCTTGGGCTCTGCCTTGGTGGCACATTGATTTCGCGCGTCGACCCAGAAGCGCTGTTCGATCTCGACCTTGTCGGGGCGCGGTACCGAATGATCGTCCGTGAGCGCCAGGCGATAAAGGCGTGTCAGTTCAATCTCCATCCGCTTCAGCTGTGGGTCGCGACAGATCAGCTTCTCGACGGATGCGCTGGCCCTGGCGCAGTCGAAGCTGGTTGCCAGGACCGTAGTCGTCCCGGCATTCGCACAAATGCTCATTACCGCACACGCGCTGGCGGCGATGAGAGCGGCCAAAAGAGGCGTGACCATTTTCATGTCGGCTTCACCCGGATCATTTCGTGAGGCCCGTGGTGTAAGGCAATCCATCGAACCCTTGCACCGTCATTCGTTCATGGGCTGTATCGCAGTTTAAGGCAGTGTGCAAAACCTGCCACACCGGGGAGGGTTCCAGTGGGGCGACAACGCCGGTTGTGCAGCCTTTGCGGAGCTGAAATGGTTATTGCCTGATGGTCATTCGTTGCCTGCTCGCGAAGAGCGATAACCCGGTATTCAGAGGTGATCACTTCATTGAAATGTTTAACAGATTAAACATAAATAGTCGGACGATTCGAGTGCCCGGAAATTTACCTATATTTAATAATTAAATTGTCGATTGTCCGACAATAACTCCCGTCTAATATTTTTTTAACTCAATACTTTCTCAGTACGCCCACTGTTTACGGGCACATTCCTGAATGCGCAAATTTGACGTCAAAAAAGTAGTGGACGTTTGATTTCTAATTGTGTCAGTTTTCCTACGCCTTCATTGGGCGAGTGATAGGACGATCTCGCCAGGGATCGTCTTTATCTGACAAAAACTGTTCCATAGCTAAACAAGGAAGTGTGTTTATGTCGAAAGTAAAAGATCACGCTATTGATTCCGCTGAACAGGTGCTGCTGCCACTGTCAGCATTGGCGGCAAGCAGTTCTGCATTCAATCAGATCAATAGTTTCAGCCATCAGTATGATCGGGGCGGCAACCTCACGGTCAATGGCAAACCGTCGTTCTCCGTCGATCAGGCAGCCAACCAATTGCTGCGCGACGGCGCTGCTTACCAGGACAAGGATGGTAGCGGCAAAATAGAGCTGACCTATACCTTCCTGACTTCGGCATCGTCCAGCACGATGTACAAGCACGGGATTACCGGGTTCAGTCAGTTCAGCGCGCAGCAGAAAGCCCAGGCCGTGCTCGCCATGCAATCCTGGGCCGACGTGGCCAATGTTACCTTCACTGACAAGGCCAGCGGCGGCGATGGCCACATGACCTTCGGCAACTACAGCGGCGGTCAGGACGGTGCGGCTGCGTTTGCCTACCTGCCTGGTACCGGGGCCGGTTACGACGGGACTTCCTGGTACCTGATCAACAGCAGTTACACGCCCAACAAGACCCCGGACCTGAACAACTATGGCCGGCAAACCCTGACCCACGAAATCGGCCACTCCCTGGGCCTGGCCCACCCCGGCGACTACAACGCCGGCGAGGGTGCACCGACCTACAATGACGCGTCCTATGGGCAAGACACCCGCGGCTACAGCGTCATGAGCTACTGGAGTGAAAGCAATACCAGTCAGAACTTCAGCAAGGGCGGCGTCGAAGCCTACGCGTCCGGCCCGCTGATTGACGATATCGCTGCCATTCAGCAGCTCTACGGTGCCAACACCACCACTCGCACCGGCGACACTACCTACGGTTTCAACTCCAACGCCGGTCGCGACTTCCTTGGCGCGTCTTCTTCGGCGGACAAGGTGGTGTTTTCGGTCTGGGATGCAGGCGGCAAGGACACCCTGGACTTTTCCGGGTTTACCCAGAACCAGAAGATCAACCTCAATGAAACGTCGTTCTCGGACGTCGGCGGCCTGGTGGGTAACGTCTCCATCGCCAAGGGTGTCACCGTCGAGAACGCCATTGGCGGTTCTGGCAACGACTTGCTGATCGGTAACAACGTGTCCAACGAGCTCAAAGGCGGTGCCGGCAACGACATCCTTTACGGCGCTGGCGGCGCGGACAAACTGTGGGGCGGCGCAGGTTCGGACACCTTCGTGTTTGCGGCCAGCAGTGACTCCAGGCCAGGTACGGTCGACCAGATCCTCGACTTTGTCAGCGGTCTGGACAAGATCGACCTGACCGGCATCACCAACGGCGCGGGCCTGCACTTTGTCAGCGCCTTCACCGGGGCGGTGGGCGATGCGGTGCTCAGCACCTCGGGCGGCAACAGTTTGTTGTCGATCGACTTCTCGGGGCATGGCGCGGCTGATTTCCTGGTCAGTACCGTGGGCCAGGCGGCGTACTCGGACATCGTGGCTTGATGTGAGGTGAACAAGGAGGGCGGCGCCCGATGCGCTGCTCTCTTACCGTAAGCAGGGTTGCGGCCCGGAGTACAAGAACCTATGACGCACAGCGTCTTTTCCCGCAAGACAAGCGCGTGGCTACTGGCAGCGTTGATGATGTTTTTTGGAGAGGAAACCATGGCAAGCAGTCTGAAACTGGCGGATCCGTCAGAGTTGGCTGGCAATTGGCTGGCTACGCTAAGAGCCGCGCAAGACACGGACAAATCACCGCTCGTTGCTTCGAATGAATGCTTGATCGACTTTCAGCCAAATCAAACCCTGGGTGCTGGCGCGGACTGTTTCACCGCCTGGCTTGGGGAGCAGGTGATCGGCTGGTTTCCCGAACCGGACGGCATTGCAATCACCGGCAAGGAAGGCTCAAAAATCCTGTTTTTCAACCGTCAGTTCGAAGGGCTTTATCAAGGTACTTTGCAGTCGGGTCGGATCATTACCCTCAAGCGGCCGACGCGTTAGCCGCAAAAGCAGTCAAGCGCAATCCCCCGGCACTTTATCGATCACAAAACATTGTTCGTTATTTGTAAACGATAACGGGCAAACAATGTCTCGACCGTGTGCGGACAGTTAACTGGAACCTCGCCCGCGCGTGGCGATAAATATCAGCTCAGGAATAACCAATGAAGATGGCGAAGGCCCCAGCCACCGCACCATTAATAAAGGCACTGGGGGACTATAAGAGCATCTTGATCAGCGTCGGTTGTTTTACCGCCCTGATCAACATTCTGATGTTGGCGCCCTCTATCTACATGCTGCAAGTCTATGACCGGGTACTGTCTTCGCAGAATGAAACAACACTGGTCATGTTGTCGCTGATGATTGTCGGGTTCTTTGCCTTTATCGGTTTGCTGGAAGCTGTCCGCAGTTTCATCGTCATCCGTATTGGCAGTCAGTTGGAGCGACGGTTCAATCTGCGGGTCTATCGGGCGGCGTTCGAGCGCAACCTGTTCAAAGGCGAAGGCAATGCGGGACAGGCGCTGGGGGATCTGACACATATTCGCCAGTTCGTCACCGGCCCGGCGTTGTTCGCGTTTTTCGATGCGCCGTGGTTCCCGGTGTACCTGTTGGTGATTTATTTGTTCAACATCTGGCTCGGCGTTTTTGCCACGGCGGGGGCTCTGCTGCTGATTGCGCTGGCCTGGCTGAATGAGTCCATGACCAAAAAACCGTTGGGCGAAGCCGCCGCGTGTTCCCAGCAATCCAGCCAATTGGCCACCAGCCATTTGCATAACGCCGAAACCATTCAGGCCATGGGCATGCTGGGGGCGTTGCGCAATCGCTGGTTCCAGGTGCATTCACGGTTCCTCGGCCTGCAAAACCAGGCCAGCGACACGGGCGCCGTCATCAGTTCCTTGAGCAAAACCCTGCGCCTGTGTCTGCAATCGTTGGTGCTGGGCCTTGGCGCATTGCTGGTGATCAAGGGTGACATGACTGCGGGAATGATGATTGCCGGTTCGATCCTGATGGGCCGTGTGCTGAGTCCTATCGATCAGTTGATCGCCGTATGGAAACAATGGAGCGGCGCCAAGCTGGCTTACCGCCGTCTCGACGCCTTGCTGCAAGCCTTCCCGTCGGGCGACGAGGCCATGGCGCTGCCGGCGCCGAAGGGCCAGATCACCTTTGAGCAGGTTAGCGCGGCGCCTCCGGGGCAACGGGCGGCGACCCTGCACCTGGTCAGTTTCAGCCTCGCAGCGGGTGAGGTGATGGGCGTGCTCGGTGCTTCCGGTTCCGGTAAATCGACACTGGCACGGGTACTGGTGGGTGTCTGGCCGACGCTCGGTGGTACGGTGCGGCTCGACGGTGCGGACATCCATCGCTGGAACCGCGACGACCTCGGGCCTTACATCGGTTACCTGCCGCAGGACATCGAGTTGTTCAGCGGCAGCATCGCGCAAAACATCGCGCGTTTCCGCGAGGCCGATCCACAGCGCGTCGTGGCCGCCGCACAGCAGGCCGGGGTGCATGAACTGATCCTGCGCCTGCCGCAAGGGTACGACACCGTGCTCGGCGAAGACGGTAGTGGCCTTTCCGGCGGGCAGAAACAACGCGTGGCCCTGGCCCGTGCGCTGTACGGCCAGCCGCGCCTGGTGGTGCTGGATGAGCCGAACTCCAACCTCGACACCGTGGGTGAAGCGGCGTTGGCCAGCGCGATTGCGCAAATGAAGGCCCAGGGCACCAGCGTGATTCTGGTGACCCATCGTTCTTGCGCATTGGCCCAGGCCGACAAGTTGCTGGTGCTCAACGACGGGCGCTTGCAGGCGTTCGGTTCGAGCCAGGACGTGCTCAAGGCACTCTCGGGCGCTCAGCAAGCACAACATGAAAAAACCGCACAAGCGCCGGGCGGGCTCAGCATGAGCTGGCAGTCTTAGCCCGCGACAAGGAGTTCGGGCGTATGAGCCGCAGCCAAGTAAAGCCTCAAAACGAAGCGACGATGGAGCAGGACTACCTGGCTGGACAGCCTGAACGCGACGCGCGTTACTTCGCTCGCCTGGGCTGGATACTGGCGATTGTCGGCGCTGGCAGTTTCTTCACCTGGGCCAGCCTGGCCCCCCTCGATCAGGGCATACCGGTACAGGGCACAGTGGTGGTTTCGGGCAAGCGCAAGGCCGTGCAGTCGATGAGCAACGGCGTGGTCAGCCAGATTCTGGTGAGCGAAGGCCAGCGGGTGAAACAGGGCCAGCCGTTGTTCCGGCTCGACCAGACCCAGGTCGCCGCGGACGTGCAATCGTTGCAAGCGCAGTACCGCATGGCCTGGGCCAGCCTTGCCCGTTGGCAAAGCGAGCGGGACAACCTCAAGCAGGTGAATTTCCCCGCCGAGCTAAGCAATGATCCCGACCCGCGTCTGGCGTTGGTGCTCGAAGGCCAGCGCCAGTTGTTCAGCAGTCGTCGCGATGCCTTCGCCCGCGAGCAGGCCGCGTTGCGCGCCAGCATCGAAGGCGCCGGCGCGCAACTGGCCGGCATGCGCCGTGCCCGTACCGACTTGAGCGCTCAGGCCGATTCCCTGCAACAACAGCTAAGCAATCTGACGCCATTGGCGGAAAACGGCTACATCCCGCGCAATCGGTTGATGGAGTACCAGCGGCAACTGTCGCAAGTGCAACAGCAGTTGGCCGAAAACCTCGGCGAAAGCGGTCGGGTGGAGCAGGGCATTGTCGAGTCCCGCTTGAAGTTGCAACAGCATATCGAGGAGTACCAGAAAGAAGTACGCACCCAACTGGCCGAAGCGCAGCTCAAAAGCGTGACGCTGGAGGAACAGTTGACCTCCGCCGGGTTCGATCTGCAGCACAGCGAGATCATCGCCACGGCTGACGGCATTGCGGTCAATCTGGGTGTACACACGGTAGGCGCGGTGGTGCGCCAGGGCGACAACCTGCTGGAGATCGTGCCTCAGGACACGCGCCTGGAAGTGGAAGGGCACCTGCCGGTCAACCTGATCGACAAGGTCGGTCCGCACCTGCCGGTGGATATCCTGTTCACCGCCTTCAACCAGAGCCGCACCCCGCGAGTACCTGGTGAAGTCAGCCTGGTCTCCGCCGACCAGTTGCTCGATGAGAAAACCGGCGCACCGTACTACGTGCTGCGCAGCAGCGTCAGTGACCAGGCCATGGAGAAACTCAATGGCCTGGTGATCAAGCCCGGTATGCCGGCGGAAATGTTCGTACGTACCGGTGAGCGTTCGCTCCTCAATTATTTGTTCAAACCGCTGCTCGACCGGGCAGGCTCCGCGTTGACCGAGGAATAAGGATGTTCGGCTGTATGAAAAAGCTTTCGATGCTCGGGGCGGCGTTGATGTTGTTCGCGGGCAACCAGGCCGTGGCGGCCATGGGACCGTTCGAGATCTATGAACAGGCACTGCACAATGATCCGGTATTCCTCGGCGCCATCAAGGAACGCGATGCAGGCCTTGAGAACCGTGCCATCGGCCGCGCCGGGTTGTTGCCAAGACTGGGTTACAACTACAACAAGGGCAGGAACAGCTCCAAGGCTACCTACCTCAACGAGCGCGGGCAAAACCAGAGCGATGACCGCAACTACAGCAGTTACGGTTCCAGCCTCACCTTGCAACAGCCGTTGCTCGACTACGAGGCCTACGCGGCTTATCGCAAGGGCGTCGCGCAATCGCTGTTTTCCGACGAAAATTTTCGTGGCAAGAGCCAGCAATTGCTGGTGCGGGTGCTGGAAAACTACACCAAGGCGTTGTTCGCCCAGGACCAGATCGATATCGCCCTGGCCAAGAAGAAAGCTTTCGAGCAGCAGTTCCAGCAGAACGAGCAGATGTTTCGCCAGGGCGAAGGTACTCGCACGGACATTCTCGAAGCCGAATCGCGCTATGAGCTGGCCACCGCCGAAGAAATCGAAGCACGTAATGAACAGGATGCATCTCTGCGCGAACTCGGCGCGCTGATCGGTGTGCCGGCGATCGACATTGCCGACCTTGCACCACTGGATCAAAACTTCCAGACCCTCACCCTGCAGCCGGCCAATTACGACACCTGGCGTGAGATGGCCGTGGCCAACAACCCCAACCTGGCTTCCCAGCGCCAGGCGCTTGAAGTGGCGCGCTACGAGGTCGAGCGCAACCGGGCCGGGCACCTGCCCAAGGTCAGCGCCTACGCCACGGTGCGTCAGAATGAATCGGAAAGCGGCAACACCTACAACCAGCGCTACGACACCAACACCATCGGCATCGAAATCAATGTGCCGCTGTACGCCGGCGGTGGTGTTTCTGCATCGACCCGCCAGGCAAGCCGTGCGATGGAACAGGCCGAGTACGAACTGGACGGCAAGACCCGGGAAACCCTGATCGAATTGCGACGGCAGTTCAGCGCCTGCCTGACAGGGGTGAGCAAGCTGCGTGCCTATCAGAAGGCCCTGGTCTCCGCCGAAGCGCTGGTGGTCTCGACCAGGCAAAGCATTCTGGGCGGTGAGCGGGTCAACCTCGATGCGCTCAATGCCGAGCAACAACTGTTTACCACCCGCCGGGATCTGGCCCAGGCCCGCTACGACTATCTGATGGCCTGGACCCGGTTGCATTTCTACGCCGGGACCTTGAGCGAGCAGGACCTGGCCAAGGTGGATGAGGCCTTCGGCCAGGGACCGAGGGTGCAGTAGCTATTAAAAACAGTATGGAGAGGACTCAAAAAATGCCTGTCTGTTGAGGAACTGAACACCGCAGCCCCTGTAGTGGCGCGTTTTAACCAAGAGGAATTGAGGCAAGGCTTCTAACAACAAGGATTTTGGCAACACAACTAAGGAAGGTAGCTCGATGAATAACAAGTACAACAATCTAGCCGTGCTCTGCGCGTTGGCCACACTGGGCACCGCACACGCGGCACCCTACGTGGAAAACGGCAGGACAGGCGATCCCGAAAGCTGGCGCAGCACAGAGTTCAGCGCTGACTGGGGCCTGGGGGCGATCAACGCGCAGGATGCCTATGCGGCCGGTTACACCGGCAAAGGCGTGAAGCTGGGGATCTTCGACCAACCGGTGTACGCCTTGCACCCGGAGTTTTCCGGAGCCAATAAGGTCATCACGCTGGTGACCAGCGGCATCCGCGAGTACACCGACCCGTACATTCCGGTCAAGGTCGGGGACGCCTTTCTCTATGACGGTTCGCCCTCGGTGGGCTCCAACGGCAAACTCGGTGCCCACGGCACCCACGTTGGCGGGATCGCCGCCGGCAGCCGCGATGGCGGACCGATGCACGGCGTCGCCTTTGGTGCACAGATCATCAGCGCCGACAACGGCGACCCGGGCCCGGAAGACGGTATCGTACGCGGCAACGACGGCGCGGTGTACAAGGCCGGTTGGGACGCCCTGATCGCCAGCGGCGCGCGGATCATCAACAATAGCTGGGGCATCGGCATCACCGACCGCTTCGACCTCGGCGGTCGGGACCCGGCGTATCCGCACTTCACCGTGCAGGATGCACAACTGCAGTTCAACGAGATCCGGACCTTGCTGGGGACCAAACCCGGCGGTGCCTACGACGGCGCCATCGCGGCGGCCCGCAGCGGCATCGTGACGATTTTCGCCGCCGGTAACGACTACAACCTCAACAACCCGGACGCCATCGCCGGCCTCGGTTATTTCGTCCCCGAGATCGCGCCGAACTGGATGACCGTCGCGGCCTTGCAGAAGAACCCGGACACCAACAGTCCCGCCCCCTACAACATCAGCACCTTCTCGTCGCGCTGCGGCTACACCGCGAGTTTCTGCGTGTCGGCGCCGGGCAGCCGGATCTACAGTTCGATCATCAGCGGCACCGATGCCGCTGACCTGACTACCGGCTACGCCAATTACAACGGCACCTCCATGGCGGCACCGCACGTTGCCGGCTCGGTGGCGGTGTTGATGGAACGCTTCCCGTACATGACCGGCGCACAAGTCGCCAGCGTGCTGCGTACCACCGCCACCGACCTCGGCGCACCCGGCGTCGATTCGCTGTATGGCTGGGGCATGATCAACCTGCGCAAAGGCATCGACGGCCCGGCGATGCTCGTCACCGAGCAGGACATTCCCGAAGAGTTCCGCATCGACGGCGCCTACGGCTCCAGTCAGTTTGTCGCGGACTTGCCGGGTATCGGCGCGATCATCGACGCCGGCAAACCCACCGAGCGTGTGTGCAACGACGTGCACTGCGGGCTCGACGTCTGGCGCAACGACATATCCGGCCACGGCGGCCTGACCAAGCAGGGCATCGGCACGCTGGTGCTGACCGGAGCCAACACCTACACCGGCCAGACCCTGGTCAATCAGGGCCGATTGGCCGTCAACGGTTCGCTGCTATCGGCCGTCACCGTCAATGACAATGGCATCCTCGGTGGTAACGGCAGTATCGCGGCACTGACTGCGAAAAGCGGCGGTACCGTGGCGCCCGGCAACTCCATCGGCACCTTGCAGGTGACGGGCGACATGACCTTCGAGCCCGGCTCGACCTACGCCGTAGAGGTGTCGCCCACCCGCAGCGACCAGATCATTGCCGGCGGCACAGCCACCATCGAAGGCGCAACGGTCAGCCTGACCCTGGAAAACAGTCCAACGCTGCTGACCACCGGCGAGGCGAAAACCCTGCTGGGCAATCAGTACAACATCCTGCAAGCCGCTGGCGGGATCGAAGGGCGTTTCGGGGCGGTGTTGCCGGACTACCTGTTTATCGGTGGCACCCTCGGTTACACGACGGACAGCATTCAACTGGCGGTGGAGCGCAATGCGACATCTTTCACCAGTGTAGGCCTGACCCCGAATCAACGGGCCGTGGCCGCTGCCGCCGAGCAACTGGGCGCAGGCAATCGGCTCTACGAAACCCTGCTGTTGTCGCCGACCGCCGCTGTCGCGCAACAAGCGTTCCAGCAACTGTCCGGTGAGATTCATCCGGCGATCGGCACGCTGCTGATCAACGACAGCCGCTACCTGCGCGATGCGGTCGGCGAACGTCTGCGCGAGCGTGATCTGTTCGACGCCAGCGCACCGACCGATGACCGCAGCAATGCCTGGCTCAAAGTGCTCGGCGCCTGGGGCAAGAGCGATGGCGGGAATGACAACGCCAGTTCCAACAGCTCCATCGGCGGGCTGCTGGCCGGCGTCGATGGCTTGATCACTGAAGACACACGACTGGGTTTCGTTACCGGTTATAGCGACAGCTCGTTGAGCATGGGCGATGGCACGCACTCGTCGGCATCGGTCGACAGCTACCACTTGGGCGCCTACCTGGGCCACGAAATCGACGCGCTGCGCCTGAGCGTCGGCGGTGCTTACAGCTGGCATCGCATCGACGTCAAACGCGACCTGCAATTCGGTGACGTCAGCGGCAAGCAGAAATCCAAACGCGATGCGACCACCGCGCAACTGTTCACCGAAGCGGCGTATCGCCTGGACCTGCAACCGCTGGCACTGGAGCCGTTCGTCAACCTGGCTTACGTGCACCTGAACAGCGACAGCTTCAGCGAAAAAGGTGACGCCGCCGCACTCAAGGGCGGTGAAAACAACCGCGACGCGGTGCTCTCGACCCTTGGCCTGCGGGCGAGCAAAGCCATTGCGCTGTCCGATCAGCAACAACTGGAATTGTCCGGCACGCTCGGCTGGCAGCACAACCTGGGCAACACCCGTTCCGAAGACCACCTGGCCTTCGTCAATGGCAACACCGCGTTCAGCGTGCAAAGCGTGTCCATGGACCGCAATGCCGCGGTGGTCGGTGCCCGGGCCGGCTGGGCGCTGGGACGCGATACCCGCTTGAACCTGGACTACAACGGACTGCTCGGCTCCCGGGAAAAAGACCATGGTGTGGGCCTGACCCTGGACTGGCAGTTCTGATTTGACGCAAAGGAAGCAAGAAAATGGGACTGTTTGATTACAAAAATGCCGGCAGTGAGGCCGGCAAGGCGTTGTACTCCGACGCGATCGCGCTGGCGCTGTACGCGTATACGCCTACCGGCCAGCCACTCCCGGCGACCGCCTGGGCGCCAATTGGTGCCTCGGCCTTGGGCTATCAGGGCAAGGTTGGCACCCAAGGTACCTTCTATGGCGAGAAGGACGGCTTCACCAGCGCCGAAGCCGAAATCCTCGGTAAATACGACGGGGCCGGGAACCTGATCGGCCTGGGCATCGCCTTCCGTGGCACCGGTGGCCTGGGGTACAGCGACACCTTCGGCGACATGAAAAACAACCTGTTGGCCGCAGTCGGTCCGGTGGATTATGCGAGCAACTACGCGAAAAACGCTTTCGACAGCCTGCTCAAGAGCGTCGCTGCATTCGCCATCGCCCACGGCCTGAGTGCCAGGGACGTTGTGGTCAGCGGGCATAGCCTTGGCGGTTTGGGGGTCAACAGCCTGGCGGAGTTGAGTGGCAATGACTGGGGCGGTTTCTTCAAGGACGCCAACTACATCGCCTTCGCTTCGCCAACCCAAAGCGCCACCGGCAACAATGTGCTCAACATCGGTTATGAGAACGACCCGGTGTTTCGGGTGCTCGACAGCACTACCTTCAGCAGTGGCTCACTGGGCAAGCACGATGGTCATCAGGATTCAGCGACCAACAACGTCGTCAACTTCAATGACCAGTACGCCTCCACCGCGCAGAACCTGGTGCCCTTCAGCATTCTCAACCCGCTGAACTGGTCGGCCCATGGATCGCCGGGTTACGCCGACGGACTGAACCGGGTGATCGACTCTGCCTTCTATGACCTGACCGGGAAGGATTCGACCCTGATCGTCTCCAACCTGTCGGCGTCGTCTCGCGGCGCCACCTGGGTCGAGGACCTCGGGCGCAGTGGCGAGCCGCACACGGGCAGCACGTTTATCATCGGCACCGACAGCGCCGATTGGCTCAAGGGCGGCGCCGGCAATGACTTCATCGAAGGCCGGGACGGCAACGACCGTTTCCGCGACGACGGCGGCTTCAACATACTTTTGGGCGGCAAGGGCAACAACACGTTCGAACTGCTCAAGCCACTGCAGAACTTCAGCCTCGCCAACGATGGCGATGGCACGCTGTTCGTGCGTGACGCCTATGGCGGCATCAGCATGACCCGGGACATCGGCGCGCTGGTGAGCCAGGAGTCCGGATCATGGTGGAGCACCAGGGACATCACCTGGACCGTCACCGGCAACGGCCTGCTCAACGGCAACGAACTGACCCGCTACAGTCATTCGCTCAACGGCGATGCCCTCGGTAATACGCTGTTGGCCGACGCCCAGGGCGACTGGCTGTTCGGCAACGGCGGCGATGACGTATTGCGCAGCGACAAGGGCCACGTGACCTTCGTCGGCGGCAACGGCAACGACGTGATGCATTCCACCGGGGACGGCAGCAATACCTTCCTGTTCAGCGGCGCTTTCGGATTTGATGCGATCAATGGCTACCAGGGCAGTGACACCCTGGTGTTCATGGGCGTTGAAGACGCGGGGCAGGGCTATGACTACCGACAGCATGTCTCCCAGGCCGGTCAAGACACGGTGCTGAAGGTTGGCGAGTTTTCCGTGACCCTGGTCGGGGTGGGGCTGGATAACCTGTCGACTTCCGGTTTTGTGTTTGCCTGACAGATTTTTGTAACAGCACTGGAGGCTCCGGGCATCTCGCGATCGAGGTGTCCCGGCTGTGAGCTATCTCTGACAATTCCAACAAAGAGAGAGGCAATACCCATGGGTGTGTACGACTACAAGAACCTTGGTACAGAAGACGCCAAAGCGTTGTTCACCGACGCGATGGCAATCACGCTGTACTCCTATCACAACCTCGACAACGGCTTTGCCACCGGTTACCAGCACAACGGTTTCGGCGTGGGCCTGCCGGCAACGTTGGTGACCGCGCTGATTGGCGGCACCGACTCCCAAGGGGTGATTCCCGGTATCCCCTGGAACCCCGATTCGGAAAAGGCCGCACTGGACGCGGTACAGAAAGCCGGTTGGACACCCATCACCGCCGCGCAGCTGGGTTATGACGGCAAAGTCGATGCACGGGGAACCTTCTTCGGTGAAAAGGCCGGCTATACCAGCGCCCAGGTGGAAATCCTCGGTAAATACGACGCCCAAGGGCACCTCACGGAAATCGGCATCGCCTTTCGCGGCACCAGTGGCCCTCGTGAAAGCCAGATCAGTGACTCCATCGGCGATGTCATCAATGACCTGTTGGCGGCATTGGGTCCACAGGATTACGCGAAAAACTATGTGGGTGAAGCGTTCGGCAAGCTGCTCGCCGACGTCGCGGCGTTTGCCCGGGCCAACGGGTTGTCCGGTAATGACGTGCTGGTCAGTGGTCACAGTCTCGGCGGGCTGGCAGTCAATAGCCTGGCGGATTTGAGCCGCGAAAAATGGGGCGGTTTCTTCCAGGATTCCAACTACATTGCCTACGCCTCGCCAACTCAAGGCAGCAGCGACAAAGTGCTGAACGTCGGCTATGAAAACGATCCAGTGTTCCGCGCGCTGGACGGTTCGGCGTTCAACCTGGCATCGGTCGGTGTGCACGATGCCGATCAAGCCTCGGCCACCAACAACATTGTCAGCTTCAATGACCACTACGCGTCGACCGCATGGAATCTGCTGCCGTTTTCCATCCTCAACATTCCGACCTGGATTTCCCACTTGCCGACCGGTTATGGCGACGGCATGACCCGGGTGCTGGAGTCACGGTTCTACGACCTCACCAGCAAAGACTCGACCATTGTTGTTGCCAACCTCTCGGACCCGGCGCGGGCCAACACCTGGGTCCAGGACCTGAACCGCAATGCCGACATCCACAAAGGCAGCACTTTCATTATCGGCAGTGACGGCAACGACCTGATCCAGGGCGGCAAGGGCAACGACTATCTGGAAGGCCGCGACGGCAACGACACCTTCCGTGATGCCGGTGGCTACAACGTCCTTTTGGGCGGCAACGGGCACAACGTGCTCGACTTGCAGCAGTCGGTGAAAAACTTCGACTTTGCCAACGACGGCGCCGGCAACCTGTACATCCGCGATGCCAATGGCGGCATCAGTATCACCCGTGACATCGGCAGCATCATGAGCAAGGAGCCGGGCTTTTTATGGGGGCTGGTCAAGGATGACGTGACCCACAGCGTCACCGCAAACGGGCTGGCGGACGGCAACCAGCTGACCCGGTACGAGTCGTCGATAAAGGGGGGCATGGGGAACGATACGCTCAAGGCGCAGGCGGTCGGCGATTGGTTGTTCGGTCTCGACGGCAACGATCATTTGATCGCAGGCAAGGGCAACGACGTCTTGATCGGCGGGGCCGGCAACGACCTGCTGGAATCGGGGGGCGGGATCGATACGTTCCTGTTCAACGGCGCGTTTGGCCACGACCGGGTGCTGGGTTATCAGGCGAACGACAAACTGGTGTTTCTCGGGGTGCAGGGTGTTACGCCGGACGACGACTTCCGGGCCCATGCCACCGTGGTGGGGCAGGATACCGTGCTGACGTTTGGCAATGATTCAGTGACATTGGTCGGGGTCGGGCTGGACAGTTTGTCGGGTGCGGGGATTGTGATCGCCTGATGGTGAGTTGGCGCCGGTAAGGGCCTCTTCGTCGGAGCGCCGCCCGGACCAGGCCCACTCCCGCAAGGTTGGCGCATACCCTGTGGGAGCGGGCTTTCCCGCGATGAACGATAACGCGAAATTCAGTCTTCCCTGCGAATCGTGGCCACTTCATCGGCCTTGACTTTCACTTTCGCCCCGGAAATATCTTCGAACTCGAAGAAGCCATCCTTTGTCTTGGTTTCCGGCATGTCCTTGGTCAAATACTGGGTGCCGTTCTGCAGGGTCACCACCGTTGGCGTCGAGCAACCGGCCAGCATCAGCAGGGCCGCCGCCGCCAAGGGCAAGCCCAATGTCTTGATGTCCATAATCACCTCCCGTACGTTTTGAAGCAGCACCATCAGCTCGAGGCTGTCACCGTTTCTCTCTGGCGGTTGGTGCCGCCCGGGGGCAGAAAGTTCTACTGCCCGGAAAAAATACCGTACAGCGCCGCCATTTATCCTTTTCCGATTGCGCCGCGCAGGGCGGAACTGGTATCTGTACGCATAACCAGTATTCGCTCGCCATGGCCCATTTCCCTGTGACTGCAAATCCCCTCGACGATCCGTTCTACTACTTGAACAACTTCATGCAAGTGCTTGATTGGCTTGAGCAGCGCTCAAGCGATTTGTTGAGCGTCGAAGAGCAGCGCTTCACACATGAGTTTAAGCGGTTGCCCCGTGAATCGCAGGCGCTGCTGGTCAGAATGGTGATGCGCAAAGGCGTTCATTTCAGGGCGAGCAAGCTGCATTACGACGAAATCGGCGATATCGGCACCGCCGCCGGCCCGCTGCTCGAGCTGGGTTGGGTCGAAGGGCAAATGCCCATCGCCATCGACGAACTGTTCGAGGTGCTGCTCAAGGCAGAAATCCTCCAGACCTTTGCCGCTGTCATCGATCAACCCAAAGGCAAGAAAGCCGATTGGTTGCCGGCGCTGTGCGAGCAGTTTCCCCAGGTGCAAAGCTTCAACGACTGGTGTCCGAGCCTGGACGAGCGCCTGTTCAGCCTGACCATCATGCAATTGTGCGATCGCCTGCGCCTGATGTTTTTCGGCAACCTGTATCAGGACTGGTCGGAGTTCGTATTGGCCGACCTCGGTATCTACACCTACGAAAAAGTCGAATTCTGTGCCGAGTCCCGTGGCTTGCGCAGTCGCGAAGACGTGGATGCCTGCGTCCTCCTGCACGCATACCAGCAACAGTTCGAGGCCGGTGAAGCGCTGGAAGAGGTGGCCGAGCGGATCAAGGGCCTGGCGCTGGACAATCCGTGGTTGCAACGCCGGCGCGGCAAGCTGCTGTTCCAGATGGCCCAGTACTGCGAACGCATCGCCGATTTCTCCATGGCCCTGAACCTGTACCGCGAATGCGCTTTTCCCGGCGCGCGTGCGCGCCTCATTCGCGTGCTGGAACGCAGCGGCCAGTTTGAACAGGCGATGGACCTGGCCGTGCAGGCCGAACAGGCACCGCAAAGCGCCGCGGAACACCAACAGTTGCTTCGCGTCCTGCCACGTCTGCTGCGCAAGCTCGGCGGGCCGCCCATCAAGCGGGCAGCACCTCGGGAAATGCAGCGCCTGGACCTGCAATTGCCCAGGACAGACCCGGCATTATCGGTGGAGTTCTATGTTCAGGCGCATCTGGCGCAAGATTCGGCGCCGGTGCACTACGTGGAAAACAGTCTGGTCAATTCATTGTTTGGCCTGCTGTGTTGGCCAGCGATCTTCGCGCCTTTGCCGGGGGCGTTTTTTCACCCGCTCCAGCGCGGGCCGGTGGATTTGCTCAGCGAAGACTTCCATGTCCGCCGGGCCGAACTGTTTCAGGCTTGCCTGGCCGAACTCGACGACGGGCGCTACCGGCAGACCATCCGCGAACGTTATGCCGCCAAGTGGGGCGTGCAGTCGCCGTTCGTGTACTGGAGCGTGCTCAGCGAAGAGTTGCTGGAGCAAGCCCTCGATTGCCTCCCGGCCGAGCACCTCAAGTACTGGTTCAACCGCCTCTTGCTGGACATCAAGGCCAATCGCGCCGGCATGCCGGACCTGATCCAGTTCTGGCCGCAGCAAAAGACCTACCGCATGATCGAGGTCAAGGGCCCGGGCGATCGCCTGCAGGACAACCAGTTGCGCTGGCTGGAGTTCTGTCATGAGCACCAGATGCCCATCGCCGTGTGCTACGTGCAATGGGCGGAGCAGGGCGATTGAGCTACAGCATTGCGGTGCGGGCGCTGTGCGAGTTCACCGCCAAGACCGGCGACCTCGACCTGCGCTTCACACCGTCACCGACCGCGCTGGAAGGTATCGTCGGGCACCGTACGGTGGCCTCGCGGCGCAGCGAGGGTTACCAAAGCGAAATTGCCCTTGAGGGCCAGTATCAAACCTTGACGGTCAAGGGCAGGGCGGATGGCTATGACCCCGGGCAAAACTGCCTGGAGGAGGTCAAGACCTACCGCGGCGACTTGAGCAAACAACCGGCCAACCACCGCCAATTGCATTGGGCCCAGGCCAGGATCTACGGCTGGTTGATGTGTCGGAAACTGGACCTGTCGCGGATCAATCTGACACTGGTGTATTTCGACATCGTCAGTGAAAAGGAGACCTGCCTGGTCGAGTCTTTCGACGCCATCGAGCTGCAACAGTTCTTCGAACGGCATTGCGCGCAGTTCCTGCAATGGGCCGAACAGGAAGTCGCCCATCGAGAAGGGCGCAATGTGGCTGCGCAGGGCCTGGCCTTTCCCCATGCCGGTTTTCGACCGGGGCAGCGTCATCTGGCCGAATCGGTGTTCAAGGCCGTCAGCACGGGGCGCTGCCTGATGGCCCAGGCGCCCACGGGCATCGGCAAGACCCTGGGCACCTTGTTCCCGATGATCAAGGCGCTAGCGCCGCAGCAACTGGACAAGGTGTTCTTCCTTACGGCGAAAACCCCGGGACGGCAACTGGCCCTGGACGCCGCGCATGTGATGCTTGCCAGCGCCGATGCGCCGCCGTTGCGGGTGCTGGAGATGATCGCCCGGGACAAGGCCTGCGAACATCCGGACAAAGCCTGCCACGGCGAGTCCTGCCCACTGGCCCGGGGGTTCTACGATCGCCTGCCCGCCGCACGGCAGGCGGCCAGTCAACTGAGCCTGTTGAACCAGAGCGCCTTGCGCGAGGTCGCCCTGGCGCACGATGTCTGCCCGTATTACCTGAGCCAGGAAATGGCGCGTTGGGCCGACGTGGTGGTTGCCGACTACAACTATTATTTCGATTTCAGCGCGTTGCTGTTCGGTCTGGCCCAGGCCAACAACTGGAAGGTCGCGGTGCTGGTCGACGAAGCCCACAACCTGGTGGAGCGCGGCCGCCAGATGTACAGCGCCAGCCTCGACCAGGCGACCTTCAACGGCGTGCGCAAAACCGCGCCCGAAGCGCTGAAAAAACCGATGCAACGGGTCAACCGCGAGTGGAATGCCCTGCATAAAGCGCAAACCGGCGCCTATCAGGCCTATGACAAGGCGCCGGAAAAGCTCCTGCAGGCGCTGTCATCGTGCAGCGCCAACATCGGTGACTACCTCAACGATCACCCTCAAGGCCTGGACAGCGCACTGCAGGGATTTTACTTCGACATGCTGCACTTTTGCCGGGTCGCCGAACTGTTCGATGGGCAGTTCCTGTTCGACATCAGCAAGCGCAACCTCGAGCGCCAGCGCAACCTCTCGCAACTGTGCCTGCGCAATGTAGTCCCCGCCGGCTTCATCCGCCCGCGCCTGACCGCCGCGCGTAGCACGGTGCTGTTTTCCGCGACCCTCAGCCCCCGGCACTATTACGCCGATTTACTGGGAGCGCCGCAGGACACGGTGTGCATCGACGTCGAGTCGCCGTTTCACGCCGATCAACTGCAAGTGCACATCGTCGACCAGATCTCCACGCGGTTCGTACATCGCCAGTCCTCTCTCGAACCGATCGTGGACTTGATCGCCAGACAGTTCTGCAAACGCCCCGGCAATTACCTGGCGTTTTTCAGCAGTTTCGAATATTTGCAGCAGGTGGCGCAGTTACTCGCCGAGAAACATCCGAATATCAGTCAGTGGTCGCAGTCCCGAGGCATGGGCGAAGCGCAGCGTCAGCAGTTTCTCGACCAATTCCACGCCGAAAGCCAGGGCGTCGGCTTTGCGGTATTGGGCGGGGCCTTTGGTGAAGGCATCGATTTGCCCGGCGCCAGGCTGATCGGCGCGTTTATCGCCACGCTGGGGCTGGCGCAACTCAATCCGGTAAATGAGCAACTGAAACGGCGCATGGCCGCCATTTTCGGTGCCGGTTATGACTACACCTACCTTTATCCCGGCGTACAGAAAGTGGTTCAGGCCGCTGGACGGGTCATCCGCACGCAACAGGATCAAGGAGTGGTGATGTTGATCGACGACCGTTTTGGCGAGCACAAGGTCAGGCAATTACTGCCGCGCTGGTGGTCGATTGCGCCAACGATTTTTCGCTCTGCGCCGTAGGAGTCTTTACCTTTAAAAACAAATACATACCTTGATTAAAACAAAGAATTGAACAATCAGCGCCAGCACGCTTTATTGGAAAGGCTAGATGTCACAACCCAATTCTTTGATAAGGAAATCAAGGTATGTCAGAAGCACCGAAATACAACTATTCCTCAGACGACGTGATCAAGGCGTTCGACGAGATCTTCCCTGCGCTCTTCGTCGGCAAAACTGCTGAAGCCATCCCAAAGTTGCTGATCACCGCCGGAGTGGAGGGCTCGGGCAAGACTTACTTGTTGGAAAAAAGCTTGCTGCCATCCGGGAATTACGGGAACTACATTCGACTGTACCTGCCTGAATATCGAAAAAAACACCCGCATTACGCCGACATGATCAAGCTCGGCGTTTTGCACGCCTACGAACATACAGAAGCGTTTGCCAGGGAACTCGGTGAGAAAATCTTCGCCAACGCGCTTTCTCAAAGATGCAACATCATCATGGAGTGCGCGTTCGATGACATCGGTTTTGCCGGATTGGCAAAATTTGTTCCCGGTTATCAACTCGAAGTCCATGTCGTGGGCTGCAATCACGCGTTCGCCCATCTGTCCAGCATCAAAAGAGCATTCTCCAGCCTGGAAAAGCAGGAGATGGAACGGTTTGTCAGCTATTCGAGACTCGAATCGAGCATCAGTAACGCCCCTGCGGTTCTCGTTGCGTTCGAGTTCATCGCAAAGACAGTGAGTGGCTCGCAAATCTTCCTGTACGAGCGCGGTCTGGGCACGCTGAGCGAACGGGTACTGCGTGCTCACAGCACCTATACCCTGGACCCAAATGGGAATCTGAACGAAGTTTCAACGTTGCTGCCATATGCGTACAGGGCCTATGACACTATCCTCAGAAGGTCCGTCTATTCGATGGAGGAGCGTGACGAGATGGTCAGGGAATGTCATCTGCAGCTGCTTAAAACCAGCAAATATGACAAACAGGTTCCCGATTTTGTCTACAACGACCTTTACTCCTATATCACCAAATACGTGTATCGCTAAGCCGGGATTGCAGGCTATGAAGCAAACTGCCGCAGTCATGGCTTTCCAAATTGGCAGTTTGTCTCATACTCCAGAAAAACAATCATGACGCGAGAACTCAATGAGCGAGGATCGAAACAGGCCGAGTACCGTTGAGGACAAGCGCTTTCGCCTGTTGATCGATGCAGTGATCGACTATGCGATCTACATGATTGATCCCGACGGCATCATTACCAGCTGGAACGCCGGCGCCAGGCGTTTCAAGGGCTACGAGGAAGCCGAGATCCTCGGTCAGCATTTCTCGCGCTTCTACACCGATGACGATCGCCGTGCCGGCTTGCCCCAGCGGGCACTGGACACGGCGATTCGTGAAGGGCGTTTCGAGGGCGAAGGCTGGCGGGTACGCAAGGACGGCACACATTTCTGGTGCCATGTGGTCATTGATCCTATCTTCGACCCGTCGGGTACGTTGCTCGGTTTCGCCAAGATCACCCGGGACCTGACCGATCGCAAAATGGCCGAGGAAATCCTCAAGCAAAGCGAGCAGCAGTTTCGCCTGCTGGTGCAGAGCGTTACCGACTATGCGATCTACATGCTTTCTCCGGACGGCCGGGTGAGCAACTGGAACCCCGGCGCCCAGCGCATCAAGGGTTACTTGCCGGAAGAGGTCATTGGCCGGCATTTTTCGATGTTCTACACCCCGGAGGATCGCGATGCCCGCGAGCCACAACGGACGCTGGATATCGCCGTTCGTGAAGGGCGCTTTGAAAACAAGGGCTGGAGGATGCGCAAGGATGGTACGCGGTTCCTCGCCCATGTCATCGTCGACCCGATCTGGGGTGACACCGGCACATTGCTCGGTTTTGCCAAGATCACCCGGGACATCACTGAAGTCACCCAGGCGCAGCAGGCGCTGGAGCAAACCCGTGAGGCCTTGTTCCAGGCGCAGAAAATGCAGGCCATCGGCCAGCTCAGCGGCGGGATCGCCCACGACTTCAACAACCTGCTGACGGTGATCCTCGGCAATCTGGAAATCGTGCGCAAACGGGTGACGGATGACCCCAAAATAACCCGCCTGATCGACAACGCCACCCAAGGTGCCTTGCGCGGTGTATCCCTGACCCAGCGCATGCTGGCGTTTGCCCGACGCCAGGAGCTCAAGTCGGTACCTGTGCGGATACCGGCGTTGGTGGAAGGCATTTCCGGGCTATTGCGCAGTTCCCTGGGGCCGTCGGTGAAAGTCGAAACACGCTTTCCCGAGGATCTTGAACCGGTGATGGCGGACATCAATCAACTGGAACTGGCCGTACTGAACCTGGCGACCAACGCCCGCGACGCCATGCCCCACGGCGGGACCATCATCTTCAGTGCCAGGACCGAGGAGGTCACCGGCGGCGCCTCATCCCTGGCCGCGGGGCGTTATGTGTGCCTGAACATTGCCGATACCGGCGAGGGCATGGATGAAACCACGCTGGCCTCGGCGATGGACCCCTTCTTTACCACCAAGGGCGTCGGTAAAGGTACGGGCCTGGGGTTATCGATGGTCCACGGTTTTATCGAGCAATTGGGTGGGCGCTTCATCCTCAAAAGCAACAAGGATCAGGGTACGACGGCCGAGTTGTGGTTGCCGGTTGCCACCCGGGGTTCGGTGGCTGAGCCTGTAGCGCAAACGCAGACCGTGGAAGTGCCCCGCCTGTGCGTACTGGTGGTGGACGATGACAGTCTGGTGTTGACCAGCACCAGTCTGCTGCTCGAGGACCTCGGGCACCGGGTCATCAGTGCGCCTTCCGGAGCCAGGGCGCTGGAGCTGTTCGGCAGTGAACCGGATATCGATCTGGTGATCACCGACATGGCCATGCCACAGATGAGTGGCGCGCAACTGGCCAACGCCATCAGGCTCATTCGGCCGAGCGTGCCGATCATCCTCGCCACCGGTTTTGCCGAACGCCTGGAAGGCATTGCCGAGCGTCTACCTCGTTTGTCGAAACCCTTTACCCAGCTCAACCTGGTGGAAGTCATTGCCTTGGCGATGAAGTGACGCGGCGGTTATGCCGTTCATAGCGGGCAAGCATCGGCTGGGTGCTGATGCCGTGGACCAGAATGCTCAGGGCGACCACCGAGAGCGTCAGGTCGGCACACACCGTTGCCACTGAAGGCAGCAGATCGTGGTTCAAGGCATAGAAAAGGTAGTAGAAACTCCCGATGCCGCGAATTCCGAACCAGCCAATCAACCAGCGTTGCGGGCCATTGAGCAGCGAACCCCATGGCATCAGCCAGACCGTCAGCGGGCGAATCATCCCGAACAGCACCAACGCGACCAGCAACGCCCGCCAGTCCCAGTGCGCGATCAGCACAATACCGAGCAAGGTGACCAGAAAAACTTCCATCGCCCGTTCCACCAGGCTGCCGAACGACAGCATGTCGCCCATCATGATCCCGGCGGCGACTTGCGTGTCTTCCAGGTGCTCCACATTGCCGAGCACGGCCGCCTCGGGTTCGACATGCTGATGACCGACCACCGCTTGAACCAGGTGTTCGGCCGGAGTGTGGGCGTCACTGCTTGTCCTGACCTCGGCCCGGCGCAAGCCCAGGCCGGCGGCAAACACCGAGAGGAACCCGTAGCCGCCGATGGTTTCGGCCACGACGTAAGCCAGTGCGATCAAGGCCAGGGCAAGGTAGTCATTGGGGGAAAACGTGCTGTCGGCATTCTTGATGCGCATGAACAACGTCAGGTGACCAATACCGCGCCCCATCCAGTAACCGGTCAGCAGTCCGACGGGCACGCCCCACAACAGGCGCTTGAAAAACCAGTCATCCAGACCGCTGCCAAAGCTGCCGTTTTGCTGCAAAAACAACAGTCCCAGAATCACGAACGGGAAAGCGATTCCGTCGTTAAGTCCTGCCTCGCCCGAGAGCCCGAACCGCACCGGATCATCATCCTTGGCGTCATTGACCTGAACCAGCGAGGCCAGGACCGGATCGGTCGGCGCCAGTATCGCCCCGATCAGCAGCGACGGCCCCCACGCCAGTCCGAAAGCGAAATGCAGCAGCAGGCAGACGCCGACAATGGTCAGCACCATCACCGGTCCCGCCAGGACGAACGCCACTCGCCATCGGCGATCACGAAGAGGAGGTCGCAGCTTGAGCCCGCAGACAAACAATGAAAACAGCACCGCGACTTCCGTCAGGTGCTCGATCCAGAACGCCGCCTCCTTGATATCCAGCCTGAGCATACCCAGGCCCGCCGGCCCGATGGCGATGCCCAGGACCAGGCACACCGCCGAAGTGGTGACCGGCATCCAGCGCAGGTACGACGAAGTCAGTGCCAGGGTCAGCAACACCGCGCCCAACACCGCCACCCAGGCAACGAAACTCATGGCTCAGATCCCGAAACAACCGTCAGTGCAGGGCTATAGGCTGTTGAGCATTGAAGGGCTGCATCGGTTCAATTATTACCTGAAGGAGTGAGCCTGCTCGCGATAGCGCCGTGTCAGGCAACACATTGCCGACTGACAGGACGCCATCGCGAGCAGGCTCACGCCCACAAGGGGATAGGCTACGGCTAGAGGGGCGGGTCAGGCCTTGAGATGGCGCAAACTGCGCTCCATCCGCGCAATGCCTTCTTCCAGCAGCGACCGTGGGCAGCCGAAGTTCAGGCGCACGAACTGCTTGCAGCCATCGCCGAAGTCCAGGCCGGCGCTCAAACCCACCTTGGCCTGTTCGAGGAAAAACTGCTGCGGATCGTCCAGCCCCAGTGCCGTGCAGTCGAGCCACGCCAGGTAGGTGCTTTGCGGCAGGTTCATGGTGATGCCCGGCAGGCGGGTGTGTACGGCCTCGGCCAGGTAATCCCGGTTGCCTTGCAGGTAGACCTTCAGCTCGGCGAGCCATGGCGCGGCTTCGCTGTAGGCGACGCGGGTGGCTTCCATGCCCAGCGGATTGACGCTGTCGACCATGCCGCAACGGGCGTGGTTGACCTTCTCGCGCAGGTGGCGGTCCTGGATGATCATGAACGAGGTCTTCAGGCCGGCGATGTTGTAGGCCTTGCTCGCCGACATCAAGGTGATGGTGCGCTGGGCGACCTGCGGGCTCAGGGTTGCCATCGGAATGTGCTGGCGGCCGTCGAAGCACAACTCGGCGTGGATCTCGTCGGAAATAATCCAGGCATCATGCTCAAGGCAAATGTCGGCAATGGCTTGCAGCTCTGTGCGGGGGAAGGCCTTGCCCAGCGGGTTATGCGGGTTGCTCAGCAGCAGTGCGCCACCACCTTGCAGCGACTGGCTCAGGGTATCCAGCGGCGTTGTGTAGGTGCCGTCGGCTTGCGCATCGAAATTCAGTTCGACCTTGTTCAGCCCCCAATGCCCGGGCGCATGACGCAGCGGTGGGTAGTTCGGCACCTGCACAACGACATTCTGTGGCGCCTGAACCAGTGCCTTCAGTGCCATGTTGAAGCCGGACTCGACGCCCGGCAGGAAAATCAGCTCCTGGGGCTCGACGCGCCAGGCGTACTTGTTCCAGAGGTCGGCAACGATTGCCTCGCGCAGGTCATCCTGGGCCACGCTGTAGCCGACCATCGGGTGTTCCAGTCGTTTTTGCAGGGCCTGGATGATCATCGGCGGCGCGGCGAAATCCATGTCGGCGACCCACATCGGCAACACATCGGCGGGGTAGCGGCTCCACTTGGTGCTGCCGGTGTTGTGGCGGTCGAACACCTGATCAAAATCGAAAGTCATGCGGGGTCTCGTAACGGCAGGTTGGTTATGGCGCCATGATAAGCGCCAACCCCCTGTAGGAGCGAGCTTGCTCGCGATGGAGTGTCAGTCGACACTCACTCAGCTGATACACCATCGCGAGCAAGCTCGCTCCTACAGTGGGTAGTGTCTGGAGGGCCGACGGTCGGCTGTCATGGTGAATTCGACAGCATTGACTACAGTTTGTAGTGTCGGCAGCCAGACTGCCCCGACCGTGGTTGTTCGAAAAAGCCCGGCCATGTACCGGGTTCCACCTGATCAGGAGTGCACGATGGATCTCAGCCGTCGTCAGTTCTTCAAGGTCGCCGGCATCGGCCTTGCAGGCTCTAGCCTGGGTGCGTTGGGCATGGCCCCGACGCTTGCCTTTGCCGAACAGGTGCGTCACTTCAAGCTCGCCCACACCCATGAAACCCGCAACACCTGCCCGTATTGCTCGGTCGGTTGCGGCTTGATCATGTACAGCCAAGGCGATACGGCGAAGAATGTCGCGCAAAACATCATCCACATCGAAGGTGACGCCGACCACCCGGTCAACCGCGGCACCCTTTGCCCTAAAGGCGCAGGCCTGCTGGACTTCATTCACAGCCCCGGCCGCCTGCAATACCCGCAGGTACGCAAACCCGGCAGCACCGAATGGACCCGTATCTCCTGGGATGAAGCGCTCGATCGCGTCGCCGACCTGATGAAGGCCGACCGCGACGCCAACTTCATAGAGAAGAACGCCGAGGGGCAAACGGTGAACCGCTGGCTGACCACCGGTTTCCTCGCGGCATCGGCTGCGTCCAACGAAGCCGGCTATATCACCCACAAGGTGGTGCGCAGTCTCGGCATGCTGGGGTTCGATAACCAGGCGCGTGTCTGACACGGCCCGACGGTGGCAAGTCTTGCCCCGACGTACGGCCGTGGTGCCATGACCAATACCTGGACCGATATCGCCAACGCGAATCTGGTCCTGGTGATGGGCGGCAACGCAGCAGAAGCGCATCCGTGCGGCTTCAAATGGGTGACCGAAGCCAAGGCGCACAACAAGGCGCGGCTGATCGTGGTCGACCCGCGTTTTACCCGGACCGCCTCGGTGGCCGACTATTACGCGCCGATTCGCACCGGCACCGACATTGCCTTCATGGGCGGGTTGATCAATTACCTGCTGACCGAGGACAAGATCCAGCACGAATACGTGCGCAACTACACCGACGTGTCGTTCATCGTCAAAGCCGGCTATGGCTTCGAGGACGGGATCTTCAGCGGCTACGACGCGGCCAAGCGCCTTTACACCGACAAGTCCGGCTGGGGCTATGAGCTCGGTGAAGACGGTTTTGCCAAAGTCGACCCAACCCTGCAGGACCCACGCTGCGTCTATCAACTGATGAAGCAGCATTACAGCCGCTACAGCAAAGAACTTGCGAGCCAGATCTGTGGCATGCCGGTCGATGCCATGCAAAAAATCTGGGAGGAAATCGCCACTTGCTCGACACCGGGCAAGACCATGACCATCCTCTATGCGCTGGGCTGGACCCAGCACTCGATTGGCGCGCAGATGATTCGCAGCGCGGCGATGGTGCAACTGCTGCTGGGCAACGTCGGCATGCCGGGCGGCGGCGTGAACGCCTTGCGCGGGCACTCCAACATCCAGGGGCTGACCGATCTGGGCCTGTTGTCCAACTCACTGCCGGGCTACCTCACGCTACCCGGCGATGCCGAACAGGACTACAACGCCTACATCGTCAAGCGCACGCAAAAACCCTTGCGCCCGGGGCAACTGTCCTACTGGCAGAACTACGGCAAATTCCACGTCAGCCTGATGAAAGCCTGGTACGGCGCCAACGCCACGGCCGAGAACAACTGGGCCTACGACTACCTGCCGAAACTGGACATTCCCCAATATGACATTCTCAAGGTGTTCGACCTGATGGGGCAGGGCAAGGTCAACGGCTACATGTGCCAGGGTTTCAACCCCATTGCCGCATTGCCCGACAAGAACCGGGTGATGGCGGCGCTGGCCAAGCTGAAATGGCTGGTGGTGATGGATCCGCTGGCCACCGAGACCTCGGAGTTCTGGCAAAAGGTCGGGCCGTATAACGACGTGAACAGCGCCGACATCCAGACCGAAGTCATTCGCCTGCCCACCACCTGCTTTGCCGAAGAGGACGGTTCGCTGGTCAACAGCAGCCGCTGGCTGCAATGGCACTGGAAGGGCGCCGACGGACCGGGTGAAGCGCAGACCGATATCCGCATCATGAGCGAGCTGTTCATACGTCTGCGTCAGCGTTATCAGGCCAATGGCGGCAAATACCCCGACCCGATGCTCAAACTGTCGTGGCCGTACAAGATCCCCGAGGAACCTTCGCCGGAAGAGCTGGCCAAGGAAATCAACGGCTCCGCCACCACGGACTTCGCCGACGCGACGGGCGTGGCGATCAAGGCCAATGCGCAACTGGCCGGATTCGGCCAGCTCAAGGACGATGGCAGCACGGCGTCCGGTTGCTGGATTTTCTGTGGCAGCTGGACCGAACTGGGCAACCAGATGGCGCGGCGCGACAACAACGATCCGTACGGCATGCACCAGCATCAAGGCTGGGCCTGGGCCTGGCCGGCCAACCGGCGGATCCTCTACAACCGCGCCTCGGCGGACCTGCAAGGCAAGCCGTGGGATCCGAAAAAACGCCTGGTGTGGTGGAACGGCAAAGCCTGGGCCGGCACCGATGTGCCGGACTACAAGGCCGACGTGCCGCCGGAAGCGGGGATGAATCCGTTCATCATGAACCCCGAGGGCGTGGCGCGATTCTTCGCCGTCGACAAGATGAACGAGGGCCCGTTCCCCGAGCACTACGAGCCGTTCGAGACGCCGATCGGCATCAACCCGCTGCACCCGCAAAACAAGAAAGCCACCAGCAACCCGGCGGCGCGGATCTTCGATTCGGTGTGGGATTCCCTCGGCGTGGCCAAGGATTACCCGTACGCCGCGACCAGTTACCGGCTGACCGAGCATTTCCACTTCTGGAGCAAGCATTGCAAGCTCAACTCGATTACCCAACCGGAGCAGTTCGTCGAGATCGGCGAAGTGCTGGCCAAGGAAAAAGGCATCGTCGCCGGCGACAGGGTGCGGGTCAGCAGCAAGCGCGGCTTCATCGAGGCAGTGGCGGTGGTGACCAAGCGGATTCGTCCGCTGCAGGTCAACAATCAGGTGGTGCACCAGATCGGCATTCCGTTGCACTGGGGGTTCACCGGCCTTACGCGCCACGGTTACCTGACCAACACCCTGGTGCCGTTCCTCGGCGATGGCAACACCCAGACCCCGGAATCCAAGTCATTCCTGGTCAACGTGGAGAAAGTCTAAATGGCCAGCCAAGACATCATTGCCCGCTCGGCCACCACCACACCTGCGCCCTCGGTGCGCGGCATGGAGGAAGTCGCCAAGCTGATCGACACCACCAAATGCATCGGCTGCAAGGCCTGTCAGGTCGCCTGCTCGGAGTGGAACGAGTTGCGTGACGAGGTCGGCCATAACCATGGCACCTACGACAATCCTCAGGATCTCACCGCAGAAACCTGGACATTGATGCGCTTCACCGAGCACGAGACCGACGCCGGTAACCTTGAATGGCTGATCCGCAAGGATGGCTGCATGCACTGCGCAGAGCCCGGTTGCCTGGCGGCATGCCCCAGCCCGGGGGCGATCATCAAGCACGCCAATGGCATCGTCGATTTCGATCAGGATCATTGCATCGGTTGCGGCTATTGCATCACCGGTTGTCCGTTCAACATTCCACGGATCTCGCAAAAGGATCACAAGGCCTACAAATGCACCTTGTGCTCTGACCGGGTGGCGGTAGGGCTGGAACCGGCCTGCGTGAAAACCTGCCCGACCGGTGCCATCGTGTTCGGTTCCAAGGACGACATGAAGGAACATGCGGCCGAGCGTATCGTCGACCTCAAGAGCCGGGGTTTTGAAAACGCCGGCCTGTACGACCCCGAAGGCGTTGGCGGTACCCACGTGATGTACGTGTTGCACCACGCCGATACGCCAAGGCTGTACGCCGGCTTGCCCGATCACCCGGCGATCAGTCCGTTGGTAGGGCTGTGGAAGGGCATCAGCAAACCCCTGGCACTATTGGCCATGGGCGCAGCGGTGCTGGCCGGGTTCTTCCACTACGTGCGCGTCGGTCCGCAAATCGTCGAAGAGGATGAACATCCGGAGCCGCCGGACAACGCCGTGCACGAAGTCGATCCATCGGTGCACACCTTCGATCCCCGAGGGGAGGGCAGGCCATGAGCGACAAGACGATCCTGCGCTACACCAGCAACCAGCGCACCAATCACTGGCTGGTGGCGATTCTGTTCCTCATGGCCGGATTGTCCGGGCTGGCGCTGTTCCACCCGGCGCTGTTCTGGCTGAGCAACCTGTTCGGCGGCGGACCATGGACGCGCATCCTGCACCCGTTCATGGGCGTGCTGATGTTCGTGCTGTTCCTGGGCCTGGTGTTTCGCTTCTGGCGCGCCAACTACTTCATCGCCAATGATCGCCTGTGGCTAAGGCGCATCGACCGGGTGATGAAAAATGAAGAGGAGGGCGTCCCGCCCATCGGCAAATACAACCCCGGGCAGAAGCTGCTGTTCTGGACTTTACTGCTGTGCATGCTGGTGCTGTTGTTCAGCGGGCTGGTGATCTGGCGTGCGTACTTCAGCGAGTATTTCGGCATCACCACGATACGCTGGGCGATGTTGCTGCATGCGCTGGCCGGTTTCGTGCTGATCCTGAGCATCATCGTGCACATCTATGCCGGCATCTGGATCAAGGGCTCGGTCAGCGCCATGTTGCACGGCAGGGTCAGCCGCGGCTGGGCCAGGAAACACCACGAACTCTGGTATCGCCAAGTGACTCAAGATGAGACCCGCGGCGAAGCGCCCAAACGACCGATCACCAAAAAGGGCTGACATTTGCCAACCATCCTTGAACCCGGAGAAATCGAAGCGGCGGCCAGTTCGCCGCCGTTTCTGTACATGCCACCGCATAACCTGTTCAGCCTGCGTGGCCAGCGCCTGGAAACGCTGGCCGAAGGGCACCCGATGGCCGATTACCTGCGCCTGATCGCCGGGTTGTGCCGGGTGCAGCAACAGGTGCTGGACGACCCGCCGCCAAGCGACCCCCTTGACCGACAACGCATCGAGTTGTGCCAGCAACACGGCTTGCCGCCGTTCGCGGCCGACAGCCTGGCGCGCGAAGACGATTGGCAGCCTTACCTCGATGCCTTGTTGCAGTGCTATAGCGCACCGTCACAATCCGCCGTGGCCGATGCCGTGGACACCTTGCGCCTGGTCGGTGCCGGGCAACGTCGCGCCTGGGCGGTGGCGCTGGTCAGTGGCCAGTATTCGCTGGTGCCAGCGGCGCTGGTGCCGTTTCTCGGTGCGGCGCTTCAAACAGCCTGGAGCCACTGGCTGTTGAGTACGCCGAACCTCGCGCTAACTCCCGGCGACAGCCTCAGCCAGTGCCCGGCCTGTGGCTCGCCGGCCATGGCCGGGGTCATCCGTCATCGCGGCAAGCACAACGGCTTGCGTTATCTGGTCTGCTCGCTGTGTGCCTGCGAGTGGCATGTGGTGCGGGTCAAATGCGTGTATTGCGAACAGAGCAAGGGCCTGGAATACCTCAGCCTTGAAGATGATCGCCATGCCGCCAACCAGGCGCCGTTGCGCGCCGAAGTCTGCCCCGGTTGCAACAGTTATCTGAAGTTGCTCTATCTGGAGAACGATGCGGACGCCGAAGCGTTGTCGGCAGACCTGTCCAGCCTGATGCTCGACATGCGCCTGACCCAGGACGGTTATCAGCGTCTGGCACCCAATCTGTTGCTGGCGCCGGGAGACGAATGACCGCAGCGTCTACACTCTGGCGCGAGGGTCATTCGTTTTCAGGAGCGCCAGATGTCTGCACGCAGTGCCAGCCAACCCTTGCGTCTACCTTCCATCGACAGTTTGTTGCGTCATCCGGCGTGCCGGCCGTTGGCCGAGCGCTATGGACGCGACGCCTTGCTGGGCGCCTTGCGGCTATTGCTGGATGAACTGCGCGAAGGCGTACGGCAGGGTTTGCTTGAACCTGTGGAAGTCAGCGCCGACGTGCTGGCGGGCAGGGTCGGCGAGCGATTGGCAACCGAGCATCGCAGCCATGTGCGTCGGGTGTTCAACCTCACCGGCACGGTCTTGCATACCAATCTCGGCCGGGCGTTGTTGCCCGAGGAAGCGATTGAAGCGGTGCAAATGGCCGCGCGCTATCCGCTCAACCTTGAGTTCGACCTGCGCAGCGGCAAGCGCGGAGATCGCGACGACCTGATCGAAGGCTTGATCCGCGAATTGACCGGCGCCGAAGCGGTGACCGTGGTCAACAACAATGCCGCAGCGGTGCTCTTGACCCTCAACAGCCTGGGCGCGCGCAAGGAAGGGATTATCTCCCGGGGCGAACTCATTGAAATCGGCGGTGCCTTCCGCATTCCCGACATCATGGCCCGCGCCGGGGTAAAGCTGGTTGAGGTCGGCACTACCAACCGCACCCATGCCCGCGACTACGAGACTGCCATCGGCCCGCGCAGCGGCTTGATCATGCGCGTGCATGCAAGCAACTACAGCATTCAAGGCTTCACCACGAGTGTGGCGACGGCTGAACTGGCGCAAATTGCCCACCAACATGGACTGCCATTGCTCGAAGATCTCGGCAGCGGCAGTCTGCTGGACTTGACCCGCTGGGGTTTGCCGGCAGAGCCGACGGTGCGCCAGGCCCTGCTCGATGGCGCGGACATCGTCACCTTCAGTGGCGACAAACTGCTCGGCGGACCACAGGCTGGGTTGATTGTCGGCCGCAAGGAATTGATCGCCAGGATCAAGAAAAACCCGCTCAAACGTGCACTGCGTGTCGACAAAATGACCCTGGCGGCCCTGGAAGCGGTGTTGGGTTTGTACCGAAACCCGGACCGATTGGCCGAGCGTTTGCCGAGCCTGCGCCTGTTGACCCGGCCACAGGCCGAGATTCTCGCCCAGGCCGAGCGCTTGCGGCCGGCGCTTGCCCAAGTGCTGGGTGACGGCTGGAGCGTCAGCGCCATGCCGGCACTGGGCATGATCGGCAGCGGCAGCCAACCGGTGGCGAGGCTGGCCAGCGCAGCGCTGTGTCTGCGCCCGCTGACGTCCAAGCGCTTGCGCGGGCGCTCGCTGTTGACGCTGGAAGAAGCCTTTCGCGACTTGCCGATTGCGGTCCTGGGGCGCATCGACGATGACGCCCTGTGGCTGGACCTGCGGCAACTGGACGACGAGCCGGCATGGCTGGCGCAACTCGAACAATTACACGTGGAGGGCCGGGCAGGGTGATTGTCGGCACCGCAGGGCACATCGACCATGGCAAGACGGCGCTGCTCCAGGCGCTGACCGGTCAGGCGGGTGACCGGCGCCGCGAAGAGCGTGAGCGCGGCATGACCATCGACCTTGGCTACCTGTATGCCGAGCTGGAGGCGGATGCGCAGCTGACCGGATTCATCGACGTTCCCGGCCATGAGCGCTTCACCCACAACATGCTGGCCGGAGCGCAGGGCATCGATCTGGTGTTGCTGGTGGTGGCCGCCGATGACGGGGTGATGCCGCAGACCCGCGAGCACCTGGCGATTGTCCAGTTGCTGGGCATCCCCCGGGCACTGGTGGCGATCAGTAAGTGCGACCGGGTCGACAGCGCCCGGGTACAGATCGTGCGTGAGCAGGTCCGTACCTTGCTGGCGCCCGGAGCGTATGCCGATGCACCGCTGATTGCGCTGTCGAGCGTGACCGGCGAGGGCATCGACACCTTGCGCCAACAATTGCTGCAAGCCCAGCGTGAAGTACAGCAGCGCAGCACTGAAGGCGGTTTTCGCCTGGCGATCGATCGGGCTTTCAGCGTGGCCGGGGCCGGTATCGTGGTGACCGGCACGGCGCTGTCCGGCCAGGTTGCGGTGGGCGATACCCTGCTGTTGGGACCACAGGGCAAACCGGTGCGCATTCGCGGCCTGCACGCGCAAAACCAGGCTGCCGACCACGCTTTCGCCGGCCAGCGCGTGGCCTTGAACCTGAGTGCCGAACGGCTGGCCCTGGAACACATCCATCGCGGCCACTGGTTGCTCGCCGAAGGCCTGTATGCGCCCACCCGGCGCCTGGACATCGACATGCAACTGCTGGCCGGCGAACCACGGGCTTTCGAACACTTTCAACCGGTGCACGTGCACCTCGGCACCCAGGACGTGACCGGGCGAGTCGCCTTGCTGGAAGGCACCAGCCTGGCGCCCGGTGGACGGATGTTTGCGCAACTGCTGCTCAACACAGCGGTGCATGCAGTGAAGGGTGATCCGCTGATCCTGCGTGACCAGAGTGCCCAACGAACCCAGGGTGGCGGCCAGGTGCTCGATCCGTTTGCCCCGGATCGGCAACGCCGCAGCCCCGAACGTCTGGCTCAACTGGGTGCGCTGGCGAACAGTGCCGGGCTGGAAGATGTTTTGCCGGCGTTGCTGGCCCACAGCGACACCGGACTCGATCCGCAGCGTCTGGAGCGGCAGTTCAACCGACCGCGCAGCAGTTGGGTGTTGCCCGCTGACGTGCGCCTGATCGATACCCGTCAAGGCCCATTGCTGTTCAGTGCAAGTCGCTGGGAATCCTTGAAAGCGCCCTTAGTGGATCAGCTCGCGCATTTCCATCAACTCGAACCGGATCAGATGGGGCCGGACCGGGATCGCTTGCGTCGATTCATCGGCAGCACGCTGGAACGCCCAACGTTTATCAGCCTGCTCGACGAGTTGTTGGCCAGCGGAGACATCGCCAGCAGCGGCCCGTGGTTGCACCTGCCCGAACATCAGGTGCGCTTGAGCGAAGAGGACGAAACCCTGTGGCTACAATTGCAGCCGCTATTCGAACAGGCCGGATTCGACCCGCCCTGGGTGCGCAACCTGGGACATGACGAAGCCAGCGTCCGCGCATTGCTACGCAAGATGGCGCGCCTGGGCTTGTTGCATCAGGTGGTACGCGACCTGTTTTACACCGACAGCATGATTCGCCGATTGGCGGCTATGCTGTTGCAACTGGCGGACGCCAACCCGGTGATTCAGGTGACGGCGTTTCGTGATGCGGTGGGCCTGGGGCGCAAGCGCAGCATTCAGATACTGGAGTATTTTGACCGTGTCGGCCTGACCCGGCGCTTTGGCGATCGTCGGCAGATTTGCCTGGACAGTGCGCTGGCCCAGCGAAATGAGCTTTGATTCAGAGGCAATCATTCAAGGAAGGCAATCGCGCCCGGTGGCGCGGCCGGGCTTCAAACCCGGTTGGGGACGGCATCCGTTCCCGGGCAGGTTCGACTCCGGCTGCCTTCCGCCACTTTCCGCTCAGAACGGCCCGAAGTTCAACGGGTACTGGATGACCACGTACACCCGGTCGATGTCATCGCCGGCCTGGGCCGCGTTCGCCCGGTGCGACACATGGGACAGTTGCAGCGACAAACCCTTGGCCGTCCCGGCCTGCACGACGTAGTGCAGGTCGATGTCGCGCTCCCAGTGTCTGCCCCCGGCACCTTGTTGCGGCACGTAGGCACCGGTCGCCGGGTCGAACGGGTTGTAGGCCCCGCCTTGTGGTGCATGGGTGCCGTCGATCTGGTCGCCGGTGACGTAGCGGGTCATGAACTTCAGGCCGGGTATCCCGAAGGCAGTCAGGTCCAGGTCATAACGAACCTGCCAGGAGCGTTCGTGGGCGCCGTTGAAGTCGGCGTACTTGATCGAGTTGGCCAGGTAGATGGAATCGCCACCGACGAAATCGAATGGCGTATCACCGTCGACTTTCTGATAGGCCAGGGTGAAACCATGGGCGCCCAGCGCGTATTTACCGGACAGGCTGTACGCCGTGTTGTCGATGGCACCGGCCAGCGCCTGACCACTGTCCCTGGTGCGATAGAGGTTGGCGTCGAGGAACATCCCGGACTGTTTGAAGTGCAGGTTGCCGTAGTACTGATGCCAGGTGTCGGTCAGATCCGAGGCATACAGGGCGCCGCCAACCGGGCTTTGGGTAAACAGATCGGCGCCGACAAACGAAATGCCGCCGGCCTCGGTATTGGCGCCATAACCGAAAAAGTTGCCCTTGCCTGAAGCACTGTCCTGATTCTTGAATGCCGTGAAGTGACCGGCTTGCAGGTTCATGCCGTCGATTTCGCGGCTGTTGAGCAGAAAACCTGTGGCGTACTCCGGTTGCAGGCGTTTGTCCGCGGTATCGAACACCGGGGATTCGACCTCCATTTCGCCAAACGCCAGGGTGGTGTTCGATGCCTTGAGCTTGATCGCGCCGCCACCGCTGGAGTAATTGCTTTCGCTACGACCGTCACTGCCCACGGGCAGCAGACCGGTTCCGGAATGGCCTTTGCCACCGTCGAGTTTCAATCCAGCAAAGGCATGGGCATCGAGACCGAAACCAACTGTCCCCGGCGTGAAACCGGATTCAAAAGCGCTGATAAAACCTTGAGCCCATTCGGCTTTGTAGTTTTTTCCGGTCGGTGAGGGGGATCGATAGTCGCTGTTCAGATAAAAGTTTCGACTGAGCACGCCAAGGGTCGAGCCCTCGAAAAATCCTTCTGCGCCTTGCACCGATTCCTCGGCCGGTGCGTGGTTGGCCAGCAGGCAGAAAAACAGGGCAACAGGCGCCCTGAAGTCTTGCAGGGAAAGGATCATCAATGGGTCACCAAAGCGGCAGGGTTATGCCAGGTTCTGCCTTTGCAATGGCCATGACACTGTCCTTACGGAGGGGAGTGAGGTGGTCATGATTACGTAGATCGGGTCGGGAATATTGAATCGGTGTGCTGTCTTTGATGCCTGGTGCGCAAAGTGCGCTAGAACCCCAATTGGGCTGTCCATCGGCACGGCCCTGCAAGCGGCCGGCTATCGATTATTCTGGTAAGAGGCAAGCGCTGCCGGCCGAGGAGGGGACGCAATCATGTCTGCACAGGATCGAGAACTGCTGGACCAGGTGCTTGCCGCCCATGGCGGCCTGGTGCGCTGGAACAGTTTCAATAAGGTCTGCGCCACGATCGTCACCGGCGGCTCGCTCTGGGGCATGAAAGGGTTGACCCAGGACAGCGCTCCACGCCAGATGACCGCGTGGCTGCATGAACAAAGAGCCTCGGTGAAACCCTTCGGTGCACCGGAGCAATTCACGGCCTATACGCCGAACCGAATCGCCATCGAGAATACCGCGGGCAAGGTGATTGCCGAGCGCCATGCGCCCCGGGCATCCTTCAAGGGCCATGGGGAACACACGGCGTGGGACCCGTTGCACCGGGCCTACTTCAACGGCTATGCGATGTGGTCCTACCTGACCATGCCCTTCCTGTTCACCTTGCCGGGCGTAACCTGCGAGGAAATCGAGCCCCTGCAAGAGGGGGCCGAACTCTGGCGGCATTTGCGGGTGCACTTTCCCGACAGCATCGCAACCCACAGCACCATCCAGGACTTCTATTTCGGCGATGACTTTCTGCTGCGCCGCCACGACTACAGCGTCGATGTGAGCGGCGGCATGCCCGCTACGCAACTGGTTGGTGACTACGTCGAAGCCGACGGATTGCGCATGCCGGGCAAGCGGCGAGCCTATCGACGCAAGATCGATGGGCAGGTCAACATGGAGGCGTTGCTGGTGTCGATCGACTTGAGTGAGATCCATTACTCGTAGCAAAAGTCGTGTTTTGGCGTATACCGGCGGAGCGCGAAGCCAGCCGTCGTGTCTCCTGTGGGAGCGAGCTTGCTCGCGATGAGACCGGCACATCCAGCATTGATGCCGGCTGACACCCCGCCATCGCGAGCAAGCTCGCTCCCACCTTGTTTTGTGGTGTGACAAGCATTTGTGGGCGTCACTGAAACCTGTGGGAGCGAGCTTGCTCGCGATAAGGCCGGCACATCCAGCATTGATACCGGCTGACACTCCGCCATCGCGAGCAAGCTCGCTCCCACCTTTGTTTTGTGGTGTGACAAGCATTTGTGGGCGCCACTGAAACCTGTGGGAGCGAGCTTGCTCGCGATAAGGTCGGCACATCCAGCATTGATGCCGGCTGATACTCCACCATCGCGAGCAAGCTCGCTCCCACCTTGTTTTGTGGTGTGACAAGCATTCGATAAGGCCGGCACATCCAGCATTGATGCCGGCTGACACTCTGCCATCGCGAGCAGGCTCGCTCCAACAGGGTTTAGGGGGTTTCCATACCGCCAAAATGAAATGAGCGCCACCCGGGCGCTCATTTTTTCAGATCCTGTTCATTTGGTTTTCACCACCGCCGGTGGGGTCCAGTCACCGTCGAGGACATCGGCTTGCGGCCAGTAGGCGCGGATGTACAGCGAGAATTCGGCACCTTTGGGCGAGGGCAGCCAGTTGCTTTCCTTGTCCTTGCCCGGTGATTCACTTTGCACGTAAATGGTCAGCGAGCCGTCAGGATTGGTTTGCAGGGATTTGTTCTTGGTGCCGATGGAGTAACGCTTGAGCTCATTAGGCGAGAAGAAGTGCTGTTCGTTGTACAGCGTCAACGACCAGAACCCCCTGACTGGTGGCAGCTTGCCTTTGGCGAACGTGACGCTGTAGCCGTACCGGCCGTTGAGGCGCAGGCCGTTCTCATCCAGGTCCTGGTAGAAGTATTTGGTCTCTTTCTGCTGGTTCACGAATATGTTCGAACGCGCGACGGCGGTACGGGTGAAATAGTCGGTGCCGAACGCTGCACCGTTGCTCACGGTGCTCCAGTGATTGGGCAATTGCAGACCGTAGTTGCGGAACTGCAACAGCGGGTCGATCACTTCGCTGTCGGCCTTTTTCGCCTCGTCGATCATCGCAGCGCGAAGTTGCGGGTCGGCCTTGGCGATGGCCGCAAGGGTGGCCATTTGCGCGTAGCGGGCTTCTTCCCCCGGCAATGGCTTGGCGTCCTTGAGCAGGACCGGCAGTTCATCGAAGAACTTCTCCGGCACCACCCACCTGGTTTCGGCATTGCCTTCAGAAGCCTGGGCCGGGAATTTCGGCAGCCTGGCCCAGTTGCGCTTTTTCATCTTGCCGTCGTATTGCGACAGCGGGTACATGTCGATGCCCGACAATGCCGGTTGCACAGCCTGGCGGTCGGCGGCGGTGTCGTCCTGGAATACCCGAGGGATCACGAACCCGGTGTTCGTACGCGCCCGGTACACCCGCTTGATGCCGGGCGGCACCTTGCCGTTCCAGTCCGGGCCGACCAACAGGTAGAAACCCGGTTGGGTGTTATACATTTTGCCCATCTCGGCGAAGCTGTCCGAACGCAGGTCCACCACCTGATACACCCAGAAACGGCCGTCGAAGTCCGGCACTTGCAGCACCACCGGCTCGATGTCCAGGGCGATGCTGCCGGCGCCGTACACCACGTCCTGGTTCGGACAGGCCACCAGCCGCTCGGCCGGGTCGATGTAGTCGCTGAGCATAGACAGCCGATTGATCGGGGCCACGGGTACGATGCCGCCCATCAAGCCGGGTTCCGGCAAGTTCTTGAAGGCCTGGCGACGATTGAAGATGTTGGCCATCGGCCAGGCCCAGAAATACGCCTCGCGCGCCATCATGCGCACATACGGTTCGGTTACTTTGGTGCCAGCGACAGGGCCTGAGACAGGGCTGGCGACCGGAGCGGTAACAGTGGCTTGCGCTGCGTAACCCGGCGTACTTAACAGGGCTGCGGCTGTGACCGTACTGGCGAAAGTCAAGGCGAGGAGGGCATGGCACCGGGGCAAACGATTCATGAAGCGTCCTTACTTGTCGGCAGTCACCGAATGCAGGTGATTCGCTCTCAAGATAGCTCATCCTTTACCCCGGTGCTGTTCAGCGCAGGCGCGAGGGCCTCAGATCGACCTCAAAGATGATCGGCATCAATCACCGCCTTGGCGAACGCCTGCGGATCTTCCTGCGGCAGATTGTGGCCGATGCCACCATTGATCAACCGGAACTCGTATTTGCCGGTGAAACGCTTGGCATAGTCTTCAGCCGCCGGGTGCGGTGCGCCGTTGGCATCGCCTTCAAGGGTGATGGTCGGCACGCTGATGGACGGCGCCGTGGCCAGTTTCTGCTCCAACGCTTCGTATCGACTCTCGCCCTGGACCAGGCCCAGGCGCCAGCGGTAGTTGAACACGGTGATGTCGACATGGTCGGGGTTGTCCAGCGCCTTGGCACTGCGATCGAAGGTAGCGTCATCGAACGCCCATTTCGGCGAGGCCAGTTGCCAGATCAGCTTGGCGAAGTCATGGGTGTTCTTCTCGTAACCGGCGCGACCACGATCAGTGGCGAAGTAGAACTGATACCACCACTGCAATTCCGCCTTGGGTGGCAGCGGGTTCTTGCCGGCCGCCTGGTTGCCGATCAGATAACCGCTGACCGAAACCAGCGCCTTGACCCGTTCCGGCCACAGTGCCGAGACAATGCCGGCCGAACGCGCACCCCAGTCGTAGCCACCGAGCACCGCTTGCTTGATCTTCAGGGCATCCATGAAGTCGATGACATCACTGGCCAGTGCAGCCGGTTGGCCATTGCGCAGGGTTTTGTCGGACAGGAAATGCGTATCACCATAACCCCGGGCATAGGGCATCAGCACCCGATAACCCTTGGCGGCCAGCAACGGCGCAACCTCATCATAGCTATGAATGTCGTACGGCCAGCCGTGCAGCAGGATCACCACCGGCCCGTTGGCCGGGCCTGTTTCTGCGTACGCCACGTCCAGCAGCCCGGCGTTGACATGCTTGAGCGGGCCGAAGGGCGAGGGCGCCGCCTGGGTGGTACCGGCAGGGGCCACGGCTGGCTGCGCGGTGGCGGCCGTTTGCGCGTGGGCCGCACCGAGCACGCCGAACAGCGTCAGCGCGAGGATCGAAGGGCCGACCAGGTGGCGGCGAGTCTTGCCGGATTTGCTGTTGCGCAGTGCCATCTTCATGGGATGTCTCCATTACCAGCCGTGGGTCAGGGGTTCCGTCCGAACCCCTTCAAACCTTACAAGCATTCAAGCGCGACAACGTATCTGGCCTGTGTCCAATTGCAGGCCGGATGAAAGTCTGTGTATCAAGGTGTCACGCCGATACACTGTGATACACAACAGGTCAGACACTGGAGGGGGGCAGGATCAGTATGAAGACTAACTCGACTAAAGCACTATTTAGTCGAGTTATGTTGGCAAATGCTTCGATTATGCCAATAAAGTTGCGATTTAAAGGCAGGGAGACAAAATGAATCAAAGCACCACGAAAATTGCAAAGCTGATCAAAACCCTGGCCCTTGAGCCCCATATCGAAGGTGGTTTCTTTCGCAGAACCTACCAGTCGGACGACCAGAACATGATTCTGACGTCCACTGGCCAACGGCATTGCATGACGTCGATTTTCTATCTGCTGACCCGGGACGCTCCAATAGGTCATTTCCATCTGAACCGGTCAGACATCGTTCATTACTATCATCTGGGCGATCCGATTCAGTACACGCTGATTTTTCCGGACGGCACATTGAAAACCATTGTGATGGGTCACGACGTTCTCGCCGGACAATGCTTGCAACTGCATGTGCCCGGTGGCATCTGGAAAGCTTCGCAGGTGATGCACGGCGCAGCTGGATTCGGCTTGATCAGTGAAGCGGTTACGCCAGGCTTTGATTTCGCAGATATGGAAATGGGTGACCGGCAAAAGCTCGGTCAGCAGTTTCCTGAGCATTGGGCGTTGATCGAAAGGCTGACGCGAGGATGAGGTGGTTCCTTGCTTCAAGATCTGTGTGAGTCTGGGCCAATCTGGCCATATCGTATTACGTGTAATGTATATTATGTTAAGTGAGTGCCGTTTCAAGGGTGTTGCAGATTAGGACGTCGGCAACGGTATGCATTCCCTCAGATCCTTAATTTAAGGCTTGCCAGCGCTAGGTCTACGTCTCTAGCATCGCTGTCCTATGACATGCATCAAGCTTCGTAATCCGTCTATTCCCAAGTCGACCAAGGGTTGGCTTCTGGTTGACGATCTGGGCCTCCCCAGGTTTTGGGCGACTGTGTGGGCAGACGTCCTCAAAAACAACATGGGACTCACAACGCGGGGTCACCATCTTTATGCTGTTGAGAGGTTCTACCAGGTGACGGACCGACAATTTGGGCCGGGAGCTCTAGATCGAATGCTCTCCGAGCTGAATATGGCATCCCTGGAATCCGCCCTGGGTAGTTTCCTAGCTAACCTCAGGAATGATGGCAGCCTGCGTGGCATCAATAACAACCAGGCATGGGGATCAGCGAAATCATTCGTCGCAGACACTGTCAGTCACCTTAGCGCTTCATCTGCCAATGATTACGGCAAGATCCATAGTCGGCTTATGAGGCTTGATCGCCTGTACTCCCAAGTTTCACCAGCAAGGCCAAAACCTCCAGCCGCTATACGAGCATTACCTGCAACAGTTGTCGAAGACATCTACGAAATTCTCTCGCCAACATCGCCACGAAATCCCTTTCGGACTAAAGCACTGCAGTGGCGGAATTACCTGATCTTTCTCCTGATGCTTCACCTCGGGCTGAGGCGTGGGGAGGTCGCTATTCTGCCGGCGGACGCAATCAAGTCTGACTTTGACATAACGACTGGAGGCGAAAAATTCTGGCTAAACGTAGTCGAAAGCCCTTACGAAGATGAGGATAGCCGTTTCAATGCTCCAAGCCTGAAGACCGCTCACTCCCGACGGCAGCTGCCACTAACAGAGGAAATCGTTTCAGTTTCGGACATATTGCTGGGTAATTATCGTCACGGGGCGCTTCATAGCTATTTGTTCGGGTCCCAGCACGGTAAAGCTCTCTCTCTCCGGTCAATTCATCGTGTCTTTGAAGTGGTCAATGAAAATTTGTCATCTTCAGCAAAGAAAGCATTGGCCGCACGTAACAAATCAGGCATCACGGCACATGACCTTCGGCATACATGTGCTGTATATCGACTTGGGAGATACGTTTCGCTGGGCGATGAACTTGATATTGCAACCGAGAAGCTTCGCATCTTCTTTGGATGGTCACCCTCCTCACCCATGCCACGGCATTACGCAAGAGCATACTTTGAGTCGAACTCCGCAGATATGTGGGACGAAACCTATGATCGCGTACTCACAACACTCAGATCGCTTTCCGGAAAAGAACAATGATTCACGCGGAATCAGAGTTATCCAGCAAGATTACAGTCATCGCTGCTGAGCTGACACAGCTTCCAAGCGTCATCCGCTATTACGATGATTTTGATGAAAAGCGCCATTCGATTCGTGAACCGGAGAGCTCGGATCTCTGGAAAATATGTTTTGATGGAGAAAGTACTAGCATTGATTTTTCAACCCTTAAGCATGATATAAAATCTATCTTCAAGCACGTCGCCGCAGACCTTTTTTCTAGGTTGGACCCTTCAGGGGCGACAAGTATTTGCAAGGGTATTTTAGGTAGGACCGAGCATTTTATTCAGGCTCTGATTTTACGGCCCGAAGAATTTCGCGATCTTTGGGTGGCTGAGGTTCAAGCATTCCAGACGTGGGCTTACGCGCTTAACCTTCGAACAGTGATCCACTCACTCTGCAATCTGTCCATCGGATTGTGGCGGCCCGAAATGCGTCCATATGTAAGCCAGTTAGAATCGCCAATCCGGGATATCTATAAAACCGTTCGAACTGGAGAGTGCTTTTTGCCTCTGGATCACCAGTCATTGCTTATCGACTACTTGGATGAGCTTTCCGATTCTGTCAGCAGGCGCCCCGAGGCCCAACCAACTACCCAGCTTCGAGATGCATGTATTTTGGTCCTATCTCATCAATATGGATGCAGGCCAGGTCAAATCGCCCGTATCAAAACAATTGATGTCCGCTGTTACGAAAATGGCGCGGTACATTTGGCAATTCCCTTACTCAAACAGCGAGACAACGAAGCACAGCGCAGGGTCACCCGGCGAATGAAACACGAATGGTGCTCGATCTTCATCGAATACACTGCTAGACGACTTCAGGCGACTGTTGACAACGGCACCCCGCCAGACAAATATTTCAATCTGTCTCCCCAGAGGCTGTCGATTGCTGTCAGAGATCTCATTGAGGAAATCACTGGTACGCGCTGGTCCCCCACGGACCTCCGGCATACCGCAGCCCAACGCTTGGCAGATGCCGGTACATCCCACATAGCGCTGTCCGAGTTTATGGGACATGCAACCACCCTGACGGCCAACGTCTATTTCGATGCATCTCCAACTCAGGCGCAGCGGATCAACCAAGCGCTCGCGATTTCCACTGTATATTCCAGTGTGGCCGAAGTAGCCAGGACACGGACTATCGACAAGAATGCCCTCCTTCGCCTTCCCCCTGATCAGCAGATTGGTGGGGTCCCACACGGTATACCGATTTCTGGCATTGGCGGTTGTTCGGCAGGGCAGTCACTATGCTCGAAAAATCCGGTTCTGAGTTGCTACACCTGCCGAAAATTCTTGCCATTGTCAGATGCCACTGTTCATGAAGCCGTAGTCGAGAGCCTGCGGCCGGTCGTTACTGAATTTGCCAACGCATCTCGTTTCAATGAGGAAAGCCCTGCTTACACTCAGCTTCGCCGAATGTTTCGGGCGGCATTACAGGTCGCGGAAGAAGTCCGCTTGAAGCCCGCCAAGGAAGGAAGCGAGTCGGCATGAACCATTTTTATAGCAAATTCATCGAGAACGGTAAGTTACTGGCAAAGTCTCGAGGGCTCCAATGGGATGTACCCATCGACACCAATGGCAACGTCCTGAAGGCAGCGCGGTGGGATCTTGCTTCTCTTTGTGGCCTGGTTACTCCACCCTATTTTTGGCATTCCTCACTTGGTTACGACGCTAATGTTCTTGAAGCACTCAATAGTTTCCGTGAAACGCAGAGTATCCAGCGCATATCTATCCAGCCCTTATCACGTCACTGGCGCGATTATTATCAAGCCGCCCTGCTTAACGAATTGTTGGTCAAGCGAAACAAACCGGGGCATGCGCTACTGAATATAGGGCGCACATTGAGAATCATCGCTACCTGCGCTGAGGCGGAGGAACCGTGGGAGCTAACTCCTAATTCTATACAGCGTGCTTATAATCTGGCCCTTAAAATTGGTTCCTCGGGTAAGTTAGCTGCGAATATTTCCATGGTGGTTCGCACATTATTCGATGTCCTACATATTGCGGATCGATCTCCTCTCGCCAAGTTCTGTACTGCTTATCCAGGCCAGCAATTAAGCGACGAAAAAGTCTCAAGTCTCAAGCGCGGTAACAATACATATCGCCAAACGAACAAAGTCAGGGCCGAGCTCTCCGACCGAAAAGGAGCTGCGAAGCTACCGAATGAAAAAGCGTTCTGGGAACTAATTCGCATTGTATTTACAGAGCAACCCAAGACCTTTGTCGATGCCATCCGATTCAGCCAAATCAAGATCGCCATAGTCACCGGGTTTCGCATTGGCGAAAACATACTGCTTCCAGCAGATTGGGCACAGTGGCATGAATACTTGGCAGCTGATGGAAGTTCTGCAGAGTCTAAAGGTGGAATATCTCGCTCTTTGTCCATCCGACATTTCGCGGAAAAACAAGCTACGGATAAAAGCACTGAAGGCATAGTGCTATTCGAGAATACTCAGCACGTTCCTGCTATTTTTGAGGACCTTGTGTTAGAAGCTCTCGGGGATGCAGAGCGGCTGACGAGACCACTGCGCGAAAGACTGCGGCTCCAGATCAGCACAGGCCGCTTGTTACCAGAGCTTCCAGAGGACGCCTTAGCTCCAGCATGGGATATTTACAGCAGAATATCTGGTTCTCTTTGGTTCGCCTCTCCTCCACTGCCTGAAGAGCTCGTCAGTAAATATCGGGAGGCATTCGACCCAATTTATTTGGATAAAATGCGTCAGTTACAAATTCGCCAAGTGCCAATTCATGGAGTATCCGCCAACTGCATGAAGTACCTTAAAAATCTGCCAATCACCATTCGGAGGCATGACAGTACTCCATTTATAGGGAAAGTTGACTGGAAGAATGCATATATCCGTGTGAGCGAAGCAGAGGCGTTAATCAGAGGGGGAATGACCTCAAAACTGCCGGACACAAAGCCCTTTCTGATGCGTGATGGAGGCTGCCTGAGCCCTGCCGAATTAATGTTTTTAATGCCTATACGAGCACTTATCGAAGAGCGAAACGGTGGGGTTTTGGATGCAAATCGATACTTCGCCGTCGGTCGTGCATCTGCCTTGGACTTACAGCTTCATCTTGGCGGCGGAACCAACAATATCTTTTCCCGCTACGGCCAGACCGATGAAGATCGCGCTCATAGCTTGAATACGCACTCTTTCCGGCATCTTCAAAACGCTGAGTTATTCCGCCTAGGCGTAGCCGACACGATCATCACCAAGCGCTTCAACCGTCGCAGCGTTGCTCAAAGCTACGTTTATGACCATCGCAGTCTGGCGGAAGATCTTGCGCATATTGATCTTCCTAAGGGGGCCGAAGCGATGGCTCCAAGAGCACAGGAAACTCTGCAGATGATAATGGCCAAGAAGATTCGCGGCCCCATCGTTGACGAGTTTCTCAAGATTCAGGAAGACATGGGCGACGACGAAGCTTTCCACTATCTTTCTGCCGAGGCAGATGGCCTGCATGCCACTCCGTTTGGCTTTTGTGTAAATAGCTTCACAGTCGACCCCTGCCCCAAACACCTTGAATGCTACGACTGCCGACACCTGACACGCTCGGGTGTTCCCGAGGAACAGCAAAGGCTAGAAAAATTGAAGCATCGGATGATTGATGTAGTGAATGTCATCGAGGCCAGTCCACCTGAGGCTCGAAATATTGGATGGCAGAATCAGCTAAATCACGCCCAATCTCGACTAGAAAGTCTGGAGAAGATCCTTGTCACAGCCCCACTGGCGCATCCCTTCCCTGATGGCAAAGATCTCTATAGTGCCGTAGAGGTTAAGCACGGCACGAGCATACTGGATGAGCCAAAAACTTGGAGGCCTGCATGAAGGCTCGGGATCTTGAAGCTGTCCTCCAGCGCATGCTTAACGACAATGTTGTCATCACGGCTCGCTCTGTGATCCGGGAGCAAGATTGCTCCTTCAAGCACGCCAGCGATATAACACGCCAGCCCGAACGCAAGGCATTGCTCAACCAGTACCAAGCACGTCAATCTGAACTGCGTGCTCTCGTGGAAAAGACAGATAAACAGTCTCGTACCAACCTGCAGGCGCGTGTGGCCCGGCTGACTAGGGAAAACGAGAACCTACAAGCCGAGCGCGATCTACTAATTGCATCTCACAAGGCTATGCTTCTAGCAGTCGGTGAGATGGGAGGGATGGCCGCATGGCGTAAATTCTTTCCAGCTTGGGAAGAAACCCGGCAACAGCTAACAGCGTTGCAGGCATTACCTAGTGCAAAGATTTTACCTGCGCTAACACCGGAAAAGCTAAATTAGGCCTGGCGGACTGACGACAGAGAGGAGGCGGTTTTCCTCGATTCACTAGTGTCTAAGATGGGTATTAACCATGGTGTCTATTACCGCGGGATAAGAACCAATGCCAATGAATAACCCTCTCCATCCAGGTGAGGCTCTTCGCCAGGATGTATTGCTTGCTCTGGCTATGACAGTGAGATCGCGAAGCGACTAGATTGTTCGATTGATCAGCTTTCGAACGTGATGAACTACCGAGCACCAATTACTCTGACCTAGTAATCCGTTTGCAGGCAGCAGGCCTAGGAGCTTGCAAGCGTGATCCTGGTCACGCAATCCACCTTCGACCTCTGGCAAGCCCGAAGCGTTGACTTGCCTTGGTAGTTATTGAAGATCTTCACGGCGATCTTACTGGCAATACCTAGCTCGCCTGCTAGTCGTATGGCATTTACGACCTTCTAGAGAGCCTTGCCCTCGACGATGCTTATCAAGCACTGATATAGTTCACGCGTCTACTACCCTCCTTCGAGCCTCTGTAATGAACCGTTGTGTTGCTGGGATCTGCCGTCCAGGCGAGCCCATTCGTGAGCTCAGAGGAACTGACGAGCCTACCGTCTGGTTCACCTCAATGGCTTCGCTCGCAGCGGTGCTGTCTGATGACAATCGCGCGCTTTTACGCACCATCCACGACCAGCACCCAAGGTCGCTTACCGAACTAGCCGAGCTCTCTGGGCGCAAGGTACCGAACCTTTCACGCACGCTGAAGATGATGGCGGGCTATGGGCTGGTGAAGCTCAACCGAAATATGCGTGAGATTGAACCCATTGCATTGGTGACTGAGTTCCTCGTGGTGCTGGAGTGATGGCATATCTCCCAAGCGCAGCCCATTGTAAAGCCGTAAATCACGGACGATGAAGTATGACTCCAGAAGCCAAAGCGCGGCAGGAAATCGACAAACACCTCGAGCAAGCCGGCTGGCTAGTTCAAGATATGAAGCAACTCAACCTGGGAGCTTCCTTGGGGGTGGCTGTACGCGAGTTCCCAACGGATACTGGTCCAGCGGATTACGTGTTGTTTGTAAATCGAGTTGCTGTCGGCGTTATTGAAGCCAAGCGAAACGAATCTGGCGTGAATATGACCACTCACGAAGCACAGACGGAACGCTACGCTTCGGCCAACCTGAAATGGCGCAAGGACAACACTCCGCTTCCTTTCCTGTTTGAAGCCACTGGAGAGATCATCCGATTTACTGACGGTCGCGACCCAGCACCACGCTCGCGGGAAATTTTTAACTTCTTTAAGCCAGAAACCCTGGCGGATTGGCTGACCCAAGCTGACACACTACGCAGCCGCTTCGCGGGCAATATACCTGCGCTGCCCACCCGGCACTTACGTGACTGCCAGATTAGCGCGGTTACTGGGCTTGAGAAATCGCTTGCAAACAATCGGCCGCGCTCCCTTGTGCATATGGCGACTGGCGCGGGTAAGACTTTTACTGCCATCACCTCGGTATATCGCCTGCTGAAATTCGGTAGCGCGAAACGAATTTTATTCCTAGTGGATACTCGCAACCTCGGCAAGCAGGCCCATCAGGAGTTTATGGCTTACACACCTCCGGATGACGCTCGTAAATTCACCGAGCTTTACAACGTACAGCGCTTGGCCTCCCCCACCATCGACCCACATGCACAGGTATGCATCAGTACTATCCAACGCATGTATTCAATTTTGAGTGGCGAGCCAATTGATGAATCGGCAGAAGATGTTTCTCTTAACGAAGTACAGCAGATCGTCAAGCAGGAGAAGCTGGTTCGCTACAATCCGACCATTCCAATTGAAACCTTCGACCTCATTATTATCGACGAGTGTCACCGCAGCATCTACAACCTGTGGAAGCAGGTGCTCGATTACTTCGATGCATTTCTGATTGGCCTAACTGCCACGCCGGATAAGCGCACCTTTGGTTTTTTTAATGAGAATATCGTCGCCGAGTATACCTACGAGCAATCGGTAGCAGACGGAGTCAATGTTGGGTATGACGTATTTGAAATCGAGACCGAGATAACCCAAAAAGGTGCTGAGGTTAAAGCTAAGGAGTGGGTCGATCACCGCGACCGAACTACCCGAAAGAAGCGCTGGGCTGAAACCGAAGAAGACAGTGCCTACACTGGCAAAGAGCTCGACCGCTCAGTGGTTAACGTGAGCCAGATCCGGCAAGTCATTCAGGCTATGAAAACTGCAGTTGAAACACAGATTTTCCCAACCCGTAAAGAAACACCGAAAACCCTAATTTTCGCTAAAACCGACAGCCACGCCGACGACATCATCAACATCTTGCGTGAGGTCTATGGTCAGGGTAACGCCTTCTGCAAAAAGGTGACCTACAAGGCAGAAGAAGACGCTGACAGCGTGCTGGCCAGTTTCCGAAACGACTACAACCCGCGTATCGCCGTCACAGTGGATATGATCGCTACCGGCACAGATGTAAAACCGCTGGAAGTACTATTGTTTATGCGCGATGTACGCAGCAGGGGCTACTACGAGCAGATGAAAGGCCGTGGTGTGCGCTCTCTCGATGGCGATAGCCTTCAACGGGTATCAGCTAGTGCTGACGGTGCGAAAACCCGCTTTGTGCTGATAGATGCCGTTGGCGTAGAGAAGTCGCTGAAAACCGAGAGCCGTCCGCTGGAAAAAAAGCCAGGCGTTGCATTGAAATCCCTACTGCAAGGTATAGCGGTTGGCCTCCGTGATGATGACACTGTGCTTTCGCTAGCTAACCGACTAGTCAGGCTGGCGAAGCAACTTGATGAGAAAGCAAAGGCCCGCATCGAAAAAGTCTCCGGAGGTATTCCCGTCGGTGAGCTTGGAAAGAACCTTGTTGTTGCGCTCGATCCTGACAAGATCGTTCAAACAGCACTAGAAACAGCCAAAGACCAAGGGATAACTCGCTCGGAAGACACCCTTACTGAGCGAGAGCTGCAAAGCGCACGCGACGCTCGCGTGGCCGAGGCTTGCGCTCCTTTCGACAAACCCGAACTACGCGATGAGATAGAGGCCTCCCGCCGCGAGCGTGAGCAACTGATCGACCACATCAATCTAGATCAGATCACCTTTGCTGGCTTCAGCGAACAAGCCGAAAAACAGGCACAAACAACTATCCAGACCTTTGTCGATTACATAGCCCAACACAAAGACGAAGTTTCCGCCTTGGGTTTTTTCTATCAGCAGCCCTATCAGCGCCGTGCGCTGACCTTCGACATGATCGAAGAGCTACACTCGGCCCTAAGCAAGCCGCCATTGATGCTGACCACGGAGCGCCTCTGGAATGCTTATGCTCGGGTGAAAACCTCGCAGGTGAACGGTGCTACTAGCCGCCGCCAACTCACCGACCTAGTAGCACTGGTGCGTTTCGCCATCGGTTTGGACGCCGAACTAAAACCCTTCGCTGAGCAAGTGGATAGGCGCTTTCAAACCTGGATCTTCCGTCACAATGCACAACGTACCGTAGCCTTCACCCCTGAACAAACTGACTGGCTGCGCCTGATGAAAGACCATATCGCCAACAGTTGCAGCATCAGCCGCGACGATTTTGATTACGCTGAACTCGCCAACAAGGGTGGGTTGCAGAAAGTCTGGAGTGTGCTGGGCAAGGAATTGGATATATTTATTGATGAAATGAATGAGGAGTTAGTCGCGTAATGGCTTTTACAATGAAGGTTTCAGAGCTAATTGCCAACGATAAAACCGGCCTACTCGCAAAACACTCTTCGTGGGAACGTGTTCCTCTTGCGGATGTAGCTTTTCTCCTAAATGGAGCCCCGTTCAACTCAGCAATGTTTAGTATGACTGATGGTTTTCCGCTAATACGAATTCGTGATGTTTTATCCGGTGAAACATCAACTTTCTATACGGGTGAGTACGACCAAGTATTCGTTGTAAAGCCCGGCGAGCTTCTTGTTGGTATGGACGGCGATTTTAATTCTGCTTTCTGGGGCAAAAAACCAGCGATCTTAAATCAGCGTGTTTGCAAAATCACACCAATTGAAGAGCTCTACTCTAAGAGTTTCCTAGCATTTTTACTTCCAGGCTACTTGTCTGCCATCAATGCCAATACATCCTCAGTAACGGTTAAGCATCTTTCTTCAAGAACCATTGGCGAAATTGAGCTCCCCTTACCACCACGCGAGGAGCAAACACGTATCGTCGCCAAACTCGAAGAGCTGCTCACAGACCTCGATGTTGGCGTAGCTGAACTTAAGACCGCGCAAAAAAAACTTGTTCAATACCGTAAAGCACTCCTAAAAGCTGCTATCAACGGTTCGCTCACTGCAGAATGGCGCCAAAAAAACCCAGTGCATGAGTCCGGCGAGCAATTATTGCAACGGATCCTTATCGAGCGCCGCGCCCGCTGGGAAGCGAAGCAACTCGCAAGATTCGCAGAACAAGACAAGTCCCCATCTAAAGATTGGCAGGACAAATACTCCGAGCCGGCTCAACCCGATACGACAGATTTGTCAGTATTGCCGAATGGGTGGGTGTGGGCGAAAGTTGCTCAGGCTGGCAATGTCCAGCTTGGACGGCAGCGTGCACCACAGTTCCACACAGGTTCCAATATGGTGCCTTACTTGCGAGTTGCCAATGTATTTGAAGATCGTATCGATATTTCAGACGTTATGGAAATGCACTTTTCTGAAACGGAGGAGCAAGTTTTTAAGCTTGAATTTAACGATATATTGCTGAATGAAGGCCAAAGTCTCGAGCTAATTGGTCGGCCTGCTATCTACCGAGGTGAGCTCCCTAGAGCATGCTTCACTAACACTCTTGTTCGTTTTAGAGCTGAAGACGGAGTCATACCCGAATTTGCTCTTGCGTTATTCTTGCATTACATGCACTCAGGTCGTTTTCGTAAAATTGCAACAATCACCACAAATATTGCCCACCTAGGTGCAGGTCGATTTTCAGAAGTTGAATTTCCATTGCCGAGCACTTCTGAGCAAGTCGAGATCGTAAAGCAACTTTCGGATCAGCTAGCAAACCTTCGAGAGCAGCAGTCCGCTGTGTCACACGCCCTCAAGCAATCCGCTGCCCAACGCCACAACATCCTCAAGTCCGCATTCTCTGGTCAACTTGTTCCGCAAGACCGCAGTGATGAGCCGGCCACAGTGTTGCTAGAGCGAATCCGTGCAGAGTGTGAAGCGCGGACAATGCAGCCTAAGACTCGTAAAACCAAAGCCAAGAAGGGGGTCGCCGTAGTGGCAAAAAAAATAATCGAAGTGCTTGCTGACGCATCCGATTGGTTACCGGCACAGGAAGTATTTCGCCGTTGCGGTGTGACCGATGGCATAGAAACTGATCAAATTGAAGCCTTATATGCTGAACTGCGTGATTTAGATCAGTCACATCTTTTGTTGGTGGAGCCTACTACCGATGAGCAAGGTCGCAAGCTATACGATCGCTTGAAACTTGTGACAGTGGTCTAACGATGAGATTAGAAAAACTCACCATCGGTAGCGAAAAAGACAGCCCTACTCACCAATTTAAGAACCTAAAAAACGTCACCATCGACTTTGATGAAGATCATTGGGTGACTGTTGTGATTGGCTGGAACGGTACTGGTAAATCCAATGTTCTGGAGGCGCTGGCAATCATTTTTCGCGATCTGATCAGCAAAAAGCGCACGCCAGCATTCGCCTTTAAGCTGGCTTATCACATGGGCGCAGGCGCTGACATTCGACATATATATATTGATGCCGACCCGGACCGAAAGAAAGAACCGATCATCATTCGTATCGCCAGTAGAGAACAAGCCAAGCAGTCAGGGGTTACCGCTAGCCTGTTAGAGGCAGACACCTCGGACGAGACACCTAAAGGTGAGTTGATCAAACTTAAAGCGTTTCTGGATGGTGAGACCACCTATCTCCCGCGCTATGTGTTCAGTTACTACTCGGGTGAAAGCACTCGCATGCATGATGTGTTTCGACCTTATCTGGAGGGCTACGACAGCAAACTGCGCAATGGCGAAGACCCAGGCTTGAAGCGTCTGTTTTATGCGATGCCTGTGCATAGTCAGTTCGTCCTGCTGGCTTTTTTGATTCAGCAGTCAGACGTAGTGCGATCTTTCCTTGATGAGCATCTAGGCCTTGATCCAGATGAAGGGATTGAGTCTGTTCTGTTTGTCCTGCGCCAACCCCCCTGGAGGTCGAAAGCACCAGATGGCGATCCGCGGTTTTGGAACGCAAGGGGCGTGGTACGTGATTTCCTAGCTCGTCTTTATGATGTTGCGATGGCACCTATTGAGGTAAGCCGACGCGTATCGACGTCAATATGGAACAAGGAAACGCTTCAGTTCAAATATCTGTATGTGAAAGACATCACTGCATTGCGCAAGTTGGTCGGCAATCAATCTCCAGCCAGTTTTTTTCGCGACCTTGAAAGCACCTACGTCTCCGAGTTAATCGAAGAAGTACGCATCCGTGTTCGCCTCAAGAAAAATGATGGCTGTGTAACTTTCCGAGAACTGAGTGAAGGAGAACAACAGCTCCTCACTGTGCTGGGGTTATTGCGATTTACAGCCGAAGATGAAAGTTTGTTTTTACTCGACGAACCCGATACGCATTTGAATCCGCGCTGGAGTGTTGACTACATTTCGTATCTAAAAAAATTCGTTACTGCAGGCGAAAAAAGGGAAGAAACCAGTCACATTTTGTTAACTACCCACAATCCACTTGCAGTGGCAGATCTGGAGAGGAAACAAGTACAAATTTTACGATTAGATAAAGATGAAGTTCGTCGAAAAATTGTAGCTTGTTACCCAGAAATGGACCCTCGCGGCATGGGGTATGCCGCGATTGTGACTAGTGATATGTTTGGGATCGCATCCACCTTGGATCAGCCAACCCAACTGCTTTTAGAAAAGCAAAGAGCACTGGCCGCAAAACAAACGCTGACCAGTGATGAACAGCTGAGCCTTGACGATCTAAATGGGAAGCTTGATCGTCTTGGATTTCGCTTCTTCCATCCTGACGACGAATACTCAAGGTATCTGCGTCTGCGCAATGAACTGCTCATAGAAAAATTTCAGACAGAAAGTGTGAGTGAGCTTGCTAGTTATGTCGTGGCTATGGGACGAAAAGAGCGCGAGGCTCTTTCCAAGAAATTAATTGGTGAGCTATTAGCAGAGGACTCAACTCCAAAAATGGAGCAGCCACATTGAGGTACGTAGACCTTTCAAAACTGGCCCAACCTGTTGGGTGGCTTGCTAGAGCCCAAGCAGCGATCACTGCTGTTACTAACGGTGGCAATCCTAATGATCACGGCGCTGTTTGGCGTGAACTAAAAGATGGCTTGGCCAATCTTTTACATGATAAGTGTTGGTACTGCGAAACCCATGTTGACCGTTCTGATAACGCCGTGGATCATTTTCGTCCAAAGAATCGAGTGAGTGATGCTGCTAATCCTCATAACGGTTATCGCTGGCTCGCTTTTGTACCGACAAATTACCGATATGCCTGCACCTACTGTAATAGTCGGCGCAAAGATGTTGAAGGTGTTACAGCTGGAGGCAAAGCTGATCGATTTCCTCTGATTGATGAGACTCAACGCCTTTATGGACCTGGTCCACTAAACCAAGAACAACCGGTGCTATTAGACCCGTGCGAGATGGGTGACTGGCGTTTGCTGGGTTGTCATCAAGAGAACGGACAGCCATGTGCGGCCAGCAGTGACCCTGTTGGTAAGCGGCGCGCCGAAGACTCTATCGAGGTTTATCACCTTCACTACGAGCCCACGTGCAAGCGCCGCCATGGCGCAGCAGTGCAACTGATGGCAGATGTTGCGGAAGGTAAGCGCTTATTCGAGTTAGCAACTCAAGACGTGAGTCGATCTCCAGAATTCAAGATCGTAGCCGGCCGTTTGCGTCGCTCTATTGATCGTGATGCTCCGTTTAGCGGCGACATGCATTTTCTCCTGAGGGGGCAACGCAGCGACAGCCACCCTTGGATACAAGAACTTTTAGAGGTTTGAAATGAACGCTTCCACCCTCATCCAGAAAGTCTGGAATTTCTGCCACACCCTGCGCGACGACGGCGTAGGTTATGGTGATTATCTGGAGCAGTTGACCTACCTGCTGTTTCTGAAAATGGCACATGAGTATTCACAAGAGCCTTACCTGCGCGATACACAGATTCCCAAAGCTTATGATTGGGCGAACCTGCGCAGCAAAACGGGTGAGCCGTTGGAAGCCCACTACCTAGCCACCCTGCACAAGCTTGGGGAGCAGCCGGGCATGTTGGGCGCGATTTTCTTCAAGGCACAAAACAAAATCCAGGATCCGGCCAAACTCTCGCGCCTGGTGCAGTTAATCGATGCCGAAAGCTGGGTTGGCATGGACACCGATGCCAAAGGTGACTTGTACGAAGGGTTACTGCAAAAGAACGCTGAAGATACCAAGAGTGGCGCGGGCCAGTACTTCACTCCGCGTGCCTTGATTCAGGCCATGGTTGCTTGTATTCGCCCGCAACCGCTTAAATCAATTGCAGATCCAGCCTGCGGTACCGGTGGGTTCTTTCTCGTGGCCAATGAGTGGCTAAGTGGCACGGGTGACTGGATGAAACAAAGTGCGGAGTGGCTAGATTACGAGGCACCTAAACTAAACGCTAAACAAAAAGCGTTTCTGCGAGACGAGACCTTTCACGGCAACGAGATCGTTCCAAATACGCGTCGTTTATGTCTGATGAACCTGTTTTTGCACAACATTGGTGAGCTGGTTGGCGAACCTTCGGTGGATCGCTCCGACGCCTTAATCAGCGAGCCTAAAGTTCGTGTTGACTACGTACTAGCAAACCCGCCCTTTGGCAAAAAAAGCAGCATGACTATCACCAACGAAGAAGGCGAAGAAGACAAAAACGCGCTCACCTACCAACGCCAAGACTTCTGGGAAACGACCTCTAACAAACAGCTCAATTTCTTACAGCACATCGTCAACATGCTCAAGGTTGATGGTAAAGCTGCTGTGGTACTGCCTGACAACGTCCTGTATGAAGGTGGTGCTGGGGAAAAGATTCGTAAGAAACTAATTGAAACCTGCGATGTGCACACAATTTTGCGCCTCCCTACAGGCATCTTCTATGCGCATGGAGTAAAGGCAAACGTAGTGTTCTTCGATGCCAAGCCCAAAGATGGAAAAATACACACCAAAGGCGCATGGTTTTATGATTTGCGCACCAACCAGCACTTCACGCTAAAAACACGCCCGTTGAAGCTAGAGGATCTGCGCGACTTCGTGACTTGCTACAACCCGGAAAACCGGTATGAGCGCGCAGAGACCGAACGCTTTAAATACTACAGCTACGAAGATCTCGTTGCTCGCGACAAGGCAAGCCTAGACCTCTTCTGGCTCAAGGATGACAGCCTGGACAACCTTGATGATCTGCCCCCGCCCGATGTGCTACAGCTAGAAATAATCGATCACCTTGAGGCCGCTTTGATGGCGTTTCGTGATGTAGCTGCAGGCTTGCCCACCTCGGTGACGTTGAGCGAATAGCAGCGCTTCAGAGCAGAGCTCGGTCCGCGTGTTTTGTAAATCGCGGGCTTGGTTTTGCTTAAACCCAAAGTTCAATAAGCTGTCTTCGTAGCGGGAGTTGTAAAGTGATAGAGCACATGGACCTTATGCTCAGCAGCTGGAACAACGCGAGTAGTAGAAACTGCGTCAACTGCCAAGCCTACCTCAACCAGCGTTCCACCTCTCCGAGTCTGCCTTCGTCCGAACTGGCCCGTAAAGGCATGCTTATCGCCCTCCCCGTCGAAGAGCGCGCCAAATGACCAGTGAAGATAAATTGTACGTGTTATGGGATGAGTTCCTGAGTCTCTGGCCGTTGGATCGACTTGCCAGAATGACACTGGACGAGTATAGCCAGGCGGGCTCGAAGGACAGCTTTACTTATTGGATCGAATCACGACTTGATGAGCTTGGCAGTATCTGGGGTGGTTCGGCATTTAAGTTCGGCGTGTTTTCACGCAAGGACACTGAAGGCAAGAATAGTGATGCCAAGCTGAGCTATTCGGACACCCATGGTTGGTATACATCACTGGGAACGACAGCCGAGGATGCCTTCACCCAAGTGCGTGGGTTCGTTGTTCAGGTCGCAGAGCTGGCGGCCAAGGGCAACCTGGATGGTATTGAGGAATTCAAGCAACTAGGTGAAGCCTATAAGTGGAAAATTGCCTTCCACTACCAAGATCGCCAGACTCCCCGAATCGTAGATATATTCAAAACTGCGCCGCTTAGTGCCTTCGCAGGCGACGGCACTGGCAGCAGCATGGCTACTTTGCAGAAAAACGCTTTGGCCAAGCAGCCTGCTAATTCGGGGATTCTGGAGTTCGGTCGGCAGATTTGGGCGGAATGGAGTGAGAAAAACCTCACTATCTGGAAGCTTTCGCACGGTAACCCACCCAGTTTTACCGATGAGGAACGGAAGAAGTACTTAGCAAGCAATTTGGCGGTGATACACAGTGAAACTGGTAAGGGGCAAGGAAAAAAATTTGCCGAAGCACCAGTCGGTACGCTGTTCTTCCTGTGCCACGGTAACAGCCTCCAAAGAGTCGGACAGTTCACCTCGAATGCCACCCCGTGTGACAAAGGCGATGGTTGGTTGCAACGTAACTACCGCATCTTGAAGTCGGCTGTACGGTCGGATCGCTATACCGAAAACTCTAAATACTGGTCGCCGCAAGGCAACACCACCTTCTGGCAGGTGGGTACAGATGATCTGCCAGAGTTTGATCGGACGCTGCTGGTCCCATATTTCGGAACCAGCTTGGCCGAATTGGCAGGCCTGGCCGGCGAACCTATTGAAGCAGATAGCCTTAGTCCGTCGCTGGTGAGGGAATCAGTAAAAATGCCTCGCCCCATTACTGCGCCAATCAACCGGATTTATTACGGCCCGCCAGGCACTGGCAAGACCTATGAGCTCACCAGTCTGCTGAAGCGAGACTATCAGCAAGCTGAAGCCTCGCTATCCAATGAGGAATGGCGCAGTCAGGCCATCGCGGAAAAAGTTTCTGCGCTCAAATGGTGGGAAGGTGCAGCAGCGGCTATTTACGACCTCGAAGGTAAAGCCAATGTACGCGAGCTGGCTGAACACCCCTTCATCCAGGCCATCGCGTCAGCCAAAGGTCGTTCAACAGGCATAAAGCAAACCCTATGGGGAACACTGCAACATCACACAATCGAAGACTCGAAAACTGTTAATACCAAACTGCGCATGGCTCCGGCGATATTTGATAAAACCGCTGACTCCGTTTGGCAGTTAGCTGGCGATTGGCAGGACGCTTGCGAGGAGTTGATAGAGCTGGTGGATCAACTTAAGGCAGGCACCCAGGTAGCCGTAGCAGTACAACGGTATAGCTTCGTGACCTTTCATCAATCCTATGGTTACGAGGAGTTCGTCGAGGGGCTGCGCCCGTTGCTGAGTGAGGATATTGAGTCGGGTGAGATCCAGTATGAGATTCGTCCAGGCGTGTTCAAGGAGCTCTGCCGCAAGGCAAGGCTTGCCCCCGATCAGCGTTTTGCGATGGTTATCGACGAGATCAATCGCGGCAACATCAGCAAAATATTTGGAGAACTGATCACACTCATCGAAAGCGACAAGCGTGAAGGTGCCGAGCACGCCATTTCGCTCACGCTGCCATATTCGGGCGAGCCGTTCTCGGTGCCAGCTAACGTGGATATTATTGGTACGATGAACACCGCAGATCGGTCGCTGGCTCTGTTGGATACTGCTCTGCGACGGCGTTTCGATTTCGTGCCTGTAATGCCTGATGTGCGTGATGAGCTCGATGCCCCGCTTCATGGCTTGCGCGTAACGTTAGGTGATAAAACAATCGATATCCCACGCATGCTCGCAGCAATCAATCAAAGAGTGGAGGCTCTGTACGATCGGGACCACAGCATTGGACACGCCTACCTCACCTCTTTGAAGAAGGTTGTTGATGGCGAGGCGCGGTTTAACGCCTTGGCACAGATATTTCGTAACCGCATTGTGCCTTTACTGGAAGAGTACTTTTTTGAGGACTGGCAGAAAATTCGCCTTGTGCTCGCGGATAATCAGAAAATTAGGCCGGCGTGTTTCGTTATTGAAAGCCAAGATCACGAAGTCGACCTTACTCGTTTGTTTGGCAGTGATCACGAGCTTAATGAGTACTCAACCAAACGACGCTACACAGTGCAGGAAGCAGCATTTTTGAGCCCGGATGCCTACATCGGCATTTACCAGACGCTGGCCAGTTGATCCGTGGGCCAGCAGATGAGCGGTGTCACAATCTATGAGTTCGGCACCGTGGTTGCCCAGGGGGCCGGTGGCGGCGATACAGAGGTGCCCAGCAGCGTGTTTGACTGGCTCGAATGGCTATGCCTGTGGAGCACTGAGCAAGGGGGCGCAGTTTGGCTACGTTTGACCCAGAGGCGCGGGCGTAGAGCTATCCAGGTAACCAGTTTCGTTGGTGTCATTCGCGCTCCTGATGGTTTCCAGATTGAGGTACTGCCCAAGGTAGGACAGGTTATTGGAGGTGGCGCTGTAGAGGCGCGACAACTGTTGATTGATATGCTTTGCTGTCTTAGGCGATTTCGCCATATCCAAACTGACAGCGCCAAGCTTGCTGCTACGAAGATGCCATTATTGGAGGTATTTATTGGTGAGTACCTACAGGCTGTTGAGCAAGTCGTTAAACGAGGATTAAGAAGCCAATACACCGCCCGGCAAGACAATCTGTTTGCCCTGCGTGGCAAACTGTTGTTTGGGCAGCACCTACGCCAAAATGTATATAGAGCTGACCGCTTTTTTACGGAACACGACGAGTTCTCGACGAACCGACCGGAGAACCGCTTACTTCATAAAGCCTTACGTCGTGTGCTGGCGTTGTCGGCATCACAAGCGAATCAAAAACTGGCACGCGAGCTGTGTTTTGTATTTGCTGACGTTCCCGAGTCCATTCAACCGGCGCGGGATTTTCAGCTGGTTCTCCTAGAACGGGGGATGGGGAGCTACGCTAACGCGCTGGCTTGGGCCCAGCTAATTCTAGAAGAGGAATCGCCTCTCACAGGTGTAGGCAAGAACCACGCGCCATCCCTGTTATTTCCAATGGAAGCTCTATTCGAGGCTTTCGTATCTAAGCATTTACCGAAACAACTGATAGGGTCGCTAACCCTTAAAACTCAGGCTCATAGCCATCATCTCGTTAGCCATAATAAGCAAAAATGGTTCCGCCTCAAGCCTGACCTGCTGGTTCGAGAGGGAGCTAGCGACTTGATCGTATTAGACACCAAATGGAAATTGCTGGATGGTTCGAAGGCTAATGGCACAGACAAATACGGCTTGGCGCAGGCTGACTTTTACCAATTGCATGCCTACGGACAAGGTTACCTTGGTGGTAAGGGTGACGTAGTCCTGATCTACCCAAAAACCGAAAATTTTAAGCACCCACTCCCAGTTTTTGATTTCCACCAGAAGCGTGGTCTGTCTCTCTGGGTGCTTCCGTTCTGCCTAAAAACCAAAACCTTGGCTGTACCGGTGGATGCCCCCTTTGCTAGAGCTTTTACTAGGCCGGCATCCTAAACTCGGGGTGCTTCTCGCGATGTGTGTAGAGAGCATCAGGGGTAGGTGTCACTACAGCCGAAACTCAACAATAAAAGTCGGCGAGGGCTTAATCGTACCCCCTGTTACTTCGGAAACTATTTTTCTAGGTGGACACAATTGAGTTTCAGGCATCAAGCGGGCAACTAGGCGTCAAAATTGTCTTCTCCGTCCAGCCAGCGCTGTGCTCCAATGATAAGTTTTTCCATTTCTTCGACTGCATGCTCATCTTCATCGCCTTCGTCAAAGCCGAAGTAAGCCCCCCAACTGTCATCGCCTGCCCTCAAGTCCTTAATATCTTCACTATATGTATCTTCGCCGAGCATTCTTCCCATGTAATCCATCTTGAACGGCTTCATGCCACCAAATTTAAGATGGGACAACAAACTCTGCATAAAGATACTGGACTGGCTCTCGAGGGAGGTCGCGCTGTTCTTGGAGCATAGCACTGGAACCAACCTACCATTTTCATTTCGAGTGTATCGCGTATATGCAAAAGCCTTGTTTATAACACAGGCACAGGTCAAATGCTGGAATGGTCTCATAATCATCTCGCCAGCCCCGCCCTGTGCCTGGACATTCCAATCAGTATAAAAGTCTGCGATTTTCTCGTACAAAATATGACTCTTCAAAGGGCTCTCGAATGCGAATATACCTTTAAAGAAGGGCGGCTGGTTATCGTCGAAGTACGAGGCTAAATCCAGTAACTCTAATGCCGATTCGAGGTTTTCAGTTGTGAGACTGGTTTTGACCTCAATGACGGCACGTACTGATTCCGGAGGAACGATCACAAGGTCCCCCTCTCGGAACACGGGCGCGTAGTCAATCCGATCATAGATCAAAATGTCTATCTGTTTTTTCAGACCGTAGATAAATCCTGTTGCAACGTGGTAACGTTCAGGAATATGCTTTCTAAGTGAATTTTGCAGCAAATTTTCCCGGTAAGTTCCAACGGTAGGACCGTGATCGATTATAAGCCTGACACGCTCGCTCAATGAGGCCAGTTCGGAGGCAATTGTAGCAGAGAACTTTCGCTGTTTTTCACGGGCCCTCTGGGCAAGAGATAGGGAAAGTAACACGGTATTTCCCTTTTGCTTTGCTACAATTTTTTTGACCGCAACGAGGCAGCGTAGGATCCAAGGTGCGTGTTCGTCGCTGAACTTGTACTTATCCTTACGTTTAATCATCAGGCTGATTAGTTCTTCAAGCGGCATATCTTTATGCTTACCCAACAAAGCAAACACTAAATCTCCGATGGTGTGCATTGACTCCGCCAGCGCTTTATGTCTTTCATATGAAAATAGCGAGAATGGATAAATCCACAATGCGTCGCGCTCGCTAACTGGCACGGTTCGCAGGTTTTTACCACTAAATGGATCAGAGGCAGGCTCCAATACATACGCATCTTTTTTAATTTCCCGAATGCGATAAGTAACAATATTATCCCAAGCGTCATTAGCATGAATACAAACATCAGAAGTTTTCAATTCCATAAGATTATTCCTGGTAAAAAGGTCAGGGGAGCTCGGGACGCACTTGGTTTAATAGTTCCTTCAGGCTAAATCTTTTTGACCCGCAGGCTGTCAACATTCCGATTTCACTCCAGCTCCGCGCGGACTTGGTCAAATAGCTCATTCAGCTCTGAGGTGGTGTCTTTTTGGAGGTAGCAGGCCACTATGAGTGTCACTGGATGCACCCCTATTGTTGAGGCTAGCTCATCAATTTTCTCGAGCGTGACCCCTTTCACCCCTCTCTCTAGAGAGCTAAGAAAGGTGCGGCTGCTGACAATTGAGAAGTCCTCTTGAGTAAGACCCTTGCTGACGCGAAACCTTCTCAGTGCAATACCAAAAGCTTTCTTTAGTTCCATTTTTCATCGCTCGCAAATGGAACGATGAAGCCTTTTTGAACACTATAGGGCTACAATCTATAGTGTTCATTTGGAGGAATATCATGTTTAGAACCTATCTGCACACCGCCATTCCCCTCAGCTCAAGGCTCGAGCCTGATCTCCAACTATGGCCTTATGTGGAGCAAATTCTCACTCTTCCCTGGTTTTATGCGACCGTGACGCGCAGCCAGGGTGATGTGGTGTCAAAAGAAATGCTTCTTATTTCTGATGTCCTCACTCTGGAACACTTTCAGCTAGGTTTGAGCTCTGGACAGGTGGAGGACATTTTGCTCGTTTCGCCAGCCTCAATGAATGGCCAGGGCAGATGGTTAATGGAGCCGGTACAAGAAATTAGCTACGTGCCAAGCTCACAGCTTTGGCGTTCTCACTACCTTTATGTCGTAGCTGGTGGTAGAAACTATACAAATAATTGTGATCCGGGCCTTGAGGCAGAGCAGTCGAATAGAAGCAGGATCGTATTCTCAATCGATAGGTGAAGTGGCCCTGTCGCGCACGTACTAGCAGAGTCCGGCCTGGTTTGAAGCGGGGTAGCCCTCAACGCTGCCCTTGTTCAATTGAACACATGATCAAATTTTTAACAAAATTAAGGTCCTTTTCGCTCCTTATGGTGCAACAAGGCGGGCCAAATGGCTTCGCAACAAAGCCTAGCCTATGCGGACTAATTAGAAATGCTCAAGTAATTGATTTTAAAGACTAATAGAGCAATATTTTCTGTGCAACACCTGCCTAAACGACCTACTCTGTTAAACCAGATGCCATGTTAGAAGTGTTCATGAGCTTCGTAAGGCACTGATTCGACAAAGCCGCTTCTGACGTCCACTCTCACAACGGGCCATGTCCTTCGTGTTCATGGCGAGTCATTGAATGAGGTGGCTGCCGATGAAGCTGATTCAGTGCCGTTACTCTTCCGGTCAGCGTGTACCGCTGCTCGTGCAGACCGGAGATGCGGCGCCATTGCCCATGCTTGTCCCGTTCATCTACGTTCAACTCAAGCTCAGATACCGCGCTTACAACACTGCGGCGGCACATCTGCGATCGAGGCTGTATTTGCAGACGTTGCCGAATAGCGGCTGCATTCGCGAGCACCTTCATCACTTATCAGCTATTTGAGGTTCCTTGGTCCTGCCTGCGTGGCCTTATCGGCGTTGAAACCGTGGAAGTATTCCAAGCCGTCCATAAGCCAGAAAAGGCCGACTCTCGCGACCAGTCGCGCTGGAGCCTTTCCAAAAACCTGGCTCTTGAACAATCAATTGCAAGGCCGTACCCGTCAGTTGATTTCTCGATTGCATCAAGGTGTCGCGACATTGGAAGTCGCCTGGCCCTGAATCGAATCAAGCCCGAACTCGAATCGTACCGCCTTGGCGATTCCACTGATCACATCATCCACCAGCCACCGTCCTTTGTCCGCGCTTGAGTCCAGCGCAGACGACAGTACCCCACTGGCTGGCACCCATTCAGTCCGCGCGGGGTACATGTCGTAAACCGGGAACTGCGCCGGTCCGTGATCAGGAATTTGGTCAAGGAATACCAACTGCGGGTAGTAATGCAGCATCATCGATGTTTCGATGACCGCTGCATGTTCCAGCGCAATCCCCGGAAAACCGTCCGGAAAGATTCTGTCGAGCGTCTGTGATTTCACGAACTCCCAGTGTTCGAGGCGCATGACCTCCAGTCCGGCATTCGGACCGATATCGCGCATGGCCAGTTCAATACCCTCAGTGACAAACCACTGGTTTTCGTAATGACCGATCACCAGCACCAGGCGCGTCACGCCATGACGATGAAACTCGCGTACGGCATCCCTTACCATGGCGATCAGCGTGGCCCCATCCACGCTGGTTGTTCCGCAGAAGTGCTGCCCTCCTCCACATTTCGGCTGAGATTTATAGCCGTAGGAAAGCGCTGGGGCGACGATGCCGTCGATTTCCCTGGCGACATCTTCACTGATCGCACTGGCCAGCAAAGCATCGGTGCCCAAAGGCAAATGAGGCCCGTGCTGTTCGGTCGCACCGATAGGCAGGAAGACCACCGAGCCCGATTGCACGCGGTGCTCATAGTCGACCCAACTGATGTTATCCATCCTTACGTTGTTCATGGCTGCACTCCCATTTCGATTGGTCATAGCGAACGCCCCGGCACCAGATCGGCGCCAAGACGTTTGCGCGTTGTCTTACGCTTGCGCCGGGTACCACGCTTCGGGCTCCGGGTAGTCCCAGTCCGAAGGAAATGCATAGGTTTCAAATACGGTGGTGGTATCGGCCTCGGTGCCGAAGAACGCGAAATGATTCACTCCCATCCATGACCCGGACTGCACGCATTTGAAGCCGCGTCGCGTCAGCTCCGTAATGCGATCCTCAAACGGAATGTTGTTGCAGTCGTAGGCAACGTGCTGGATGCCTTCGCCATGTTTCTCCAGGAAGTCGGCAAAGATGGTCGGACCGGAGACCGGCTCCATCAACTCCCAGACCATGTTGCCGGACTGTGCGAAGCAGACTTTAAGAACAAACTCGGCCGGTTCGCCATGGTAAGTCTGGTTTTCAGTGTTTTCCGGGCTGAAGGTATACACCCGCCACGGGCCGATCCCCAGCTTGAGCAAGCCATCCATTGTGCGCTTGTGATCACGCGTAACGATCGCAATCTCCACAACATTACCCAGGAATGCATCGACCTCGGTTCCAGCATTCAATGCTTTCAGCACATTAGTTTGTTCAAGATGGGACATACGCAGTTTCCTTTTTAATCGTTTAATGATTGAACACTCTGAGTTTACTTAGCCAGCACCGAAGAGCTGACAACTTCCGTACGCCGTGAACGATGCAATAAATAGTAGATCCCCCCTCCCACACCAAACCCTGCCAGCCAGGACAAATCAATTCCGCCCAATGCCATTGCGAGCGGGCCTTGCAGTGATTTAATTGTCCCGACCTGAAATAACCAGGCTGCAAGTATTCCCACTGCAAGTGCAAATATGCCTCTCCAGTTCACATCAGCGCATGCACTTTGGGAGTGGTGGCAATACAGCGATTTCAAATCGACCTGACCACGGCGAATCAGGAAAAAATCAACCAGCGTGATACCAGCCCAAGGACTGATCCACACCACGAAGAACACCATCAGGTTTTCAAAGGCATGTACAAACTCGCCCGATTGCAGAAACAGGTAGAGCATGAACAGCGCAACCACGCCCGAGACCATCGAAACCGCCCAGCGTGGAACACGCAGATCCAGAGACAACGTCGCCAGCGCTGCGGAATAAATGACCACGATGTTGGTGGCTACCGGGCCATGCAACAGCACAAGCAGAACCGGCAGCGCCATTGTGCCGAACACCGCGATGATCAATTGTGCAGGATCCGAACCTCCGCCCGCGGAAGCAATGGTAGCGCCCAGAAAGGCCAGCCATACAGTGGGCAGGAACATGCCCAGGAACGTCGACCGAAACACCTGGCCGTCAGACAGTTTGCTCTGGGTGAAGCGGGTGTAATCAGAGGCGTATACCAGCCATGAAATGCCCCAACCGATCCCGATCGCCGTCATCAGGCTGCTCATGGCCGACAGCTTGCCGAAGCCCTCGGTGGTGGATGCCTGCCACTGGATATCCACATGGGTGAAGGCCAGTACGGTCATTACTACCATGATCAACAGAATCACCGGCATGGTGTAGCGCTCGAAGCACTTGATGGCGTTAAAGCCCCATGCCGCAATGCCGACCTGAAGAATCATGACCGCCAAAGCGATCCCGTACTTGAGTTCCATGCCACCGCTGATACCGATTTTTTCCAGGGCTGCCACTGCAAGATCAAGAACGATCCAGGTGTTGGTGGCCACCCAGCCCATAGGCATCAGCACTTGCATGATGGTGGGGAGATAGGCACCGCGCCGGCCAAACGCCAACCGGGAAAGCACCATTTGCGGTACGCCCGTGCGGTGTCCCATGATGCAGATGCCGCCGAACAGAGCCGCGCCCAACAGGTTGCCGACGACAATCACCAGCAGGGTTTCCCACAGGCTCAAACCCAGCTGGATACCGATTGCACCGAGCACCCAGTTGATGGGCGCGACATTAGCCCCGGCCCAGATCCAGAACTGGTCCAGCGGCGTTGAAGTGCGATGGCTATCGGGCACGGGCTCAATGCCCAGCGCATCATAATTGGCCTCGTTGATTACGCTTTTTTCAGAATTGCGACGGGTTGACATTATTATTTTCCTCGCTGACCGGCGACCACGTGAATCGCCCCGAGCCATTAAAGCGAGGTCTGTTCTTTTACGTAATTGATAATAACTAAAAGACCCTTTAGCAAAATTACCGCATTAAGTTTTACTCAATTGCCCCCGCGAACAGTCAGTCCATCCTCCTTTTAAAAATCGAAGTTGACATCCACGCCCACAAATAAAACTCGCTTATTGAGTTTTATTTAACGCACCTAAAATTAATGTCAATAGCCTCACCCTCGATGGTCGTGGCCAACTTGTTGCAGCCATTGAGGTAATTCCGCCTCAGGTTCAAAGGAAGTTTCACATGACCACCCTTCTTCATATCGATGCTAGCGCACGATCCGATCGTTCCCTGAGCCGCAAACTGTCCCAGGCATTTGTCGAGGCTTGGGTTGATCGCGATGACAAGACGCAAGTCATTGTCCGTGACGTTGGGCACAACCCTCCACCGTTCGTGACGGAGGCATGGATTGCCGCAGTTTTTACTCCCGAAGAGCACATGACGCCGGAAAAACGCGAAGAGATCCGCCTCTCGGATGAGTTGATCGATGAGATCGATCGCGCCGACGTCATCATCATGGGTACGCCGATGTACAACTACGGAATGCCGGCAGCCCTCAAGTCCTGGTTCGACAAAGTCATTCGCATTGGCAAGACCTTCACCTTTGATCTTGACCGCGGCGACTACCCACTGGAGCCGATCATGAACGGCAAGAAGCTGGTCATTTTATCTTCCCGGGGTGAATTCGGATTTGGCCCGGGAGGTGTGCGCGAAGCGATGAACCACCTCGACACTCACATCCAGACCTGTGCTCACTACCTGGGCGTGAACGAAACCCACGTCATCTCCATCGACTATCAGGAATTTGGCGACGCCCGCCACGAAGCCTCCATCGCCGATGCGTTCGATGCAATTCCGGTGCTGGTCAGGCAGTTGGTTGAAGATCGCCAACGTCAGCTTTTGCCGGCCTGATTGCCAGGTACCGCCGTCAAAATGGGAGAAACCATGATCACGATGATGCAAACCGCTGAACGATTGAGACAAGGCCTGACGACACCCGATAAGTTGATCGAGTCGGCCTTGGCGGCGATCAAAAACTCGGCGTACGTGTTCATTGATGTGCTTGAACAGCGCGCTTTCAATGATGCGGAAGCGTCGACCAGGCGTTGGCGTCAAGGGGCTCCCTTGAGCCCTTTTGACGGGATTCCCTATGCGGTCAAGGATCTGCTGGATGTCGTCGGTAGTCGAACAACCGCCGGCTCCATCACCCGGATCGACGCTCCGATGGCGGTCGAGGATGCGGAGGTGATCGCAGCCCTCGCCGCACTCGGTATGATCCCGCTGGGTAAAACCAACCTCACGGAATTTGCTTACTCCGGGCTTGGCCTGAATCCGCATTTCGGAACACCGACCTGCGATGTCGCGGTCAGCGAGAGCCGCGTTCCTGGCGGGTCTTCTTCGGGCTCGGCCATCGCTGTTCAACGAGGTATCGTCACCTGCGCCATCGGAACCGACACTGCCGGTTCGATCCGCATTCCAGCGGCGTTCAATGGATTGGTCGGGTACAAGGCTTCTACGAGTCGTTACAGCATGAAAGGCCTTCACCCACTCGCCATTACGCTGGATAGCCTAGGCCCTTTCGCCCATACCGTGGCGGATTGCGTTGCACTGGATGCGGCGATGCGAGGTTTCAAAAACGTGGCCATCGAGGCTGTCAACCTTTCAAGCCTTCGCTTTGTGGTCGACGACGGTGTGATGTCTGACCCGGCGTTACAGCCAGTGGTCCAGCACAACCTTGTTTCGATGATGGAGCGGCTTCGTGCAGCCGGTGCACAGGTTGAGCGTCGGCCGGTTCTCGCGGTTGCCCGCACCAGAGAACTCATTGTCCGCGAGGGCTGGCTGGGTGCGATAGAAGCCTGGCGCCTGCTGGGAGCGATAGTCGAAGGTCCGCAGGGGCATCAGATGGACAGGCGCGTGCGCCATCGTCTGCGCGCGGCCAAGGAGGTCGATCCAGCGAGCGAAGCCAGGATCCGCCATCTGCGCACGGAGCTGATGGCGGCCATGGAGCGTGAGCTCGATGGCGCTATTCTGGTCATGCCGACGGTCAAGCACGTCGCCCCGCCGATGGCGCCACTTTCGAATGACGACGAACTGTTTGCGAGCGTCAATCTCGAGACCTTGTCACTCACCATGATTGGCAGCCTGCTGGATATGCCGGGTGTGGCAATCCCGTCCGGCAAGGACAGCATTGGCCTTGCAACGTCGACTTTATTCTCGACGACCCAAGGCCGCGACGATCAACTGCTCAGTGCGTGCCTGGCTATAGAAACGCGCCTTTGTGACTAATGCCTATCAGTCACGCCATGGCGCTAACTCAGGAAGTGACAGCCAACGGTTGTCCTGCCAGATCATTCAGGGCATTTTCCCTGAATGATTTGGCTTCGCTCAGGAGCCAGTCTCTGAACAACGAAAGGCTGCGGCGCGCACTGCAGTGGTGGTCTTCTATAAGGTGGTAGGTGAAACCAGGCAAACTCGGACCTTGCACTCGATGCATCTGTCCAGAACGAAGCTCATGGTCGATCAATACATTGCTGCACAACAGCGGCCCAATCCCGCGCTCAACCGCATGTAGCGCCAGGGTTTCCTCGCTGTACCAGGAGATACGAAAATCCCACGATGAATCGTGCTCCACCTGAGCCAGCCAAGCTGACCACGAGGGCGCTTCGAGCGTTTGATTCTTCCATTTGAACGCCAGCAGCGAGCGATTATGAAAGTCGTTGATCGTTGCAGTACGGTTGGCCGGACAGATGCTTTTGTCCGCGACCGCGATGTATCGATCCTCGAACAGCACCGGCCCCTTCGCATGGGCATCGAATGGGCCATAACGAATCGCCAGATCGACAGTCTCGGAACGCAGGTCCACGACTTTCTCCGAGGCATGGATGGACACTACTATGTTTGGATAGATCGAGTTGAACTTCGTCAGTCGCGGCATCAACCATCGCTCCGCGAACGCGCGCGTGGTGGACAACTGAATGGCATCCCCCTCCTTTGGCGAACCGATCAAGGCAAACGCTTGGGCAATTTGGTCAAAACCGTCTCGTAACAGCGGGTAGATCGCTTTTCCGGCGGACGTGAGGGTGACCGTACGGCCCCTTTCCAGAAGCTTTTGCCCCAGCCCCTCTTCCAGTTGTCGGACCTGATGGCTTACCGCCGCGACCGTGACAGAAAGCTCATTGGCAGCCGCGGAAAAACTCTGGTGACGTGCTACCGCCTCAAACACTCGCACAGAATTGAGTGGGGGGATTTTGCGCATGGTTTTCTCCGGACACCTGACTGTGTGCTGGCAACGGGTTCAGTGTCCCGCCGGCAGACATCGCCCGCCAGCATGTTTTTTTGAGATCAGTTGACGCTGTAGTGAACATCCTGAGGCTGCATGCCATTAACCGCCGTAATGTCCTGAGGACAGGCAGAGAGGACCACAATAGCGTCCATTTCAGCTTTAAGGCAGACGTACTGCCCAGGTTCACTAACTGGCGCGGCGAATTCGATGCATCCGTCCTGATGAACCGGAACGTTCATAAAGAGATTCAAGGGGCTAGGTGTTTCGTGGACCTTGAGGCCGAGGTTTTCCAAGGCTAGAAAAAGGTTTTCATTGCAACTGTCGTGATGGCCGACAACCCCCAGTTGCACGTAACGGGTCGGGTCACACGCGGCGACCAGCGTGTCGTGCACACCGGGAGTGGTGTCCTCGGTGAGCGTGAGGATTTTCTGTCGTTTGTTGGTGAGGAAGCTGTCACCCTCGCTTGGGTTAAGCTTCAACCAGAACGCACGGCTGTGCTCCATCGACATAGCTTCGGCGAGGTCTGCCGGGTTAAAGGCCCAAGTGTCCACAACCTGCTTGCCATGGGTGTTTATGAGTTTGATGGATTGCCCCTGTTTCAACCGGATCGCTACGCCCCGTCGTGCAGGCAGACGGGTCAGTTTACCGGGTTGGATCGACATCACTGCGTTCATGCCTTTGTTCTCCTCTTTTCAGGCTGATGGCCGGCGTACCGGGTATCTGAATTCAAGGAAAACACAGCACAACTCTTCAAACCAATAATATAAAGTGGCCTCGGTATAAGCTAAATCTATAGGTATCCCATGCGAATCCGGCAGCTCGAGTGCTTCAGAACTTTGATGATCCACGGCACGATGACCCGAGCGGCAGAGCTGTTGAGTATTTCCCAGCCCGCCATTAGCAGCACCATCGCCAATCTGGAGCATGAGACGGGCTTGAAGCTGTTCGTGCGCAAAGGTGGTCGGCTGCAACCTACGCCGGAAGCACGGCTGTTTTTCGTTGAAGCTGAACGGGCGCTGGAGGCGGTGGAAAAAACCAATCGGGTCGCCAAGGAAATCCGAACGGGAAAACGAGGCCATCTGGCGATCGCCGCCTACGCCAGTATCTCGATCAACCTGTTGCCACGGGTGATGGCCGGGTTCGCGAAAGAGCGTCCGGGGCTTGAGCTGAAAATCATTACCCGAAACTCTCAGTCTGTCCGTGAGCTAATGAACACGCAGCAATTCGACCTGGCCATTGCCGAGTTGCCCCTCGACTACCCCACCTCCAGCATGGAAGTGATCTCGTATGAATGTCAGTGCATGGTGCCGCTCGGCCATCCCCTCGCTCAACTGGAGGTGATCACCCCGTCGGATCTGGATGGCGTACCCTTCGTTTCACTGTTCAAGGGCGACCCTATCTACCAACAGTTGGCCATGGCTTTTTCGGCGCACGGGTCAGCCTGGAACGTGGTGGCCGAGACTGAATTCTTCTCGACGGCATGCGAATTGGTTTACGCTGGCATGGGTGTCGGGATCGTCGACCCGGTGGTCAGCCGGCCCTTCACCAAAAATTTGGTTCTCAAGCCCTTCTCGCCGGCGATCAAATACGAAATTGCACTGTTGCTTCCCACACAGGAAGAGCCCTCGCAACTGGCACGAGAATTTGCCCAATTCCTCAAGCAACACCTTTAACGATGCTGCCGATGGTTGAAAATTGGCCATAACCGAGCCGGGCGAGTGGCCGGATTCTGGAGAGGTCGATACGTCCGTCAGTGAGGCAGGCATCATTGATATGAACGCCGACCACCCGTCCGATGATCAGCAGGTTTTCCTCCAGCTCCGATGGAAGCTCGACGGCTTTCAACAACACGCACTCAATGTGTATTGGCGATGCTTTGACCCGTGGAGGCTTCACCAATGAGGACGCTTCGAACTCCAGTCCCGCCCGTTCAAACTCATTGATTTCGGGCCGCTCCACATCACTGGTCGTCCGGACCTGAACACGCAGATCAAAGCTGGCCATGTTGCAGACGAATTCTCCGGTTTCAAGGACGTTTCTGGCTGTGTCTTTAGCACCGTGTGCATGACGGCCATTGGAGCCGAACACCACAATCGGCGGGTTCTGCGACAGCGCATTGAAGAAGCTGTAAGGCGCGAGATTCGGTACCCCGTTTTTACCGAGTGTGGAAATCCATCCGACAGGTCTGGGGACCACACAACTCATCCAATGCTGGTTGATCTCTTCATCATTACGGCCAACTACAAGAAACATGAAATACCCTCCCGAGTTCAGTGATAGCGGGAGTGGAACACCATTGCCGGTCAATAAATAATATTGAATCTTGCACTGACTATAAGTGAATCTTATACAACCATAGATGGATGGGCGTTGCCTATTAATCTGGCGCTGGAAACGCTCGGTACCAATCGATACTCCTCCGCTGTAAGCATCCGGTGACACATCACCTCATTTCCCAAGGCCGGAAGGTTTGCTTACCATCATCTTACATCCATGGCACAGACCTCGAAGCGAATGGGCCGACGGTAACTTCCTGTTCCGGGTGCTGCCGAAAGCAGACCTTGACGAACGTCCGCTTTGGGTTGTGGATTCAACCGGTCACGACAGGCAGCAATCGGCCAAAAGCTGTCTGTCGATTCCGCCGAATAAAACACAGGCGATCTGCTTCTTATTGCCGCTCAATGCGGTCCACAGAAACGTGGGTGATACAGATATCCAGTTCGAAGCCTGTATCGAGCGCTTTTTTGGAGCACTTTGATAAGTCAAAGCGCCTCTTTACTCTGGTCTTTCAGCTTCTGCGTAGCCTCCTCTTTCTCCTTCTTAGCTTCCATGATCAATTGGTAGGCAATGTAGTACTTGTAGATATTGCTAACGTAGGTAACCGTCTCCGCACCGATCTTCTCGGCGGCAACATACTCAACGTTGTGAAACCAGACGTTCGGATCGAGTCCACGCAGGGCGGCTTCTTTACGAAGTTTGGAAATCCTGCCCGCACCTGCATTGTAGGAAGCGAAGGCGAACAGGGCCTTGTCCAAGTTGGTCATGGGCTCCTTGCCATAGTACTGGTCGATCATCCAACGCATATACTTGATCCCGGCATTAATGTTTGGTTCGACTTCAGCAATGTTGCCGACGCCAAGTTCCTTGCCGGTGGCGGGCATGACCTGCATGACACCAATGGCGCCCACCTTGCTCTTGGCTGCCTGATTCAGTTGAGACTCCTGGTATCCCTGGGCTGCCATCAGTAACCAGTCCACAGAGTATTTGTCCCCGTACCGCTGGAAGTACTGAATCAATGCGATAAATTTCTTGCGTTCGGACTCGGCGGTGGAGGCCTTCACATATTTTTCGTTGATCAAATAACGGGTCAGAAGCATGTTCCCGGTGGTAGTCCCTTGGCCGTGGCGAGCAATGAAACCATTGACAGCAGCCTGGAGCTGCGGACTGCCCTTGCGGATCGCCCAGGCGATTTCGCCGCCGGTGCGTAAGGTGATCTCATCATGCACCGTGATATTCGGGAAGACCTTCTTCCAGAAAACCGCCTTGTGCTTATCCACGACGATCAAAGGAATCATGCCGGCGCTCAGCATCTCTATCAGGTCCTCATCCTCCAAAGCTTCCGGTGCCTCCTTGAGGATTACCGCAGGTTTGTTCTCGCTGACGAAGCGCTGATTGAGGGCTATCAGGCTCTCGTAATAACTGGAGGACTTGCGAACGAAGACTACCTGTCCCGCTAACTCGTCCACGTTGGCCACTGCGGGCGAGTCGGGACCGGATACCACTACCTCGCTGACGTTGCGATAAACAGGCGAGGAAAAATCGACTAGGTTCTTGCGCGCCTCGATCACAGTTAGGTTAGACGCCGCAATATCGCCCTTGCCGGCAATCAACGCCGGCAGCAGTTCATCCCGGGCGACAGGAATGAACACCACACGCACTTTCAGAGCCTTGTGTTTCAGTTTTTTATCCTTGGCCAGTTCCTTGTTCAGATCCTCCTCGAATACGCGAAAAGCGTCGTAAGTCAGACCGCGCTGGACACCCCTATCGACAAAATAGAAAGTTTTGCTGTAGACCGACAAGACGCGAATGACCCGTCGTTCGATCATCCCGTCGAGATCACCGGTCCACGGCTTCGCGATCTCGATCGAGATGGTGAGTTGCTCGCGTTGCGGTGTCTGAGGGGACGACTTTGTCTCGACTGCGGCATAGATCTGGCCAGCGAAAAACGTGAGCGCCGCAACGGTGTAGATGATCGGAGCTAAGCGTGCAAAAAGACGACCTGAACGGTGTATTACCAGATCGCGCGCGCCCAACATGGTCAGTGCTCCACAAGTTGTTTTCGCCTAACTTGTTCCAACTGCTCCGTCCCTAAGTTCAGCCGTGCCAAGATGGCCAAGACCATTCATCCAGAAGAACACAGCAAAGCTTAGTTCAGTGATGACAGCCGTTCCATGCCTGGTTGCCGGATGCTTGATCTGGAGGTCGCGCCATAGCAGAACGATTCAGAGATGCTATCGTTCCAACAATCGCAAGCGATCAGAATGCATAGAGAGTGACTGATCGACGTCAAAAAACCAGTCGCTTCGAAGCAGCCGACACCTGTAGACGATCGTTGAATCGACGCCACGGGCAATCGGATCGAACACTTTTCGAGTGATGCATGACTATGAAAATCACCAGTCTGGTTGTCGCGCTGCTTGTACTGATACAAGGCTTACAAGGCTGCACCATGACGCCGCCTCGCCTACCCGCGGTGCCGTCCGAATTGACGGCGAGAGCGCAGATTCCGGGAATGACCGGGGTGCGTTATGTCGGTGGCGGAGACATGACAGAGCTGAACCGAGTTGCGCTAGAAGCGCTGCAGCGGGAACAGGCTTACCTCGTGAAGCTGGGGCACAAGGGCCCCATGCCGCCAGTGACATATCTGGCAATTTCGGGCGGTGGAGACAATGGCGCGTTCACCGCGGGGTTGTTGAATGGCTGGACGGTTACAGGAAAGCGCCCTGAATTCAAACTCGTTACTGGAATCAGCACGGGCGCACTGATTGCGCCTTTCGCCTTTCTCGGGCCGAAGTATGATGCAACGCTGAAGCGGGTCTATACCACTCTATCGCCCAAAGACGTCATTGCACCGCGCAGCTTTATCTCAGGCGTTTTGAGCGACGCAATGTCGGACAATGCGCCGCTGTTGAAGCTGACGCGCCAATCGGTGACCGAGGACATGCTCAAGGAGGTCGCCGCCGAGTACGCGAAGGGCCGCTTTCTGTTGGTCGCTACCGCAGACCTCGATGCGCGTCGCCCCATTATCTGGGACATGGGAAAAATCGCGACCTATGGTGGTCCTGAGGCATTGGACCTTTTCGTGAAAATCATGATCGCTTCCGCCTCTATTCCAGGAGGATTTCCGCCGATGATGATCGATGTGGAAGTCGACGGTAAACCCTATCAGGAAATGCACGTCGACGGCGGCATCATGGCGCAGGTATTCGCTTACCCGGCCGGGATCCGTATCAACGAGGAAGCTGCAAAAGCGGGAGTCACCCGCGAGCGTAAACTCTACGTGATACGCAACGCGCGACTCGATCCGGACTGGGCGCAGGTCGAGCGCAGCACGATGAGCATCGCTGGGCGCTCGATCGCCTCGTTGATCCACAGCCAGGGCATCGGCGACCTCTACCGGATCTACGCCACCACCCAGCGCGACGGTGTGGACTTCAATCTTGGGTTCATACCGGCGAGTTTCAACTTCCCCCACAAGGAAGAGTTCGACAACGAGTACATGCGCAAGCTCTACGCCACCGGTTATGACATGGCGCTGCAGAGTTTCCCGTGGCTCAAAGTGCCGCCCGGATTCGCTTCTCCGGGTACAACAACGGGAAAATAAGCTCGATTTCGTTGAGCAGAGGAGTGGAAATGTCTCCTAGCAAAAAAACCAAAGGTACAACAAAAACAGCGGAAGTCACGGAGGACGCGCCGGTCTTTCATTGCTGATCTCTTTCACGGAGGAATGACGTTTTCGAACGCTGACCTACTCCCTTCTCTGCTCTTCAAGATCAATCATAACTTACTAGCCCTCGAAGCCGCGATCATGGAGCTTACCCTTTGGATCGAGCAGCGCGGCTCGGGTGAGATTGGAGGCAATGTGCATAATGCGTTGGCAACAATCAGCAAGAACGAAGAGTTAATCAACATGACGCTAGCGATGGCCATGACGCCTGAATGACTTTTTCCTGACAGACAGCAATCAGCCAAAAGCAGTCCCTTTTTTTGGGGGAACCTCAGCTCTAATTTGTCGATCGATTCTAATGTGGGTGAAAAGAGATTAGATGGTGATTTATGACGGCGACCGAGGATCTGATTGTTTGGAATGGTCGATGGCAAATTGCTAATGGCATCGTGTCTTGCCGAACTTGCCACGCCCAGCAAAAAGAGATTGATCGTGTTGACGCGTTTCAACACTCCCCAGATTGCGGGTACGCAGGACAACGGTGTAACCCGTGGAATGACCTGGATTTGATCTGTAAAAAATTCGGGAGTACTCCTAGATCCACGCAAGCACGCAATGGTTTTTGATTGATACTGCAATGTCCGATATGGGGCGACTGCTGCCCGTCACGACAGACAGAAGTCGGCTGTGGATTCAGGTCCACAGCGCAGATGCGTTCAAACTCGTCCTCATCGTAGGTGCGTAGGGTCGCCGGCGCGCCGCGCCAGGAAATACCGGCGTTGGCAAATGCCACGTCGAGACGCCCGAACTGCTTGACGGCCTTACGCACCACTGATTTCGTCGCATCGGCATCGGCATCGGCATCGGCATCGGTGACGTCGTGCTGGAGGTTGCTGGCTAGTACTCCCCTATGAACATAAATCGATGAACAATATCCCCACGATTCTGCCTGTACTCCCCCAGAGCAAGGAGACGGTCCTCTCATGAACACATGACATCGCCCACAAGTTAAATTCTGTATTGAAGCAGATCCCCGCCTCAGTTCTGAGGTCCCCAGCTCTAGCTCTCCGAACCAACTCTTTGAATTCTCGCGAACTGATTTGTAGATTTGCCATCGATGCTTCAGACATTAAGTTTTCGTGCTCACCCTGCGATGTGTCTGAAGCAATATCGACGCTGGATCAGTGGGAATCCACGAGCAATAAGAAACCGCTTGCTACCCGGTTTTCAGGGCGTCTTTGAACTATGATTTTCTCTGGGATACCGGAGGCGACAGCCACTCTTTCTCCCCGTGGTCGCTTGGCCCAGGCGATCTTCGGGTCGATAAATCCAAAGGCGTCGAGGGTCGCACCCAGTTGCCGAAGATGGTCCAGGATGCGATGAGGTGAACGGCCCAAGGCACTTTCGTCTGACACCCTGAAACGGAGAAGCCAACGTGAACACCTTGAAACTTCACCCTGCACTGGACAATGGTCTCCAGCCTGCCGCTGCGAATTTCACAGGAGGCACCCTGCAATGCTTGTGTGCGACCGACAAGGTCGAGGTCAAGATCGACGCACAAACCCTGCATAACCACGCGTGCGGCTGCAGCAAATGCTGGAAACCGCAAAACGCGACATTCGCCGTCATTGCCGTAGTACCTCGGGATAAGGTCAGCGTCACTGCTCACGGTGAAAAACTGGCAATTGTCGACGAAACCGCCACCATTCAGCGGCACGCCTGCAAGCAGTGCCACGCCCATCTCTTCGGGCGCATCGAGAACAAAGACCATGCATTTTATGGTCTGGACTTCGTCCACACCGAGCTCTCCCCCCAAAGTGGATGGGCTGCGCCGAGCTTCGCCGCGTTCGTGTCCTCCATCATCGAAACCGGCACACCGCCAGCGCAAATGAAGGCCATCCGTGAGCGCCTGCGCTCGATCGGCCTGGAGCCCTATGACTGCCTGTCCCCGGACTTGATGGACGCACTGGCGACTCATGTCGCCAAACAGAAAGGCCTGCTCCCCGCCGCCTGATTGATCGGCCGCCGCGGTTTCTTCGTCGGACCGCGGCCCCGACATCCCAAAAAAACCGCTTCCCGCACAGTGAAATGACGCTGACTACTGCCATTCGCACCGCTGCCACTTCTGCACTTGCCGCCCGCTACCTCGCCCGACCGGACAGTCGCCGAATGGCACTTATCGGCAACGGTTCGCAGAGCGAATTCCAAGCCCTGGCACTCGATGTAAGGCTTCGGGCCTGACTCCACTCGACTCTCCAAAGCGTTCACCTGGCGGCCCCTTCGGCTGCCAGGCGGAACCCTGAACAAGGTCACGGTCTTTTGAGCTTTTTTTCAGCGCCATCCGCTGCGCGAGCCACCCGGTCCATTGCGGACTCGCCACCTGAATGATCGTCAACAAACCGTTATTTCTCCAAAACATCTCATAACCGCTAATCAGCTTTATCTGTTTTTTGACGCTTCCCCGATATGCGGTCACAACTTTTGCGCTCCGGTGGGTCATAACACGGTAGCTGCCGATGGAGTATTGGCATCTGCCGAGGTTTTCGCCTGATACGGAGATAAACTCATGATTTTCAATGTCCAAAATTTTGGCGCCAAAGGAGATGGCATCACTGACGATACGGCTGCGATACAAAATGCAATTGATGCGGCGGCCGCTGCAGGCGGGGGGCAGGTGTACATGCCGACCGGAACTTATATCGTTTCGGGAGGTGAGGAACCCTCCGACGGCTGCCTGATGCTCAAGAGTAACGTCTACCTTTACGGCGACGGCATGGGCGCAACCACCGTCAAGGTGGCTGACGGTTCCGACACCAAGATCACCGGAGTCATCCGCTCCGCCTATGGCGAGCAAACCCACGACTTCGGTGTCAGCAACCTCACCATCGACGGCAACCGTGACAACACCACGGGCAAGATCGACGGTTGGTTCAACGGCTACATTCCCGGCGAAGCGGGCTACGACTCCAACGTCACCCTCGACAGCGTCGAGATCAAGGATTGCTCCGGGTACGGTTTCGACCCTCACGAGCAGACCGTGAACATGGTCATCAGGAACAGCGTGTCCCACGGCAACGGCCTGGACGGTTTCGTTGCCGACTTCCTCAGCGACAGCACCTTCGAAAACAACGTCGCCTACGACAACGACCGGCACGGTTTCAACATCGTCACCAGCACCCACGACTTCACACTCACCAATAACGTTGCCTACAACAACGGCGGCACTGGCATCGTCGTGCAGCGCGGCAGCGAGGACATCCCCTCCCCCAGCAACATAACCATCACCGGTGGCGAGGTGTACGGCAACGGTGCCGAAGGGGTGCTGATCAAACTGTCCAGCGAGGTGACCGTCAGTGGCGTCGACATTCACGACAACGCCAGTGCCGGGATCCGCATCTACGGCAGCAACCACGTCGAGATCATCGACAACACGCTCAACAACAATTCCCTGGGCAGCCCCGTACCGGAGATCATCATCCAGTCCTACGACGACACCCTGGGCGTGTCCGGCAAGTACTTCAACGGCAGCGATAACACCATCCAGGGCAACCTCATCACCGGCAGCAACCTGTCGACCTATGGCGTTGCAGAGCGCAATGAAGACGGCACTGATCGCAACGCCATCATCGGCAACACCATCAGCCACACCAGCAACGGTGCCACGCTGGTCTATGGCGACGGCAGCTACGTCAGCGCCACGGTGCCGATGACCACCGTGCAAGGTACGGCTGGCAATGACACCCTGCTGGGCAGCGCCGCCAGCGAGATTTTCTACGGCGTTGCCGGCAACGACACCCTCAATGGCGGGGCCGGTGGCGACATTCTGGTGGGTGGTGCAGGCATCGACAAACTCACCGGCGGTACCGGCGCCGATACGTTCCGTTTCGCCGCTCAGTCCGACAGTTACCGCAACGCGACCACAAGCTTTGATGACACCATCACCGACTTCGACGTCACCCAGGACAAGATCGACCTCGCCGGCCTCGGCTTCACAGGCATAGGCAATGGCCGTGGCGGCACCCTGCAGGTCAGCTACAGCGCCAGCAGCGACCGCACCTACATCAAGGACTACGACGCCGACGCCAGTGGCAATCGTTTCGAGCTGATCCTCTCGGGCAACCTGACCAGCACCCTGACGGCCAATAACTTCATCTTTAATCGGGTGATCACCGGCACCAGCGGCAGCGACTCGTTGTTGGGCAGCGATTCGGCCGACACCCTGTTCGGCCTGGCGGGCAACGACAGCCTCAGTGGCGGCGCGGGCGACGACAAACTCGACGGCGGCGCCGGCATGGACACCCTCACCGGCGGTGCCGGGTCGGACACGTTCGTGTTTTCCAATCGCCTGGACAGTTACCGCAACTACAACACCGGCGGTGCCAACCTTGGCGACCTGATCACCGATTTCGATGTCACCGCCGACAAGATCGACCTCTCGGCCATGGGTTTCACCGGCCTGGGGGATGGCAAGAACAACACCGTATACCTGGTGCTCAACAGTGCCGGCACCAAGACTTACATCAAGTCCCTGACCGCCGACGCCAATGGCAACCGCTTCGAAGTGGCACTGGACGGCAACCACCTCGACAAACTGACCAGCGCCAATTTCATCTTCGCCACCTCGTCACCGACCAACCAGGCGCCGGTGCTGACCACGCCGCTGCTGGATCAGAACGCCACCGAAAACACCGTGTTCAGCTACGTGGTGCCGGCCACCAGCTTCACCGATCCGGACAATGACAGCCTCAGCTACACCGCCACCCTGGCCGATGGCAGCGCCCTGCCCGCGTGGCTGAGCTTCAATGCCAGCAACCTGACCTTCACCGGCACGCCGATCAGCACCGCGTCCGGTAATTACAATGTGCTGGTCAGAGCCACGGACCCGGCCGGTGCATCGGTCAGCGATAGCTTCGCCCTGGCGGTGGCCGATGCGCCCGCCAACACCGTCACCGGCACCAACAATGCCGAAACCCTCAACGGCACGGCGGGTGCCGACCTGATCCTTGGCCTCGGTGGCAACGACACGATCAAGGCCGGCACTGGCGCCGACACCGTCGACGGCGGCGCCGGACGCGACTCACTGTACGGCGGCGACGGTGTCGACACCTTCCGCTACAGCAACGTGCTCGACAGCTACCGCGACTACGACACCGGCGGTGTCACGGCCACCGACACGATTTATGACTTCACCGCCGGCGTCGACAAGATCGATGTTTCGGGTCTGGGCTTTCTAGGCCTCGGCGATGGCAGCAATGGCACGTTGTACATCACCCTCAACGCGGCCGGCGACAAGACCTACATCAAGTCCGCCGAAACGGATGCCGATGGCAATCGTTTTGAAATCGCGCTCATCGGCAACTACCTCAACACCCTGACCGCCAGCGACTTCGTGTTCGGCGAGAGCACCCAGCAGGACATCCTCTATCTGCCCACCCTCGGCCAATCCAATGCGCGCCTGCTGCGCATGACGGAGGACGACGGTCAGTCCGGCACCTCGATGCTGGTCAACGACCTGGACCGCTACACCCCCTATGACGTGCGCAGCCAGTTCACCGATGCCGATGGCAACGGCATCGACATTGCGGTGGGCGGCAGCACGGTCACCGGCCTGTCGACGCTCAGCGCCGGGGAACTCGAGTTGTGCTGGTGGCTGACCGACACCAACCAGCCCGGGGCCGCGTTGTTGCGCGCCGTGACGCTGCTGCGGGGTCAGCTCAGCGAACTCCAATCGATCAGTAACGTCACCATGGGCATCATTTGGGGCCAGGGCGAGGAAGCTGCCCAGGAGATCGCCCGAGCCACGGACAAAGCAGCGGCAGCAGCGGCGTACAAGGCCGCGACCCTGAAGGTGTTTGATTACCTGCATGCCCAGTTCGGCAACTTCAGCGTGTACATGATGGAGACCGGTCACTACGAACAGGACGCAGCGCGTGCCCGTGGTTATTCGGAGGAGAAAATTGCCTCCATCGTCGAGGGGGGTGGCTATGTCCGCGCGGCCCAGGAAGCCATCGCCGCCGAGCGCGCCGACGTCAAGCTGGCGGTGGACTACACCGACCTCCCCTTGCGCCACGAAGTCGATCCGCTGGCGTATCCCGACGACGTCTGGCACCTGCACGAGGAGTCGGCGGAGATCGTCGGCCAGCGCCTGGCCGACTACATTGCCAATGACCTTGGCTTCCAGGGCAACCCCAACGACAACAACAGCGTGCAGGACATTTTCGACAACGCCCGGAACATGATTTCCGGTACCGACCAGGCGGATACCCTGGCGGGCAGCTCGGGCAACGACACGCTGGATGGCAAACTGGGCGCCGACACCATGACCGGTGGCAATGGCAACGACGTCTATGTGGTCGATAACGCGTTCGACCGCGTGGTGGAAACCAACACCTCGACCTCGCAGATCGATACGGTGCAGGCCTCGGTCAGCTGGACCCTGGGCGCCAATCTCGAGAACCTGGTGCTCACCGGCGTGTCGGACATCAACGGCACCGGCAATGAGCGGCACAACTTTATCACCGGCAATGCCGCCAATAACGTGCTCAATGGTGCCGCAGGGGCCGACAGCATGAGCGGCGGCGATGGCAACGATACCTACTATGTCGACAACGCCCACGACGCAGTGATCGAGACCAACAGCAATGCGGCGCCTGGAGGAGTCGACAGTGTGCACAGCAGCCTGGCGGCCTTTACCCTCAGCAATAACGTTGAACATCTGTATGTCGATAGCACTGGCGCCGCCAATGGCACGGGCAACGCGTTGGACAACACGCTGTTCGCCGGAACCGGCAACAACGTGCTGGACGGACGCGATGGCATTGACACGGTGTCCTTTGAGCGCGCCCCGTCCGGCGTTACCGTAAACCTCTCGACGTCAGCGCAACAAAACACCACGGGTTCCGGGCTCGACACCTTGAAATTCTGTGAAAATCTGACGGGAAGCGCCTACGCCGACAGTCTGTCGGGCAACAGCGCCGCGAACGTACTGAACGGTGGTGCGGGCAACGATTCGCTGGTGGGCGGTTCGGGCGATGACCGGCTGATCGGCGGTTCAGGCACCGACAACCTCATCGGTGGCACTGGCGCGGATACCTTCGCGTTCAGTGCGCTGTCGGACATGGGCGTCGGGGCTTTGCGCGATGTGATCAACGGTTACAAGAGCACTGAGGGCGATCATCTGAGTTTCACCGGCCTGGACGCTAACCCGCTGACCGCAACCGTCGACGCCTTCACCTTCATCGGCAGCAATGCCTTCGACCCTGCCAACGCCACCGGTCAACTGCGCTTTGCCAATGGCATTCTCCAGGGCAGTGTCAACGCCGACGCCACCCCCGAGTTCGAAATCCAACTGGTGGGCGTCCAGGAGCTGCACGCCAGCGATTTCACAGCCTTGGGTTAAGCCCACACCCTGCGGGAGCGGGTTCGCCCTGATGCCGGTCAGACGAGGGTGATACTGAACCTGCAGGCGTAAACGATCAGATGCGCTAGTGCGCACTCATGTAGTCAATGAACACGCGCAACTTGGGCGAGGCATAACGGCTGGCTGGCCACAGCATCCAGAAGACGACCTGGCGGTCAATGTAATCGTCCGGCACGGTGACCAACTGGCCGCTTTCCAGAGTCGACATGGTATTTAGAGAGTCTTTAAATCTGTTGGCTATGTCGGCAAGGAACAACTGTTCTTTTGCGACAAGCGAAAACAACTAGCCTGATTCGATGGAGGAGTATTTTCAACTTTCATCAGGGCGTACCTATGAACACATCCACCATGGCAACGGATTATCTGGTCATCGGCGCGGGGGCAACAGCCATGGCCTTCGTCGATACATTGCTCGATCAGTCGGATGCGAGTGTGCTGATGGTGGATCGACACGCTCAACCTGGTGGACACTGGAACGATGCCTACTCGTTCGTCCGCTTGCACCAGCCGTCTGCCTTCTATGGCGTTAACTCCTGCGAGTTGGGCTCCGGCCAGAAGGACGAATCCGAATGGGGCGGTGGCTTGTATGAATTGGCCTCAGGCGCCGAGATTGTCAGTTACTTCGATCAGCTTATGCATCATCGTTTCTTGCCGTCAGGTCGGGTGCGATATTTTCCGATGCACAACTACGAAGGTGATCGCACCGATAGTCATTGCATCACTTCCCTGCTCACCGGCGAACGTAATACTGTCCAGGTACGAAGGAAGCTGGTGGATGCGACTATTGCACAGGCAGCCGTTCCTTCGACCCATCCTCCGCATTACCGGATAGAGCCCGGTATACGGTGCGTACCGCTCAACGACTTGCCAAAGATCGGACAGCCTTACTTGCGTTACGTGGTGGTGGGGGGAGGAAAGACCGGCATCGATGCCTGTCTGTGGCTGCTGCAGAATGGCGTGGCACCAGGCAGGATTCAATGGATCGTTCCAAATGCCCCCTGGCTGTTGGATCGCGCCAACTTTCAACCCGGCCAGGAAAATGTTGTACGAACGATCGGTAGCCTCGCGAACCAGTTCGAAGCAATAGGTGCGGCAGATTCGATCCCGGACCTGTTCCTCAGGCTCGAAAGTGCCGGCGAACTGCTGCGCATCGATCAAGCCGTCGAACCCACCGCCTTCCGTGCTGCGACCATTTCACAGGCTGAGTTGCGTGCGCTACGGCGCATAACCAATGTAGTGCGCCTGGGGCGGGTGTGCGCGATTGAAGCCAGCCGAATCTCCCTCGAAAGGGGCAGCATCGCTGGAGATCCCGACGCCCTTTACATCGACTGCAGCGCAAGCGCTGTCCCGATTATTCCTGAGGGAAGCGTGAAAGCGTTTGATGGCAATCGCATCAACCTGGTGACAGTCAGCAGTTATCAGATTCTGTTCAGCGCCGCAGTCATCGCATACGTGGAAAGCCACCTCGACGATCAGATGCAGATGAATCAACTATGTGGGTTTGTCCCGCTGCCACGCTCACCGGTGGACTGGGTCAGGATGTGGGCCGCTTATCTGGGCAATCAGCGGCAATGGAAGAACCACGCGGGGTTGTCCAACTGGCTTGCGCAGTGCCATCTGCACCTTTTGCCGACAGTGCTGAGAAGCCTGCAGGAGGGGGATCCTGAAAAGCTTGCCGTGTTGAACCGATTTACTGAAGCCAGGAAAAAAGCCCTGGAAAACATGCCCAGGCTCCTGCAGGCCGTAGCAGGTTTGGCGCAAGAGTCCTGAGCGACTGAAGTCAACCAGAACACCTGCCGCCTTTTGCGTGAGCATGGGCGGATCAGTGGCCATCCTGGTCGTGCGCTGGCGCTGGCGCGCTTTCTCGACCTCAAACTCCTTGCACAGCCAGACAAGCGCATGAACCGGACTTTTTCGTCTAACGTCATTGGATGCGTTTGCATGATCCACTTCCTCTGAAAATGGAGTTCGACGATGAAAACAATCGCTTCCTGGTTGACGATTTCGCTTTTTGGTCTGGTGCTTGGCGGCTGTGCCGCGGTGGGTGCCGGGAGCGGAGGCGCTGGCGAGATGGAGATTCGCTCGGGGAAAATCGAGCAGATCACACAGACCCAGATGCAGACCAATCACGATAGCGGCGTCGGTGCCATCTTGGGCGGTATTGGCGGTCTCGGCCTGGGTAGCCTGATCGGCCAGGGTACCGGCCGGGATGTGGCGATGGTCGCCGGTGCCCTCGCGGGGGCGGCAGGCGGCAACTACGTCGAAAAGAAAAAATATGATCAGCCTGTGGACGCACAGCAGATCATCGTTCGCACCCAGAGCGGCGTACTGGTTTCGGTAACGCAGCCGATCAACCCGACGCTGAGAAAAGGCATGAACGTGTACGTCGAGGGTGCCGGAAACGAAGCGCGAGTGGTACCACAAAGCTAGGACGGCTACCGGGCGTTGCGCAGCGGACAAATGAGCCGTCGTCACTTGCTGCGCAACATCCTCATGGCGAGCGAGTTCGGTTGACACTCAATGACTCATGCACAACCTCAGGCCAATTGCTGGCAACCCATGGATCTGTACCTCTTGCGCACTTAAACTTTGAGACTCTCGCCCTCCTCGCCGATTGTTGAACGGGTTTCATGACTGAGCAAGCCAAGTACCATCACGTGTCCGAAGTACCAGGCCTGGTGCTGGGGTCCGCACGTTTTGCGGATGTCGGCTTCGATCGCCATTACCACCTCGATTTCCACATTGGTTTTGTCACCGAAGGCATCCAGCGTCATCGAGCGAAAGGCGAGTCGTTTCTTTTGGGGCCGGGAAGTGTTGCCCTGATGCCGCCGGGTGAAATCCACGACGGTGTATCCGAAGACGGCGGCGCTTATACGCTCAAGACATTCCGTCTATCCCAGGCGCTGGTCGCGAGCCTGGCCGAGGAGATCAGCGGTCAACCGAAAGAGCTTGAATTGGCCGGTGTGTTGCTCGAAGACACGGGGCTTGCCGGCAACCTGCGCGGTTTGCACGAAGCGATGCAGCAGGCCGTTGGCCCCGGCAGCCTCGCGGTGCAGACGCAATGGTTCACCCTCCTTGAACACCTGTTGAGCCAGTCACGGGCAATCAAGCCCGAAACGATTACCGGCTCGCTATCACCCCTGCAATGGTCTCGCGTCAGGGACTATTGTTTCAGCCACATCGATGAGCGAATCACCCTCGATGATCTCGCCGGACTATGTGGGCTGGGGCGTTTCCCGTTTCTCAAGCAGTTCAAGCGGACCATCGGCATGACGCCCCACGCGTGGCTGCTTCGCCTGCGTCTCGAACGGGCGTGTGGCCTGCTGTCTGGCAGCGAGCAACCGATCATCGATGTCGCCCACGCCGTCGGCTTCTACGATCAAAGCCATTTCAACCGCGCCTTTCGACAGGCATTCGGCGTCGCGCCATCGCGCTACAGGACTTAGGCCGTCGACCATCGGCGAGCGTCAATTTTTTACAAGCGCAACAACCGTCCCCCTCCATAGGATGCGCAATCCGGGCGAAACACCTTCGCCTGCGCAGCCGAGAACTGGATGATGAACGGTGAAACAAGCAGACCGCCCGCGCTGGGTTTTTCAAGTGACAACATCGCCGGTGCATCGCCGGAGGTGGCACAAGCCCTCGTCAAACACAGTTCGGGCCAGGCGGGTCCCTATGGCACCGACGAGTTGACGGCACAGGTCAAGCGCAAGTTCTGCGAAATCTTCGAGCGCGACGTGGAGGTCTTTCTCGTGCCCACCGGCACCGCCGCCAACGCCCTGTGCCTGAGCGCGATGACACCACCCTGGGGCAACATCTACTGCCACCCGGCCAGCCATATCAACAACGATGAATGCGGCGCGCCCGAGTTCTTTTCCAACGGCGCGAAGCTGATGACCGTCGACGGCCCGGCGGCCAAGCTGGATATCGTCCGATTGCGCGAGCGCACTCGCGAAAAAGTCGGCGACGTACACACGACCCAGCCCGCCTGCGTCAGCATCACTCAGGCCACTGAGGTCGGCAGCATCTACACCCTGGATGAAATCGCAGCCATTGGTGACGTCTGCAAGTCCTCTTCCCTGGGATTGCATATGGATGGATCGCGCTTTGCCAACGCCCTGGTGTCGCTTGGCTGCTCCCCGGCCGAGATGACGTGGAAGGCCGGCGTGGATGCCCTGTCGTTCGGTGCCACCAAGAACGGCGTGCTGGCGGCGGAAGCGATCGTCCTGTTCAACACCTCCCTCGCCACCGAGATGAGTTACCGCCGCAAGCGTGCAGGCCATCTCTCTTCCAAGATGCGTTTTCTGTCGGCGCAGATCGATGCGTACCTGACCGACGACCTCTGGCTGCGCAATGCACGCAAGGCCAACGCTGCCGCCCAGCGCCTGGCGCAAGGGCTTGAGGGCCTGGGTGGCGTCGAGGTGCTCGGCGGCACCGAGGCGAACATCCTGTTCTGCCGGCTGGACTCGGCAATGATCGATGCGCTGCTGAAGGCCGGCTTCGGGTTCTACCATGGTCGCTGGGGACCGAATGTCGTTCGCTTTGTCACCTCGTTCGCCACCACCGCCGAGGATGTCGATCACCTGTTGAACCAGGTAAGGCTAGCTGCTGACCGCACACAAGAACGATAGTCGATGGCGGGTGGCGGCTGTGCTCGCTCTGGTTTCAATGAGCAGCCGCCACTACAGCGTTCGGCTTCTACATCTGGCGAAAAAGAATCATGCCGGCGTGATAGAGAACCCCGTCACGAAACTCCCCATCAGCCGTGAAGTCGATGTCATCGACGTACTCGATGTGGTCGCCTTCCAGCCAATATCGGCCCTGATAGGCACTCGCCTGCCGGCCCCGGGCCTCATCGTATCGACCACCTGGCAGAAGCTCATGGCGAATGAGCCCGTCAGCCGTGACCCACATACCGACGTACTTGTCCTGATCTGCGGATTTTTTAGCTGTCATGTTCAAGTCCTCGATTCAGAACGGGCTGGCCGTTGGACGGACAATCAGTTCACTGACATCCACATCAGCAGGCTGCTCGATGGCGTAAGCGATAGCACGAGCAACGGCCATTGCAGGGATGGTGATCTTGCGGAACTCGCGCATCTCGGCCCGCCCGCCTTCATCGGAAATGCTCTCGGCCAATTCAGACTCGGTCACGCCGGGTGAAATCACCGTGACACGAATGTCCCCACCGACTTCCTGACGCAATCCTTCCGAGATGGCGCGCACCGCAAACTTGGTCGCGCAATAGACCGATGCCGTGGGGCTCACGGTGTAGGCGCCAATCGATGCGATATTGATGAACTGGCCTGATTGCTGTTTTTGCATCAGCGGTAAACCGGCCGCGATACCATGCAAGACGCCGCGAATATTGACGTCAATCATCTGATCCCATTCGCGGACTTTCAGTGCCTCGAGTTTCGACAGTGGCATCACCCCGGCGTTATTGACCATCACATCGACCCGGCCATGCAGGTCCAGGGCAAAATCGACAAACCCTTGAACATCGGCTCGCCGGGTGACATCCAATGCCTGGAAATGGGCGCTTCCCCCCCTGGCGTTGATCTCGGCGCAAAGTATTTCGAGACGCTCCGTACGACGTGCGCCGAGCACGACATGCGCGCCCTTGCTGGCTAGCAGACGCGCCGTCGCTTCGCCTATACCGCTGCTCGCGCCGGTGATCAGAACGACTTTTTTCGAGATGTTCGACATGACCCTGTTTCCTCACTTGAGTGCCTGGTGACGCGAGAGCGGTGTCTCGCTGCCAGTCCAGAGTAGGGATAACGCCGGGCGGCCAGTTAGTCAGATCCTTCTGACAACTTGCCTGATCCTGTCGGGGATGACTGGCGACAACTTACTTCGCTGTATCGAGGACAAGCCTGCCCCGTAAGTGGCGGCCCATGCTTTTCTCGATCGCGACTTTCGCCTCGCTCAACGGGTAGGTTTCTACATCGACGGTAAGGTGTCCCTTGTCGAACAGTTCGGCGATGAGCGAGAGCTGCCGGCCATCCGAACGGGTGGCAAAGTTCGCGGGGGTCACGCCATAGTCGTTGGCCAGCGACATGTTTGGGGCGCTCACCGGCGATACCAGCACGCCGTGTTTTTTCAATACCGCAAACGAACGGGTTTGCGTTTCGCCGCCCACCAGATCCAGTATCACATCGAGGCCGGATACCAACTCTTCGAAAGCCTGGGTCCTGTAGTCAATGGTGTAGTCCGCACCGATTTCCTTCAGGTAGGCATGATGGTGTGCCGAGGCCGTTGCGTAGACTTCAGCGCCCAGGTACTTGGCAATCTGCACGGCCATGCTGCCCACGCCTCCGGCCGCGGCATGGATCAACACTTTCTGGCGACGTTGCACGCCAGCGTGTTCGGTCAGCGCCTGCCAGGCCGTCAGGGCCGTTGCCGGGACAGCGCCAGCCTGCAAGGCACTGAGGGATTTTGGTTTGATCGCCAGCTTGGAAACCTGGGCAACCGCTTTGGTCGCATAACCACCGACGATATTGATGAAGCCGAACACCTCATCACCGATGTTGAATTCAGTGACGCCCTCCCCCAGCGCGGCGACGGTGCCGGCCACCTCAACGCCCGGGGTAAAAGGCAGCGGCAACGGGATGAACGCTTTCATGGCGCCGGACAGGATCTTCCAGTCAATCGGGTTGACCCCGGCGCCAGCGACATCGATCAACACCTCACCAACACCGGCGACAGGGTCTGCAATCTCTTCCAGGCGTAAAACTTCAGGACTGCCGTATTCGTACACGCGCAGGGCTTTCATGGAGGCCTCGATAATCGAATAGAAGCGACAAAACATTTGCGCTGCGAGGGCGCGGGCCCTGCGCAGCATGGGGGATCAACGACGGCGAGCGTCGAGGCTGAAGCGACCGGCACCGAAGGCCACGATCTGCAACAGGCCACCGGCCATCGCGATGTTCTTGAAGAAGTGGATGAACTGGTTCTGATCGCCCAGTGCGTTATGGAACGCCAGTGCAGTGAACACGCTGAACACGGCCAGTACAGCGGCGACGGTGCGGGTACGGTAACCGGCGATCAATGCCAGGCCGCCGCCGATCTCTACAATGATCGCCACCGCCAGTGCCAATTGTGGAAAGGGAAGCCCGACCGAACCGATGTAGCCGACCATCATGGCCGGAGCGGCGAGTTTCGAAAAACCGGAAAGGATGAAGATTGCGCTGAGCAGTACGCGGCCGATCAACGAGGCCGAGGCTTGGGTCACATCGGAACGGCTCTGTTCAGAGGTGCTTGTTTGAGCGATGTTTGCAGAGGTCGTCATGGGGTATTTCCTTCAGTTGGCTTCGATTCGACAGGAACCGCCTTGGTGAGGAAATGTTGCCCTGCATCAGCTAATCTGAATAGCCGACTAATTTAGATTATTAGATTCGATTTTTTAGAAATGTATACCCACCCAACCGGTAAAGGAGAGATCAATCGTGCAATTATTCCGAGTGACGTCTGGATCAAGGAAACAGGCATGATCTCTGACCCGGGAACACCGACTCTGGACCAACTGCGGGTGTTCCTGACGGTTGTGGAAGTCGGCAGCTTCGCGGCGGCCGCCAGAAAACTTCATCGCGCCACTTCGGTTGTCAGTTACTCGATCGCCAACCTTGAAATGCAGCTCGGCGTGTCGCTGTTCGATCGCCAGACGACCCGCAAACCCCAGCTCACCGATGCCGGCCGCACGGTGTTGGCCGAAGCCAGGACCATCGCCAACGGTGTTCATGGATTACGCGCCAAAGTGAAGGGCCTGCTCCAGGGGCTTGAAGCCGAAGTTCATGTGGTACTCGATGTCATGCTACCCCCCGAGCGCGTAGTCGATGCACTAAAGTCCTTTCGCGAAGAGTTCCCGACCGTTGCCCTGCACTTGCACATGGAAGCCCTCGGCGCCGTCACTGAACTGGTGATCAACCGTGGCGCGATCATCGGCGTCAGTGGCCCCATGAACGAGGGCATCGACGGTATCGAAAGGATGGGGGTCGGCAGCGTCGAGTTGATACCAGTGGCGGCCCCGAATCATCCGCTGGCTTCAAGCGACGCGAATGTTCCGGGTGCCGGACGAGAGCACACGCAACTGGTGCTGTCCGACCGTTCGGTGCTGACCAAGGACAAGGACTTCGCCGTGCTCAGTAACCGCACCTGGCGCCTGGCGGACCTGGGCGCCAAGCACATGCTGCTGCGTGAAGGCATCGGTTGGGGGAACATGCCAGCCCCGATGGTCCGGGAAGACCTGGAGAGCGGCCGACTGGTGCAACTGAACATACCGGAATATAAAAGTGGGATTTATACCTTCGACGTCATTTACCGCACGGATTTGCCGCCGGGGCCGGCTGCGAGGTGGTTGATTGACCGCTTCGTTCAACAATGCTCAGCACAGGAGACATCCGCTTGAACCTGGAACCAGAATGCATCTCGAGCCGCCCGCGATGAAAGTCGGCGTCATCTCCGACACCCACGGCTTGCTCCGCCCCGAAGCCATTGCCGCCCTGCAAGGCTGTGATCGCATCCTTCACGCGGGTGACATCGGTAGCGAGGCGATCCTCGACCAATTGGCCGCAATCGCGCCGGTGGATGCGGTGCGGGGCAACAATGACCTGGACGCATCCTGGGCGCGGGAGTTGCCCGATTGTCTGCACCTGGAGTTCAACGGCTGGACTGTTCTACTGGTGCATGACATCGCCGACGTGGCGGCCGATCTTGATAGCCGCATCAAGCTGGTGATCACCGGTCATTCGCACAAACCGCGCATCGACTGGCGCGGTGAACGGCTATTCCTGAATCCAGGCAGTGCCGGGCGCCGACGCTTCAAGTTGCCTGTCACCCTGGCGTTGCTTGAAGTGGTTGACCAGGCAATCGAACCGCGGCTGGTGTCGCTGCTCGACTGAATCGCCTTCAACCGTTCGATTCAAGACTCGCCGGCAACCACCCTCACTCTGTGGCAGTCGGACGGTCCAAGTTTTTGGCCGCTCGAGGAGCGAACTTCAATTGGCATCAGGGACTGGCCGTACTCATTGTCCAACAGCACTGAACGCGTCTCGTCCCCCGTGAACAGAAACCGTTCGCCCCACTGCCTCATACTGACCACCACAGGAAAGATCTCACGCCCTTTCTCCGTCAGGACGTATTCCTTGTAGGCACTTCCATCCGACGCCGGTTGAACGTCGAATACACCGACCTCAACCAACGTCTTCAGGCGCGATGCCAGAATGTTCCTGGCCACCCCCAGGCTTTTTTGAAATTCGCTGAATCGGCGAATGTCGTCAAACGCGTCGCGAATGATCATGAGCGACCACCGATCCCCGATGGTTTCCAGTGTTCGTGCTACCGGGCATTCGCTGCTTTGCGATGAAGGGTCTACGACCATCGTGTTTACCTTTTGGATAACGACTGCCAAGTCCGTCGACCGGTCTTGAGCAATGTGGTTGCAATATGAAACCTGATTCGATAACAATAAATCCAGTTGCTAATTGAAACCAGTTTAGCGCCACGGAGGCTCACGTGAAAGCAGATACCGATTCAGCCACCCATCCTTTCCTCGCGCAGGCTTCGGGGCTGTCTGCGCAACTCACGTTTCTATTTTCTGTCACCTGCGCGCTTGCCGTCGCCAACGTCTACTTCGCACAACCCTTACTGGATTCAATGGCCCGCAGCCTTGATGTTGCCCCATCAATGATCGGGTTTGTGGTGACGGCGACTCAAGTCGGTTACGCGCTGGGGTTACTGTTCATCGTCCCTCTGGGCGACTTGTTAAACCGTAAAGGGCTGATTCTGACGCAAATGCTGCTGTCTGCGATTGCGCTGGCGGGAGTCGGCGCCGCACAGCAATGGCTGACCCTGTTGGGGGCCATGATCGCCGTGGGTTTGCTGGCCGTGATGGTTCAAGTGCTGGTGGCCTGCACCGCCGCGCTGGCAACGCCGTCACAACGTGGCCAGGCCGTGGGAACCGTCACCAGTGGCATTGTCCTGGGCATTCTTCTGGCGCGCTTCACCTCCGGGCTGATCGCCGATCTGGCGGGCTGGCGCGCCGTGTATTTCGTTTCCTCGGGATTGATGCTGACCCTCGCGGCGGTGTTCTGGAAAGTGTTGCCTGCGGCAGTGACGCCACGCAGTCGATACACCTATCCGGCACTCATCCGTTCGCTCTTCACGCTGTTCATGACCGAACCGGTGTTGCGAATCAGGGGCCTGCTGGCCTTGCTGATCTTCGCCGCTTTTTCCGTGTTTTGGACATCCATGGTGCTGCCGTTGAGCGCCCCACCACTGTCGCTTTCGCACACGGTCATCGGCCTGTTTGGCCTGGCGGGCGTCGTCGGCGCCCTTGCGGCCAGAAGATCCGGGCGCTGGGCCGACCAGGGTTTGGGGCAACGCGTCACCGGCATTTCGCTGGCGATCCTGACGCTGTCCTGGCTGCCCATCGCCTTTGCACAGTCGTCACTGATCGCGCTGGTTTGTGGAGTGGTCTTGCTCGACTTCGCTGTGCAGGCCGTACACGTCACCAACCAGAGCCTGATTTTCGCGGCACGGCCCGACGCCCATAGCCGCATGGTCGGCGCCTACATGTGCTTTTACTCGGTGGGCAGCGCGCTGGGTGCCGCCGCCGCGACGCAGGTTTATGCGCTATGGGGGTGGGTTGCCGTCAGCTTGCTGGGCGCTTCGATCAGTGTGACGGCCCTGGTGCTGTGGTTGTTCACCTTCCAACTGTCAACGGGTCCCAAAGCCGACCTCGCGCCTGAGTCAAGCATCGACCTGCAACTCATGCAGAAGAAACCCCAGTGAATCAGGGGCTGCGCAATGACTTTTTGCCGAGCGTTGTTCATCCCACGACATCGCATCATCGGTGCAGAAATCTCCAACACACTCCATGCTCAACTCGCCATCGAGAAGTCCAAGCGGAATCCAGTAGTAAGGCGTTTCGCGAAGAACATTAGGCACGGTCGAGCCACATCGTGAGCAAAAGTCATTTCTGTACCCGCTGGGTTTGAGCCACCCCGTGATCATCCCTTGCCCTTCCTCCCACCGGAAGTCGCGAGCGTTGACCAGCGAGGCAAGATTATGGCCAACCCCGGTTTGCTTGCGGCACAGGGTGCAATGGCAGCGATAGAAAAATCGGGGTTCAACCGCCAGGGAAAAACGTACCGCCCCGCAAAGACATTGCCCTGATGCCATGAGTATCTCCCTTGAAAAATGCTTCATCCGTATTTGCCGGTTAGTGGGTTGGTACTGGAAAAGGGGGACTGTCCTGTTACTGGCCCCCTGTTGCCACGTCGGCTTGGCAAAATGATAACCTTGGGCTTTTCCTGCCCCTATTTTACGCAGCTCCCCACTAGCCCCCCTGCATTTCAATGACGTTGAACCTATCAGTCGTCGTTGTCATCACGATCACGGTAGCGACGGTGATCGCGATCATAGTCACTGCGATCATAGCCACGACGATCATAGTCACGGTCATAACCTCGATCATCGTCCCCTCTCTGGTCGTAACCACGTCGATGGTCATGATCGTGATATCGCCCGTACCGCTCTCCGTCATCCCAGTGCGGGCCGCACCCTCCCAACAAGACGGCGCTGGAAATGGCCACGATCAAGATTACTGCGCGATTCATATGAACGTCCTAAACGTCGGAAGTATGGAAGGGTCATGGCTGCTCGAAACCTTCGTCCGGGCAGTGTTCAGACATAGCTATGACCATTCGGTAACCCAATGATTCCGCTGAAAAATACAAACAAGTGACAGTCACTCTCCCATCGAATGCCCGCCGAGACAGCCCGGGCCTGTCATCAATAGCCAAGGGGCTGTCGTCGAATGAAAAGCGCCCCTGATAAGGGGGCTATCTAATGGCAGTACTGAAAAAGTCTCTGGTGATGAGTCGACGTAAGCGACTGCTGCGCCTGAGTCACGAGTTGCCTGGTACGCCAGGCAGGAGAATAACAATATGACATTCGTGAAAAGTCTTCTGGCTGCCGTACCCCTCATGGCGCTGGCGATCGATGCCCACGCCTATGTATCGAGCCAGGAAGCCGCCCGGCTGGGCACCAGCCTGACCTGGGTGGGAGCCGAAAAGGCCGGTAATGCCGACGGTTCCATTCCGCCCTACAACGGTGGCCTGACCACTGCGCCGCCCGGTTTCAAGACCGGCGACAGCATGCGCCCGGACCCTTTCGCGGGCGAAAGACCGTTGCTGGTGATCAACGGCAAGAACGTCGACGCTTACAAAGGCATGCTGACCGCCACCACTGTAGCGTTGGCCAAGCGCTACCCCGCCTTTCGCGTCGACGTCTATCCGACCCACCGCACGGCATCGCTCCCACAGGCGGTACTGGACAACAGCCGCAGAAATGCCACCAACGCCAGGTCGCTCAACGGCGGGATCGCCATCGACAATGTGATGCCCGGGGTGCCTTTCCCGATTCCGCAATCCGGCGCCGAAGCGATGTGGAATTTCCTGCTGCGCTACCAGGGCGTCAACATCCATTCCAAGTACGACTCCTGGAGCGTCGACACGGCGGGCGTACCGAGCCTGGCGGTCACCGGCGAGGCATTCGTCTCCTTCCCGATCTACGAGAACCTGTCGAAACCGTTCAACAGCTCCGACATCTACTATCAGTTGAAACTGTCCTATACCGGACCTGCGCGCCGAGCCGGCGAATCGATCATGCTCAAGAACGCGACCAACCCGGCGGAGTTCCCTGGCCGCGCCTGGCAGTACATGCCTGCCCAGCGCCGCGTCAAACAGATCTCGATCCTGGCCTACGACACCCCCAACCCCGGTACTGCCCGTGCACTTGAGTTGTACGACTGGACGCTGGTGGGCAAGCAGGAAATGATCGTGCCCTACAACACTTACAAACTCACCTACGCTCGCGCTGCCAAGTCGCTGACCACGCCTGACTTCATTTCCCCGGACTTCGTACGTTGGGAAAAGCACCGGGTCTACGTCGTGGAGGGCAACCTCAAGCCGGGGGCGAAGCACATCTACCAGAAGCGCCGCTTCTACCTGGATGAAGACACCTGGGCCGCGGTGGCCTCCGATCAGTACGACACCAGTGGCCAGCTATACCGCGGCTCCTTCGCGTTCTTCAGCCAGAGCTACGACCAGCAGGTCCCGGACGCCACCCCTTTCATGACTTACGACCTGTCCAAAGGCACCTACAACATCAATGGCGTGGTGGGCCCCCATGGCGGCATCCGCTACATCGAGCCGCTATCGACGGCGCAGTGGGTGCCAGAATCCATGGCGGGTGCCGGTATCCGTTAGGACCGCGGCGAACTCCCGATCATGCATGACCGATGAATAACAAAGCCCCCAGGTTCAAAAGAACCAGGGGGCTTGAGATTTCGGACCGCCGTCATCCGTTCGGTAGATTACCGCTCAGAGACGTCGATCCAGATGGTCTTGATTTCGGTGTACTGATCGTGGGCCCAGATTGACTTGTCGCGCCCGCCAAACCCGGACTCCTTGTATCCACCAAACGGCGTGGAAGCATCACCCTCACCGAAGCAGTTGACCGTCACAATCCCCGCGCGAATTTCGCGCGAGAGCTTGATGGCGTTGCGCAGGTTGTCGGTGTACACCGATGCCGCCAGGCCATACACCGAGTCATTGGCCAAAGCGATGGCTTCGTCGACGGTGTTGAACGTAGTGACCGCCAATACAGGGCCGAAGATCTCTTCCTGGAACAGTCGGCTGTCGGCACCTACGCCATCGACAACGGTAGGCTCGACAAAGATGTCACTCTCGGTGTTGCCGCCATAAACGACGTCGAGTTTTTCAACGGCCGCTTGCTCGAGGTATGAACGAACCTTCTCGAAATGCGCTTTGCTGACCATGGCGCCAAGGCGATTGTCCGGATCCAGTGGATTGCCCATTTTCCATTCGCGCATCTGCACGCCGATGCGCTTCAACAACTCGTCCTTGATGTCCGCATGCACGATCAAGCGCGAGGAAGCCGAGCAGTTTTCGCCCATGTTCCAGAATGCGCCATTGACGACGTGGCTGGCGACCAGATCCAGGTCTTCAACGTCATTCATCACCACTGCAGGATTCTTGCCGCCACACTCCAGCACAATGCGCTTGAGGTTCGAATCCGCCGCGTAGTTAAGGAACCGGCGCCCGGTGGCTGTCGAGCCGGTGAAGCTGACCATGGACACGTCCATGTGGCGGCCAAGCGGCTCGCCTACTTCACCGCCCCCGCCGGACAGCACGTTGAACACACCGGCGGGCACGCCAGCTTCATGAGCCAGTTCGGCGACACGCAGTGCCGTCAAGGTGGTTTCCTTGGCCGGCTTGACGATGATGGAGCAGCCCGCGGCCAGCGATGGGCCGATTTTCCACGCCAGCATCAGCAGCGGGAAGTTCCAGGGCAGCACCAGACCGACGACCCCGATGGCTTCACGCACCACCAGACTCAACGCGCCGGGACCGACCGGTGCGGTGCTGTCGTAGATCTTGTCGATCAACTCCGCATGCCAGCGGATCATGTGAATGGTTTCCGGAACATCCGTGAGTTGGCACTCGCGAACGGGTTTCCCGCTATCCAGGCTTTCCAGGACAGAAAGCTCGTGGGAGTTCTGCTCCAGCAGATCGGCAAAGCGCAGCAACACCTTCTTGCGCTCGCTAGGGCTCAGTTTATGCCAGCGACCATCTTCGAAGGCTTCCTTGGCCTTGGCCACCGCGAAGTCAACGTCTTGAGCGTTGCAGGCCGTGATCTCGGCCAGCACGTCATTGGTCGCCGGGTTGGTTGTCGTAAAGGTGTTGCCCGACACCGATGTGTAGGACTCACCGTTGACGAACGACTGAGTCGGGAACTTCAGGTCCCGAGCGATGGCGGCATATTCTGCCGCGCTGAGAAGGCCAGTCATTTTGCGCTCCCGGTCACCTGGGCGACGTCACGTTTCAGAGTGGTGATGATGTCCTGCAAGGCCTGTTTCTCGTGTTCGTACAGAGGTTGCAGAGGCGAACGTACACCGCCAGTGCGAAGGCCGTTCAACTCGCAGCCAACCTTGATCGACTGCACGAATTTTCCGCTTTCCAGGAAGTCCATCAGCGGCATGAAGGCGCTCATGATCTTGCGGCCTTTATCGAAGTCTTTTTCCACGACACAGGCTTCGTAGAGCGCAACGTGCTCACGGGGAATGAAGTTCGATCCGGCGCAAACCCAGCTGCGTGCGCCCCAGGCGAAGAACTCCAGCGCCTGATCATCCCAGCCGCAGGACAGGCTGATGTTCGGGTATTCCCGTGCCAGGCGATGGACTTGCGCCATGTCGCCGGAGCTTTCCTTGATGGCCACGATGTTTTTGCTTTCGGCAACGGCCGCGAAATACTCCGGGCCCATGCTGACGCCCATGCGTGCCGGGTAGTTGTAGAGCATGATCGGCAAGCCGGCGGCACGATCCACGGTCAGCGCATGGATGGCGTTTTCTTTCTCGGTAGGCAATGCATAAGGCGGAGAGCCCACCAGAATCGCATCGGCCTTGATCTCGCGAGCGGCCTTGGCATATTCGACGGAGTCTTCAGTGCGGATTGCACCGGTACCAATCACCAGTGGCAGTCGTCCGCCGATCACATCTTTAGCCTGGGTCGCCAGTTCGATACGCTCTTGAGAGGTGTGGGCGTAGTACTCGCCGGTCGAACCGCCAATGATAATGCCGTGCACTTTCGACTCGATCAGATACTCCAGCACGTCGGCGAAAGCGGCCTTGTCGATTTCACCGCTCGCGGTCAAAGGGGTAATTGCCGGGGTATAAATGCCTTCGAATTTCATGATTGCCTCTCCATTACTAAGGGAATGTTATTCAACCTGGCGTCCACCGCCATTTATCAGGGACAACTCATCGCTTACGGCTCAGTTGCAGCGTCTCAACTGCTCAGCGCCGCTGCGTCGCGCAAGTTCAACGAACGTGTTTCAGGTGCCATGGCCCAAGCTGCCATCAGCCCGATAAAGGTGACCACGGCGGCCACATACATCGTGTTGCCGATACCCAGGGTCTGTAGCGAAACAGGTACCAGGTAAGTGCCAACCGCTGCTCCCACTCGGGAAAGGGAAGTTCCGATGCCTACGGCAAATGCGCGAATCTCTGTAGGGAACAACTCGTTCGGATAAACAAGCTGCAGAACTTGTGCTCCACCGATAAACACCGCATAGGCACCGAACAGGAAGAGCACCAGTACTTCATTGCTGTGTGAAAAAGTCGCCAAGCCCAACAGCGCCAGGCCCGACCATAGAAAGCTGTGAATAAGCATGCAGCGCCGGCCAATCGTGTTGATCAGCCTTGTCGCGAGCACACAACCGACCACAAACAGCATCGTGATGATCATGGAACCGTATGAGGCCCACTCCCCTTTCAAATTCAACGCCAGGAGAACCTTGGGGGCGAACGCATAGACTGCAAAAACAGGAATGATCGAGCATGACCAAAAGACGGAAACAAAGAACAACCGTTTCCCATATCCGGAATGAAGCAAATCCAGGAATGACGTTTTCTTCTGATCTGGCTCCTCAGGGAGATCGCGAAGCGAATAGTGCTGACCGTACACATGCTTGATCACGCGCTCTGCATCAGCCTCGCGCCCCTTGCTCAAGAGCCAGCGCGCGGACTCCGGGGTGCCGACACGCAGCAATAGCAGCAACAGCCCGATGACGGAGGCACTCGCCAGCGCATAACGCCAGGCGTCATCTCCGCCCACATTGAGGATTGATGTACCGACAACGTAGGCAAATGCCGCACCGGCAAACCACAGGATGGTCAGCGCCGCGAGCCTGGGACCGCGTTGTTTCTTCGGCAAGAACTCGACCAACAACGACGTGGCCACTGGATATTCAATGCCCACCGCCAGACCGATGATAAATCTGAGGGCGAACAATACCGGTGCTGACTCAACCCAGAACTGTGCCAACGAGCAAACGATGAACAGCGTAGGCCCAACGAAATAAACCTTTTTGCGACCCAGCCTGTCGGTCAACCAGCCACCGATGAAACCGCCAAAAAACACCCCCATGAGTGCCGATGCGGCAATCATTCCTTGCCAGAACTCCGACAAGTTCAGGGCGGATGTTATTTGCATCATCGCTATACCGATAATGCTCAGTACATAACCGTCTACAAATGACCCGCCCCCGGAGCGGGCGGTCAGTAAACGATGGAAATTATTGAGAGGAACATCCTCAATAGAGGTATTAGGACTTGTCATTATTGTCTCCTATTCCGCTTCGGTCATTCAAAGGGCTGAAGCTCAAACCCAAAATCCGGGCGAATCAAAGCCGCCTCGATAAGAAACCATCAGCCTTAATGGACTAACCAATAAGCTAAAAACTTCTAACCAATTACTTAACGTTTAACTTGCCTGTCAGAGTGTTGCGAAATCAGCTTTCTTTCCCTGCCCGGCACTGTCCCCATAGCAAGTTCATATTCACGCCTGCTGAAAGTAAGGGTTCCGGTGGGTTTCTGTTAGGTCCTGGGGACGACAACAGAAAATCGATCAGTGGGTCCTTCTTGCCTGCCAGCCAGTCTGCCAGCAAGGTGCCTGTCACCGTGCCACGGGTCACGCCCAGTCCATTGCAGCACAGTGCACCATAGACGTTGTTGGCCAGTTGCCCGAAGTGCGCCATGTGGTTGCGCGACAACGCTAGCGACCCGCCCCAGGTGTATTCGAAATTGACATCGGGGAGCATGGGGAATCTGCGATCAAACGAATCCTTGTGTCGCTGGATAAACCGCTCCAGGTATTTCTGATGGCTGCGTCCGTCGGCATTGAAGCTGAAGCTGTTGCGCACCAACAGGCGGTTATCCGTTGTCCGGCGCAATGTGGTGCCGAAAGGATCGGCAGGAATAACACCCCAATAAGGCCGACCTCCCAAGCGTGCCTGCTCATCTTCCGTGAGCTGCCGGGTCAGGCTTGCGTACGTAAAGATCGGTAGCATGCGCCCTTTCAAAAAGCCGAAGCTCATGGCGAACGCGTTATTGGTCAGCAGCAACTTGTCCGCAACAATACGACCGTTCTTATGGGTGAGGATGGTTTTGTCGCCGTACTCCACGTCGGTAATCGGCGTATTTTCATAAAGCGTCACGTTGGCCGGCAGGCTGTCGGCCAAGCCCTTTACCAAGGCGGCCGGCTGGATGAGTGCCGTGCCCGGGGTGAACAGTGCCTTGCGATAGAAAGGCGTGCCGATGTGATCCGGCAAGTCCTTCTCTTCGATCATTTCGTATTCTTGACCGAGTTTGTCCAGCCCACGGCGATAAGCATCCAGAACAGAGATACCCCGGTCTTCAATGGCCGCCTGATACTTCCCGCACATGCGCAACTGACAGTCGATCCGGTGTTTTTCCACGAGGCTTTTCAGAATGTGTTGCCCTGTCAGGTTCAACGCCATACTGATTTTTGCCGTCTCGATATCGCCGATATAGTCATCGGCACCGATATCGTGTGGCAGGTCGATGGCGAAGCCGGCATTTCTGCCGGAGGCCCCGTAACCGACCTCCTGGGCCTCGATCAGGATAATCTCGTCATCCGGAAAATTCAGCGCCAGTTGCCGAGCTGCCGCAAGCCCGGTAAACCCGGCACCCAGCACGACCCAACGGGCCGAGCGGATGCCCGAGTGGGACGCACGGGCCACTCTCGGCTGGCTAAGGTGGAACCAGCCGCATGTAGAGTCATCTGCAGGTGTGTATCTGATTTTTGCCATTTTTCGCGACCTGGGCTCTTTTATATTTGTAGTTACTAAAAGCGTCCCTTCTGCACGTTCTCGTCACACGGTTCATGCAAGTGGCATCGGTACTGCTTTTTAGTAGGTAAGTGCCACATCCAACCCTTCCGGCGCGGCGTACTCGGACATACGACGTCGCGACAATTCCAGATGCGCGCGCACGATATCTCCCGCCAGAACCTGATCATGGTTTTCAATGGCACTGATCATTTCGTCATGTTGTTGCGCCGCCACTTCCAGGTCTTCTTGCATGTCCACTGTCGTGGGATGGCGATAGAAGATCTTCCCCAGCCGCGCATGGTCGATCAGCAGGCGTTGCAGGCTTGGCATCAAGTAAGTGTTGTGAGCCATCTTGCCGATCTGCAGATGGAACTCGTCGTTGTAGAGCACTCGCTTCTCTACATCTTTCTCTTCGATGGCCGTGCGGAAGAACGCCTGGATGCGCTTGAGCTCTGCAATCTCGGATGGCGTTGCATGGGCGGCCGCCAATTGGGTGGTGGCGATGTAAATCAACGGGGCTGCCAGGAAAAAGCTTCTGAGCGACTGGTAGCTCATCGACGACACGCGGGCGGCACGGTTCGCTTCAAGATCGATGTATCCCTCGGCCGCCATCTGCCGCATGAGCTCGCGCACAGGTGGTCGGGAAAGACCGAACTCGTCGCACAAGGCCAGTTCGTCAACGACTGCGCCAGGTGCCAGCTCCATGCTCAGGATCCGGCGACGCAACGCCTCTCCCAGCACAGCTTTACGGTCAACGGGCAGATCCGCGGTGGCTTGCAGATCGAGTTCTTTGGTAGCCATTTATTAGAAACCTTTGTACGGGTGAGTGAACGCTGTCTACTACCTGTATTCTCACTATAAAACAACGTTATTCTTTGTGTCTACAATTAAAATACACATTCAAAACAGCCTTCATCCCCAGGCGACGGGTGGTTTTTGGGAGGCGGATTTAGGGTGGCGTCAGGGCGCCGGATTTTGGCAAAAACAGGCATTGGCACGCCCAGGCATACCCTGAGCGCACTCGACTCATAAATGGCGGATGGAGAGCGCCGTGAGCATCAAATCAATGGGGTTTCTTTACTTGACCAGACGAACTTCCTTCGACGGGCGATAGCCAAAATAAGAGCTGTAGCACTTGCTGAAATGGCTGGGTGAAACAAAGCCACAGGCAACCAGCACGTCGACTTGCGAGAGCTCGGTATGCTGCAGGAGCCGACGCGCTTCGGTGATGCGCAACTCCAGGTAATAGCGTTGCGGTGTAGTACCCAACTGCTCCCTGAACAGGCGTTCGAGTTGCCGGCGTGAGCGGCCGGCGTAGGCCGCCAGTTGCTCCAGTTCCAGGGGCTCTTCGAGGTTGGCATCCATCAGCTTGACCACCTCCCGTAGCGGCGCACTCAAACAGATGTTTTCTGTCGGCTTGATGCGCCGGTAGCGAGACTCTTCAAAAGCAAGAATGTCCTCGATGCCTTCGACCAGCGCTTTGTCGTGCAGCCCCTTGATCCAGTCCAGCGCCATGTGGAATGCCCCGGAAGGACTGGAGGCTGTAAGCCGGTCTCGGTCTATCACATAAGGCTCACTGCTGACCTGTGTCGCCTTGCAGAACTCGGCGAGTGCGGGACGGTGCTCAGGATGTATGGCGCAACGGTAACCCGTGAGCAATCCGGCGCGCCCCAGGAACCATGCGCCATTCCACAATCCGGCGAGCGTGATGCCCAGGCCCGCAGCTGTCTTGAGTAACTGTATGAACTCATCGCTAGCCCTGAGCTCTGTCCGGTAACCGCCACAGATGACCAGCATGTCCAGGTCTTGAAGTACCGAACAATTGATACGGGCATCTGGCCGGATGACCAGGCCCAGGTCACTGATGACCTCCCCGTCGTTCAAGCCGAACGTCTGGGACGAGAACAGCTTGGGACGCAGTAGATTCGCGGTGACAATCGTATCCAGCGCCTGGGTGAACGCAGGTAAAGAGAAATGTTCGAGCAACAGGAATCCGGCTCGAACCATTTGCGTCGGCTGGTTGGGGTTGTCATTCACATAGCGAAGATTCTTCCCCTTCATGCCTCCGCTAAACTGGCGTCTTTCGATCAATCTTCAATCCACTCTATTACGTTCGAGAATGCGTCATTTGTAGCGTTGAGAAGCCCATCATCCTGACGCCACTCCTGCCGGGTCAAGCCAGCTGAAAGCCATGACGAAGGGGATCTTTGTCATCCACAAAAATGGTGTTGTGTCCGGTGATCTGCGCCCAGCCACCGATACTTGGCCTGATACCGTCAAACGTTCCCACTTTCACCGACGCTTCGACTTTTCCTTCGAAGATCGTACCGATCAGGCTTTCGTTGCGGTACGTGTCCCCGATCTTCAACCGTCCTTTGCCAAACAGTTGCGCCATTCGTGCCGAAGTACCTGTGCCACCGGGCGAGCGATCAATCGCCTTGTCACCGTAGAATACTGCACCGCGCCCGTCTGCTGCCGTCGAGTGTTCCTCGTCACTCCAGATGACATGGTGAACGCCACTGATCCTGCTGTTCTCTGGATGCACGGGGTCACTGACTTCAGCCAAGGCGGCGCGCAGCTTCTGACTCAGGCTGACGATGTCTGCCGTGGTCAATCCGTTCAAACCCGGCCAGTTTTCCTGCGGCTCGACCACTGCGTAAAAATTACCGCCGTAGGCAATGTCCACGACAAGCTCACCTACACCGGGCACATCCACCACCACATCGGCACTGTGCAGATAACTGGCCACGTTGAACAGGCGAATCGAGTCAACGTATTCACCGTTCATGGTGTAGTCGACATCCACGCGACCTGCCGGTGTCTCGATGGCCAGCCGACCAGGTTCGCGAGGCGTGACCAGGCCTTCTTCGATGACGACGGTAGATAATCCGATGGTGCCCGCCCCGCACATCGGCAGGCACCCGCTAACCTCGATAAACAAGGCACCGAAGTCGCAATCCTCGCGGGAGGATGGATAGATGATCACGCCGGACATGATGTCGTGCCCTCGCGGCTCAAACATCAACGCCGTGCGTACCCAGTCATGCTCACGAACGAAAATCTCGCGTCGCTCCGCCATCGACACGGATGGCAGCAATGGCCCGCCACCCGTGACGACGCGAACCGGGTTCCCGCACGCATGGGAATCGACACAAAAAAAGCTACGTCTCATTCTGAAAATCTCTTACACGAGTTTGCGCGGGGAGTGACGCTGCAACGCGCCGCGAGACAGCCGATCCAGAAGGAGTGCGACAGCGACGATCGCCAGGCCGGCACGCAGGCCCAACCCCATCTCCATCCTTGTAAGGCCTCGGGTGACTTCAGCACCCAGTCCACCCGCCCCCACCAGGCCTGCCAACACCACCATTGCCAGCGACAGGAGGATGCATTGGTTCAGCCCCACCAACAGCGTCGGCGCGGCAGTCGGCAATTCGATCTTGAACAGTATCGCCCTCGGCGAAGCACCGATGGCCTGGCCCAGTTCAAGGAACTCCTTGGGCAGTTGCTTGAAGGCAAGGGTCGTCAATCTGAGCATCGGTGGAATGCCGTAGACGATGGTCGCAATGATCGCGGGCACCCGTCCCAGGCTAAACAGCATCACGGCCGGGATCAGGTAAACCCAAGGCGGTACGGTTTGCATGATGTTGAGGATCGGCAAGAATGCCTCGTCGACCCGCTTCACCCGTGCTGCCAGAACGCCGAGCGGAAAGGCGATGGATACCGAAATCAGCACCGCAACCGAGACCAGGGCAATGGTCTGCATGGACGCGACCCACAGCCCGGAGAACAGGCAGAATGCCAACATCAACCCGGCAAACAGGGCCACTTTCTTGTTGGCAAAAAACAATGCCAACACCACTACCCCACCGATCAGGGCATAGGGATGCGGCGCAAGCAATGCACCCTCAACGCCGCCCAGTACCGCCTCGATCACCTGGCTGATGACTTTGAACAGCCCATGCAAATTGGCGTTGAGCCAATCGACGGCGGGTGCGAGAAATGCGCCTGGTGAAAAATGGATTTCTGCTGAACTCATTTCGATTCTCCCATCCGGGAACGTGCGGCGCTCTGCGCCAATCGATCCAGGATCATGGTCAAAATCACGATGGCAATGGCGGCGTTGATCGACTTGGCGATGTCCAGCGTGCGAACAGCGCCATAGATCGATTCACCCAGGCCGCCGGAACCGACGATGCCGGCGATGACCACCATGCCGAAGGCCATCATCAGACTTTGATTGACCCCGGCCATGATGCTTGGCATGGCAAACGGCAGGCGGATCTTGAAGAACATCTGCCATCCGGTGACGCCGCTGGCGTCCCCCAGTTCGATGAACTCTTTTGGCGTCATGCGAATTCCCAGGGAGGTCAGGCGCATGGCGGGTGGCACAGCCACGATAAAAGTCGCCAACAGTGCCGTGGCGGTGCCATAGCCCAGCAGCGCAATGGCCGGCAGCAAGTAGATGTAGGGCGGCATGGTCTGGATCAGATCCAGGAACGGATCAACGACCCGATCAAACGACGGCGCGAGCCCCGCCAGTACGCCCAGTGGAATCGCCACCACCAAGGCAAGCACGGTAGATGTCAGCACCAGGGCAAGCGTGCTGACTGTTTCTGGCCACAAACCAATGACATCACAAAACAACAAGGCCAGCCCGGTGAGGATCGCGAAACGCAAACCGACAGCCCGCCAGCCGATCAGGGCAATGGCTATCGCAATGACGTAGTAAGGTGGGTAGGCGATGCACCACTGCACGCCTTCGTAAACGCCCTTCAAAAACGTATTGGTCGTGTCGAACACGGACTCTCCATTGTCCATTAGCCATTCAAGGCTCGAGTCGACGACCGAATCGAATTGGCTGGAAAAGTCAGGCGTGCTCATGTTGAGGCCTCCAGTGCAGTGGCGGCCTTCGATACCGCGAACTCGTTTGGAATACCTTGGACGCCACGCAGCAAATCACGCGGCGTAATGATCCCCACTACCACTCCGTTATCAACCACAGCGAGTGCGTCGCGCTCGGACTTCATCGTCAAGCCGATAAGCTCGTTGATATCCGCATCGACTGAGGTTTTGATGAGCCTGGCGATGTCGCAGCCGGGGTTTGCTACCTTGAATGACTCCACGGGCGTCATGACGGAATTTGCCCTGACCAGATGCAACCTGGAGATACCGGCGACAAATTCCGCGACGTAATCGTCTGCGGGGTTGAGGACGATCTCCTCGGCAGTTCCCACCTGAATGATCGCGCCGTCCTTCATGATCGCGATCCGGTCGCCGATACGAATCGCTTCGTCCAGATCGTGAGTGATGAATACTGCAGACTTGCCCAGTTCCTTGGTCAGTTGGCGGAACTCATCCTGCAACTGTCGGCGAATCAACGGGTCGAGCGCACTGAAAGGCTCATCCATCAGGATCACTTCCGGGTCTGCGGTGATTGCCCTGGCAAGCCCTACCCGCTGTTGCATGCCCCCGGACAATTCGCTGGGGTAGCGCGACATCCAGTCGCTCAACCCGACTTTGGCCAAGGCCTGCTCGGCAACCTTGTAGCGCTCGGCCTTGCCCACGCCTTGTACTTCCAGTCCAAACGCCGTGTTCTCCAGAACCGTACGGTTAGGCAGCAACGCAACGCTCTGAAAAACCATCCCGATATGACGTGCCCTCACCTCACGCAGTTGTGCGGCATTCAACGACGAGAGTTCTTTGCCCTTGACTACGATCTTGCCGGCGCTGGGTGTGATGAGTTTGTTCAACAGCCTTATCAGCGTAGATTTGCCACTGCCTGACAATCCCATGATGCAGAAGATCTCTCCCCGGCGAACCTGGAGACTGACATCCGAGACCCCGACCACGCAGCCGTAGTTTTGCAGGATCTGAGTCTTGGTGAGCCCCTGCTGAACGACGGCATTCATCGCAGCAGGTGCGGCTTTCCCGAAGATTTTCCAGACTGACTGGCAATCTATCAGCACTTCGTTGGTATCAATGTTGGGCGTTGTCATTTTTCGTACCCGTCGAACCAGTTTTTCTGGTTTTTCTAATGAATCAAAGGGCGGCAGTGGCGTTTAAAAAGATGCTCGTTATTTCTTTATGTTTTCCCAGCGCTTTAACAGGTCAGCGTGCCCATCAGTCCAGCCTTGAATGGCTTGCTCCATGGTCTTGCCGTCCTTTACTTCACCGTTTATTGCCGTGATATCTGAAATCGGCACGTATACGCTGGCCATTACTTCACGTGCACGTGGGTTTTCCTTTGAGAAATCCTTGTGGCCAATCCAGTAGTAACCTTGTGGCGGTGGGAACACATCCTTTGGATCCTTGAGGAACTTCAGGTCGAACTTCTGCGCCATCCATGAAGGCTCCCACACAGTGACGGCAACCCACTCTTTACGATCGACTGCCGATTTCAATGCGGCTGTCATGGCAGCGGTACTGCCTTCGAGCAGTTGCAACTTGATGCCGTAGTCCTTGACCGCCTTGCTCGCGTCATTCATCAAGCCCGAACCTGGTTCGATACCGATGATCTTGTTGCCGAATTTCTCGGCGTTGTCATTGAGTTGTTCGATTGAATCGATGTCGACGTATTTAGGTACGGCGATCGCCTGGTAAAGGCCATAGGAAACCGGGGATAGTTTTTCCAGGCGGTTCTTGTTTTTGTTCCAGTAGTCATTCGCCGCGTAGTCGGTTTGTGAGGCAAGTACCTGGATATCACCTTTGGTCAGAGCGGCATAAGCAATACCCCACTCGGAAAACTCGATGACTTTTACGCTATAACCGGAATCCTCAAGCACCTTTTTGGTAATACCGGTAATGGGTGTCAAGTCTTCCCAGGTCAACGTGCCCATGGTGATTGTTTTTTCTTCCGCGTGAACAGGCAGCATTACCATGCCCATCATCGCGACCGCGCAGACTGCCTTCCAAATCTTCTTCATGGCGTTCCTCGATCTACGTTAATACTTTTTATATTAGTCTCTAAACAATAGAGGCCCGTGGTGCACAGCTATAAGCTCACCATCTGTTTCAGTTGTTGTTGCCTATCAATCCGTACCCGGATTGATATTCAATGCCGCCGTTTCTGCGACATCAACTCGTATCGATCCTCATGCCAATTAAGCGAGGACCGGTATTATTTAAATGGAGTTGGCAGGTCTGCCTTCATTCCATTGGGCGCGATAAACATTTCCATGTTCTCGCGGGAGAGCTCCCAATGCTCAAAGACCAGGTCAACTACAGCGCTCTCGTCACGACGCTCAATGGCTTCAATAAAAGAATCGTGGTGCTCTGCGGAAAGCTGTAGCCGTTGTTCCATGTCCTCATCGCGAGGGCGGAAAAATGTATGACCAATCCGTGCGTGATCAATCAGCAGTCTTTCGAGGCTGGGCTCAAGGTACTGATTGCCCGACATTTCACCCATGATTGCGTGGAATCGATTGTTTTCCACCACCATCATCAGGGCATCACGGGACACCGTCGCAGCACGGAAACGGCGTTGCGTTTCCTTCAGGTCAACCAGCTGCTGAGCCTTGAAATTCTGAACGGCCAGGCGACCTATCGCGGCGTACACCATGGGAGCCACCAGGAAAAAATTTCGCAGTGTCGAGTGGTTCATGGGAATCACCCGGGCACCGCGGTTCTCCCTGATATCGATGTACCCCTCACCGGCAAGACGTCGAAATACTTCTCGCACCGGGGTTCTCGAAAGCCCGTACCGTTCGCTGATGGCAACCTCATCCAGCGCCTCGTCAGGATCGAGCTCCATCGTGAGGATCTGACGCTTGAGGTCGTCATAAAGAGTGCTCTTGCCGTTTTTCACAATGACCTCCCGAGGCAGTCAAATCAGCGGTTACGGCTTGTTGTTGAATTCAGATTCGCACGGGTTTCGGGTGTCGTCAATGATTTGTATTTTTTATGTATACACAGAAAATACTGTAAGAACACACATAGAAAACAGATTATTTCATTACAAATCAAATAGTTAAGATTTCAAACCGAAATCATAGGGTCGTTAACAGAAATGTAACCTGTCGCAAATTGAACGGCCCTTCGGCCTCGGGATCGGGCACCTGGCCGGGTCGGATGTCCGACGGCGCCATTTTCAAGACCGCAAACGACATGCTGCCGACATGACAAACAGGGCAATGTTCGAGAAATGTAGCGAGGGGGATCTGGTCATTCAAAGCCGCGAAGCGGCTTCGACTTGAAGGAAGGGGTCGACCACGTCTACGCGGTCCGACCTGAATCAGCTCTCAGAGGCGATCGTTGACTCGCCAACGGTTTCTGCCGCCAGCTTCAATCGGTCCGCTTTACAAATGTATTTAGGCTTGCTCTTCGGTGCCAGTTTGGCACTGGCCTTTTTGGCCTTAGCCTTGAACAGTTGCTTTAGTTTCTTTTGACGGTTCATGTTGTTCTACTCAGCCTGTAATTCTTGAATGATATCAGCTTGAGACATTTAACCGATTCAACGTTGCTGTTCCACGATCCTGAGCCAGGGCCAGCGAGCCTGATAACTTCTCGCCTTCTGATCGAACAGCTCTGGCTTGAGATTCTTCGGGTTGATTCGAAGTAGCCCGTGCTCGGTGTCGGCCAGGCCGTTGGGCGCATAGACCTCACCCGTTTCGATATCCAGACCAATGCAGGTGCCGGCAATCAGGTAGCGATCTATCCCGTCTTTAGCCGACTGAAGCCTCGGATAATCCCCGCCAAAGCGCTGGCGGTACCACAGGTGGACGCGGGCCTGATTCTTGATCTCAATGTTCACGTCCAGGTCCTGGAACAGACGCTGACCTGATTCGATGACCTCATTCTCAGCTTCCCATGACAGGTCATCATCGAAGTAAAAGACGTCGTAATCCTTCACGCCCCACTCTGGCGGTCGCTGTGCCTGTTGATTCCAGACGGCCTGGAACAGGCAGCCGGCCGTTAGCATGCACTGGTTCAAACCGAGCTCCGGCAAACGAGCGGAAATCTCTGCGTTTACCGGATTGGTCATTGCGATCCTGACCAGGCTTTCGACAGTCAATGTCATCTTCATCCCTTCTGATTGATCTAATCCCGGCGACCGACAATACCCTCAACGCTGTTCAAATTTGCAAAAAAGTCGCCCTTTTCTCTCCCTCGGCCAATCTGGCGCGAATCATGCCTGATGCAATGGCCTGAAGTCGGTACTGACTATGTGGGTGACACTTTTGAAGTGAACCACCTCAGTGCCTGCCACGATAATCGATAGCTTACTGACGAACTGTCGAGGTCAAGCATGACGAACGCAACTACGGAACAAGTCAGCCCACAAACACTGAGAAGAGTGATTGTGGCTGCCGGCATCGGCAATTTCGTCGAGTGGTTCGACTTTGCGGTGTATGGCTTTTTGGCCACGACCATCGCCCAGCAATTCTTCCCCAGCGGCGATGCCAGTGCCGCGCTGCTCAAGACCTTTGCGGTATTCGCCGTGGCCTTTGCGTTTCGGCCCCTTGGAGGGATTTTCTTCGGCATGCTGGGCGACAGGATCGGCCGCAAGCGCACCCTTGCGATGACCATCCTGCTGATGGCCGGTGCCACGACCTTGATCGGCCTGCTGCCCACTTATGCGGCAATCGGGGTCATGGCGCCGATTCTTCTGTCCCTGATCCGTTGCGCCCAAGGCTTTTCCGCCGGGGGAGAATACGCAGGTGCCTGTGCCTACCTGATGGAACATGCGCCGAGTGACAAGCGCGCCTGGTACGGCAGCTTCATTCCGGTGTCGACATTTTCCGCCTTCGCCGCGGCCGCCGTGGTGGCCTACGCGCTCGAGGCATCATTGTCGGCCGAAGCAATGGGGAGCTGGGGTTGGCGCCTGCCGTTCCTGATTGCCGCCCCCTTGGGCCTGGTGGGTCTTTACCTGCGCTGGAAGCTCGATGAGACACCGGCATTCCAGGCGGTGACTCAGGAACATGCTGTCGCACATTCTCCACTCAAGGAAACCTTGCGCAACCATGGTGCGGCGATCTGTTGCCTGGGCGCTTTTGTGTCACTCACGGCACTTTCGTTTTATATGTTCACCACCTACTTCGCGACCTACCTGCAAGTCGCCGGAGGCCTGAGTCGCGCAACAGCCTTGCTGGTGTCACTGATTGCATTGCTGTTCGCTGCGGCGATCTGCCCACTGGCCGGGCTGTATTCGGACCGGGTCGGACGTCGAGTCACAGTGATGACCGCATGCGCGCTGTTGATCGTGGTCGTGTATCCATCGTTCCTGATGGCCAGCTCCGGCTCGTTCGCCGCGTCCATCGTCGGCGTCATGCTCCTGGCAATTGGCGCGGTGTTGTGTGGCGTGGTAACCGCAGCCTTGCTCTCGGAAACCTTCCCTACCCGTACTCGGTACACCGCCTCGGCGATCACCTACAACATGGCGTACACCCTTTTCGGTGGCACCGCGCCGTTGGTGGCAACGTGGCTGATCAGCACCACCGGCAGCAACCTGTCGCCAGCGTTCTACCTGATTGCGATTGCATTGCTCGCATTGGCGGGCGGGCTGGCATTACCGGAGACTTCAAGGATTTCCCTGCACGACGTTGCGGCGCAGGAGAAAGCCGAGGGCGTGGGCGCATCCGCCTGAAAACACGAAACGAGCCGGCCAGGCGTCACGTGATCGAGGTTTCCCTAAGCGGCCGTTGACTGGTCGTCAAAACCCTGCACAATTGCCGGCTTTTTTCGCGACAGGACGTCACTCATGCAACGGATTGTAATTCTAGGCAATGCCGGTAGCGGCAAATCCACCCTCGCCCGCGCCCTTGGCAAGCGTCTGGGCCTGCCCGTGGTGCACCTCGACACCTTGTTCTGGGAGCCCGGCTGGATAGAACCCGACGCGGAGCAATTCCGCGCGCGGGTCAGCGCCGCGATCGCAGCGGATACCTGGATTTGTGAAGGCAACTATGCCCGGCGCACCTTTGACCTTCGCCTGCCCCGGGCCGACCTGATCATCTGGCTCGATACGCCGCGCCTGACCTGCTTCGCCCGAGTGATCATGCGCAGCATCAGCAAGCGCCCTCGCCCTGACCTTGCAGCCGGTTGCCCGGAGAAGCTCGACCGGGCGTTCCTGACCTTTCTGAACTTTGTGTGGAATTTCGATCAGGGTTACCGCCCCGGTATCGAGGCGGTGCGCCTGACCACAGGCCCGCGGATTCCTGTGGTGCATATGCGCAATAGCCAGCAGATTGCCGCCTTTCTCCATGGCTTGCCCGCAATGCCAGGCACCTGCCCTGTATAGAGGGCGCATGATTTCACATTGATATCGCCGATTTGTCATGAAATGACAAGAAATTGTCGTCGAATGAATGGTCGATAGCCTCCCCCGTCCATAAATTTCTCTTCGGGCCCGCGCGTTGAATCCCCCGATCTGACGCCTTGCCCGGCTGGCGCAATGCCTGGGCGCATTTCTGATTTATATGCTCAACATAATAATAATCCGAGGGGTCGCATTGTATGCGTGTGAATTTACCCGTAACCGAGCATGAAAGAGTTTTCCCCACCGAACAGCGATTGATCTCCACGACCGATTTGGATAGCCGAATCACTTACTGCAACGAAGCCTTTGTTGCCATCAGCGGTTTCACCTACGACGAACTGGTGGGTCAGACCCATAACCTGGTTCGACACCCCGATATGCCACCCGGGGTATTCGTGCATATGTGGCACACCATCAAGCAAGGCAAACCCTGGATGGGTATTGTGAAAAACCGCTCGAAGAATGGTGATTTCTATTGGGTCAGTGCCTACGTCACGCCCATCTATGAAAACGGACGCATGAGTGGCTACGAGTCGGTCCGCTCGGTGCCCAGCCGCGACCAGGTCCGCCGGGCATCAGCGCTCTATTCCAGGATGCGGGCCGGCAAGCCGATCATTGCGCGCAGCGCGCGGATTTTCCGGCCACTGCGACAGGGGTGGCCATTATTGATGGCTGGCGGGGTTTCAATGCTGGGTAGTCAGTGGCTATCGACAACCGCGGCACAAGGGGTCCTGATCGCGAGCCTTGGCGTTGCCTGGTACCTGATCGAGTCCCGAAATCGCAAGGCCATCGAGCGTACCCTGGCCGAACATCCGAAAGCCTTTTCCGATCCGTTGGTCGCCCTCACCTACAGCGATAACTACGGCCCCCAGGGGCAACTGGACATGGCCATGGTCAGTGAGGAAGCGCGCCTGCAGACAGCCCTGAGCCGGCTCGTCGATGCCGGGGTCAATGTCAAGGCCAAGGCGGCGCAATCATCCGAGCTCTCAGGTTCCCAGGCGCAGTCGCTTGATCGTCAGCGCAGTGAAACCGATCAGTCTGCCGCCGCCATTTCACAGATGGCCGCCACCATTCAGGAAGTCACGCAGAACGTCATCAGCACCGCACATGCCGCGTCGGAGGCTGACCAGTTGACCCGTGACGGTAGTGAGTTGGCCCGGCAAAGCCTCAGCGCCATGAAAACCATGCATGAGGCGGTCAACGAGATTGGCCAGGCGGTCGATGCATTGGCGAGCGAAACGCAATCGATCGGCAGTGTCGTGGATGTCATCACCTCCATTGCCGAACAAACCAACCTGCTGGCTCTCAATGCGGCCATCGAGGCGGCCCGGGCAGGTGAGCAAGGTCGCGGTTTTGCCGTGGTTGCCGACGAGGTGCGCTCCCTTGCACAACGCACCCGCACCTCCACCGAACAGATCCACGGCATCATCGCTTCACTGTATGCCGGTGCCGATCGCGCCGTATCAACGGCCAATCGTGGCGAGCAGATTTCCCGCGAAAGCATGCAAAGTGTCGAGGCGGTGCAGTCGGCGTTGGTCGGCATCAGCCAGGCCGTCACCCGGATAACCGGCATGAGCCAGCAGATGGCCTCGGCGTCTGAAGAACAAAGTCACGTGGCTGAAGATATCAATCAGCAGATCACCCGGATTGCCCAACTGTGCGACCACAGTGCCGGGCAGGCCAAGCAAGGCGCGGCGATCAGCCAGGATCTGGAAGTAATGGCCGATTATCTGCACAGCCTGGCCGAACGTTTCAGCCGATAGCCATCAGTGCCTGTTGACCATCTTGCATCCGGACAACAGGCAGCCTCAGTGGAAAACAGCGACGCGTCCCTCAACGCCCCTAGTCCCAATGATAGAATCCTGTTTTGAAAAAGGAGTTTCATCTGTGGAGGCTGGAAAAATGAGTTGCCCATATTGCGCGGAAGTCATCATGGCTGAAGCCATTCTATGCAAGCACTGCCAATCCGACCTCAGGCAGAAGATACAAATCCCGCCTGGGCGGCCACTACCGTCAGAAAAGAGAATGGGCCCTGTCAGCAAGGTCCTGATCGGAACCATTATCACCATCACCTTGTACCTGGCTTTCGGCTCTTCTGTCAGTAACAGGTCGCAAGACAAGGAAATGATGCAGGCCCGAGATGCCGTCGAACTATGCCGCCAGGAAGTAAACAGCTACTCCGGCCCTGCAGTCGGGAAAAGCATAATCGTAGAAACTTGTCAGAAGCTTGAAGACGAATTCCGTAAGGGTTTTGGCGACGCACTATAGGAAAAACCGATTACGAAGCCCGCCATTGAGCGGGCTTTTTTGCCTTTGGCATCAGGCAACAAATCACTGATTCACCCAGCATGAAAATCCATCATGACATGTTATGACATCGTTCAAAAACGGACTTTGGTCAACAAATACGGGGTTAAAAGGACGAATGGTCGAGAGGCGTCAAGCGTGGGGAATTGCCGGGAGTTTGCAGCCACTACAGGCTTTTCAGGCAGGCACGTTCGTCGCGGTAAGGTGAACTTCACTTACTCAACGTGTCACATTAGGTCCCCGTCAAGCGAACTTCAGTGGAGGTATAGCCTTATGAGCATGGCCACAATTGTCAGTGCCGTGATTTCCAGTCTCGCACCCAGTGTCTTTGACCAGAACAACCTGCAAGAACCCGGCGCGCATGTTTCAGCCGTCGATTATCACTACGGTATGGACATCGATGTGAAACAGGTACTGCAGCGCACCGATACATCCGACAAGACCGGCGTAGTACCAGTGACTGTGGTCTACCTGGACAGCCAGGGTGAGCTTCACAAGATCCGTTTCCTCGAATGGGGTGCAAGCCCTGCCAACCCCACCAGCATTGCCTGATCCGCTCGTCGATCGGATTCCGGGCCTCACCGCCCCCCCCAGAAGCGGAAGTTAAACCTCCCATGCACTCAGTGCGATTGAGGTTTTTTGTTACCTGAAAATGGACATGATCGAATGACTAAACGTTCATTCGAGAAACTCACTTTTATCTTGGTGGCTTAATGTCGCAAGATTAATTGATAACAATTGCTGGATCTAAATGGCAGTCAGCAACGGTAAGTTCCAATCAAGCCGTGCACAGAGCCAAGTTGATTCACTATTGAAACCAAGAGGTCACCATGGAACTTAGTATGTTCTCTTCGTCCACCGTGGAATATGTGCGTTTAGGCGTTGTATATTTTCATCTTATCGCCTGCTGCGTAGCAATCGGGCTGGTATTGACCAGCGACATTGCAATGGTCAAGCAACTCCTGAAGGGAGATGCGTCAGGCCACCACGATGACGCGCACATGGAAAGCCTTCAAAAAACCGTAGTGCTTGCACTTGTAGCGCTCTGGATTACGGGCATTGGTATTGTCGGGATCGATTATGCCGGCAAGGGGATGGAATATTTCCTCAATCCAAAATTGCAAGCCAAAATCGGCATAGTTGTGCTGTTGACCTTTAACGGTTTCCTGTTGCATAGCGCGGTATTGCCGGCGCTGAAAAAAGCCGGTTCGTTACTCAAACTCTCCTTCAGCTTGCGCATGCTGGCGCTGTTCTCCGGCGCCCTCTCTGGCGTGTCGTGGTTCTATGCCGCCATGCTGGGTGTTGGTCGTCCGCTGGCCTGGAAGTATTCGCTGGTGGAGTTGCTGGCAGCCTATCCGGTACTCATCGTCGGTGGTTTCGGAGCGATGGTACTGCTCACTACCTGGGCAAAAAGCAGAGACACCGAAGCACGTAGGGACCAAGGCACCTGGTCACCAGGAAACGCCGCCCTGGCTGGATGGTGAGACAAGGAAGTTCAGCTTTAGCCAAAAAACCCATTTTTAGCAGTTCGTAAAATGTCACTTGAGGATACCCAAATGAAATCCATGAAAGCCCTTTTCGTAATCGCCGCTCTGACCGCTTCTTCTCTGGCGATGGCCACAGGTGGTGGTGACAAGACGTTCAATCGCATGGAGTCGGCCCGGAAAGTCTCGATGGAGGCCTTCCAGGTTGCACAGAAACAGAAGGCTGAAGCCGCTGTCGCTGAAAGCAAAGCCAAGGCTGCCAATCACACCAACAGCTGATCGATGTAGCCTGTCCTCCCGGCTGACAGAAATGTGCAGCCTCAAGCCTCGCTAGCAGTACCCAAGGTGTTGCTAGCGCCGGTTTAACCGAGATCCCTTGGACCCACGCCTATGCCAGTCTCGCAAACCCGCCCCTCACCCGCGCCGTTGCTCAAACCGGGAGAGACGGTTGTTTTGTTCGACGGTGTCTGCAAGCTATGCAATGGCTGGGTGAGATTCTTGATTCGCCATGACCGCCAGCGGCGCGTGCGGTTGGCGGCGGTTCAGTCACCCGAGGGGCAGGCGCTGCTCGCATGGGCAGGTTTGCCCCTGGATCAGTTCCACACCATGGCGGTGATCCGCGACCGACACTACTGGGAGCGTTCGCAAGCATATTTCGAAGTCATTGCCCAGTTGCCCGCACGCTGGCACCCCGTGCTTCTGTTGCGCATCTTTCCTCGCACGCTTCTGGATTGGGCATACGACCGCATTGCGCTTAATCGTTATCGGCTCTTCGGGAAATACGACACATGCCTGTTGCCGGACCCTGATCATGAACAGCGCTTTTTGAAAGCCCCCCTATGAACGCCCTCACGCGCATTAACCGGATCGCCCCTGAGGAGCCGGCAATCGCTTCAGGAGACAATCCCCTCAAACAAACGCCCGACAATGCCGGGCGTCTGTTCTTCAGGTCTGTACTCAGAAGCGATAGTTGGTGCTCAGTTCCAGCGTCCGTGGGGCACCGGGTGTGATCAGATCCACTGAGCCATGCGCCGAAGCGTAATAGTCCTTGTCGAAAACGTTGCGCAGACGCAGGGCCATGTCCCATTTCGGCTCGTTGTACAGCAGTGCGGCGTCCACGGTTGTGTAAGCCGGCATGACCACATTGTTATCCAGCGCGGTATAGCGATCATCGACATAGTTGGCCCCCATGCCCACACGCCAGGTTTGCGTCAGTGAACGCACCAACCACAGGTTGGCGCTGTGGCGCGGCGTCAGGGTGGGCACCTGCCCTTCGTTGGCGACCCCGTTGGTAAAGCTGTTGGACTTGGTGATTTCGGCATCCAGAAAGGCGTAACCGGCATAGACCTGCCATTTGTCACTCAACTGCCCGCTGGCGGTCAGCTCAAGACCGTCGGTGCGCTGCTCACCCGCAAGCACCAGTTTGGTCGGGTTCGCCGGATCGCTGGTTTTCATATTGGTGCGTTCCAGGCGGAACAGCGCTGCGGTCAACGCCAGGCGATTGTCGAGCAGGTCCCACTTGCCGCCAATCTCGAAGTTGGTGGTTTCCTCTGGTTCAAGATCCTGGTTCGTCGTACTCAGAGCGAACATCTCGGCGGAGGGTTGGTAGGAGCGGCTCACCGAGACGTAATAGGACTGCACTTGATCAGGCTGGTAGACCAGACCGACTCGCGGGCTCCAGGTCGTATCGGTGCGGGACAGCTCGCTGTGCGTCAGGTCATCGGCGTACTCCTGGTCGAACACGTCGTAACGCACACCCAGCAGTGCCTTCCACTGTGGCGCCAGTTCGATCAGGTCCTGTACGTAGAAGCCGGCGGTGTCCTGGGTGTTGGTACCCTTGGCGGTTTGCCGGTTGGCCTGGAACGGCACGTCGACCAAGGCATCGCGGTACACCGGCACCCTGGCCACATTGGATTGGCTGAATACGGACTGGTCCTTCACCTGGCGCCCCAACTCCACACCATAGAGCAGGTTATGGTTCATCCCGGCAAGCACGGCGCGCTGCTTGAGTTCGGTCTGGTTGAACCACCCGTCCTCCTTGCGCTGCACGTTGCCGCGGTTGAGTTTTACCAGCAGTTCACCATTGGGAGCAGTGACGAAACGTGTCGGGCTGGAGTCAGCGAGTGTGTTGTTGCGATCCAGGTCGTAGTGGTAGTAACGACTGGTATTGCTCAGGCTGAAATCGTCGTTGATCCGGTAGTCGACACCCGCCGTGAACGAGAACACTTCGCTGCGGGTGTAGTCATCATCCGGGTCGGCGGCACCGAAGCGCTTGTCGCGGTCCACATCGACCGGTCGGTCGCCTCGTGCCGGGATGCCGAAGTCAATCAGGCGCTTGTCATACAGATAGGTAGCACCCAGGTCCAGTTCCAGATCATCCGAGAGCTTGAAGTAGGCCGAAGGCGCGATGGCCTTGCGGTCGATGTAGCCGTCATCCCGGTAGGTGTCACTGTTCTCCAGCGCGCCTGTCACACGAAAGGCTTTATTGCCTTGCTGCTGATCGGCCCAGCCGGCATCGAACTGAGTGCGTTTTTCGCCCTCGCTGTCGACACTGACGCCGACCTCCTGCTTAGGTGCGAAGTTGGGTGTCTTGCTGATGCTGTTGATCAGCCCCCCCGAAGAGCCTCGGCCATAGAGCACCGCAGCCGGCCCCTTGATCACTTCCACCCGCTCGACGTTGGACAGATCCCGGAAGTACAGCGCATCGTCGCGAATGCCGTCGACATACATGTCGCCAATGGCACTGAAACCACGGATGGTGACCTGATCGCGCTGACCGTCGCCATTGGACAGGCCGATACCAGGGACGTTCTTCAGCACGTCCTCCATCGACCGCGCCCCCTGATCCTTGATGACGCTTTGGGGAATCACATTGACGGTTTGCGGGATATCTCGCAGAGGGGCGTCGATCTTCAGCGCGCTCCTGCTCTCGGTCGACATGTAGCTCTGCTCGCTGTACTCACTGTTCACAGCGGTTGCCGGTAGGGTTAGAGCAGACTCCGTTTCTGCCTGTAATTCAGGTACAACCAGAACACCCAGCAACGACAGAGAGGCTGGGTAAATGCGCGATCGAGCCACCATGGACACCTTTGTTTGAATTATCGCGCGAATAATAACGATTATCTTTTGTAAGTAAATACATATCATTCCTATATGCAACTCAGAACGATCGTCTCAATTTCATGGGCGGTCGACAGAAGCGTTAGTGCAATGCCGTACTCGGCAGCCATATTATTGAGACGCTGACGCTGTGGTGGATGACTTATCCAGCCCCCCTCGATACCCTTTCGCCCCCGGGTGCCTGACGGCAATTCAGGTCAAACCACACTTCATCCAGACGAACCAAAAATGAAATCCTCCGCAGGTTTGCTGTTGTCAGGTATCGAGCTGGACCGTGCCAGTTCCATCCCCTTGTACCGCCAACTCTACTTGCAGATTCGCAAACAGATCCTCAGTGGCAGGATTCAGGGTGGCGTGCGCCTGCCCTCCACCCGGACCCTGAGCAAGGAACTGCAGTTGTCGCGAATCAGCATTCTCAATGCATTCGATCAACTGATTGCCGAAGGTTTTCTGACGTCGAGGACCGGGGCCGGGACCTATGTCGGCCATGAATGGGAAAGCCGCGGTATTGAAGACGATGAACACAAGCGCCAGCCTCCGCGCCTGTCCGACCTGAGCCAGTCCATGCTGTCATTGCGCAGCGATCATTTTCGCGGCGTTTCCTATGCGGACTGGGCGACCGGGAGCCCGACCTCGTTCCTGCCCAGCCACAGCGCCTACGATGCATTCCCGCAATCGGTCTGGAAGCGGCTGTTGAACCGTCACCTGCACAAGCCGACCAAGGCCATGCTTGGTTATGGCGAACTGCAGGGATTGCTGGCCCTGCGCGAGGCGATTGCCGAGTACGTCTTCGATGCCCGTGGCATCGATTGCACTGCCGATCAGGTGGTCATCGTGTCCGGCGCCCAGCAAGCCTTCAACCTGCTGGGCATGCTGTTGCTCAATCCGCAGGACAGTTTCTGGATGGAAGATCCGGGGCATATCGCGGCGCGAATTGCGCTCCAGGCCCAAGGTGGTCAGGTCGTGCCGTTGCGTATCGACGAACAGGGGATCGATGTCCGGCAAGGCCTGGCTTTGTGTCCTGACGCCCGCCTGGTGTTTACCACACCTTCCCGTCAGCATCCCTTGGGCGTCACCATGAGTTATGGGCGACGCCAGGAACTCATCGACTGGGCCGCCCAGAATCAAAGCTGGATCATCGAGGACGACTGCGACAGTGAATTTCGCTACAACGGTCGCCCCCTGCCGGCACTCTATGCCATGGACCAATGGGCCCGGGTCATCTACGCCGGAACCTTCAGCAAAGTGCTCTTCCCCTCGCTGCGACTGGGTTACGTGATACTGCCGAACGCCTTGATCGAACCCTTCTGCACTCTGCGGGCGGTCATGGATCGCAGCCCGCCCACGCTGCTACAGGCCGCCACGGCGGACTTCATGCGCGAAGGCCACTTTCTCGGCCATATTCGTCGAATGCGCGCCCTGTACCAGGCTCGCCAGCAGGCACTGGTCGAACAACTGCAGAAACGACTGGGCTCTTTCTTCAGGATCACGCCAGTGGAAGCCGGCATGCACCTGATCGCCTGGTTACCCGCGCATCTCGATGACGACGCCCTGGCCAGGGAACTCGGCCAGCATGACATTCATACCTATCCCCTGAGTGACTACTGCGTCGAACATGTCTTGCCACCGGCGCTGTTGATCGGTTTTGCCAGCACCCCCGAGGACCAGGCCCAGGCGCGCGTCGAAGCACTGGCCCAGGCCTTGGACAAAATGGGCTACCTGCAACCGGCCACTTGACCCAAGGCAAGTGGTCTTATGATTTAACTGATAATGGATCTATCGAGAGTTCCTGACTGGCGCGATAAAGGCTGCGCCGGTAGACCCGGTGTCTGAACCAGGAACGACTCGAATGAACAATAAGATCCAGGAACGATTCAACGCCTTGCTCAGCCATAAGGCTGTCGAGGCCGGAACTCCCCCCGTACTGACTGAGGCACTGGCCGGCCGGTTGCTCGACCGACTGGCACAGTTGCGCCTGTTTGCCCATGCGTACCCCTTGCTGACCAACCTGACCCACGGCCGTGTCACCCCTGGCGACCTGCTGGATTTTGCCTATCGCCACGAACTGCAGGGCCTGAGCCTGCACCTGCTCGACGGTGAGGAAAACAGCCTCAGTCAAATGACAACCGCGCAGCTTCTGGCGTTCGCTGCCAAGGCCAATGCGCTGGGGCTGGATGTGCATCTGGAAATCAGCAGCACGCTGAAAAAAGACGTCGATCAAGTGATCGCCATTGCCAAGACGCTGGGCACCCGCAACATCCGTGTCTACTCACGCTACGAAGGGGCGTTGTCCCGGGTCATGGACGTGATCGAGTCAGACCTGCACTACCTCGCGCAACAGGCAGACGAGCACGACCTGTTCTTCGACTTCGAACAGCATGAAGAACTCAAGAGCGCCGAAATCGCGCAACTGCTGAACCGGCTGAACCACCCTCGCCTGCACGCGCTGTTCGACTTCGGCAACATGATCAATGCCTGTGAGCAGCCCCTGGCGGCACTGCGCACCCTGGCGCCGCACATACGCCAGACCCACCTCAAGGGTGTGCGCATCGTGCCTGAACAAAACGGCTTCGGGCATTACGGCGTGCTGCAAGGCTGTGACGAAGACGACCTGCCCAACGCACGCATGTTGTTCGAATTGCTGATGCTCGGCGAATCATCCCCGCAAGTGATCGCCTTCATTCTGGAGCAGGAAAACCACTACGTCGCCCCGGCGTTCCGCCAGCTCGACGAAGCCGCCGACCCGTTCATTGCGTACCGGGAAATGAGTGAAACAGCGCTGCCGGAAGGCTTCTCGCTGGAGCGAATGCTGGCCGATGAGCACCGTTGGGCAAACAACCAGGTCGCCTACGTACGAGGTCTGCTGGCCGAGTTCCGCACCCTGGCCGAGTTGACCCTGGCCCATTGCGCTAACGCCTGAACCTGACGTGCCGACCGGCACTGCCTACCCAATAACGCCTGGAGAACAATAATGACATCCCAAGACAAGGCCAAATGGCTCAGATTCCTGATTCTCATCCTCGGTGGTGGCACCATCTACAAGCTGGCGAATCTCAAAGACGCCTTCTACATCCCCATGCAAGAATTCATGGGGCTGTCCCACACTGAAATCGGCGTGCTGCTGAGCGCCAACGCCATCATCGCCACTGCGCTGTTCGTGGTGGGCGGCATGCTTGCCGACCGGTACGACACGCGCAAGCTGATCCCCCTTGGCTTGATCGGTACCGGCGGCCTCGGACTTTACCTGGCGACCTTCCCGCCCTTCAGCAATCTGCTGGTGGTGTTCTGCCTGCTGGCCGTGTGTGCCGACTGCCTCTTTTGGCCTTCGCTGCTCAAAGCCATCCGCAACCTTGGCGACGATAAGGAACAGGGTCGCCTGTTCGGCCTGCTCGAAGGCGGGCGTGGCGTCATCGATACCCTGGTCGCCTTCTCTGCGCTGGGCGTCTTTGTCGCCATGGGCTCCGGTGAAAACGGTCTGAAATCGGCGATCCTGTTCTACTCGGTCATCGACATTCTTGCCGGTACCCTGACCTGGCTGCTGCTCAAGAGCGGCAAAACCCAGTCGACCGTCAAGCCGAAGAACGGGTTGTCGAACCTGTTCGAGGCCATCAAGGTGCCGGGCATCTGGCTGGTCAGCCTCAACGTGTTCATGGTCTACATCGTGTACTGCGGCCTGACCTATTTCATTCCCTACCTCAAGGAAATGTACGAGCTGCCCGTGGCCCTGGTGGGCGCCTACGGCATCATCAACCAGTACTTCCTCAAGATACTGGGCGGCCCTGCCGGTGGCTTCATTGCCGACAAACAGTTCAAGAGTTCCAGCCGCTATCTGAAGTGGGCATTCCTGGCGTTGTTGCCGCTGATGGGTGTCATCATGCTCATCCCGAAAAGCCCGGATTTCATCTACGCAGGCATGGCGGCCACCCTCTCCTTCGCGCTGATAGTCTTTTCCATGCGCGGCGTATTCTGGGCACCCATGGGTGAAGTCGGCATTCCCCAGCACATCACCGGTTCAGCCTTCGGGATCGGTTGCCTGATCGGCTATGCGCCGGGCATGTTCGCCTACGTCATCTATGGCGCCATCCTTGATCACTTCCCGGGTCAACAAGGCTACAACTACGTGTTCTCGTTGATGAGCGTACTGGCCATTGTCGGGTTCATGGTGTCCAGCCTGCTGTATCAAGCGGTCCGCAAGAATGCCACGATCACTGGCAAAGTCAGCGCCGCGCAAGCCTGAACATAGACGGTGCATGCAGCGCGGCGGTAACCGGAATCTCTCGGTTACCGCCGCACTGTGCTGCCATCAAAAGGCGAAGTCAGCCTCGTCCATGGCCATCAGGCAATGGGCTCCGCCCCGCAGGCTTTCGCGGTGGCCACTGGCACGGGGCAGCACCCGGCGCCAGTAAAAATCCGCCGCTTGCAGCTTGGCCCGATAGAACCCGGGTTCGTCGGTACCAGCATCCAGTGCCGCTTGGGCACGCACAGCCGCCTGTAACCACAGCCCGCCCACCAGCACGTAAGCGCTGTACGCCAGGAAGTCCACCGACATGGCGCCGATTTCCTGCACATCACGCCGACACGCCTCGACCACCTCGGTACCCAGTTCACGCCACTCGGCGAGACGCTGCTGCATTGCCTCGACCATTTGCCTCAGCGCTGCTTGCGAGCCGGCCGCGTCGACATACACGGCCAGCTCATCGATCAAGGCGCCCAGTTCCGTTGCGCCGTCGCCCAGCACCTTGCGCCGCAGCAGATCCAGCGCCTGGATACCGTTGGTACCTTCGTATAGCTGAGTGATGCGGCTGTCACGCATCAACTGCTCCATGCCCCACTCGCGGATGTAACCGTGGCCGCCGTACAACTGAACGCCCAGGCTGGCGACTTCCTGGCCGACGTCGGTAAAGAAGGCCTTGACGATCGGAATCAGCAACGCGGCCCGACGACTCGCCTTCTGGCGAGCCTCGGGTTGCGGGTCGCCGTGTTCGAGGTCCAGTTGCAGGGCGGTGTAGGCCGCGAGCAAGCGGCAGCCTTCGCTCAAGGTTTTTTGCGTCAGCAGCATGCGCCGAACATCGGGGTGCACGATGATCGGGTCGGCGCTCTTTTCCAGCGCCACCGGGCCGCTGATGGCCCGCGATTGCAGGCGCTCACGGGCATAACCGAGGCCGCCCTGGAAGGCGGCCTCGGCGATGCCCAGTCCCTGCAAGCCAACCTGGAAGCGTGCATCGTTCATCATGGTGAACATACAGGCCAGCCCCTGATTCGCTTCACCGATCAACCAGCCTTGTGCGCCGTCGAAGTTCATCACGCAGGTGGACGCGCCCTTGATGCCCATCTTGTGTTCCAGTGCGCCACAGCTCAGCGAATTGCGCGGCCCCGGAGTTCCATCGGCAGCGGCCATGAACTTGGGAACCAGGAACAGGCTGATGCCCTTCACCCCGGCCGGTGCATCCGGCAAACGGGCAAGGACCAGATGAACGATGTTGGCGGTCAGGTCCTGCTCGCCACCACTGATGAAAATCTTGCTGCCGCTGACCTGATAGCTGCCGTCGGCTTGAGGTTGGGCACGGGTTCGCAGCAAGGCAAGGTCGGTACCGGCCTGAGGCTCGGTGAGGCACATGGTACCGGACCATTCACCGCTGACCATTTTCTCCAGGTAAGCCTGTTTGAGCGCCTCGCTGCCATGTCGATGCAGAGCCAGCACCGCGCCTTCGGTGAGGCCGGAATAAATGCGAAACGACAACGAGGCGGCCATCAGCATTTCGTGGAAGCTGGCCGAAATCAGCTGCGGGAAACCCTGGCCGGCGAACTCCAGCGGTCCGGTCATGCTCGCCCAGCCGTTATCAACGTACTGCCGGTAGGCGTCGCGAAATCCCTGGGGCGTTGTGACGTGGCCGTCGATCAACTGACAGCCCTGCTCGTCACTGTTGCGGTTCAGCGGCGCGACCACTTCGGCGGCGAAGCGGGCGGCTTCTTCGAGGACGCCGTCGATGGTTTCCCGGTCCAGCCCATTGTTCAACCGCGCGCAATGGCCGCTGACATCGAACACTTCGTGCAGCACAAAACGCATGTCGCGCAGGGGAGCTTGATACTTCATGTCGGCCTCATGGGTTGGCGCAGCGGAAAAGATTGCCGTCACCCTAAGCAGGCGCCTACTATTTTTGAAATTTCATTTTCATATGCCTGGTATTTGTAATTTGAATTTAAAAAGCTTCGATCTGAATTTGCTCCGCGTCCTCGATATGCTGCTGCGCGAACAGAACGTGTCGCGAGCGGCCGAGCGCCTGGCCCTCAGCCAGCCCACCGTCAGCAACGCCCTCGCCCGCCTACGTTCACTGTTCGACGACCCCTTGCTGGTGCGGGTTGGCCGCCACATGCAACCCACCTCCCGGGCGCTGGCGCTTGAGGGGCCGATTCGCGCGGCCTTGCAACAGATCGAACAGACACTCAATGCCGGGGAAACCTTCGACCCACGCCTGAGCCAGCAGCAGGTGCGCATCGCCCTGACCGACTTTGTCGAGCAGCTGTGCATGCCGCCCTTGCTGGCACGCCTGGGAGAGCTGGCGCCAAACCTGCGTATCGACGTTGCTCACCTGGCCCCCAGCCTTCCTGCCGAACTGCTGGATAGGGGTGAACTGGACATGGTTCTGGGACGCTTCGAAGAAGTGCCGGCGCGTTTCACCCGCCGGGCCTGGCACAGCGAAACCCTGCGGCTGGCCGTGCGCAAGCAACATCCGCTGGCACACAACACACTCACACTGGATGACTTTCTGGGGCTGCGCCATCTCTGGGTGAGTGGCGGCCAGTCGCGGGGCATGGTCGACCAATGGCTGGGCAAGCAAGGCCTGTCGCGTAAAATCGTCTACACCACGCCCAACTACCTGCAGGCGGCGCACCTGGTCGCCCATTCCGACTTGAGCGTCGTCCTGCCGACCCAATTGGCCAATCAATTCGCGCAGTTGCTACCGCTACAGGTGTTCGAACTGCCCTTCGACGTCGGCTCGTTCCACCTCGAACTGGTGTATCTGGCGCAACGCCAACATGAGCCGGCGCTGGCGTGGCTGATCGAGCAAATCCTGGCGGTGCGGCCGGCTTGAACGGACGCCCGGCATAACGCCTTGCCTGAGCCAACGCCTGGGGTTTGCCGAAGTGATTTTTCGGTTGCGCCAGACAACACCAGGAACAACGTCAAGAGCGACGAATTTCCAACGTAGCGCGTAACCCTCCAGGGCTGCGGTTCTCCAGTTTGATCTGCCCGCCAAAGCGATCGGCAATGGCCTTGACGATAGTCAGCCCCAACCCTGCACCCTGATGATTTCCGCTGCTGTAGAAACGCTCGAAAAGCCGTTCACGATCCTGCTCATTGATGCCCGGCCCCTCATCTTCGACAGTCAGTTCGTAGCTATTTTCCTTTTCTACGAGCCTGACGGTGATCACTCCGTGCCGGGGAGAGAAATTCGCCGCATTGGTCACCAGGTTGTTCAAGGCAATATCGATCGCAGCGGGGTCGACTCTGGCAAGACTGATGTCGTCCCTGACATCAAAAACCAGCTCAAGCCCCTTGCTCAGTAGCCAGGGCGTCAACTGAACCAGGCTTTCGCGAACGGTGCTGGCCAGATCAATAGGCACAGGCGCTTTAGTCCCTGCTGTAGGTTCTATACGAGCCATCGTCAGCAATTGGTTAACCAGTCGGCTGGTACGGTCCACGCCGGCAATCAAGAATTCGAGCGATGCGCGACGATCCGCTTCACTCCCCGCCGCCATCAGGTTTTCAGCGTGGATCCTGAGCACGGCCAGTGGTGTACGCATTTCGTGGGCGGCGTCGGCGATAAAGCGTCGCTCGCGCCCCATGACGTCCTGAATTTGCGCGAGCATACGATTGAGGGCGGCCTGCATGGGCTCAAGCTCAGTGGGTAGCGGCGTCAATTGCAAGGGTTCGAGTGAACCGGGATGCCGGGCCCGCAGCGTTGCAGCCATATTGACCAGTGGCTTGAGTCCCCAGCCGATGGCCAGCCAGATCATGGCGGCCAGCAACAAGCTCCCCAGGATATTGGGCCACAGTGTGTGGCGTACGATGCGGTCCACCAAGTCCATTCGCACGTCGTCCCGTTCGCCCACCCAGATGCGCAGGTTGTTCTGCTTGTCTACAAGCAGGAAGGCACGCCAATGCCGGTTGTTCAGGTCGACTACATCGCTGAAACCTGGTGTGACCGCGGGTGTGCTGAAGGACGGAGAACTGGCCGTATGTACCAGCACTTCGTTCCTGGCGTTCCAGACCTGAAACGCAATTTTCGTTTCATACGGATGCCCCTCGCCCCCGGGCGTCGCCTCGTTCAGGGCCTGGTTGAAAGCCTTGTACAGATCCGCATGTTCCTTGCTCACCATGGGCATACGCATGACGCCTTGTAGCAGGCGAGCGTTCTGGGCCAGATGGGCATCATAGACTTCGGCGATTTCGTGGTTGCTGTCGTGCAGATTCAACACACTGATCACGGCCAGGCCGGCGAGCATCAGGCCGATGATCAGGACCAGGGTCCGACGCCGGATAGAGCTCATCGACGCTCCTCCACCAAGTAGCCGATACCACGGACGGTGCGGATCAGATCGGTGGAGAACTTCTTGCGCAGGTGATGGATGTGCACTTCCAGGGTGTTGCTTTCGGCCTCCTCGTTCCAGCCGTACAGCAACTGCATCAGATGATCGCGAGTCATTACCCGACCCGGTGGCGAGAGCAGTTCGTGGAGCAACTGGTATTCCTTAGGTGTCAGGGCTACTGGCTCGCCTTTGTAGCTGACTTGCTGGGTGCCGGGGTTCAAGCTGATACCTGCGTGCTCGATCAGCGATTGTCCACGCCCGGCACTGCGACGAAGCAACGCACGTATGCGCGCCTTCAATTCTGCCAGGTCGAAAGGCTTGATCAGGTAGTCATCGGCGCCGGCATCCAGACCGGCGATACGGTCTTCGGTGGCATCGCGCGCGGTCAGGATCAACACCGGCAGATTGGAACCGCTGTCACGCAAGCGCCTGAGCACTTCGAGACCGTCCATGCGTGGCAGGCCAAGGTCGAGCACCGCCAGATCGAAGATTTCACTGCGCAGCGAGTGCAAGGCACTGTTGCCGTCCTGCAACCAGTCGACGGTATAACCTTCCCGGCTGAGGGCCTGATGAATACCCTCGCCGAGCGCCACGTCATCCTCTATGAGTAATAAGCGCACAGGGTCTCCTGTCAGCCGAGTTTCTTGTTCACATCCACCAACAGCGTCTCGATCTCCTTGCGGCGCCCGACGTCAGCGCTCTCGCGGCCAGGACGAGGCGCAGCCTGCAAGGCTTTTTGCAGCGCTGCCCTGGCTTCAACATAACGCTTCTGACGGTAGAGGTGATCGCCCCAGAAGTACAGGCTGTCGATGCCGTTGGGGTTCATTTGCAATGCCAGCTTGAGCAACTGTTCGGCCTTGTCCGAATCGCCGAAACCGATGGGCCAGCCCGGTACGCGGTCATAGAGAGCCCCCAGACTGGTATAGGCTGAGCCTTGCAGGGCCTTGGGGTCCAGGGTCAAGGCTGTTTCCAGATCGGCTTTCGCATCCTTGACCTTGCTCAGCGCACCCAGCCCACCCTGTGCGCCCGCCCAGCTACTGGTGACGATGCCAGACCAGATCCAGGCCTCAGCCACCGTTTGGCGCTCCTGCTTGAAACTCGAAGTCTGAGCGGCCAGCTTTTCAAAAGCCACGGTCCGTTGCCCCTCGGGCAACTCGTATTGAATGTGCGCCCAGCTTTGCTGGATACCGTTGAGGCGTTGCTGGTCGGCGGGGTCCAGCGCCCAGACGCTCTGGCTCATTGCGCCAAGCAGTAGGCAAGCGATGATCTTTCTCATGGTTTGACATTCTCCTGGTCGGGTTTCTGGCTCAGGCGGCGGATCAGGGGCAATTGTTTGCGCAACCCACGGTCCACCAGATGGGGCAAAAAGCTGTTCAGGCGTACAAAAAAACGTTCGGGCCAGCCCAAGTACAAGTCGCGACGGTCACCGGCAATGGCGTGAATCACTGCGGCCGCCACGGCTTGCGGATCGTCGACATTGGTCTTGAGCGCATCATTCAGCGCCTGGGCCGCCGGGCTGTTCATGCTGGTACGGGTCGCTCGCGGGGCGACGTAAAGCACATTGACCCGAGTGTCGGCCAACTCCCGGCGCAGGGCCTCAGAGAACCCGCGCAGGGCAAACTTGGTGGCGCAGTAACTGGCGTAGCCGGGGTAGCCGATGGATCCATAGGTCGAACCGACGTTTACCACCATGGCACTGGCGGCTTGCTTTAGCTGCGGCAACAAAAGTTTTGTCAGGCACATAGGCGCACTGATGTTCACCGCGAGCATCGAATTGATCTCGCTGTCGTCCAGCTGTTCGAGCATGGCGAAATGATTGACCCCGGCGGCATTGATCAGCAGGTTGATGCCACCGATGCCCTGGGCCTGCGCCAACACCTGACGGCGGTCGGAGAGCAACGTCAGGTCCGCACGGACCCAACTCAGGTTACCGGGATAACGCTCAAGCAGCGGCACCAACGGTTCCCGATGCCGAGCCACGGCCAGCACCTGGGCCCCACTGGCGCACAGTGCGGTGGCGATGGCCCGGCCGATGCCGCCGCTGGCACCGGTCAACACGACGCGAGCTTCAGACAGGCGCATGCAGGTTCTCCCCGTTACGCGGCAAGCCACGAAACATATCGGTGTAGAGCCGGTACACCACTTTGGAGGCATGAATGACGGCGGCCTGGTCGCCCGGGTCTTCAAGACGGTTCATCAATCGACGGTAGGTCTGCATATGTTCGATATCCAGCGAGCCGTGGGAACTGAGGTAGCTGAAGGCGCTTTCCGGCAAGTCCAGGCGCCGGCGAATGCTGCCGGCGGCGTGTGTGGCCAAGGCGATGCTCGTGCCTTCAAGTACGTTGACCATGCCGAACAGCCCCACCGGATTGTCCCTGGCAATCAGGTCGTAAAGGAAGCTGACCATCAATTCGATCGGCAATGACGGGCGTCCGTCCCGTACAGCGGCTCTGTCACCGCCGCAGGCTTCAATATCATTGAGTACCCATTGTTCGTGGCCGTATTCGTCCTCGATGTATTCACATACCGCTTCGCGCAGCCATTCCAGACGTGATGCCAACCGCGCACCACAGGCCATCATCAACGGCACGGTATGGCGCACGTGGTAATAGGCCTGAGCCAGAAAGGCCCGGTAACTTTCCAGGCTGACGTCGCCCTCCAGCGCATCACGGATGATCGGCAGGTTGAACAACTCAATGCGTTCTTGCTCAGTGGCTTTTTGCAACGTGTCAAAAAAACTCATGGTGCGGATTCCTCGGAAAATGCAGATTCGCTCAATTGCCCCCGGTAGCGTTCGACGATGGCGTCACGGCGGGGCCGGCCATTGGCGGTGAGCAAGCCGTTGGTGGCAGTGAAGGGTTGGTCGAGCCGGCTCCAGTGATGGACTTGGGCGTACTCGGGCAACGCCTCGTTGGCCTGGGCCACGGCGGCGGCCAGTTGTTCGTCTGTGCAGTCCGGGCGATGGGGCCAGAGCAGTGCATGGTTATGGGGCATGGCCTCGCCATAGACGAAGGCCTGGGCGACAGGCCCGCGTTGGGTCAATTCGGCTTCCACCCACTCGGGGTTCACGTTGCGCCCGAAACTGGTGACGAATTGATGTTTCTTGCGTCCCTTGAGGTAGAGAAAACCCTCGGCGTCGAACTCGCCGAGATCGCCGCTGGGCCACCACTGGGCGGTGTGCGGCGCCTCTCCCAGATAGCCCAGCAAGGTTGAACCCTTGATCAGCACTTCGCCGTCCTCCGCCAGGCGAATCTCTACATGGGGCAATGGCCGTCCGACACTGCCGGGGCGCTGTGCTTGCGGGCGATTGAGGCACACGACCGACGCGCATTCCGACAGCCCATAACCTTCATGGACGGGGATGCGCACGCGTTGAGCGCGATGCAGTAGATCTTCGCTGACCCGGGCACCACCCACGGCGGCAAAACGCAGGTGCTGTGGGTCGAAAGCCTTTTGCTCGGCAGCGTTGACCAGCATCAGCAACAACTGCGGTACCAGAACCAGACTCTGGGGCGATCGGCTGGCCAGGCAACTCAACAATGTCGGCACATCCACACCGCTGGCGCCTTCAATTCCCAGGGTTTTCGGGCCGGGCAGGCTCAAGGTGGCGCCGGCATACAGTGCAGCGTAACAACCGATGTTCTCCAACAAAATGGCCAGCGGCAGCAGCGCCAAGTGGTGTTGCGGATCGGTGGGTTTGCTGGCCAGGTGCAGCTCATGAGCGACCCGCAGAATGCTGTCGGCACTCAAGCACACGCCCTTGGGTGTGCCTGTGGTGCCCGAGGTGAAGGTCAACTTGGCAGTGCCTTCAAGCATCCGGTTCGGGCCATTGAACGTGCGGTGCCAGAACTCGCCGCACTTCTGATACCCGGTCGCCAGCAGTTCGTCGTGCAATTGCGGCTCGGCAATGACGAGCTCGGCCTGGCTTTGCTCCAGGCAATGCCTGCGTTGCGCCGGACTGAAAAAAGGCGGCAAGGCTACACAGGTCAAACCCTCGAACAACGCGGCCAGGTCCCAGAGCAGAGCTTCGACGCCATTGTCCAGCGCCAGGGCGACCACCCTGACCCGTTCATCGCGCAGGCGCTGCTGGCGAAAAATGACCTCGGCATACAGCGTGGCGTAGTCCAGCTTCAGATGATCGCCCCACAACGCAATGGCGTTGGTTTTTTGCTCAGCATGATTACGCAGGGTCTGTTTGAAGCGCTCCATTTCAGGCGACATGGCAGGCACCTTCAATAGAGGTCGGCAAGCCCAGGCGACTGAACAGGCCAATGTTGCGCAAATGAATGAAACCGGAGCGAACATTGCCGAAATGAACCCACGGTTTGCTTTCGTAGTAGCTACCCCAGGCGTGGCGGTCCTCGCCCAGACGCGCCGGGTCGGCAGCACACAGGGTCACGGGCTTCAAGCCAAGGCGGTGAAAGCTATTGACCAGCCCCAGGTTCCCGGTGAAGGCAACCCATTCCAGCCCCCCCATGGCCAGCAGGTAGGTCATCGCGATGATGCTCATCCGTGCGCTGCCGGTGTCGCTGGCAGCCAGATTGCCTACCTCTACGATGGCTGAGCGACTTACGGTCTGGTCGGCCGCGGCACTGATCAGCGGATCGATCGGATCGTCCAGGTAACCTTCCAGGAACAGCGGTCCGCTGCGCGCCAGACGCACGCCAATCACCGCGCAAAGCGCGCCGGACGCCTCGCTCATGCCAAACAGCTCCGGCATGAAGTGGCGAATATCGGCACTGTGGGCCTTACGAAAGCGTTGCTGGATAAAGGCTTCGAAGGCGCTTCGTTGCGGGGCGTCCGGCAAGGCCCTGACGAGATACATCTGCTGCGCTTCGGTCAGGCCAAAGTGCAGCGGCAACTGAACGTTCCAGTTGAAATCGGACATTGAAAACATCTCCCCCGGATCAATTGGGGAGAAGTATCAAAGGCATTTCTTAACGAAGTCTGAAGGTGAAAAAACGATTGTCGCCTTGGGTGACAGTCCGTAATGACATGCCATGGCCTGCTTCAGGAACGGACTTAGGCCAACAAATACGGGGGTTTAACCGGAGCCCCCGACTGGCTGGCCACAGGTACTCGTGGCGCGGATGCTTATGCGCCTTCCAGTTGATCGCGCAAAAACTCGATGAACCGCTGGGTTTTCGCCGGCAACAGGCGCGTCTCGGTCAGCGCAAACACTGAAACCGAAGTGGCGTGCCATTGAGGCAAGACCTTAAGCAGCTTTCCATTGATCAGGTCTTGCTCAGCGATGCCCTCAGGTAGCAAAACGATACCCAGGTCCAGTGGTCAGTATCCCTGCCCTCACGCACTAGTCACTTCTGCCAACAGCGGGCACCGATGAAGTCGGGACGAATGAAAGCAGCCGGTCATCGATACATTCAGAAAACAGCCACTTCTCCTGACCCAGACACCCCGCACAATCGCACCCTTTATTGGGGGATATTCCCCGTCATCGGGGTATTCATCCTGGCTGCCCATACGCCAGCTTGAAGCCCGCGGACAAGGGGGGGCGTGGCGTAGAGCCATTAGTCACCTCCTGTCACTTTCGGCGGGAAATTTGCATCGTTCCCATCCCGGCTCGAAATCAAACATTTCGCCAGCCGGGCCAGGAGCCGTGGCTCGTTGCTCATCTATTGCCACGCTCCGAGGAACCCGTCAGAGGTGTTTGCGATGAAACTGGATACCGGAAGGTTGAATCCTAGTCTTTTGTCCAAAACCAGGCTGGCGCTGAGTATCTCTGCTGCCGCGATCATGTTGGGGCTGGGCTTGTCCCAGACCCAGGCAGTCCCCCTCGACAACACCGATCCCCCGCCTCCTACCGACCCATCGGCGTTCACCAATCCGCCCGCCGACCCCAATGCCGCATTGAGGGACTTGCTCAAGCAGCCTCCCGCAAACGTCGGCGCCTTCGACTTACCCAATGGTGTGGCCGGTAACCGCCAGACCCCCTTGGTCGACAATGTGCTGCCACCCGATCTGCAACCCAGCTTCAATATCCCCACTAACGGTAATGCCAGCCCGGTGTTCGGGGTTCAACCGTTCACACAGAAGCTCGAGCTTTTCGAGGAGTTCGGCTCGAACAAACTGGATGCGGCCGACCCTCCATCACCTGTTCCGTTTCCGGTTCCGACGCTGGGCCCCGCACCGGCGCAGGATCCCTTGAAGGTGGCGCGTAGCGGCCCGTCGCCGGCTGCGCTGGATGCCTTTCTCAGGCAGCCAGCTTTGACGCCCTTCCCGACAGAGTTCTCCAATGTACTGGACCGCAACCCGTGGAAGGCGCAGATCGAGGATTTCCTCAATCGCCGAGTCGATTCGCCCGCAGAAGGCCGGCCACCGGGAAAAGGTTGGTCGCACCAGCGTTTCAATGAGTTTTTCCCGCGCAACGCCTTCAAGACTGTGCAAGCAGGCGCGCACGTCAACAGCGGCTTACGAGATCGTATGCAACGGCATAACTACGCCGTGGGGGAATTTGCGCCAGGCGGGCTCTATCACAACACCAGCGGCAACCCGGCCAACGAGGGCACAACCAAGGGCATACAAGTGCAATTTCACGACAACTTCCCTGTCCAGGACCATAATGCGCTGTGGACTTTCGACGGCACCTTTCCGCCCAAACTGCTGCAAGTACGCTATGGCCAGGCGATGCTGATGCGTCATTACGATGCCTTGCCTATTGACCCATCGGCCAACCGGGGCTTTGGCCTGCACACCATCACCACCCACGAGCATAACGGCCACTCGCCCGCGGAAAGCGATGGCTTTGCCAACGCGTTCTTCTTCCCGGGTCAGTACTACGACTATCGCTGGCCGATCCAGTTGGCCGGTTACGACAGCATCAACACCAGCGCTCAGGATCCGCGTGCGGCGTTCCCGTGCGACCCCGGTGAAAAGCTTTTCGTCAACGACGCCAACCCCGGCTTCAAGACTTGCGACCGCGGCACCATCAAGATCCGTGGCGACTGGCGCGAAACCATGAGCACCCACTGGTTCCACGACCACATGCTCGATTTCACCGCGCAGAATGTCTACAAGGGCAATGCAACGATGATGAACTACTACAGCGCCGTGGATCGTGGCAACGAGTCGGTCGACGACGGGGTCAACCTGCGCCTGCCCAGCGGTTCGGGGCTGGGGTGGGGTAACCGCGACTATGACGTCAACCTGACGATCGCCGACAAGGCCTGGGACAAGGCCGGCCAGTTGTGGTTCAACCCCTTCAATACCGACGGTTTTCTCGGTGATCAGGTCCTGACCAACTGGGAGTACAAGCCCTTCCTGGACGTGCGTGCCCGCCGCTACCGTTTGCGCATTCTCAACGGATCGGTTTCTCGCTACTTCAAGCTGGCGTTGGTGCGTCAGGTCAATGGTAATGGTGGCGAGTTTCCTGGCCCGAAAAGCTCCGGGGTTTCATACAACCGGGTGCCGTTCCACATGATTGCCAACGACGGCAATATCATGGAGCACGCAGTGCCGTTCGATGGCAGCCTGGACCTCGATGGCGACGGCGACACACAGGACCACAATGCCATTTTGCCGATACAGGGCATTGCCGAACGCTATGACATCGTCGTCGACTTCGCGAAAAACGGTATCAAGCCGGGCGACAGGATTTTCTTCGTCAACATCGAGGAGCATGAAAACGGCAAGCGTCCCGAACGTGACATTCCATTGGCGGATGTACTCTCCGGGAAGTACCTGCCCGTTGTCAGGCAAACCAGCCACGGGCCACAGTGGGTCAACGGTGACCCGGGCGTGGGCGTGTTCATGCAACTGAACGTCCAGCCTTACACCGGCCAGGATGTCAGCATGAATCCGGTCGACTTCGAGCCCGCCAAGCCTGGCAAGCCCGAGGGCAAGTTCATGATCCCCCTGCCCTTGCACCGTGATGACCCTGCCGATATCGCCCGGCTTGCCCAGGCGCGGCACCGCACCTTTATCTTTGGCCGCTCCAACGGCACGGATTTCAAGCCCTGGACGATCAAGACCGATGGCGGCGAAGGTTTCAACATGGACCCGCGCCGGATTTCAGCCGCACCACAACTGGCCACTGGCCCGACACCGGCAGGGTTCAAGGGTGAAGGCACGCTGGAAATCTGGAAGATCGAGAACGGCGGCAATGGCTGGAGTCACCCGGTGCATGTGCACTTCGAGGAAGGGATCATTCTCACTCGAGGTGGCAAGACACCACCCGAATGGGAAAAAGGGGCGCGCAAAGATATCTACAATATAGGCCGTCATCCTGAGAGCCTCGACAATGTCGAAATGGCCATCCGCATCCGTGAGTTTGCCGGTACCTACATGGAGCACTGCCACAACACACAGCATGAGGACACGTCGATGCTGCTGCGTTGGGACTCTGAGCACCCGGGCCAGTTCCAATTGATGCCCACTCCATTGCCAAGCTGGGACGGCGTGAGATTCGTGGCCTCGGTTGCGTTACCGACATTCCGTACGGGAGATGGTGTGGGGCCACAGGTCGAGGTCGACAATAACCAGGAAGATGGCAGCGGTAGCGGCAGCAGCGGCAGCGGCAGCGGTAGTAGCGGCAGCAGTAGCGGTAGCGGTAGTAGCGGCAGCGGTGTTAGCGGCAGCAGTAGCGGTAGCGGTAGTAGCGGCAGCGGTGTTAGCGGAGGCAAAGGCTAGCGTCGTCTCTGCTCAACTACCTGAGCAATGCGGTGAAGTTGACCGAGCGTGGGCACATCCTGGTTAAGGTGTGCCTGCGTCAGGCCCGCTTGAAAGTCGACGGTGTGGACATGGTTGGCAGACTCCGACGGGTACTGGGCCGGCACAGTCTGCATGTTGATTTGCTGCGCAGTTACCAGCCCCACAAGAGCCACTTGCTATAGCGCGAGTTACTGGATGCAGTGGCTGTCCGTGACGCGTTACCTGTTCGACGATGGTAATGACATGTTCATTCTTTGTAGTAAGCGCTAGCGTCGTCGAGTTTCAACTTCGCGGGTACCACTCGCTTCGCCGTATCGGATCCGGTCGACAGGGGTACGCTCTGCGTGACATTGGCCATCCGGGTGATTTCCACCTGCAGCTTATCCTTGCCGAGCAGATAGTCGGCCAGCTTCTGGGAAAACGGCCAGTAGTTCAGATCGGCTGTCAGGGTCAGCGGTCCGACGGCGTCGGCCGGCACCAGGAAGGAGAACTCCCCGATATTGTAGCCCTTGGGCAGAATGCGATTGTCCGAGAGTATCTGCGTGGCATTCCAGACCTCGACGTCCAATGGATTGCCGTTCTTGTCGCCTATGTGCACTTTGAAATTTCGCGTGTTGACTTCAGTCTTGCCGTCCTTGATCGAACCCAGGCGATAGAGCTCGCGACCACTGGCATCCTGCACCCGAAAATCGATCCACATCTCCCGCCCCTCGGGAAAGCCGGTTGGCAGCTTGTGCCCTGCGCCGACGTTGGTCACTTTGACGGCTACCGAGGCGTATTGTCCGGGAATGATGGCGGCCGGCAGTTGCTGGAACGTTATTTGCGCCGCGCGCGCGAGCATGTCGCGTGCGCGTTGCGCGCCCTCCTCCTGACCAAGATGCTTGAGCATCGTCGCGTTGGCTCCGCTGAACCAATGCGAGGCCACCTCCTTACGGTCTGGCCCCATGATCGCGGCCTTGCCCGCAAAGCCCGGCATGTGGCAACTCTGGCAGGTCACATTGTTAAGGCTGTACGTGCTCTCCTGCCATTCGTCATAAGTGCGCTCCACCGCCACGCTGCTGAACGGGTGCGTGACGTTGTGGCAGGTGCCGCAAAAGTCCGAGCGCGTGTGCAGAGCGGAATACACGGTGTCGTGATAAGGCGAAACGGCATCCTTGCGCGGGCCGAACTTGGTCGGTTTGCCGTGCGCTCGCGGGCTCAGAACATAGGCGCCGTTATCGAGGCCCGTGCGGGCACTGATGTTGTGGCAGGTGTCGCAATCGACCCCGGGCATCGGATGATTCTTCGCACTGTCTTCAATCGAGGAGCGGTTGACTTGCGAAGTGATCTGCCCGGTGGTGAGACCGATCGGGGTATGGCAGCCGGTGCAGAAGTTATCGACCTTGCCCTCGGTGGCCGCGCTCGCACGCTTGAGCAAGGCCCGATAGATGGGCTCATCCCAGGCCTGGGACATCATCGACGAGCGCCACTGCCTGTAGATCTCCGTATGGCAAGCGCCACAAACCTGGGCATTGTCGAAGTCCTTCACATTCAAGACCAGGTTGCCGGTGGTATTGGCCCGATGCGGAAAGAACGGCATCGCGCCAATCACATGCATGAGCCTGGAGCGTGCCGGCTCCAGCCACTTCTCATTGTTTTGATTGTCATCGCCCTGAAGTTCGTCAGCCGCCACCAGCGTTACCGTCAGCAGGCAGGTTAGAAAGCACAACCGGTGCAGTGCTACCTGCGCGCACGTATGTCTGGAGTGGCTCATAAGCATTTCCCCTGGACGGTTGCAGAGGATGACTGCAGTACTTCTATTGAGTGAGCCCGGTATTGAGAAGCCAGGGCTACTTCGTGATGCAAACCGATGGCTACAGGCAATCACTCAATGGAGTACTGACAGCTCCACAGCATCCCGGCCCTGCACCTTGCATGAACGGGACAAGCTCACTCAGCAATTACTCTGCCAGCGTTGTATTAAATAGGCATGGTGACCTGAAAGATCCGCAAACATTGGCCAGCGATTGAAGTAACCGGCTAATGAAGATGCGAATACCGCTGAGCAAAAGCCCCCATTAGTGGGGGGCTCACTCCGAATCGGGGGGTGTCAGACGGGAGGGCCAGGGTTTCTCTGCGGGGTGCGCCTCGCAAATCCGGGGCCACTCACTTTACTCGATACGACTTACTCTCTGTCCTTGGTCGATCGAATGAGATTGCCCCGTAACTTCACAATGGCCTTCTGCATCTGCACGAAGTCGTCGGGATCAAGACCGGTTTGCGGGAAGCCGTCTTCGGTGAGACCTTCGCGCAGTTTTCGCCCCTCTTTGGTCAGACTGATCCGCACCTGGCGTTCGTCTTCCGGGTCGCGCTGGCGCATTAAATAACCCATCGCTTCCAACTTCTTCAGAATCGGCGTGAGGGTATTGGATTCGAGAAACAGCTTTTCGCCGAGGCTGCCAACGGTCTGGTTGTCTTCCTCCCACAGCGCAACGAGGGTGATGTATTGCGTATAGGTCAGGCCGAGCCGTTCGAGCATCGGCTTGTAGGCCTTGCCGAAGGCCAGGTTGGTGGAATAGACCGCAAAACACAGGAAGTCGGTGAGTTTGAGATCCAGGGCGGATGTCTTGTCGGTGTTTTTCATGGGCGTTCTCCTGGCTCAATCTTGCGAGACCGAAACTATACGTCGTACGCGATGGTATCGGAAGTGCGTATAAACGCCGACGGCCAGCTCACCGGGGAAATCCCCAGTGAGCTGGCCGTGCAGTGGGTTAAGCCGTCAGGACGTTGATGTCGACATCAATGTTGCCGCGTGTGGCCTTGGAGTAAGGGCAGATTGCATCGGCGTTGTGGGCCAACTCGGTCGCCACCCCCTGATCCAGCCCCGGCACCCGCAAGGTCAGTCGGGCCTGGAGGAAGTAAGCTGCGCCGGTCTGGCCCAGGTCCACTTCAATGTCGACGGCGGTGTCGGTCGGCAGTGTCACCTTCATCTGTTGAGCGGCCAGCCCCACCGCTGCGATGTAACAGGCCGACCAGGCTCCGGCGAACAGTTGCTCGGCTTTCGGGTGCGGCTGGACGGCGGTGAGCACGTGTGCCGGTGTATCGCTGCCGGGGGACGACAGCACGATATCGAGGTTGCCGTTATGACCGCGCGAGGTGTTGCCCGCGCTGTTATGAGTGGTGTGGGTTTTGCCGCTGGCCAGTACTTTTTCGATCTTGCTCATGATGATTCCCTCAGGATTACAGTGAGTTATGTTCGTGCACGCTTTTATCGCATGCGATGTTAGTGACGCATCCAGGCATCACGCCGTAATAACGTTCAGGGCAACGTCGATATTGCCGCGTGTGGCTTTGGAGTAAGGGCAGATGGAGTCGGCAATGTGCGCCAGTTCGGTCGCGACATCGTGTGCCAGCCCTGGCACTCGCAGGGTCAGTCGGGCCTGAAGGAAATAGGCCAGACCAGTCTGGCCTGAAGGAAATAGGCCAGACCAGTCTGGCCCAGGTCCACTTCGATGTCGACGGCCATATCCGTCGGCAACACGATATTGCGCTCCTGGGCCACCAGCCCCACTGCCGCGGTGTAGCAGGCAGACCAGGCACCGGCAAACAGTTGCTCGGCTTTCGGGTGCGGCTGTGTAGCGGTAAAGACGTGGGCCGGCTGGGCGGAACCCGGTGACGACAGTTCGATATCGAGGTTGCCGTTGTGACCGCCGACACCGCTGTGGGTGGTGTGGGTTTTGCCGGTTGCCAGTACTTTTTCGATCTTGCTCATGGGGACTTCCTCAGGACTTGATATTTTGTGCGATTATATCGCATGCGATATTAGTGATATTTAAAAAGACAACGTTCATCAATTGGCGTGTGCAATGATCCAGTTGTTGCCGTTTTGGCCATGGGAAGCGTGAGCGGTTGAGATAAACATTGTGCGGCGGCTTCCGGTGTTCATGGCTGAGTCTCCAAACGGCAGGGGTTGTCATTACTTTTAATCGCTACCGATTAGATCGTATGCGATGGATGAATATTCAACCAAAGCCCCAATGATGTCAAAGTTTATTTTGTGCCTTGCCGATGAGCGGTAGACGCGAGATCAACCTCGCTACCCTCTCCCTTGCGGAAAGGATGATGGGCTTCTCACCGTCCGGCCCTCCGGAGCCCCCGGTTACGCGCATCGGATCGCTTTCACCCATGACGATCAACGCTTTGGCGCTGAAGTGAAATGGACGTTTTTCACTCGAAAAAAAACCGGCCATTCGAGCCGGTTCTTTGATTTCCTGAGCCCCACACACAAAAAACCCCCTCACAAGGAGGGGGTCTGATGTTTGAAAGGTTCAGACAGGTTCCCCCGTCTTTTCCTGGAGTCTCGTCAGTTCAGCGCAGCGCAGGAATACCCGCAAACAACCACGAAGTTTCTTGAACCGGAGTTGCTTCGTTGCGCTTACGCGCCCACTGGGTCAGCGCCACCATCATCGCAAAGCCGAGCACGATCAACACCGGATAGGCCATCAGCAACTCGGTGAGCGAATACTTCCAGGCCAGCGGTCGACCGACACCGAGCATGGCGGCATACAACCAGGACACGCCCGACAGTGCGCCAGAGAACAGGGCAAACATTCGCACATTGATCTGTAGATCAAGCAGCGAACCGGCCTTCAGCATTGCCGGCAATACATAGCGGTGCAACAGCATGCCGTTGAACGTCAGCAACAATACAATAATAACTTTTGCTTGAAGTTTCGGATTGGCAAAATAGGTCATGCCTTTTTCAAGGTAATCAATACCTATAATCGCAGCTCCGGTGACCCACAAGAATATCAACGCATTGGAAACAGACTTCTGGAGACTGGCCATATGTTCATTATCGTGCCCCGACGACACGCGACCTTTCAATAAGTCCTTTACCATTGCCGCGTCGCTGGCAAACACCAGGCCAATAGCTACGCAGCAAGCCAACAGGTGAACGTACACAACGCCTAAACGCAAAAACTCCATGGATTCTTTCTGGCCGATCAGGCCGATCATTGTACTAATATCCAAGATTACATCTCCACTTATTGCGGCAGTGCAAATTGACCATGCCCCAGGCATGCGAATTAATTAATTAATTAATTGCGCCTGCACGATCAAGTTCGCATTGATTGAATCAACTAAATAATTTGGTATTACAAGAGAGAGCGACTCGCCCAGCAAGTCAGTGATGACGACATACTATCACTCCAGGTCTCAGGTAAAAAAAATCCCCATGCGCATTCCATTCAATGCAGATGAGGTATACGTCCATTTTATTAGTGAGTGCAGCGCGAACTATCAAAGGATCCGCCTGCCGGTAAATCAGAGCGAAGCATATCAAAATCGTTCACTTTTTGAGCAGTACGCTCGACAAACGGTACTAAATTCAACACCTGGAGGTACCTGTTTTCCTGGCTGAAACCTGCATAGCTACGGTGCTGAATCGATTCTCTTAGCATACCGAAAAAAAACCCGCTATTGCGCTGAACTTTCGTCGCCAGCCCCGACCAATGGCGAAAATTGCCTACTGGTCACCGGCAAATTCGAGTCGCCTGAAGGGGCCGTCGACGCGTCTCGCTCGACTCAGCCACACCCACGCTGAATCGAGGTTCTTTTTGAGCGGTGCCCCAGGCTTGCTCAAGCCAACAATTGGGTGATCCACCGGGCCTGCCGAGCGATGTCCTGCACCGTCTCCTCGGGCACGGCCTGCTGCGCCAGGGCAAAGTGGCTCAGGGTCTTCTGTTTCTGGCGCAACTTGCGCTGCCACTTGACCAGGAACGCCGGGCTGCGGGTCTGCATCTGCAACGGGCCGAAGTACAGCTCCTGGGCGGTGTAGATCACCGGCCCTGCGCGTTCGGCGACGATGATTTCGTAGTCGAAACGATTTTCCCGCAGCACTTCCTCGCAGAGGATGCGATAGCCATTGTCCATCAGCCATTGGCGCAGTGGCTGCTCGCCGCCGTTGGGCTGCAGGATCAGGCGCTCCTGACCGCTCAGGTACGCCTTGCCACTGTCGAGGATGTCACGGATGGTTTCGCCGCCCATGCCGCAGATGCTGACCGCTGTAATCCCGTCTCCCGGCTCGATCGCCGCCAGGCCGTTGGCCAGGCGCACGGTGACTTGCGAGTCCAGGCCGTTCTCGCGCACGGTGCGGTTGGCCGCGTGGAACGGCGTCAACGCCACCTCGCCGGCCACCGCCGCCGCAATGGCGCCACGGCGCATCAAGGCCACCGGCAGGTAGCCGTGATCCGAGCCGATATCGGCCAGGCGCGCACCGGCTGGCACATAGGCGGCAACGCGCTCCAGGCGCATGGACAATGTCTGTTCGTTCAACTGCGGCCCCTTTTCACCACTAACGTCCGGCGACTTGGGCCGGATCGGGGCGTGATTCTGTCGAGCAATGCCGTGCATTTCAAATTTATGTGACCAGGGTCATGGCCCTTTTCACGCAATAACTTGCGCATACACCGATCTGTCGACGTTGCCACCGGAGAGAATCACCCCCACCCTTCTTCCCGACATGGCTTCACGCTCCGAGATGAGCGCTGCCAACGCCGACGCACCGGCCCCTTCGGCAAGGTTATGGGTATCGGTGTAATACACGCGCATGGCTTCGGCGATCTGGTCATCGCTGACCGATACGATCCGGGCAGCACCTGCCGCGTAGACGGCAAAGGCTTCAGGAATCGGCTTGCGTACGGCAAGGCCGTCGGCAAAGGTGTTGGCCGATGCGGTTTCGCAGATTGCGCCAGCGTCAAACGATAACTGTGCAGCCGCCGCCTGCGTGGAAACCACGCCAACCACTTCGGTTTCCAGATCCAGCGCATCGCGGGCGGCGATCACCCCGCAAATCCCCGATCCACAGCCAATCGGTACATAAACGGTATCCAGGTCCGGTGCTGCGTTGAACAGCTCCAGCGCATAAGTGGCGACGCCTTTGACCAGCTCGGTGTGAAACGGCGGAACCAGGAACAGGTCCTGCGCGTGCGCCAGACGGGCAGCCTCTTCACGGGCATCATCGAAGTCGCGGCCATACTCGACCACTTCAGCGCCAAAGCCGCGCATGGCGTTGTTCTTTTCTACCGAGTTACCTTCCGGCACGACGATCAACGCCTGCAAACCCAGTGTGCGAGCCGCCAGTGCCAGGCTCTGGCCATGGTTGCCGCGGGTCGCGCTGACAATGCCCTTCGCGCCCGGGTGCTCGCGCTTGAGCCAGTGCATGAACGTGATACCGCCGCGCACTTTGAAGGCACCGGTAGGCGTGTGATTTTCGTGCTTGACCCACACCGTGCAACCCAACCGCTGAGCCAGCAAGGGCCAAGGGTACTGGGCTGTGGCGGGCATGACCTGGTAAACGTGGCGAGCGGCCTGTTCGATATCGTCGCGAGTCAGTGTGTACATCGGTTATCTCCCGGGGATTTTGCCCAGTCTGAACACGGGTGCCGTATTGCGGCTTTCAAAAAACCGACCTGACTTTTATCCCCCCTCTTCACTACTATGGTGTCCATGAGTCATCGGAATCGCCCGCCGCCACCACGCTTGTCCGAACCGGTCCGTCGTATCGAGGCCGGCCCTTGGGCAATCGAATTGCTCCCCGGCTGCGCCTACGCGACCCGCTATGTCGCGACCCAGGCGGGAATCGGCTTCGCCTTCGACAGCCAGCGAGGCCTGCACGCCATCGGCAGCGACCGAATACGCCCCTTCGATGCCGTGCCCAACGGCCTGGCGTTCGTCCCCGCCGGGTGTGACGTGTTGTCCGAATCCCCCCAGGGCGGCGAATACTTGCGGGTGATTCGCACCGATGGCATGGCGTTGATGGGGGATCGTGCCTTCAACAATCGCATCGACCGGCAGGCCACCGCTCTCGCGTGGCGTATGCGTGCGGCGCTGTTGCTGTCCTCTGTGGAGGACGATTGGGAGGCCTGGGCGCTGGCATTGTCCGAACGGGCGACCGGTAGCGAAGCGGTGTCGACAACACCCCATGGCTCGATAACCGGCAGCCGGATGCGCTTGCTCGATGAGTTCATTGATGCAGGCCTCGAAGACCCGTTGAGCGTACCGGCGATGGCGGGCCTGCTTGGATTGTCCGAAGGGTATTTCATGCGGGCCTTCAAAAACGCCACCGGCAAAAGCCCGCACAGCTACCTGATCGACCGACGCCTCGCCAAGGCCCGTGCCCTGATGCGCGATTCGACCGCCACCCTGACGGAAATCGCCTACGCCTGCGGTTTCAACTCCCAGGCGCACATGGCGACCACCTTCAAGCAACGTCTTGGAGTGAGTCCGGCGCAGTTGCGTCAGTCTTTGGGGCTAGAGCAGATTGACAGCGAATCCCACGCCAAAGCTGACCTGCTCGGCGTGGCCAAAAGAAACTGAGGAACCCAGGGAATCGAACGGTGTCGCAGCGGTCCAACACGCGGCAGCACAATGGGCGCGAGACGCCCAACGTATTGCCTGCCGACCGCCATTGCCCATGGGAGAACCCATTGCCAGCTATTTTTTTGCGTCAAGTTTTCCGGTTAGCGATCGTGCTCTTTTGCGCTGGCACCTCGTCCTCGGTTTTCGCCTGCCCGGCCGGGCAGTATCAGGTCTGCATGGTCGCTTGTTTTTGTGCTCCAGGTTCCGAAGAGGAAGCTGGAACGATCTTCGACGACATGAACCAGATGGCGGCCTCTGGATTGCAGAACTGGATTGTGCAATCGCGCAACACCGCGGCAACCGGCGATATCCAGCCAATCCCGCTGAATGTCCGGGCCCAGCTCGAACCCTACTATGACATTCAAGTGCTCGATTCGGTTCGCTACAAGGTAGGCGATGATGTGGAGCTGAACGCCGCACACACCATGCTGCAGAATCCTGATGTACGTGCGGTCACCCTTATCGACATCATCGTCTTTCGAAATCCCGAAGATGCACTTAACGATGTCGCGCTGTGGGCGCATGAGTTGAAGCACGTGCAGCAGTACCAGCAATGGGGCGATCGCGAGTTCGCCACTCGTTATACCCGTGATTACGAAGCCGTCGAGGCGCCTGCCTACGAGATTCAAGCCCAGGTAGCCAGAACGCTACGAGCCAGCCAGGCTCGGGCAGAATCGCCTCGGCTTCCTTGAGTTCAAAAGGTCAAGCCTGGTCAGGTCAACATGGAAAGGTGGCACCGCCCCTTCTCATGCGGATTGTCTGCGCCAGGTGCCGGGGGATGTGCCGAATTGGCGTTTGAATGCGCGACTGAACGCCGCTTCGGAGTCGTAGCCAACGGCAAAGCCGATTTGCGCCACATTGCCGCGACCTTCGCGCAACTGTTGAGCCGCCACGTGCATGCGCCACAGCGTCAGGTATTGCATCGGTGGCTGTCCGACCAATGCCGTGAAGCGCTCGGCGAACACCGAGCGCGACATGCCCACCTCAAGCGCCAGGGCTTCTGCCGTCCAGCCTTCGGTTGGACGGGCATGCAATAGCGCCAGTGCGCGGCCGATATGCGGATCCCGCAACCCCGCCAGCCACCCACGCCGCTCAGCGGGAAGGCTGGCGACATACTGGCCGACGGCTTCGACGAATAGCAGCTCCGATAGCTTGGCGATGACCGTTGTCGAACCGACGCGGCCCGCCGCGATTTCACTGACAGCAAAACGAAAGGAGCTTTCGATCCAGGTGCCCGAAGCCGTCGCGCGCAAATCCAGCTTCAATAAGGAAGGCAACGACGAAAGCAACGGACTGAAGGGTGTTTCTGAACCGAGGAACCCGCACAGCAACTGCGTGGCCTCACCGCCCCCGCCGTACTTGATCCGTGATATGCCGCCGACTTCTGGCGGCTGGATGACTTCTCTGGCTGGCATGGGCGCAATGCTCAGGTCGCTGCCAAAAGAATGTGCGTCGTTGCGAGGAAGCAAAACGAGCTCGCCTGCCCCTACCTCGATGGCGGCACCACCGTCGATTTGAATTTGCATGCGCCCAGCGGCGACAAAGTGCGACGCAATGATGTGTCGAGGTGCCACCAGGAACGGCTTGCAATCATCCGCCGAGATTCTGCCGTTGATGCACCAGGGCGCAGTGAGCTCCGCCTCGAGGAAGACCCCTCCAGACAGCCGAATCACACGCAACACATCAGAAAGCGCATCCAACACTTGACCGCCCTCCTTTCCGGAGTCCGGAGCAGGTTTTCAGGCGCACCGGTCATTCACCGCCTGAACTGCGACGCCTAGATTAGCACCAACGCGGAATCAGCGATCGAAACTGTCCCCAGAGGCTTCACCCAGGGTCATTGGCTCCGACGTCAACCGAAATTGCCCCATTCCAACGCCACCAGGGCAGCAGGAGATCCATATGAACAGCGTCGTTACCCTATCCGGCTCAGCGTCAGGCAACACCGCCCGTTATGCGAAAATGGTCAGGTCATCGAAAAAGTCCGAATGGCAGATCGATCGCGATTTGTTCCAGGACCGCAGTTTCGACTTCTCGCGCAAATTCCTCCCCGACGGACTGTCGCAGGTCGACCGCCTGACCTTTCTCGATGCGGACCAGGCGCGCCTGCTCAGTCAGATACAGGGCCGGACCTATGCGTACATCTTTGGCCTGGTCGAGCGTTTTATCAGTGCCAAGATGCTCGATCAGGGTCGGGCCCATGTATTTGACAATCAACTGGCCCTTGAAGCGCTGGTGCGTTTTTCCAACGACGAGATCAAGCACCAGGAGTTGTTTCGGCGCATGGAGACGATGATGAGTTCGAAGTTGCCTGCGGGATATCGTCAGGTTGCCGATCCAAACGAGGTGGCGCGCTCGGTACTGGCGGCCAGTACCTGGTCGGTGCTGGCGCTGACCTGTCACATCGAGCTGTTTGTTCAGGCGCACTACGTGCAAAGCATCGCCCCGCGCGAGGAACTGTGCCCGTTGTTCAAGGATGTCTTCAAATTCCACTGGAAGGATGAAAGCCGGCACGTCGTACTCGATGAGCTGGAATGGCAGGACGAGCACGCGAAACTCTCGTCGGCCGAGCACGACCAGGCAGTGAATGACCTGATTGCGCTGGTAGCGGCCGTCGACGCGATCCTGCAGGCACAATCGGCAGCCGATGCCGACTACTTCATCAGTCATGCTTCACGATCGTTCAGTGTCGATGAGACCGCGCAAATCAAGGCCTGCGTACTGAGCGCCTACCGCTGGCAATACATTATCTCGGGTGTACGGCATCCACACTTCGGTCGACTGCTGACGCAGATGACAACGCCAGCACAGATGTCCAGGATTCAGACCGCTCTGGCCCCCATCATGAGCAATTGACCGACAGCGCGCGACTGACTGCTCGTCGGTCGCGCTGCGGGACGACGTGCTGACAATGAACCATCGAGGATGGCGGCCATGACGATACCGATGTGGATGCTGCTTGGGTTTGCGACCTGGACCTTGCTGCTATTGATGGCAACCGTCGGGGTTTATCGCTGGGTCGCAATCCTGTTCTCGAGTGTTCCGATTGCCTCTTTCCGAAGCGATCGGCTCGAAGGCGAAGATTGGTATCGCCGCGGGACAAGGGCCCATGCCAACTGTGTGGAAAACCTGCCTGTGTTTGGCGTCATCGTGTTTGTGATTACAGCCCTTGATGTCAACGGCGCCGCAGTGAACTACTTGTCCACACTCGTCCTGATCGCTCGCGTGTGCCAGTCATTGGTTCACGTCTCCCATGAGCAAACCAATGCGTTCGTGGCAGTTCGGTTTGCCTTCTTTAGTGTTCAGTTGGTGTGTTTTCTCGCGCTCATTGTCATAGCCGCTTGTTATGGCATATGAATAGGCGCCCGCTAATCCTCAAATCGCCCCGTGCCGTCTCGATCGCGCTCGTAGTGTCGGGTGAGTGCAAACGCCGGCAACCAGGCCTCGCGCCGCACAGTCCAGCTCTCGTAGGTTGGCGTCAACTGGTCGGGGGCATCCAGAGATCCAAGGTTCACCTCGACTTCGTCTGCGCTGCGTGAGAACACCGACGAACCGCACTGCGGACAGAAGTGCCGCCCGGCGTAGTCACGCGTTTCGCCCTCGATTGTCACAGCATCCTGATGAAATATCGCGGACGCGTGGAACAGCGCCCCATGGTGCTTGCGGCAGTCGAGACAGTGACAAACGCCAACCCGGAACGGGCGCCCCGACGCGACAAGACGCACTTTGCCGCACAAACAACCGCCGGTGAATCGGTCCATGCGGTGCCTCCTTCAGGCCGTCCGAAACGGCGTATCAGCGTGGAAACAGGAACATCACGGCGATGCCAAAACCGGCGTTGCAAAGGGTTAGCGTAGGCAACTGTGATCGATGTGCAATTTGTCCCGACCGCGTGTTTAACAGTTTTTGAGAGTTATTGATTCGGATTATCCCGCCGCTACGGGCAGCATTCGGCCCGCATTGACCGGCGTGCAAGCACCTGCTTTGCGTAACCGACTGGCAAATACCAGTGCCTGAAAACAAGGCGCCCGGACTAATGCCCGGGGCCAGGTCGGAACCCGAATGACAACTTTCATCACTTGAGAACCAAACATATGGGCATGTCGAATAAATGGATTGCGGGTATTGCTTTGAGCTGTGTATTTCAGGTCGGCTGTGTCTCGCAAGTCGCGCAGCAAGAGCAATACTCGGGCTTCCTGGGCAATTACCAGGGCCTGGAGGAGCAAACTACGCCAAGTGAGCAGAAAGTATTGCGCTGGGTATCGCCAGGGTTCGATCCACGCGCGTATTCCACAGTGGTGTTCAGGCAGATGGAACTGTATCCATCGCCGCAGCCGACCGCGCGCGTCAGCCTGAAAACCCTGCAAGACCTGCAATTGATGGCCAGCAACAGCGTCAAGACCGCCTTTGCCCGCCGCTATGCGATCGTCCCTTATCCACAGTTGGCGCCGACCAATTCACGGTCGCTGATCCTGCAGGCGGCGATCACTCACGTCAGCGCCAACAACGAAGGCATGCACTGGTATGAAGTCGTACCAATCGGGGCCATTGTCGGGGCGACACAAGCAGCCACCGGGCACCGGGACCAGACCGCCGAGATGTACATCGAAGCCAACCTGATCGACGCCAAAACCGGTTTGCCGGTAGCGAAGATCGTGCGCAAGGTGTTCGGCGAGACCATCAAGAATGCCAAGCAGCCGATTGTTGCCAATGACTTCAAGGTTGCACTCAAAGGCATGTCAGACGATATGCAGGCCCTGCTCCTCAAGCACTGACGTTCAAGCAAACCCCATCGCAAGCGTGAAAGTGCCTGCCGTCCACCGGCATTGGATGGCATTGCAAGCAAACCGGCATGGGGTTTCGACGTGGCGCCACGCCGCGTTTTCCCTCTGACAAACCGTTAGCCGTGCCGACGCCTGACGCGAGACTCTATGATGAAAATTCTGGCCCATACCCTGGCGATCCTGATGCTGTTGCCGAGCACCAGCGCCCTGGCGGCGACCGTGATTCCCCTCAAAGGTCAGACCTCCCAGACCATCCAGCAGGACACCAGTGCCTGCCAATCCCAAGCCAACGCGCAGCATCCGGTACAAAGCACCGTGCCCTCCGGTGGTCGGGCCAAGGGCGCCGCAACCGCTGCGGTAGCCGGTGCGACGGCGGCGGAAGTTCGGGGCCGCCAACATGAAAACGTCTATGACCAGATCGACGACGATACCCGCCAAGACTATCGCCAGAACCACGCACGCAGTGCCGCGGCTGCCGGCGTCGTCGTGGGGGGCGCCAGGCAACGCCAGGCGCGCCGGGAGAATCTGAGTGAGAGCGAACAAAGCATCACCGCCAACAACTCCGTCTACAGCAGCTGCCTGCAACAACGTGGCTACGATGTTTTGCCTTGATCGATGACGACAACGGCGTGAAGAACCAAAAAAAAGCCCCGGGCCCTTCATGAAAGGACTCGGGGCAAAGTCGTAGAACGAGAGGTGAGGATCGTTGACGCCGCGAGAAACAAACCGTGGACACGCAACGTTCCTCGAGATCCATTTAAATCGGTAACGTCCCTGGTTAAAAGCTAATAAGAATCAAAAATAATCTTTCACAAGCCAAGTGCACAAGAACACCATCATTGATTTGTATCCTGATAGTTCAGGCTGATACAGAAACCTGGCGCAACAGCGAGGTTAGTTCATTGAGGTGTAGCCGCGCGTCCCCCCTCCTGCCCGAGCTTGCAGTTTTCGGATAGCGCAGTTAATCCATTCCAAGCATTATTCATGGTGTCCAAATCGAAAACCATGGGTCATCCAGCAATGCTTTTCCTTTGTATGATTGAACGGATACCTCTGACAGACAGGGCTGTTTGCCGAACTGCACGCCTCTGAAACGAGCCAATCCAGCATCGTAAATGCAACACACAGTGCACCTTCCGCTGGGCCCTCATCTTCGTTCACTTCCCAGACCAGAATGTACCGAGCCAAATCCGGCCCCTATACTCAGGCCAGCACCGCCTGAACGGAAGATTTCTATGAGTTACACCTTCAAGTTGAAAAATGGCGCCGTCGCGGTGTTCGACCCGGACAGCGCCATGCTTTCCATTACAACACCCCATGGAGATGTACAGAATTCCACGTTAGGTAGAGCTGAGTCGCGCCTGTTGGACCTGCTGCTCATGGAGCCAGGTGTCACTAAAAGCCGCGATGAAATCATCGACTACACCTGGAATGACCGCGTGGTTGCCTCCGGCAGTTTGAATCAAACGGTTTTCTCACTACGCAATATTCTCAATGACAGCCGGGATCACGAGATCTTGATGACTGTTCCTCGACGAGGATATTGCTTCAACCGGCAATGTGTCGTCGATGCAGAAGCACATGTACCGGCACCCCTGGAGGAAACAACTCAGCCCCCCGCCCCCATCCCTGGACAACTACCGCCAGCTGGTAGTGATGGACTGCTTGCACCCTCAGGTAAAACCAATGAATCCGCGCGCATTACAAAAGCCCAGCTGATCGCTTATATCGTTACGCTGGCAGTCGTTGCCTTTACTGTTTTTCAATTCGACTTCGACGCGCCAAAAATTGAAATTTCCAGTACCGACAAGAATGGGCTAGTCATACACGCCGTGGGCAGCGATCTTGCCGAGGCGCAAGCGCTGATGGAGTTGTCGGCCAAACAAACCGAACAGCTGCCACCAAACCTGAAGGGCCAGGTCTGGATCAACCTGTATAAAGCCAATTATTCCGTTTCGTGCATCCGCCAGGATCTAAGCACTGCAAATCTACAATTGAACAGCAGCGAAAGGGACCTCGCCTTGATGATTCGTCAATGTCTGGAAGTCACTTTATGAAATTTGAAATTTCGCAAGCGGTTCACTGGCCTCTTATAGGCTTGATCAATGCACTGTGCATTTTCTCTTTCGTTTACTCACCTTCGCACTACATGGAAAACATCAGTTACCAGACAAAATCCCGACAATGGCTGGAAGATCTCAACCAACTCAACACCGAAGAGTACCTCACTATCGGGCATGGCAGGCTCACGGGGACCACGCTGGAAAGCCTGAATGGGAAAATCCGCAACGCGACCATCTCAGCGAACATAATCGGAGAAACCAATAAACACGTCGAGATCAAAGTCAGCAACATCAAGCTCAGCCAGGACAATGAACTTTTTGCCATTGAAAAGACCCCTGACTTGTTCTTTAGACGTCAATACGTCTTGCAAGAAGGCGCCATTCTGAACTACGAGTTGATCCCGACCCAGGATAAAAACGCGGTGTGTTTTTACATCCATGAACTTGGCCGTTTGCGCTGCATGAACCATTAATCGGCCTCCCGAACGGGCTCGACACCCGCCTGGCAAAGGTTCACATCAAAGAGTTTTCAAACAAAAATAATGCTTATTGATTTGAATCAAACGTCTCCCCCGCCAAAAATCCCTCCTCGATAATCCTTGGAATCGAGCCCGCTTGATTCTCGTCCGGGACAATGCCCTACAGGGGGAATCAAGTGAACGCCATGCATTTCCTGCGAGCCCATAAATCTACGACTTTCAGATTCCTGGGGGTCTTGTTTCTGTCTGCCTTTCCACTTTATTCGTTGGCGCACGACGAGCACTCCGTCGAAAGCACGACCATTGAATATTATGAAGTTGAAACAAGCCCGGATGACAGCCAGAAACTATCGCATCTGAAGATTCACAGTGAGAATGAGTATCATACAGACGAGCAGAGCAGTGATTCTACTCTCCCCGCCCCACCACAAAGTGACACAGGCATGAGCTACGCCAGTTCGCTCATACTTCTATGAGGGGCGGGCAAACGCTGACTGGCCTCTTCTGACGACCTGACAAATATGAGTTATTGACTTTGGCAGGCACCATCGAAGTGAGATTATTTGCAGCCCAAGTCGTGGCAGAGATGCAGCTGACATTCTGCGCTGCCTGAATAAACTGTTAATAAGGAATCGCCTCGATGCTACTGAAAAACTTCGTCACCGTGTCGTTTGGTTTATTGCTTTCTCTCAAGGCCATGGCCGACGACAAGGGTGTCTACAGTGCCAAATTGACGAGTGTCGAAACCAACAAAAAGGCCCCAACTACTGTGAAAACTGGCTATCAGGTAAAAAACGGTTATCGTATTGACGACTTTTACGCCTTTACAGCAGCAGCCATTGACCCAATGAAACCCCAATCGCAGATCTTCAGTTCGAAAATCGATCCGCGCAACGTTCAACACATGGACGACTCACCGTTGGACAGCAAGTACGCATTTTCGGCGGAACTGGAACTGATCCGGGGACTCTGAAAACCCGTTCAAAGCCAATGACAATGGGGTCGATTTCACCGACAGCGAGAACGCCCAATCGCGCATCTTCTCCATGACTGCCCGTCAGGCTTGACCCTTATCATTTAACAGATGAGCCTTCAATTTCATGAGTATCGCACCGCCCGACGAGATCTTTCATTTGTCCTCTGCCTTGCCGAGCCAACTGAACAGAACAATAGGCAAATGGGAAATGAGCCTTATTCCGACCGAGCATGAAGCGCGCATTCGGCAACACAAACTCTTTCACAGTCCGCAACTGCAGTGCAGTCGCCTTGAGTTCGACTCATCCGTGACGCTGGTCAGTTCTGTCCCTGCCGGATTCGTGACATTCGCCATCTCCCAGGCACCGATTGGCCGCCCCGTCGTAAACAATCAAAAACTACGACCTGACGAAGTCATCGTACTGCACAGTGACGAATCGGTGCATTACACCTGCGAACCGAATGAAACACTTTTCACCATCACCACGACACTGGAAAACTATGAGCGGTGCCGCCAACATCACTCTGTCATAGATATCCTTGCAAACAGAACACAACACCGCTTCCAGGCTGAAAACTTTCAATTCATACAATCGGCCATTCAAGCCATCAGCGCGTGCTGTGTCGACATCAACGACGCTGCTTCAGCACAGCGCAGCGAAACAGAGGGTTCGACGATTGAAAGTGCGGTACTCGCTTCTCTGTTGCAATCGTTGACGCCCGCTGGCCGCTTCATCCGCAAAGTCCCGACAAGAAGAAAGGTGGCGATACAAGCCATACAGTACATCCATGAAAACACAAAAAAAACGCTCACTATAAAATCGCTGGTAAGGCAACTGGAAACCACCACTCGCACTTTGCATTTTGGCTTTATTGAAACGTTCGGGATATCGCCAATCGCTTATATCAGAAACTTGAGGCTCGCAAGCGCCCGTCGCGACCTGATCAATAAAACGTGGCCTACCGTCACAGAAACCGCGATGTTTTGGAATTTTCACCATCTGGGCCGGTTTTCCAAGGCCTATCAACTGGCTTACGGAGAGACGCCGTCGGAAACGGCCAAGCGCAACTCGGCCAGGCCAAGGAACACGACCTCATCTGTTTACAACCAGGTCGTCGGGGATAGAAATTATCGTTAACAGGCGTTTATCAAAGCCCCGAAAATGATGATTAATGATTTCCCTTGATTAACCACAAGTTTCCACAATTGCTTATTTGCCTACTCAAGGAGATAAGCATGCAACATCGAATAAACACACTGCCACTCAAGCAGAAAATCGCACTGTGTCTTACCGTCTATGCCAGCGGCATCTTGTTGGCTTGGGTAATTGACTGGTACTGAAGTCGCTTAATCCGCGACTACAGAAAACACAGTGAAATAATGATACCTCGGAGTTTTTCGATGGTTGCCGCATATAAAGCGTTACTTGGAAGGCACGCAGTCACTGTATGTCTGATTGCTGCAACAGGTTGGGCCGCATGGTTCTGTGCTGGAGGGTTGGCGGATCAATTCGTTGCACGGAAGTTGAATAATGTTTATGCCGATCTGCGTGCTGCTCAAGTGGAGCCCAATGCGCAGATCGACAAAGTACTGGAAACCCTCGGCGATCTCGATCGCTCGGGTCAGGAATGCTCCGTAGAGCAATACTCACAACTGGCTGACCTGGTCAAGAACCTGCGATTTGTTGATCAAGCGGCAATCCAGTTGCCCAATGGCAAGATCTGTTCCTCCAACGGACAAGCACCTCCCTCGATACTGGCCGATAGCGACAAGCGCAAGTTTTCCGTTGGAAAGCGAACCTACTGGGTGGATGCTGGCCACACGGTTTCCGCGGACACCGATTTTATCATTGTGTCGGAACAGTCAACCTACGTCTGGGCAAACAAGAAGCTCCTGCTAGACAACTTGAAGTTTCCCAAGGACCTGCAACTGGACCTCATCGGCCCCGGCGGCGCAGTGCCCATTGCCTCTACGGGCCACAAACCGCTGACGGTGCAGAAACCGTTCCACCTGGAAGAACTGGTTACCTCGGCAGACAAGGTCCTCATCGCCTTTGCGGGCAACCGAAATGAACTGATCTCGGTCATTTCTCTTCCGTTGAGCTACCTGACGAGTCTCAAATTCAAATTATTCATTGGCCTTGTCTGCGTGTTCGCAGCGCTGTTTTTGCTCGCATGGTGTGTCAAACGGCATTACACCTCTACCGCCGTACGGCTTCGCAATGCCCTGAAAGCCAACAGGCTGGATGTTCACTACCAGCCTATCGTCAACCTGACGACGGGCTATCTGGTGGGCGCTGAATCACTTTCTCGCTGGAACGACAACGGCACCCAAGTGCCTGCGGATGTTTTCATTGCGGTGGCGGAAAAATCCGACTTGATCCGCGTACTTACACGTTCGGTAATTCGACAGGTGGCGGAGGATTACAGTACCTACCTTTGGGCGTGCAAGGACTTCTACATTACGGTCAATCTTTGCGCCCAGGATATCCAGGACCCAAGTTTTCCAGACTATGTGGCCAGCGTGCTGGCAACCTACAACATGCCAGTGTCCGCCATGGCTTTTGAAATCACCGAAAGGACCCTGATCGATCAGAAGCCTGCCGCCCTGCAATTGCGACGGCTTCGTGCGTGCGGACATCGTATTGCCGTGGACGACTTCGGTATCGGCTATTCCAACCTTTCGCTCCTCGATTCAGTGCCTTTCGACATTCTGAAATTAGATCGCTCATTCATCGCCGACGACAAGATCGCGGCCAAGGATGCCTTGTGGCGCCACATTGCCCAGTTGGCCAGGTCGCTGAGACTCAAGGTCGTGGCCGAAGGTGTCGAGACTCAGGAGCAACTGCCGCATCTGGTCTCGGAGGGGGTTCTATTGGCGCAAGGCTGGTTGTTCTCGAAAGCGCTGCCAATTCAAGCATTGGCAAGACGCTACTTTCAATGTCCGGAAAACATCCCGCCTTACGACTCAAAAATATCAATCAATGATTTTTATTAACCCTTCATGGCCCCTCAAATGCTCGCCGAACCCTAACACCAGACAAACCTGAACAAGGACTCCACCACCCATGCTACTTCGAAACCTTGGCTTCGCTTCACTGCTATCGCTGCTGTCTTTTCAAGCGCTCGCTGATGACAAAGGTTTATATCTTGGAGCTGGCGTAAGCAGCATACAGACCGACGAATCCAGATTGGACGACGACGACACCAGCTACAAGGTTTATGCCGGGTATCGCGTCAATAGCTACCTGGCCTTCGAGGGGGCCTACGTCGACCTGGGTCAATTCAAGGACAAGAATGTCGATTTCGATGGTAAATCGGCTCAGGCTGCCGCCCATGTCGGCTTTCCGCTGGGCGATCGGTTGCGGGTATTCGGCAGTGTCGGTGCTCACGCCTGGGACGCCGACGGCAATGCCACCGACGACGATACCGGGGTTGACCTGACCTACGGTGTCGGCGTTGAGTTCGATGTCTTTCGCAACATCGGCCTGCGCGCTGAATACGAAGTTCTGGAGGTCGGAGAGATCGACCTGAATCAGACGACTGCATCCGCCTATATGCTTTTCTGACACCGCTACAACTGAGCGGCCTCCCCCGGGTCGCTCATCGCACTCTGCACAATGTTCGTCTTCGCCCTACCTACCCCACCCTGCCATTACTTCAACGTCTCCTGCGATTCCTGCGCAGGTGCCATGTACCACTTGTCCCTGGGCACCCATTTCTCCTGTGGCGGATCGCCCAGATAGTGCGGCGACATGATCTGCACACCGTACTCGTTGAACACGTCCTGGATGTTGGCGTGCAGCATGCTCAGCAGCACGGCGCGCGGTCGAGGCTGGCTGGGTATGGCCTGGGCCACCAGCCGGTATTCCGGGTAGAAGTCCGACAATGCCGTCTGGAACACTTGCGGCGGTGGGGTTTCGAGGACGCCGGGCGTGCGTCTGGCGGCTTCCAGCAACATCCCTTCGACCTGCCGCCAGGGGGTGTCATAGCCAATGGTGACTACGGTGTCGACCACATAACCGGGGCCTTGTACGACCCGTGAGTAGTTCTTGGTGACCGTACCGGTGATCATCGAGTTGGGCAGGGTCAGCACTTCGCCCAGGCCGGTACGAATGCTCGTGGTGAACATGCCCAGTTCAGTGACCGTCCCTTCGTGCTCGCCAATGCGCACGAACTCACCGGGACGCAGGGTTCGGGTGTACGTCAGGATCAATCCGGCCGCCGCCTGCCCGACGACGCTGGAAGCACCCAGGGAGATCATCAGGCCGACCAGCACCGACAAGCCTTTGAACGCATCGGTACCGGCACCCGGCAAGTAGGGATAAGCCATGGCCAGGGCAAACAACCAGATCGCCAGCGAAGTCAGGCGCTGAGTCGGTTTCAGGGTTTCGTGGTTCAGCCAGTTGAAGGTGCCGGGCGTGGCCATGCGCCGCAGTATCCGGCGAGAGAACGCTGTCGCGCCACGGGCAATGAAAAAGATCGCCAGCGCCACGCCGAGCCCGGGGATGGCCCCTAGAATCCCTTGCAGCAAATAGTCGGCGACTTCCAGCAGATAGTTGTTAAGGCTTTCACCCCAAGGCCGGGTATAGGGAAACCGCGACAGGACAAACCCCAACCACTCGTAAGAGAGCAGCAGCACGATGACCCAGCGCAGCAACTCCAGCACGCGGCTGACCAATGGATACAGGAAGTTGGCGTCGATCAGCGGAACCTTTCCGACTTTCAGCGCCTGGGTGTGCCGATGCATCAGTTCAGGCAGTTTCTGCAGCACTCTGCGCCGCAGGTACGACATGCCGAACAGCAGCGCGATGTAAATGCCGGTGGCCAGCAACGCGGCGACGACGGAACGCAGGATCAACTGCAGGCTACGGGCTTCCCGGGTTTCGGCCACGACCTGGCGCAGCCTGTCGGCCGCGGCTTCAGCGGCCAGTTGCACCGAGTCGAATTCGGTCTCGTCGAAATCCTTGGGCGAAACGATAAAAGCACGGCGAGACCCCAGCAGCACCATGTAGCTTTTCATGATCGGGTCGAGGGTGACATTGAGGTCGTCGGCGTCATCCAGCGCCTCACCGATCACCGCTTTCGCGCGTTTGACCCGCGAGGCCGGGGCTTCACCGAGGATGGTCGCGCGAAACACCATGATGCTGCGGTTGGCCACTTTCAATTCAACGGGAGCATCGACCACTTTCGGGGCGTCTTCAGCCCACAGTTGCACCGACCAAAACATCCCGAAAACAGTAAACATTACAGCGAGCAGCCTGCTCCGCATGTGTCAGATCCTTACGTCACGAAATTCAAATCCAGAGTACGTATCGCAGCGTAGTTCACCGATGAACGGTTGTCAGATTGGAGCTACAGGCCGTTTCCTTATCCGTCTGTTTTTTTGAAACAGCGAGCTCAAGCCCCGGAAATTGCGCTCTTGACCGAATTCTCGAAACACCGAAGACCCCTCTGGGAGTGAGCCTGCTCGCGATAGCGGTGGGTCAGACACCGGGATATTGAATGTACCGCCGCCATCGCGAGCAAGCTCGCTCCCACAGTGTGTTCCATACCTGATTCAAGGATTGACCTGATAACCCTTGCCTTGCAAACAGCTGGTGTAAGCCGTCGTGGTGTTCGCCTGCGTGGTTTTCGATTGCTCCCGGCGTTCCTGGCGCTGACGTGAAGCACCGACCACGGCGCCGGCCGCCGCCGTCTCCTTGGCGCGGTTCTGGCGATAGTCCTGTTTCCTGTCATCGTCGACACGATCATAAGCTTCGTCATGCTGATTGCCGCGCACCTGGGCCCCGACCGCGCCGGCGGCGGCCCCGGCAGCAGCACCCTTGATCCTCCCGCCGGAAGGCGTGGAAGCCGTCGAGGCACTCTGGCTGGCGGCGATGCTGTTGCATTCGTTGATGTCGGCCTGGGTTTGTTGCGAACTTTGCCCTTTCATCGGCACCACCGATTGCGCCCAACCCGGGGCACTCAAAATCGACAATGCGATACATAGGCTGACCGGTGAAAATCGTTTCATGATGACCTCCGACAGGCTTGCCACAACGGGCAAGCCTTTGGGTCGACTGGCGGGCGGCAAGCGGCGCCATGCGTCGCCTGCCGATCGGGTGGAGCACCTGAAAAGTGTAGTTCAACGGCCCCGCACAGAAGGACTTCCGTACAAGCGGTGGACGTTGTGTAGGAGCGAGCCTGCTCGCGATGGCGGTGTATCAGGCACATAAATGTCGAATGTACGGCCGATATCGCGAGCAGGCTCGCTCCTACAGGTCTATTGGTGATCTGCGGATGTGCGGTTACTCAGCCGGATCGAGCCGATCCAGCGCCCGATTCACTGCCAATACCAAACGAGGGGTGGTGGCCATACGCAGGTTGGTAGACCGGCCCAGGAACCCGGCGCATCCGAAGACGCCCTACGCAGGCTGCAGAATACCTGGCACACACCAAAAACCTGTGGGAGCGAGCTTGCTCGCGATGGCGGTGGCTCAGTCAACATGGATGTTGAAGCTGATGTCCTCATCGCGAGCAAGCTCGCTCCCACAGGGGGTATGTGGTGTTGGTCAGGCATTGGTTGTCAGCGGATAGAGCTTGTCATCAAACTCCGCCAACTTCGGAAACACCAGCGGCTGATCATCGCTCAGATGCTGCAGTCGCTGCCCGTAATCCACCAGAAACTGCTGGCGCGCCTCGTCACTGATGTACGGCACATGCCAGGCCACGAACGGCTCCAGCACATCAAAACCAACATAAGCCAGGGTGCCACGCAGGATCGGCCGCAGCATGTCCTCCAGCGGACCGTGAATCGCACCTTCGCCGAACATGTGTTCACGCCCGCCCAGGGTCACGGTCACCAGCGCTTTCTTGCCGGCCAGACCGCCCTGATCGTAGAAACGCTTGCCGCCATAGCAGATGCCCGACACCAGCACCCGGTCGATCCAGCCCTTGAGCATGGCCGGGGTGGAGAACCAGAAGATCGGGAAGTTGAGGATCAGCAGGTCGGCCCACAGCAGTTTGTCCAGCTCAGCCTGGATGTCCGCCGCCAGCGACTGGCTTTTCACGCCCAGGCGTTGCTCCAGGGCGTAGACCAGGTATTCGGGGTTTTCCCGATTCGAGAAGTCCGCGTCGCTGGCCACCGGGTTCCAGTTCATTTTGTACAGGTCACTGACCTGCACTTCGTGGCCCTGGGCTTCAAGCGTGGCGACAGCCTGGTCCCGCAGGGCGGCGGTGAAGGATTGCGGCTCCGGGTGAGCGTGGACGATCAGTACTTTCATGGTGGTTCCTTAGACTTGTTCCAGCGTATCGGTTGAAGGTGTGGAAGCGCGCGTGGCCAGCAACCGGTCGAGCCAGTCGGGGTCCATTTGCGGTTCGGAAGAAAACAGCAGCCCGGTATAGTCCTGGTGCGGTGGGGTGAAGATCTGGCTGCGCGAGCCGTGGTCCACCACCCTGCCCCGTTGCATCACCAATACCTCATCGGCGATCGCCCGCACAGTAGCAACATCGTGGGTGATGAACAGATAGCCGACACCCAGTTGCTGCTGGATGCGGTTGAGCAATTTCAGTACGCCTTCAGCCACCAATTGGTCGAGGGCCGAGGTCACTTCATCGCAGATGATCAGTTGCGGTTCGGCCGCCAGGGCCCTGGCGATGCAGATGCGTTGCTTCTGCCCGCCGGACAGCTCCCGGGGCTGACGATCCATGAAGGTCGCGGGGTCGAGTTCGATCATCTCCAGCAGTTCGGCAACCCGGGCGCGCATGGCTTTACCCTTGAGGCCCAGATAAAACGTCAGCGGCCGGCCGATAATGTCGACGATGCGCTGGCGCGGATTCAGCGCGGTGTCGGGGATCTGGTAGATCATCTGAATGCGCCGCAGTTGCTCCTTGCTGCGTTGGCGAAAGTCTGCCGGCAAGAGTTCGCCGTCGTACAGCACCTGGCCGTAAGTCGGTGGCAGCAAACCGGTGATCAACCGCGCGGTGGAGCTTTTGCCGCTGCCTGACTCGCCGATCACCGCCAGGGTCTGACCACGGTAGAGCTTGAGGGAAACGTCGTGCAGCACCGGTTGCTGGCCATAACTGGCGCAACTGTTGCGCAGTTCCAACAGCGGTTGTTCCTGCTGCGGACAGGCCTTGGGTTCGGTGCGGAAACTGCGCACCGCCCACAACGACTTGGTGTAGTCCTCCTGCGGGTCACCGAGCATCTGCCGGGTTTCGGCTTCTTCCACCAGCTTGCCGTGACGCAGCACCATGATGCGGTCGGCCATCTGCGCCACCACCGCCAGGTCGTGGCTGATGTAGATCGCCGCGCTGCCATAGGTCGCGACCGCGTCACGAATGGCTGCCAGCACCTCGATCTGGGTGGTGACGTCCAGCGCGGTGGTCGGTTCGTCGAAGATGATCAGGTCCGGATGGCAGGCCATCGCCATGGCAGTCATGACCCGCTGCAACTGGCCGCCGGAGACCTGATGCGGATAGCGCTGGCCGATGGTTTCGGGATTGGGCAAGCGCAGCACCCGGTACAACTCCACCGCCTCGCGCATGGCCTGCTCGCGGCTCATGCCGCCGTTTTTCACAGCGGTTTCGACGTGCTGGTCAATCAGGCGATGGGCCGGGTTGAACGAGGCTGCCGCGCTCTGTGCCACATAGGCAATACGCAGCCCCCGCAGTTTACGCAGGGCTTCAGGCTTGGCGTTGAGCAAGTCGATACCGTCGAAGTGCACCGAGCCACCGGTGATCCGGCAGCCGTCGCGGGTGTAGCCCATGGCCGACAGGCCGAGGGTCGACTTGCCCGCGCCGGACTCGCCGATCAGCCCCAGCACCTCGCCCCGTTGCAGGGTCAGGTCGATGCCCTTGATCAGCGGATGCCAGGCATCTTCGTAATGCCCTTCGATGTGCAGGTTGCGGATTTCCAGCAGAGGTTTTGAGGTCGTCATGTTCAGCATTCCTTGAGGCCGCTGGATTTGTGCAGCATCCAGTCGACGACGAAATTGACGCTGACTGTGATCAAGGCCACGGCCAGGGCGGGCAGCAACGGGCTGATGTCGCCAAAGGTGATCAGCACCGCGTTGTCGCGCACCATGCTGCCCCAGTCGGCGGTGGGCGGCTGGATGCCCAGGCCGAGGAACGACAGCGCACTGATGAACAGGAACACGAAGCAGAAACGCAGGCCGAACTCGGCAATCAGCGGTGCCGCCGCGTTCGGCAACACCTCGCGGGTCACCAGCCACCACAGGCCTTCACCGCGCAGGCGTGCGGCTTCGACGAAATCCTGCACCACCACGTTCATCGCCACAGCACGAGACAGCCGAAACACCCGGGTCGCATCCAGCAGCGCAATCACCAGCACCAGCGACGTCGCCGTGGTGCCGACCACGCTGAGGATCAGCAAGGCAAAGATCAGTTGCGGAATGGCCATCAGGATGTCCACCACCCGGGACAATCCCTGATCGACCCAACCGCCCTTGATCGCCGCGATCAAGCCGCTCAAGCCGCCGAGCAGAAACGCCAGGACGGTGGTGAGGAAGGCTATGCCCAGGGTGTTGCGCGCGCCATAGACCAGGCGACTGAACATGTCGCGCCCCAGGTTATCGGTGCCCAACAGGAACTGCCCGCCCCAGGGGGCGAAGCCCTCGCCCACCACCTGGGTTTCGCCGAACGGTGCCAATACCGGCGCGAACACCGCCACCAGCACGTACAGCAGGATCATCAACAAACCGAACTTGGCGCTCAGGGGCGCCTGCCACACTTGTTTTAACAGGCTCATGGTCTACCCCTTCGGATGCATCAGGCGTGGGTTGCTGGCAATCGACAGCACATCGGCACTGGTGTTGAGCAGGATGTAGGTCGCGGCAAAGATCAGGCTGCAGGCCTGCACCACCGGGATGTCACGCTTGGCCACCGAGTCCACCAGCAACTGGCCGAGCCCCGGATAGACAAACACCACTTCGACCACCACCACGCCAACCACCAGGTACGCGAGGTTCAGCGCCACCACGTTGACGATGGGGGCCAGGGCATTGGGCAAGGCGTGACGGAAGATGATCCGCGACTGGCTGATGCCCTTGAGCCGGGCCATTTCGATGTAGGGGCTGGCCAGCAGGTTGATCAAGGATGCGCGGGTCATGCGCATCATCTGCGCGATGACCACCAGGCTCAGGGTCGCCACCGGCAACACCGAACGCTCCAGTACCGTGCCCAATGAGGCGTCCGGCGCGAGGTTGGAAATGCTCGGGAACCAGTTGAGCTTCACCGCGAACACCAGGATCAGGATGTAGGCGACGAAAAACTCGGGGAACGACACCGCGCTCAGCGCCGAGGTGTTGAGCAAACGGTCGAACCAGCTGTTGCGGTACAACGCCGCGAGCATCCCCAGCAGCAAAGCCAGCGGCACCGACACCAGCGCTGCCAGCAATGCGAGGCTGAAGGTGTTGCCCAAACGCGTACCCACCAGTTCGGCGATCGGCCGCTGGTTGGCCAGCGACACACCGAGATCACCGTGCAGCAACTGCCAGATCCAGTGGCCAAAGCGGGACAATGGCGGCAGGTCCAACCCCAGTTGCGCGCGGTAGGCGGCCACGGTTTCCGGGGTGGCCGACTGGCCCAGCATGGCCTGGGCGATATCGCCCGGGAGCATGCCGACGGCCAGGAAAATGATCACTGAGACGGCGAACAGCGAGAGCAGGCCTAGCGCCAGACGCTGCCCCAACAGCTTGAAAATACTTCTCATCGTGCAGTTCCTTGAATTGGGCACGTCTTTGAAGACTGCGATTTCCCCTGTGGGAGCGGGCTTGCTCGCGAAGAGGTTCTGTCAGCTGACATATGTGGCGACTGACACACCGCTTTCGCGAGCAAGCCCGCTCCCACAGTTGATCGTCATTGTTTGATCGATCCCGGCATCACGCCTGCCACCACCGCTCGATCACCCGCAGGCCATCCAGCTCGCCATAGGGCGCGGTCTGTGCGCCGTGAGCAACCTTGTTCGAGCGCGCCGCCACGGAACTGGCGAACAACGGCACGATCGCCCCACCCTCGTCCCGGCACAGCGCCTGCATTTCGTTGTACATCTCGCGGCGCAGCGGGTCGTTCATTTCGCCGCGAGCGGCGTTGAGCAGTTGATTGAAGCGCGGGTTGTCCCAGTGGGTTTCGTTCCACGCCGCGCCCTTGGCGTAACCGATGCTGAACATGCGGTCGGCGGTCAGGCTGCTGTACCAGAACGAGGTGGTGAACGGTTGCTTCATCCACACGTTGGAGAAGAAGCCGTCCGCCGGTTCGCGCACCACGTCGATGTCGATCCCGGCGGCGCGAGCCTGTTCCTTGAACAGCACCGAAGCATCCACGGCGCCGGTATAGGCTGCGTCGGAGGCTTGCAGGCGAACCTTGAGCGAATCCAGACCGGCCTTTTTCAGGTAGAAGCGCGACTTGTCCGGGTCGTAGGTGCGCTGCTCCAGCGCAGTGTTGATGAAGCGGCTGCCAGGCTGGATCGGATGGTCGTTGCCCACCAGGCCATAGCCATGCAGCACCGAAGCCAGCAGGGTTTCGCGGTTGATCGCGTGCTTCATCGCCAGGCGCACGTCGTTGTTCTGGAACACCTGGCTGTCGGTGAGCATCGGGAAGGTGTAGTGCTGGGCGCCCTTGGTTTCTTCGATGACCAGATTCGGGTTGCGCTTGAGCAGCGCGACGGTTTTCAGGTCGACCTTGTTGATCACATCCACTTGCCCGGTGACCAGCGCGTTGACCCGCGCCGCGCCGTCGGCGATGGCGATCAATTCGGCACTGGCGAAGTGTGCCCGGCCCGGTTTCCAGTAATCGGGGCTGCGTTCCAGGGTCATGCGCACGCCCGGCTCGAAGTCCTTGAGGCGATAGCCACCGGTGCCGGCGCCGGCCTGCCAGTCCGCCGCGCCATCCTTGCTCGGCATGATCGCCAGGTGGTAATCGGCGACCACATACGAGAAGTCGGCGTTGCCCGAGTGCAGTTCGAACACCACGCTGTCGCTGCCGTTGGCGCTGACCTTGGCCACGTCACCCAGCACGGTCTTGGCCGCCGAGGTGGATTTCTCGCCGAGGTGGTGCTGGATCGAAGCGACCACGTCGTCGGCGGTCAGGGTCTTGCCGTTGTGGAAGGTCACGCCCTGACGGATTTTGAAGGTCCAGATGCGCGCGTCCGGGGTCGAGGTCCAGCTTTGCGCCAGTTCGGGGATGGCCGTGCCGTCGACGGCAATTTCGGTCAGGGTGTTATAGACCGCCGAGAAGCCGACGAAGGTGAAGGTGTCGGACCAGGAGCCAGGGTCCCTGGAGTCGGTGGTGCTGCCACCGGCCAGGCCCAGACGCAGAACACCGCCGGGCTTTGGCGTGGCCTCCCCGGCAAAGGCGCCAAACGGCAGGCCCATGGAGAACGCCCCGGCCACCGCTGCGGCAGCAGCGCTGTACTTGAGGAAGTCTCTACGCGGAAAACTGAATTCATGGTTCGCTTGAGTAATCTTGTTTTTGTTATCGCTCATTGCATTGCCCCTGATCAAAAAGCTAATGAATTACCGGTTCAAAACCACGCAAGACACCGGGCCATGGCCCGGTGCATACAACGTTTGAATCGCCAACCGTCACACCTGGATCGCCTTCACTTCGACGAACTCGTTCAGCCCCTCCTCACCCCATTCGCGACCGTTACCCGACTGTTTGTAGCCACCGAACGGCGCCTGATAATTGAATGCAGCACCGTTGAGGAAGCACTGACCGGCGCGCAGCTGACGCCCCAGTTGCAAGGCACGCTCGGCACTGCCGGCCCAGACGCCGCTGGACAGGCCGAACGGCGAGTCGTTGGCGATCTGGATCGCTTGCGTCTCATCGGCGTAGGGAATCAGGCACAGCACCGGGCCGAAGATTTCTTCCTGGGCAATGCGCATGCGGTTGTCGACATCGGCGAACAGCGTCGGGCTGACATAGAAGCCGCGCTCGAACGTCGATGGCGTGTCACCGCCGCACAGCAGTCGTGCGCCTTCCTGTTGGCCGACCTTGATGTAATCGAGCACGGTGCGTTTTTGCCCGGCCGAGCACATCGGGCCGAGGAAGCTTTGCGGGTCGAGGGGATCGCCCATGCGCAGACTCAACGTTTCCGCCAGCGCCAGTTCGACGGCCTCCGCGTAGCGGCTGGCCGGCAGCAGCATGCGGGTCAGCGCGGTGCAGGTCTGGCCGGAGTTGATCATCACGTCCTGCACGCCGTAGCGCACCGCCGCTGCCAGGTCGGCATCCTCGGCGATCAGCAACGGCGACTTGCCGCCCAGTTCCAGGCACACGCGTTTGACTGAAGGTGCCGCTGCTTGCGCGACCCGCACCCCGGCGCCGGTGGAGCCGGTAAACGACACCATGTCCACGTCCGGGTGTTTGGCCAGCGCTTCACCGACTTTCGAGCCCGGCCCGCTGACCAGGTTGAACACCCCGGCAGGCAGGCCGATGTCCTCGATCATCTGCGCCAGCAGGAAGGCATGCAGCGGGGTTTCCTGACTCGGCTTGACCACCACCGTGCAACCGGCGGCCAGTGCCGGGGCCAGTTTGCCGATCAACTGGTGCAGCGGGTAATTCCACGGATTGATGAACGCGCAGACACCCACGGCCTCGCGGATCACCAGCGAGTTGCCGACTTCGCGCACCTCGTCCATGAGATGCGCCAGTTCGACGTACTGCTCAAGGCCCGTGATCGGCCCGTCGACCTGCACCGAGCGGCACCATTGCACCGGCATGCCCAGTTCCGTAGTGATGACCGCGGCCATCTCATCGGCACGATTGCGCAGTTGATCGGCCAGTGCACGGATATAACCGGCACGCACGCTGGACGGCGTGCGCGACCATGAAGCGAAGGCCCGGCGAGCCGACGCCACGGCGTTTTCAACATCGAGTTCATCACCCAGCGGAACGCTGCCGCAGGCTTCCTCGGTGGCCGGGTTGATCACCTCGGCGATGCCCCGCCCCGACGGGGTTTGCCAGCGGCCATCAATGAACAGTGTCTTGTGATTAAGCATGAACCTGGGCCTCCATCAATTCCTGGGCACAACGGGCAATGCGCTGGCAGGCATCGCGCAGCGGTTCGGCACCGACCACCAGACCGAGGCGAATGTGCCCCGCCGCGCTCGGACCAAAGGCCTCGCCCGCCAGGACCGACACGCCGTGGCGATCCAGCAGACGGTCGGCAAACGCCTGGGCGCTGAGCCCGGTCTGGCGGATATCGAGCATCACGAACATCCCGCCATCGGGTTTCAACGCCCGCACGCCGGGGCAATCGGCCAGGCTGTCGCACACCAGATCGCGACGCTGGCGATAGGCTTCGCGCATGGCTTCGAGTTCCGGCAGGTTGCTTTCCAGGGCCACCACGGCGGCGTCCTGAATGAAATCCGGCGAGCCGTAGAGCATGCACAGGGCGAGGTTTTCCAGGTGCGCGGCCAAAGATGGCGGCGCCACCACCCAGCCGACGCGCCAACCGGTCATGGCGTGGGATTTCGACAGGCTGTTGAGGGTCGCGGTGCGCTCGGCCATGCCCGGCAGGCTCGCCGGGCTGACGTGTTCGCCTTCGAACAGCAGTTCGCTGTAGACCTCATCGGAAATCAGCCACAGGTCGTGGGCGATGCACAACTCAGCCAAGGCGGCCCAGGTGCTGCGCGGCAGGCTCGCGCCCGACGGGTTGTGCGGGCTGTTCAGTGCCAGCGCCCGGGTGCGCGGAGTGATGCGCGCGGCGACATCTTCGGGCAACACGCGAAAGCCGTTTTCCGAGCGTACGGGCACCGGCACCACCACGGCACCGCAAGCACCGAATACCGCTTCGTAGGTGACGTACATGGGCTCGGCGACGATCACTTCGTCACCCGGATTGAGTACGCATTGGGCCACGCTGAACAGCGCACATTGCGCCCCGGCCAGTACGGTGACCTGATCGGCCGAAACGCTTTGGCCGCTGCGTTGTTGATGACGCCTGGCAATGGCCTCGCGCAGGGCACGCTTGCCGCGCACCTCGGCATAGTGCGTGTTGCCGTTTAGCAGGCTGTCGATCGCACCCTGCACGATGGGCTGTGGCGTGTCGAAATCCGGATCGCCCACGGACAACAGCAGAATGTCTTCACCTTGCTCGCGCAGTGCCAGGGCGCGGTAGTGAATGTCCCACGCGGCGGCGCCGTCACCGGCGATACGTTGAGTCAGATCGGAAAAGCGCATGGCTTCATCCCCTTAAAATGCAGATCAATGCGCACAGGCATGCTTGAGTTCGATCAGGGTCACGCCGTTGCGCTTGAAGCCATGGCGCAAGTCGGTCTGCAACTCGGCGAGGCTTTGCGGCTGGGTCACGGTGCAGCCGAACGCACGCGCTAGGGCGGCGAAATCCGGGTTGCGCGGCAATACGCCGATGGGCTCGATGTCCAGGCCGAGCATGTCGTCGCGGATCTGCCCCAGCGCATCGTTGTTCCACAGCAGCACCACCAGCGGGCTGTCAAGTTCTTCCACGGAGGTGGCCAGTTCCTGGGCGGTGTAGAGGAAACCACCGTCGCCCACCAGCACCAGCCCAGGCCGCTGCGGCGCACCGAATTTGGCGCCGATCCCGGCAGGCAGGCCATATCCCAAGGTGCCGTAGCCGGTCGGGTGCAACCAACTGCGAATGGCGAGGCTGTCGAAGGCATAGTTACCGGTGTAGGCCAGTTGGGTCATGTCGGTGCTGATGAAAGCGTTGTCCGGCAGCTCCGCCGCAATGCGATCCAGGATCGACTGATGAATCGATTGCAAGGGGCCATGGCTGGCCTTGACCGCTTTACGCAGTGCGGCGACCGAGGCAATCGCAGCGCTGGCCTCGCGCACGTCGGTTGGCAGGCGCTCAAGCAAGCCACTGAGGGTTTGTTGCGCATCGCCATGCAACGCCACCGCGCAGGGGTAGAAGTCGTTGAATTTGCGTGGGTCGATGTCCACCCGCAGCAGTTCGCCATTGAGTGGCAGGCGTTCGCGCCAGAAGTCGGTGTCGGCCATTTCGGTGCCGACCGCCAGCACCACGTCGGCCTCGGCGATCAGGTTCCAGCCCGGCTCCACACACAGGGATGAGCCGGCGTTGAGCGGCGCGTCCGGCGGCAGCAGGCCTTTACCGGCGACGCTGGTGAACAGTGGCGCGGCCAGTCGGGTGCTGACTTCTTGCAGCTCAGAGGTGGCATTCAAGGCGCCACCACCGGCAATGATCATTGGTCGCTTGGCAGCGTTGAGTTTGGCCACGGCCTGATCAATTGCGGTGGTCGACGCCGGGCCACGACCCGGACGACGCACCACCTCATTGCTCCAGTCACGGGCAATCGGCGCCGACAACACGTCCAGCGGCACCGAGATGTGCACCGGGCGCGGGCGCTCGCTGTCGAACACCGCGTAGGCACGGGCGATCAGTTCCGGCAGGTCTTCGGCAGTCAGTGCCACGGCCGAGAACGCAGTGATCGGCGCGGTCATTGCGCGCTGGTCCTGGCACTCGTGCAGGCTGCCCCAGCCCTTGCCCAGGCTGGCGCTGTGGTTGACGCTGGAAATCACCAGCATCGGAATCGAGTCGGCGTAGGCCTGGCCGATGCCGGTGGCGGCGTTGGTCACGCCGGGGCCGGTGATGACGAAGCACACACCGGGTTTGCCGCTGACCCGGGCGTAGCCGTCGGCCATGAAACTGGCGCCCTGCTCATGACGAGTCAGCACATGACGGATGCCGCTGCCGGGCAAGCCGCGATACAGCTCCAGGGTGTGTACGCCGGGAATGCCGAACACGGTATCGACGCCGTAGTTGGCCAACAGGCGCACCAGGGCCTGGCCACCGGTCAATGTTTTGCTTTGCATATTCATGTCCTCACTCGTGGCCGAGGCGAATCAACGCATCGACCGCAGTCGTGCCTTGGGCACTGACCAACAATGGGTTCACATCGAGTTCCAGCAACTGCGCGGCGTTTTCGCAGGCGTAATCGGCCACGGCGCGAATCGCGGCCACCAAGGCGTCCAGGTCAGCAGACTCACGACCACGGAAACCTTGCAGTAGCGGTGCGCTGCGCAGACTGAGCAAGGCATTGCGGATCGCGCCGTCGGTGGTCGGCAGCAACAGACTGCGACTGTCCTTGAGCAACTCCACCAGAATGCCGCCGGCACCGATCACCAGGGCGAGGCCGAAATCGTTTTCGCGCTTGATGCCGACAATCAGCTCAGCCAGTGGCGGCTTGGCCATGGGTTCGAGCAACAGCTGATCGAACACGACGCCCGGGGCGTAAGCAGCAATGCTGGCGCGCATCTTCTCCAGTGCAGCGCTCAATACCGCGCCGTCCTTGAGGTTCAGCGCCACGGCACCGGCCTCGGTCTTGTGTGGCAGTTGAGCGCTGACCGCTTTGAGTACCAGCGGATAGCCCAGGGTTTCTGCGTCCTTCAGGGCCTTGTCCGGCGTGCTCAATACGCCGTTGGGCGTCGGCAGGCCAAAGGCTTTTAACGCCTGTTTGGAATCCCATTCATTGAGCAAGCGTCCCTCGCCTTCCAGCGCTTGCGGGCACAACGGCACCAGCGCCGATTCCCCCAGCGCCAGCAAGGCATGGCGATTGCGCTGATAACCGGCGATGCGGCCCCACGCGGCCAACCCGTCTTCAACGCCCTGCAAGGCTGCGACGCCTTGGGCGTGCAGACGTTCACGGGCATGGGCCGGCAGCAACTCGGGGAAGGCCGAGGTGACAAAGCCGGTCTTGCCGTGACGTTGCAGTGCCGCGCAGTACAACTCCAGCAGCAGGTCGCATTCCTTGCGCTCGCCGGTGAACTCCGACGGATAGTCGAGCACCAGCATCGCCGCGTCGGCTTCGGTGCGCAGCGCGCTGTCGAGCATGCGGTTCAAGGCTTCGCCGTCGCCCCAGATCGCGGTGGTGAAATCCAGCGGGTTGACCAGGTTGGCATAGGTCGGCAGCACTTGCGCGAGTTCACCGACCTGCCCTTGATCGAGTTTCGGCAGGCTCAGGTCGTTGCGTTCGGCGTAGTCGGCAATCAACCCGGCGTCGCCACCGGAACAGGCCAGCGCTATCAGGCTGTTGCCCGCCGGCAGATTGCCGCAGGCCGCGGCTTTGAGGGTTTCGACAAAACTCACCGGGCCGCTGACGCGAATCACCCCGAGACGGTCGAACAACGCGTCATACAGCGCATCGGAGCCGGACAGCGAACTGGTGTGACTCAAGGCCAGTTCGGCACCGATCTGCGACACGCCGGTTTTCAGGGCGATGATCGGAATGCCCTTCTCCAGTGCCTTGTGCGCAGCGCGGGCAAAACCCGGCACATTCTTCAGGCCTTCCAGATGCAGGCCGATGGCGGTGACCCGAGGTTCGTCGAGCAACACGTCCATCAGTTCAGCCACGCCCAGTTGCGCCTGATTGCCCACCGAGGCCATGTAGGCCACCGGCAGCGAGCGGTCGCTCATGGACAGGTTGTAGGCGAAATTGCCGCTCTGGGTCAGCACCGCCACGCCCTTCTCGACTGCCTTGCCGCCGTGGGCCACCGGCCACAGAGCGGAGCTGTGCAGGTAGTCGAGCAAGCCGTAGCAGTTGGGACCGAGCAAGGCCATGTCGCCAGCGACCTTGAGCAGTTGCTGTTGCAGGGCCTGGCCTTCGGCACCGGTCTCGGCGAAGCCGGAGGCATAGCAGATCGCGCCGCCTGCGCCGATGGCGGCCAGTTCGGCCACGCAAGTCAGGGTCAACTCACGGTTGGTGGCGATGAATACCGCGTCCGGGGCGCAAGGCAGCTCGGCAACGCTGCGCACGCAAGGAACGCCTTCGAGGCTGTCGTGTTGCGGGTTGACCAGCCACATTTGCCCTTGGTAGCCGCCTTCGGCGCAGCGCTTGAGGGCGCGCGCCATGCTGCGGCCGCCGACGAACGCCACGTGTTGCGGCGCGAGCATGCGTTTGAGGTTGTCACGAATGGTTTGGGACATGGGAGTTCTCCGGGCCGATCAGCGCAGCAGCGGCCGCAGCAGCTCGCGGGAAATGATGTGGCGCTGGATTTCCGAAGTGCCTTCCCAGATCCGTTCGATCCGCGCGTTACGCCAGATGCGCTCCACCGGACCTTCGTCCATCAGGCCCATGCCGCCGAAGATCTGCACCGCTTCGTCGGCGGTACGGCCGAGCACTTCACTGGCGAACAGCTTGGCCATGCCGGCCTCGCCATCGGTCATGGTGCCCTGGTCCATTTTCCAGGCGGTGTGCAGGGTCAGCAGTTCCGCGGCGCGGATTTGCGTGGCCATGTCCGCCAGCTTGAAAGACACGCCTTGATAGGTGCCGATCGGCTGGCCGAATTGCTTGCGGTCCGCCGCCCATTGCAAGGACACGTCCAGTGCGCGCTGGGCCTGACCGACACAGTTGGCCGCGACCATCACGCGCCCGGCGGTCAGCCAGGCGTTGGCCACGTCCCAACCCTTGCCGACTTCGCCCAGCACTTTGCTGGCCGGCACGCGGCAGTCGTCGAAGAACATTTCGAAGGTGTGATAACCACGGTTGCTCACGCACTTCGGCCCACGGCGGATGGTCATGCCCGGGGTGTTGCGGTCGACCAGGAACGAGGTCACGGCGTTGCGCTTCTTACCGTTGTGTTCGTAGGTGTCGGTGACGGCGAAGACGATGGCGAAGTCGGCGTGGCCGGCGTGGCTGATGAAGTGCTTGCTGCCGTTGAGAATGAAGTCGTCGCCTTCACGCACGGCGCGGGTCTTGATCGCATTGGCATCGGAGCCGGCACCCGGTTCGGTCAAGGCGAAGCAGTCGATTTTTTCGCCCTGGATACACGGCAACAGGTAGTCGTTGATCTGTTCGCCCTTGCAAGCCATGAGGATTTTCGACGGCCGTGCGACAAACACGTGCAGCGCCCAGGACACCTTGGACAGCTCGCGCTCGATCAGCGCCTGGGACAGGTAGTCCAGGCCACCGCCACCCACTTCTTCGGGCATGTTGAAGGCGTAGAAACCTGCCACGATGGCCTTGCCGCGAATCTGCGCTGCCAGTTCCGGGGAAACCTCGTCGGCGCGGTCGACTTGCTCTTCATAGGGCAGCAGTTCCTTCTCGACGAAGCTGCGTACCGAGTCCACCAACATTTCTTGTTCTTGGGTCAGTTGGAAATTCATGGTGCTACCTGTTGTTCGTGTTCTGGGAGATGGAGAGGAATCAACGACCGATGAAGCGTGCCGGGCGTTTTTCCATGGCGGCACGCAGGGCTTCGTTGCCGTCTTCGCTGCGACCGCAGAGCAGGCCGGCGGCGAGTTCGGCTTGCAGTTGTTCGGCCAGGCTGCGTTCGGCGCCTTCACGCATGAGTTTCTTCGTCTGGGCGAAGGCAAAGGTCGGGCCAGCGGCCAGGCGTGCGGCCAGTTCGCTGGTGACCGTCAGCAGTTGATCGTCGGCACAGACATCGCCGACCAGACCGGCGTCGAGGGCACGGTCGGCGCCCCACAATTCGTCCAGGAACAGCAGACGCTTGGCCTGTTCGCTGCCGATCAGGCGCGGCAAGTGCCAACTGGCGCCGGCGTCCGGCGAGTACGCCATGCTGGTGTAGCCGGCCTTGAAGCGTGCCGATTGCCCGGCGATGCGCAGGTCGCAGCACAGGGTCAGGTCCATCCCGGCGCCGACCGCGGTGCCGTTGATGGCGGCGATGGTCGGTTTTTCCAGGCTGTGCAGGCGGGTCATCAGGGCGTGGGCGGTTTCGGTCCAGCCGTAGGTTTCCAACGCACCCCGGGCTTCGGCATCGGCCCATTCATCAAGGTCCGCGCCGGCGCAGAAACTACGGCCGCTACCGGTGAGCACCACCACGCGCACCGCTGGATCGGCGTTGTAAGCGTCGAGCAGGCCGTGCAGGTTTTTCAGCGTCGGAATGTCCAGCGCATTGCGCTGGGCAGTGCGATTGAGGGTGATCCAGGCAACGCCTGCTTCGACCTGACTGAGCAGCGACGATTGAGTGGTCATGGGAATCCTCGAATTATTGTGTTTGGTCTGAGGTGATGCGACTTGAGGCCATACTAAACGAGCGTTCAGTAAGGCGGCAATCGGCGGGGAAATGGGCTGTAACAAGCTCAATAGATAGTTAAATTATTGTTTTTATTGAGTTATTTTTTGATTGGCGAGCGTGAGCCGTTGGTACTGTTACAACTTCGAACAACTGGCGACAGGACGTCAGTCGCAGATCTTTTGCCCACCACAAACCAATGTGGGAGCGAGCTTGCTCGCGATGACGGCGTCAAATTCAACATCACAGTTGACTGACTTACCGCAATCGCGAGCAAGCTCGCTCCCACAGGAGATGTAACCGGGTTTGAGGGTGATGTTGTCGGAACTGACTATGGAATTGTTTTAACCGACCGATTTATCCGAAAGATCCACTGTGTACTTCACGTTGTTGAGGTAGATCGGTCCCAACGCTGTTGGTTGAGATACAGGCGCAAGTGCAATAGACAATTGCACTTCAGTGACACTAGATCGCATATCGCCGATGTATTCAAATACTGTGCTGGTTCCGGATAACGTGAAGGGTATGAGCAATATGATTGGCATCGGTTGGGAAGGCTCGAATCCGGAGAGCGTGCAATACAACTTGGTGGTAGCGTCTTCATCACCGGGTTCAGGCACGGAAACTTCAAGGGACAGCTTGAACTGTGGCCGCCTGATTGAGAAGCGCGCTGTTTCGAGCAATACCGGCTTTCCTTTACCCAGAGTGACTCTGGCTCTGTAGCCACTTCCATCCCTCACGACTTTCGCTGTCCCGTCATTTTCGCTCACCGTCCAATGCTCGAAGTTTCCGGTGGTAAAGTCACCGTTCCTGATCCGATTGCTGTCCATTGGGTGCTCCTTCCTGGTTGATTTTAATCTCGCACGGCAGACCGACGAATTCCGCATCATTAGGCTGTGGAGTTCCGATGCAATCTACTGTCAGATCTGACAGTCGCGACCAGCGGCTAATCGCTTGAAACCCCTGTGGGAGCGAGCTTGCTCGCGATAGCGGTAGACCAGTCAACAGTGATGTTGGACCTGATGCCGCCATCGCGAGCAAGCTCGCTCCCACAGGGGGGGAAGTGGTTATCTGGAGGTGTTATGCAGCCGGCAAGCTCGGCGCCAGCACCGCCCCGCGCTTGCGATGAATCAGGAAGTACGCGCCATAGCACAGCGCAATGAATCCAAAGCCCCAATACAGCGACGGACGCTGGGTTTCATCCAGGGCCAGGAACACGAACAGCGAGCAGCACAATGTGATGCACATCAGCGGAAGCACCGGGAACCACGGCGCGCGGTATTTCAGGTCGCGGAGTTTGCCGCCGTCACGCAAATACGCCTTGCGGAACTTGTACTGCGCCAGCGCGATGACAATCCAGGTCACGGTGCCGGACATGCCGCTCACCGCCATCAGCACCATGAACAAGGTGTCGGCGGCGACGAAGCTGGTCATCAGCGACACCAGTGCGAAGCACAGGGTGATGCTCAAGGCGCGCAGCGGCACGCCACGCTTGCTCAAGGGCGACAGGCTCTTGGGCGCCATGCCGGTTTTCGACATTGCCCACAGGATGCGCGTCGAGGCATACAGGCCGGAGTTGCCCACCGACAGGATCGCGGTAAGGATCACGAAGTTCATCAGGTCGGCCGCATAGGGAATGCCGACCATGTCGAACACCTGCACGAACGGGCTTTCCATCAGGCCCGCCTGCTGCCACGGCACGATGGCCGACAGCACGATGATCGCCAGCACGTAGAAGATCAGCACACGGAACACCACGTTACGCACGGCGCGGGGAATGCTCTTTTCCGGCTGATCGGTTTCACCGGCAGCCACGCCCATGATCTCGCAACCCTGGAACGCGTAGACCACGGTCATCATCACCGCGAACACGGCTGACAGGCCGTTGGGGAACAGCGAATCGCCGATCAGGTTGGTCGCCATCGGCGCGGGTGCGCCGCTGCTCAGGGGCATCACGCCGAAGATCACCAGCACGCCGACCACGATGAAACCGAGAATCGCCGCGACCTTGATCCCCGAAAACCAGTATTCGGCTTCACCAAAGGCGCGGGTCGCCATGGCATTGATACCGAACAGCACCACCACGAACAGCGCCGACCAGTACCAGATTGGCACCTCCGGGAACCAACGGGTCATCAGCATGCCGGCGGCGGTGAATTCCAGACCCACGGTGGTGGCCCAGCTCATCCAGTACACCCAGCCAATCATGAACCCGGTGGCCGGGCCGATGTATTTTGTGGCGTGGGTCTGGAACGAACCGGACACCGGCATCTGCACCGACAGTTCACCCAGGCAGACCATCACCAGGTACATCAGGAAACCCGCGACCAGGTAAGCCAGGATCGCCCCCACCGGGCCGCCCTGGTTGATGGTCACGCCAGAGCCCATGAACAACCCGGTGCCGATGACGCCGCCCAGGGACAGCATGAAGATGTGCCGGCTCTTGAGGGCCCGGGTCAGCTGGATGCCTTTGTGATCAGTGCTGCGATCAGTGTTTTCGTTCATGTCGGCACCTCAGCAGTCAGAGAGGTGCGCAGCGCGCGACAGGACGTCACGGCGCAGGGAGGGATCAGCTTTACGGCAATTCATTATTATTATCTCCAATAAGCTTCGAAGACCGCGCTGCGGCGGTTGCGTCGATTATTGGAAAGCCATGTAAGTTCGCGTTGACCGTAAAGATCGAAGTTGTTCGAAGTCGTAACAAACCTGTACGTCAGCTCTGCAACAGGCCTTTGAGAGTATCGAGCGAATGCTGCAATTGCTCATCGAGCGTGAGGCTCAGGCGGCGGATCGCCGATTCATCGTTTGCCAGCGCCAAGGTCTCCAGCGCCCTTAACGTGCTGGCCAAGCCCCGAAAACCCAGGGAATCGCAGCTACCGGCCAGGCGGTGAGCCAGTTGCGCGACCTCTGTGCAGTCATCGGCGGCCATGGCTTCATTCAGCGCATCGCGGTGCTGCAGGATCGAGTCACGCAGAACCGCCAGCAGACCCTGGACCTTTTGCGCACCGAGCAGGCTGCGATGGGTCTGTAACAGCGGCCAGTCCATTGCCTCATCGCTGAGCAGCGATTCGACCACAGGCACATGCCCTTCCAGCACCTGGCGCAGGTTTTCCAGCTTCAAGGGCTTGGCCAGGACACCGTCCATGCCGGCCTCCAGATAACCGCGCACCAGTGCCGGTTGCACGCTGGCGGTCAGGGCGAAAATACGGGTATGGCGGTTCGCCCCGTCGCTGTGGCGGATCTGGCGGCATAACTCGACACCACTAATGCCCGGCAGATGCACGTCCAGCAGCATCAGGTCGAACACCTGCGCCGCGCAGTGTTGCAGCGCCTGATCCGCTTCTTCGGCGAGCCACACCCGGTGGCCGTCCCGTTGCAGCAGGCCCTGGACCACTTCGCGGTTGAGCGCCACGTCTTCGACCACCAGGATGTTCAGTGCCGGCCCCGCCGCCCGAACCGGCGGGGCCTCAGCAACGCCGCTGGCCGGCTGCAAGGACAACTCGAACCAGAAGCAACTGCCGCGCCCCTCTTCACTGTCCACGCCGATGCAGCCCCCCATCTGCTCCACCAGGTGTTTGCAGATCGCCAACCCCAACCCCGTGCCCCCAAAACGTTGCGCGACTTCTTCGCTGGCCTGGGTGAAACGCTCGAAAATCTTTTCCTGCATCTGCGGGGCAATGCCGATGCCGTCATCCGTGACACAGACCCGCAGCCGCTGTCCCAACTGCTCGCCAGTTTCGCCAAGAAGCCCCACCTCGACGCTGACTTCGCCGCCTTCGGTGAACTTGATCGCGTTGGCCAGCAGGTTGCTCAGCACTTGGCGCAGGAACTGCTCGGCGCCGTGGTGATGCTCGGCAATCCGCCGGTCGACGCGGCAACTGAGGATCGTGTCGTTGTTCAGCGCTCGCGGTTCCAACAGAGTCAGTACCTCGTCGAGCAACTGGCGCAGCGAGAAATCCACCGGTTCGGGATGGCTGACGCCCTCCTCCAGCTTGGCGAAATACAGCACTTCGTTGAGGATTGTCAGCAAGCCTTCGCCGGCCTTGTGCAAGGCATCCAGGCGTTTGCCGTCCTGGGCATCCAGCCGAGCGCCGCGCAGCAATTCGGCCATGCCGAGAATGCCATTGAGGGGTGTGCGCAGTTCGTGGCTCATGGTCGCCAGGAACCGCGACTTGGCAAGGTTGGCCGCTTCCGCTTCGTCCTTGGCGCGCATCAGGCTGGCGGTGCGGCGCTCGACCATTTTCAGCAACTCGTCACGGTTGTCCTGCAAGGCCAGCCGATCGGTTTCCCGGCGCTCGATGTCCCGCAGGATCGCCCGGCGCATGTCGTCCAGCGCATGGGCCACGGTGTCGATTTCGTCACTGCCGCGGCGCTTGTCCAGATGCAAGGGTTCCTGCCATTCACCGGCGGCGATACGCCGGGCAAACTCGGCCATGACTTTCAGGTGCCGGGTCACCAGTCGATAAAACAAGCCCGACAAGGCAACGGCCAGACCGCAGAGAAACACCGCCATCCACAACAGGCTGGTCAAACCGGTGGCGTAGAGTCGCTGGTACACCGCCCCCAGATCGGTGCTGACTTCCAGTTCACCCAAGTTGCGCAAAGGGCCGGACGGCGGCTGATAGTCCAGGGCAAAGCGCTCGATGCGCAGCGGTCCCGCAGGGTCCGGATTGCCCTGTACCAGGTCGAAATCGGCGCTGGTCAAGTGCACCCGCGCGACGTCGGAGAAGTCCACCAGCCCGCGCAACTGCACATTCAACTGCTCTTGGTTCAAGTCCCAGAGGCTGCGTTCCAGGCTGGCCAGGTACCCGGCGCGGATCAGTTCCATGCGCGAATCGATGTCGCGCATTTCCCGTCGATACTCGATGTACAGTTGCACGCTGCTGGCGAGCACGGTGAAGCACAGGCTAAACAACAGAATGAACAGCAACAGGCGTCGCAACAGTCCACCGGGACGGGCGCGAATCATTGCGCATCCGCCGGCAGGTTGATCATGTCGCGGTAGGTCACTTCGCTTTCGTTGAGCCAGCGCTCGATGTCACCGGCATCGATCATGCGCTGCAACTGCGCATTGATCTCGGGCATGCGAGTGGCCAAGGGCGAGCGCCGCGACACGGCAACCCGCAGGTAGTCCACGTTCAACGCCTTGGGCAAGGCGACGATGTCCTGGCCGCCGGGCAGGTTTTCCACGTACAGCTGGCCGGTGCGCCGCTCCTGAGTGATGAAGTCGATGCGCCCGCGAATCAACTTGCCGAAGTTCTGGTGGCTGTCGGAAACCCATTCGATATTGTTGTTGCGCGCAACCATGCGATCGAACTCCACGCCGTAGCTCTCACCGAACAGCAGGCCGCCACGGTAATGGGCCAGGTCGTCCAGTTGTTCGAATTTCACCGGATGCTGGCGGTTGACGAACAACGCCACTTCTTCACGCAATACCGGCACCGTCGAGAACAGCATGCTCTGCTCCCGTTGCGCGGTGCTGTAGGCCAGTACCACATCGACCCGGCCTTCGGCGGCGTCCAGCAGGCAGCGTTTCCAGTTGCCCAGCACGACCATCTCGACTTCATACCCCAGTTGACCGAACAAGTGCTTCACCACGCTGGGCGCCAGGCCACGCACCTGCTTGCCATCACTCCAGGAGATCGGCGGGTACACCGGGTAATCGCAATAGCGAACCTTGTCCGCCGCGACGGCATGGCCGGCCACCAGTATCGCCAGCAGGCAAAGCCATCGCGCCATCGGCTTCAGGCCGCCACGCTGGCGGTGAACAGGTAACCGGCGCCGTGAATGGTGATGATCAACTGAGGTTCGGCCGGATCGTCATGCAACTTGCGGCGCAGGCGCCCGACCAGCACGTCGATGGAGCGGTCGTTGGGCACCCATTCGCGGTTGCGGATCTGGTCCATCAATTGATCGCGGCTGAGGGTGTGGCCGCTGTTGCGCAGGAACACGCTGAGCAACTGGTATTCGCCGTGGGTCAGCAGGGTTTCGCTGCCGGACGGATCGATCAGGCGACGACGGTCGGTGTCCAGCGCCCAGTCGGCGAACTGCTTGACCGGTTTGGCCGCCGCGATGGCGGGCGCTGGCGTTTGCGCATGACGTACCCGGCGAATCAGGTTTTTCGCCCGGGACACCAGCTCCCTTGGATTGAGGGGTTTGATCACGTAGTCATCGGCGCCACATTCGAGGCCGACGATGCGGTCGATTTCATCGTTGCGCCCGGTGATCAGGATGATCCCGACCTCCGAACGTACCCGCAACTCGCGGGTCAGGGTCAGGCCGTCCTTGCCCGGCAGGCGGATGTCGAGCATCACCAGGTCGACGGTCTGGCTAGCGAGGAAGGTTTCCGCCAGTTCCGCCGTGGCGGCGCAATGGACGTCGTAACCTTCCTGGGACAGGTAGGCGTGTAGCAGATCGCGAATCAGCGGATCGTCATCGACGATCAATACCCGAGGAGTCATCGCTTGGTGTCCGGCATAGGCCCGAGGGCCAGTTTCTTATTAGAGTGTTTTCCTGCGTCGGCGCCAGAGAGTATCGATTGCTGAACGACTGATCAACAGTCGCTCGTCTGCACGCAGAAGCGCTGTCGTCCGCCGGCCTGCAAACCATCGACCCAGGCCTCGCAAATCTGGATGCCCTGCTCCGGGGTGAAGGTGCCGGGGTTCAGCCCGGACTCCAGCCACAAGCCGTCGAGCAAGGCGCTGAGGCTGATGGCGGCGAGGTCGGCGTCGAAGTTTTCCCAGCCCTCCTCCTGGGCCAGCTCCGCCAGCACCTTGCGCAGGATGCCGCGATACTCGCCATAGGAATGATCGTGGGCCTGGTTGATGGCCTCGGCGGTTTTCACTGCGCCCCAGAACGCCAGCCACGCATCGATCAGTTGCGGATCGAGCAGCTCGGCGGAGAACGATCCGCGGAAAAACGCCGACAAGCGTTCCCGGGCATTCGGCGCGGCTTGCTCCATGGCGTCACGCAGCAAGGTCATGACCCGCCCGGTGATCGCCATGTAAGCCTCGGCCACCAGTTCATCCTTGCCGGAATAGTGATGGCTGATCAGCCCCACCGAGACCCCGGCCTCGGCGGAAATCTTGCGGATCGACGCGCCCTGGAAGCCATGACGCTTGAGGCACACCAGCGTCGCCTCGATCAGGTTGGCTTTGCGCAACTCCGGTTCCATGCGGGAAAAACGGGCTTCCTGATTCATGGGCGACACGCTCCTTGGTTCAATCGTTTAGGCCCGCGCGGGGTAGCGGCGGGCTGAACGAATGTACAGCAAGAGCGGGCAGTTTCTCTAGTCGGGTGTAAGCCAGGGGGACCGTGGCGCGCCCATCGCGAGCAAGCTCGCTCCCACAGTGGTTTGCCCTGTGGGAGCGAGCTTGCTCGCGATGGCGTCAGTCCATACAACACAGGATCTGGATCAGTCGCGATAACCCGGCGCCACTCGACCCAGCATTCTCAACAACGCCGCCCATGCCAGTTGCATGGCATCCGGATCACTCAGCTCCCCCTCCTCCAACGGCCGCCCCGGATCATTGAACTGCCGTTCGGTATGCGCGCAGACCTCGTCCGACGGCAGTACAACTTCACCGGCGGCCTGGGCGGCCAACTGGATCTCACAGGCCTTTTCCAGGTAGTACATGCGCAGAAACGCCTGGCTCACCGTCTCACCGACGGTCAGCAAACCATGGTTGCGCAGCATCAGTACCGATTTGTCGCCCAGGTCCGCGACCAGCCTTTTTTGCTCGCTCAAATCCAGCGCCACGCCTTCATAGTCGTGGTAGGCGACCCGGCCATAGAACTCCATGGAAATCTGGTTCACTGGCAACAGCCCGCACTTCAACGCCGCCACCGCGCAACCGGATTTGGTGTGGGTGTGCAGCACGCATTGCGCGTCTTCGCGGGCGCCGTGGATGGCGCTGTGGATCACGAAGCCAGCCGGATTGACCGGATACGGCGACGGTTCCACAGCGTGGCCATCAAGGTCGATCTTCACCAGGTTGGACGCGGTGATTTCATCGAACATCAACCCGTAAGGGTTGATCAGAAAGTGATGCTCCGGCCCCGGAATGCGCACCGAGATGTGGGTGAAGATCAAATCGGTCATGCGAAAGTGCGCAATCAAGCGGTAACAGGCCGCCAGTTCCTCACGCAGGCGCTGCTCGGTGGCGCTGCGTTCGGGTGCCAGGTGGGTGGCGATGTTGTTCATTCTTGTGGTTCTCCAGGCTGATCGGCTGGGGCAGACAGTAAGGCTGGACGCTCGGATACGTCCAGCCATCGGCAGTTATTTGCTGGCCCAGGCGTTGAAGCGCTCTTCGAGCTCTTCGCCATGATCGACCCAGAAACCGACGTTCATCGACAGTGCGCCCTTGAGGTTCTGCGGCGCGGTGGGCACCCATTGCGCCAGTTTGTCGTCCAGCCGTGCGGCGGCCTGGGTGTTGGTCGGGCCGTAGGGGATCTGTTGCACGTAGTTGACCTGGGCGTCCGGTTGATTGGCGAAGGCAATGAATCGCTTGGCCTGATCCACATGTTTGGACCCTTTGATGATCGCCCAGTAATCCATGCCGTACAGGCTGCCGGGCCAGACCAGACCCAGGTGGCTGCCTTTCTGCGCGGCGTCGGCGATGCGCCCGCTGTAGGTCGAGGTCATTACCACATCGCCGGCGGTCAGCCATTGCGGCGGTTGCGCGCCCGCCTCCCACCACTGGATGTAAGGCTTGAGTTCAGTGAGTTTGGCGAATGCCCGGTCCACGCCCTGCGGGGTGCTGAGTACCTTGTAGACGTCTTCGGTCTTGACCCCGTCCGCCAGCAAGGCGAATTCCAGGTTGTACACCGCGCGTTTACGCAGCCCACGCTTGCCGGGGGTTTTCTTCACGTCCCAAAAGTCTGCCCATGAGGTTGGGGCCTGGGCCAGTTTGTCGGTGTCGTAGGCAATGGCCACGCTCCACACCAGCGCAGCGGAGCCGCATTCCTGTGCCGCTTCGGGGATCAACTGGTCGGCATGGCCCAGACGGGTCCAGTCCAGGCGCTCGTACATGCCTTCCTCGCAACCGCGCATCAGGTCCGGGCCTTCGATCTGCACTACGTCCCAGTCGACGTTGCCGGTATCGACCATCACTTTTATTTTGGCCATTTCGCCGTTGTATTCGCTCTGGATCACTTTGCTTTGATCCACGGCGGCGAAGGGTTGAAAGAACGCCACGTCCTGGGCTTTTTGTCCGGCTCCGCCGTATCCGACCACCACCATGTCCGATGCTGCCTGAGCGCTGCCCAGGCCCATGGCCACGGACAACACCAAGGGATAAAAACCGTGCTTTAGCGTGTGCGATTTCATCAGTGGTTCCTCTTGCAGGTGCCACGGGACCCAAGGCCCGCGCAGCCCTTTTTTATTGTTGTGAGGTTTGGCCCTGGAGCGGGCTCGAGACGAAACTACTGCAAGGCATAGTAAAAAAACAAGTTGATTTTTTACTGAAGGTAAATTTCTATAGATAAAAATAACAACACCGAAAACCTTATGCCTCTGTAGGAGCGAGCTTGCTCGCGATGGACCTGAGGGCGACGCGTTCATCCAGACAACACGCGTTATCGTTAACGTCCATCGCGAGCAAGCTCGCTCCTACAGAGGTAGCCTGCCAGGAGTACCCGCCACATGACGACCTCGACACCCGCCTTCGCGCACCTGTTCGAACCCCTGGAGATCCGTGGCAAGCGCCTGAAGAATCGCATCATGTCCAGCGGACACGACACCTCGATGCCCACAGACAACCTGGTCAATGAACAATTGATCGCCTATCACCGGGCGCGTGCCGAAGGCGGAGCCGGGCTGATCGTGCTGCAAGTGGCCGGGGTGCATGACAGTGCGCGCTACACCTCCCACGTGCTGATGGCCACCGACGATGCGTGCATCGAGGGCTACCGCAAACTGGCGCAAACCTGCCATGCCCACGGCACTCTGGTGTTGTCCCAGGTGTTCCATCCGGGGCGGGAGATCATGGAGTCCAGCGATGGCCTGCTGGCGGTGGCCTACTCCGCATCGTCAGTGCCCAACGAACGTTTCCGGGTGATGCCCCGCGCGCTGGACCAGGCAATGATCGACGAGATCGTCGCCGGTTATGCCGCTGCCGCCCGCCGCCTGCATCAGGCAGGCATTGATGGCGTCGAGGTCGTGGCCAGCCACGGTTACCTGCCGGCACAGTTCATCAATCCGCGGGTCAACCGGCGTACCGATGGCTACAACGGTGAGCTGGACCAGCGTTTGCGTTTTCTACGCGAGGTCATCGCCGCCGTGCGCGCGGCAACCGACCAGCAGTTCATCATCGGCCTGCGCATTTCCGCCGACGAGCGCGACCCGGAAGGCCTGACCGAGGACGAATCCCTGGCCGCCGTGCAGTCACTGCAAGCGCAGCTTGATTACGTGCATATCGTCGCCGGCACCTCGGCTTCCCTTGGCGGCGCGGTGCATATCGTGCCGCCCATGGCGATCGAAGCCGCGTACCTGGCCAAGGAAGCCGGGACGTTCAAGGCCAGTTTGAACATTCCGTTGTTCGTCACCGGGCGCATCAACCAGCCCCAGGAAGCCGAGCTGATCCTGGCTCGTGGCCAGGCCGATGTGTGCGGCATGACCCGGGCACTGATCTGCGATCCGCAAATGCCCAACAAGACCGACACCGGCCGCGTCGAAGACGTGCGGGCGTGCATTGCCTGCAATCAGGCGTGCATCGGCCACTTCCACAAGGGCTTGCCGATTTCCTGTATCCAGCACCCGGAAACCGGACGCGAACTGATCTTCGGCGAACGGCGACAAGCGCCACAGCGCAAACGCATCATGATCGCCGGCGGTGGCCCGGCCGGGATGAAAGCCGCCACCGTCGCGGCCCAGCGCGGGCATGAGGTGACGTTGTACGAAGCCAGTTCGCAACTGGGCGGTCAGGTGCTGCTCGCGCAATTGCTGCCACGGCGCAGCGAATTCGGCGGTGCCAGCACCAACCTGCAGCGGGAAATGGAACTGGCCGGCGTGCGCGTAGTGCGCAATACCCGAGTCGACCGGGCACTGGTGGAGCAGGAAAAACCGGACATGGTGATCGTCGCTACCGGTGCCGAGCCCTACTGGCCGCCCTTCGAGCGCGGTGGTGAGTTGCAGGTGGTGGACGCCTGGCAGGTATTGCGCGATGAAGTACGGATCGGCCGTTCGGTGGTGGTGGTCGACTGGCGCTGCGACTGGATCGGCCCCGGCATCGCCGAACGCCTGGTTCGCGCCGGGCACCAGGTACAACTGGCGGTCAACGGCACCCATTGCGGGGAAAACCTGCCGCTGTACGTGCGCGATCAACTGGCCGGCGAGCTGCATAAACTGGGCGTGCCGATCACGCCATATGCGCGGTTGTATGGCTGCGATGACAACACGGTTTACCTGCAACACACCGCCAGTGGCGAACCGATGCTGATGGAGAACATCGACACGCTGGTGCTGTGCCAGGGGCATCAGCCGGTCGATACCCTGGGTGCGGAGTTGCAAGGGCTGGTGGAGTTTCGCCGGATCGGTGACTGCCTGGCGCCGCGCACCGCCGAAGAAGCAATTTATGAAGGCCTTAAAGTCGCGTGGGAGCTTTAAGGCTGTTTATACTCCGGGGCTTAGACGGCTAACACCAACCCTGTAGGAGCGAGCTCTGCTCGCGATGAACCCGAGAACACCGCTGGGTGTCAGGCTTCCAGCGTTATCGTTGGCGACCATCGCGAGCAAGCTCGCTCCTACAAGGGATTTGCGCCACTCCTCCCGGTTCGGATTTGACCATGAGCAACAGCAGCACCACACAGCCCGCACCCGGCAGCGCCGAACCGCACTTTCTCGGCACGCGCATTCGCGGCCTGCGCAAGCGTCGGGGCATGACCCTGACGGAACTGGCGCAACAGAGCGAACTCACCGCCGGCTACATCAGCCAGCTGGAACGCAACCTCGCCTACCCTTCGATTCCGGCGCTGTTCAACATTGCCCGCAGCCTCGGCGTCACCATCCAGTGGTTCTTCGCCAGTGAAGCGGTCACCGCACCCGAAGACGATGGCATCGTGGTGCGCAAGAACAGCCGCCTGAACGTGCATTACGAAGACGGCATCGTCGACCAGTTGCTGACACCGCAAGCCAACCGCCAACTGGAAATGCTCCACTCGCGTTTCCCGCCCGGCACCTACAGCCAGCAAAGCTACAGCCACGACGGTGAAGAAGCCGGCTACTTGCTCTCGGGGAGTTTCGAGTTGTGGGTGGGCGAGCGCCATTTCCAGCTCAATGAAGGCGACAGCTTCAGCTTTTCCAGCCAGGAACCGCACCGCTATGGCAACCCCGGCGATGTCGATGCGGTGGTGATCTGGGTAATTACACCGCCGACGTTCTAACGTCGGCCGCGACCAGGGGACGGCGTGACACTCGCACGCTTGAGGGTGTCGCTCGGCAATTCCTTGAACAGCGCACGATAGCTGCTGGAAAACCGCCCCAGATGCCAGAACGACCAACGCATCGCCACTTCAGCCACGGTGGTTTGCGTCGGCGTGCGACTCAGCAATTCGCGGTGGGCACTGTTGAGTCGGCGCAGGCGCAGCCACTGGGTCGGCGACATGCCGGTGTAGGTCTTGAACGCATGCTGCAACTGACGCAGTGAAAACCCCGCGATCTGGGACAATTCCAGCAGATTGAGATGTTCTTCCGGGGTGTCAGCGGCCCATTCCCCTACCCGTTTCATGATCGAGCGCTCCCCGGCCCGACGCTGCAAGGCGCCCTGGTCGAGGCCGACACACGCGTTGTCGAGGATGAACAGGCAATCTTCCAGCAGTTGCTGGGTCAGCGCTTCGCGGCTCGGTGGATCGAAGGTCTGCGACAGCCGCGTCAAGGTTCCGCTGAGCCAACGGCAAAACAGCGCGTTCTGCTGGGCGTTGAGCGGTGCCATGAACAACCCTTCAAGCCTGGCGATGTCCAGGCTGTGGCGCTTTACAAACTCCGGCCCGAACACCACGGCGATTTCCTGGTAGTTCTCCGGGGTGATCCAGATGTTGCGGCTTTCGCCATTCAACACGTACAGCGCGTTGTCACCGCGATCGAAACAGAACGATAACGAACCCTGGGGCGCGCTGAAATTCTGCTCGACCCGGGTGTTCATCGACTCTTCGTAAATCTCCACGCCCTGCAGATCCAGATAACGCACCCTACCCGCGAAGTGCCCCGGCGACATCTGCTGGTATTGCTGCACCCAGCCCGGCGTGGCGCGGATTTGCTCGGCGACATCGGCGGTGTTGAACGCTTGGACCTGGAGGGAACTGGAACCTGTCATGGGGCGACCTTACGCACTCTTTTGGTGCGTTTTGTGCTGCTTAAAGTGGATAGATGGAACCGCAAGGCTCGCACAAGATAGTCGTCAACGCGCTACAGGGGAAGTGTCTGGCGGATGAAACCGGTCTCTCCTGGCGTTAATAAAACCAATAACGAGGTCTTTATGAATGTCCCTTTCGATCAGCTGTTCACTTGGCTGAAAGATCACAAGATTACCGAAGTCGAGTGCGTCGTCAGCGATCTGACCGGCATTGCACGCGGCAAAATTGCACCGACCAACAAGTTCCTGCATGAGCGAGGCATGCGCCTGCCGGAAAGTGTCCTTCTGCAAACGGTAACCGGGGACTTTGTCGACGACGACATCTACTACGACCTGCTCGACCCGGCGGATATCGACATGGTCTGCAAGCCGGACGCCGACGCCGTCTACGTGGTGCCATGGGCCATCGAGCCGACCGCCATCGTGATCCACGACACCTTCGACAAGTTCGGCAACCCGATCGAACTGTCGCCGCGCAATGTGTTGAAGAAAGTCCTGCAGTTGTACACCGATAAAGGCTGGCGGCCGATTGTCGCGCCGGAAATGGAGTTCTACCTGACCCAGCGCTGCGAAGACCCGGACCTGCCGCTCAAGGCGCCGATGGGCCGTTCGGGCCGTGCCGAAAGCGGTCGTCAGTCGTTCTCCATCGACGCGGCCAACGAATTCGACCCGCTGTTCGAAGACGTCTACGACTGGTGCGAACTGCAAGGCCTGGACCTCGACACGCTGATCCACGAAGACGGCCCGGCGCAGATGGAAATCAACTTCCGTCATGGCAACGCCCTGGACCTGGCCGACCAGATCACCGTGTTCAAGCGCACCATGCGTGAAGCGGCGCTCAAGCACAACGTGGCGGCAACCTTCATGGCCAAGCCGGTCGGCGACGAGCCCGGCAGCGCCATGCACCTTCACCAGAGCGTGGTGGACATTGCCACCGGCCAACCGATCTTCGCCGATGCCGATGGCAACATGAGCGAACTGTTCCTGCATCACATTGGCGGCCTGCAGAAGTACATCCCGAAAGTGCTGCCGATGTTCGCGCCGAACGTCAACTCGTTCCGCCGCTTCCTGCCGGACACCTCAGCACCGGTGAACGTCGAGTGGGGCGAAGAAAACCGCACCGTCGGCCTGCGCGTGCCGACCTCCAGCCCCGACGCCATGCGTGTCGAGAACCGTCTGCCGGGCGCTGACGCCAACCCGTACCTGGCCATCGCCGCCAGCCTGCTGTGTGGTTACCTGGGCATGGTCGAACGCATCGAGCCAAGCGCTGCAGTACAGGGCCGCGCCTATGAGCGTCGCAACCTGCGCCTGCCGATCACCATCGAGGACGCCCTGACCCAGATGGAAGAGTGCGTCACCATTGGCCGTTACCTGGGCAGCAAGTTCGTGCGGGGCTATGTCGCGGTCAAGCGCGCCGAGCACGAGAACTTCAAACGGGTGATCAGCTCCTGGGAGCGTGAGTTCCTGATGCTCAGTGTCTAAATAACCCGCTCTCGCATGGGATCACACATCCCTTGTGGGAGCGAGCTTGCTCGCGATGAGGCCAGTGAATCCAATATCTTCGTTGACTGACAGGCCGCCATCGCGAGCAAGCTCGCTCCCACAGGTAGGTGATCACCTGAAGAATCCAATAATTCCAAGAAGGTATCGATATGCGCTTATTGAAATCCATGGTCCCGGCCGCACTCGCGGTCTTGTTCAGCGCCGTTGCCCAGGCCCAGCCACAGGTCAGCGTCTACAACTGGACCGACTACATCGGCGAAACCACCCTCGCCGACTTTCAGGCCAAGACCGGGATCAAGGTGATCTACGACGTATTCGATTCCAACGAAACCCTGGAAGGCAAACTGCTTGCCGGTCGTACCGGGTATGACGTGGTGGTGCCGTCCAACCACTTCCTCGCCCGCCAGGTGAAGGCCGGCGCGTTCCTCAAGCTCGATCGCGAGCAACTGCCGAATTTCAAGAACCTCGACCCGAAATTGCTGGCGCTGCTGGAGAAAAACGATCCGGGCAACGCGCACTCGGTGCCGTACCTGTGGGGCACCAACGGCATCGGCTATAACGTCGACAAGGTCAAGGCTGTGCTGGGCATCGACAAGATCGACTCCTGGGCAGTGCTGTTCGAACCGGAGAACATCAAGAAACTCAGCGCCTGCGGCGTGTCGATGATGGACTCGGCGGACGAAGTGTTCCCGGCGATGCTCAACTACATGGGCATGGACCCACGCAGCGAAAACCCCGAGGACTTCAAAAAGGCCGAAGCCAAGCTGCTGCAGATCCGCCCCTACATCACCTACTTCCACTCCTCCAAGTACGTGTCGGACCTGGCCAACGGCGATATCTGCGTAGCGTTCGGATACTCGGGTGATGTGTTCCAGGCCGCCAACCGCGCCAAGGAAGCCGGCAACGGTGTGAACATCGCCTACGCCATTCCCAAGGAAGGCGCCAACCTGTGGTTCGACCTGCTGGCCATCCCCGCCGACGCCAGCAATCCGAAGGAAGCTCATGCCTTCATCAACTACCTGCTGGACCCGCAAGTGATTGCCAAGGTCAGTGAGTCGGTCGGCTACGCCAACCCGAACCCGGCCGCCAAGCAGTACATGGACCCTGAGCTGGTCAGCAACCCCGAGGTTTATCCGTCCCAGGAAGTCCTCGACAAACTCTACATCTCCACCACGCCGCCGCAGTCGATCATGCGCCTGATGACCCGTTCGTGGAGCAAAGTGAAGTCCAACAAATGAATCAGTACACCAAGGAACACACCCACTCCTATTACGCAGCGTCCGCCAAGGGCATGAGGCAGCGCCCCGCGCTGGCCTCGGACCTGGTGGCCGATGTCTGCGTGGTCGGCGCGGGTTTCACCGGCATCAACACCGCCATCGAGCTGGCCCAGCGTGGGCTCTCGGTAGTCCTGCTGGAGGCCCGACGGATCGGCTGGGGCGCCAGCGGGCGCAACGGCGGCCAGCTGATTCGTGGTATCGGCCATGACGTCAGCGGTTTCGCCAAGCACATCGGCGCCGATGGCGTGCAATACCTGGAACACGCCGGGAACGAGTCGGTGCAAGTCGTGGCCAATCGCATCCGCGAGCACGGCATCGATTGCGACCTGAGCTGGGGCTTCTGCGAACTGGCCAATACCCCGGCCCAGTTCAAGGCGCTCAAGGCCGAGCAGGTGCAACTGATTGAATCCGGCTACGCCTTTGAAACCCGACTGGTGGCGCCAGAACAAATCCGTGAACAGGTGGTGAACTCCGGTGTGTACGCCGGCGGCCTGGTGGACATGGGCTCGGGGCATTTGCATCCGCTGAACCTGGTCCTTGGCGAAGCGCAAGTCGCCGAGTCCCTTGGGGTGCGGATTTTCGAGCAGAGCCCGGTGCTGGAGTTGATCCACGGCAGCACAGTGCAAGTGCGCTGCGCCGGTGGCACTGTGAGTGCAGGCACGTTGGTGCTTGCTTGCAATGCCCATCTGGAAGAGCTCGAACCGAAGCTCAGCGGCAAAGTACTCCCGGCAGGCAGCTACATCATCGCCACCGAACCCTTGTCGCAAGAGGCCGCTGCAAAACTGATCCCGCACAATGTTGCGCTGTGCGACCAGAAAGTCGGCCTGGATTACTACCGGCTCTCGGCTGACCGGCGCTTGTTGTTCGGTGGTGCCTGCCATTACTCCGGGCGCGATCCTTCGGACATCAGCGCCTACATGCGCCCGCAGATGCTCAAGGTGTTCCCGCAACTGGCCGATGTGCGCATCGACTATCAGTGGGGCGGCAAGATCGGCATCTCGGCCAACCGCTTCCCCCAGGTCGGGCGCCTGAGCCAGCACCCGAACGTGTTCTACGCCCAGGGCTACTCAGGCCATGGCCTGAACGTGACCCACTGGTGCGCGAAGTTGTTGGGCGAAGCGATCCATGCCGGCCACAGCAAAGGCTTCGACGTGTTCAGCGCCGTGCCGCACATGACCTTCCCCGGCGGACGCGCACTGCGTTCACCCTTGCTGGCCCTTGGCATGTTCTGGTATCGGATGCGGGAAATGCTGGGCTGACGTCGTCCTGCCGGGCGCCTGCTAACCACTGTGGGAGCGAGCTTGCTCGCGATAGCGACCTGAAATCCAATGATTGGGTTGTCTGGCACACCGCTATCGCGAGCAAGCTCGCTCCCACACTGTTTTACGTATTCCCTCTTCTACCATCCCCTTGTTTCGACTTTCGATTTGCTCAATTGCGAGTCACTTCTATATTGAGGGAGTGCTCTGAACTTCCTGCCTTCTGTCGAGCTTGACCCATGGCAACTACTGATCAGCTGATCATCTGCGAGCACTGCGACAGCGTGTACCAAAAAGTGACGCTCGCCAAACATCAAAAAACCCTGTGTACACGCTGCGGCGGCGTGCTTCAGCGCTATAACGGCCTCACTGTGGAGCAGCGTCTTGCGTTGACCTTCACCGCGTTGATGCTCTGGATATTCGCCAATTTCTATCCGGTAATGAGCATCAACCTCAAAGGCGTGAAGAACAGCGCAACGCTCTGGGACTCGGTGCTGGCCCTGAGCCTGGGGCCTATCACCTTCATCGCCATGGTGGCGGCAATCGCCATGATCATCGCGCCGATTTTCCAGTTGCTGCTGCTGATCTGGGTGCTGGGCTTCGCACTCGGCGGGCGACGCTCGCCCGGATTCAAATTCTGCATGCGCTGGCTCGAAACCCTCAGGCCCTGGAGCATGCTCGAAGTCTGCCTGCTGGGCGCCATGGTCGCGGTGATCAAGCTCGCCGGACTGCTCGATGTGCTGCCCGGCATAGGGTTGTTTGCCCTGGCGGCGCTGAGCCTGATGATGATCCGCATCGCCGGGCGCGACATTCGCGAACTATGGGACATTGTATGAGCACGCCTCCTTACGCCGACGAGCTCAACCTGTGCCTGTGCCACACCTGCGGCCTGGCCTGCGACATGACTTGCGAGCCCCACGAATGCGAGCGTTGCGGTGCACCGCTGCACCGGCGCAAAGCCAATTCTCTGGCCCGCACCTGGGCCTACATGATCGCGGCCCTGGTGTTCTACATCCCGGCCAACCTGTTGCCGGTGATGAACACCGAGATGGTCGGCAACGGCGCCGACAGCACGATCATGAGCGGCGTGCTGGAGTTCTGGGAAGCCGGGGCCTGGGATATCGCCCTGATCATATTCATTGCCAGTATCGCGGTGCCGGGAATCAAGTTCGTCGCCATCACATTGCTGCTGGTCACCGTGCAACGCGACAGCGAGTGGGCACGCAAGGAGCGGTCGACGCTGTACCGCTTCGTCGAAGTCATCGGTTACTGGTCGATGCTCGATGTGATCGTGGTCGCCCTGGTGGCCTCGCTGGTGAAATTCCAGGCCCTGGCCGACATCGAACCGCGCCCGGGCATTCTGTTCTTTGGTCTGGTAGTGGTGTTCACCATGCTTTCGGCAATGAGTTTCGATCCCCGCATGATCTGGGATAAAGAACGGAAAAACCCACACAATGAGGAGGTCAATGATGAAGTCACAAGCCACTGACGGGCCACAAGCCCCCGGGCAGGCGCCGATCAAGACCCGCCGTTTCAGCGTTTCGCTGGTCTGGATCGTCCCGATCGTCGCGGTGCTGGTGGGTATTTCGCTGGTGGTCCACAGCATTTTGCAGCAAGGCCCGACCATCGTTGTCACGTTCAAGACCGGTAACGGCCTGACCGCGAACAAGACCGAGGTCAAATACCGCAATGTCGTGATTGGTCATGTCTCCGATGTGGAGCTCAGCAGTGACCAGAAAAGCGTCAACGCCACCATCAAACTGGAAAAGCAGGCCGAAAGCTTTACCCGCGAAGATTCGCAGTTCTGGGTCGTGCGGCCGCGCATTGGCGCGGGCGGTGTGTCGGGGATCGATACGCTGCTGTCGGGCGATTACATCGGGGCCGATATCGGCCAGGCCAACGGCCGGGCAAAAAACTTCATCGGACTGGAGAATCCGCCACCCATCACCTACGGCGAACCGGGCAAGCGTTTTACGCTGTTCACCCAGGACCTGGGGTCGCTGGACATCGGCTCTCCGGTCTACTACCGCAAGATCCCCGTGGGCCAGGTGGTGGCCTACGCGCTGGACCCGGATGGCAAGGGCGTGAACATTGAACTGTTCATCCATGCACCCAATGACAAGTACGTCACCGAAAACACCCGTTTCTGGAACGCAAGCGGCATTGACGTGAACGTCGGCGCCAATGGCTTTGCGGTCAAGACCGAGTCGTTGTCTTCCTTGCTGGTGGGCGGCATAGCCTTCCGCGCGCCCGACTACAGCCCCAACGACAAGCCGGCTGCCGCAGAGTACGCCTACGAATTGTTCGACGACCAACAAACCGCCCTGGCCCCGCCGAACGGCAAGCCGCAATACCTGGCCATGCGCTTCGACCAGGCACTGCGCGGGCTCAAGGTCGATGCCCCGGTGGAGTTCCTCGGTGTGGAAATCGGCAAGGTAGTGGCGGTCAATCTGGATTACGACGAGAAAAAGCGCTCCTTTCCGGTCAACGTCGGTATCGTGATCTACCCGCAGCGCCTGGGCCAGGCCCATGTCAAAATGCTCAAGGCGCTCAATCATGACCCTGATAACGAAGCCGCTGGCGTACGCTTGATCGGTACCTTTATCGAAAACGGCCTGCGTGCCCAGGCCCGCACCGGCAACTTCCTGACCGGCCAGTTGTACATTGCCCTGGACTTCTACCCCAAGACCGACAAGGTCGCCTTCGATGTAAACGCACGCCCGGTCATGATTCCGACCATTCCCGGCAGCCTCGAGCAATTGCAGGAAAAACTCGAATCCATGGTCGACAAGATCAACAAACTGCCGATCGAGCGTATTGCCGGCAATCTCGATGGCAATCTCGTCGAACTGCGCAAAGGCATGATGCAATTCAACGGAAAGATCTTGCCTGGCGTGCAAACCACTTTGTCGGAAGTCAGCAAGACGCTGGAAACGGCCAATTCGACCCTGCAGTCGGCCAGTTCGACCTTGGCCGAGGATTCGCCGCAACGGGAAAAACTGGGGCTAACCCTGGATGAACTGGGACGCACGTCCAGATCCTTGCGTGATCTTTCGGATTACCTGGGACGGCATCCGGAATCGCTGCTTCGCGGTCGTCCGAATAATGCCGCCCCCATGGATCTGCAAGGGCCACCGCGCAATTGAACACAGGAGCAACACCCATGGCTTTACCGCTGAAGTTCACCCTGGTCACCGCGATGTTGCTGCTCGCCGCCTGCCGCAGCGACCCGATTCAATTCCATACCCTGACCCCGGCCCAGGAGGGCAATCACTCAAGGACCACCGTCGGCGTGATCCAGATCGAGTCGATCAGCGTGCCGCCCCAGGTCGATCGTGCGCAGATCGTCATTCGCGAGGGCAACAGTGGCCTGGCGATCCTGGAAACCCAATGGTGGGGAGCAACCCTGGTGGACGAACTGCGCAGTGCGTTGGTCGATCAACTGAGCAACAGTTCTGTACAAGGCCGACACTCGGTGCGGGTCGATGTGCAGCGTTTCGACTCGGTGCCCGGCCAGTACGCCTTGATGGACGTGGAATGGCGCCTGCGCAGCGCCAGCACCGGCGACACGGCACGGTTGATTTGCCGCAGCACCTTGCAAACGCCCTCGGGTGCGAGCATCGATGACCTGGTGCTTGCCCAGCAAAACAACGTCAAACGCCTGGCCGCGCTGATCAGCCAGGCTGCCGTCAGACCACAGGCAACCTGCCCTGCGCCCTGAATGTATTCCTCCCCAGGATCAACGGCGACAAGTTCGCCGTTAATCCGTCCTTCCTGTTTCCTGTTGTCATTCCCCGCGACAGGCGGCCCGCAGCAACTGGCAACGTCAAATACGCCGAGGCACACGACAAAAAGGCAGCCGGGGCAGCGTCATATTCTGATCGGCGGCATCGTTTGATCGACGAGTCGAAACACAGCGGGCACAGTGCTGCTAATCTGAATGAAAATTACATGTATTAACGGTTTTTTTGACGTTATTTTCTCATTTGGATCTCTACATTTCCCGCACTTCAAAAACATGCAAATGATTCGCATTGGTTAACTGGCGTTTCAATGCCCATGACTTTCAAAAAAATGTACCAGGAGCAGCCCGCAGAATGATTCCAAAAATCCCTTCGTTCTTGAAAAAGGCCCTGCTGGCCACCGCTTTGCTGAGCGCTGGCCAGGCCTATGCAGCCGACTCCGTCGGCATCGTGGTGTACAACGCGCAACACGCAGGCCTGACCAAGGCCTGGGTCGAGGGTTTTACCCAGGAGACAGGTATTCCCGTCACCTTGCGCAACGGCGATGACACCGAAATGGGCAACCAGATCGTGCAGGAAGGTGCGGCTTCGCCGGCGGACGTATTCCTGACCGAGAACTCCCCGGCCATGGTCCTGGTCGACAACGCCGGGCTGTTTGCGCCTGTCGATAAGGCCACGCTGGAGCAGATTGACTCCGCCTACCGTCCGGCCCACGGCAAATGGGTAGGCATCGCCGCGCGCTCCACGGTGTTCGTCTACAACCCGAGCAAACTGCCAGAAGCCGACCTGCCGAAATCGATCATGGACCTGGCTTCACCGAGCTGGAAGGGTCGCTGGGGTGCATCGCCCGGTGGTGCTGACTTCCAGGCCATCGTCGCTGCCATCCTCCAACAAAAGGGTGAAGCCGCCACGCTGGATTGGCTCAAGGCGATGAAAACCAACTATGCCAACTACCGTGGCAACAGCTCGGTACTCAAGGCCGTGAATGCCGGGCAGATCGACAGCGGCGTGATTTACCACTATTACAGCCTGGTGGATCAGTCCAAGACCGGCGAAAACAGCAAGAACACCGCCCTGCACTATTTCAGGCACAAAGACCCGGGCGCTTTTGTTAGCATCTCCGGCGGCGGCGTCCTCGCTTCCAGTAAGCACCAGGACCAAGCCCAGGCGTTCCTCAAGTACATTACCGGCAAGGATGGCCAGGCTGTCCTGAAGAACGGCAAGTCGTTTGAATACGCCGTGGGTAAAGGCGCTGAATCCAACCCTAAACTGGTGCCTCTGAATCAACTCGATGCGCCGACTGTCGATGCGTCAAAACTCGACAGTAAAAAAGCCGTGGAGCTGATGACACAGGCCGGACTGCTCTAATTGATGCCAGAAACCCTGCCTGCGGAGGTCGCTGAGGCGACACCCGCACATTTGCGTCGACGCTCCCGCGGAGTCTTTGCGGGGCGTGGCGGTGTATGGGTGATCGGTTTGTCGGTGCTGGTTTCATTACTGGCACTGCTACCGATCGCCTACGTTATTGGTGTGTCCCTGCAAACCGGCTGGTCAACCGTTGTGACCCTGGTGTTCCGCCCTCGGGTCGGTGAACTGCTGGTCAACACCGTGCTGCTGGTGCTGCTGACGATTCCCTTGTGCGTCGCGCTGGGGGTGACGCTGGCGTGGCTCACGGAACGCACGAATCTGCCGGGGCGGCGCTGGTGGTCGTTGCTGGCCACCGCGCCGCTGGCAGTGCCTGCGTTCGTTCACAGCTACGCCTGGGTCAGCCTGGTGCCTCCGATTCACGGCTTGTTTGCCGGTGTCCTGGTCTCGGTCATCGCCTACTTCCCGTTCCTGTATTTGCCGGTAGCGGCCACTTTGCGCCGGCTCGATCCGGCCATCGAAGACGTCGCCGAGTCCATGGGGCTCAAACCCTGGAAAGTGTTTTTCCGCGTTGTGTTGCCGCAATTGCGCCTGGCGATCTGCGGCGGCGCCTTGCTGGTCGGCCTGCACCTGCTGGCCGAATATGGCCTGTACGCCATGATCCGCTTCGACACCTTTACCACCGCGATCTTCGATCAGTTCAAATCGACCTTCAACGGCGCAGCGGCGCACATGCTGGCCAGTGTGCTGGCGCTGTGTTGCCTGGCGATGTTGACGGCCGAATCCGCCGCCCGGGGTTCGGCGCGTTACGCCCGCGTCGGTTCGGGAAGCGCCCGGGAGCAACGGGTCGTACGCCTGAAACCGGTATCCACCCTGCTCTCGCTGACGCTGCAGATCGCGACCTGCGCCCTGGCCCTTGGCGTGCCCTTGATCACCCTGGGCAAGTGGCTCATCGCCGGAGGCGTGGAAGTCTGGGACATGGCCGAATTGTTGCCTGCACTGGAGCAAACCCTGTTGCTGGGCATCGGGGGGGCGGCGCTGACCACCTGCGCGGCGATCCCGATTGCCTGGCTGTCGATCCGCTACCCCGGTCGATTGCAACGGGTGCTGGAAAGCTGCAACTACATCACCAGTTCCTTGCCCGGCATTATCGTGGCGCTGGCACTGGTGACCGTCACGATCCACTTTGCCCGGCCGATATACCAGACCACCTTCACCGTGCTGCTGGCGTACCTGTTGATGTTCTTGCCCCGTGCCCTGGTGAGCCTGCGCGCGGGCATTGCCCAGGCCCCGGTGGAACTGGAAAACATCGCTCGCAGCCTTGGCCGCTCGCCAGCCCGGGCACTGTGGCTGATCACCTTGCGCCTTGCTGCCCCGGGGGCGGCCGCCGGCGCGGCGCTGGTGTTCCTGGCGATCACCAACGAATTGACCGCCACCCTGCTGCTGGCCCCGAACGGCACGCGCACCCTGGCGACCGGGTTCTGGGCCTTGACCAGCGAAATCGATTACGCAGCCGCCGCACCCTACGCCTTATTGATGGTTGTGCTGTCGCTTCCGTTGACCGGACTTCTTTATCACCAATCGAAAAAAACGGCTGGCCGATGAACACTCTTGAATTGAATGCCCTCTACAAGTCCTATGGCGCCCATTGCGCCCTGGACAACGTCAGCCTCTCGGTGCCCAGCGGCAGTCGCACGGTCATCGTAGGTCCCTCCGGCTCGGGCAAGACCACGTTGCTGCGGATGATTGCCGGTTTCGAGTTCCCCGATTCCGGACGCCTGTCGCTCAATGGCCAGACCCTGGTCGACGGCACCCACGAAGTGCCGGCCCATCAACGCCTGATCGGCTACGTGCCACAGGACGGCGCACTGTTCCCGCACATGACCGTGGCAGCGAACATCGGCTTCGGCCTGGCGACCAAGGGCACTGAAAAACAGCAGCGCGTTGCCGAACTGATGGACAGCGTGGCGCTGGACGCGAAGATGGCCGAACGCTGGCCTCACGAATTGTCCGGCGGCCAGCAACAACGAGTGGCCCTGGCCCGAGCCTTGGCGCAACAGCCACGACTGATGCTGCTGGACGAGCCGTTCTCGGCGCTCGACACCGGATTGCGCGCCGCCATGCGCAAGATGGTTGCACGGCTGCTGGAGGACGCGGGCGTCACCACCATTCTGGTCACCCATGACCAGAGTGAAGCCCTGTCGTTCGCCGACCAGTTGGCGGTGATGCGTCATGGCCGACTGGTCCAGTCAGGGCATCCGCTGGACCTTTACCGCTATCCCGAAGACGAGCAAACCGCGCTGTTCCTGGGGGATGCCGTGGTGATGCCCGCACGCATCGAGGCCGGTTGGGCCCATTGCGACTTGGGCCGGATCCCCGTCAACAACCACCGCAACAACAGTTCGGCGCAGATCATGCTGCGCCCCGAACAACTGCAACTGGCCAGCATCCTCCCCAGCGACCCGGAAGCCAGCGGTTGCCGGGCCGTGGTCACCGATCGGGATTTCAGCGGCAACACCTGCACGCTGACGGTGGAACTGCAGCCATTGACCCGCAACGCGCAGTCGGGCCGATCACTGCTGGTGCGCAGTTCAGGCATGTATGCACCACCCGCCGGCAGCTCGGTTCAAGTCTCGACCATCGGCCATGCCCATGTACTGAGCGAGGTGTGATCGTTCACAGATCGAATCGATCCACCGCCCGACGCCGCTCGTTGTCATCGCGCACATCGTAGTTGGCCGTGGTCTGGATATTGCTGTGGTGCGCCAGCTTTTGCGCAATCGACAAGTCATGCTCTTCAATCACCCGGGTGATGAATGAACGCCGGAAGTCGTGGGGCATGATTTTCACCCCGACCTGCGCGCCCCGTTGCCGGGCGATGTAGTAAATCGCGTGTTTGGTGATGCGCTCCCGGGTGATGTGGCTGCCACGGCGGATGCGGTTGAACAGGAACGGGTCGTCCGACTCGCCGTCCTTGAGCATCGAACGGCGCAGCTCGAGCCAGGCTTCAAGCTTGGCGAAGGCCCAGGCCGGTGCGTACTTGATCAACTGCTTGTTGCCCTTGGCCGTCACCCGCAGGCTGCGCTCGGTGAAATCGACCTGGTTCAGCTCCAGGTTCACCGATTCGGATTTGCGCATCCCGGAACCGTACAAAATCCCGATGATCGCGGCATCCCGCAGGCCTTGCGGCCGCGGATCGGCAGCGCAGACCGCCATCAATTCCTGGATCAGCGTACGCCTGAGATTGCGCCCCTGGGACAGCCGTGTACCGGCCATGCCCTTCACCGTACGCATCTTCAACAGATGCTCCTGAGAGATCAGGCTCATGCGCCACGCTTCGTTCATCACCCCGCGCACCGCGTTGACATAGAGCGAAGACGTGTTCGGCGCATAGCCGTCCGAACGCAAGGTGGCCACCAACGCAATGACGTCCTCTGGCTGCAGATTGTGCCAGGGAATTTCCTCGATATCGTGGTCTTCGAAGCCCAAGCGGTCGGCGGCATCCTGCAGCACATAACGCATGGTCAGTTGGCTGGACGGCGCCAGTCGCGCCAGATACAGGGTCAGTGGATTGGTGAGGGGTGTGCGTGAATCAGATACAGGTAAGTCAATCAAACGAAACGGCCTTGAATTAAAACAGTTAAGTGAAACAACTAATAAGTAAAAAAACAATGATGTAAAGGCTATTTACGTTTACAGCCCCAGGGCTGCCCAAGAGTCAGGCATTTCTCCCTTTTTCCCGGCACGGTATCGGCGACGAGGAAATCGCTGCCGTAGAGCATGCCGCTGTTCTTCAGGCCTTGCGCCCGTTGCAGTACTGGGCAGCGTCGGCATTGTCCTGGCGGTTGCAACAGCCGGATGTGGCTTTTTTCAACACGATAGACAAATTGAAATATGACCTTGCCTATCCTGACTCGGTTTTGATTATTCCTCAGGCGGCACCATGAGCCTGGTATTGCTACTGGTCGCCTGTCTGCTGACCTGTCTGGAAAAGCCTTGGCGTGGCATTGCTCTTCCTCGGCGTCATAACCATCAATATCCCGACCTGCTCGTGCGCCTGAATCAAGGAGTGACCCATGAAAATCAGTGTATTCGGTAGCGGATATGTCGGCCTGGTGCAGGCAGCGGTATTGGCGGAAGTCGGCCACGACGTGGTCTGCATGGACGTTGACGAGAATAAAGTCGAACTGCTCCAACAGGGCCACGTGAGCATATTCGAACCCGGGCTGGCCAGCCTGGTACGCGAAGGCCTTGACGCCAGGCGGTTGCAGTTCACCAGTGACGAAAAATTCGCCGTCCAGCACGGGCAGGTACTGTTCATCGCGGTTGGCACCCCGTCCCGGGACGACGGCTCGGCGGACTTGCGCTACGTGATGTCGGTGGGCGACGCCGTGGCCCGTCATCGCGAGCAACCGGCGATCCTGGTGGAGAAATCCACCGTCCCGGTCGGCACCGGCGATGCCTTGCGTGCACACATCGACAAATGCCTGATCAGCGTCGGGCGCGTATTGCAGTTCGATATCGTCTCCAATCCGGAGTTCTTGAAAGAAGGTTCGGCCGTGGCCGACTGCCGACGCCCGGACCGTATCGTCATCGGCTGTGAACGCGAAGAAGTGCGTGAGGTGATGCGTGATCTGTACTCGCCCTTCAACCGCAACCATGAGCGCATCATGTTCATGGACCTGCGCAGCGCCGAGCTGACCAAGTACGCCGCCAACTGCATGCTGGCGACCAAGATCAGCTTCATCAACCAGATCGCAGAACTGGCCGAACACCTGGGTGCCGACATCGAATCGATACGCCTGGGCATCGGCGCCGACTCCCGCATCGGCTACCACTTCATCTACCCCGGTTGCGGCTACGGTGGCTCATGTTTCCCCAAGGACATGCGCGCCCTGATCCACAGCGCTGAACAGGCCCATTGCTCCAGTGACCTGCTGCAAGCGGTGGAAGCCATCAACGAGCGGCAGAAATACAAGCTGTTCGAGCGCATCAACGCGTTCTACAAGGGCGACTTGCGTGGCAGGACCTTTGCTCTGTGGGGCCTGGCATTCAAGCCAAACACCGACGACATGCGCGATGCGCCGAGCCGGGTGTTGCTCGAATCCTTGTGGGCCGCCGGAGCGAATGTCCGTGCGTTCGATCCGGAAGCCATGCAGGAAACCCAGAAGCTGTATCCCGATGAATCGAAGCTGATGCTCATGGGTACACCCGAGTCGGTCTTGTCCGGTGCCGATGCACTGATCATCTGCACCGAATGGCAACAGTTCAAGGCGCCGGACTTTCAGCTGATCCGGCAGCGGCTCAACGCACCGCTGATCTTCGACGGCCGCAACCTTTACGACACAGACCGTCTGGCACGCATCGGTTTCACCTACTTCCCGATCGGACGGGGCGAGTCGAGCAAATTGCCGATTCCGTACCAGCAATGGTTTGCCGAGTCAGTGGTCGCCTGAACAGCCTGTTCCCTCACATCCGCCAACAGTCTCCCGCGCTGGGTCTGCACGGCCGTCGGGGCATTGCCGCCAGTGCTGGGCGGGCGGTTCGACAAGAATGATTTTGTGCTGCGGCACCTCAAGCAAATCCCGTAGCAACGACCGCGTATCTGACTGCTAGAGTAGCGCTCACGATCGGGCTGATGCCGGCCCGATCGAATAAGGATATTCGCGCCGTGACCAGCTACTCCCCCCTCATCCGCCGCCTGTTGATCTGTTCGCTGACCATCGTCGTCAGTCGCGCCATCACCAGCCCTTTGCTCACGCTGTTCGTCAGCGACAAGCTGGGGCTCAACCAGCAGGACGTTGGCTTGCTGCTCGGCATTGCGGTGTTCGTCGCCACCCTGCTCTCCCTGTATGGCGGCTACATCATCGACCGCTTCGAAAAGCGCCGGTTGCTGATTCTCTCGATGGCGTCCAGCGCTGTCGGCCTGGTGTTGCTGACCTTTGCTGAAAACCTCTACCTGACGACCATCACCCTGATCGTCACCGAAACCGCTTCATCGCTGTTCCTCATCGGTTCGAAAGCGATCCTCAGCGACAACCTCCCGGTGGGTCAACGCGCCAAGGCGTTTTCCCTGAGCTATACGCTGACCAACATTGGCTACGCTGTCGGGCCGATGCTCGGCGTGCTGATTGCCGGGGCCTTTGCCAGTGCCCCCTTCCTGATCGCTGCGGCCATCGCTTTTTTCAGTATTTTCCTGATGACCGGGATCGCGAAGGACCCGGCGCGCTCAACTGTCGGCGGCCAAGGGCAGAGTTTCCTCAAAACCCTGATCACCCTGAAAAACGACCGCACCCTGATCCTGTTCACCGCCGGTTGCCTGCTCAGCACCGTGGTGCACGGGCGATTTACCTTTTACCTGTCGCAGTACCTGCTGGTGACCAGCAATCCCCAACACACCATGGAAATCATGGCCGCCCTGCTCGCCTGCAACGCCATCAGTGTGATCTTGCTGCAATACCAGATCGGGCGTTTTCTCAAGCGCGAGCAACTGCGCCAATGGATCGTGGCCGGCACCGGCCTGTTCATCCTCGGGCTGATCGGTTTCAGCCTGGCGGACAGCCTGGTGAGCTGGTGCGTGGCGATGTTCATCTTCACCCTCGGTGAAATCATCATTTACCCGGCCGAGTTTCTCTTCGTCGACACCCTGGCGCCGGAAGAACTGCGGGGCAGCTACTACGGCGCGCAAAACCTTGCTGCCCTTGGCGGTGCGTTGAGCCCGGTGATTTGCGGTTTCATGCTGATGCACACCCCGGCGCCGACGATGTTTTATGCCTTGAGTGCACTCGCGGCCCTGGGCGGCTTGCTGTGCTACACAAGCGGTCGACGGAGCAAATTACAGCAAAATTAATGCACTGAAAGCTCATTAATATGAATTTGTCAGTAGCAGGATAGGACGGCACACTGTGCGCGTTCCTCCCCCAACCGTTGGAACAACTTCAAGGGCTTTCTGGGTTCCCCAGCCAAGCCCTTTTTTTTGCCTGGATTTTCTGCCGGAGTCTTCTCGAAATGCTAGCTCGCTGGTTGCCCGCTGCCATCAACACCCGCCCCACCGAATGGAGCCGCGCCGCCATCGGCATGGCCCTGGGGACACTGATGAGCGTATGGCTCTGTAGCCAGGTGTTCGGCATTGAGGTGGCCCAGCACCTGATCGGCCCGCTGGGGGCGTCGGCGGTGCTGTTGTTTGCCGTGTCTTCGGGCGCGCTCGCCCAGCCCTGGTCGATTCTCGGTGGTTACTTGAGCGCCGGTGTGATTGCCCTGCTGGTGGCCCATGTGTTGGGCCGAACCCTGGGTAGCGCTTGCCTGGCGGCGGGCATGGCGTTGATCCTGATGTGCTGGCTGCGGTGCCTGCATCCACCGGCCGGTGCGTTGGCCCTGACCCTGGTGCTGGCCGATCCGGCAACCATTGCCATGGACTGGAAAGCCATTGGACCGGTGATGCTCAGCGCGGCGACGATGCTGCTGTGCGCCCTGGCCTACAACAACCTGACCCGCGTTCGTTACCCCAAGAGCGCCAGCGAGCCCGCGGCCAGGATTCCTGCCGATCACCCGCCGGTCGACCGTCAGGCCATCACCGCCGAAGACCTGAAACTGGCGTTGGCCGACATGGAAGCGTTCTATGACGTGACCCCCGAAGACCTCGAACAGTTGATCCAGGCCAGCGAACTGCACGCCAAACGCCGCAGCGTTGGCGAAGTGCTCGCCCCACGACTGTAAGTCGCTGTTCTGGAGGTTCTTTTGCCGTGGCCGGGCGGTTCTGGCATCCTGCGCCTCCATTTTCTGACCCGGCCCGCCTTCTGGCACGCAAACCACCATGACCGCCTCCGAAAAAGCCCCCGCTCCACGCCACAGCGACCTGATCTACGGCCTCGATGACCGCCCGCATCTGACCGCCACCGTCTTCGCCGCCCTGCAACACGTGCTGGCAAGTTTCGTCGGCATCATCACCCCGACGCTGATCATGGGCAGCGCCCTGGGCCTGCAAAGTGAAATTCCTTACTTGATCAGCATGGCGCTGTTCGTCTCCGGCCTGGGCACCTTCGTGCAGGCGCGGCGCTTCGGCCCGGTGGGCTCTGGCCTGTTGTGCCTGCAAGGCACCAGTTTCTCGTTCATCAGTGTGATTCTCAGTGCCGGCTTCATGGTCAAGGCTCGTGGTGGCGGTACCGATGAGATTCTCTCGACCATTTTCGGCGTGTGCTTTTTTGCCGCGTTCATCGAGGTGGTGTTGAGCCAGTTCATCGGCAAATTGCGCATGCTGATCACCCCGGTGGTGACCGGCACGATCATCACGCTGATGGGCTTGTCGCTGATCAAGGTGGCGATGACCGACATCGCCGGCGGCTTCGGCGCCCCTGACCTGGGAGCGGCCAGTCACCTGGCCCTGGCGGCGCTGGTGCTGGGAACCATCGTAGTGTTGAACCGGGTGGATGTGCCGTTTCTGCGCCTGGGGGCGATTGTCATCGGCCTGACCCTGGGCTACGGGGTGGCATGGCTCATGGGCCAGGTGGATTTCAACAGCCTGCCCGAAGTGCCGCTGATGAGCGTACCGGTGCCGTTCAAGTACGGGTTCTCCTTCGATTGGGTGGCGTTCATTCCGGTGGCGGTGATTTTCCTCGTCTCGCCGCTGGAGGCCGCCGGTGACCTCACGGCCAACTCGATGATCTCCCGGCAACCGGTCAAAGGCCCGGTGTACATTCGCCGGATCAAGTCCGGCCTGCTCGCCGATGGCCTCAACTCGGCCATGGCCGCGGTGTTCAACAGCATGCCGATGGTGACCTTCGCCCAGAACAACGGAGTGATCCAGCTCACCGGCGTGGCCAGCCGCTACGTGGCGTTTTTCATTGCCGGATTGCTGGTGGTGCTTGGCCTGTTCCCGATGATCGGCGCGGTACTGCAACTGATGCCGAAACCGGTGCTCGGTGGCGCGGAACTAGTGATGTTCGGCACCGTCGCCGTGGCCGGGATCAAGATTCTCGCCGAGGCGGGCCTGCATCGTCGCAACATGCTGATCGTGGCGATTTCCATCGGCATGGGCCTGGGCGTGGCCGCCGTGCCGGAAGTCTTGCGTGAACTGCCCAAGGCCCTGCACAACATTTTCGAATCGCCCATCACCGTCGGCGCGCTGTGCGCTATCGTTCTTAATATCTTCCTGCCCGAGGAGTTCATCGAGCTGGAGGAAGACGAATTCGATCCGGAAGCCTCCGTGCTTCAGGTGATGCAGAACCCCGATGTGACCGTCAGGGATGAACCCGCAAAGGCTGCGGTGGTTGCACAGTCGAACCACTAGGCGGGCTCAAGGGCTGAGCCGCTGGCGGTTCAGCCTTTTTCAGATGAGAACACGTCCATGCGCAGCCTCCACGCGGTCCTGATTTCCCTCCTGCTTTGTCTGAGCGCCTGTTCCTCGCTGCCCAATCGAGACCCGTTGAAAATCAACGTCGTGGATGTCGAACCCCTGCAAGGCGAAGGCATGGAAGTGCGCTTTGCCGTGAGAATCCGCGTGCAGAACCCCAATGACTACACCCTCACCTACAGCGGCGTTGCCTTGGACCTGGACATCAACGGCCAGCCCTTCGCCTCTGGCGTCACCGATGAGAGGGGTACGATCGGGCGCTTTTCCGACACCATCGTCAGCGTACCGGTCAGCGTTTCGGCGTTTTCGATGATCCGCCAGACCTATGGCATCAGCCAGATGGAAACCCTCAACAACATGCCTTATGTCCTGCGCGGCAAGCTCTCGGGTGGGGTGTTCAACACGAAGCGTTTCGTGGACAGTGGCACGCTTAATCTGCCTGGACCGACCACTGGCAGCCGTTAAGCGCCTTGGATGAAATGGCTGTTGAGCCGCGGAATTCACTCGGTGTCATTGAGAATCAGGCTGCGGTAATGCCCCGGATTTGACCCCGACCATTTGCGAAACGCCTTGTAGAACGAACTGACGTCAGCGAACCCGAGCCGCGTGGCGATTTCGCTGAAGCTGATCGTAGGTTCCGCCAGCCAGACAATCGCCAACTCCTTGCGTACGCCGTCCTTGAGGCCTTGGTAGGTTTGCCCTTCTTCGGCCAGTCGGCGGCGCAAGGTTGAAGCCGACATGCACAGGCGTTGCGCCAGGGCTTCGGTTTCCGGCCAGTGTTCGGCCGGCAGGTGGCGCAGGTCGTGTTTGATGCGGCTGGCCAGGCTCTGCGGATCGCGGTACTTCACCAGAATGTTCGCCGGCGCACGGGCCAGGAATCGCTCGAGTTCTTCAGGGCTGCGCTTGATGGGCAGGTCCAGGCAATCGGCGGAGAAAATCATCCGGGTGCGTGGGCGGTCGAAGCGCAGGTTCTCGGAAAACATCACCTGATAGTCATCGCAGAAATCCGGTTTGGAACAGCGCAGCTCGATGGCAAGGATCGGAATCCGCCGTCCTGCCAGCCAGCAGGCAACGCCGTGCACGATCATCCAGTAAGTGAAATAAGTGAAGGCCCGGCGCGGGTCCTTGTCGTCCTCCAGCAGGACGATTTCCGCCAGGCTTTGCTGACGTACCAACTGCGCCGGCAAGTATTCGAGGATCAACGACAGAAACGCCAGGCCGCTGGCCACTCCCGCCGCCACGTTGGGCTGGAGCATGGCGCTGCGGCACAGGAACGCAAAGCTGCCGGACTTGAGTTTGCGTGGGTCCATGCCAAAGAACTCATCATCCCCGCGCCGTGCCAGCAACCGCCACAGGCGCGCATAAGCCGTGGCCGGAACACGGGCGTCGGTGCTGCCCAACAATTGCGGGTCGATGCCGACCTTGATCAACACCTCATCCGTGGCGATTCCTGGCGCGCAGCTTTGCAACAGTGCTTCACGCACCAGTTGAATGGAGATGGTGTCTTTTTCCGACATGGATCGCGGCAAGCCCTGTTCTTGTTCGAGTGGGGGGCATCTTAGCTGAAACAGTATCCCTGTTGATTGATCCACCGCTATCGCGAGCAAGCTCGCTCCCACACTGGATCTGCGTTGTTCACAAATGCTGTGAACACCCGGATTCCTGTGGGAGCGAGCTTGCTCGCGATGGCTTTTCTGAATTCACAGAATGCGGTAGAGCAACCGTTCGATCCGCACACGACTCACGCGCTTGAGGAACTTGGCCACGCCCGCCGGGTATTCGGCCAGGGTTTCCAGGTTCTGGAAGTGCTCGATTCGCCGGGTGTGCTGGAAGATCTCCGCCAGCTCTTTGCCACGCGATTCCAGCAGTTCGCCATGGGGATCATCGAGCAACAAGGCGTTTTCCAGATCGAGTCGAAACGCTCGCGGGTTGAGGTTGTTACCGGTCAGCAAGGTATAGCGCCGGTCGATCCACATGCCCTTGAGGTGGTAGGTGTTGTCACCGTCACGCCACAGATGCAGGTTCAACTGCCCGCTGTCGATGTTGCGCTGATGACGCTTGGCAAACCGGCGCAAGCTGATTTCGTACAGGTACGGCAGCGCCGAAATGACCCGGAACGGTTCGCTCGGCGGAATGTAGAAGTCGTTGGCCGTCTTGTCGCCGACCACAATGTCGATCTTCACCCCGCGGGCCAGCGCGCGGTTGATCTCGCGGATGATCGCCAGCGGCAGGTTGAAGTACGGTGTGCAAATGGTCAGTTGCTGCTGGGCGCTGGCGATCAGTTCGCAGATCACCCGGTTCAGCGGATTGTTCTTGCCGACGCCAAGCAGCGGGCTGACGGACAAACCGGTCCTGTCGGTGGTGCCCTGCGTGGTGTCGTACGCCGCGTGCTTGAGGCGGCTGCGCAGGTCACCGATGTCATTGCGCAGGCTGCGGGTGGTCGGCAGGTTTGGCAGGTCGAGGCGGTGCACCGCTTTGGAAGCCACCAGGCCGTGCTGCACCAGGTGCTGCATCGAATCGGCCAGCTCACGATTGTGCAGCAGGTGATAGCGGTCGTAGCGGTACTTGTCGAACTTGTGCAGATACACGTTGTTCAGGCTCGCACCGCTGTAGATCACGCAGTCATCGATCACGAAGCCTTTAAGGTGCAACACACCGAACAGTTCGCGGGTTTGTACCGGGACGCCGTAGATCGGCACTTCGCTGGCATGGATGCGGGTCATTTCCTGATACCAGGCGGAGTTGCCCGGTTGCTTGCCGGCACCGATCAGGCCGCGCTGGGCGCGCAGCCAGTCAACGACCACCACCACGTCCAGTTCCGGACGCGCCAGTTTGGCGGCGTGCAAGGCATCGAGAATTTCCTGGCCGGCTTCATCCTGTTGCAGGTACAGGGCAACGATGTAGATGCGCCGGGTCGCGCTGGCGATTTTCTCCAGCAGGCAACGACGGAATTCGGCAGCGCCGCAAAGGACGCCAACGGCATCGGCCGTCAGCGGAAAACTGCGCAACTTGGGCAGCAGGGAGCGTTTGAAAAGCGACGGCATAGGGCTCGCAATGGGTCGAATCCGAAGAACCAGAGAGCTTACACCATCGATGGGTTCGGGTCTTGTTACTGTCTGTAATGACGCCATCGCGAGCAAGCTCGCTCCCACGGAAAAGCGCGCGTCAAAGTGTGGGAGCGGGCTTGCTCGCGAAGACCATTTGTCAAACGCCACAAAAAACCGATTGACCAAGGAGAACGATCGTTCTACTGTTTGCAGCATGAACGAAATCACTAGCAACGACACACGCGACATCATTCTGGATGTCACCGAAAAGTTGATCTACAAAAGTGGCATAGCCGCCACTGGCATGGATCTTCTGGTGAAAACCGCCGGCGTCTCCAGAAAAAGTATCTACCGCTACTTCGCCAACAAGGACGAACTGGTGGTGGCCGCCCTGCAACGCCGGGACCAGCGCTGGATGCACTGGTACAGAGGCGCAGTCGGCCAGGCACAAACCCCGGCCGAGCGACTGCTCAACCTGTTTACCGTACTCAAATCGTGGTTCGCCTCCGACGGTTTCCGCGGCTGCGCGTTCATCAACACCAGTGGCGAAACCGGCGACCCGCAAGACCCGGTGCGCCTAGTCGCCAAAGAACATAAACAGAAGCTGCTCGACTACGTGTGCGAGCTGTGTACCGAACATGGCGCCGAGGATCCGCAACTGCTGGCCAAACAGCTGCTGATCCTGATCGACGGTGCCATTACCGTGGCGCTTGTCATGGGTGATCACAGTGCCGCCGATAATGCGCAATGCATGGCGCGAAAGTTATTGGACCTGTAGCAACCTGATCAAGCTCGACTGTTGTTTTAACTTTAACTTGATACGGAGACTTTAAATGTCTAATGCCGAAGTTCGTCCGCCATTACCCCCTTTCACCCGTGAATCGGCCATTGAAAAAGTTCGCCTGGCCGAAGACGGCTGGAACTCCCGGGACCCGGAGCGGGTGTCCCTGGCCTATACCCTGGACACTAAGTGGCGCAATCGCGCCGAGTTCGCCTATAACCGCGAAGAAGCCAAAGGCTTCCTGACCCGCAAGTGGGCCAAGGAGCTTGATTATCGGTTGATCAAGGAGCTGTGGGCGTTCACCGACAACCGAATTGCCGTGCGTTATGCCTATGAATGGCATGACGACTCGGGCAACTGGTTCCGCTCCTACGGCAACGAAAACTGGGAGTTCAACGAGGACGGCCTGATGGCCCGCCGCTTCGCCTGCATCAACGACATGCCGATCAAGGAAAGCGAGCGCAAGTTCCACTGGCCGCTGGGGCGTCGTCCTGACGATCATCCGAGTTTGTCGGATCTGGGCTTGTAATTCAGCTTCACGCTAAACCCTGTGGGAGCGAGCTTGCTCGCGATAGCGGTTGTACACTCAACAGATCTGTTGCCTGTCACACCGCCATCGCGAGCAAGCTCGCTCCCACATTGGTTTTGTGTTGTACAGATGAGTAAGATGCTGCCCTTCCCCGCAGCCTCTTTCTGCACCCGCCGAATAAGCCGATCCCATGCCTTTCGAACTCAGCGTTGACCTCTCCACCCTGGCCATCCTGGCCTTAGTCGCTTTTGTTGCCGGTTTCATCGACGCCATTGCCGGTGGCGGTGGGCTGTTGACCACCCCGGCCTTGTTGACCGCCGGCCTGCCGCCGCATCTGGTGCTGGGCACCAACAAACTCAGCTCGACCTTCGGCTCGGCCATCGCCAGCTTCACCTTCTACCGCCGCAAGCTGTTCCACCCCGCGCAATGGATTCATGCCATCGTCGGCACCCTGGTCGGTGCGCTGACCGGTGCCGTGGTCGCGCATTACCTGCCGGCGGAATGGCTGAACAAGATGCTGCCGGTGATCGTCTTCGCTTGCGGTGTCTATCTATTGTTTGGCGGCACGCCAAAAGCGCCACTGGACAGCGAGGCACCGATCAAGAAAAAGTGGCAGTCGACCCAAGGCTTCAGCCTCGGCTTCTATGACGGTGTGGCGGGTCCCGGCACGGGCGCGTTCTGGACCGTGAGCAGCCTGCTGCTCTACCCCATCGATCTGGTGAAAGCCAGCGGTGTGGCACGCAGCATGAACTTCGTCAGCAACGCGGCGGCGCTGTCGATCTTCATCTTTTCCGGTCAGGTGGACTGGATCATCGGCCTGTGCATGGGCTTGTCGTTGATGGTCGGCGCCTTCTTTGGCGCCCGCACCGCCATCAGCGGCGGCGCGAAATTCATTCGTCCGGTGTTCATCACCGTGGTGCTGGGCCTGACCGTGCGCCTAGCCTGGCAGCACTGGTTCAGCGTGGCCTAAGCGCCGCGCCACGTAGACGTCGATCAGGTAACGGGCAATCGAGCGTGACGCCGGCAACGGCGGCAGCTCGTGCACGTTGAACCACTGGGCGTCCTCGATCTCGTCTTCCTGACAGACGATCTCGCCACCGGCATATTCGGCGTGAAAGCCGAGCATCATCGAGTGCGGGAACGGCCAGCACTGGCTGCCCATGTACTGGATGTTCCTGACCTCGATGCTCACCTCTTCGCGAACTTCGCGAATCAGGCAGTCCTCGGCCGATTCGCCCGGCTCGGCAAACCCGGCCAGGGTGCTGTAGACACCGCTGACAAAACGCGGTGAGCGCGCCAACAGCACTTCATCGCCTCGGGTCACCAGTACGATCATGCTCGGCGAAATCCGTGGGTAGCTGCGCAGATCGCACGGCTGACAATACATCGCCCGTTCGCGCGGCACCTGGGTCATGGCCTGACCGCAGTTACCGCAATAGCGGTGTTCACGGGCCCAGGTGCCGATCTGTGCGGCGTAACCGAGCACCTTGTAGAGCGTGTGATCGCCTTCGAGCATGAACGCCCGCAGGCCTTTCCAGTTGCAACCCGACACTTCGCTGTGACTGCGCAACTCCAGCAGATAGACCGGCTCGCCATCGAGATGACCGATGCCATGCTCGGCAAGAATCGACAGGTCCTGGCGCTTGAGCCATTCGCGAGCGAACAGTGCGCCGTTGTCATCGAACAGAAAGCCTTCGGGGCTGCGCGCGATGGCCCAGCCGCCGGGTTGATCGGTGTCCAGTACTGCGGTGGTCCAGCGAGGAATCATGGTTAATCAATCCAGAAATTCGGGTTTCTGTTTGCTCATATGGGCGGCCATGGCCACGCGCAGATCGGTGGATTGCAGCATGGCGGCGTTCCAGGTGGCGATGTATTCGAGGCCGTCATCGATGCGATGGTCGCGCATGTAGCTGATCATTTCCTTGGTACCGGTGACGGCGATCGGCGACTTGCTGGCGATTGCGTAGGCAATGCCCATGACGCCGTCGAGCAGGCTGGCGTTGTCGCTGTAGACGCGATTGACCAAGCCCATGCCTCGCGCTTCATCGGCGCCGAAGGTGCGACCAGTGTAAGCCAGTTCGCGCAGCATGCCGTCACCGATGATCCGCGGCAAGCGTTGCAGCGTGCCAACGTCGGCGGCCATGCCGATGTCGATTTCCTTGATCGAAAACTGTGCGTCCTCGGCGGCATAACGCATGTCGCACGCGGCAATCAGGTCGATGGCGCCCCCCAGGCAGTAACCCTGAATGGCCGCAAGCACCGGTTTGCGGCAGTTATCGACTGCATTGAAGGACGCTTGCAGGGTGAGGATCTTGCGCCGCAACAGGCGCGCATTGCGTCCGACGTCCTTGCCCAGCTCATTGGCCACACCGGCCAGCATCATCAGGTCGATCCCCGAGGAGAAATGCTTGCCTGCCCCGCTGAGGACCACCACGCGCACTTCATCGGTGTCGTCGATCCACTGGAAGATCTCGACGATCTCGCTCCAGAACGCCGCGTTCATCGAGTTGATCTTCTCCGGTCGGTTGATCTGTACGTGGGCGATTTTATCGACCAGCTCGACGTTGAACGCGCTGTATTGAGACATGCCAATGATCCTTTTGCGGGCAAAAATGAGGCCCGAACTATAACAAGGCATCAAGGTGGGCAGTAAGGCAGCGGTTCGGCCAAATGCGGGACTCAAACCGGCGCACCAGAACAGTGCGTTCCTGATAAATCACGTCGCACATTTATGTGACTGCCCAGTGACTTTTTGATGCCAAAACGCAAAAAAACCTGCACTTCGTCGGGGCGTTTGCACCTCTATCAGGCACGTTCGTACCGCTACAAACCGATTGTCGAACAATTTTGCCATCTGGCCTTTACCGCTCTAAGTTCTGGCCTAGACTCATTTTCTTGAGGCGAAACCGGTCGGTCACAAAGTGGAAAAATAGTCGAAACTTTTTCCAATCCCGATCGGTCCTCTGACAAGAAGGTGCGTTGCGACTGGTGCAATCCTTGCAATGGCTCATTCACCCCTTTTGCTTCGACGCATTGGGCAGCGCTTGCTCACTGATGCGTAGCGCGATTGCGCCCGGCCACAGCAATTGGCCATGAAACACCGTTTGCCAGACCTAAGAATTAGATCAACAACACGGGAGATTCATATGATCAGTACGGCTTTGGAAATACAGGGAGAGCGTGCTCATCAGGTCGGCGAATCGAGCGCCGTAACTGTCGCAAACACCCAACCCGTCGGCGTTCCTGGCACCAGGACGCTGACTCCGGCAGCCAACCAGAATCCCAACCGTAAAAAAGTGTTGTTCGTCACCTCGGAAATTGCCGACCTGGTGAAGACCGGTGGCCTGGGCGACGTTTCTGCAGCGCTGCCACGGGCCATGGCCCATCTGCACGATGTGCGGGTACTGATCCCGGGTTACCCGCAGGTGCTGAACAGCGAAAATCCGATCCATATCATTGGCGAGCTTGGCGGTCATGCTGCGCTGCCACCGTGCAAGATCGGGCGCATGGACATGCCCGACGGTCTGGTCATTTACGTACTGATCTGCCCCGAACTCTACGAGCGCGAAGGTTCGCCCTATGGCGCCAACAACGGCCGCGACTGGCCGGACAACCATATCCGTTTCGCCCGTCTGGGCCTGGCGGCGGCCGATATTGCCGCCAACCTCGCGCAGATCCATTGGTGCCCGGACCTGGTGCACGCTCACGACTGGCCCGCCGGCCTGGCCCCGGCCTACATGCACTGGCGTGGGCAGCGCACGCCGACGCTGTTCACCATTCACAACCTGGCGTATCAAGGCGTGACCAGCCTGGGCTCGTGCCCCGAACTGGGCATTCCCCATCACGCGCTGCAACAGGAAGGCATGGAGTTCTACGGCAAGATGTCGTTCCTCAAGGCCGGCATGGCCTATTCGAGCCACATCACCACCGTCAGCGCGACCTACGCCCAGGAAATCACCACCCCGGATTTCGGCTGCGGCCTGGACGGTTTCCTCGCCGCCAAGACCCAGCAAGGCCTGCTCAGCGGCATTCCCAACGGCATCGATGAAAGCTGGGATGCGGCGACCGATCCGCACCTGTTCTGCCCGTTCAGCATCGGCGACTGGGATGGCAAGGCGGTGAACGCCGCCCATGTCCGCGAGCTGTTCGGCCTGCAAGACTCCGAAGGGCCGCTGTTCGCCGTGGTTTCGCGCCTGGTCTACCAGAAAGGCCTGGACCTGACCGAAGCGGTGTCCGAGTACATCGTCAAGTCCGGCGGCCAGATCGCGATCATCGGCCGTGGCGAACCGGAAGAAGAACAGTCGATGCGCCAGCTTGCCCTGCGTTTCCCCGGGCAGATCGGCGTACGCATCGGCTTCAACGAAACCGACGCCCGGCGCATGTTCGCCGGCAGCGACTTCCTGCTGATGCCTTCGCGTTACGAGCCATGCGGCCTGAGCCAGATGTACGCCCAGCGCTTCGGTTCGTTGCCGGTGGCGCGCAACACCGGTGGCCTGGCCGACACCATCGAAAACGGCGTGACCGGTTTCCTGTTCGATGAATCCACGGTGCAGAGCTACCAGGAAGCCCTGAGCCGCGCGTTCAAGGTGTTCGCCTTTCCCGACCTGCTGCACGCCATGCGCTGCCGGGCCATGGCGGCGCCGTTCAACTGGTGCAAGGCGGTCGAACCCTACGCCGAGCTCTACGAACAGCTTGTGGCTAAGGCATTGGGGAAATCGCACAAACAGTAAGAGGCTTTCAAGATGCCGTTACGGACCCTTGAGACCTGGCCCCACGGCGCAATCATGCTGGACGCAGAGCACACGCGATTCGCGTTGTGGGCGCCAGATGCGTTCTACGTCAGTGTCGAACTGGAAAATGGACAGTCCTTGCCGTTGCTGCCCCAGGCCGACGGCTGGTTCGTGAGCAACATCCGATGCGCGGCGGGCACGCGTTACCGCTACAGCATCGACGGCGAACTGGAAGTGCCCGACCCGGCCTCCCGCGCTCAGGCCGGCGATATCGACCGGCACAGTGTGGTGGTCGATCCGCTGGTCTATGCCTGGCAACACAGTGCCTGGCAGGGACGGCCATGGAACGAAGCGGTGATCTACGAACTGCATGTCGGTGTGCTCGGCGGCTTCAGCGCCGTCGAGCAGCATCTGGCGCGGCTGGTCGAACTGGGTGTCACCGCGATCGAACTGATGCCCGTCGCGCAGTTTCCCGGTGAGCGCAATTGGGGTTATGACGGCGTCCTGCCCTACGCGCCCCAGGCGTCATACGGCTCCCCCGAGCAGCTCAAGCACTTGATCGACACCGCCCACGGCCACGGCCTGGCGGTGATTCTCGACGTGGTCTACAACCACTTCGGCCCGGATGGCAATTACCTGCATCGTTATGCCAAGGGCTTTTTTCGCGAAGACAAACACACGCCGTGGGGCGCGGCCATCGACTTGCGCCGTCGCGAAGTACGGGACTTCTTCATCGAAAACGCCTTGATGTGGCTGCTGGAATACCGTTTCGACGGTTTGCGCCTGGACGCGGTGCACGCCATCGAAGACCCGGATTTCCTCCAGGAACTGGCACGACGGGTGCGCCAGCAGACGGGCCCGACGCGGCATGTGTGGCTGATGGTGGAGAACGAACACAACCAGGCCAGCCTGCTCGAACAGGGTTACGACGCGCAGTGGAACGATGACGGCCACAACGCCCTGCATGTGTTGCTGACCGGGGAAACCGACGCCTATTACGCCGATTACGCGCAAAACCCCACCGAGCAACTGGCGCGCTGCCTGAGCCAGGGTTTCGTGTTCCAGGGCCATCTCAACCGCCATGGTGTGGCGCGGGGTGAACCCAGCGGGCATCTGCCGCCCAGTGCATTCATCCTGTTTTTGCAGAACCATGACCAGATCGGCAACCGGGCCTTCGGCGAGCGCCTGCATCAACTCGCCCACCCGCAAGCGCTGCGGGCCGCCACGGTGCTGCTGCTGTTATCGCCGATGATTCCGCTGCTGTTCATGGGCGACGAATTTGCGGTCGAGCAGCCCTTCCTGTTTTTCACCAGCCATCATGGTGAATTGGCCAAGCAGGTTCGCGACGGCCGGCGCAGCGAGTTCGCGGCGCTCAGCGCCTTTGCCGACCCGATCCTGCGCGAACACATTCCGGACCCGAATGATCCGCAGACGTTTGCAGCGTCCCGCCCGGTCCTGCCATCGACCGGCCATTGCGAGATGCACGACCTGTATTGCCGACTGTTGCAGATCCGTCACCGGCACATCATCCCGCGCCTGCCGGGCGCCCAGGCACTGGGAACCGATGTGCTGGGCGAAGGCGCAGTCAGTGCATCCTGGCGCTTGGGCGATGGCAGCCAGCTGCGCATTGACCTGAACCTCAGCGCCAGGCCTGTAGCCTATACCTCACAGACCGACGCCATGCGCTTGTTCGAATACCCGCCACTGAACCCCGACCTGCCGGCTACAAACACTCTTGCCCCGTATTGCGCGCTCGTCAGCCTCGCCGCCGCAGTCCCCTTTGCTACCTCGTTTGGAGAGCGTCCATGAGTGATGCGCAACTGGAAATCCTGGCCAGCCGTGCCGGCCTCGCCGTCGACTGGATCGACGCCAACGGCCGCCCGCAAAAAGTCGCGCCGTCCGTGTTGCGCAACGTGCTGGCCGGCCTGGGCCACCCGGCCGGCAGTGCCCAGGAAATCGACGCCAGCCTGCTGGAACTGCAAGAGGCGCAACAGACCCATCACTTGCCGCCATTGATCACCGCCGATGCGGGGATGGGCCTGGACCTGGCGCGCTTTTTCGAGCCCGGGACCCCTTGCGAAATCCACCTGGAGGACGGTTCGCGGCTCAACCTGAAACTGGACGCCAACGCGGTGCTGCCGGGGCTGGTACCGGTCGGCTATCAACAGATCAGCATGGACGGACAAACCTTCACTCTCGCCGTGGCCCCGGCCCGTTGCTATAGCGTGGCCGATGCCGTGGACAACCCGATCCCCCGAGCCTGGGGCCTGAGCGTGCAGTTGTATGGACTGCGCCGCCCCGGCGACGGCGGGTTTGGTGACACCCAGGCGCTGGAGGACCTCGCCCGGGTAGCCGGCGAGCGTGGTGCCGAGGCGCTGGCGATCAGCCCGCTGCATGCGATGTTTTCCAGTGACACCCAACGCTACAGCCCGTATTCGCCGTCCAGCCGTTTGTTTCTCAACAGCCTTTACTGCGCCCCCGGCACCATTCTCGGCGAACGCGCGCTGCGTACCGCCATCGATGCAACCGGGCTGGCCATTGAACTCAAGGCGCTGGAAGAGCGTCCGCTGATTGACTGGCCGGCCGCCGCCGAAGCCAAGCATCGGCTGTTGCAGTCGCTGTACGAAGGTTTCGTCCAGGGTGAACACCCCTTGCACGAAGACTTCAGCAGCTTCCGTCACGCCGCTGGCGAAGCGCTGGAAAACCACTGCCGCTTCGAAGCCATCCAGGAGGCGCGCGCCGCCCGGGGTGAACACCTCGACTGGCGGCAGTGGCCCGAACCCTGGCGCAACCCGCGCAGCGCCGAACTGGCGGCATTCGCCGAAGAGAATGCCGGGCGCATCGGCTTCTTCGCCTTCTGTCAGTGGCTGATCACTCGCTGCCTGGAGCGCGCGCAAACCGCCGCCCGCGCCAGCGGCATGAGTATCGGCCTGATCGCCGACCTGGCCGTTGGCGCCGATGGCGGCGGGAGCCAGGCCTGGAGCCGTCAGGACGAACTGCTCGCGTCCCTCACCGTCGGCGCGCCACCGGATATTCTCAACCGCACCGGCCAGGGCTGGGGGATTTCCGCGTTCTCCCCTGAAGGCCTGGTGCGCAATGGTTTCCGGGCCTTCATCGAAATGTTGCGGGCCAACTTCGCCCACTGCGGCGGCTTGCGCATCGATCACGTCATGGGCTTGCAGCGTTTGTGGGTCATCCCCAACGGATCGCCGCCGGCCGACGGCGCTTACCTGTACTACCCGGTGGACGATCTGCTGCGTTTGCTGACCCTGGAATCCCATCGTCACCAGGCCATCGTCCTCGGCGAAGACCTCGGCACCGTGCCGGACGGCCTGCGGGAAAAACTCATCGCCCGTTCAATGCTGGGCATGCGGGTATTGCTGTTCGAACAGGACAACACGCACTTCAAACCGATCCTCGACTGGCCGGACAACGCCCTGGCCACCACCAGCACCCATGACCTGCCGACCCTCAACGGCTGGTGGCATGGTCGCGATATCGACTGGAATGCCCGGCTCGGCATGGTCGATGCCAGCGGTGAAATCGAATGGCGCCAGCACCGCGAACGCGAGCGCGAAGGCCTGCGCCGGGCGTTGAGCCAGGACCCGCAGAACTTTCGCGAAGAGTCCCACGAAACCGACCAGGTGCTCGATGCCAGCGTGCGCTTCCTCGGTCATACCCGGGCACCCTTGGTGCTGCTGCCCCTGGAAGATGCCCTTGGCGTCGAACAGCAAGCCAACCTGCCCGGCACCACCGACACCCACCCCAACTGGTCGCGGCGCTTGCCAGGTTACAGCGAAGCCCTGCTCGACGGAGCGGATGCCGCGCGACGTCTGGAATTGCTCGCCTGCGCACGGCTCCAGGCGGCCGAGCGTGATCGATGACCCAGGTGCCGACCCGACCACTGCGCGCCACCTTGCGCCTGCAATTTCACAAAGGCTTCACGCTCGAAGATGCGGTGCCACTGGTGCCGTATTTCGCCCGCCTCGGCATCAGCCATGTCTACGCCTCCCCGCTGTTGCGCTCCCGCGCCGGGTCGATGCATGGCTACGACGTGGTGGATCCGACCAGGGTCAATCCGGAACTGGGTGGTGAGGCAGCGCTGAACAGCCTGGTCAGCGCCCTGCATGGGCACAACATGGGGTTGATCCTCGACGTCGTCTCCAACCACATGGCGGTCGGCGGCAACGATAATCCCTGGTGGCTGGATTTGCTGGAGTGGGGACGCCTGAGTCCTTACGGAGAGTTTTTCGATATCCAGTGGCACTCATCCGACCCGTTGATGGAAGGCCAGTTGCTCCTGCCGTTTCTGGGCAGCGACTACGGCGTCGCGTTGCAGGACGGCACCCTGCCCCTGCGATTCGATGCCTGGCACGGCACCTTCCATGTCGAGCACTACGAACACCGCTTTCCCATTTGCCCCAGCGATTACGGGGAGCTGCTCAGGACCGATGCACCGCTCGATACGCAACAGGCCGAACAACTGAAAAACCTGGCCGATCGCTTCAGCACCCTGAGCTACCAGACCGACGCCCACAGCCTGGCCCTGCCATTGAAAGCAGAACTTCGCGATCTGGTCAGCGATCCGGCCCTTGCCCAAGCCATTGAGCAGCACCTGAACAACTACGTCTCACTGACCGGCGAAGGCTTCCAGCGCCTGCACAACCTGCTGGAACGCCAGAGCTATCGCCTTGCCAGCTGGCGCACCGCCGCCGATGACATCAACTGGCGGCGCTTCTTCGATATCAATGAGTTGGGCGGACTGCGCGTCGAGCGTCCCGCCGTGTTCGAAGCCACCCACGCGAAGATCTTCCAATTGGTGGCTCAAGGGCTGATCGACGGGTTGCGCATCGACCACATCGACGGCCTCGCCGACCCGCGGGGCTACTGCCGAAAACTGCGCCGCCGGGTCGACAGCCTGTCAGCGGGCCGCCACCTGCCCATCTATGTGGAAAAAATCCTCGGCGAAGGGGAAACCCTGCATCGCGACTGGTCGGTGGACGGCACCACCGGCTACGAATTCATGAACCAGTTGTCACTGTTGCAACAGGATCCACGGGGCGCGCAGACACTGGCCGAACTCTGGCATCGTCACAGCGAGCGGCCCGCCGACTTCTGCCAGGAAGCACAACTGGCCCGTCAACAAGTCCTCGGTGGTTCCCTGGCCGGAGATTTCGAAAGCGTCGCCCAGGCCCTGCTGCAAGTGGCCCGGGACAACCTCATGACCCGCGACCTGACCCTCGGCGCCATTCGCCGGGCCTTGCAGGCGCTGATCGTGCATTTCCCGGTGTACCGCACCTACATAGGCCCCCTTGGCCGTTCAGCCCGGGACGAGGCGTTTTTCCGCCAGGCCATGGACGGTGCCCGCCAAACCCTGGGCGAAGCGGACTGGCCGGTGCTCGACTGCCTGGCCGGCTGGCTCGGCGGTGAACCCTGGCGTTCGCACCCGGCCGGGCGCGAGCGCAAGCGTCTGAAGCACGCCTGCGTACGTTTCCAGCAACTGACCTCGCCAGCGGCAGCGAAATCGGTGGAAGACACCGCGCTCTATCGATCGGCCGTCCTGCTCTCGCGCAATGACGTTGGCTTCAACACCGAACAGTTCAGCGCACCGGCCGCCGACTTTCATCAGGCCTGCATCGAGCGCCTCGACACCTTCCCGGACAATCTGCTGGCCAGCGCCACCCACGACCACAAGCGCGGCGAAGATTCACGGGCGCGGCTGGCGGTACTGAGCGAGCGCAGCGGCTGGTACGTCGACCAGATCGGCCTGTGGCGCGCCCTTGCCCGGCCCTTGCGCAACGACGATCAAATGCCATCGTCGGGCGATGAAATGATTCTGTACCAGACGATTCTCGGCAGTTGGCCGCTGGAGTTGGGGATCGATCATCCGCCGTCCCTCGAGGACTACGCAAAACGTATCTGGCAGTGGCAACGCAAGGCCCTGCGTGAAGCCAAACTGCAAAGCAGCTGGAGCGCGCCCAATGACCCTTACGAGCAAGCGACAGAGGACTTTATCCAGCGCCTGTTGCTCAGCCCCGAAGGTGAGCTGTTGCGTACGGCCCTGGCCAAGGCTGCCCGTTCGATTGCCGTCCCCGGCGCACTCAATGGTTTGGCGCAAACCTTGCTGCGCATGACCGTGCCCGGCGTGCCGGATTTGTATCAGGGCAACGATTTCTGGGACTTCAGCCTGGTCGACCCGGACAACCGTCGTCCCGTGGATTACGCCAGCCGCCAGCAGGCGTTGCAGCAAGCGGTGGACCTGCCGGACTTGTTGCAGAACTGGCGTGACGGACGCATCAAGCAAACCTTGATTGCGCGCACCCTGAGCCTGCGCGCCGAGCATGCCGAGCTGTTTCGGCGTGGCACCTACCAGGCCCTGGAAGTGGTGGGCAGCGAGGCCCATCGAGTGCTGGGATTTGTCCGTGAACGGGAGGGGAAACGCGCCATTGTGATTGTGCCGATACGTTGTGCCGATCTGCTGGAAAACGGTGCCGAACCACAGGTCCACGCGCCGCGGTGGGGCGAAACCCGGGTCAGACTGCCGTTCACCGTCCCTGACGAACATCTGCAGGGACTTTTTTCCGGCATCACAGTCACAAAACACAGGGAGCTGTTGATCAGCGCCGCGCTGGGGGATTTCCCGGTCAATCTCATTATTCAAACTACCCACACTTGAGTTCAGTTCAGGAGCATTGCGATGAGTACCGACGAAAAACGCATCCGCGAATTTGCCTATCAGATCTGGGAATCCGAAGGAAAACCCGAAGGCCAGGAAGCCCGCCACTGGGAGATGGCGTGCAAACTGGCGGACGCCGAAGCCCTGGCCCCGAAAAAACCGGCCAAGGCTGCCCCGAAAACCCCGGTCAGCAAAACGGCCAATGGCAAGGCTGGCGATGCCAAGGTCGCCGCGCCAAAAACCAAGGCCAAACCGACAGCGGCTTCAAAAGTGATCCCGCCGGGGGAAAAGGCCGTCGAGAAAAAGCCCCGGGCTGCGCGAAAACCGCCAGCGGTTTGAATATGTCTTGAGGCCCCTTCGCGGGCAAGTCGGACCGCCGCACCGCCGCTCCCACAGTGTTTGAAGGTGTGGCTGCAATCTGTGGCAACTCACAATACCTGTGGGAGCGGGCTTGCCCGCGAAGAGGCCATCACTTCCAGCATTGATGTTGCCTGACACACCGTTTTCGTCGGAGCGCCGCCCGGAGCAAACTCGCTCCTACAGGTAACCCCCGTTTACAGGAGTACCCATGACCAGTCCGAAGAAAGCCGCCGCGCCAGCCCCTCGTGCCGAAACCACACGAATCCGCGAAGGCCTGCCCTTTCCGCTGGGTGCCACCTGGGATGGACTGGGAGTCAACTTCGCTCTGTTTTCCGCCCACGCCACCAAGGTTGAACTGTGCCTGTTCGACGACGCTGGCGAAGTGGAACTCGAACGCATCGAACTGCCCGAATACACCGACGAGATTTACCACGGCTACCTGCCCGACGCCCATCCGGGGTTGGTTTATGGCTATCGCGTCTACGGTCCGTACGACCCGGCCAACGGCCATCGCTTCAACCCCAACAAACTGCTGATCGACCCCTACGCCAAACAACTGGTGGGCAAGTTGAAATGGTCCGAAGCGCTGTTCGGCTACACCATCGGCCACCCCGACGCCGACCTCAGCTTCGATGAGCGCGACAGCGCGCCCTTCGTGCCCAAATGCAAGGTCATCGACCCGGCGCACACCTGGGGCCACGATCATCGTGTCAGCGTGCCGTGGGACAGGACGATCATCTATGAAACCCATGTGCGCGGCTTCAGCATGCGTCACCCTGCCGTCCCCGAGAATCTGCGCGGCACCTTTGCCGGGTTGATGGTCGATGAAGTGGTCGAGCACATCCGCAAACTCGGTGTGTCGACCGTGGAGCTGCTGCCGATCCATGCGTTCGTCAACGACCAGCATTTGCTGCACAAGGGCATGACCAACTATTGGGGCTACAACAGCATTGCATTCTTCGCCCCCGACCCGCGGTACCTGGCCAGTGGCAAGATTGCCGAATTCAAGGAAATGGTCGCGCACCTGCACGAAGCCAATCTGGAGGTGATCCTCGACGTGGTCTACAACCACACCGCCGAGGGCAACGAACAAGGCCCGACCCTGTCCATGCGCGGCATCGACAATGCGTCCTACTACCGCCTGATGCCCGATGACAAACGCTTCTATATCAACGATTCCGGCACCGGCAACACCCTGGACCTGAGCCACCCGTGCGTGCTGCAAATGGTCACCGACTCCCTGCGCTACTGGGCCACGGAAATGCACGTGGACGGCTTTCGCTTTGACCTCGCAACCATCCTTGGGCGCTATCACGACGGTTTCGACGAGCGCCACAGTTTCCTGGTGGCCTGCCGCCAGGACCCGGTGCTGCGCCAGGTCAAACTGATCGCCGAGTCGTGGGACTGCGGCCCCGGCGGTTATCAGGTCGGCAATTTTCCGCCGGGCTGGGTCGAGTGGAACGACAAGTTCCGCGACACCGTGCGCGCCTTCTGGAAAGGCGACGACGGGCAACTGGCGGACTTTGCCAACCGCCTGACCGCTTCGGGCGAAATGTTCAACCAACGTGGTCGGCGGCCTTACTCATCAGTCAATTTCGTCACCGCCCACGACGGTTTCACCCTCAACGACCTGGTGTCCTACAACGACAAGCACAACGAAGCCAACGACGAAAACAATCAAGACGGCAGCAACAACAACCTGTCCTGGAACCACGGCGTCGAAGGCCCCACCGACGATCCCGAGATCAACGCGCTGCGCCATCGGCAGATGCGCAATTTCTTCGCCACCCTGCTGCTGGCCCAAGGCACGCCGATGCTGGTGGCCGGCGACGAGTTCGCCCGCACCCAGGACGGCAACAACAATGCGTACTGCCAGGACAGCGAGACCGGCTGGGTCAACTGGGACCTCAGCGACGACGGCAAGGCCCTGCTCAAGTTCGTCAAACGCCTGATCAAATTGCGCCTGACCTACCCGGTCCTGCGGCGCGGGCGTTTCCTGGTGGGTAATTACAACGAGGACATCGGCGTCAAGGACGTGACCTGGCTGGCGCCGGACGGTACGGAAATGACCACCGAGCATTGGCACGATGCGCACAATCGATGCCTGGGCATGCTGCTCGATGGCCGCGCCCAGGAAACCGGCATTCGCCGCAAAGGCGTCGACGCGACATTGATGCTGGTGGTCAACGCACATCACGACATCGTCAATTTCCGGCTGCCTGAAGTGCCTGACGGTGGTTTCTGGACATGCATGATCGACACCAACCAACCGTCGATCCGCGGCCAGGAGCGCTTTGAGTTTGGCCACGAGTACTCGGTCACCGGCCGTTCGTTGCTGCTGTTCGAATTGCAGCATGAGGAAGAAGAGTAAAAGAGACGCCAGGTATTCATAGCCGTGACACCGCAGGGCGGAAATATCATTGCGGACAACTTCACGACGCGACGAATAGCGTTACATGAGCAATACTCGATTTGCGGCAATCCAGGGTTTGGCTTGTCGCGCCGCTATCCACCAGCCCTCAAGGGTCTGCCGGGCTTGTCCCATGCACGACTGAAGGCGACGCAGAACAAGGACGTATCCACCATGAAACCCGTTTCCCTGAGCGAAGTCAGCCTGCCCTCACAGATCTGGAACAGCGCCCCGCAACTGGACAGCATTCCGGTCATCAACACCCAATCCCTGGTACCCACCGGCGCACGCGTGGTGCTCATTGCCCCGCACCCCGGCGATGAAGTCGTGACCTGCGGCGGCCTGCTGCAATTGCTCAGTAACCTGGGCCACCCGCTGCAATTGATCTCGATCACCGACGGCAGCGCCAGCCATCCGGGGTCACAGCAGTGGTCGGAAAAACGCCTCAGCGTATTTCGTCCCCAGGAAAGCGTGGAAGCCATACGTCGACTCGGGTTGCCGATGCACAGCCTGAAGTGGATTCGTGGCGGGTTTACCGATAACGCGCTGGCGGAGCAGGAAGATCAGATCGCCCGATTCATCACGCGCTACCTGCGCCCAGGTGATGTGGTGTTCAGCACCTGGCGCCAGGACGGCAATGTCGACCACGACACGGTTGGCCGCGCGAGCGCCAGGGCGGCGGCCAATATCGGGGCCACCTACAACGACGTACCGTTCTGGGCCTGGCACTGGCCGGCACGGGACCGGGAGCTGATTCCCTGGCACCGTGCCCGCAAGGTGCGCCTCGATACCTGGACCGTCGCCCGCAAGAGTCACGCCACCCACGCCTACGCCAGCCAACTGGACGGCGAACCGGCCATCGGCCTCGCGCCGTTGCTGCCCCGGCCGCTGCTGGAGCGTATCCGTTTGCCTTATGAAATTGTGCTGGTTTGAAAACGCAGCCCATTGGACTGAACTGCCTGCTATCGCATCAGTCGCATACATAAGCAGCCCTGAGTCAGAGGAGTGCATGTGGCCAGTCATTCAAAACCGCAGGTAACCGAATCAATGCCATTGAACACGCCCCCCGCGATTCATCGGCTTCGCGTGCTGACGGTCAACACCCATAAGGGTTTTACCGCACTCAACCGGCGCTTCATCCTTCCTGAATTGCGTGAAGCGGTGCGCAGTACGTCGGCAGACCTGGTGTTCCTGCAAGAAGTCGTCGGCGAGCACGACCGCCACTCCTCCCGCTACAACGATTGGCCACAAACCTCGCAATATGAATTCCTCGCCGACAGCATGTGGAGCGACTTCGCCTATGAGCGCAATGCCGTCTACCCCGACGGTCACCATGGCAATGCCCTGCTGTCGAAATATCCGATCCGCGAGTATCGAAACCTGGATGTTTCCATTACCGGCCCGGAACGCCGTGGCTTGCTGCACTGCGTGCTGGACGTGCCGGGGCATCGCGAAGTGCATGCGATTTGCGTTCACCTCAGCCTGCTGGAAAGCCATCGTCAGCTGCAATTGCAGTTGCTCTGTCAGCTCCTCGAGTCCCTGCCGGATGATGCGCCGGTGATCATTGCCGGCGACTTCAACGACTGGCAGATGCAGGGCAATGCCACCCTTGCCCGCCACGATTACTTGCACGAAGCCTTCGAACGCCACCTGGGTCGTCCTGCCAAAACCTACCCCGCACGGTTTCCCTTGCTGCGCCTGGACCGCGTCTACCTGCGCAACGCCAGCAGCCATGAGCCGCAAATACTGGGAAACAAGCCGTGGACGCACCTGTCCGACCATTTGCCGCTGGCGGTGGAAGTGCATCTCTGAATCACGGCCATTCATTGCCAGGTGTCGGCGTCGATAGCACCGGCCCCTTCGCGAGCAAGTCGAATCGTCGCACCGCCGCTCCCACACTGGATTGATGCCGTACTCAAAACCAGTGTGGGAGCGGGCTTGCTCGCGAATAGCAGCACCGCCGACCTCGAATCAGCCCTGCGGCCTTAACATCAACACCGCCAACGGCGGCAAATTCAGCACCAACGACAACGCCTGGCCATGGCTCGGCGTTTCCTCGGCAACCGCCCCGCCACTGTTGCCGTAGTTGGAACCGGCATAAATGGACGAGTCGCTGTTGAGCACCTCGTTCCACTGCCCGGCAAACGGCACCCCGACGCGATAAGCCTCGCGAGGCACTGGCGTGAAGTTGGCCACCACCAACACCGGTTCGCCGTCCTTGCTCCAGCGCAACCACGCATAAACGCTGTTGATCGCGTCATCGCCGATCAGCCATTGGAAACCCTGCGGCACGTCGTCCTGCTCATGCAGCGCCGGCTCTTCGCGGTACAAGCGGTTGAGGTCGGCCACCAGTTTCTGCACCCCCTGGTGCTCGGGGTATTGCAGCAGGTACCAGTCCAGTTGCTGGTCATGGTTCCACTCGCGCCACTGGCCGAACTCGCAGCCCATGAACAGCAGTTTCTTGCCCGGATGCGCCCACATGAAACTCAGGTAGGCCCGCAGGTTGGCGAATTTCTGCCAGCGGTCGCCGGGCATCTTGTCGATCAGCGAGTGTTTGCCGTGCACCACTTCATCGTGGGAGATCGGCAGGATGAAGCGCTCGGACCACGCATACACCAGGCCGAAACTCAGTTCGTTGTGGTGATGGGCGCGGTACACCGGGTCCTGCTGGATGTAATGCAGCGAGTCGTGCATCCAGCCCATGTTCCATTTGTAGGCAAAGCCCAGGCCGCCCTGTTGGGTGCCCTGGCTTACACCGGGCCATGCGGTGGATTCCTCGGCGATCACCAGCGCACCGGGCGCTTCGAGGGCCACCACGTCATTGAGGTGACGCAGGAAGTCGATGGCTTCCAGGTTCTCCCGCCCGCCATGGCGGTTCGGCACCCACTCGCCGGCCTTGCGCGAGTAGTCGCGGTAGAGCATCGAGGCCACTGCATCGACCCGCAGGCCGTCGACGTGGAAATGCTTGAGCCAGTGCAGCGCCGACGCCAGCATGTAACCATGCACTTCGGTGCGACCCAGGTTGTAGATCAGTGTGTCCCAGTCCTGATGGAAACCTTCCTGCGGGTTGCCGTACTCGTACAGCGCCGTGCCGTCGAACTGGGCCAGGCCGTGGGTATCGGTGGGGAAATGCGCCGGCACCCAATCGAGAATCACCCCGAGTTCGGCCTGGTGGCAGGCGTTGATGAACGCGGCGAACTCGTCCGGCGTGCCATACCGCGCACTCGGCGCGAATTGCGACAACAACTGATAACCCCACGAGCCGCCGAACGGGTGCTCCATGATCGGCATCAGTTCGATGTGGGTGAAACCGAGGTCTTTGACATAGGGAATCAGCCGCTCGGTCAATTCGGGCCAGGTGTACTGGCGGGCCACTTCGCCCAGATCGTCCAGCTCGCATTGCCACGAGCCGGCGTGCAATTCGTAGATCGACAACGGCGCCGTCACCCGCTGGCGGTCGCCCCGGGACATCATCCAGTCCTGATCCTGCCAGTCGATGTTCAAGGGTGAAGCGACTTTCGAGGCGGTGTCCGGTGGCAGGCTGGTGGCCAACGCCACGGGGTCGGCCTTCAACGGCAGGATGCCGTGGGCGCCGAGAATCTCGTATTTGTAGGTGTCCCCGGCTTGCAGGCGCGGGATGAACAATTCCCAGACGCCTGTGGGGTGACGCAGGCGCATCGGGTGCCGGCGCCCGTCCCAGACGTTGAAATCACCAACCACCGACACCCGCCGGGCATTCGGCGCCCACACGGCGAAACGCACGCCGTCGATGCCGTCCACGGTTTTCAGTTGCGCGCCCAGGCACCCGCTGAGGTCGCGGTGATTGCCTTCGGCAAACAGATACAAATCCATTTCGCCCAACAACGGACCGAAGCTGTAAGGATCTTCTGCCGTTTGCTCGCCGCCGGCCCAACGGGTACGCAGCAGATACGCTTGCGCACGTTCGAAATGCCCGACAAACAATCCCGGCGTCTCTGTGGCTTCAAGTTGGCCGAGCTCTTGTCCGGTATCCCTGGCCAGCACCTGCACACTCAAGGCACCCGGCAGATACGCGCGAATGAATTGCCCGCCAGCGCCATCAGCGTGGGGGCCAAGAATCGCAAAAGGATCGATATGCTCGGCGCGCACCAATGCGTCGATATCCCGCGCCCTGGGCAGCAGCGCTTCTTTGTGATGACCCTGTTCCTTGTTCGAGACACTCATGACTACTCTCCACCAAGATCGGAAAAGGGTTTAAGCCCACTCAATAATCCATATAAACCGTGCAACGGCACGGGCAACCAGGCGGGGCGATTTTCCGCCTCATAAGCCACTTCATACGCCGCCTTCTCCAGACCGAACAACGCCAGCGCGGCATCCTCGCCTTCGGGATCTTGCCATGCATGGGCAAGACTAGCTGCCGCCAGCCGATAAGCGTCGACAAATGCTTGCCGCGCCTCGCTCAAGTAGCGATCGGTGACCCGCAAGCGCGCGGCATCGGCCGCTGCGGTGTTATCGACGCTCTGCACGTTGATCGCCATCGCCGCCGCATAGTCGAAGGACCGCAGCACGCCGCTGACATCCTTGTACGGGCTGTGTTTGCCCCGTCGTTCATGCAATGGCCGGGCCGGTTCGCCTTCGAAGTCGATCAGGTAGGCATCGCCCTTGATCACCAGCACCTGCCCCAGGTGCAGGTCGCCGTGTACACGAATGCGCAAGCCGCCCGCGATCTTTTTGCCCAACGCCTGTACATGGCCGAGGATGGCTTTCTTGTTGTCCAGTAAACGACCGACCAGGGTCTGGTCCGCCGGGTCAAGTTGATGTTTATGCTGCTTGAGCAAGTTCAGCGCGCGCTCGATTTGCGCCGCGACATCCTTGGCCGAGGCCAGCGCCTCCTTCTGCGTAGTGACCTGGGGCAAAAAGTCCGGGTTGGCACTCGGCGCCGCCAGCACCTGGTGCATTTCCCCCAGACGCTGACCAAGCATAGCGGCGAAATCTTTCAGTTCGCCGAGCGCGTTGTAATGCTGTTCCTGCTCGGACACGGCGTCGGCCAGTTCATCACGAAGCGCCCGTTCGAGGTTGTTCTGGGTCCATTCCCAGGCGTCGCCCTGATTGCTCAGGTAGCCTTGGGCGATCATCAGCAAATTATCTTCACCCGCCCCGTCCCGGCGCACCACGGCCCCCAGCAATGGTGAAATATTGCTGAACCCGGCTTGCGTCAGGTACGCGCTCATTTCCAGCTCAGGGTGCACGCCGCAGGCGACCTTGCGGATCAGCTTCAGCACCAGGCTGTTGCCGATCACCACCGAGCTGTTGGACTGTTCGGCCGACAGGTAACGCACCGGCGACTCGGCATTGAGGCCGAGTTTTTCCAGTTCGGCGGTGGACTCGAAGCGAATGTCGCCATCGCTGGAGGCCAATACGGTGCCGGCCTGAATGCCCTGCAATACGGCATGCACAAAGGTGTCCAGGCTGAAGGCATCGGTGATCAGGCCGACCTGGCGCCCACGCCGTACCCGCGACAATGCCAATTGCTGCGGCAAGGGAGTACCGACCTGATCTTCCGAGATAAAACCGAACGGCAACTGGTAGCGGCTGCTCTGGCCACCGCTGGTGACATTGATCTCGCTGAACAGCACCGGGTGCTGCGGATCGCCGAATCGCACGCCATAGGCCAGTTCGACCTGTTCGATGGCGGCGTCCTTACCTGCGAACCAGCGGCGGTTCTGCAACCAGTTGGGCAGGATGCTTTGCTCCAGCGTGGTGCGTGACGGTGCTTCGAGCAGTTCCTCCATGCGTTTTTTCAGCACCAGCGTGGTGAAGTCCGGCAGGCTCTGTGCAGGCTCCACGTGCCAGCTCGGCATCTGGTTTTCCGCGGCGAGGCCGAACCAGTAGAAGCCGTAAGGCGCCAGCGTCAGGAGGAAGTTCAGCTGGCCGATGGGGGGGAATGCGTTACCCCCGAGCATCTCCACCGGCACCATGCCGACGTAGGCCGACAGATCCAGCTCGGCGGCCTGGGCGCTGCGCGACACGTTGGCCACGCACAGAATGATTTCGTGTTTGCCGTCCACCCCGGTGTATTCACGGGTGTAGGCCAGAATCCGCCGGTTGCTGGGCGACAGCATCTTCAACGTGCCGCGCCCGAAGGCCTTGGAATGCTTGCGCACGGCAAGCATGCGCCGGGTCCAGTTCAATAGCGAATGCGGGTCGCCAGCCTGGGTTTCGACGTTGACCGACAGGTAGCCGTATTGCGGGTCCATGATCGGCGGCAGCACCAGACTCGCCGGGTCGGCTCGGGAGAAACCGCCGTTACGGTCGATGGACCATTGCATCGGCGTACGCACACCGTCGCGGTCGCCGAGGTAGATGTTGTCGCCCATGCCGATCTCATCGCCGTAATACAGGGTCGGCGTGCCGGGCATGGACAGCAGCAGGCTGTTAAGCAACTCGACCCGACGGCGGTCGCGTTCCATCAGCGGCGCCAGACGCCGGCGAATCCCCAGGTTGATCCGCGCCCGGCGGTCGGCGGCATAGTAATTCCACAGGTAGTCGCGTTCCTTGTCGGTGACCATCTCCAGGGTCAGCTCATCGTGGTTGCGCAGGAAGATCGCCCATTGGCAGTTGGCGGGTATATCCGGGGTCTGGCGCAGAATGTCGGTAATCGGGAAACGATCTTCCTGGGCCAGCGCCATATACATGCGCGGCATCAACGGGAAGTGGAAGGCCATGTGGCATTCATCGCCGTTCAGGCCTTTCTTGTCGGTGTCGCCGAAGTACAACTGAGTATCCTCCGGCCACTGATTGGCCTCGGCCAGCAACATGCGGTCGGGGTAGTTGGCGTCGATTTCCGCACGGATCTTTTTCAGGACGTCGTGGGTTTCCGGCAAGTTCTCATTGTTGGTACCGTCGCGCTCGATCAGGTAGGGAATCGCGTCCAGGCGCAAGCCGTCGATGCCCATGTCGAGCCAGTAACGCATCACCGACAGCACCGCTTTCATGACTTGCGGGTTATCGAAGTTCAGGTCCGGTTGGTGGGAGTAGAAACGGTGCCAGAAGTATTGGCCGGCGACCGGGTCCCAGGTCCAGTTGGACTTCTCTGTATCGAGAAAGATGATGCGGGTGCCATCGTATTTTTGATCGTCATCGGACCACACGTAGAAGTCCCGCGCCGCCGATCCGGGTTTGGCCTTGCGCGCCCGCTGGAACCACGGGTGCTGGTCGGAGGTGTGGTTGATGACCAGTTCGGTGATCACCCGCAGGCCGCGTTTGTGCGCCTCGGCAATGAAGCGCCTGGCATCGGCCATGGTGCCGTAGTCGCTGTGTACGCCACGGTATTCGGCGATGTCGTAGCCGTCATCGCGCCGTGGCGAGGGGTAGAACGGCAACAGCCAGATGGTGTTGACGCCCAGGTCGGCGATGTAATCGAGCTTGGCGATGAGGCCGGGAAAGTCGCCAATCCCGTCGTTGTTGGAGTCGAAATACGATTTGACGTGGACTTGATAGATCACCGCGTCCTTGTACCAGAGCGGGTCCTTGATGAACGTGGCTGCCTTGGGTTTCTTCGCCATGTGCAACTCCTGGTGAATTCGACTTGGCCACAGGCTGAGAATCCCCTGTGGTGAGGATGCTTACCTGTGGCGAGGGGGCTTGCCCCCGTTCGGCTGCGAAGCAGTCGTCAATACAGCGACTTGGTGTGTTGGAAAGAAAGAGCGGGGCCGCTTCGCGACCCAACGGGGGCAAGCCCCCTCGCCACAGGCAGCCCCCTCGCCACCGGCAAGCTCGCTCCCACAAGTTCAGCGTCTACGCGGTAATGCGCCAAATCCCGAACGGCTGATACGCCGGGTCGATCCGCATGAACTGCTGCTTGCCGTGCCAGGTCCAGCGATGACCATTCATCAAATCTTCGCCCTGGGTGCTGGCGTAGTCAGGCAAGCCCATGTCCCACAACGGCAACTCGAAGTTCGCTTCCTGCACGTTGTGCGGATCGAGACTGACCGCCACCAGAATGAAATTGCCTCCATCGGCGCTGCGCTTGCCGAAGTACAGGATGTTGTCGTTCCAGGCGTTGTAGACCTTCAGGCCCAGATGCGTGTGCAACGCCGGGTTCTGCCGTCGGATACGGTTGAGCTGGGCGATCTCGGCAATGATGTTGCCCGGCGCGTTGAAGTCCCGCGGGCGGATCTCATACTTCTCGGAATCGAGGTATTCCTCCTTACCCGGTACCGGAGCCGACTCGCACAACTCGAAACCCGAATACATGCCCCACAGGCCCGAGCCCATGGTCGCCAGCACGGCGCGAATGAGAAACCCGGGACGCCCGGATTCGTGGAGGAACGCCGGGTTGATGTCCGGTGTATTGACGAAGAAATTCGGCCGGTAGCATTCTCGCCACGGCGATTCGTTGAGTTCGGTGAAGTAGGTCGCCAGTTCGGCCTTGGTGTTACGCCAGGTGAAATAGGTGTAGCTCTGGGAGTAACCGACCTTGCCCAGGCGCGCCATCATTGCCGGGGTGGTAAAGGCTTCGGCGAGGAAGATCACCTCGGGGTACAGCGCCCGTACATCGGCGATCAGCCATTGCCAGAACGGCAACGGCTTGGTGTGCGGATTATCGACGCGAAAGATCTTCACGCCCTCCTCGACCCAGCCCACCACGATGTCGCGCAGTTCCACCCACAGGCTCGGAATCGCCTCGGGGGTATAGAAGTCGACGTTGACGATGTCCTGGTATTTCTTCGGTGGGTTCTCGGCATATTTGATCGTGCCGTCCGGCCGCCAGTTGAACCAGCCGGGGTGTTGCTTGAGCCATGGATGGTCCTGGGAACACTGGATGGCAAAATCCAGGGCGATTTCCAGACCATGGGCCGCAGCGGCCGCCACCAGTCGGCGAAAGTCTTCGCGGGTACCCAATTGCGAGTGAATCGCCTCGTGCCCGCCTTCCTCGCTACCAATCGCATAGGGGCTGCCCGGATCATCGGGACCCGCCGTCAGCGAGTTGTTCGGGCCTTTGCGGTAGCTGCGCCCGATCGGGTGGATCGGCGGGAAATACAGCACATCGAAACCCATGTCCTGGATCATCGCCAGTCGCGTATGCACGTCATTGAAGGTGCCATGGCGCGTCGGGCTGTCGGTGATCGAGCGCGGGAACAATTCATACCAACTGGCGAACTGCGCCAGTTCGCGCTCGACATCCACCGGGTACTCCGGGCTCAGGCTCAGGTAGGCGCGATGATTGACGCGGGCCATGAGGTCGGCGCTACGGGGGTGCAAAAACAGTGCGACCTGCTCGGTTTCGAGCAGTCCTGACAGTTCATGGTGCAAGGCCGCCAGTTGCTCGCTGAGTAGCCCTTCGCTACGCTCGGCGGCCTGCTGGACGTGAATCCGCCCTTCCTGCAATTCCAGACTGACGGGCACTGCTGCCGCATGCTTCTTTTCCAGCTCATGGCAAAAACTGGCGAACTGATCGATCCAGGCTTCGATACAGAACAGATAACGGCCCTGGCTGTCGACCCGGAACTGCCCTTGCCAGCCGTTATTGCCCAGGTCGTTCATGGCCGCGCTTTGCCAGGCGTCCTCGTCCTCGGCCCGCCAGCGCACGCGCACCGCCAGCTTGTCATGCCCGTCGGCGAAGACCTTGGCCGTCACCACCACGTCCTGCCCCACCACGGCCTTGACGGCGAATTGTCCGCCTTCAAGGATCGGCATGATGTTTTCAATGACGATACGCGGCAGCAACAACGCCTGCGACAGCGGCATGTGCGGGTTGTAGCTCAACTCAGTCGGTTTTTCAGCCGTCATCGAGCCTCTCTCCTTACGCCCCATGGACGCGCTTGTGTCTGGTCGCCACCCCGCCGGGCAATCCGCCCCGGGATGCACTCACTTAGGTTCCGAGCGACAGCCGCCGGGAAAGTTTCATCGGCAATTCCCGGAATCAAGTCCTTCGCGCCGCGGTCAACCAATCAGTCCACCTACTTAAGCACGACTCACGCCATGTGCCACCGGAGGCTTGAACAATGAACAATCCATTCCCGGCTGAAACCCCCGATCCCAACATCGACAACCCGGTGATCCCACCCAGCGATCCGCAACCGGTGCCCGAACAGGATCCGCCCGGCACGAACCCGCCACCAAGGGAAGATCCGCCAACGACAATGCCGCCGGTGATTGTGCCCCCTGAATGACGACAGTTGATCGCTCCCATACTGCCGGGGAACGATCTCATTGGTGATCCTTGTCGATCAGTTTCACAATCCCCGGCATCACACTGAACACTCCCAGCGCCAACAACGTACTGAACACCGCCGTCGCCTCCCGGCCCAGCCCTGCCGCGACGCCGATGGCGGCGGTCATCCACAGGCCGGCGGCGGTGGTCAGGCCCTTGACGTGCCCCTCATCGCCGTCGCGGTTTTTCAGGATAGTGCCAGCCCCCAGGAAGCCGATCCCGGCAATCACGCCCTGCACCACCCGACTCATGGCATCGGCCTGTGAGCCGGACATCTGCGGCACCAACACGAACAGCGCCGCCCCCATCGCCACCAGCATGTGGGTGCGCACGCCGGCGGCCTTGCCCTGGTGTTCACGCTCGAACCCGAGAATTCCGCCCAGCACCGCGGCCATCAACAGGCGCACGGTCACTCGCGTCAATTGCGAGGCATCGCCGATGTCGGCGAACTCGCCTTGCAGCGTCACCCAGACTTCGTGCCACCAAGTGTTCATGGGATTGTCCTTGTGAGGGGCCATGGACGGTGGACCGCAGCGACCATTAATCAGTTGCACAGAACGATGACCGGCGGTTGCGGCCTGAAACTTTAGTTTCCACTGAAAAAAGGATCCCGCCATGACCGTACGCATCGAGAACCAGACCTGCTTTTTCACCACTGAAAATGGCGAACTCATTCGTCTGTGTCCCGACGTGACCATCATCACCGACGGTGCCATGGCCATGTCGGCAGTGGACATCGAAGGCGAGCGCATCTACATCACGGAAGCCGAGGCCGACGCCTTGACCGTCGCAGGCGCGGTGGATGGACGCCGGCACCTGAAAGCTACCGACAGTGGTTCGGTGATTTGACCGGGTTTGATCCGCACTTGCCGCCGCTGCTTTGCAAAGCTCCATGGACCCTGCAGCGGTGGCTGCTTCAAGTTGTCGCAGTCCGTGCAAACATGGCCATCTGATCCGCTTTTTAATGCAATACCTGAGTCTGTTATGCAAACAGATCACCGCTCATAGTGCTCATGCCTGATGGAGGCTGATGAGCGAATGACCATGAGCGAAAGAATCCCCGTCCGAACCGTAGAAACATTCGAGCCTTCGCGCCCCAAGATGAAGGCCAAATCCAGCGACAACCTGATCCACACCCGCAGCTTCACCGGGCTATACCGCAACCTGCGCATCAGCGGCGCCGGTTTTCTGTTTGTGCTGTTTTTCGGCACCGTGTGGCTGAACTGGGGCGGCCGCCAGGCGGTGCTCTGGGATCTTTCGCAAAGCAAGTTCCATATCTTCGGCGCGACCTTCTGGCCGCACGATTTCATCCTGCTCTCGGCGTTGTTGATCATTGCCGCGTTCGGCCTGTTTGCGATCACCGTGTTCGCGGGCCGGGTCTGGTGCGGCTACACCTGCCCACAAAGTTCATGGACCTGGATCTTCATGTGGTGCGAGAAGATCACCGAAGGCGAACGCAACCAGCGGATCAAGTTGCAAGCCGCGCCGTGGGGCCTGAACAAGCTGATGCGTCGCGCGGCCAAGCACACCTTGTGGTTGGCCATCAGCCTGCTGACCGGCCTGACCTTCGTCGGCTACTTCACGCCGATCCGGCCGTTGGCCGAAGAGCTGCTGACCTTCCAGATGAGTGGCGTCAGCCTGTTCTGGATGCTGTTCTTCACCGGCGCCACGTACATCAATGCCGGTTGGCTGCGTGAAGCGGTGTGCATGCACATGTGTCCCTACGCGCGGTTTCAGAGCGTGATGTTCGACAAGGACACCCTGACCATTTCCTACGACGTGGCCCGTGGCGAGAGTCGTGGCCCACGCAAGCGCGAAGTCAAACCGGCCGAGGTCGGGCTGGGTGATTGCATCGACTGCCAGCTGTGCGTACAGGTCTGCCCCACCGGCATCGATATCCGCGACGGCTTGCAGATGGAATGCATCGGTTGCGCGGCGTGCATCGACGCCTGTGACTCGATCATGGACAAAATGGGCTACGCCCCAGGGTTGATCAGCTACACCTCAGAGCATCAGTTGCAGGGTGGCAAGACGCACCTGCTGCGCCCACGTCTTGTCGGCTACACCGCCGTGCTGCTGGTGATGATCGCAGCCCTGGTGATGGCGCTGGTGGAACGACCGATGGTGTCCCTTGATGTCAGCAAGGACCGGGGCCTGTTCCGCGAGAACAGCCAGGGGCAGATCGAAAACATCTACAGTCTGAAGGTGATCAACAAAACCCAGCAGCGTCAGGACTATCAATTGAGCCTGGTGGATGCCGATGATTTCCAGTTGCAGGGCAGGACCGAATTCAGCCTGGCGCCGGGCGAAATTGTCGATGTGCCGGTGTCGGTGGCGATGCTCACGGAGCGTCCGGCCAGCAGTTCACAGAGCCTCGGCTTCAAGGTGGTCGACAGCGATGAGCCTGGCGTCTACAGCGTGGCGAAGAGCCGGTTTGTGGCGCCAATGAATCGCTGAGCCTTTAAGATGCTGACCTTTGTGAAGTGCAGTCTTGTTTTGGCAATGCAATCCACTGTGGCGAGGGGGCTTGCCCCCGTTGGATCGCGAAGCGGCCCCAAAATGGGACTGCTGCGCAGTCCAACGGGGGCAAGCCCCCTCGCCACAATTAATCGAACCGACTCCATTGCGGGACACCGATGAAACGCTACGAAAAATTCGCCGACGACATCGCAGAACTGATCCGCTCCGGCGTCCTGGGTCCCGGCCAGCGGGTGCCGTCGGTGCGCTACGCCAGCCAGACCTACGGGGTCAGCCCGTCGACGGTGTTCCAGGCCTATTACCTGCTGGAGCGTCGCGGCCTGATCCGCGCTCGGCCGCGCTCCGGCTATTTCGTCAACGCCCACGCACCCCGGCCGTTTTCCGAGCCGGTGATCAGCAATGAGGTCAACGAGTCGACGGAAGTAGACGTCAGCGAACTGGTGTTTTCGGTGCTCGACTCGATCAAGGACCCGAACACCGTGCCCTTCGGCTCGGCGTTCCCCAGCCCGACGTTGTTTCCCCTGCAACGTTTGTCCCGCTCCCTGGCCAGCGCCAGCCGCGACATGGACCCGCGCATGGTGGTCACCGACATGTCGCCGGGCAACCCGCAACTGCGCCGGCAAATCGCCCTGCGCTATATGGTCGGCGGGCTGATGTTGCCCATGGAGGAACTGCTGATCACCAACGGCGCCCTCGAAGCCCTGAACCTTTGCCTGCAAGCGGTGACCGAACCTGGCGATCTGGTGGCCATCGAAGCCCCGGCGTTCTACGCCTGTCTGCAAGTACTCGAACGCCTGAAACTCAAGGCCGTGGAAATTCCCGTGCACCCGCGCGATGGCATCGACCTCGGCGTACTCGAGCAAACCCTGGAACGGCATCCGATCAAGGCCTGCTGGTGCATGACCAGTTTCCAGAACCCCATGGGCGCGACCCTGCCCGAGGCCAAGAAACAGCAGCTTGTGGAATTGTTGCGGCGCCACCAGGTGCCGCTGATCGAAGACGATGTCTACGCCGAACTCTATTACGGCCAGCAAGCACCGAAACCAGCCAAGGCCTTTGATACCGAAGGCCTGGTGATGCACTGTGGTTCATTCGCCAAGAGCCTGGCCCCTGGCTACCGCATCGGCTGGGTGGCTGCCGGGCGTTACGCACAGAAAATCGAACGGCTGAAACTCATGACCTCGCTGTGCGCCTCGATGCCGGCCCAGGCGGCAATCGCCGATTACCTGCAACACGGCGGCTACGACCGGCACCTGCGTAAATTGCGCCACGCCCTGGAAGACCAGCAAAGCGCCATGCTCGCCGCCATCGCCCGCTATTTCCCGGCGCAGACGCGGGTCAGTCAACCGGCCGGCGGGTACTTTCTGTGGCTGGAATTGCCGCAGCAGATGGATTCGTTGAAATTGTTCCAGATGGCATTGGCGCAAGGCATCAGCATTGCACCGGGGCCGATCTTTTCACCGACCCAGCGCTTCAGGAATTGTATTCGGTTGAATTACGGCAGCCCGTGGACCGAGGACTCGGAGAAGGCGATGGAGACGTTGGGGCGGATTGTGCGGTCGTTCTGACAGCGCCATGTCGTTTTATAAATTGCTATCGCGAGCAAGCTCGCTCCCACAGGTTTCTCTGTACACACAAGATTTGTGAGCACTTGAGATCCACTGTGGGAGCGAGCTTGCTCGCGATGAGGCCAGCGCAGACAACGCTTGTCTCAGGAACTAACGCCCACCACCAAGATCAACAAAAGTCCCCGTCGCATAGGAAGCCTTGTCCGACAACAACCAGACAATCGCCTCCGCCACTTCATCCGGACGGCCGCCCCGCGCCATCGGGATCGCCGATTCCAGCTTGCTGACCCGATCCGGATCGCCGCTCAAGGCATGGAAATCGGTGTAGATGTAACCCGGACGCACGGCGTTGACCCGAATCCCCTCACCCGCCACTTCCTTGGACAGGCCGATGGTGAAGGTGTCCAGCGCGCCTTTGGACGCTGCGTAATCCACGTACTCGTTGGGCGATCCCAAACGCGAGGCGACCGACGACACGTTGACGATGCTGCCGCCCTGCCCGCCGTGCCTGGGCGACATGCGCAGGATCGCGTGCTTGGCACAGAGCATCGGCGCCAGGACGTTGGTTTTCATGATTTTGAGAATGCGGAACTCGGACATCTCGTCGACCCGGGACTTCTGCCCGACGGTGCCGGCGTTGTTCACCAGCGCAGTGACCCGCCCCAGTTCACTGTCCACCCGATTGAACAGCGCGATCACTTCGTCTTCGATGCTGACGTCGGCCCGTACCGCAATGGCTTGCGCACCGAGGGCGCGGACTTGCTCCAGCACGCCGAATGCAGACTGTTCGTCCGCCTGATAGTTGATGCAGATCCGATAGCCCTGCGCGGCGGCCAACAGAGCGGTGGCGGCACCGATGCCGCGGCTACCGCCAGTGATGACTATGACTTTGTCCATGCGAGCTTTCCCCCAATCAAAGCTTAAGCGGTCGGGGGCAAGAATAACCGCCATTGGCGGTTTTTGCATGGCTTCACATCGGCTGTCATGTCATCGACATCTCGCGCCTGGCACTGGCTTTCAACTGCTCGACCAACTGCTCCCCGCGATGGATTTCCACCATGAAACCTGCTGCCGGCAGCGGATGCCCCAGCAGGTAACCCTGCAACGAATCGCAGCCGAGCTGAGTCAGGAAGTCCTGCTGCACGCCGGTTTCCACGCCTTCGGCGACGATGCGCAACCCCAGTGCCTGCCCGAGGGCGACGATGGCCGAAACGATGGCGGCGTCATCGCTGTCGCGCTCCAGGTCCCGGACAAAACCGCGGTCGATCTTCAGCTCGTTGGCCGGCAGGCGCTTGAGGTACATCAAGCTCGAATAGCCGGTACCAAAATCGTCGATGGACAGGTCGACACCCATTTCCGACAGTTCCTGCAGCACCGTCATGCTCGCATCGGCATCGCTCATGGCGGTGGTTTCGGTGATTTCCAGGGTCAGGCTGTTGGGTGGCAGATGGTGCGTCGCCAGCGCCCTGGCGACGCTCTGGACCAGCCCGGCATGGCAAAACTGAATGGCCGAAAGGTTCACCGCGATGCGCCAGTCGGTGTAGCCCAGCACATACCACTCGCGCATCTGACGGCAGGCTTCGTTGAGCACCCACTCGCCGATCGGAATGATCAGCCCGGTTTTTTCCGCCAGCTCGATGAATTTGTCCGGCAACAGCATTCCTTGAGTCGGGTGTTCCCAGCGCAACAAGGCCTCGGCGCCCACTGGCCGGCCATTGGCGGCGTCGAACTTGGGCTGGTAATGCAGGCTGAATTCCTGCTGTTCCACGGCATTGCGCAGATCCTGCAGCAATTGCAGCTGCTTGCGGGCGTTGTTGTTCATCGAGACATCGAAAAAGCTGTAGCCGTTTTTACCCGCGCCCTTGGCGTGGTACATCGCCGCGTCGGCGTTCATCAGCAGTTCGTGGGCGGACTGCCCGTTACCCGGGTAGAGCGCGATGCCGACGCTGGCGGAAATGTGCAAATCATGTTCGGCAACCCGGAACGCGCGCGCGATCAACCCGACCTGACGGGCCGCCAGGTTCAAGGCGTCGTTCTGTTCGCTCAATTGCACCAGCAACACGAACTCATCGCCGCCGATCCGCGCCAGGGTGTCCTGGCTGCGCAAGTCTTCGCGCAGGCGCAGGGCCACTTCGCGCAACAACAGATCACCCATGTGGTGGCCAAAGGCATCGTTGACCGGTTTGAAGCCGTCCAGATCGATGAACATCAGGGCAAAGCACCCCCCTTCTTCCCGGACCCGCGACATGGCCTGATCGATTCGATCGGCGAGCAACGTCCGGTTCGGCAACCCGGTGAGGGTGTCGTGCAGGGCCAATTGGGTCAGTTCACGGTTGGCCTCGGTCAGCGACTGGGCCAGGCTCGCGGTGCGAGCCTCCAGGCGTGCATCGAGGATCGAGGTCAGCAGGGCAATGCTCAGCACCGCCAACGTGGTGATCAGCACCAGGTTGTCCAGGCCATTGCCGCTCAATCCATTGACCGCCGCGCCACAGAAACTGCCGTCGGCAAAGCGTGCGGCGGCCATCCCGGTGTAGTGCATGCCGACGATGGCGATGCCCATGATCACGGCGGCGCCACCACGGATCAGACGGACATAAGGCGTGTGCTGGCGCAGATGGAAAGCGATCCACAATGCTGCGCCCGAAGCACCGACAGCGATCAGCAGCGAGGCGCCGAACAGCGTCGGGTCATAGTCGATGCCCGGTTGCATGCGCATGGCAGCCATGCCGGTGTAGTGCATCGCGCTGATGCCGGCGCCCATGACCAACGCGCCAAAGGCCAGTTGCCAGGCCGGCAATTGCGGCTGGCTGACCAGCCACAGCGCAAAACCGCTGGAGAGCACGCCGATCAGCAACGACAACAGGGTGATGGTCCCGTCGTACCCCAGGTCGATCGGCAACTTGAACGCGAGCATGCCGATAAAGTGCATCGACCAGATGCCGATGCCCATGGCAACGGCCCCGCCCGCAGTCCACAAATGCACGGCGCGGCCTTTGGCGGTGGCAATGCGTCCGGTCAGGTCCAATGCGGTGTATGAGGCGAGAATCGCTACACAGAGCGAAATGATGACCAGGGTGGGGGAATAGCTGCCGATGAGCATGGAGACTTCTCGCGAAAGCCCCCTTGTTAATGGCTTTCATTCTCGGGTGGGGGCAAATGCGGCGATTGTACTGATTCCAAATGAGAACGCACTCACAAAATGAGCAAAGGGCCATCAGTCCGATGAAACGCTTGTTTTAAGGTTTTACATTAACTTGCTTCAAGCTGCCGGCACCTGACAAAACCTGTGGGAGCGAGCTTGCTCGCGATAGCGGTGGGTCAGGCAACATCCATGCTGAATGTGACGCAGCCATCGCGAGCAAGCTCGCTCCCACAGGGATTACGCTATCGGTTTTCGCTCACCTCAAGCTGCCCGTCCCAGCCACCCCCCAACGCGGCAATCAACTGCACACTGGCTATCAGGCGGCTTTGCAACAGGTCCAGGTTGCTGCGTTCATTGTTCAGCGCCGCCGCCTGGGTCACCACCACATCGATGTACGCGATCAAACCGGCCTTGTACTGGTTCTGGGTCAGGCGCAACGATTCACGGGCGGCATCCAGTGCCTGTTGGCGCACGACGGCTTCATCCTCAAGCACCTTGAGCTGCACCAGGTAGTTTTCCACTTCGCGGAATCCGTCCAGTACGGTCTGGCGGTACTTGGCCACCGTTTCGTCATAGGCCGCTTCACTGCGGTCGACTTCCGCCGAGCGCTGGCCACCGTCGAACAGGGTCATGGCCAATTGCGGTCCGACCGACCAGAAGCGGTTCGGCAGGCTGAACAAGTCTTTCGAGGTACTGCTGCTGTAACCACCGTTCAAGCTCAGGGTCAGGTCCGGGTAATAGGCAGCCTTGGCCACACCTATGTTGGCGTTGGCGGCCATCACCGAGCGCTCGGCCGAAGCGATGTCCGGGCGACGCTCCAGCAACTGCGAAGGCAGCGCCAGCGGTACTTGCGGCAATTGCGGGATGTCCTGGCTTTGCGCCAGGCTGAACTCGGCCGGCGGCAGGCCGATCAGCACAGCGATGGCGTTCTCCAACTGGGCGCGTTGCCAGATCAGGTCGATCATATCGGCTTCGGTGCTTTTGAGCTGTGTCTGGGCCTGGGCCACCGCGTCCTTGCCCGATACGCCTGCGCGGTACTGGTTTTCGGTCATCTTCAACGAACGCTGATATGCCTCGACCGTGTCCTGGAGCAAGCGTTTCTGGCCATCGATCACGCGCAGTTGCAGGTAATTCTGCACCAGCTCCGACTGTTGACTCAGGCGCATGGCCGCCAGATCGGCAAAGCTTGCCTGGGCATTGGCGGTATCGGCTTCGAGGCCTCGGCGCAGCTTGCCCCATACGTCCGCTTCCCAACTGACGCCCGCCTGGGCCGAGTACGTGTCGCGAATACCGCTGGACGAACTGCTCAGGCTGGAGCTGCTGCTGCCGGTGCCCTGGCTTGAACGGTTCTTGCTGACGTTCAGGTCCACCGTCGGGAAAAACGCCCCGCGTGCACTGCGCACCAAGGCCTGGGCCTGGCGGTACTGCGCTTCGGACTGGGCGACGGTCTGGTTGGCGCTGTTGAGTTTTTCGATCAGGTCGTTGAGCTGCCGGTCGCCATACAACTCCCACCACGCGCCACGCGCCAGGGCATCGCTCGGGTTGGCCTGACGCCAGCCCTCCGCTGCCTTGTACTGCGCAGGCTCGGCGGTTTGCGGGCGCTGGTAATCCGGGCCGACGGCGCAGGCACTGAGCATCGCCACGCACAGTGACAGGCTCAACAGGCGCGAGCCTCGAGCCGTTATCAGCGGTGCAGCCAGGTTGAAAAGCGAACGGTCAGTCATAGCGGAGTTTCCAGAGCAACATCAGTACGCACCCCGCGCCATTTATTGAAGCGATGGCGCAGGTTGTCGAGATAGAGGTAAACCACCGGGGTGGTGTAAAGCGTCAGTACCTGGCTGAAGATCAGCCCGCCGATGATGGTCAGGCCGAGCGGCTGGCGCATTTCCGCCCCTTCGGCGCGGCTCAGCAGCAACGGCAAGGCACCGAGGATCGCCGCCAGGGTGGTCATCAGGATAGGTCGCAAACGTTGCAGGCAGGCGCTGCGGATCGATTCCAGCGGTGCCATGCCCTGGTTTCGTTCCAGTTGCAACGCCAGGTCGATCATCAGGATCGCGTTTTTCTTCACCACGCCGATCAACAGAAACAGCCCCAGCAACGAAATCAGGCTGAACTCGCCGCCCAGCGCATAGATCGACAGCAACGCGCCGACCCCGGCCGACGGCAGGGTCGAGAGAATCGTCAGCGGGTGAATGTAGCTTTCGTACAGCACACCCAAGACCAGATACACCGCCACCAGCGCCCCCAGAATCATCCACGGCTGACTTTTTTGGGTCGCCGCGAAAGCGTTGGCTGTGCCGGCCATTTTCGCGATCACGTCTTCCGGCAGGCCGACCTTGGCAATCGCCCGCTCGATGGCGGCACCGCCCTGCTCCACGGTCACGCCTTCGGCCATGTCGAAGGCAATGCTCTCCGAAGCAAACTGGCCTTCGTGGCTGACCCGGTCGTTTTCCAGGCTGTTTTCGTAATGGGCGATGGTCGACAGCGGGATTCGCGCGCCGTCAGCGGTGATCACCTGGACTTGCGTGAGGGTGATCGGGTCCTGGGCGTATTTCGGATTGACCTCCATCACCACCTGATACTGGTTAAGACTGTCGTAGATGGTCGAAATCTGCCGCTGACTGTAGGCGTTGTTCAGCACCGCCGTGACCATGTCCATGTCGACACCCAGACGCTTGGCCTGGTTTCGGTCGACGATCAGGGTCACTTGGCGGGCGCCCCGGCCTTCCCGCGCATCGATCGCCGTCAGCTCCGGCAAGGCCCTGAGCGCGGTGACGACTTTCGGATACCACTCGCGCAATGCCCCCAGATCCCCGCTCTGCAGGATGTACGAGTATTGCGAGGTGGTCTGCTCACGGCCACCACCGAATTGCAGGTCCTGGTCCGCCATGAGCATCAGTTGTGCCCCGGGAACCTTGGGCATTTCCTTGCGCAGGCGTTCGATGACTTTCTGCGCGGAAATGCTGCGCTCCTTGATCGGCTTGAGGCGCACCAGCATGAAGGCGTTGTTGGTGCCGTTATTGCCGCCAATGAACCCGGCGACGCTTTCTACCGCCTCATCCTTCAACACCGCACGGCGGAAAATCTCCATCTTCGGCTGCATCACACTGAACGACAGGCCGTCGTCGCCGCGCACGAAACCGATCAGCTGACCGGTATCCTGCTGAGGTAAAAACGCTTTAGGAACAACCACATACAACGCAATGTTCACACCAATTGTCACAAACAGACTGAGCAAGGTCAGGCGCTTGTGGCGCAGTACCCAGTCGAGGCTGGTGGCGTATTTGCCGACCATCCAGTCGTTGGTCCGCCGGCTCCAGCGTTGCAGGCGGTTCTCCTGCCCCGGCGTGTGCGGCTTGAGCCAGCGAGCGCAGAGCATCGGGGTCAGGGTCAACGACACCACCAGCGAGACCACGATGGCCGCCGCCAGGGTGATGGAGAATTCGCGGAACAGGCTTTCGATGATCCCGCCCATGAACAGGATCGACAGGAACACCGCCACCAGCGACACGTTCATCGACAGCAAGGTAAAACCGACTTCCTGGGCGCCGAGGTACGCGGCCCTCATCGGCCGCACGCCTTCGTCGATGTGCCGGGAAATGTTCTCCAGCACCACGATGGCATCGTCCACCACCAGCCCGGTGGCCAGGATCAGCGCCATCAGCGACAGGTTGTTCAGCGAAAAACCGTAGAGGTACATCACGGCAAAGGTACCGACCAGCGACACCGGCACCGCCAGGGTCGGGATCAGCGAGGCACGGAAGTTACCGAGGAACAGGAACACCACCAGGATCACCAGCGCCACGGCGATCAGCAGGGTCATTTCCGCCTCGTGCAGCGTGGCCTTGATCACCGGCGAGCGGTCCATGGCCAGGTTCAGCTTGACGCTGGCCGGCAGCACCGCCTGCAACGCCGGCAGTTGGGCCTTGATCTCGTTGACCGTTTCGATGATGTTCGCACCGGCCTGGCGGTTGATCACCAGCAGCACCGCCGCGTCGTCGTTGAAGAAACCGCTGTTGTAACGGTCCTCGACGCCATCGCTGACCTTGGCGACATCCTTCAGGCGCAGGGCCGCGCCACCGTTGTAGTGGATGATCAGCGACTCGTAGTCCTTGGCTTTCTCCAGCTGATCGTTGGCCTGGACCTGCCACAGCCGCTGATCGTCTTCCACCGAGCCCTTGGGCCGGCGCACGTTGGCATTGGCAATGGTGTTGCGCACATCGTCCAGGGCCACGCCGTACTGGTTCAATGACTGCGGTTCAAGCTCGATACGTACCGCCGGCAACGAACTGCCGCCGATCTGCACCTCGCCGACGCCCTGCACCTGGGACAGGCTCTGGGACAGGATGGTCGATGCCAGGTCATAGAGCTGGCCTTTTTCCAGCACGTCCGACGTCAGCGACAGCACCATGATCGGCGCCTGGGACGGGTTGACCTTCTTGTAGGTCGGCATGCTACGCATCCCGCTCGGCAGCAGGGTGCGCGAGGCGTTGATCGCTGCCTGCACTTCCCGCGCCGCGCCGTTGATGTCGCGGTCCAGGTCGAATTGCAGGATCACCCGGGTCGAACCCTGGCTGGACCGGCTGCTCATGGTGTTGACCCCGGCAATGCTGCCGAAGGAGCGCTCCAAAGGCGTGGCCACGGTCGACGCCATCACCTCGGGGCTGGCCCCGGGCAGGCTGGCCTGGACCACGATCACCGGAAAGTCCATTTGCGGCAGCGGCGACACGGGCAGCAAACCGAAGCTCACGCCGCCCAGCAGCATGATCGCCAGGCTCAGCAGCATGGTCGCGACCGGGCGCTTGATGAAAGGTCCCGAAAGGTTCATGGCTGCTCTACCGCTTCCACGGACTCAGGCTTGCGGCCCCAGCGCCGACCGAGACGGTCGAAGTACAGATAGATCACAGGCGTAGTGAACAGCGTCAGAATCTGGCTCAGCAACAGGCCGCCGACCATCACCAGACCCAGCGGTTGGCGCAGTTCCGCGCCGGAACCGGTGGCCAGCATCAACGGCACGGCACCGAACAAAGCCGCCAGGGTGGTCATCAGGATCGGCCGGAAACGCAGCAATGCCGCCTGATAGATCGCCGTTTGCGGGTCCATGCCCTGGTTGCGCTCGGCGTCAAGGGCGAAGTCGATCATCATGATCGCGTTCTTCTTCACGATGCCGATCAACAGGATGATGCCGATGATCGCGATCATGCCCAGGTCGTTGCCGCTGAGGATCAACGCCAGCAAGGCGCCCACCGCCGCCGAAGGCAAGGTCGAAAGAATGGTGATCGGGTGGATGTAGCTCTCGTAGAGCACCCCCAGCACGATGTACATGGTCACCACCGCCGCCAGAATCAGCAACAAGGTGCTTGACAACGAAGCCTGGAACGCCTGCGCCGCGCCCTGGAACTGGGTCTGCACGCCAATCGGCATGCCGATGTCCTTCTGCACCTGCTCGATGATCTCGACCGCATGCCCCAGCGCCACGCCGGGCGCGAGGTTGAAGGACATCATCACCGCCGGGAACTGGCCGATGTGGGTGATCGCCAGTTGCGCCTGACGCTCCTCGACATGCGCCAGGCTGGACAGGCGCACCTGACCGCCATCGGTGGTCTTGACGTGAATCTGCTCCAGCGCCTGCGGGCCGATCTTCTCACCGGACTGCGATTGCAGCACCACGCGGTACTGACTGGCCTGGGTATAGATCGTAGAAATCTGCCGCTGACCAAAGGCGTCGTACAGCGCGTCGGTGATGTTCGACACCGACACACCGACCCGCGACGCCGCATCGCGGTCAATCACCAGATAGACCTGCAAGCCCTTGTCCTGCAAATCGCTGGCGACGTCGGTCAATTCCGGCCGGTCGGCCAAAGCCTCGACCAGACGCCCGCTCCACAGGCTCAGCAGCTCCGAGTCCGGCGACGACATGCTGAACTGATACTGCGTGCGGCTGACCCGGTCTTCGATGGTCAGGTCCTGCACCGGCTGCATGAACAGGCGGATGCCGACCAGTTTGTCCAGTTCCGGTTGCAGGCGGGCAATCACTTGCATGGCGCTCAGATCGCGGTCGTTGTGCGACTTGAGGTTGATCAGCAACCGGCCGCTGTTGAGGGTCGAGTTGTCGCCGTCCACGCCAATGTAGGAGGACAGGCTCTCGACCGCCGGGTCGGCCAGGATGACCTTGGCCAGTTCCTGCTGGCGCTCGCTCATGGCGGCGAAGGAAATCGATTGCGGCGCCTCGGAAATGCCCTGGATGACGCCGGTGTCCTGCACCGGGAAGAAGCCCTTGGGCACCACCATGTACAGCAATACCGTCAGCGCCAAGGTGCCAATGGCCACCATCAAGGTCAGCGGCTGGTGCTTGAGCACCCACTGCAACTTGCGCCCGTAGGCGGCGATCATCCAGTCGATGAACGCACCACTGGCACGGTAAAAACGGCCCTGCTCTGCTTCCTTGGGTTCACGCTTGAGCAACCGCGCGCACATCATCGGCGTCAGGGTCAGGGAAACGACCAGGGAAATCAGGATCGCTACCGCCAGCGTAATGGCAAATTCGCGGAACAAGCGACCGACCACGTCCGCCATGAACAGCAGCGGAATCAGCACGGCGATCAGCGACAACGTCAGGGAGATCAGGGTGAAACCGATCTGCTTGGCGCCCTTGAGCGCCGCGTTCAGCGGGCTGTCGCCCTCTTCGATAAAACGCGAAATGTTCTCCAGCATGACGATCGCATCGTCCACCACGAAACCGGTGGCGATGGTCAGGGCCATCAGGGTCAGGTTATTGACCGAGAACCCAGCCAGGTACATCACGCCGAACGTACCGATCAGCGACAGCGGCACGGCCACCGACGGAATGATCGTGGCGCTGGCACGACGCAGGAACAGGAAGGTGACCATGACCACCAGGGCGATGGCGATCAGCAATTCGTGCTGCACGTCCTTGACCGAGGCGCGGATGGTCTGGGTGCGGTCAGTCAGCACCACCACGTCGAGGCCGGCCGGCAGGTTGTCGGTGATGCTCGGCAGCAGGGCCTTGATCCGGTCCACCACCTCGATCACGTTGGCGCCGGGCTGACGCTGGATGTTCAGCAGCACGGCCTGGTTCTCGTTGGCCCACGCGGCGAGCCGCTCGTTCTCGGCGCCGTCGACGATCTCCGCCACGTCCTTGAGCCGCAACGGCGCGCCGTTGGCGTAGGCCAGGATCAGGTTGGCGTAGTCCTTGGGCGACGTCAGTTGATCGTTGGCATCGAGCATCGAGACCCGGGTCGGGCCGTCGAAGTTGCCTTTGGGCTGGTTGACGTTGGAGGCGCCGATCAGCGTGCGCACATCCGACAGGTTCAGGCCGTTGGCCGCCAAAGCCTCGGGATTGACCTTGATCCGCACGGCCTGGCGTTGACCACCGGCAATGCTGACCATGCCGACGCCGCTGATCTGGGCAATCTTCTGCGCCATGCGCGTATCGACCAGATCGTTGAGCTTGGGCAACAACATGGTCTTGGAAGTGATGGCCAAGGTCAGCACCGGCGTATCGGCCGGGTTGACCTTGTTGTACACCGGCGGTGCCGGCAGGTCCTTGGGCAACAGGTTGGTCGCGGCGTTGATCGCCGCCTGCACTTGCTGCTCGGCCACATCCATGTTGATGTCGAGGCTGAACCGCAGGGTCAGCACCGACGCGCCGCCGGAACTGGTGGACGCCATTTGCGTCAGGCCGGGCATCTGCCCGAACTGCCGCTCAAGTGGCGCGGTCACCGCGCTGGTCATGACATCCGGACTGGCGCCGGGGTACAAGGTCATGACGCGAATGGTCGGGTAATCGACCTGGGGCAACGCCGACACCGGCAGCAATCGGTAGGCGATGACGCCGGCCAGGATAATCGCCAGCATGCTCAGCGTGGTGGCTACCGGGCGAAGGATGAACAGCCGCGAGAGATTCATGCGCCGCCCTTTTTCGCCTTGTCGGTGGTCGCAGGCTCAGCCGCGTTGACCGCCGATTTGCCTTGCAGGTGTTCGGTCGGCGAGGTCGGCACGTCCTGGCTGTCGTTGACCACCTCCACATCGCTGCCGTCTTTCAGGCGGTCAGTGCCTTCCAGTACGACCCGATCGCCCGCCGACAATCCTTCGGTGACCACAGTGTTCAGGCCGTCACTGGCGCCGACTTTCAACTGACGGATCTTGACCTTCTTGTCACCGTCCAGGACATAGGCGAACGTGCCGTTGGTGCCGAACTGGATCGCGGCGGAAGGCGCCAGTACCACGTTTTTGAGGGTGTCGGCCAACAGCCGCACATTGACGAACTGATTGGGGAACAGCGACTGATCGCGGTTCTCGTAACGGGCCTTGAATTTCAGGGTGCCGGTGGTGACGTCGATCTGGTTGTCCAGGCTCTGCAGCACGCCAGTGGCTTGCAGTTTGGTATCACCGCGGTCCCAGGCTTCAGCCGGCAGTTTGGCGCCGCTGCGATAACGGGCCAGCACGGTGTCGAGGCTGTTTTCCGGCAGGGTGAAGGCCACGCTGATCGGTTGGGTCTGAGTGATGATCGCCAATGCAGTGGTGTCGTTGGCCGCTACCAGGTTGCCGACGTCCAGTTGACGCAGGCCGACGCGACCGGTAATCGGGGCGCGGATCCTGGTGAATTCGAGGTTGAGCCTGGCGTCGTTGACCGCCGCCTGATTGGTCTTGACCGTGCCCTGGAACTGACCGACCAGCGCTTCGGCGGTGTCCAGGGTCTGCTTGGCAATACTGTCTTCGCGGTACAGGCCGCGATAACGCTCGACGTCGACCTGGGCGTTTTTCAGCTGCGCCTGATTCTGCAGCAAGGTGCCTTCGGCCTGAAGCAAGGCATTCTGGTAAGGGCGCGGGTCGATTTCGACGAGCATGTCGCCGGCCTTGACCATCTGCCCTTCTTCGAAATAGATCTTGACCAACTCACCGCCAACGCGACTGCGGACATTGATGGTGTTGAGCGCCGTAACCGTGCCCAACGCCTTGAAATACAGCGGGAAGTCACCGGTGACTGCCGGAGCCACTCGCACCGGCACCGGCCCGGACGCGCCACCGAATCCCGGGCGCATCCCGCCCGACCTGCCGGTATGCCCGGCGACGGCTTTCTGCCCCGTAGCCTCTTTGGGTGCAGCGCTGCCGGGCCAGAATTTCCAGCACAGGCCAGCGATGACCAACAGGACAAGCAGGCCGAACAGCCAGCGACGAGGACTACGGGAAGCGGAGGATTGCATTGAGTGATCAACCATTGGGCGCGTGGGCTTTTTTACATGAGGCTGAACGATAAGCACTGGCGGGTTTTAAGCAAAGCGCCTTTACCGGCAATTTACCTTCGGCTTACGTAACAGGAGAATTATCCAAGACACTGAAACACAAATGAAAACGGCCTGGACAGGGCCAGGCCGTTAAACATTGTAAAGCCCGGCTTATTTCAGAACAGCAAGTGCCGCGTCATAGTTCGGCTCGTCAGCGATTTCGCCAACCAGTTCGCTGTGCAGCACGTTGTCGTTTTCGTCCAGAACCACGACGGCGCGGGCGGTCAAGCCTTTGAGCGGGCCGTCGGCGATGGCCACGCCGTAGTTCTGGATGAACTCGGCACCGCGCAGGGTCGACAGGTTCTGTACGTTTTCCAGGCCTTCGGCGCCGCAGAAACGGGCCTGGGCGAACGGCAGGTCAGCGGAGATGCACAGCACGACAGTGTTGTCGACGCTGCTGGCCTTGGCGTTGAACTGGCGCACGGAGGTGGCGCAGGTCGGGGTATCAACGCTTGGGAAGATGTTCAGCACTTTGCGCTTGCCGGCAAAGTCCTTCAGGGTGACGTCGGACAGATTGCCGGCAACCAGGGAAAAGGCTGGCGCCTTGGAACCGGCTTGTGGCAGTTGGCCGTTGACTTGAACCGGGTTGCCTTTGAGAGTGACTTGAGCCATGAACGGAGTCCTTCTGAACGTTGTGGTGGAGAATTTTGACGAGGCCGAAGTTAACCACGAAATTGTCCGACGACCTATGACCAAACATAAATTGTCATGTATCAGAGCACAAAACTGGATACAACCCACAATCCTGTGGGAGCGGTGCTACTTGAGTAACTGCAGCATATTGCGATGTCGCGCCTCGAAAATCCTCCGCATGTAGCCATTGACCAGCAACCACTCCAATGGCGCACCCCCCATCGCCGAATACGTCACCCGGTCGGTATATAGCGTACCGCCCTCTCCCGCCTCGACCCGATGTTCATGACGAAAGGCACGCATCGGTCCCTTTAGCATCTCGTCGATGAAATGCATTTCACCGACTTCACGGATCACCACCGTCCAGTCCGACGGAATCACATTGAACATCCAGTGGCGAAAGCGGAATTGCCGCCCGGCTTCAATCCGCAAGTTGTTCAGATCGATATCGCCCAGCGGGGTAATGCGTTCGGGAAAAATCCTTGGGAAATTGACGCCTTCCAGGCAGAAATCGAGGACCTGTTCGGGCGTGCGACCTGGGATGAGTGTGGTGAGTTCCAGAATTGGCATACAGGAAACATTCCTTTGATCGCTGGACAGGCGCGCCAGAAATACGGTGTAGCGAAATGGCGGTCGAAATGAAACCTGCCAAAGTGTCTGCTACGACAATTTTTTTGAGGGGCTGTCGATTTGCAACGCAGCCATTCGACTATTAAGCGAGTCACTCAATTACAACGGAGACATCACCATGCGATTTATGATCATCATCAAGGCCAGCCAGGATTCCGAAGCCGGCGTGATGCCCAGCCAGGAACTGCTGACCGCCATGGGTAACTACAACGAAGAACTGGTCAAGGCCGGCATCATGCTCGCGGGCGAAGGCCTGCACCCGAGCAGCAAAGGCGCTCGTATAAAGTTTTCAGGTGACAAACGCACGGTGATCGACGGCCCCTTCATCGAAACCAAGGAACTGATTGCCGGTTTCTGGTTGTGGAAAGTGAAGTCCAAAGAAGAAGCCATCGAATGGGTCAAGCGCTGCCCCAACCCGATGCCGGGCACCGAGGCCGAGATCGAGATTCGCCAGGTGTTTGAAGCGGAAGATTTTGGTGCGGAGTTCACACCGGAACTGCGCGAGCAGGAACAGCGGGTTTGGGAACAGGCGAAGAAGAACTGAGGTTGACTGAACCGGCTGTTGCTTCAGTTTCCTGTGGGAGCGAGCCTGCTCGCCCCTGCATCGGCTAGATAGTTACTTAACTTGTTTGGGCAAACGCTTGATCCGTATTAACTTTTTAGTACACGAAATTAACGAGAAACTGCCCATAAAACGAAAGAATTGATCCTTCCTACTGGTTAACCCGCGGTTAACTGCTAAGTTCATCTGACGAGTCCTACAGGCTTGATCGGAAAGGGATCACGCAGTTACGGCCAGATTCAGGGGCCGTCTGCCCAATCAGCCACCAGGGAACGGGGGGATTAATGTCTAAGAATTTGCGGAAGTACGCCTTTGTATGGGTGACTTCATTCGCACCTGCTGTTTGTGCTCACGCGGATAACGCCGAGACCGCCAACAAAAGCAACAACCCGCTGAACCTGGCACCCGGTATAAACCTGCAGGATTACTACACACCCAAGCTGTTCGATACCAACGCTCACACCAATGATGCGCTGCTGCGCGGCGCCCTTCCGATGGCAGTCAATGACGTCATAGGCGTCCCGCAGTTGCTGCGCGTCACGCTCCCCGTCAGCACCCGACCCGATCCGCACAACGGCTACAGCACCGGCATCGGCGACCTGAACGTATTCGACATTTTCCTGCTCAAGACCAAAGGCGTGCAGCTGGGCATCGGCCCGCAAATCACTGCGCCGACCGCCGAGCAGGATGAACTGGGGTGGTCCGTTCTACGGGATTTTGCGTTTGTATCTACCAAAACCGGAAGTCACCAACGGCCAATGGCACATGCCGTTGCTGACTCCTGTCACCCCAAAACAATAAACGGAGTCAGGCATGTTCAGGCCTCTCGTAGCGCGCCCCTTGTTGGCGCTGTGCATGGTCAGCGGTAGTCCATTGGTACTGGCGGCCGAGGGCGGTGTCGGTCGCCCCATCACCGGGCAGCAAGTGTTTTCCAACGCAGGGATCGTGCCCCCGGAGCCGGGTTGGGTCATGTCCCTGACCAGCATCTGGTACGACGGCGAACTCAAGGGCAGCGCTCAAGTGCCGATCGTGGGTGCCATCAGTACCGGGCTGGACATGAAGGTTTCCTACACCATGGCCAACTTCACCCATGTCTGGGACACCGGCAAGGGTCCCTGGAACTATGCCTCGGCCATAGGCGTGCCAGTGCAGTACACCGACATCACCGCCAACGTGACCGGTCCCCGTGGCCGTACCCTGGGCACTTCGGACACCGGCACCCAGTTCGCCGACATGCTGGTGACCCCGATTGCGGCCGGCTACCACTTCGACGAACTCAACCACATCTCGTTCTCGCTACCGATCTACGTGCCGACAGGCGCCTACAACGTCGATCGCCTGGCCAACCCCGGGCAGAACAATTACACCTTCATGCCTACCGTGGCGTTCACCCACCTGGATGGCAAGGGCGGCGAATTCACCCTGTCGAGCGGCCTGGAGTTCTACACCGAGAACGATGCCACGGATTATCGCAACGGCAACATTTTCACCCTCGATGCACTGTGGACCCATGGATTCGGCAACGGCTGGAACGCCGGCATGGTGGCAGGCTATATCCAGCAGGTCACCGATGACTCCGGATCCGGCGCAACCAGTGGCTTTCGCGGGCGCTCCGTGGGCGCCGGCCCGACAGTGGGCTGGACCGGCAAGTTCGCCGACGCCCAGGCCAATATCAGTGCTCGCTGGGTCCCGGAGTTCGATACCAAGAACCGGCCTGAAGGCAATGGTTTCAGCGTCAACATGACCCTGGCGTTTTTCTAGGAGACCCCATGACCGCACTCAACGACCTCAATGCCCTGCAAGCCAGCATCGCCGAAGCCGTGCTCGGCCAGGATCAGGTCATTCGACAAATCCTTGTGGGCCTGCTGGCCAACGGTCATCTGCTGCTGGAAAGCCTGCCCGGCCTGGCCAAGACCCGCACGGTGAAAGCATTGGCCAAACACCTGGACGCGAAGATGAGCCGCATCCAGTTCACCCCGGATTTGCTGCCGTCGGACATCACCGGCGCCGAGGTGCTGCATCAGGTCGAGGGCAAGAACGAAATCCGCTTCCAGCCCGGCCCGCTGTTCGGCAACCTGATTCTCGCCGACGAAATCAACCGTGCACCGGCCAAGGTCCAGGCGGCGTTGCTCGAAGCCATGGAAGAACGCCAGATCACCGTGGCCGGCAACAGCCATGTGCTGCCGGAACTGTTCATTGTGGTAGCGACTCAGAACCCGATCGAACAGGAAGGCACGTACCCGCTGCCGGAAGCGCAGATGGACCGCTTCCTGATGAAAGTGTTGCTCGATTACCCGAGCGCGGAAAACGAAAGCCAGGTGCTGCGTCTGCTGCGCGAAGAAGAACAGGCCCTCGGCGCCAGGACCGCTGCGGTGCAGGGATTCTCGTTGTCTCAGGACGTGGTGTTCGCCGCGCGCCGAGAAGTCAGTGCCGTGCACGTCTCCCCGGCCATCGACCGTTACCTGATCGACCTGATCAACGCCACTCGCCACCCTGTCGATTACGACGCCGACCTCGGGCGCTGGATCAGCATCGGCGCCAGCCCTCGCGGCGGCATCGGTCTGGACCGCTGCGCTCGGGCGGACGCCTGGTTGCAGGGCCAGGATTTCGTTTCTCCGGACAACGTCCGCGCCGTGGTGCACCCGGTGCTGCGCCATCGTCTGCAACTGAGCTACGACGCGGTGGCCGATGGTGTGAGCGCCGATCAGGTGCTCGACCGTCTGCTCGATAAAGTGGCGATTCCTGCGTGAACACCGACGGCCTGGTGTATGTCTCTCTGGCGCAGTTGATGGCCCTGGAGTTCAAGGCCCGTGACCTGAGCTTTCTGGCGCGTCAGCCCCAGGGCAGCATCCTGGCCGGCAACCACGCTTCGCGTTTGCGTGGCCGGGGCCTGAACTTCGATGAACTGCGGCGCTATCAACCGGGGGACGATTTGCGTCACCTCGACTGGCGCGCGTCCCTGCGCACAGGCAAACCGGTGGTACGGACATTCACCGAAGAGCGCGACCGCCCGGCGCTGATCCTCGTCGACCAGCGTATGTCGATGTTCTTTGGTTCGCAACGCAGCTTCAAATCGGCGGTCGCCGCCGAGCTCGGCGCCCTGGCGGCGTGGATGGTGTTCAACGCCGGCGACCGCGTCGGTGGACTGGTCTTCAACGATCAACGCATCGACAGCATCGCCCCGCTGCGCAGCCGCAAACGGATCGAAGCGCTGTGCAGCCGCATCGCCCAGCAGAACCAGGCGCTCAATGCCGCCAACCCGGACGCCGAGGGCGAAGACCGGCTCGACAAGGTCCTGCAGCATTGCCTGGCCGTGGCCGGTCACGATCACCTGATCTGCATCGTCAGCGACTTCGCCGGGGCCGGCGAACGCACCTTGCAACTGATGCGGCAACTGGCGGCGCACAACGATGTAATTGCCATGCAGGTGTATGACCCGCTTGCGCTTAACCTGCCGAAAAACGGCCGCGTGCTGGTCACCCAAGGGCAATTGCAGGTGGAGCTGGCGGTGGATCGGCAACAGGTGCACCAGCCGCTTGGGGATTTTCTCAGCGGGCGGCTCAAGGATGTCGCGACTTTGCTGCGCCGCAGCCAGGTGCCACTGATGATGTTCAGCACCGCAACAGAAGCCCACGAACAACTGCGCGCCGAACTGGGCAAGCTTACCGGAGGGCGCCGATGAACCCCGCTATCCCGAGCATCGACCAGCTCAAGGAAATGGCGCTGCCGGTGCCAGTCAGTTATGCACCGCAAACCTGGGGGTGGTGGGCGTTGCTGGCGTTGTTGATCGTTACGCTGGTGGTGACCGGCGCGCGGCGCTACCGGCAATGGCGGCGCGATCGCTATCGGCGCGAGGCGTTGGTGCGGCTGGAGGAATTGCAGCAGCGCAGTAATGACCTGAGTGCGTTGCGCGAGCTTCCGGAGTTGCTCAAACGGGTCGCGATCTCTATGCCTTACGCAAAACCTGTGGGAGCGAGCTTGCTCGCGATGGCGTCCGGTCAGTCACCACCACCTTTGATTGCAAGCTCGCTCCCACAGGACTCTCCAGCGGGGTTGGGGAAAGAGGACTGGCAGGCATTTTTGCAGCGGCACAGTAAACAGCCGCTACCCGTCGACTTCAGCCAACAACTGTCGCTGCTGGCCTACGCCCCCGACGCAACATTGCGGGCCATGCCCGATGAACAGCGCCAACAGCTGTTCAGCACCTGCAAAACCTGGGTGGAGCGTCATCATGTGGCAGCTTGATTACCCCTGGCTGCTGATCCTGCTGCCGCTGCCGTGGTTCGGCTATCGCTACCTGTCCGACTACCGCGAAGCGCGCAGCGCCGTGCGTGTACCGTTTTTCGGGGCGATGAGCCGCGCCGTCGGCCAGGCACCGAGCCAGGCCGGCACCCGCAGCAACGGCTGGCAATTGCTCCTGAATCTGCTGGTCTGGGCACTGCTGCTGGTGGCGGCGAGTCGGCCGGTGTTGGTGGAAAAACCCATCGAGCGCCAGCAGCCGGTGCGGGACCTGATGCTGGCCATCGACATTTCCCAGTCGATGGAAACCACCGACTTCACCGACGCCAACGGCCAGAAAATCAATCGCCTGGCCGCAGTCAAGGAAGTGGTGCACGGGTTCATCGACAAACGTAAAGACGATCGAATCGGACTGATCGTGTTCGGCACAGGTGCCTATCCGCAGGCACCGCTGACCCTCGACCACGCCAGCCTGTCGCTACTTCTGGACGACACCGGCATCGGCATGGCCGGCCCCAACACCGCCATCGGCGACGCCATCGGCCTGAGCCTGAAACTGCTGACTCAGGCCCACGAGCAGGAAAAAGTGCTGATCCTGCTCACTGACGGCAATGACACCAGCAGCGCCATCACCCCGGATCACGCGGCCGCCATGGCCGCGGCCAAAGGCGTGGTGATTCACACCATCGGCATCGGCGACCCGACTGCCGAGGGCGAAGCCAGGGTCAACCTGCAAGGCTTGCAGGACATTGCCCAAGCCACGGGCGGGCGTTTCTTCCGCGCCGAAGACCGCAATGCCCTGGATCAGGTCTACAGCACCCTGGACAAACTCACCCCGCATCAGGTGAAAACCCTCAGCCACCAGCCCAAACGCGACCTGTTCTGGTGGCCGCTGGGCGCTGCCATTGCCCTGCTGGCGCTTTATCACCTGGGCGCCCTGCTGCTTCCACGGCTGATGCTCGCCCGTCAACGGCAGGAAGCCTGACATGGACATCAACCTCAGCGACTTCCATTTCCTGCGCCCACTGTGGCTGTTGCTCGCGGTGTTCGGCGCATTGCTGCCATTGCTGTGGCGGCGCAACCAGGACCTGCAACGGCGCTTGCGCAGCAACATCGCGGCGCACCTGCTGCCGCATCTGCTGATCACCCCGCAGGACCGGCAACGCCTGCGTCCCGTGCACCTGGTATGTGCGCTGCTGGTACTGGGCGCCATCGCCGCCGCCGGGCCGACCTGGGAACAGGATCGGCCGGACTTTCTGGAAAACCGTGCGCCGCTGATCATTGCCATCGACCTGTCGCCCTCCATGGACGCCAGCGACGTTCCACCCAGTCGCCTGGAAGCGGTCAAGCACAAGCTCCACGACTTGATCCAGCGTCGCGCCGGTTCGCGCAATGCCTTGATTGCCTACGCCGGCAGCGCGCATCTGGTGTTGCCCGCCACCGACGACCCGGCGCTGCTCGATACGTTCATTCAGGCCCTGAGCACCGACCTGATCAGCAAACCGGGGAAAAATGTCAGCGCGGTCATCGATCAGGCCAAGCGCCTGCTCGCCGCCGAGAAAACGCCCGGCACCCTGCTGTTGATCACCGATGGCGCCGACATCTCGGCACTGGCCGGGCTGGACAAGCAACTGGCAGACAGTGCGCTGCAAGTGCTGATATTGGCGGCCGGCAGCAGCGACGGCGGGATCATCCGCGATGCCAGCGGCCAGCCACGCACCGACAGCGACGGTCGCCCGCAACTCGGCAGCTTCGATCAGGACGCCCTCAAGCAGCTTGCCTCAACGCTGGACGCCCCGCTGGGCAGCCTGACCCTCAACGATGACGATCTGGACTGGATCGAACTGCACGCCGAGCAGCACTTCCAGGCAGCCAGTGACGAGCAGCGCGAATTGCACTGGAAAGACGCCGGTTACTGGCTGTGCTGGCCGCTGTTGTTGCTCGCCTTCTTCAGCGTACGCAGGGGCTGGAGCCTGAACTGGATGGCTGCACTACTGCTGGCGGTGGGCTTGGGCCTGCAACCGGCGCCGGCACAGGCCAACGCGCTGACCGATGCCTTTTTCACCCGCGACCAGCAAGGTCGCTGGGCCTTCGAACATGAGCACTACCCTCAGGCGGCGGCGCTATTTGTCGATCCGTACTGGAAAGGCGTGGCCGCCTACAACGCCGCCGATTTCGATCTGGCACTGGCCAGCTTCGCTCGGCTCGATACACCGCAGGCGTATTTCTACCTGGGCAACATCTACGTGCGCCGGTTCAAGTTCGATCAGGCCATCGCGTCCTATACCCAGGCGCTGAAATTGCAACCGCAGTTCCCGGAAGCCACGGCCAACCTGGCCCTGGCCATTGCCTTGCAGAAAGACACCGAAAGCGCCGAGAAAAACACGCCAGAGGTCAAACCCGACGAAATCAAGATGGACAAGGCGCCGGGTAAAGGCCAAAGCAAAAAGGTGGAGACCCAGCAAGCGGCCTCGGATGAGCAATGGTTGCAGAATCTCACCACATCGCCGGCGAAATTCCTCAAGCAGAAATTCAGCTTGCAGGATCAGGCGGGGGTCAAGCCATGACCTACCTTCAGGACCGAGTCGCTGCCATCGCGGGCAAGCCCGCTCCCACATTTGATCCAAGCACCCCACAAATCCACTGTAGGAGCCAGCCTGCTCGCGATGGCGCCAGATCAATCACCACAACACTCTGCGCCCTGCTCATTAGCCTGATCAGCCTCAACACATTCGCCGCCGACCCTCAGTTGAAAGTCCAGGCCACCCTGCAACCCGCCGACCCCGTCATGGTCGGCAGCCTGGTCAAGTTGCAACTCGATGTCTTCACCGACTCCTGGTTCACCAGCGCCCCCACCCTGCCCGACCTGAAGCTGCCCGGCGCATTGGTGATGCCACCGGACGGCCATGCCCAGCACATCAACCAGACCTTCGACGGCCAGTCCTTCAGCGGAATGCGCTACAGCTACCTGATCACCCCGAACCTGGCCCAAGGCTACGACATTCCGGCGCTGACGGTACAAGCCACACCGGGTCAGGCCAGCCACGAACTCAGCGCCCAAAGCCAGCCTTTGCATTTCAATGCCGCGCAACCACCGGGGTTCCAGCCCGGTGAGGCGGTGCTGGTGGCTCAAGGGCTGCGGTTTACCCAGAAGACCGTCAATTCGGCCACGCCGCTGAAGGTCGGCGACAGCATCACCCGGGAACTGACCTTGCAGGCCGATGGTGCCCTGGCCATGTCACTGCCGACACCGACGCAGGATGTCATCAAGGGCCTGAGCCGTTACCCGAAAGCACCGCAAATCCGCAATCTGGATGACGGTCGCGGCAACTTCAATGGCGGCCAGCGCATCGACAGCGTGACTTATCGAATCGACACCGAAGGCCACTACAGCCTGCCATCCGTCGAAATCAAATGGTGGGATGCCAGCAGCCAGCAAACCCGCACGGCCACGGTGCCAGCCGTGACCTTCGACGCGGTGGCCAACAGCGCCTACAAGCCGGTGTTTTCCATTACCGAAGACCTGAAAAAACTCGGCCAGCAGAATCGCCTGCACCTTTCCGGGCACTGGTTCGGACTATTGACACTGGTGTTGGCGGTAATGGCACTCGGCTGGTTCAGTCGCCCGCTCGTACACCGCACGCACCTCAAGTGGCAAGCCCGACGCCGCGCCCGACATGCCGCCTGGCTGGAGTCCGCCGACTACGCGTGGCGGCAGATCCCGCCGCAGATCGAAGGCAAACCGGTGCAACTCAGCGCCCTGTACCTGTGGACCCGACGCAGCCGCCGGGGCCTGAAACTGACCGGCCTCGGCCCACGCCTGCAAACCTTCCTGCGCGCCTGTTATGGCCGCGAACCGGACAAAGACCAGGCGCTGCGCCAAATCAGGGAATCCTTGTCTACGCTGCATAGTCAGGCCGAGCGTAACAGGGAATCAGTCGCACCTGCCCTGCGCCCACTCAACCCGGTTCACGAGAAGGAATTCCCATGACAAATCCGATGACGTTTCGCCACCCGGGCTTCAAGTTTTTGCTGACCCTGGCCTTGAGCCTGCCGCTGCTGGTGCAGGCAGCCGAGCCACTGCCCTCCTGGAACGACGGTCCATCGAAAAAGCAGATCATCGAGTTCGTGCAGACGGTCACCGATCAAAACAGCAAGGACTTCGTCAAACCCGAGGACCGCATTGCCGTGTTCGACAACGACGGCACCTTGTGGAGCGAGCAACCGATGTACTTCGAGTTGCTGTTCGCCCTGGAAGAAGTCAAACGCACCGCGCCGCAACACCCGGAATGGAAAACCACCCAGCCGTTCCAGGCCGTGCTGGAAAACGATCACAAGGCACTGGCCGCCACCGGCATGGAGGGCCTGCTGAAGATCTTCGGTGCGACCCACACCGGCATGACCACCGAAGCGTTCGATGACTATGCCAAGACCTGGCTGAGTCAAGCCAGGCATCCGAAAACCGGCAAGCCGTACACCGAAATGATCTTCCAGCCGATGCTTGAGATGCTCGACTACCTGCGCGGCAAAGACTTCAAGACCTACATCGTCTCCGGTGGCGACACCGGGTTCATGAGAGCCTTCGCCGAGAAGGTCTATGGGGTACCGCCCGAGCAGGTTATCGGCACGACCTTCGTTACCAGCTTTGAATACAAGGATGGCAAGGCGTCGATCCTGCGCACGCCGAAACTGGCCCACAACGACGATGGCCCGGGCAAACCGGAAAGCATCGACGCGGTGATCGGTCGTCGGCCAATCCTCGCCTTCGGCAACTCCGACGGCGACCTGCAAATGCTCCAGTGGACCGCCGACGGTCCCGGCAAACGATTCATGGGCCTGGTGCATCACACCGACGCCAAACGCGAATGGGCATACGACCGGCAGTCGCAGATCGGTCGTCTGGACAAGGCCCTGGACGAAGCAAACAAGCGTGGCTGGACGGTCGTCGACATGGCGTCCGAATGGCGTCGTATCTACCCGTTCGATGCCGCCACTTCCGAGCAAGTGCAATAAAAAGACGTTACGCAGGACCGCAATAAACGTTTGTCGCAGCACGCGACGCAAGTGAGCATAAGGAGCCAGTCAGATGACTCGCATACGTAAGTGGATACCGAAACTCGCCCTGGTGGCGACTACGGTCATGGCGTTTTCGGCAACCGCCGGGGCCGCTGAGAAACCCAACATTCTCGTGATCTTCGGCGACGATATTGGCCAGACCAACATCAGCGCCTACTCCATGGGCGTGGTCGGCTACAAGACTCCGAACATCGACCGGATTGCCAAAGAAGGCATGATGTTCACCGACTACTATGCGGAGAACAGCTGCACCGCCGGCCGGTCGACATTCATCACCGGACAGTCGGCGCTACGTACCGGGCTGTCGAAAGTCGGGATGCCGGGTGCCCCGGTCGGCCTGCAAAAACGCGACATCACCATCGCCCAGGCCCTCAAGTCCCAAGGCTACGCCACCGGTCAGTTTGGCAAGAACCACCTGGGCGACAAAGATGAATACCTGCCGACCAACCACGGATTCGACGAATTCTTCGGCAACCTGTATCACCTCAACGCCGAAGAAGAACCCGAGCGTCCGTACTGGCCCAAGGACGACCCCGCGTTCGTCAAGGCCTACTCGCCGCGCGGCGTGATCCACAGCTTCGCCGATGGCAAGATCGAAGACACCGGCCCGCTGAACACCAAGCGCATGGAAACCATCGACGACGAAACCACCGCGGCCGCGCAGGCGTTCATCGAGAAACAGGCCAAGGCGGACAAGCCGTTCTTCGTCTGGATGAACACCACTCGCATGCACTTGTTCACTCACGTGCGTGAATCGATGAAGGGCCAGAGCGGCATGCCCGGCAACGATTATGCCGATGGCATGATCGAGCACGACGGCGACGTCGGCAAACTGCTGAAAACCCTCGATGACCTGAAAATCACCGACAACACCATCGTCGTCTACACCACCGACAACGGCCCGAACCAGTTCTCCTGGCCGGACGCGGCAACCACGCCGTTCCGTAACGAGAAGAACTCCAACTGGGAAGGTGCGTACCGCGTTCCGGCGATGGTCCGCTGGCCAGGCAAGATCAAGCCGGGCGAAGTGTCCAACGAGATGTTCTCGGGCATGGACTGGTTCCCGACCTTGCTGGCCGCCGCTGGTGATGCCGACGTGAAAACCAAGCTGCTCAAGGGGTGGGCACCGACTTCCGGCGGCACCAACTTCAAGGTGCATCTGGACGGTTACAACCAACTGCCGTACCTGACCGGCCAGGCGCCCAAGGGTGAGCGCAAGGAGTTTTACTACTTCAACGATGACGGCGTGCTGGTGTCGATGCGCTTCGACAACTGGAAAGCCGTGTTCTGCGAACAGCGCGCACCGGGCGGCTTCAAGGTCTGGAGCGAACCGTTCGTATGCTTGCGCGTACCGAAAATCTTCAACCTGCGCATGGACCCGTATGAACGTGCCGACGTGGTTTCCGACCAGTATTACGACTGGCAAACCAAGAACGTCTACCTGGCGGCTGTAGCCGTCGAAAAATCGGCAACGTTCCTGCAGACCTTCATCGAGTATCCACCCAGCCAGAGACCGGCCAGCTTCAGCATCGACCAGATCCGTGCTGCGGTAGACGCCAAGATCGCTGAAAAAATGAAAGCTGCACAGTAAGACCGCTGGACCGCCGCTCGCCTTCATTGGCGAGCGGTACTGTTTCCGAGTTGGGACCGTATTGGCCCCAATCGCGGGCAAGCCCGCTCCCACAGGGATTTTGTCGTACCGAAGATCCAGTGTGGGAGCGGGCTTGCCCGCGATGAGGCCCGTACAGTCGCAGTTTTCTTGAATTGCAAAGGCAATCCGCAATGACCTCACGTGTCGCCAGCAAATCGTCGGCCATACCTGCCCCGCAAGTCGCCTCCCCGGCGCTGTTGATCCCCGCCCTGCTGCTGTTTGTCTCCGGCGCCGCGGCGCTGGTGTATCAGGTGCTGTGGATCAAGCAGTTGTCGTTGGTCGTAGGCGTCGAGGTCTATGCCATCACCACCGGGATCAGCGCGTTCTTTGCCGGGCTGGCCTTGGGTGGCTTGCTGTTCGGGCGCTGGGCGGACCGGATGCAGCAACCGGTTGTGCTGTACGCCGGGCTGGAAGTGCTGGTGGCCGTGCTCGGTGTCGCTGCAACCTTTGCCATGAGCCTGGCGGCCAGCCCGTTTGCCTGGCTGGAGGCACACTTGGGCTTGCTGGCCTGGGTGCTGCCGTTCGCGCTGGTGGGTATTCCCGCCCTGTTGATGGGCGGCACCCTGCCGGTGCTGGTTCGCTCCCTGGCCACTGACCCGCAACACCTGGGCAAGGCCGGCGGGCAGCTGTATGCGGCGAACACCGCCGGGGCCATCGCCGGCACCCTGCTCGCCGCGTTCGTGCTGATTGCCACCCTCGGTGTGCGCGGCAGCGCGCTGGCCGCCGCCATGCTGAACCTGCTGGCCGCCGCTGGGGCCTTGTGGTTCCAGCGCCAGCGCGGGGTACCCGTCGATACCCCGGTGAAACATCACACTGAAAAAGCCCCCGACCGCCTGGCCCTGTGGCTGTACTCCATTGCCGGTGGCGTAGCCCTGGGCTACGAAGTGGTGTGGTCGCAATCGATCGTGCAATTCATGAGCACCCGCACCTACGCCTTTGCCGTGGTGCTGGCGACTTACCTCACCGGCTTGTTCCTGGGCAGCATGCTGCTGGCCCGTCGGGTCGATCGCCTGCGCGATCCCTGGGGAGTGTTCGGTGTGCTGATTGCCGCAGCCGGCGCGATTGCCTTGCTGGAAGTGGCGTTGCTCGGACGCTGGCTGGTGCTCGCCCAGACCCTGGCCGAATCCTGGGTATTGTCATTAGGCGGCAGTGAACTGGCTGGCATGAGCACGCGGTTTGCGGTGGCTGCCTTGAGCATCGTGTTTGTGCCGACCCTGTTGCTGGGGGCTGCGTTCCCCTTGGCCCTGCGCTTGAGCGTTGGTGGCGAACAGGTGGGGCGCCATGTCGGCGAAGTCGTCGCGTTCAATACCCTTGGCGGGATTGTCGGCGTGATGCTCTGCGGCTTTGTCCTGATCCCGATGCTGGGTCTGGTACGGACCCTGGGCCTGCTGGCGCTGATTGCCGCCGGTATCGCGTACCTCGCCGTGCGCAAGGGCCATGGTGTGAAGAAAGGCCGGCGTCAGGCGGTGATTGCCATCGGCCTGGTGTCCCTGGCGCTCGCCGTGTTCACGCCGGTCAACAAGCTCGCCAGCCTGCTGCCGGGCGCGCGCAATGGCACGCTGACGTTCTACGAAGAAGGCCGTGGCGGCACCGTCGCCGTGGTCACTCAGGGCAAGGGAGAAAGGGCATTCCAGCGTTTGTACATTCAGGGCGTATCCAATACCGGTGACGCCATGCCGTCCCTGCGCTACATGCGGATCCAGGCGCTGCTGCCCCTGCTGATCCACAACGGTGAGCCGCGCTCGGCACTGGTGATCGGGTTCGGTACCGGCATCACCGCGGGCGCCCTGACCCGCTATCCCGGCCTGGAACATCGCGTGGTTGCCGAACTGCTGCCTTCGGTGGTCAAGGCAGCCCCCTTGTTCAAAGGCAATTTCAACGCCGCGGCCGATCCGGGGGTCGATGTGCGCTTGCGTGACGGTCGCCAGGAACTGCTGCGCAATCCGCAGCGCTACGACCTGATCACTCTCGAGCCGCCACCGCCCTCCGCTGCCGGCGTGGTCAACCTGTATTCCCGGGACTTCTACCAACTGGCCGCCAGCCGTTTGCACAAACAAGGCCTGGTCGCCCAATGGCTGCCGCTGCCGACGCAGAACATCGACGACTCGCGCTCACTGGTGCGCAGCTTCCTCGACGTGTTCCCGTACGCGACCCTGTGGACCAGCGAGTTCCACGAGATGCTGCTGGTGGGTTCGATGGAGCCGATTGAGCTGGATTCAGCAAAGATCAACGCGCGCTTCCAGCAGGACAGCGTTCGCAGCACCTTGCAGGATGTCGGCGTCGGTTCGGCCGCAGCATTGCTCGCGACATGGGTGACTGATCGTGAGGGGCTTGAACGCTTCGCTGGCGATGCGCAACCGGTGACGGACGATCAACCGCGCATCGAGTACGCACCCTGGGTTCGCTCGAAAGAGATCAGCCGCGTGTTGCCCGCCCTGCTCGCCCTGCACCAGTCGCCAGCCGTGTTGAACGCCGACGCCGGGTTCATCGAGCGCATGAACACCCAGCAACAACGCCTGATGCAGTTCTATCGGGCGAGCCTGCATGCGTACGACGGAAACCGTGACGCTTGGGCCAGGGATATGCGCGAGGTAATGCGTGGGGATTCCGGGAATCCGTATTACCGGTGGTTTGTCGGGGAGTGACGTGGCGCCTGACAGATCGCCTTCGCGGGCAAGCCCGCTCCCACAGGTTCGGTGTCGATCACAACATTTGTGCACGACACAAGACCTGTGGGAGCGAGCTTGCTCGCGATGGGGCCATCAGCTTCACAACATCCGCCATTTGACACACGCCGGTCATCCGGCAAAGCTGCATCGAGCGTCATCGCGCGCCGCAAGGCAATCGCACCTGGACCATGGAAGTCGTAATGCCGAAACATAAAAATAAAGCTGCAACCCCAAACCCTGATTCGCAACCGACCCTGATCAACCGTTATCTGTTCCCTGTCACCATCGGCATCCTGCTGCTGGCTGTGGCGGGTATTGGCTGGTTTTTGCTGGGCAGTACACCGACACCGCTCAAGCCAGTCCCCGTCAGCGCGCCTGCCGTGCAACCGGCCAAACCGCAACCGGTCGCTGTCAAGCCTGCGAAAATGGTCGATGAGCAACAATGCCAGGGCTGCCACGGCGAGCAGGTCAAGGACTGGCAAGGCTCCCATCACCAACTGGCGATGCAGCAAGCCAACGCGGACACCCTGCTCGGCGACTTCAACAACGTCACCTTCAAGGCCGAAAAAGAGACCACGGTGTTCTCGCGCAAAGGCGACGAATTCTGGGTCAACACGCCGGGTATCGATGGCAAGAATGCCGATTTCAAAGTCGCCTACACCTTTGGCATCGCCCCCTTGCAGCAATACCTGATCGAGGTCGGCGAAGGCCGGCTCCAGGCCCTCGGCGTGGCCTGGGATACCGAGAAGCAGCGCTGGTTTCACCTCTATCCGGGTCAGGGCGTGACCTTCAAGAACCCGTTGCACTGGAGCAAGCCGAGCCAGAACGCCAACTTCATGTGCGTCGAGTGCCACACCACCGGTTACAAGCGCAATTTCGATGCGGCGAAAAACACCTTCGACAGTCACTGGAACAGCCTCGGTGTCGGCTGCCAGGCCTGCCATGGCCCGGCGTCCAATCACCTGGAATGGACGGCGAAGAAAACCGACCTGATCCACGTAGGCTTTGCCGTCGACCTCAAGGACAAGAACGCCACCGTCGAAATCGAAACCTGCGCCCGCTGCCACTCTCGCCGCGCGCCCCTGGACGATGGCTACACGGTCGGCAAACGGCTGATGGACGACTACCTGCCGAGCGTCCTGACCCGCGAGTTGTACGCGCTGGACGGCAAGATCAAGGACGAAGTGTTCGAACACGGCTCCTTTGCCCAGAGCAAAATGTTCGACAAGGGCGTGCGTTGCAGCAACTGCCACAACCCCCACAGTACACAGTTGAAGGCACCCGACAACGGCGTTTGCCTGCAATGTCACAACACCGCCGGCAAAACCACCGTGGAGGGCGTCGACGGCAAGGGCCTGCAAGCGAAAAACTACGATTCCATCGAACACACTCGCCACACCATGGGCCAGCCGGGTTCGCAGTGCGTGGATTGCCACATGCCCGGCAAGTTCTACATGGGCAACGACTTGCGGCATGACCACAGCTTCAGCATTCCCAATCCTGAGCGAGCAAAGAAACTCGGTACGCCTGACGCCTGCCTGACCTGCCACAAAGGCAAGGCCGGCGACAAGGTCACCGAGCAGTTCAAGCTGTGGAACACCGCCAACGCCAGCGCGGTACAAGCCCCTCGCTACGACGAAAGCCTGTGGCTGATTCGCAACGGCCAGCCCGGCGCCGCGCAGGCGTTGTTCGAGCAACTGCAACGCAGCAACCTGCCGGCGATTCAGCGCGCGACGCTGCTGGCCGAACTGCCGGCGTACCCGAGCGAACAGGCGTTGAAACTGGCTACCAGGGACCTGGGCAACCCGGCGCCGCAAGTCCGCGAGAGCGCGGTGCGGGCGGTCAGTGCCTTCCTGCCGCCTGCGGAGCGCGCGCCATTGCTGACGCCGTTGCTGAGCGACCCGGTGCGGGCTGTACGCATCGCCGTCGCCCGGGACCTGCTCAGCGTCGCACGCAATGGCTTGGGCAGCGCCCAGGACGCCTGGAATGCCGCCATTGCCGAGTACGAAGCGGTGCAAAAGAGTCTGGCCGAGCGCGCCGAGGCCAACCTGAACCTGGCCATGCTCTATCAGGCCGATGGCCGCAGCGCAGAAGTCGAAGCTTTGCTGCGTACCGCCCTGCAGCGCGATCCGGACTTCTACCCGGCGCTGGTCACCCTGGTGCAATGGCTGGAGGCCAACGGTCGCAGTCAGGAAGCCCATGCCCTGCTGGGGCAAAGCCTCAAGGACCACCCCGACTCTGGCCTGCTGCAACACACTCAGGGCCTGGCGCTGATTCGTGCGGGCCAGGCCGCTCAAGCCATGCCGTACCTGCGCAAGGCCGCGCAACTGGATCCCCAGAGCGGGCAGTTCGGCTATGTGCTGGCAGTGGCCCTGCATGACAGCGGCAAGATTGACCAGGCGTGCGCCGAACTGGAACGGCTGTTGAAGGTGCAGCCGGCCAATCGCAATGCCCGGTTGTCGTTGATCCAGTATTACCTGGACAACGGCCAGGAGCCCAAGGCGCAAGTGCTGTTGCAGGGCTGGAAGAAAATGAACATGGGGGATCCGGCGTTGAAGTGACGGGAGATTCTTGTAGGAGCGAGCTTGCTCGCGATGGCGTTACAGGCGACGCGTTTATCCAAAAAAATCGCGTTTTCGTTGACGTCCATCGCGAGCAAGCTCGCTCCTGCAGGGGCCGAATTCAGCGGCGCCTGAACAACGGCCGCGGCTCAATCACCGAACGCCCGTACAACACGCTCATCCCCGCCAATCCCTTCAATGCATCTTCTGCGGATTTGTCTTCACGCACGGCAAAGCTGTCGAAACCGCATTGGCGCATGTGGCTGAGTTGATCGCGCAAGACATCGCCGATGGCGCGCAACTCGCCGGCCCAACCCAATCGCGCACGCAGCAGATACGCCTGGCTGTACCCGCGGCCATCGCGAAAGCTCGGAAAATCCAGGGCGATCAAGGGCAGTTGGGTAAACCATGGCTGAAGGCTTTCCACTTCATCGTCCGGCCCCAGCCACACGCCGTTTTGCGACGGGTTTTCCAGCCAACGGCTCAGCGGCAGAATCGTTGCACCCACGGGCAGCGGTGCTTGCGGGTCGCGCACGAGCTTCCATGGATCATCCGCGACAATCCGCGCCACGCCCTCTTCCAGCCGCAACAGATTGTTCATGCCGACACCTCCAGCACTTTCGCATAGACAGCCTCCTTGAACGGCTCTAGCCCGATCCGTTGGAAGGCGTCGACGAACAGTTCTTCGCTCTCGCGATAACGCACGAAGGTGTCGATGATGCGCTCGATCACCTCGGGCACTTCGGCGGAGCTGAAGGACGGGCCAATGACCTTGCCCAACGCACTGTTCTTGCCCTGGGCGCCGCCGAGGGTGATCTGGTACCACTCGGTGCCGTTCTTATCGACCCCCAGAATGCCGATGTTGCCAATGTGATGGTGACCGCAGGCATTCATGCAGCCGGAAATATTGAGGCTGATATCGCCCAGGTCGTGCAGGTAGTCGAGGTCTTCGAAGCGTGCGGCAATAGCCTTGGCGATGGGGATCGACTTGGCGTTGGCCAGCGCGCAGAAGTCGCCACCGGGGCAGGCGATGATGTCGGTGAGCAATCCGGCGTTGGCGCTGCCCAGATTGTGTCCGCAGGCCAGGCGCCACAGGGTGAACAGATCGGCCTTGGACACGTCCGGAAGGACGATATTCTGCTCATGGGCAATGCGGATTTCACCGAAGCCAAAGCGCTCGGACCACTCGGCCACCGCCTCCATCTGCTCGGTGGTGACATCGCCCGGTGGCGCAGCGCTGCCGGGCTTGGTCGACAACACCACGCTGGCATAGCCCGATATTTTGTGCGGCTGCACGTTACGCTGCACCCAACGAGCGAACGCCGGGTTTTCGGCCAGGTGCGTGCCGAAATCGAGACTGGTGTCGGACAGATCACGATAGGGCGGTGCGACGAACGCACTGGCCACCCGCTCGAACTCGTCAAGGGTCAGTTGCGCCGGGCCGTCCTTGAGGAACTGCCACTCTTCTTCCACTTCCCGGGCGAAGGCCTCGATGCCCAGGGCTTTGACCAGAATCTTGATTCGCGCCTTGTACTTGTTGTCCCGCCGGCCATGGCGGTTATACACCCGCAGCACCGCCTCTACGTAAGACAGCAGGTGTTGCCACGGCAAGCCTTCGCGGATCTGCACGCCGAGGATCGGCGTGCGCCCCAGACCGCCGCCCACCATGACTCGCAGGAGCATGTGTCCTTCGGAGCCTGGGTAAAGATAAAGGCCGATGTCATGCATCATGATCGCCGCGCGGTCCTGCTCGGCCGAGCAGATGGCGATCTTGAACTTGCGCGGCAGGAACAGGAATTCCGGGTTGATGGTCGACCACTGCCGCAGAATTTCCGCCAACGGTCGCGGGTCAATCATTTCGTCGGCCGCAACCCCGGCAAAGGCTTCGGTGGTGATGTTGCGCACACAGTTGCCGGAGGTCTGGATCGCATGCATTTCCACCTCGGCCAGGCGTTCGAGGATCGACGGCACCTGGGCCAGTTCGATCCAGTTGAACTGCATGTTCTGCCGGGTGGTGAAATGGCCGTAACCGCGATCGTAATCCCTGGCGATGCTCGCCAACGTACGCATCTGCCGGGCACTCAGCGTGCCGTAGGGAATCGCCACTCGCAGCATGTAGGCATGCTTTTGCATGTACAGGCCGTTCTGCAGGCGCAATGGCAGGAACTCTTCTTCGTTCAGCTCACCGGCCAGAAAGCGCTCGACCTGATCACGAAACTGCGCAACTCGTTCGAGCACCAATGCCCGGTCGTAGTCGTCGTACTGATACATCTGGCTACCTCATCAGAATTAGGCACAGAACCCTGTAGGAGCGAGCTTGCTCGCGATGGAGGTCAACGAAAACGCGAACCTCCTGGATAAACGCATCGCCTTTGACTCCATCGCGAGCAAGCTCGCTCCTACAGGGGGCGCAAGTCGGGCTCTGCGGCTCGTTTCGAGGTAACGACTATGAGCTTGCGGCGCAGTACGTTACAGATTCACTTGAACTCTAAAAAACCGTATCAGAACACGACTGAAAGCCGCAGGAGTGGCGAAGAATCTGATCCGCACAAATGAATTTTCCCTGAGCCTGTTTTGTTTTTACCGGTGTTTTTACAGTGCACGGCATTGCAACCGAGGAAGCATTGACCATGAGCACAACAACCATCGGACAGGCCTATAACTACAAGGTCGTCCGCCAATTCATCGTGGCGACCGTAATCTGGGGCATCGTGGGGATGGCGATGGGCGTGTGGATCGCCTCGCAACTGGTGTGGCCGCAGATGAACCTGGACCTGCCGTGGACCACCTTCGGCCGCTTGCGCCCGCTGCACACCAGCCTGGTGATTTTCGGTTTCGCCGGCAGCGCGCAATTCGCCGCCAGCTATTACGCAGTGCAACGCACCTGCCAGGTACGGCTGTTCTCGGACACACTCGCTGCCTTCACGTTCTGGGGCTGGCAGTCGGTGATTGTGGTGATGCTGATCACCCTGCCGCTGGGCTACACCACCACCAAGGAATACGCCGAAATCGAATTCACCGGCGCGGTGTGGATGACCGTGGTCTGGGTTGCGTACGCCGTGGTGTTCTTCACTACCGTAGTGCAACGCAAGACCAGACACATCTACGTCGGCAACTGGTTTTTCGGTGCATTCATCGTGGTCATCGCCATGCTGCACGTGGTCAATCACCTGTCGATTCCAGTCGACTGGTTCAAGTCCTATCCGGTGTATTCCGGGGCTACCGACGCCATGGTGCAATGGTGGTACGGGCACAACGCCGTGGGCTTTTTCCTGACCACAGGTTTCCTGGGGATGATGTATTACTTCGTGCCGAAACAGGCGGGCCGGCCGGTGTATTCCTATCGCCTGTCGATTGTGCACTTCTGGGCGCTGATCACCCTGTACATCTGGGCTGGCCCGCACCACTTGCACTACACCGCGCTGCCGGACTGGGCGCAGTCGCTGGGCATGGCCATGTCGCTGATCCTGCTGGCGCCGAGTTGGGGCGGAATGATCAACGGCATGATGACCCTGTCCGGTGCCTGGCATAAGTTGCGCACCGACCCGATCCTGCGTTTCCTCGTGCTGTCCCTGGCGTTCTACGGCATGTCGACCTTCGAGGGGCCGATGATGGCGATCAAGACCGTCAACGCCCTCTCCCACTATACCGACTGGACCATCGGCCACGTGCACGCCGGGGCGCTGGGCTGGGTGGCGATGATTACCTTCGGTGCGACCTATCACATGGTGCCGAAGGTATTCGGGCGCGATCAGATGCACAGCACGCCGCTGATCAACCTGCACTTTTGGCTGGCGACCATCGGCACCGTGCTGTACATCGCCTCGATGTGGGTCAACGGCATCACCCAGGGCCTGATGTGGCGCGCGATCAACGATGACGGCACGCTGACCTACTCCTTCGTCGAAGCCTTGCAGGCAAGCCATCCGGGATTCGTCGTGCGCTTTGCCGGCGGGGTGTTCTTCCTCAGCGGCATGCTGCTGATGGCCTACAACGTGTGGCGCACGGTGCGGGTAACGGACGTGGCGATAGCCGAACGCGAGGCGCGGTTTGCCTGATGATTGAAGTCATACTGAACATTCTGGGTGTGGCATTTTTGTGGTTCGCCGTCGAGTATTGTCTGCGCCACCAGACCGCCGAGAGCCTGGACGATGCAAGCCTGATCCCGTTTGCGGATGACCCGGAAGTGGCGCGGCGGGTGGAATTGGCGACCGGAAAAACCGTTAGAACACTGCCGCCGGAAGAGGCGAACCCGGATTGGGAAACCCTCGATATCTGATGTAGCACCGATTACTGTGGGAGCAAGCTCGCTCCCACAGGGTTGTATGTCGAGATTTCAGGCACGCTCCCTGGGAATCAGGCTTTGCAGTTGTTGCGCCAGGAAGTTTGCATCGAACTCAAAAGTGTCCGGGTCTTTCAAGCCATTGGTCTTGCGCCACTGCCAGCCAGTGGATGGCGGCAGGCACACCAGTGACACGCTGCCATAACGTGCTGCTGTAAAGCCCATCACCGCCACGGAAATCTGCCCGCCGACACCCATCACCTCCGGCACGAATTCCACCGGTTTGCCAGTGATCAGGATGCTCAGCTTTTCGGTCTTGAACGGAGAGCTCTCCACCGGAACACTCGGCCCCGACGCGACGTACACTTCGCGGTTCACTACGAGCAGGTCAGGTGCCTTGACCGGTTCCAACCACTGCTGGATCTGATCGAACAGCGCACCAATGCGCTTCGCCCACTCGGCCGATTGCGACTCGAACACTTGCTTTTTGTGCGCTTCGCTTTCGGCGTAGTGGCGAAGCATTTCGCCCAGTTGCTGTACATCGTCCATAGCGGTGTTCCTTTGGTTGAAGCGGTGTTGCGGACATTAAGCATGGCAGATGCGCGTGGCGGGCGTACGAGTAAAAGCGTGAGCGGTACTGCCACCGCCGGACTGAATGCGCAGGAGGCGGTGGCTTTCGCCCTGGGTGGCTGACTCAACCGGCCTTGGGCGTGCGGCGCAGGCGCGCCATGCTCAAGGTGTCCACCAGCACGCCGTCACGCACGGCGTAGTCGCGGAACAGGCCCTCGGTTTCGAAGCCGAACTTGCGGTACAGGGAAATGGCCGCTTCGTTGTCGGCATACACCGAAAGCTCGATGCGCTGCAGATTCATCCAGTTGTCGGCGATATCCAGCGCCGTCGCGAGCAGCTTCGAGCCCACCCCCTTGCCCTGCCACGCCACCGCAACGCCCATGCCGAAACTGCCGGCATGGCTGCGACGAATGCGTGAGAACTGCTCCAGGCCAATGTTGCCGATGACCGTGCCTTGATGCAGGGCCACCACATTCACCAAGCGTTCGTTATCCAGCGCAAGGCGACTGCGCCAGAGTTCGGTGGACTGAAACGGCATTTGCAGGGTTTGACGGGCGATGGCCGGGTCGTTGTACAGCGCCGCAACGCCTTCGATATGGGATTCGTTGAAGCGTTCGAGGGTGATGACGGGTTCGGTGGCTGGCATGGGTGAATCATCCTTGAAGCAGACATGGCCGTTCACTCTATAACGAACGAAACCTCTGTGGCGAGGGGGCTTGCCCCCGTTGGGTTGCGTAGCGACCCCCAACAAACCAATACTCGTTTTCACCCTGCAAACCGCAGTGCCCGTTATTACGGCTGCTGCGCAACCGAACGGGGCGGTGCGGCGGTCCGACAAGCCCCCTCGCCACAAGGATTGCAGTCTATTCAAGCTATCTTCATTCGAACCACTCCCGGCGCTCGCTGAAAGTGTTTTCGATCAATTCGACGATCACCCGTACTTGCTCGTCGTCCCCGGAATCAGCATTGACCGCCATCCACACCTGACGCCGCATAGGCTGGTCAAACAGGCCCGGCAAGGCAATCAGCCCGCGGTCGAAGTGGCTCATGTAGTGCGGCAGCAGGCCGATGCCGGCACTGCAACGGATCATCTCCAGCATCAGCTCCCAGGATTGCAGTTGCACCACCCCGGCCGGGCGCTGATCCACCAGCGTATTCCATGGCCGGAAGCTCTCAACCTGGCCGTCCTGCCGCCATTGCACCAGGAGAAAATCGGCCAGGTCATCCAGGCATTCCGGCCTGGAGGCAACCCGCGAGTAGCGCTTGGCAATGTGCGGCAGGTAATCGAGTTGCGCCAGGCGCCGGGGTTCGGTGGTGGCAAAGCTCGGTCCCGGTAACGGCGATCCGGTCTCGCCCAGCCACACCACCACGTCGGCGCTGACTGCCTGCAAGGCCAACTCGCTGTCGAGCGTCATGATCTCCAGCCGAACGCTGGCGTTGCGCCGCAGCAGTGCAACCAGGTCGCGCCCGAGAATGTCATGCAGGATCGAATCCGCCACGGCCAGGCGAATCAACGGCTGCTCGACCACAGGCAAACCGCGCTCATGGGCCAGGGCGATCAATTGTGCGTGCAAGCGCAAGCCATCGCGGCTGAGGCTCAAACCATTGTCGCCATGGTTGAACAGCGAACATTGGAGCTGCGTTTCCAGCAGCACCAGTTGCCTGCGCAGGCGGGTGGTCTTGATGTTGAGACTGCGGGCGGCCTGCATGAAGCAACCGCAACGGGCGCTGACGGTGAAACACAGCGCCAGTTCGGGGTCGATAGCCGCCGCCAACTGGTGCCAGGACGCATTTTTATCAATAGCTACACGATATTCCGCAGCCCCCTGGTGGGCGCTGGCTTCCATGAATGACATCGAGGACTCCCTGTCGATCTGACACTGACAGGTGCATCCTGCGGATCGTTCATGAACCTGCTGTGACAATGACTCAGGCGCTGGGTGTCTGCCGAAAGCTCACGGCCAGGCGATTCCAGCTGTTGATGGTGGTAACGGCAATGGTCAGGTCGACCATTTCGCTTTCACTGAACTGCTCCCTGGCTTGCGCGTAGACATCGTCCGGCACATGGCTTTCGGAGAGCAAGGTGACCGCCTCGGTCCAGGCCAGCGCGGCTCTTTCCCGAGGATTGAAAAAGTTGCTGTCGCGCCAGACCACAATGGAATACAGACGCCGGTCGCTTTCGCCCAGGCGCCGTGCATCCACCGAGTGCATATCGGTGCAAAAGGCACAGCCATTGAGCTGCGAAGCACGAATCTTGATCAGGTGCAGCAGGCCCTGCTCGATACTCAGGCTGCTGGCCAGGGCCTCCATGGCGATCATGGCTTTCATCGCTTTGGGCGACGCGCTGTAGTAATCCAGGCGGGGGTTCATGGGGCGATCTCGTGCAGGCGTGATGTGAACTTCACGGTAGTCGCTGGCTCGGGGGCATGACAGATCCAATCAGGCGATTTCCCCGGGGACCACCGCCGCCAGACCAATTGACGGTTTTTCCACTGCACAACTTCTGTACCACAAGCGGATAGGGGTAATCTTGCGCGACGCACACGCGCCCAACAGCCCCGGAGCCTCGCCGGTATGGAACTACATGTTGTCATCAACGGTCGCAAGGACCTGGCCGGCCAGCTGTACAACCAACTGCGCAGCGCTATCGAGTCCGGTCGCCTGACCGCCGGGACACAACTGCCCCCCAGCCGCTTGCTGGCCGAACAACTGGGTATTTCGCGCAAGACCATTTCCGACACCTACGCCCAACTGACTTACGAAAACTTCCTCACCGGGGTGGTCGGCAAAGGCACCTATGTCAACGCGCGCTCGTCGAAGGTGCAGCGTAAACAGAACCACACCGAACTCGGCGGCTTCGAGGTGATCGAGTACTGGCGCAACCTGCCGGTGTTTCTGCGTCATCCGACCCTGGAAGGCTCGCTGCGCTACGACTTCATTGGTGGCGCCACCAGCAAGGGCCAGTTTCCCCAGGATGACTGGCGGCGCTGCACCTCTCATGCACTGCGCCAGATTGCCGGTTCCAAGGGCTTATACAGCCAGCCCGAGGGCTTGCCGGCGCTACGTAACGCCATTGCGCAGCACATCGCGTTCTCCCGCGGGGTCAATTGTCAGGATGAGGATGTGGTGGTGTGCAACGGTGCGCAGCAGGCGCTGGACCTGATTGCCCGGGTGCTGATCAGTCCGGGCAGCCTGGTCGCCATGGAGGACCCCGGCTACCCGCCGGCGCGCCTGCTGTTCGGCACCCATGGCGCCACGGTCATTGGCGTACCGGTGGACGCCGAAGGCATTGTGGTGGACCAGATTCCTCGCGGCACGCGCCTGATCTACGTCACCCCGTCGCACCAGTTCCCGCTGGGCATGCCGATGAGTCAGGCGCGCCGGGAAGCACTGCTGGCCAAGGCCCATGAGTTGGGTGCGATCATCATCGAGGACGACTACGACAGCGAGTTCCGCTATGAAGGCCGCCCCACCGATTCCCTGCAAAGCATGGATGAACGGGGAATCGTCGCGTACGTCGGGACGTTCTCCAAAACCCTGTTACCGGAACTGCGGCTCGGCTACGGGATCCTGCCGCCGGCGATCCTCGAGGCCGTGGTGCGCGCCAAGCAGCTCACCGACCTGCACACCTCGACCCTGCCCCAATGGGCGCTGGCCAAGTTCATCGCCGAAGGTTGCCTGCTCAAGCACATCCGGCGCTGCCATACGATCTATGCCGGGCGCCGCGAGCGGATCCTGGCGCGCATGGCCGGCGATCTTTCGCCCTGGCTGGAGGCGGTACCGTCCACTGCCGGCTTCCACATGGTGGTGATGTGCAAAGTGCCGATGGATATTCCATTGGTGATCGAACTGGCGAAAAAAGTCGAAGTCGGGCTATATGCCATCGACAGCTTTTTCTATCAGGAAACGCCCAGGGCCGGGCTTTTTTTCGGTTTTGGCGCCATCGAAACCCTCGACATCGACATCGCCCTGGACCGTTTGCGCGACATCCTGCAGCAAGTGGCCTGACGGATTGGCCTGCGGTTTTATCCGGGGATTGGCTATTGGCGGTCCCGGGGGCCGGGCCTATCCTGCATAGGCGTTATCCCTCAATGAGCAGGATTCGTCCGGCCTGATTCAGGAGTGTGAGCAATGTCCCATGAAGTGATCAATACCGTACAGGTACAAGCCGCCGCCGGGCGCTCGGATGAACTGGGTAAGCAACTGCAAAAGATTGTCGAAACCCTGCGTGAACTTCCCGGGTGCGAATCCTATATGGTCGACCGCTGCCCCGAGGACAGCAATCGCTGGACCGTCAGCGCCCACTGGCAATCGGAAGAGGCCATGCGATCGCATTTCAACAGCCCGCAAGTCCAGGGTTTCATCGACCTGATCGATTGCCAACTGGCCAACTCCGTCGACTTCAACAGCTTTCCGATCCGCTAGCCCCCCCTTGTAGGAGCGAGCTCGCTCGCGATGGTCGTCAACGATAACGCGTGCTTCCTGGTTAAACGCGGCGAATCTGAATCCATCGCGAGCAAGCTCGCTCCTACAGAATTACCCCCCGCTGGAGCGAGCTGTCCAGACATTGGTCCCCTGGCCTTCCCGAATATTGGCTGTTTGTTTGTCACCCGCTGCGGACTAGATTTGTCCATGACAACTTATCCAACGCAGGTAATGAACCATGAACGTTTTGCGCTTCTGTGCCGCTCCCCTTGTTGCCCTGACCCTGGCCGTCGGTGCCCCGGCATTCGCCCATGAAGCCGGTGACCCCTCGGAAAAAGTCACGGTATTGCAGGATCACATGCTGAAAAACGTGCCGGGCAAAAAAGCACTGATGATCGAAGTCGACTACAAGCCCGGCCAATCGTCCATTGCCCACAAGCACGACGGTACAGCCATGGCCTACGTCCTTTCAGGGTCTGTCACCTCTCACGTGAAAGGCGAGAAAGCCGTGACGTACAAGGCGGGCGAATACTGGTATGAAGCAGCCGGATCCGAGCACCTGGTCTCGAAAAACGCCAGCGCTACCGAGCCTGCCAAGTTGCTGGTGTTCATGGTGTTGTCGCCGGACGAACAGGTGCTGGTCCCCCTGAAAAACTGATCGCTGATCGAATAGCCATAAATAAACACGCCCAAATTCGCTATTCGGGCGTTTTTAATTCCCGGGGCAATTAACCCGACTTGTTTAAATCAAACAAAACTATGGGCCAGCCAATAAGCACGCAATTGGCTATTTCATTCTTCACTTTGCGGTTTAGTCTGGAGCAACTGCCGAACACTTGCGGCATTTCCAACTTCCTTACTGATGTTGTTTCACTGGAGTAACACAATGAAACTTGCATTTGTCAGTACGCTTACCCTATCAGCTGCGCTTTTGGCTGGCTGCTCGGTTCCCACCGCACCCTCTGCGGGGCCTTCGCTGGAAAGTGTGTTCACCGAACCGGTCGGCCGCAGCAACGCGACTCGTATTCCCAACGGCAGCAATGTGGCCCTGGGCGTGGTGTACAGCCAAAACACCCACGCTAACCGTGCCTATCTACAGAATTACCAGGCCAATGCCGGCACGGGTTTCGGCCAGAGTCTGCTGGTACGGGAGATCCACGACGCCTATGTCGCCACCTCCAGACCCGACCTCGCGGTGGATTGGGTCAAAGCCTCGCTTCAACGGCAATTCGGATCGGTCACCGTGTACCCGGACATGCAGAGCCTCAAGGCGGCGAAACCGGATGTGGTAGCCATTGTCGACAGCCGCAGCCAATTGATCACCTCGCGCAGTTCGGACGTCGAGTCCAAAGTCAGTGCCGATTTCTATGACAGCCACTTCAACTACATTGGCACCGCACAAGGTTATGACGCCAGAGCGCTCAGCCCGGTATGGGCGGACTATAAACGCAGTGAAGAGATTGTTGCCGATATTAACGAGCAACAAAACGTGCAAGTAAGGGCATTGCAGAAGTTTGACCAGTCGCTCAGTAATTTATTGACCAGCCCGACAAGTAACGTCTCGATGATCCACCAGACCTCAGAGCGGAAATTGTATTAAGACTAAGGCAGATAATGTGAGTAAACCCTGACCAGGACAGGAAGGGTTTGCTCACAATTAATCAAAATCATGACTTTCGATTAGCGCTATCTTTAGATCCGCGTTAAAGCGCGACCAACCGTTTTCTACAGACAGGGAAGTCTCAATGACTAAAGACCAGGAAAGATCCTTCATTGCCCGCATCAAGTGCAATGGTGTCAACATGACATTTTTTGACCAGATATTGAGCTCGAGGCATTTTGAACCTCAGAGACTCAAATCGCCGATCCCGCCAAATATAGTGTCTACCTTCGAAGCCTATGATCCTGTAAGCCGAGAACTGCTCCCTGTAGGTGGCAGAAAAAGGCCGGCCATGGTCATCCACTTCTGGTGTTATGACGACTACTACAACATGCAGATTTTGAGCGAAGCCTACTATCAAAAATATTTTAGCAAGAACGAACATGGCGTCCTGGGCGCCTTCCCGGCCGCCGGCGGTGATACCACCTCCTTCAATTTGCTGGACAGCAATCAGCAAATCATCACGCTTGATGATTTGAGCGGTGACACAGCCACCGTTCACTTGAAAGCACGCAACGCCGCCATTATCAAAAAAGAAATCTGGCGTGATCCGGCGTACAGCAGGTGCTTCACCGACAAGTCCGGCGACATTGCCACGTTCGAGCTGAAAATTCTGGAAAGGCAGGTCTCCTCACCCGCAAGTTCAACACCCTACAGCTGAGTTCCAACCATGGGCCCGCGTGTTGTCTTGCCCCTTGAATGAAAAAAGCCCCGCATCTCTCGATGCGGGGCTTTTTCATTCAACGCCTGATCAGGCAGCCGGTTCCAGCTCGGCGGCGGCGACGGCGGCAGGCACCACCGCTTGACCGCTCAACGCCAGGTCCAGCAGTTCGCGGTTGGCCACCGCGTACATGGCGTAGTCGGTGCCGCTGGCGGCACGGATTTCCACCAGCATGGCACGCCAGCGTTCGATCATGCTTTCATGCTGCTGCATCCACAGGTCCAGGCGTGTTTCCACCTCCTGGGAACCGTCGCCCTGTTGCAGGACCGAGATGGTGATCGCACGTTGCTGCCAGTCGACGTCATCACGGAACGCTTCACGGGCCAGGGCCTGCCAGTTGTTTTCAACCGGCAGAGCGCTGATCTGTTGCAGGTACCAGGTGATGTCCAGTGCACTGCCCACGGCGAAGTAGGCCTTGGCCACGTCGGCAGGATCCTGGCCGGTCACGTCGGAAGCCTCGATGATCGGCAGCAGCGTATACAGATGCGTGGTGCCAGCCACCATGCGCGCCAGCAACTCCGGCACACCGGCTTCGACGTACGCCTGATAACGGGTCTGCCAGGTTTCGCGGATCTCGCCACTGAGCAATTCGTCGAGTTTGAGGCCCAACGCCGCCAGATGCGGACCGAAGTGCGCGACGTCACGGGCAGCGTTCTGCTCGTTGCGACGGGCACGCAGGAACCAGCGCGTGGCGCGACGGCCCAGGCGCATCAGCTCGTCCATCAGTTCCAGTTGTACGTCGGCGGAAACCTTGTAGTCCAGGTTTTCAATCTGACGGAACCAGTGCGGGAGGTGGAAAATGTCACGCACGATCACATAAGCACCGGCCACGTTCGCCGGGCTCATGCCGGTCGACTCTTTGAGTCGTTGAACGAAGGTGATACCCATGTGGTTGACCAGATCGTTGGCAATCTGGGTGCTGACGATTTCGCGCTTCAGACGGTGACGACGCATCGCCGCGGAGAACTTGCTCACCAGTGTTGGCGGGAAAGCGGTTTCCATGTCGCGGGTCAGGTAGTCGTCGTCCGGCACCAGGGAGCCCAGCAACTGCTCCTTGAGGTCGATCTTGCTGTACGAGATCAGCACCGACAGCTCGGCACGGGTCAGGCCATGACCTTCGGCGATGCGCTCGTTGATCGCTTCTTCGGCCGGCAGGAACTCGATGGCGCGATCCAGCTTGCCGCGACCTTCCAGGTCGTTCATCAGGCGCTTGTATTCGGCAATCCGCGGCAATGCACGGCGGGCTGCCAACGACAGGGCCTGAGTCTGCTTGTAGTTGTTACCCAGCACCAGACCACCGACTTCGTCGGTCATGCTCGCCAGCAACTCATTACGTTGCTTGTCGGTCATGTCGCCGGCCTGAACCACTTCGTTGAGCAGGATCTTGATGTTCACTTCGTGGTCGGAGCAGTCCACACCACCGGCGTTGTCGATGAAGTCGGTGTTGGAACCGCCGCCATTGAGGCCGAACTCGACGCGACCCAGTTGGGTCATGCCCAGGTTACCGCCCTCGCCCACGACTTTGCAGCGCAGTTCGTTGCCGTTCACCCGCAGTGCATCGTTGGCCTTGTCGCCGACATCGGCGTGGCTTTCGCTGCTGGCCTTCACGTAAGTACCGATACCGCCGTTCCACAACAGATCCACCGGTGCCTTGAGCAAGGCGTTGAGCAGTTCGGTCGGGGTCAGCTTGTCGGCCTGGATATCGAAGCGTTCCTGCATTTGCGGGGAAATCGCAATGCTCTTCGCGCTACGGGAGAAGATGCCGCCGCCTTCGGACATGAGGCTGGTGTCGTAGTCCGACCAGGCCGAACGTGGCAGGTCGAACAGGCGCTGACGCTCGGCGAAGCTCGACGCCGGCTCAGGGTTCGGATCGATGAAAATGTGCAGGTGGTTGAACGCTGCGACCAGTTGCAGCTTGTCGGACATCAGCAAGCCGTTACCGAACACGTCACCGGCCATGTCGCCGACACCGACCACGGTGATGCTGTCTTCCTGGACATTGATGCCGCGCTCGCGGAAGTGGCGCTGTACGCCGACCCACGCGCCCTTGGCGGTGATGCCCATTTTCTTGTGGTCGTAACCGGCCGAACCGCCGGACGCAAACGCGTCACCCAGCCAGAAACCGTAGTCGATGGCGATGCCGTTGGCGATGTCGGAGAAGGTCGCAGTGCCCTTGTCCGCCGCTACGACCAGGTACGGGTCATCGTCGTCATGACGCACGACGTTGGCCGGCGGCACCAGGGCGCCGTCCTTCAGATTGTCGGTGATGTCCAACAGACCCGAAATGAAGATGCGGTAGCAGGCGATGCCCTCGGCCGCGATCTCGTCACGGCTGCCGCCCAGTGGCAGGCGACGCGGCAGGAAGCCGCCCTTCGCACCCACCGGCACGATCACCGAGTTCTTCACTTGCTGGGCTTTTACCAGGCCCAGGACTTCGGTACGGAAGTCTTCTTCACGGTCGGACCAGCGCAGGCCACCACGGGCCACGTTGCCGAAGCGCAGGTGCACGCCTTCGACGCGCGGCGAGTAAACGAAGATTTCGAACTTCGGTACAGGCTTGGGCAGCTCGGGAATCAAGTGCGGGTTGAACTTGAAGCTGAAGTACGACTTGTTATGGCCGTTGGCGTCAGTCTGGTAGAAGTTGGTGCGCAGGGTGGCCTTGATCAGGTCCAGGTAGCGACGCAGGATGCGGTCTTCGTTCAGTACCTGGACGTCGTCCAGGGCGCTGAGGATCGCGTGTTCCAGGCGTTGCTGCTTGTCCCCCAGATCTTCGCCGGTCAGCTTGCGCGCCAGGTAGAAACGGGTCTTGAACAACCGGGTCAGCTCGTGAGCGATATCGGTGTGGTTGTTCAGGGTGCTGGCGATATAGCCCAGGTCGAAGCCCAGACGGATCTGCTTCATGTAGCGGGCGTAGGCACGCAGCAGCGCCACGTCGCGCCATGGCAGGCCGGCGGTCAGTACCAGACGGTTGAACCCGTCGTTCTCGGCGTCGCCACGCACGATGTGGACGAATGCGTCCTGCAGCGTGTCGTTCAACTGCTGGATGTCGAGTTCCAGGCCTTCGGCGGCGGTGAACGCGAAATCGTGAATCCAGAACTCGCGGCCACTGTTGTGGCGCAGGCGATACGGGAACTCACCCAGCACGCGCAGGCCGAGGTTTTCCAGGATCGGCAGCACGTCGGACAGCGCCAGCGGGGTATCGGCGTGGTACAGCTTGCAGTGCAGCATGCGCTGGCCGGAAACCTGACCCAGCGGCTGGTAGAAGCTCATCACCAGCGGATTTTTTTCGTTGAGACTCAGCAGGTGCTGCATGTCGACCACAGCCGAGTGGGCTGCGAAACGCTCGCGGTAACCGGCGGGGAAGCCTTTCGGGAAGTCGGCCAGCACGTTGGTGCCATGGGCTTCACCGAAGCTTTCAACGGTCAGGGCGGCGTAGTCGTCCTGCCAGCTGCGGCAGGCCTGCACCACTTCTTTTTCCAGCAGCAACGGGTCGATATCGAGGCGGTTTTTCGGGTCGACGCGCAGAATCAACTGCACGCGGGCCAGCACGGACTCGGAGAAGAAGGTCCAGAACTCGCAGTCCGAGGCTTTCAGGCGATCCATCAGCACTTGCTGGATCTTCTGGCGCACTTCGGTGGAATAGATGTCACGCGGCACGTAGGCCAGGCAGTAGCAGAAACGGCCGTACGGGTCTTTGCGCAGGAACACGCGAATCTTGTTGCGTTCCTGGATCTGCACGATCGACATCACGGTGCTGAACAGCTCGTCCACCGGGGTCTGGAACAGATCGTCGCGCGGCAGCACTTCGAGCACCTGCGCCAGTTCCTTGCCCAGGTGAGCCTTGGCCTGGAAGCCGGAACGGCGTTCGATTTCCTCGACCTTGCGGCGGATGTACGGGATCACCCGCACGCTCTCGCCATACACCGACGAGGTGTACAGACCCATGAAACGGCATTCCTTGATGACCTTGCCGTCGGCGTCGATTTCGCGGATCGACACGTAGTCCGGGTAAGCCGGACGGTGTACACGGCTTGGGTGCGCGGCCTTGGCGAACGACAGCAGGGTCGGTTCGCGCAGGTAGTTCACGGCGTAGTCTTCGATGCGCAGGTCATCGTAGGTCAGGCCGGCACGCAGCAGCTTGGTCAGGCCGAGGAAGGAGTCCTTGTCGTAGACGATATGGCCGCCATCGGCTTCGTCGCTGACCACGAACTCTTCATAACCGAGGAAGGTGAAGTGGTTGCCCACCAGCCATTCCAGGAAGCTCTTGATTTCGTTCTTCTCGTCGCCATCGACGGCGAACTGGCTGTTGTCCAGCTTGGTCAGGATGTCCTGGACCTTGGCCTTCATCGGCTCGAAATCGCCGACGGCCACGCGGACTTCACCGAGCACCTGCTCCAGCTCTTTGCTCAGCACATTGAGCTCGGCGGTGTTGGCGCAGCGGTCGATCTCCAGGTACATCAGCGACTCTTGCTGAATGTCGTCGCCCTGGGTGCCTTTAGGCAGGATTTCCAGCAACTCGCCCTTGCTGCCACGACGCACGCTCAGCACGGTGGTTTGCAGGGTATGGATGCTGTAACCGCGGCGGTTCAGCTCGGTACGCACCGAGTCCACCAGGAAAGGCAGGTCGTGGTGCAGCACTTCGACCGCGGTATGGGTCGACTGCCAGCCGTGGCGTTCGTAATCAGGGTTGTAGACGCGCACTTGCGGCTGCGCGTGATCAAAGCGCTCAAGCATGCGCCATGCAGAAAGGGTGCAGCCAGCAAGGTCGGACAACCGACGCTGGGTCAGCTCGTCAAGGGAAATGATGCCGAAGAATTGTTCAGAAAACAGCGCCACTTGTGGCAGTGCCTGTTCACTGATGTGCTGCGCCAGTGCCGCTTGCAGTTGGTGCTGGAAGTCGGCTTTGCTGGCTGCGGTGAAGAACGCCATCTGTGGTACTCCGCTTGGGCTTGTTATTGATGAAAGCGTCGCGTGCAAAACCCCTTTCGGGGTGGTCCGTCACCCGGTTCCTGATTCTCGGGCAGAGGAAACAGGGTGACAGGTGGGTGAAGCTGGACGAGACACTCAGGTCACATTCACCTTCCGTGAATGGGCATCTGCAAAAACGACTGGACTGCGTGCAGCGCAATGTCTTTACGGGTGCTCATCCGTTGCGCAGCTTAACGAGTGCGGCAAGGCCCGTGCTTGCGGTGCTGCGACATATTCGGTCAACGGTACGCTGCTCAACGCATGCGCATCGAACAACACTAGCATTCGCACAGGAAAATGACGGTTTTCTGTCCGGTTTTACGGGACATGCGTACCAGAAATGACCAGTAACACTCTGGCCGTCCACGACCCGGTCATTGACACTCGGACAAGCAGAAATGTGCGCGGGCTGGCAGAATCGCCCGTTATTGCGTTTACCACGCTCGTCGAACCAGGAATTTCCCATGAAAATGAAAACCGCCCTCTTGATCGTCAACCCTTGCGACGACGAAGAAGACAACATGGCCATGCTCTGCTGCCACAGCGACCAGGGCGAAATGTTCCTGATGAGCCGCTACCCGGATGAAGACGAGCTGGAAATCACTCTGGACGGCGAGCCTTCGACCCTGGACGGCGTGAAAGTCACCCTAAGCCCTTCCCTGCTGAAGATCGAAATTGCCGCGGCTGATGCCGATGCGCTCAACGGCGACGATGTATTGGAAATCACCTTTGATGCCGACATGGTGGATATGGATGAAGTTGAGCTGACCTTGAAGAACATTCTTGATGGCACTGGCACCTTCATTAGCCAGCTCTGAATATCAGCGCCTGTTCCGACCTCATCGCGAGCAAGCTCGCTCCCATATTTGATTGCATGCCTCAGTGACGGCGTGGTCCCCTGTGGGAGCGAGCTTGCTCGCGATGGCGTCAGTAAGCCCGCCACAATACTGAAATGGAACGAACCTCCAACAATTTCACCCATCTTTTCCCGCACTTTGCGCAAAATGCCGTTAGTCGCCACCCCCCGCGATGGATTAAAGTAACGCCCCCAGCCCTGGCGCATTTCGAACGTCCTCGGCCACCCTTTTGCAGGAACAGTCATCGATGGAACATCGTGAAGCGCTGCTAGCGCTGCGAACCTTTCTTTCAACGCAGATTCTCGGCCAGGAAAAACTCATCGAGCGATTGCTCATCGCCCTGCTCGCCGACGGCCATATGCTGGTCGAGGGTGCTCCTGGCCTGGCCAAGACCAAGGCCATCAAAGAACTTGCCGAAGGCATCGAAGCGCAGTTCCACCGCATCCAGTTCACCCCTGACCTGTTGCCGGCCGACATTACCGGTACGGAAATCTACCGCCCGGAAACCGGCAGCTTCGTGTTCCAGCAAGGCCCTATCTTCCACAACCTGGTATTGGCGGACGAAATCAACCGAGCCCCGGCCAAGGTCCAGTCGGCCTTGCTCGAAGCCATGGGCGAGCGGCAAGTCAGTGTCGGGCGCAGCACCTACGAGCTGTCGCCGCTGTTCCTGGTGATGGCCACGCAGAACCCGATCGAGCAGGAAGGCACCTACCCGTTGCCGGAAGCCCAGCTTGACCGGTTCCTGATGCACGTGAAAATCGGCTTTCCCGATGCCACTGTCGAGCGCCGGATTCTGCAGCAAGCCCGTGGAGAAGCCCTGAACGGCGAAGCGAAGCCTGAGCGTCGGGTTACTCAACAGACGATTTTTGTCGCACGCAAGGAAATCCTCGGTCTGTACATGGCCGACGCCGTGGAGGAGTACCTGGTACAACTGGTCATGGCCACCCGCACCCCGGCCAAATTCGACCCGGAGATGGCCGAGTGGATCGCCTACGGCGCCAGCCCCCGAGGTTCGATTGCCCTGGACCGCTGCGCCCGCGCCCACGCCTGGCTGGCCGGACGTGATTTCGTCAGCCCGGAAGACATCCAGGCCGTGCTGTTCGACGTGCTGCGCCATCGCATCATTCTTTCCTTTGAAGCCGAAGCCGCTGGCATCGATCAGGACCGTGTGGTCCAGCGGATTCTCGACGTCGTAGCCGTCGCTTGACCCCGATGAACGCCAGCCTGCCGCCCGAGCCGGGCATCCGTGTCAGCCTCGCCGACCTGATCGAGATGCGCCATCGCGTGCGCGAAGTGCAGCTGTTTTCCACGCCTGGCCAACGCAGCCCGCTGATCGGCCTGCACCATTCCAAATTGCGCGGGCGTGGCGTCGACTTCGATCAGGTGCGGGTCTATCAGGCCGGCGACGATGTGCGCACCATTGACTGGCGTGTGACCGCGCGCACCCAGGAGCCTCACACCAAACTGTTCCACGAAGAACGTGAGCGGCCGATATTCATCATGGTCGAACAAAGCCACCGGCTGTTTTTCGGGTCGGGCCTGATGTTCAAGTCGGTGCTCGCCGCCCAGGCCGCGAGCCTGATCGGCTGGGCAGCCCTGGGCCACAACGACCGGGTCGGCGGGCTGGTGTATGGCGACAATGAGCACTATGAAATCAAGCCTCGGCGCAGCAAGCAAAGCCTGCTGCAGTTGCTCAACCGGCTGGTGCGGGTCAACCGGTCGCTGACCACCGAGGGCGAGCCGGACCGCGACGCCTTTGGCATTGCCTTGCGCCGAGCGCGTGAGGTGTCACGTCCGGGCAGCCTTGTCATTGTGATTTGCGACGAACGCGCGCTATCGGAAAGCGCCGAGCAACAGCTGAGCCTGTTATCGCGTCATTGCGACCTGTTGCTGCTGCCGGTGTCCGATCCGCTGGATCATGCCCTGCCCGCCGCCGGCCTTTTACGTTTCGCCGAGCGCGGAGCGCAATTGGAACTCGATACGCTGAATTTCGACCTGCGCCAGGCTTACCGGGCCCAGGCTGAAGCGCGTATCGCGCGCTGGGAGCTGCTCGCGCAAAAACTGCGGGTGCTGATGATGCCGTTGAGCACTCAGAGCGAGATGGTCGAGCAATTGCGCGAATACCTGAACCCACAGAAACCGGGGAAAGGTCGATGAGCAGCCTTGATCAACTGCAACCACTGATATCCCCGCCACCGGTGGAATTCTGGCCTCCGGCACCGGGTTGGTGGTTGCTGCTTCTGTTGGTGCCGCTGATCGGTTTGGGCCTGTGGAAGCTGCGTCGTTTTATTCCGGACAGGCGCCCCGTGGTGCGTGCAGAACAGCCGCTTGACCCGGTGCGTCTTGCCGCCCTGGCGGAGCTGGCCTTGATGCCCAAGCCCTACGACGGTGCGCCGGCCGGTGCCTGGCTGCAGCAACTCAACGGTTTGCTCAAACGCCTGTGCCGCAACCACTACCCCTACAGCCAGAGCCACACCCTCAACGGGCGAAAATGGCTGGCGTTCCTCGACAATCGCTGCCCGGCCGCCGGCCTGACTCGCTGGATGGTGCTGGTCGAAGGCGCCTACAAACCCGAATGCAAACTCGACGACAAGGCCATCGCCGGCCTGACCCAGGCCGTCGACACATGGATTCGCAAGCATGTTTGAGTTCGCCTGGCCGTGGATTTTTGCCCTTCTGCCGCTGCCGTGGCTGATGCGCATCATATTGCCGGTGGCCGACAGTGGCGAACCGGCGCTCAAGGTCAGCTTCCTCAGCGACCTGGAAGGCCTCGCCGGGCGTCGCGCCCGGGCCAACCTGCCAGCATGGCGCCAGCAGGCACCGTTCATAGTGCTGTGGCTGTTGCTGCTGGTCGCGGCGGCCCGCCCGCAATGGCTCGGCGAACCCTTGCCGATTGCCGCCAGTGGCCGTGACTTGCTGGTGGCGGTGGACGTTTCCGGTTCCATGGACTTCCCTGACATGCAGTGGCAGGACGAAGAAGTGAGCCGACTGGCGTTGGTCCAGCACCTGCTCGGCGATTTCCTCGAAAGCCGCGAAGGTGACCGGGTCGGCCTGATCCTGTTCGGTAGCCAGGCCTACCTGCAGGCGCCGCTGACCTTCGACCGCCACACCGTGCGCGTCTGGCTCGATGAAGCGCGTATCGGCATTGCCGGCAAAAACACCGCCATCGGCGATGCTATCGGCCTGGCCCTCAAGCGCCTGCGTTCTCGTCCGGCAACAAGCCGCGTGCTGATTCTGGTCACCGACGGCGCCAACAATGGCGGTGAAATCGACCCGTTCACCGCAGCCCGGCTGGCGGCCAAGGAAGGCGTGAAAATCTATCCGATCGGCATTGGCGCCGATCCAGAGCAAAGCGGTTCCGTGGGTTTCCTCGGCGTGAACCCGAGCCTGGACCTCGACGAGCCGTCCCTCAAGGCCATCGCCGAAGTCACCGGCGGTCAGTACTTCCGCGCCCACGATGGCAAGGAACTGCAATCGATCAAGGACACCCTTGACCAACTGGAGCCCGTGACCCAGCAACCGACCCAGGCCCGCCCGGCCCAAGCGTTGTATCACTGGCCGCTGGCCCTGGCGCTGTGGTTGAGCATGCTGCTGCTGGCCCCCGTACTCTGGCCGGACAACCCGTTGCAACGCCTGTTTACCAGGGATCTGTTTTTGCAAACGCAATTGCTGCCTGACTGGCGCCAGCGTCTCAAACGCCTGCGCCTGCGGAGGCGCCGATGAGTGCGCTGTGGCCGTACTGGTTCCGCCCCTGGTGGCTGCTGTTGCTGCCGGTGCTTGGCTGGTTGCTCTGGCAACTCTGGCACCGCAAGAAGCGCGCCGGGCGCTGGCAAATGATCCTGCCTGCGGCGTTTCACACGACATTGCTCAGCGGTGGCAGTGGACGTGACAGTAAATTGCCCTGGATCGCCCTCGGTCTCGCGTGGCTGTTGACCGTGCTCGCCCTGCTGGGTCCGGGCTGGCAGCGTGTCGAGCAGACCAGTCAAAAGCCCGCCGATCCGCTGGTGGTGATTCTCGAACTGACCCCGGAAATGCTCGCCACCGACGTCACACCCAACCGACTCGAACAGGCACGACGCAAGGTGCTTGATCTGCTGCAGATTCGCAGCGACGCGCAAACCGCCATCGTCGTCTACGCCGGCAGTGCCCACACGCTGGTGCCGCTGTCAGATGATCTTTCCACCAGCCGCAATCTGTTGGATGCGCTGAAACCGTCGTTGATGCCAGCGGCCGGTCATCGCGCCGATCTGGCGGTGCTCAAGGCCCTGGCGTTGCTCGAACAGGCTGCTTTGGGCGATGGCCGGATCCTGCTGATTGGATCGTCCCTGACCGACCAGGAGCGGCTGGGCATCCGTCGCGCGCTGAACGGCAAATCGACTCAATTTTTGATGCTCGGCATCGGCACCGCCGAAGGCTCGCCGATCACCCAGGAAGACGGCAGCTTCCTCAAGGATGAACAAGGCGCCATTCTCGTGCCGCGCCTGGACGAGCCCGGCTTGAAAAATTTCGCCAACGACCTGGATGGCCGCTATCGCCAGGCGCGCCTGGACGATAGCGACCTGCACGCCCTTGGCCTGCTCGACGGTCCACGCCACTTGCGCAACGACGGTCAGACCTTGCGCCTGGACACCTGGGCCGATCAGGGATACTGGCTGCTGCTGCCACTGCTGCTGCTCGCGGCCTGCGCGGGGCGTCGCGGTTGGCTGTTGTGCCTGCCGCTGCTATTGGCGCTGCCTCAACCGAGCTACGCCTTCGACCTCGCAGACCTTTGGCTGCGTCCGGATCAACAAGGCTCGCATTTACTCAAGCAGAAACGCCCCGCCGAGGCCTCCCGACGCTTCGAAAATCATCAGTGGCAAGGCGTGGCGCTCTATGAGGCCGGCGACTACGCAGGCGCCGCCGAGCGGTTTGCCGAAGGCGACGATGCCCACTCCCACTACAATCGAGGCAATGCCCTGGCCAAAAGCGGTGAGCTGGAGGCGGCCCTGGACGCTTACGAACAGGCACTGGAACGTCAACCGGATTTGCGTCCGGCACTGACCAACAAGGCGCTGGTCGAACGCCTGCTCAAGGAGAAAAATACTCCTCCTGAGCCAGACGCCGCCAGCAACGCCCGGCCCGAAGCCGAATCGCCGGAGCCACCGCCCGGTGTCGCCGCTCAACCCTCGAGCAGCGGCGAACCAAAAACCGAGGGGCAACCGGCCCGCCCGGGTGAGGAACAACCACCCACCACACCGCCGAAACCGGGGGGCAACGAGGTTCCGGGCAGCGAACTGGGTGACGAACAACACACCACACCGCCCTTGCGCCCGGCCACCGACAGTATCGAAGGTGAGCAGCGCCAGGCACTGGAGCAATGGCTGCGACAGATCCCGGATGACCCCGGTGAACTGCTCAGGCGCAAATTCTGGTACGAACAGCAACAACATCAGGATCAGGAAGAAACTCGATGACCCGCTTCACCGTTTTATTGCTCGCGCTGCTGCATGGCCTGTTGTTCTGCACCGTTCAGGCACAGGCAGCAGAACTGGTCGCCAGTGTTGATCGCAGTCGCCTGAGCTCAGGCGAGACGGTCGAGCTGACCCTGGAATCCAGCGATGTCACTCAGTTCGGCAAACCGGACCTGGCGGCGCTGGAGCCGTTGTTCGAAGTGCGCGGCACACGCCAGGTCAACCAGCTGAACACCCTGAGCGGAGAAAACCAGGCCACCACCCGCTGGATCGTCACCCTCCTGCCCCGGCAAAACGGCAGCGTGGTGATTCCGTCATTGCAACTGGGGGAACTGCAGAGCCAGCCGATCACCCTGCAAGTGGTCGAGAGCGCAACACCGGACAACCCGAACCAGCGGGCCGCGGTGTTCATCGATGCCAGCCTCGATCAAACCAGCGTGTACGTGCAGGCCCAGGCGGTCCTGACCCTGCGCATCTACCATTCGGTGTCGCTGTACGACGACAGCAGCCTGCCACCCTTGCAGATACCTGACGCACGCATCGAACAATTGGGCGACTCACGCACCTACGAAAAGGACATCGACGGCCTGCGCCATGGCGTGATCGAAATGCGCTACGCGATCTACCCGCAACACAGCGGCGAACTGATCATTCCGGCACAGGTTTTCAACGCCGCGCTGGTCGACCCACAACCGGTACAGGACGCAGCCCAGGGGCCAAAAGCCGGCAAGCTGATGCGCGTCACCTCGGCCGAACTGCTGTTGACGGTCAAGGCCAAGCCCCTCACCTATCCGGCCGACGCGCCCTGGCTGCCTGCCCGCAGCCTGACCCTGAGCGAAATCTGGAACCCGGAGCCGGATCACACTCAGGTCGGCGATTCGCTGACCCGCAGCCTGACGGTGAAGGCCGAAGGCTTGTCCAGCACCCAACTGCCACCGCTGCCCGGCACCGACGTCGGCGGCCTGCGCCGCTACCCGGATCAACCGGTGCTCGGCAACCAGAACAGCGAACGCGGCCTGGTCGGCAGTCGTGAAGACCGCGAGGCCCTGGTGCCGACAAGGACCGGCGCCATCGAGCTGCCCACCGTCGACGTGGTTTGGTGGAACACCTTCGAAGATCATCTGGAACACAGCAGCCTGCCTGCTCGCACGCTGCACGTGGTGGCCAATCCGAGCCTGCTGGCCGACACCCCGGCCGGCGCCTCACCGGTCGATGCCAGCGCCGACAGCGAAGCACTCTGGCGCTGGAAGCTCAGTACCTTGATCCTGGCCTGCACCACCCTGCTCGGCTTTGGCCTCTGGTGGCGTGCCCGCTGGCAACCGGCGGTGGCGCGTGTCGCGCAAACCGGCCCGAGCCCGCGCACCGTGCTCGACGACCTCAAGCGCGCCTGCCAGGCCAACGACTCCCACGCCACCCGCCAGGCCCTCGACGCCTGGGCCCGCCAGCAGCCGGAAACCCTGGCCGACATGGCCGCCCGCTTCGTACCTCTGTCCGACGCCCTCGACGGCCTGAACGGCGCGCTGTACAGCGAAACCGGCCAGTATTGGCAAGGTGACGAACTGTGGCGGGCGATCAAGGCGATTCCGATGGCCGAACGGGTTCAGGACCCTGTCGGTGACAGTGGGTTGCCGCCGCTTTATCCCAAGTAAACACCGACCTGGCGACAAAGATGCATTTGTGGCGAGGGGGCTTGCCCCCGTTCGGGCGCGAAGCGGCCGTAAATCCGGGCGGCTCGGTGTACCAGGAAAAACCTGGGGCCGCTCCGCAGCCCAACGGGGGCAAGCCCCCTCGCCACAGGCAAGCCCCCTCGCCACAGGCAGCCGTCCTCGCCACAGAACTCCCTGCCATAAGAAGTTTGGTGTGCAACCACACCCGACCGGTTTACCAGTAAACTCTTCCCCCTTTCGCCGCCTTCATTTTTCACGCGGCCATTACCTATTTTGTAGCGGAGTTCGCCTTGCGCTTGTTTCACACCTCCGACTGGCACCTCGGGCAGAACCTGCACGGCCAGGATCGCGATTTCGAACACGGCTGTTTTCTCGAGTGGCTGTTGCGTCAATTGAAGCTCGACCAGCCGGATGTGCTGTTGATTGCCGGCGATATCTTCGACACGGTCAATCCGCCGGTCAAAGCCCAGGAGCGTCTCTACGACTTCATCGTCAGCGCCCACGAACAGCAGCCGTTGCTGACCATCGTGATGATTGCCGGCAACCACGATTCCGGCTCGCGGATCGAACTGCCCGCGCCGTTGATGCGCCGCTTGCGCACTCACGCGCTCGGTCGTGTGTTGTGGCTGGATGACGGGCAACTGGATGCCGAGCGTTTGCTGTTGCCGCTGCCGGATGCCAAAGGCAAAACCGTCGCCTGGTGCCTGGCGCTGCCGTTCCTGCGCCCTGCCGAAGTCACCGGCGCGCATCTGGGCGACAACTACCTGCGTGGCATTGGCCAGGTCCATGAATGGCTGATCGAGGCGGCGAACGCAAAGCGCAAGAAAGGCCAGGCGCTGATCGCCATCAGTCACGCGCACATGGCGGGCGGTTCGGTGTCGGAAGACTCGGAGCGCAGCCTGATCATCGGCAATGCCGAAGCCCTGCCCGCCAGCCTGTTCGGACCGAGCATCAGTTACGTTGCCCTCGGCCACTTGCACAAGCCGCAGAAGGTCAACGGCGAGGAGCGCATCCGCTACAGCGGCTCGCCGATTCCGTTGTCGTTCTCCGAGATCAGCTATCAGCACCAGATCCTCGACATCAAACTCGATGGCGAAACCCTGGTCAGCGTCGAGCCGAAACTGATCCCCCGCGCGGTCAACCTGCAACGCATCGGCCCGGCGCCATTGAGCGAGATCCTGGTGCAACTGGCGGACCTGCCGAACATCGACCTGTTGGCCGACATCCAGCGCCAGCCATGGCTGGAGGTGCGGGTGCGTCTCGACGAGCCGCAGCCCGACCTGCGCAATCAAGTGGAAACCGCCCTGCAAGGCAAGGCCGTGCGCCTGGTGCGCATCGCCGCCGAGTACGCCGGCAACGGCGGCCGTGACGGTGCCGACGAAGGCAGCACGCTGATCGAACTGGACCAACTCACGCCTCAGGAACTGTTCAGCCGCGCCTGGCAGGACAACTACGGCAGCGAGGTCGACGAGCAGACCCTCAAGGACTTTGCCGAGCTGTTGCAGGACGTGCAGATGGAGAGCGAACAACCATGAAAATCCTCGCGATCCGCCTGAAAAACCTCGCCTCCCTGGCCGGGCCATTTGAAATCGACTTCACCGCCGAACCCCTGGCCAGTGCCGGACTGTTCGCCATCACCGGCCCCACCGGCGCTGGTAAAAGCACCTTGCTCGATGCCCTGTGCCTGGCGCTGTTTGGCGCCGTACCGCGCCTGAACAACACCGGGCGCGACGCCAAGGTGCCGGACGCCGACGGCGAAATCGCTACCGGCGACCCACGCACCCTGCTACGTCGCGGCACGGGTGAAGGCTATGCGGAAGTGGATTTCGTCGGCGTCGACGGCCGCCGCTACCGCGCCCGCTGGGAGGCCAATCGCGCCCGGGACAAGGCCGCTGGCAAGCTGCAGGCCAGCCGCCAGAGCTTGCGTGACATCGATCAGGATCAATTGCTCGCCAGCCAGAAAGGCGAATACAAGACTCAGCTCGAAGCCGCGCTGGGGCTGAATTTCGAACAATTCACCCGCGCTGTGATGTTGGCGCAAAGCGAGTTCAGCGCGTTCCTCAAGGCCGACGACAACGACCGCAGCGAACTGCTGGAAAAACTCACCGATACGGCGCTCTACACTCGCCTCGGTCGTCGGGCCTTCGACAAGACCAAGGAGGCCCGCGAGGCGCACAAGCTGCTGCAGGATCAGGCCAGCGGGGTAACGCCGCTGTCACCCGAAGCCCGCGTGGAACTGGATGAGCGCTTCAGCCAGGCGCAGCAACAACTCAAGACCCAACAGGCGCAGCTCAAGCAGCTTGAACTGCAGGACACCTGGCTCAAGGACCTGCGTCGATTGCAGGACGAGCATCTGGCCGCCAGCGAACAACTGCAATCGGCGCAGACCCACTGGGAGGCCTTGGCCAGCGAGCGGTTGAGGCTCACCCGTCTCGAACAGCTGGCCCCGCAACGGCACCAGTTCGCCCGTAAAGCCGAGGTCGACGCGCTGCTGACACCCTTGGCGGCGCAAATTGCCTTGCAGACGCAGCAACATGGCGAACTCGGTGAGCGCCAGACGCTGCTTGAGCAACAGCTCGGCAGCGCCCGGATCGCCTTGAGCGAAACCCAACAGCGACAAGCCGACAGCGCGCCGTTGCTGCGTCAGGCCTTCGAAGCCCAAAGCACCCTCGCCCGCCTGGCCAAGGACACCGCCCTCAGCGCCGAAGCCAGGCAGCAGGCGCAACAGGCCTGCACCCAGGGTCAGGGCACGATTCAGACCTTGCTCGATCAGCAAGCCCGAGGCGCCGGGGACTTGCAGCGCATCGCCACGGGGCTTGAGCAAAGCACGCATCTGGCACCGCTGAGCGATGCCTGGAATGCCTATCGCGACCGGCTGCAACAGTTGATGCTGATCGGCAATCGACTGAATCAGGGCCAGGCCGAACTGGCCAGCCTCGAACAAAACGCCGCGAGCACCGACCAGGCGCTCACCGCGCAGAAGCAGCAACTGGAGGTGCTGTTCAAGGAGGCCGGTGCCGAACCGGATGCCGTCGCCGAACAGATCGGCATCCTGGGTAGCCTGTTGCAGGACAACCGCAAGCAACTGCGCGCCGTCGAAGACCTTGCGCGCCTGTGGGCCAGCCAGCAGGATCTGGACAAACGCAGCGCCGAGCTGCAACAGCGCCAGCTCACCGCGCAGCAGGAACGTGAACGCCTGACCCAGGACGGGGTCAAGGCCAAGGCTGATCTGAGCGTTGCCGAACAGACCCTCAACGTCACTCGCGAACTGCTGGAGCGTCAGCGTCTGGCGCGCAGTGCCAGTGTCGAAGAGCTGCGCGCGCAGTTGCAGGACGATCAGCCATGTCCGGTCTGCGGCAGCAACGAGCACCCCTATCATCAGCCCGAAGCCCTGCTGCAAAGCCTCGGTCGTTTTGATGAAAGCGAACAGGCCAACGCGCAAAAGGCCGTCGACCTGCTCAAGGAAAAACTCACTGACCTGCGTGCCGAAGTCGGCGGGCTGATCGCCCAGCAAAAGGAACTGCTGCAACAGCAGGAGCAACTGGCGACCCAGCAGCAAGCCCTCGCTCCGAGCCTGGAAGCGCACCCGCTGGCGGCCCAACTGCTGAATCAGGATGCCGCCAAACGCGATGCCTGGCTCGTCCAGCAAAACAGTCAGCTCAACCAGAGCATCAGCCAGGACGAGCAACGGCAGAGCGCGCTGCTCACCCTGCAACAGGATGCCGCACGCCTGACCCAGCAACTGCGCCATGCCGAAACCGCGCACCAGCAAGCGGCCCAGCACCTGAGCAATCAACAGCGCGAATTGAACAACGACCGCCAGCGTCTGGACGAAGAACTCAAGGCATTCGCCAACCTGCTGCCGGCCGAAACCCTGCAAGCGCTGCGCGTCGAACCGGCCGCGACCTTCATGCAGCTCGACCGGCAGATCGCCGAGCGCCTGGCGCAACTCGAACAACAAAAGGAAGAACTGGCCGAGCAGCAACAGCGCCAGCAACACCTGGAGAAGGAACAGGATCGCCAGCAAAGCCGCGTGCAGCAATTGCAGGCCGCCGAACAGCAATTCACCGGGCTGGCCGAGCAGCAACAGGCGAGCCAGCACACACTCGGGCAATTACTCGGCGAACACAGCAGCGCCGAGCATTGGCAACAGCAACTGGAACAGACCGTGGAACAGGCACGCAGCGCCGAAGCCAGCACTGCGCAGACGTTGCAAAGCGTCGTCACGCAGTCAGTGCAAATCGCCGCCGAGCTCAAAGCCCAGCGGGAACGCTTGCATGCATTGGAAGGCGAAGAACTTGAGCTCGCCGGCAAGATCGGCGACTGGCGTGCCCGTCATCCCGAGCTGGATGACGGCGGCCTCGAAAACCTGTTGAGCGTCGACGACACCCAGGTCAGCGAACTGCGCCAGCGCTTGCAGCACAGCGAAAAAGCCATCGAACAGGCCAACGTCCTGGTACAGGAGCGCAACAAACACCTGCTCAATCATCAGGCACAACAGAACGGCAACCTCGATGCCGAGCAATTGGCCAGTGCGCTGATCGACCTGCAAAACCTGGCCGCCGCCAGCGAGCAACACTGCGCCGAACTGCGCGCCGAGCAGGCCGAGGACCAGCGCCGGCAGAACGCCAATCAGGCCCTGGCGCAGCAGATTGCCGACGCCTACAACGAGTATCAACGCTGGGCACGCCTGAATGCGTTGATCGGCTCCGCCACCGGCGACACCTTCCGCAAGATCGCCCAGGCCTACAACCTCGACCTGCTGGTGCATCACGCCAACGTGCAATTGCGCCAACTGGTGCGCCGCTATCGCCTCAAGCGCGGCGGCAGCATGCTCGGGTTGCTGGTGATGGACACCGAAATGGGCGACGAACTGCGTTCTGTGCATTCGCTGTCCGGTGGCGAGACCTTCCTGGTGTCGCTGGCGCTGGCCCTCGGTTTGGCGTCGATGGCGTCGAGCACGTTGAAAATCGAGTCGCTGTTCATCGACGAAGGCTTCGGCAGCCTCGATCCCGAATCCCTGCAACTGGCCATGGATGCCCTCGACGGCTTGCAGGCTCAGGGCCGCAAGGTCGCGGTGATTTCCCACGTACAGGAAATGCATGAACGGATTCCGGTGCAGATTCAGGTCCAGCGCCAGGGCAACGGCCTGAGTACCCTGGAGGTGAAATGAACACGCTGTATTCCTTCCGCCGCTGCCCGTACGCCATGCGCGCACGCATGGCCCTGCGTTATTCGGGAGTGGCCGTGGACATCGTCGAAGTCAGCCTGAAGGCCAAGCCCGCCGAGATGCTCGCACTGTCGGGCAAAGGCACGGTCCCGGTGCTCAGCGCCGATGGCCGGGTGATCGACGAAAGCCTCGACATCATGCGCTGGGCCCTGGCTCAGAACGATCCTCAGGACTGGTTGCTCAAGAATGATCCTGTCGCAGCGGAGCAAATCGCTCCTTTGATTGAACAGAACGATCAGGTGTTCAAGGTGCACTTGAATCGCTACAAGTACGCGGAACGTTATCCCGAGCAGCCGATGGAGGTTTATCGCAATGAGGGTGAGGTGTTCCTGCGCAGGCTGGATCAGATGCTGGAAGGCCGCGACTATTTGCTGGCGGACCATCCAAGTCTGGCGGATGTGGCGTTGATGCCGTTCGTACGGCAATTCGCCCATGTCGATCGCGATTGGTTCGGGCAGACCCCTTACCTGCGCTTGCAGGCATGGCTACAGCGGCTTTTGGAGTCGGACCTGTTCACATCAATCATGAAGAAATAACCATCTCCCCTGTAGGAGCCAGCTTGTTGGCGAAGGTGTGTCAGTTGACGCTGTGGTGCCTGATACACCATCGCCAGCAAGCTGGCTCCTACAAAGGTCCGTGGTGCGTCGAAGACTCAGGCCAGCACCTGACACATCCCGATGGCCGAGCAATCGACCTGGAACGGGCCGAAAACCACACCTTCACTCCTGATCGGTGGATTGCCGGCCAGCATGCCCTGGGCATTGGCGTTTTCGATGTTGCGGGCAATGTTGTGATTGGCTTCGATGGCCCGTGCCACCGAGCCTGCCGAGCCCTGTCCGATCCCCAACAGGGAGGATCCGTTGGTCATGAACGCCAGGAAAGCGATGACCCAGAGTCTGTGTCCTTTCATGCGCCGACGACTCCTGCGAGTTCAGCCTGATCAACGCTGGCGTTTTGCGCACGGTGTTCAAACTGGATGCCGGGATGAGCGACCTGGATCGGCGCCTCGAAGGTGGATTGCGACTGCGCTGAAAGGCTGACCAGCAGCACCATGGCAAGGTAAAGACCGATCGCCACATAGGCGCCGTGTTTGGCAGAAGTGAGAATTGCGCTGGCCATGATGTTCTCCGCAGGCATGTTTCAATGCCCACAGAATCGATCAAAAAAGCCTGGTTAACCACTCAGGGATATCCATAGTGACCATCAACTTCATTGATCATTAAGCCAGACTATTTCAGTCTTCAATAAAACTCATCAAGCGCTCGCGCGCAGCATCCGGCTCACCCGGAACAGGGTCGGCTGCCGACAGAATGGGGGTGGAATAGAGAAAAAGTAGAACCAATGCCAGACGCGTCACCATGCTGTCGATCCTTGCCGTGAGGAGGAGTCAAAAAATCAGCGTCAATTTAAACTCATGGCAATGTGATATCAAGCGCGATGTTGATGGCAAAGTGATGCTGTCGCAAATGCGTTATGCAGGAGCGACATCACTCTGATCGTTTTCAACACCTGTTTTTCAACATCAGGCTCTTCGATCATCAGTGACTTCGCTCCCGCATAAAGGCAGGGCTGACGTTCAGGCTTGGGTTTTGTGATCCAGCGCGGCGTAGAAGTTGGCACTCTGTTGCAGGTACTTCGGGGTGTAGCTCTGGGTGTGGGCTTTTTTGTCGCTGATTTCAACGTTTGCACTGGCTGGCAGCGCAACGGTGGCGGAAATGGCGGAAGCGGCGATGACAGAGAAGATGTTGAAGTTCATGGCGGTATTCCTCGGATTCGGTTGGCTTGCTTGCCCGGTGGGGCCGTGAAGCAAACTTAACCCTCGAGGGTTCGTGCCTTGAAATGCTTTGTAGCAGTACCAGATATCAGCGTCATTGATAAAAGCAGGCAGGCCCCATCAACCGGGGCCTGCGGCTTATTGACGCAGCAGAAACCTGAGGTCGCTCGGGGCATCCATCGGCAGTTTTTGCACGGTCTTGCCCAGCAGACCGGTCCTGGCGTCGCGTTCGACGACGACAATCTGGTTGCTCTTCTGGTTGGCGATCAACAGGAATTTGCCGCTCGGATCGAGGCTGAATTCCCGCGGATGATCGCCCTCCACCGCCCGCCGTTGCAGCTCACTGAGGTGGCCGGTCGCCGGATCGATGGCAAACACCAGCAGTTGATTGGCCGTGCCACGGTTGCTGACGTAGAGGAACTTGCCGTCAGCCGAGGCATGCAACGCCGCCGCAGCCTTGTCCGATACCGGTTGCCCGGCAGCCAGATCGACCATCTGCGTCTGTTCGAGTTGGCCGTCGTGGTAATCGAACACCGCCACTTGCGCGCTCATTTCCATGGTCAGCCAGGCATGTTTGCCATCGGCGCTGAACAGCAGGTGGCGCGGCCCGCTGCCCGGCGGCAGTTGCACGAATGCCGGGGTGGCCGGGGTCAACGGCAGTTCCGGGTTGGCCTTGGGGTCGAAGCGGTAGGCAAACACCTTGTCGGCGCCCAGGTCATTGGCGAACACGTATCTGCCGTCCGGCGACGGGATCGTCGAATGCACATGGGCCGAGGCCTGGCGTTCGGGATTGACCCGGCTCGCCGGGTGGCTGCTCATCTGCACCACCGCTTTGAGCTTGCCATCGGCCGCCACCGGCAATACCGCCAGGGTGCCGCCCGGGTCTTCGGCCACCGAGTAATTGCTGACAAACAAATGGCTGCCGTCGATGCTGAGGCTGGAATGGGTCGGCTCGTTGCCCAGGCTTTGCACCTGGCTGATCAGGCTCAGCGCGTGGGTCTTGGGATCAATCGCGAAACTGCTGACGCGCCCTACCGGATCGGTCTGGCCAGGGCCGTTTTCGTTGACCACGAACAGGTGTCGCTGATCCTTCGACAGGGTCAACCACGACGGGTTCGCGCTCTTGATCACTTGCAGGGGGCTGGCATCGATCTGCCCGGTGCGGCTGTCGAACGCCAGGCGGTAGATGCCCTGGCTTTGACCAGCGGTGTAGGAGCCCACCAGCAGCTGATAGTCCTCGGCGGATGCGACCTGGACGCCCATGGCGCCGATGCTGCCGGCCATCAACAGTGGCCAGAGGTTACGCATCGTCTTGGTCGTCTTCTTCGTTGTCACCGCTGACGACATCGCCCAGGCACACCAAACGGTGTTCACCCGAGTCACCGGTGATCAACCAGCTTTGCAGCGTAGAGTCGAAGGTCGCGGCCTGGACCTGCGCCGGAGTGAACTCCCAGTGTTTGGCCGCACGGCCATCCATGCATTCAATGTGCAGGTTATCGAACTCGTCGAGGGCGAATTCGAAGGCATGCAGCCCGTCGATCTCCACCATTCCGCAGTGTTCGAGGGCATTGAGCAAGGTGTCGGTTGGGGAAGTCATGGCAATCAATCTTTGAATGAGAAAGACGCAATGATAGCTCATGCACCACCTCCCCTGTAGGAGCGAGCCTGCTCGCGATGGCGGACAGCCAGTCAACATCTGCATTGACTGGACTACCGCTATCGCGAGCAGGCTCGCTCCTACAGGGATTGTGTCAGCCGCTAGAGTGCCTCGCGGGACGACTGCCCATCCACCAGTCGCTGGATGCGCAGCGGATTGCCGTTCTTCAGTGCATCCGGCAGCAAGCTGTCCGGGTAGTTCTGGAAGCACACCGGGCGCAGGAAACGATCGATGGCCAGTGTGCCCACCGAGGTACCGCGCGCATCGGACGTTGCCGGGTAAGGCCCGCCGTGGACCATCGAATCGCAGACTTCCACGCCCGTCGGATAGCCATTGAGCAGGATGCGTCCGACCTTCTGCTCCAGCAACGCCGTCAGCCCGGCGAACTGTTCGAAGTCTTCCGGCTCGCCAATGACGGTGGCGGTCAACTGGCCGTGCAGACCATTCAGGGCGGCCATCAGTTGCGCATGATCGGCCACTTCAACCACCACCGTGGTCGGACCGAACACTTCCTCCTGCAGCACTTCGTCGCCATCGAGCAGCAGGCTGACGTCGGCCTTGAACAGCTGCGGCTGTGCCTGATTGCCCTGTTGCGGATTGCCGGCCAGGTGCTCAATCCCCGGATGCGCGAGCAGTTTTTGCAAGCCCTGACCGTAGCTGCTCAGGGTTCCGGCATTGAGCATGGTTTGCGCCGGCTGATCGCCCATCAACCCGGCCACTTGCTGCACAAAGGCACTGAACGGCGCTGAGCGAATGCCGATCACCAGGCCCGGATTGGTGCAGAACTGGCCGCAGCCCTGAACCACCGACGCCGTGAGATCCCGGGCGACCGTGTCGGCCCGCGCCTGCAGCGCCTCGGGCAAGACGATCACCGGGTTGATGCTCGACATCTCGGCAAACACCGGAATCGGTTGTGCGCGGGCCGCTGCCATGTCGCACAAGGCTCGACCGCCCTTGAGCGAACCGGTGAAGCCCACGGCCTGAATCGCCGGATGCTTGACCAGCGCCTCGCCGACGCCACCGCCGTAGATCATGTTGAACACGCCGGCCGGCATCCCGGTTTTCTCGGCGGCTCGAATGATCGCGTCAGCCACCCATTCAGCCGTGGCCATGTGACCGCTGTGGGCTTTGAACACCACCGGGCACCCGGCGGCCAGCGCCGAGGCGGTATCGCCGCCGGCGGTGGAGAACGCCAGCGGAAAGTTGCTGGCACCGAACACCGCCACAGGTCCCAAGCCGATGCGGTATTGCCGCAGGTCCGGACGCGGCAACGGTTGACGCTCCGGCAATGCCCGGTCGATCCGTGCGCCGTAGAAATCACCGCGACGCAGGACTTTGGCAAACAGGCGCATCTGCCCGCTGGTGCGTCCACGCTCGCCTTGAATCCGGCCGGCGGGCAGCGCCGTCTCGCGGCAGACCACCGCGACAAAATCATCACCGAGGGCATCCAGTTCATCGGCAATGGCCTCGAGAAACTGCGCCCGTCGTTCCGCGCTCAGGCTGCGATTGGCCGGATACGCGGCCGCCGCCGCGCCGGCCGCCGCATCGACTTCCTGCACTGTCGCCTGATAAAAGGCGTGAGGCAAAGCCTCGCCCGTTGTTGCATCGACACTCTGCAACTTGATGCTGCCGGCGGCGCTGCGCTGGCCGCCGATGTAGTTGTGACCAAGGATCCGGGTCATGGGTAACTCCTCAAAGTGTGCCGACGGTGCCGGGCTCGAAAGCCGCTGCGACCGGTGCGATGCCGTTGATCAATGGCGCGCCGAATTCAGCCTGGGTGATCTCGAACACGTCACCCGGTTGCGTGCGAATGCCATCGGCAAAGGACAGGGTCGCCGTGCCGAAGAAGTGAATGTGCACGTCCCCCGGGCGCAGGAACTGGCTGTACTTGAAATGATGGAATTCGAGGTTGGCGAGGCTGTGGCACATGTTCGCCTCGCCGCTGAGAAACTCGTTCTGCCACAGCACTTCGCCGTCACGCAGGATGCGGCTGGTGCCCGCCAGATGCTGCGGCAGTTCGCCAACCCGCAGTTCCGGGCCATAGCTGCAGCTGCGCAGTTTCGAGTGGGCCAGGTACAGGTAGTTCTTGCGCTCCATGACGTGGTCGGAGAACTCGTTGCCCACGGCAAAACCCAGGCGATACGGCTTGCCGTCGTGACCAATCACGTATAGGCCAGCGATCTCCGGCTCTTCGCCGGCATCTTCGGCAAACGGCGGCAGGGGAAACGGCTGGCCCGGCCTGACGACGATGCCGCCATCGCCTTTGTAGAACCACTCCGGCTGCACACCGGCTTCATCCACCGCCGGCTTACCGCCCTCCACGCCCCATTTGAAGATGCGCATGGTGTCGGTCATCGCGGTTTCGTCTCCACTTTGCTGGTGCATCTTGTCCCGGGCCGAGGCGCTGCCCAGGTGGGTCAGGCCCGTGCCGCTGACCAGCATGTGCGCCGGGTCCGCATGGTCCAGGGGCGGCAGGATGCGCCGTTGTGTCAGCAACTCGGCATAGTCGTGGCTGATGCCCAGCCCCAGGCTCTGTACCTGTTGCTCAAGGCTTGCGCTCGCCTCGATCGCCGCCAATGCCAGATCGCGAACGGTGCGCGTGTCCTGTACTTCTCGGACCAGGCCCGCCTCGACCACGCCGACACGACGTTCGCCGTTACTCAATTCGAACTGAACCAAACGCATGAATTTTCTCCTGTTAACCCAGAACCTGGGCAAACACGACTCCCTGTGGGAGCGGGCTTGCCCGCGATGACGGCGGCACATTCAACATTGATGTGCCAGACAGATTGCTATCGCGGGCAAGCCCGCTCCCACAGGGTCCGTGATGATTTGTTGTTTCCTGTCAGGTGCGCGAAGCCCCACGTGCACTTGCTGCAAATTGATCGGCTGGCAGGACGTATTTACGTTCCAGCAAGCGATACACCACACCGGTCAACACCAGCCCGAACACCATCACCCCCGACAGGAAGTACAGGCCCGAAGCCAGGTTGCCGGTGTATTCCTTGAGTGCGCCGATCACGAACGGACCGAGGTAACCGCCGAGGTTGCCCACCGAATTGATCAACGCAATCCCCGCCGCCGCACTGGCACCGGCGAAGAAGCGGCCCGGCAAGGTCCAGAACACCGCCGTGCAGGAGAACAGTGCAAACGCCACCAGGCACAGCGCCGCCAGTTGCAGCACAGGCACCGACAGCCAGGCGCTGAGGAACAGGCCAATCGCACCCAGCACGTAAAGCACGGCGAGGTGGCCGTAGCGGTCGTTCAAGCGGTCGGAACTGCGCGGGATGATCAGCAAACCGACAATGCCAAAGATGTACGGCACCGCCGAGACGAATCCGGTCACCAGGTCGCTGCCGCCGAACTGTTTGATCAGGGTCGGCAGCCACAAACCCAGGCCATAGATGCTCAGGGTCACCGGCAGGTAGAACAGCGCCAGCAGCAGGACGCGCTTGTCCTTGAGGGCGTGCAACGGGTTGCCGTGACGGGTCTGGCCGTAGGCATCCAGATCCTTTTTCAGCTCGCCACTGAGCCAGTCCTTTTCCGCCTGGTCCATCCACTTCACTTGCTGCGGGCCGTCCGGCAGGTAACGCAGCACCGGCCAGGTCAACAGGATCGCCGGGGCACCAATGACGATGAACAGCCACTGCCAGCCGTGCAGCCCCAACACGCCGTCCATGCCCAGCAAACCACCGGACACCGGGCCGGTGATCATCATCGCAATGGGTTGCGACAGGATGAACAACCCGAGGATCTTGCCGCGATGGCGCACCGGGAACCATTGGGTGATGTAGTACAGAACGCCCGGGAAGAACCCGGCTTCGGCGGCGCCGAGCAAAAAGCGCATCACATAGAAGCTGTTCGGTCCCTGGACGAAGGCCATGCCGATGGTGATGGCGCCCCAGGTGACCATGATCCGCGCGAACCAGCGCCGTGCGCCGAAGCGGTCGAGCATCAGGTTGCTGGGGATTTCCAGCAGGAAGTAGCCGATGAAGAACAACCCGGCGCCAAGACCGTAGGCGGCATCGCCCAGGCCGATGTCTGCGCCCATGTGCAATTTGGCGAAGCCGACCGCGGAGCGGTCCACATAGGCGATCAGGTACAGCAGGATCAGGAAGGGAATCAGTTTCAGCGTGATGCGGCGGATAAGCCGCAGTTCCTGGCTCATGAGAACGGTCTCCGATTGTTGTTGTTATAGAACCTCGGGGGACGCCTCTCGCGAAGAATTCGCCAGGGCCATCCCTCCGTTTGAGCGGACTATATAGTAATACTTTTTACTCAACAACACTTCCAAAGCGCACAATTTGCGCTTATGTTACGCCTCAGCTCGAACAATATAGTCATACAATAAGAGAATCGATCATGTCTGATAAGAAACCCACCCTGCGCTCCGCCCAATGGTTTGGCACCGCCGACAAGAACGGCTTCATGTACCGCAGCTGGATGAAGAATCAGGGCATCGCCGACCACCAGTTCCATGGCAAGCCGATCATCGGCATCTGCAACACCTGGTCGGAACTGACCCCGTGCAACGCGCACTTCCGCCAGATCGCCGAGCACGTCAAACGCGGTGTGATCGAGGCCGGGGGCTTCCCGGTGGAGTTTCCGGTGTTCTCCAACGGCGAATCGAACCTGCGCCCTACCGCCATGCTCACCCGCAACCTGGCGAGCATGGACGTGGAAGAAGCCATTCGCGGCAACCCGATTGACGGCGTCGTGCTGCTGACCGGTTGCGACAAGACCACCCCGGCGTTGCTGATGGGCGCCGCCAGTTGCGACGTGCCGGCCATCGTCGTCACCGGCGGGCCGATGCTCAACGGCAAGCACAAGGGCAAGGACATTGGCTCGGGCACCGTGGTCTGGCAGCTCAGCGAACAGGTCAAGGCCGGCACCATCAGCATCGACGATTTCCTCGCGGCCGAGGGCGGCATGTCCCGCTCGGCCGGTACCTGCAACACCATGGGCACCGCCTCGACCATGGCCTGCATGGCCGAAGCGCTCGGCACCTCCCTGCCCCACAACGCGGCGATTCCGGCCGTGGACGCACGCCGTTATGTGCTGGCGCACATGTCCGGCATGCGTGCCGTGGAGATGGTGCGCGAAGACTTGAAGCTGTCGAAGATCCTCACCAAGGAAGCCTTCGAAAACGCCATCCGCGTCAATGCCGCCATCGGCGGTTCGACCAACGCGGTGATTCACTTGAAAGCCATCGCCGGTCGCATCGGCGTCGAGCTGGACCTGGACGACTGGACCCGTATCGGTCGCGGCATGCCGACCATCGTCGACCTGCAACCGTCCGGGCGCTTCCTGATGGAAGAGTTCTATTACGCCGGTGGCTTGCCGGCGGTGCTGCGTCGCCTCGGCGAAGCCAACCTGATCCCGAACCCGAACGCCTTGACCGTCAACGGCAAGTCCATCGGCGAGAACACCAGGGACGCGCCGATCTATGGCGAGGACGAAGTGATCCGCACCCTCGACAACCCGATCCGCGCCGATGGCGGCATCTGTGTATTGCGCGGCAACCTGGCACCGCTGGGCGCCGTGCTCAAGCCGTCCGCCGCCACGCCCGAACTGATGCAGCATCGCGGTCGTGCGGTGGTGTTCGAGAACTTCGACATGTACAAGGCTCGGATCAACGATCCGGAACTGGACGTGGATGCCAACTCGATCCTGGTGATGAAGAACTGCGGGCCGAAGGGTTATCCGGGCATGGCCGAAGTGGGCAACATGGGCCTGCCGGCCAAGCTGCTGGCCCAGGGTGTGACGGACATGGTGCGTATTTCCGATGCGCGCATGAGTGGCACGGCGTACGGCACGGTTGTGCTGCACGTCGCCCCGGAGGCCGCTGCCGGCGGTCCGCTGGCCGCAGTGAAGGAAGGCGACTGGATCGAACTCGATTGCGCCAGCGGCCGCTTGCACCTGGATATTGCGGACACCGAGCTGGCCGCGCGCATGGCCGATCTGCAACCGCCACAGAACCTGATCGTCGGTGGGTATCGTCAGTTGTACATCGACCACGTGCTGCAAGCGGACCAGGGTTGCGACTTCGACTTCCTGGTCGGTTGCCGTGGGGCCGAGGTGCCGCGTCACTCCCACTGACACCCCCCCTTGTAGGAGCGAGCTCGCTCGCGATGGACCCGAGACCGCCGCGGGGTGTCAGGTTCCCCACGTTATCGTTGACGTCCATCGCGAGCGAGCTCGCTCCTACAGTCGACTCGCCGCGCCTGCTATCATGCGCGACACCTCTTCGCACAGGACCGTGCCGTTTCCCATGGATTACCGCAAACCCTCCGACCGCAAAAGCATGCACTCGCGCATCGTCCAGGAACTGGGCATGCAGATCGTCTCGGGACGTTTCCTGCCCGACGACAAACTGCCCGCCGAAGCGCTGTTGTGCGAAGAATATGCGGTCAGCCGGCCGGTGCTGCGTGAAGCCACCCGGGTACTGGTCGCCAAGGGCCTGGTGTATTCCCGCCCGCGGGTCGGCACCGTGGTCAAGCCGCGCAAGGACTGGCACATGCTCGATCCGGACGTGCTGCACTGGTTGATGCAGAGCAGTCCGCAGAATCAGTTTTTCGACCTGCTGACCAGCGTGCGCAGCATCATCGAACCGGCCGCTGCCGCCCTCGCCGCGCAATTCGCCACGGATGCGGATATCGCCTCCATCGGTGAGGCCTACCAACGCATGGAAGCCGCACCGACGCCGGAGGCTCTGTTGCAGCCGGACCTGGACTTCCACAGTCGCATCGCCGATGCCACGCACAACGACCTGCTGGCCAACCTGTGCAACATGCTCTCGGTGGCCATCGCCGAAGCCTTGAAGCATTCGAACCAGCGGCCGAACCTGCATGAACTGGCGCTGCCCCGGCACAAGGCGATCCTGACCGCCATCGAAAACCGCGACGCCCTCGGCGCGCGGCATGCGACGTTGGTGCAGCTGGACGATGCCCGCAGCGCGCTGAATGTGGTGCTCGGCAGCGATCCCGCCTGATCACCGAAGAACCCTGTGGGAGCGAGCTTGCTCGCGATGGCCGCCGAATGTTCGATATCAATGCGGCTGACACTCCGCAATCGCGAGCAAGCTCGCTCCCACAGGTTCCAGGGCGAAACCATCGGGCATAAAAAAGCCGCAACCCAAGGTTGCGGCTTTTTTGTTTCAGCTGTCGATCAGTGGGCGAACAACGAATTGCCCTTCTGCCCCGCCAGTTTCTCCGGCTTGATCAGGAACCGCGCCAGTGCCGGCAACAGCCACAGCGCACCGAACATGTTCCACAGCAACATGAAGGTCAGCATCAGGCCCATGTCGGCCTGGAACTTGATGGCCGAGAAGATCCAGGTGCACACGCCGATGGCCAGGCACAGACCGGTGAACAGCACCGCCTTACCGGTGGACTTCAGTGTCTGGTAGTACGCCTCTTGCAGCGGCAGGCCGGCACGCAGGAAGCTTTCCAGGCGGCTGTAGATGTAGATGCCGTAGTCCACGCCAATCCCCACCCCGAGCGCCACGACCGGCAGGGTCGCCACTTTCACGCCGATACCCATGAAGGCCATCAGGGCATTGCCGAGTACCGAGGTCAGCACCAGCGGCAACACGATGCACAAGGTCGCCGCCCACGAACGGAAGGTGATCATGCACATGACCGCGACGCAGATGTACACCAGGACCAGGATGGTCAGTTCGGACTTCTTGATCACCTCGTTGGTGGCCGCCTCGATCCCGGCGTTACCGGCAGCGAGGATGAACTCCAGGCCTTCCTTGTTGTTTTCCTTGGCGAACTCCTGCACCGCATGTACCGCGCGATCCAGGGTCTCGGCCTTGTGATCGTTGAGGAACACCAGCACCGGCGCCACGGAACAGCTGTTGTTGTACAGGCCGTCAGCGCGGGCAATGGAGTTGTTCAACACATCAGGGTTACGCGACAGGGTTTCCCATTTCAGGTTGCCCTCGTTCATGCCCTTGATCATTTGCTTGGACACGGTCACCAGGGAAATCGCCGACTGCACGCCCTCGGTGTTCTGCATCTTCCACATCAGCTCGTCGATCGGCGCCATGGCTTCGTAGCGCGAACAGCCTTCGGACTTGGTCTTGACCATCACCACCAACACGTCGGAGCTGGTGGAGTAGTTGTTGATGATGAAGTTGTTGTCCTTGTTGTAGCGCGAGTCCGGACGCAGCTCCGGGGCACCCTGGTCGAGGTCGCCGATTTTCAGGTTCTGGCTGTACCACAGGCCGCCACCAAAGGCGACCAGTGCCAGCAGAATGGAAACCGGGGCCACTTTCGCGCTGGCAAAGTTCGACAACAGGCGCCAGAACGGATGCTCGCGAGTCGCGTCCTTTTTGCTGCGGTCGACGGCACGCTTGCTGATGCCGACATAGGAAATCGCCACTGGCAACAGGATCAGGTTGGTGAACACGATCACCGCCACACCGATGGATGCGCCGATGGCCAGCTCACGGATCACACCGATATCGATGATCAGCAGCGTGATGAAACCCACGGCATCGGCGAGGATCGCGATCATCCCCGGCAGGAACAATTGACGGAAGGTGCGACGCGCCGCCGTCAGGGCGTTGTCCGCCTCACTCGATTGCAGGGCGATCCCGTTGATCTTCTGCACGCCGTGGGAAATACCGATGGCGAAGATCAGGAACGGTACCAACATCGAATAGGGGTCGAGCCCGAAGCCGAAGAAGTGCATCAAGCCCAGTTGCCAGACCACTGCCACCAGCGTCGTGCTCAACACGGCGACCGTACTGCGCAGGCAGTTGGTGAACCACAGCAAGAGGATCAGGGTGATGACGAAGGCAACGCCGAAGAACATCACCACCATCACCAGGCCATCGATGAGGTCACCGACTTTCTTGGCGAAACCGACGATGTGGATCTTCACGTTCGGGTTCTGTGCTTCGAACTTGGTGCGGATCTTGTCCTCAAGCTCGTGGGAGAACTGGCGATAGTCCAGCGCCAGCAGCTTGCCCTGGTCCTGCGGGTCCGGGTAGGACTCCAGCAACGGAATGTCGACGATGCTCGATTTGAAATCGTTGGACACCAACCGCCCGACCTGACCCGACTTGAGCACGTTGTTGCGCAACAGATCGAGGCTGGCCTGGGAGCCGTTGTAGCTTTGCGGAATCACTTCACCGCCGGCGAAGCCCTCTTCAGTCACTTCGGTCCAGCGAACGCTGGGGCTCCACAGCGACTTGAGGCCGGAACGGTCGACGCCGGAGATGTAGAACACCTCGTCGTTGATCTGACGCAGGGTCTCCATGTACTCCTTGGAGAAGATGTCGCCATCGGTGGCTTCCACCGAGATCCGCACGGTGTTGCCCAGGTTCGCCAGATCGTTGCGGTGCTCCATCATCTTCTGGATGAAGGGGTGCTCCAGCGGGATCATTTTTTCGAAGCTGGTGGACGGACGGATCAGCGTCGCCTGCCAGAACAGAAAAATACTGACCAGCAGGCAGATCGTGATCACTGCCGGGCGGTTGTTGAAGATCAGGCGCTCGAGGAACGTCGCCTTGTCCTGGTGATGAGTACTCAAGGAAGTCATAGCTCCGCCTTCTTATTATTAACCCGGCTCATTTGCCCGACTCGGTGCCGCTTGGCGAAGTGACGCGAACGCCGCCCTGCCCGGCCAGAACCAGATTGCCATTGCCTGCCGCAGTCACTGCCGAGACGGAAATACGGTCCGGGCGGTTGACCACCTTGAAGGTTTCGCCATTGTCACTGCTGCGAATGACCGAACCGCCGTTGCCGACGATCACGATGGAACCATCGTCGAGCAGCGTACCGCCGGACAGCCCGAACTCCAGGTCGCCACGTTCAGCCTTGAGCTCGACCTGGTCCCAGGTGGTGCCGAAATCCGTGGAACGGTAAAGATTGCCGCGCAGGCCGTAGGCCAGCAACGTATTGGACTGCGCCGTACCGATCACGCCGAACAGCGAGCCTTCGTACGGGCCTTCGAGTTTCTCCCAGGTCTGGCCCCAGTCCGCGGAGCGGAACATGCTGCCCTGCTCACCGACGATGAACAGCCCGGCGTCCTTGACCGCGGCGATCGCGTTCAGGTGGTACTGGTCTTCGTTGTCCAGGCGGTCGCTGGCGTCTTCCCAATGCTTGCCACCGTCGGTGGTTTCCATCAGCGAGCCGTAGGCGCCCACGGCAAAGCCGCTGTCGACGTCCTTGAACCAGACATCGAGCAGCGGCGATTCGCGTTTCAGATCTTCGAATTGCTTGGTCCAGGTCGCGCCGCCGTCCTCGCTGGCGAGGATCTGCGCGTCATGGCCGACGGCCCAGCCGTGCATGTCATCGACGAAGAACACCGACGTCAGCAGGGCCCGGGTCGGGACCTTGGCCTGGGTCCAGGTAGCGCCCTGGTCATCGGAATACAGGATGTGCCCACGATCCCCGACCGCCACCAGGCGCTTGCCGGCGTGGACGACATCGAGCATCAGGCTTTTGGCAGCCTTGGCCGATTCAATGGAATAGACAACATCGGATGCTGGCGCCGCCGCGGCCAGCGCAGGCGCCGACAGCATGGCAGAGCCCAACAGCGAGAGCGCTGTGGCCAGCAACGCGAATTTGCGTAATGCCGGCGGGCGGCAGATACCCACACCCATGACAGGCTCACTCATAGACCTTCTCCCATTATTATTGTTAGGTCGTTCAACCTTACTGGGCGCCGCAAGGGTGCGTGTCCGGACCGGCTGTTTCAGAGCATAGTCCTGAAACCCGCAATCCAGAGCCCCTTCGGAAGCTGGCCTATCCTATCGGTGTTTTTTAATGTCTGACAATCGACGCCACGTTATGTTTTGTTAACCAAGGGGGATGGGCGCTTGTTCTGAATGGTTGGGTATCAGGTAGGGTGATTGCGGTTTCGGTGGTGGGGGTAGCGACCGGTGTTCGGTGTACATATCCGTTGCAGCGGTAACGGCTGCTTTTCCAATCGGCGTACATATCCATTTCTGCGGTAACGGCTGCTGGCGGTTTCGCTCTTACAGCGAGTCCCTTTTTCAAACGCCAAAAAGGAACCAAAAGGCTTCGCCCCGGCGTACGGCACCTCGCCAAGGCTCGGTGTTCCCTCGCTACGGTGTCCATCAGGGGGCATCGCCTACGGTCTGCTTCGCGACGACCTCCTCTCGATGTGTTCGACTTCGTCGAACGGCGCTACGCGCCTAACCCCCTGATGAACACCTACGCTCGGCCTGCCGAAGGGGCGAAAGATCAAAAGCCAGATCAAGATCAAAAGCCAAAGCCAAAGCCAAAGCCAAAGCCAAAGCCAAAGCCAAAGCCAAAGCCAAAGCCAAAGCCAAAGCCAAAGCCAAAGCCAAAGCCAAAGCCAAAGCCAAAGCCGTAGATGGGGGTTCTGAAAATGTTGTGCAACCAGATAGGATTCAAGCGACTGGCAGGCCGCCATCGCGAGCAAGCTCGCTCCCACAGAAGAGCAAAAAGCAGAGCATCCCGCACCACCGCGTCGCTTCTCACCACTCATCAGGCCGAGCGTTAGCTCGCCTGCAGCTCTTGATCTTGATCCACCCGCCCCCTCGGCAGGCTGAGTGGAGGTGTTCATCCGGGGATTGGCGCGCAGCGCCGTTCGACGCAGTCGAACACATCGCATGTAGGTGCCAGCGAAGCCAACCGGAGGGCGATGCCCCCGGATGAATGCCGGAGCGAAGGAACCCCGAGCCTCAGCGAGGGGCCGTACGTAAGGGGCGAGACCTTTTGGTTCCTTTTGGGGCGTTTGCCAAAAGGGACTCGCCGTAAGGGCGAAACCGCCAGCCGCCGTTACCGCAGCAACGGATATGTACTCAATCAACCAAGAACCTGGTCGGCCCAAAGGCCGCCAAGTTCAAAAGCCAAGATCAAGCCAAACTCTTGCTGACCACTTCAAACACATCACTGGACAACTGCCCCGAAGCCCGAATCCGCTCCAGCTCCGCCTTCATCAAAGCCTGACGAGCACTGTCGTACTTGCGCCAGCGAGTCAAAGGCGCCAACTGCCGAGAAGCAATCTGCGGATTGAAGCCATTCAACTCGATCACCAAATCCGCCAGGAAGCGATACCCGGAACCGTCAGCGGCATGGAAGTTGATCAGGTTCTGCCCGGCAAACGCACCGACCAGTGCCCGCACCTTGTTCGGATTCTTGATGTTGAACGCAGGATGCTGCATCAACTGACGAACCCGCTCCAGACCACCAGGCAACACGCTGCCGGCCTGGACGCTGAACCACTGATCCATGACCAACGGGTTGTCCTTGAAGTGTTCGGCGAAGCTGGCCAGCGCCTTGGCCTTCTCGGCTTCGAACGGTGAATTGACCAACACGGCAAGTGCGGTCAGGCGCTCGGTCATGTTGTCGCACGAATCGAACTGCTCCAGAGTCGCAGCCACAACTTCCGGCTTGCCGCTGAGCATCAGGTACGACAGCGCAATGTTCTGCAACGCGCGGCGAGCGAAGTGCTCGGCTTCGGCCACGTACGGCGTCTGCTTCGACAACTCGCGATTGGCCTGATAACGCAGCCACAAACCTTCGAACAACGCGTCAGCCAGTTGCTTACGGGCAAATTCACGCGCCGTGTGAATCGCTTCGACATCCGCCACTTCGCTGATCTCGGTCAGGTACGCCTCGCTTGGCAGAGAGAGCATTTCCGCGACCATCGCCTGATCCAGCGACTCATCCGAAAGCACCGTGCGCAACGCCGTCACCAGACGCTGATCGAGTACCAGCGCTTCGCCCTTCTGCTGCTGGGCGATCAGCTCTTGCAGCACCTGCACCGACAGTTGCTGGCCGGCATCCCAGCGGTTGAAGCCGTCGCTGTCATGCTGCATCAGGAACATCAGCTGATCACGGTTGTACGGGAAGCTCAATTTCACCGGCGCCGAGAAGCCGCGCAGCAACGACGGCAACGGTTGTTCGGCGATGTCGACGAAGGTGAAAGTCTGCTCGGCTTCGGTCACCGAAATGACCCGCGAGGTGCCTTGCGCGGTGGCTTCACCGGACAGACGCAGGGCAATCGCTGCCCCTTTGGAATCCAGCAGCCCCAGTTCGACCGGGATCACGAACGGCAGTTTTTGCACCTTGTCCGGGGTTTCCGGGCAGCTCTGACGGAAGGTCAGGCTGTAGGTTTTCGCCGCCGCGTCATAAGACTCGCTCACCGCCAGGCGCGGTGTACCGGCCTGGCTGTACCAGCGCTTGAACTGGGTCAGGTCAACGCCATTGGCATCTTCCATGGCCTTGATGAAGTCATCGCAGGTCACGGCCTGGCCGTCGTGGCGTTCGAAGTACAGGTCGCTGCCTTTGCGGAAGCCTTCGGCGCCGAGCAAGGTGTGGATCATGCCGACCACTTCCGAGCCCTTTTCGTACACGGTCAGGGTGTAGAAGTTGGAAATCTCGATGAAGCTGTCCGGGCGCACGGCGTGGGCCATGGGGCCGGCGTCTTCGGCGAACTGGTGGGTGCGCAGGTACGCCACATCCTGGATGCGCTTGACCGTGGCCGAGTTCATGTCCGAGGAGAAACCGGCATCGCGGAACACGGTGAAGCCTTCCTTGAGCGACAGCTGGAACCAGTCGCGGCAGGTCACGCGGTTACCCGACCAGTTGTGGAAGTACTCGTGGGCGACGATCGCCTCGACCCGCTGGTGCGCGGCATCGGTGGCGGTTTCGGCCTTGGCCAGCACGGCGCTGGAGTTGAAAATGTTGAGGCCCTTGTTTTCCATGGCGCCCATGTTGAAGTCATTCACGGCGACGATCATGAAGATGTCCAGGTCGTACTCGCGACCGTAGACCTCTTCGTCCCAGCGCATGGATTTCTTCAGGCTGTTCATCGCGTGCTGGCACTTGTCGATGTTTTCCGGCTCGACGTAAATGCGCAGCGCCACGTTGCGCTCGCTCATGGTGGTGAAGCTGTCTTCGACGCACCACAGGTCGCCGGCCACCAGCGCAAACAGGTACGCCGGTTTCTTGAACGGGTCTTCCCAGGTCGCCCAGTGCCGGCCCTCTTCACCGGGACCGGAAGCGATCGGGTTGCCGTTGGACAGCAGCACCGGATAACTGTGTTGTTCGGCGACGACCGTGGTGGTGAAGGTGCTCATCACGTCCGGGCGGTCGAGGTAATAGGTGATCTTGCGAAAACCTTCGGCCTCGCACTGGGTGCAGAACATCGTGCCGGACTTGTACAAGCCTTCCAGCGCGGTATTGGTTTCCGGGTGGATCCGGACGCTGGTATCGACGGTGAAGGTGGTGCTGGTCGGGTGCAGGGTCAGGTGATTCTCGGTCAGCTGATACTGCGCCTCGGAAAGCTCCTGGTCGGCAAGAGTGACCGACAGCAGTTCCAGCTGCTGGCCGTCCAGCACCAGCGGCGGCAGGCCCGGGCCACGCTCGGGGTTGCGGCGCATCACCAGTTGCGCATGGACCAGGCTGTGGTCCTCGTACAACTCGAAGGTCAGGTGCGTTTCGTCGATCAGGTACTCGGGCGCCTGATAGTCCTTGAGGTAGATCATCTTCGGTTGTTCGGTGCGCATGCTGGAGTCCTTACTGATGCACGGCGAGCTGGTAAGCCGTGTATTTACGAATGTTGATCACGCCGGTGTCGAAGATCAGGTATTGACCCTTGATCCCCATCAGCGTGCCTTCGGCAATCGGGTTCTTGTCCAGGTTGAAGCTGACGATCTTCGCCGGGTACTGCTCGACCGGGTAGCGGATTTCCAGCGGTTCGACGTCGGTCACCGGCTGGATCGCCTGCAAGCCAAATCGCTGCTGCAACCCGAGCAAACCTTCGGCACAGCTGTCGAACAGTTGATCGCGGACCTCGGCCAGGTTCACCGCCACCGCATCGCCCTTGAGCAAAGCGCGCCAGTTGGTCTTGTCGGCCACCTGGCTGCGCAACAGATCCTCGACGAAACCGGACTGCTGGCGAGTCGATACGCGCATGATCGGCAAGGCCTGGCTCGCACCCTGGTCGAGCCAGCGGGTCGGCAACTGGGTGGCGCGGGTAATCCCGACTTTGACCCCCGACGAATTGGCCAGGTACACCACGTGATCGGTCATACAGAACTTCTGGCCCCACTCAGGCTCCCGGCAGGTGCCAGCCTCGAAGTGGCAGCGTTCCGGGCTCATGATGCACACGTCGCACTGGGCCAGTTTGGTCATGCACGGGTAGCAGTAACCCTGGCTGAAACTGGTCTTGGTCTTGCGTCCGCAATGGGTGCAGTGGATCGCGCCCAGGTATTCCAGGCGCACCGTGGTACCGATCAACGGATTGACCGGGACCTCGGTTTCGCCCAGACGAAATGCGTATTGCACGTTCGGCCCGTCCAGGCGCGCCGACATTTTGCTGATTGCACCGCGGCCAATCTCGATCAATGGATGGCATCCGACTTGAACAGAATATTCGGCACTTGAATCGACTTGGAGCTGCATTCCTGCGGGCCCATGTAGCCGGTGCGCTGGTCCTCTGGCAGGTTCTGGATTTCCCAGGCGATCATCGCCTGCAGCGACAGCTCGCGTTGTTCGGCGGTGAGCTTGCCACCGTCGGACCATTTGCCGATTTCCACGGCCAGTTTCAGGCTCTCGTAGATATCGGGGGTGATGTTCTTGATCATTTCGTTAAAAGAGGACATTGGGTCTCCGTCTCTTTATTGCATGTTCTGAATTAGGCGGCCAGTTTACGGCGGTTATACAAACCGCCCAACAAACCGGTGAAGCATCCGATGAGTAACCCGCTGACGTGGGCCGCGTTGGCGATCTCGCCGAAGCCGATCATCGAGACCAGCCCGGACAGGCACAGCAGCAACCACACCAGCATCATCACCAGCACGCCTCGCGGCAGGCGATAGGCCGGGTTCGGCGCCAGCACCTGGAAGATCCAGCAATGCCCGAGCAGGCCGTACAGTACGCCGGACAAACCGCCGAACAAGGTCGGGCCGCTGAAGAAATACTGGGCAAAGTTCGACACCAGGCTGAACAGCAAGGTCAGGCCGATCAGGTTGATACTGCCCTGACGCGACTCGATGCGCCGCCCCAGCTCCCAGTACCACATGCCGTTCATCGCCAGGTGCAGGATGCCGAAGTGGATCAGCATCGGCGTGACCAGGCGCCACCACTGCCCCGCCGCCAGGCTGTCGGCCAGTGGCGTGAAGTGGATGTATTCGCCGACCACGCGGAACTCGAGGAAGGTCAGCCAGCGCATCGTTTCAAGATTGTCGCCCAGCATGGTCACCGCGCCGACAACCAGGCTCAGCAGCAGCACCAGCGCGGTGGCCCTGGCGTATTTCAACTGCTCGACGAACCCCGGGCGCTTGACGGTCTGCGCCACCGGAATGTCCAGTTGCTGATCGGGGTCACCCGCCGGAAAACGCTCGTACAGCGCACGCACGTCTTCACTGATGTTGTCCGGCACCCACAGCACCTGCTCGCCAGCTTCCTCGCTGACCCGATGGGGCACTTGCATGCGCTTGAGCAGGGTGACGAACCCGCTCAAGTCCACCGCCAGGGGCAGACGCAATACCGCTACAGCACTCATTGCAGCACCTCCGGCCGCTCGACATCGACCCAGACGAATTTTTGCGGATCCAGGCGGGTTTCCTGATCCAGTCGGTAGGCAACCAGTTTGCCGTACAGCACCGCGCTGTAATCCAGACAGGCCAGGTTCGGCCGGATCGGTGCCGGCTTGCCGCTGCGCCAGTAATGGCCGACGAACAACAACGGCTCATCGATGCCATAGCGCAGCAAACTGTTCTTTTCGGTGGACGACAGCGGCGTCCGGGCCACGGGTTCCGGCAGTGCATCCGGTTGGAACACGATGTCGCCGTAGGTTTTCGGATCGTCTTCCCAGAACTTGGTGCGGAAGAACGAACGCACCAGACCGTCGCCGCTGGTCATGGTCAGGCCATGGGGCAAACGCATGTCCGTGCCGCGCAGCAGCCGGTCGAATACGGTGCAGGCAAAAGAGCCCGACTCCGCCGACGCCTGGAGAAAATGCTCGTCGACGCAGCCGTTGGGGAACAACGCCCGCAGCGGCTCGATCAGCCCGGCGTCCCAGCAGGCGTGGACCACGCGAAAACGCCCGGCATCAACGAACAATGGCAACTGGTAGAACCATTGCTGGAAGTCGTGCCAGTCACCCGGATGGTGTTCGAACTGGGTCAGGGTTTCGTGCAGCAGGCGGGCATGGCGCGGCGTGTGCTCACGCACGAACTGCTTGCCGCTGCCGGGCAGTGCCGGCGTGCTCCAGCCCAGCGCATTGAACTCGTGGTTGCCCATGATGCACAGCGCCTGACCGGCCTCGACCATGTCGTGGACGATATGCAGTGCCTCGCGAATCCGCGGGCCGCGGTCGATGATATCGCCGACGAACACCGCCATGCGCGAGGCATGTCGCCAGACGCCACCCTGCTTGTGATAACCGAGTCGGTCGAGCAAGTGCTCCAGGGTCAGAGCGCAACCGTGCACGTCACCGATCAGGTCGTAGCTACGCGCGGGATCGAGCATCAGTCGCCTCCACCCCCCAACTTGCTGCCCCAGCCAAGCTTGGTCCGGCAGACTTCATAGTAATTGTGGTCCAGCGGATGGATCAGCCGCAGTTTCTGGGCTTTCTTGCTGACGGTAATGGTGTCGCCCGGCGCGCAGGTGAAGTGGTTCTGCCCGTCGCACGAGACTTGCGGGTAAATCTGCATATCCTTGGACACGACGATTTTCAGCTCACTGTTGCCATCGACCACAATCGGTCTACCCGACAAGGTATGGGGGTACATCGGCACAATCACAATGGCGTCGAGCTTGGGATGCATGATCGGCCCGCCGGCGGACAACGCATAGGCGGTGGAACCGGTCGGCGTCGCGACGATCAGGCCGTCGGCCTTCTGGCTGCAGACGAACTGGCCGTCGATGTACAGCTCGAACTCGATCATTCGCGTGGATTTGCCGGGGTGCAGCACGACGTCGTTCAGTGCATCGCCCTGGCCGATGGCCTCGCCGTGGCGGCGGACTTCGGCCTGCAACAAAAAGCGGTTTTCCACCAGATAGTGGCCATCCAGCACTTCGGCGACCTTGGTTTCCAGCTCATCGGGACGGATATCGGTGAGGAAACCCAGGCTGCCCCGGTTGATGCCGAGCACCGGAATATTGTGTTTGGCCAACGCCCGGGCGGCACCGAGCAGGCTGCCGTCACCACCGACCACTATGACCATGTCGCAGACTTCGCCGAGCATCTTGCGCGACGAGGTTTGCAAGCCGTGCCCTGGCAGCACTTCGGCGATGGTGTCTTCGAGGATCACGTGCAGGTGACGATCGAGCAGAAACCGTTTCAGTCGGCGGACGGTATCCAGCACCTGGGAACTGCCCAGGCGACCGATGATGCCGATATTGCGAAATTGCTCCATGGGGCTCCTGCGGGGATCTGCGTGGCGGCGAAAACCACGATTATGGGCGAAAGCCGCCCGTAGACAAAATCCTTTCAGTTTCAGGGGTGTGCCCGGGTTTCGGGCTATGCTCGCAAGATGATGCTATTTCCGGATTTGCTCCACCTGCCCCATCAGTTACGCCATCCCGAAGTGCGTGACCTGGCGTGGGTCATCCTCGCGCCGCCCATGCTGGACAATACCCCGTGGCCGCAGCGTCACCCGCTGGCCGGCAGCGACTGGGTGCAGGCACCGGATCGGCTGGAGCATTGGCTGCGGCAACTGGATCGGGACAGTTATGGCCTGCTGCACTGGCTGGCACAGGCCCGGACCCGGCGCCTGGGCTTGTACTACGAACGCCTCTGGCAATTCGCCGTGCAGCATGCACCGGGCATTGAACTGATTGCCGCCAACATGCCGATTCGCCGCGAAGGGCACACCCTCGGTGAACTGGACATGCTGCTGCGCGACCGCGACGGCGTGCATCACCTGGAACTGGCGATCAAGCTCTACCTTGGCCCGCAATCCGGCGACGGACACGACACTGCCAAGTGGCTGGGCCCGGGCTGCCACGACCGGCTCGACCGCAAACTGGCGCACCTGAGCCAGCATCAATTGCCGATTTCCACACGCCCCGAGAGCCGTGAAGTGCTCGCGGCGCTGGATATCCAGGCGTTCAGCGCACATTTATGGCTGGGGGGTTACTTGCTGTACCCGTGGCCCGGACAAGCCGCCCCGCCATTGGGTGCCCATCCGCAGCATTTGCGGGGTCGCTGGTTGCATCAAAAGGATTGGCCGGCGTTGTTGGCCCAAAGCCCACCCGGTCGCTGGCAACCCCTGCCCCGTCACGCCTGGCTGGCGCCGGCGCATTATTCGGCGGAGCACACCTGGAACCCCGGACAGATGCAGGCGTGGCTGGATGACCTGGACCCGCTGGCGCCAGCACAACTGCTGGTGCGCCTGGCGGAAAATGTCAGCGGCGACTGGGAAGAGGCCGAGCGATTGTTTCTGGTGGCGGATCTTTGGCCGAATGTGCCGGGCAATGCCTGAGTTTTGCGTTGTCTGAGCCGGCCCCATCGCGAGCAAGCTCGCTCCCACATTGGAACTCAGCCGTATACACGCCTTGTATCCACTGAAGATCCCTGTGGGAGCGAGCTTGCTCGCGATAGGGTCAACCCGGTCCAAAGAGACAACCGTATCCCCGATTGTCCAACGCTTCGCAGGACAAAGCGCCGGCCAATGACCATCAGTCTTTCTTGTGCTGCTCGACCCATTGCCCATAGGCATTGATGAAGCTTTGCAGGAACGGCTTTACCGACTCGGACAACTTGCCCGATTCGTCGAACGCCGAACCGGCGTTCCCCAGATAGGCCTCCGGTTGCTGCATCATCGGCACATTGAGAAACACCATGGATTGACGCAGGTTGTGATTGGCACCAAACCCGCCGACGGCCCCCGGCGACGCACTGATAACGGCTCCCGGCTTACCGCTCCAGGCGCTTTTGCCATATGGACGCGAGCCCACGTCAATCGCGTTTTTCAACGGTGCCGGCACCGACCGGTTGTATTCCGGGGTCACGAACAACACCGCGTCGGATGAGCTCACCTGTTGTCGGAAAGTGCTGTAGGCTGCCGGCGGTGAAGCGCCATCGATATCTTCGTTATAGAGCGGCAGATCGCCAATTTCGACAATGTTGAGCTTGAGATTGGCCGGCGCCAGTTCTATCAGGGCCCGTGCGACCTTGCGGTTGATCGATTCCTTTCTCAAGCTGCCGACCACGACGGCGATCGTATAGACGTTGCTCATAAGATTTCTCGACTGTCCGATAGGAAGAGCTTGTAGTTATAGATGACGATTCAAACAGCGGGCGACCGAAAACCCCGTCCCTGACTATTTTTTTCCCGTAGGAAAACTTACCTCGCCCAAGCACGGTCTACAGTGCCGCAAATTGAGTGATTTATCTCCAGAGGTTCTAAGCAGATGGCAGCAGTACTCGTCGGTCAGTTCCATGCAAGAGACGCGCAAGGCCGCATTTATTCGGTGCACGAGTTTCAGGACTCCACCCCGGCGGCAGAAGGTTCAGGGCCTGTCACCACCTACAAACTGGCCATTGGCGACCGCGTCAACAAGGTCGACGACAATGAATTCATGCTGGTGCAAACCGGCGTGACCATTACCCGCGAACCGCAAATCGCCAGCGCTTCATAACCCGTCGTTATGAGCAGAAGTCATATGCACGGACTTGGGGTAGGATTCAGCCACTGACTCCTCCACCTGCTGAACATGGACTTCACGCATGCGCTTACGCCATATCGAAGTGATCCAGGCACTCTTGCAGACCGGTCACCTGGGCACCGCCGCCGAATGGCTGCAGTTGCCGGTGGCCGAAGTCGAGCGCTTGCTGCGCGACGCCGAGGATCAGTTGGGTTTCATGCTGTTCGCCAGCGTACGCGGACGATTGCAGGCCACCCGCGAAGCGCGGGAACTGCAGGTGGAAATTGCCCGGGTCTACGATGCGCTCGAACCGGTGCAGCGCTTGGCCAACAGCCTCAGGCAATACCTGGCGCCGCCGCTGCGCATCATCTGCACCCCTCCCCTGGCCAACCAATTGTTGCCACACAGTATCGCGGCCCTGCGCCGACGCCTGCCCGATGCGCCTTGCACGCTGCTGAGCCAGCCCACCCGCGACATCGTCAGAAGCCTGCTGCTGCGTGAAAGCGATCTGGGCCTGAGCCTGCATGACCCCGATCACGCCGACCTCGACTGCCATGTGATCGCCCAGGGCAAACTTCAGTTGCTCGCCCCCCATGGCTGGCTGCAACCGAAACAGAAATACATTTCACTGCAGGATCTGGCCGGCCAATCGATGATCGGCCTGGAGGGGCAGGACCCGTTGAGCCCGGCGCTGGAAAACAAACTGCACGGTTTGCGCCCTGCCCCGGTGATTCAGACCCGGGTCCAGACGCATCAGATGATGCGCAGCATGGTCGAGGCCGGCGAAGGCCTGGCCATCGTCGACCCCTTCACCGCCCTCGGCGCCAAAGCCTCGGGGCTGGACACCTGCCCGCTGGCGCCAGCGGTCCCGATCAGCCTCTACGCCCTGACCCTGAAAAACGCCGAACCCTCACCGGCGGTTCAGACACTGTTAACCATCGTCACGGAACAAGCCGCGGCGATGCTGACGAACTGAACGGATTTTCCAGCGGGTTTTCGAACAATCGATACCAGAACAGCGCCACTTCGGCGGTGTTCGGATCGATGCCGCGATAGCGCAGGTGGTCGATCCCACCAATCACGTAACCGCAGCGTTCGTAGAGCCTGCAGGCCCCCAGGTTGTTGTTCTGGGTTTCGAGCATGATGCCTGGCAGCTTTTTCTTGCGGCTCCAGAACTGCGCCACATCCAGCAGGGCCTTGGCCACGCCATGCCGCCGGGCCGGTGCGTGCACCGCCAGCTCGTCGATATGGGCAAAGCCGTTCCAGTTGGTGCTGACCACCAGGTGCCCCACGGGCTGGTCATCCAGATAAGCCATGAAAATCGCGCTGTCGGCGGAATCGCGAAAGCTGCTGAATTCCTCGGGATCGATGCCGTAGCACTTGCGATAAGGCGTGATCGGGGTGACAGGCCACTGTGCCACCGGCGCTCCTATTTGTGCCGCACCGTAGGCCGCGACTTCAAAACTGAAATCACTGCCCCAGATATAGGCGGCAAAACCCTCGTCGGCAACCCGTACCGACAACCCTGGATAATTCGGATTTATAACCGGCTGCATACTGGGAAATGTCCTCATTCCTTGATGCAATCGACGGTGTAGCACCGTCCACTGCCCTGATCTTCATGTTGCAATCCGTGCACATCAGCAACGAACCCCGGAAAACTGCTATCGAACGCGCGGGCAAACGCCAGGTAATCGATGATCGAGCGGGTCGACTCGGTAAAGCGCTCACCCGGCATGATCAGCGGAATGCCGGGTGGGTACGGCACCAGCATCACCGCAGCGATCCGCCCGTCCAGCGCATCGATCGACACGGCTTCGACTTCACCCCGCACCAATTGATCATAGGCGTCCGCCGGCTTCATCGCGACTTCCGGCAGAACGGTGTACATGCGCTTGAGGTGCCTGGCGGTGGCATTGCTGCGATAACAGGCATGCAACTGATCGCACAGATCACGCAACCCCATGCCCTGATAGCGTGCGACATTCTCTTGCGCCACACAGGGCAGGCAACTGGCCAGACTGACGTTGGCGTCGTAGCTGCGCTTGAACTCCAGCAGTTCGGTGAGCAGCGTGCTCCACTTGCCCTTGGTGATACCCATGGAGAACAACACCAGGAACGAGTACAGCCCAGTCTTCTCGACCACCAGGCCGCGCTCCCACAGGAACTTGCTGACCACCGCCGCCGGAATCCCGCGCTCGCTGAGGGCGCCACCGGCGGTCAATCCCGGCATCACCAGCGTGACCTTGATCGGGTCGAGCAGCACATAGTCGTCGGTCACGCCGCCAAAGCCGTGCCAGTCGGCATCGGGTTGCAGCAACCAGTCCTCGGTGACGACCCGCTCGATGCCTTCCGCCGACGGCGGTTGCCAGATCGAGAACCACCAGTCATCGGCGGCAATGTGCTGGCGCAAATTGGCCAGCGCACGGCGAAAACTCAGGGCTTCGTCGAACATTTCCTGCAGCAGCGAACGCCCGGCCGGCCCTTCCATCATCGCCGAAGCCACATCCAGCGAGGCGATGATGCCATACTGCGGCGAGGTCGAGATGTGCATCATGAATGCTTCGTTGAAGCGATCCCGATCCAGTTGCCGCGCACCGCCATCGCGCACATGAATCATCGATGCCTGACTGAAGGCCGCCAGCAACTTGTGGGTCGAATGGGTGGTGAACACCAACGGGCTGTCTTCATCACGGGAGGTGCCCATGCCGTAGCGCCCGGCAAAAAACTCATGAAACGCTGCATAGGCGTACCAGGCCTCGTCGAAGTGCAACACCTCAACGCTATTGCCCAACTGCTGTCTGATCAGTTCGGCGTTGTAGCAGAGGCCGTCATAGGTTGAATTGGTCACCACGGCAAGCTTGACCTTCGGTGAACGCCCCTTGGTCAGCGGACTGGCGTCGATCTTGGCCTGGATCGATTCTCGACTGAACTCACTCAGGGGAATCGGGCCGATGATCCCCAGTTCATTACGCTCCGGACACAAGTACAGAGGGATGGCGCCAGTCATGATGATCGAATGCAGCACCGACTTGTGGCAATTGCGGTCCACCAGCACCAGGTCATCGCGGGCGACCACCGAGTGCCAGACAATCTTGTTGGCCGTGGACGTGCCATTGATCACGAAAAAGGTGTGATCGGCGCCGAAATTGCGTGCTGCACGGGCCTCGGCTTCAGCCAGGGGGCCGGTATGATCGAGCAAGGAGCCGAGCTCCGGCACCGACACTGAAAGATCCGAGCGCAGGGTGTTTTCCCCGAAAAACTGGTGAAACGCCTGCCCGACCGGGCTCTTGTGGTACGCCACGCCACCGCCGTGACCGGGGGTGTGCCAAGAGTAGTTGGAATCCGCCGTGTGCTGCACCAACGCCTTGAAAAACGGCGGCAGCAGGCCATCGAGGTACTTGCGCGCGGCGCGGGCCACCTGCCGGGCGAGAAAGGGCACGGTGTCCTCAAACAGATAAAGAATGCCGCGCAACTGATTGAGCTCGGCCATGGCGTCGGCGGGTGCGTTTTCCAGGGTCACTTTTTCGCCCAGGGCGAAGATCGGCAGATCCGGTGCACGCACCCGCGCCAGACCGATCAGTTCGGCCATGTTTTGCAACAAATGAGAATGGGTGCTGGCGTCTTCAGAGGCAATCAACATGCAGGACAGGCCGTGGTAAGTCGACGCCACCAGTCGTCCTTCGGTGTAGTCCACCGCCGAAACGACGCTGAACCCTTCCTGCTCCAGCTCCCGGGCAATCCCCCGCACGCGGTCACCGGCAACGCTGTCGGCCTTGATGTCGCGATGAACGATCAGGACCGGGAATTTCAAGTCTTTGTACATGAGGCTCAGCGTCCTGAGGCGGCAGACCAGAGCCTGCCAATCACCTCAGGTTAGAGTGTTGCAGCGGATGTGGCGAGCGGGATGCACCAACTTGTGGCGACGAGGGAGTTTCCCTGTGGCGAGTATCTGCCAAATAGGGTGTTATGCCTGCGCTTCAGCCTCGGCCAACTGCACCCACAACGCCGGGGCACCAGCGGATTTGCCGATGATTTCCAGGCGCGCCGCGTGGCGGGCCAGGTCGTCTTCACTGGCGCGGATGATGCGCGTCGGCTGACGGTCCGCCGGCAAACGGCGAATCTCGGTGGCCGAATTGTCCGCCCCTTCACCCGAGCCATTGCCATCGGAGGCGTTGCCGGCCAGGGACAGACTGGTCTGCCCCCCGGTCATGGTCAGGTAGACGTCGGCAAGAATCTCGGAGTCGAGCAAGGCGCCGTGCAGTTCACGACCGGAGTTGTCGACGCCATAGCGTTTGCACAGGGCGTCGAGGCTGTTGCGCTGCCCCGGGTGACGTTCCCGGGCCATCATCAGGGTGTCGAGGATCGAGCAGTGCTGCGTGATGTCCGCGCGGTCCTGTTGGCCCATCAGGGCGAATTCGTTGTTGATGAAGCCAACGTCGAACGCCGCGTTATGGATGATCAGCTGCGCGCCCTTGATGAACTCGAAGAACTCTTCGGCCACCTCGGCAAAACGCGGCTTGCCCACGAGGAATTCGTTGGTGATGCCGTGGACGCCGATCGCGCCCTCGTCACTTTCGCGATCGGGTTGCAGGTACACATGGAAGTGCCGGCCCGTCAGGCGTCGGCCGATCAACTCGACACAACCGATTTCGATAATCCGGTGGCCGTCGGTCACCGGCATGCCGGTGGTTTCGGTGTCGAGTACAACGGATCTGGTGGCCATCAGTGCTCAGCTCTCAATCGGTCAATCGTGCAAAAGCGGCGATGTTAACACGCTCGCCGGGGTCTTTCAGGTACACCGAGTCGCCGCCTTCGCGAGTAAGCCCGCTCCCACATTGAATCGGCGTCAGCTCACAACTTTGTGGACGACACGAATCCAGTGTGGGAGCGGGCTTGCTCGCGAAGGCCACGGCGCGGTGCATCGGCAGTACCCGAATCAGCCCTGCTTGTACCCACGCACTTCATCCACACCACGGTTGGCCAACTGGTCGGCCCGTTCGTTGCCGTGATGGCCAATGTGTCCGCGCACCCATTTCCAGGTGACCTTGTGACGGTTGACCTGCTCGTCGAGCAACTTCCACAGGTCAGCGTTTTTCACCGGCTCCTTCGCCGCGGTTTTCCAGCCGCGCTTCTTCCAGTTGTCCATCCACTCGTTGATGCCTTTCATCACGTACTGCGAGTCGGTCACCAACAACACCTCGCAGGGACGCTTGAGCTCCTCCAGGCCACGGATCGCGCCCATCAGCTCCATGCGGTTGTTGGTGGTATTGGCTTCGCCGCCCCAGAGTTCCTTCTCGACGCCCTTGCACACCAGCAGTGCGCCCCAGCCGCCGGGACCAGGGTTGCCTTTGCAGGCGCCGTCGGTGAACAGTTCTACGCTATCGCTCATGCCAATCTATCCAGAAAATGCGCTGGCCCGCCGATCGCTGATCGACGACGCCCGAAGCCGGGACATGCCCGGCCACAAATGAAAAGTGTGTATTACGGTTCGATGTTGCGCCGGTTGACCTTGGCCATCGGCAACGGGATCAGCTTGCCCATCGGTTCGCGCCGCTCCTGGCGGACCGGTCGCAAGCCCACCACGATCTTGCGCGCCACCAATAAATAGAAGCCGCCGCCCGACAGTTGCCAGTCACCGGCCTTGCGCTCCCAACCGGCCAGGCGGGTCTGCCACGCCGGTGACGCAAGCGGCGGACGATAGCACCCGAAGCGGCGTTTCTCCAGCGCGAAACCCAGCAGGTTCAGCCAGTCGGCAACCCGTGACGGCGAAATGCAGCGCGCCTTGCGCAGCGCATCCTGGGCAAACACATGCCGCAGGCCCCAACTGCTCCAGGGGTTGATGCCAATGATCAGCAAATGCCCGCCGGGACGTACGCTGCTTGCCGCCTCGCGAAGCAGACCGTGGGGCGACAGGCAGAAATCCAGGCCATGCTGCAGCACCACCACATCGGCAGCATGCTCGCTCAGCGGCCAGGCCTGCTCCTCACAAACGATCTCGACCCCCGGCAACGGCGCACCAAGGCGTACATTGCGCTGTACCTGAGGGGCAGACGGCGGAGTCTGGGCCGAGGGACCGTAATGCACCAGATAGCCACCAAAGAACCGCCCGAGCTCGTCTTCGAGCATGCGCCGCTCTTCGTCCAGCAGAAATTGCCCGAGGGGACCGGCCAGCCACTCGCGGGCGGCGCTGATCAACGCCAGCCAGTCAGGATCGGCTTGTGCGAACGCTTTATCAGTCATTGCATTCTCCAACGCGCCAGGAAGTTCTAAGATGCGCCAATGTTTTCCGCTTGGCGAATCCGACGATGATACAGATCACTGCCCTGCCCGCCTTCACCGACAACTACATCTGGTTGTTACAAGACCACGGCAGCAAGCGCTGCGCGGTCGTCGACCCGGGTGATGCCGGCCCCGTACAAGCCTGGCTTGCGGCCAATCCGGGCTGGGTACTGAGTGATATTTTGATCACTCATCACCATCATGACCACGTCGGCGGCGTCGAACAGCTGAAAAAAGCGACGGACGCGAAAGTCTATGGTCCGGCCAGCGAAACGATCCCGGCGCGGGACGTTGCGCTCAAGGACAACGACAAGGTCTGCGTGCTCGGCTGGGACTTCGACGTCCTCGCAGTCCCTGGCCACACCCTGGGGCACATCGCCTATTACCATCACGGCTTGCTGTTCTGCGGCGACACACTGTTTGCCGCCGGCTGCGGACGCTTGTTCGAAGGCACGCCACAGCAAATGTACAGTTCGCTGACACGCCTGGCCGGGTTGCCGGAAGACACTCTGGTGTACTGCACCCATGAATACACCCTCGGCAACCTGAAGTTTGCCGCGGCCGTCGAACCGAACAACCCGCACACCGCCGAGCGCCTGGCCAAAGTCACCCGCCAACGGGAATCCGGGATCATGACGCTGCCGTCGACACTGGCGCTGGAAAAGCTCACAAACCCGTTTTTGCGCTCCGGTGAAACATCCGTTAAAGAAAAAGCGGACGAACGGACCGGCACCGATAACTCGGCGCCCGATATGGTTTTTGCGGCGCTTCGAGCGTGGAAAGACAGGTTCTAAAGAGGCCTATCAAGATTGCAACAATTCTGAAAGGTTGACCGCGCAGGGTGCGCTTCCTAGAATCGCCCGACATTTTTGCCCGGAACTTACTTCCAGCCAATGTCGTCACCTATTCGCAAAGCCATCAGTTCAGACGCATTGACCCGCTTGGCTCAAGCCATTGCGGTGGCTGTGTCCGCCACCCTGGCGGGCTGTTCCAGCCATGCGCCGCAGACCGATGCGGCGCACACGCAGAACATCGCCGCGCGCGCCAAGCAGAAGCCGATCTGGCTCAGCGAAAAACCCAGTCCGCAAATTCCCCAGGACGTCTGGGAGCGCATGCGCCAGGGCTTCCAGCTGCAAGACGGGCTGGGCGTCAACCCGCGCATCGAGCAACAGCGCCTGTGGTTCGCCAGCAATCCATCTTTCCTCGAAAACGCCGGCGAGCGTGGCAGCCTCTACATTCACTACATCGTCGAACGCCTTGAAGAACGCAACATGCCGCTGGAACTGGCCCTGCTGCCAGTGATCGAAAGCGCCTACAACCCGATGGCCTATTCCCGGGCCAACGCGGTGGGTCTTTGGCAGTTCATCCCGTCCACCGGGCGTTACTTCAACCTGCGTCAAACCCGCTTCTATGATGGCCGTCGCGACATCACCGCGTCGACCACCGCCGCCCTGGATTACCTGACCCGCCTGCACGACATGTTCAACGGCGACTGGATGCTGGCCCTGGCGGCCTACAACGCCGGCGAAGGCACCGTCAGCCGGGCCATTGAGCGCAACGAACGCCTCGGCCTGCCGACCGACTACTGGAACCTGCCGCTGCCCTCTGAAACCCAGGCCTATGTGCCAAAGTTGCTGGCACTGTCACAGGTGGTGATGGCGCCGGAAGCCTACGGCGTGAACCTCAATCCGATCGCCAACGAGCCCTACTTCCAGGTCGTCGAAATCAACCAGCGCATGGACCTGTCCAAGGTTGCTGAAGTTGCCAACATCGACGAAGACGAACTGTTCCAGCTCAACCCGGCCTTCAAGCAGCGCACCACCCTCGATGGCCCGCAACATCTGCTGGTGCCGACCTCCAAGGCGCAATTGCTGACCAGCAGCCTGCAGACCATGCGTCCTGAAGAACTGATCAGCAAGAAATCGCTCAAGCCGGTCTTCGAAGGTGCCGACGACAGCCAGGTCGCCAGCGTCAAGCGTTCCTATCGGGTCAAGCGGGGTGACAACCTCGGTTCCATCGCCAAGGCCAACAACGTTGACGTGAAGGACCTGCAACGCTGGAACAAACTGAGCGGCAAGAACCTCAAGCCGGGCCAGACCCTGGTCATGCAGGACAACAGCAAACGCAACTCCGGGCGCGTCAACACCGTGATTGCAGCCAATACCAAAAAGCAGCAGGCCAAGTACAAGGTCCAGCAAGGCGACTCGCTGTACATCGTGGCCAAGCGCTTCAACGTAGAGATGCAGCACCTCAAGCGCTGGAATCCGCGTGTCGGCCAGGCGCTCAAGCCTGGTCAGATGTTGACGGTGGCCAATCCGCACTAACTGTAGGAGCGAGCCTGCTCGCGAGAAACCCAAGGGCACCGAGTTGATTCAGGTGCCCCGCGTCATCATTGACCACCATCGCGAGCAAGCTCGCTCCTACAGGAATGCGATCGCCCGGATCCCCCGTCTTTTTCCTGTCCATACAAGCTGTTACTGTACGGTCCACAAAGCCCAAGCCGCCTGGATCGGATCCCCTATTTGAAGCGTCCCCTGCCCCTGCTCCTGATCAGCCTGGCCTTAAGCTCCACCGCAAGCGCGACGATCAGCGAAAGCCATGGTTATGCGCAGTTCGGCACGCTCAAGTACCCGGCCCGATTTACCCACTTCGACTGGGTCAACCCGCAAGCGCCCAAGAGCGGTACTTTGCGGGTGATGGCGTTTGGCACCTTCGACACGCTCAATCCCTACACCTTCAAGGGCACCAGCCCGGTCACCACGCCGAGTTTCCTGCAATACGGCATCAACGAGCTCAACGAACCGCTGATGGTCGGCACGGGGCAGTACGCACCTTCGGGTGACGAGCCCGCGTCCAGCTACGGCCTGATTGCCCAGTCGGTGGAGTACAACGAGAACCGCAGCTGGGTGGTGTTCAACCTGCGTCCCGAAGCACGCTTCCATGACGGCACGCCGATCACCGCCTACGACGTCGCGTTCTCCTATCGCGTGTTGCTCAAGGAAGGCCATCCGCTGTACCGCACCAGTCTTCAGGAAGTGTCGCGGGTCGACATCCTCAACCCGCAGCGCATCCGTTTCGTGTTCAAGCGAGCCGGCAATCCGCTGCTGATCCTGCGCCTGGGTGAAATGCCGGTGCTGGCGCAGCACTACTGGAAAGGCCGCGACTTCAAGGCCACCACTTTCGAGCCGCCGCTGGGCAGCGGGCCGTATCGCATCACCTCGGTCACGCCAGGACGACAGATCGTCTTCGAACGGGTCAAGGATTACTGGGGCAAAGACCTGCCGGTCAATCGCGGCAAGTACAACTTCGACCGCATGGAAGTCGAGTTCTACCGCGACAGCGTCGTGGCGTTCGAGGCGTTCAAGGCCGGTGAGTTCGACATCTATATCGAGCACCAGGCGAAGAACTGGGACACCGGCTACAACTTCCCCGCCGTACGCCGCGGCGAGGTGATCAAGGCGCAGATTCCCCATCAGATCCCGACCCAGACCCAGGGCCTGTTCATGAACAGCCGCCGTCCGGCTTTCTCGGACACCAAGGTCCGTGAAGCGCTGGGGCTGATGTTCAACTTTGAATGGACCAACCGCTCGCTGTTCGGCGGCGCCTACCAACGCGCCATGAGCTATTACCCCAACAGCGAGTTTTCGGCCAGCGGTTTGCCGGTCGGACATGAATGGCTGCTGCTCAAGCCCTATCGCGAGCAACTGCCGGCCAGGCTCTTTACCGAGCCGTTCAGCCTGCCGCAGACCGATGGCCGTGGCATTCCCCGGGAGACCCTGCGCAAAGCCCTCGGCCTGCTCGCCGAAGCCGGCTGGAAGCTCAATGGCCAGCGCCTGCAAAACACCGCCGGGCAGCCGCTGCGCCTGGAACTGCTGCTGGTCAACCCGAACCTGGAACGCATCCTCCAACCTTACGTCGAGAACCTGGCCAGCATCGGCATCGACGCGCGGCTGCGCACGGTCGATCGCGCGCAATACAAGCAGCGCCTCGACCAGTTCGATTTCGACATGATTCTGATGACCCTCAACCAGACACTCAGCCCGGGCCTGGAACAATGGCAGTACTTTCACTCCAGCCAGGCCGGGGTCAAGGGCAGCAAGAACTACGCCGGCATTGCCAACCCGGTGGTCGACCATTTGCTCGAACAGTTGCTGGCCGCCCGGACCCGCGATGAACAGGTCGCCGCCGGCAAGGCCCTCGACCGCGTGCTGCTGTGGCAGCACTACATCGTTCCCAACTGGTACCTCAATTATCACCGCCTGGGGTACCGCAACCGGCTCGCCTTCGTCACCACGCCGCCCTACACCCTGGGCCTGAACGCGTGGTGGCTGAAATCTTCGGAGAAAGATCAATGAAACCCATCCGTGCCCTGCTCCTGCAGGCCAGCGGTGTGCTGTTCGCCGGGCTGGCCTGCGCCGCCCCGCAACATGCCGTGACCCTGTATAACGAACCGCCGAAATACCCGGCCGATTTCAAACACTTCGACTACGTCAACCCGGACGCGCCCAAGGGCGGGATTTTCCGCCAGGCCGGTTTCGGCGGCTTCGACAGCCTTAACCCCTTCATCAGCAAAGGCGTGCCGGCGGACGATATCGGCATGATCTACGACACCCTGGCCAAGCAAGGCCTGGACGAGCCGTTCACCGAGTACGGCTTGATCGCCCGCCTGATCGAGAAAGCCCCGGACAACGCCTGGGTGCGCTTCTACCTGCGCCCGGAGGCACGCTTCCATGACGGCCATCCGATTCGCGCCGAGGACGTGGTGTTCAGCTTTCAGATGCTGACCAAGGACGGCGCGCCGATGTACCGCGGCTACTACAGCGATGTGGCCGAAGTGATCGCCGAAGACCCGCTCACCGTACTGTTCAAGTTCAAGCACACCAACAACCGCGAACTGCCGCTGATCCTCGGCCAGTTGCCGGTACTGCCAAAGCACTGGTGGGCCGACCGTGACTTCAACAAGGGCAACCTGGAAATGCCGCTGGGCAGTGGCCCGTACAAGGTCAGCGAAGTGAAGGCCGGACGCTCGGTGCGATACGAGCGGGTCAAGGACTACTGGGGCAAGGACCTGCCGGTCAATCGCGGTTTCTACAACTTCGACGTGATGACCACCGACTACTACCGCGACAACACCGTGGCCCTGGAAGCGCTCAAGGCCGGGCAGTTCGACTACTGGCTGGAAATGACCGCGAAGAACTGGGCCAACGCCTACAACATTGCGGCGGTCACCGAAGGTCGACTGGTCAAGGAACAGATTCCCAACGGCAATCCCACCGGCATGCAAGGGTTCGTATTCAATATGCGCCGCCCGGTGTTCCAGGATGTGCGGGTGCGCCAGGCCTTGTCGCTGTTGCTGGATTTCGAATGGACCAACAAGCAATTGTTCAACGGTGCCTACGCGCGTACCCGCAGTTACTTCGAGAACTCGGAAATGGCCGCCACCGGCCTGCCTGACACCGATCAGGTGGCGATCCTCGAACCGTTCCGTAGCAAGCTGGCGCCGCAGGTGTTCAACGAAGCCTTCCAGAACCCGACCACCGACGGCAGCGGCATGATCCGCGCCCAGCAACGGCAAGCCTATCAATTGCTGCAGGAGGCCGGCTGGCGCATCGTCGATGACAAGATGGTCGATGCCACCGGCAAGCCGGTGGTCATCGAGTTCCTGTTGGCCCAGACCGAATTCGAACGGGTGCTGCTGCCGTTCAAACGCAACCTGAGCGACCTGGGCATCGACCTGGTGATCCGCCGGGTCGACGTCTCGCAGTACATCAACCGCGTGCGTTCCCGGGACTTCGACATGATCGTCGGCAGTTTCCCGCAGTCCAACTCGCCGGGTAACGAACAACGGGAATTCTGGATGTCGGATGCCGCCGACAAGCCCGGCAGCCGCAACTCCATGGGCCTGAAAGATCCGGTGGTCGATCAGCTGGTCGAGCAACTGATCAACGCCGATTCGCGCAACAGCCTGGTGGCCCACGCCCGCGCGCTGGACCGAGTACTGCAATGGGGCTATTACGTAATACCCAACTGGCACATCAAGACCTGGCGCGTGGCGTACTGGAACCACATCGGCCATCCCAAGGTCTCGCCTAAATACGATATCGGCACGGCCACCTGGTGGGTCAAGCCGGACATCAAGCCGGCAATAGAAGTCGAAACCACACTGCAGGCCGATCCTGCGGGCACGGAGTAATCAGATGCTGGCGTACATTTTTCGGCGACTGTTGCTGATCATTCCGACCCTGTTCGGCATTCTGCTGATCAACTTCGTGATCATCCAGGCGGCCCCCGGTGGACCGGTGGAGCAGATGATCGCCAAGCTCGAAGGCTTCGAGGGCGCCACCAGCCGCATCGCCGGCGGTGGTGCCGAAGTCTCGGTGGCAGGCTCGGCCTATCGCGGCGCCCAGGGCCTGGACCCGGCGCTGATCAAGGAAATCGAGCACATGTACGGCTTCGACAAATCGGCGCCGGAACGCTTGTGGATCATGGTCAAGAACTATGCATCCCTGGATTTCGGCGACAGCTTCTTCCGCGACGCCAAGGTCATCGACCTGATCAAGGAAAAGATGCCGGTGTCGATCTCCCTCGGGCTGTGGAGCACGCTGATCATGTACCTGGTGTCGATCCCGCTGGGGATCGCCAAGGCCAAGCGGCACGGCAGCCACTTCGACGTCTGGACCAGTTCGGCGATCATTGTCGGCTACGCGATCCCGGCGTTCCTGTTCGCCATCCTGTTGATCGTGGTGTTCGCCGGCGGCAGTTACCTGGACTGGTTCCCCTTGCGCGGGCTGACCTCGAACAACTTCGATGAACTGAGCATGGGCGGCAAGATCCTCGACTACTTCTGGCACCTGGCGCTGCCGGTGACCGCGCTGGTCATCGGCAACTTCGCAACCATGACCCTGCTGACCAAAAACAGCTTCCTCGACGAGATCAACAAGCAATACGTGATCACCGCCAGGGCCAAGGGCCTGACCAACCACCGCGTGCTGTACGGCCACGTGTTCCGCAACGCCATGCTGCTGGTGATCGCCGGGTTTCCTTCGGCCTTCATCGGCATCTTCTTCACCGGTTCGTTGCTGGTGGAGGTGATCTTCTCCCTCGACGGCCTCGGCCTGATGAGTTTCGAGGCGGCGATCAACCGCGATTACCCGGTGGTGTTCGGCACGCTGTTCATCTTCACCCTGCTCGGGCTGGTGGTGAAACTGATCGGCGACCTCACCTACACCTTTGTCGATCCGCGCATCGACTTCGAAAGCCGGGAGCATTGAGATGAACCTGTCCCCTCTCAATCGCCGCCGCTTCGAACTGTTCAAGGCCAACAAGCGTGGCTGGTGGTCGCTGTGGCTGTTCCTGGTCCTGTTCGGCGCAAGCCTGGGTGCCGAGTTGATCGCCAACGACAAGCCGCTGGTGGTGCACTACGACAACAACTGGTACTTCCCGGCGCTCAAACGCTACCCGGAAACCACCTTCGGCGGCGAATTTCCGCTGGAAGCCAACTACAAGAGCCCGTACATCCGCGAACTGCTCAAGGCCAAGGACGCCTGGGTGCTGTGGGCGCCGATTCCCTACAGCTACCAGAGCATCAACTACGACCTGAAAGTCCCGGCCCCGGCCCCGCCCTCGACGGACAACCTGCTGGGCACCGACGATCAAGGCCGCGACGTGCTGGCCCGGGTGATCTACGGTTTCCGCATTTCCGTGCTGTTCGCCCTGACCCTGACCGTGCTCAGCTCGATCATCGGCGTGATCGCCGGGGCCTTGCAGGGTTTCTACGGCGGCTGGGTGGATCTGGCCGGGCAGCGGTTCCTGGAAATCTGGTCCGGATTGCCGGTGCTGTACCTGCTGATCATCCTTGCCAGTTTCGTGCAGCCCAACTTCTGGTGGTTGCTGGGGATCATGCTGCTGTTCTCATGGATGAGCCTGGTCGACGTGGTGCGCGCCGAGTTCCTGCGCGGGCGCAACCTGGAATACGTGCGCGCCGCCCGCGCCCTGGGCATGCAGAACGGCGCGATCATGTTCCGTCACATCCTGCCCAACGCGATGGTTTCGACCATGACCTTCATGCCGTTCATCCTCACCGGCGCCATCGGTACGCTGACCGCCCTGGACTTCCTCGGCTTCGGCTTGCCGGCGGGCAGCCCGTCCCTGGGTGAACTGGTGGCCCAGGGCAAATCCAACCTGCAGGCGCCGTGGCTGGGCATCAGCGCCTTCGCCGTGCTGGCCTTGATGTTGAGTCTGCTGGTGTTCATCGGCGAGTCCGCTCGCGATGCCTTCGACCCGAGGAAGTGAAATGAATCAGCACAATCTGATCGAAGTGCGCGACCTGTCCGTCAATTTTGTCGTCGGCAATCGCTGCCAGCGAGCGGTCGAAGGCGTCAGCTTCGACATCAAGCGCGGTGAAACCCTGGCGTTGGTCGGCGAGAGCGGTTCCGGCAAATCGGTCACCGCACACTCGATCCTGCGCCTGCTGCCCTACCCGCTCGCCCGGCATCCGTCCGGCACCATCTTGTATTCCGGGCAGAACCTGCTGGAGCTGAAAGAAAAAACCATCCGCCACATTCGCGGCAACCGGATTGCGATGATCTTCCAGGAGCCGATGACCTCGCTCAATCCCCTGCACTCGATCGAGAAACAGATCAATGAAGTGCTGGGCATCCACAAGGGCCTGACCGGCAAGGTCGCGACCAAACGCACCCTGGAGCTGCTGGAGATGGTCGGCATCCCCGAGCCGCACAAGCGACTCAAGGCCCTGCCCCACGAATTGTCCGGCGGCCAGCGTCAGCGGGTGATGATCGCCATGGCCCTGGCCAACGAGCCGGAACTGCTGATCGCCGACGAGCCGACCACCGCGCTGGACGTGACCGTTCAGCTGAAAATCCTCGAATTGCTCAAGGAATTGCAGGCCCGATTGGGCATGGCCCTGCTGCTGATCAGCCATGATTTGAACCTTGTGCGAAGAATTGCGCACCGCGTATGTGTCATGCAGCAAGGTTGCATCGTCGAACAGGCATCGTGCGAAGAACTGTTCCGCGCGCCGCAGCATCCGTACACTCGGGAACTGCTGGCAGCGGAGCCCGGCGGCAAGCCTGCAAGCAACGTGATCGGCCCGCCGTTACTGGCGGTCGAGGACCTCAAAGTCTGGTTTCCGATCAAGAAAGGCCTGCTCAAGCGCACGGTGGATTACGTCAAGGCGGTCGACGGCATCAATTTCAGCCTGCCCCAGGGCCAGACCCTGGGGATAGTGGGAGAAAGCGGTTCCGGCAAATCGACCCTGGGCCTGGCGATTCTGCGGTTGATCGCCAGCAAGGGCGCCATCCGCTTTGAAGGCCAGCAGCTAGACTGCCTGACGCAGCAACAGGTCAGGCCGCTGCGACGGGAGATGCAAGTGGTGTTTCAGGACCCGTTCGGCAGCCTGAGCCCGCGGATGTGCGTGAGCCAGATCGTTGGCGAAGGCCTGCGGATCCACAAGATGGGCACCGAGGCGGAACAGGAACAAGCGATCATTGCGGCACTCAAGGAGGTAGGTCTGGATCCGGAAACCCGGCACCGCTACCCCCACGAATTTTCCGGCGGGCAACGGCAGAGAATCGCCATTGCCCGGGCATTGGTGTTAAAACCGGCGTTGATTTTGCTGGACGAGCCGACTTCGGCCCTCGACCGCACGGTACAACGCCAGGTAGTGGAGCTTTTGCGTTCACTGCAAACCAAGTACAACCTGACGTATCTGTTTATCAGCCATGACCTGGCTGTGGTGAAAGCGCTGAGCCACCAGTTGATGGTGGTCAAGCATGGCCAAGTGGTCGAACAGGGAGACGCGCAGAGCATTTTTGCCGCCCCCCAACATCCGTATACACAGCAGTTGCTGGAAGCCGCTTTTTTGGCCCCGGCTACTGCGCAATAACCTGAAAGAGGAGCAACACATGGGTTTTCTCGCCGGTAAGCGCGTACTGATCGTCGGTGTCGCCAGCAAGCTGTCCATCGCATCCGGCATCGCTGCCGCCATGCATCGCGAGGGCGCTGAGCTTGCCTTCACTTATCAGAACGACAAACTCAAGGGTCGTGTCGAAGAGTTCGCACAAGGCTGGGGTTCGAGCCCTGAGCTGTGCTTCCCGTGCGACGTGGCCAGCGATGAAGAAATCGCCAAGGTCTTCGAAGAGCTGAGCAAGAAGTGGGACGGCCTGGACTGCATCGTGCACTCCGTCGGCTTCGCCCCGGGCGACCAACTGGACGGCGACTTCACCGAAGCCACCACCCGCGAAGGTTTCCGCATCTCCCACGACATCAGCGCCTACAGCTTCGTGGCCCTGGCCAAGGCTGGCCGCGAAATGATGAAAGGCCGCAACGGCAGCCTGCTGACCCTGTCGTACCTGGGCGCCGAGCGCACCATGCCGAACTACAACGTCATGGGCATGGCCAAGGCTTCCCTGGAAGCTGGCGTACGCTACCTGGCCGGCTCCCTGGGCCCGGACGGTACTCGCGTCAACTGTGTATCGGCAGGTCCCATCCGCACCCTCGCCGCTTCCGGCATCAAGAACTTCCGCAAGATGCTGGCCGCCAACGAAGCGCAAACCCCGCTGCGCCGCAACGTCACCATCGAAGAAGTCGGCAACGCCGGCGCCTTCCTGTGCTCGGACCTGGCGTCCGGCATCAGCGGTGAAATCATGTACGTGGACGGTGGCTTCAACACCACGGCCATGGGCAGCATCGAAGAGTAATCTTCGCTCAGCCAAAAAACCCGCCGCTTTTGGCGGGTTTTTTATGCCTGCGATTTCCCGGACAAACACAGCCCCCCCCCGTGGGAGCGAGCTTGCTCGCGATTACGGCCTGTCAGTCGACATCAATGGTGAATGTCAGTCCGATATCGCGAGCAAGCTCGCTCCCACAGGGGATCATGTTCAGTCAGCTATCGGCGTCAGGCATTTGGCAAACAACTGCTGAATCGGCTGCATCCGCTGGCTATAGCGCTGCAACAGCACGATCTCCCGATGGAAGGTCAGTTCGCCCAGCGGGACGATCCGCACCCCCGCCCCATGCTCCAGCCACAGCCCCGCCTCCGGCAACAACGAAACCCCCAACCCACACTCGACCATTTTGACAATGGCCTCCAGTTCATCCAGCTCCAGAGCCACGTGCACCTCGATCTGCCGTTCGCGCAGAAACCGCGTCACCAGCCGCCCGCCAAACGAATTGCGGTCGTAGCGCACATGAGGGTGCTCGTCGAGCAGTTGCAGCGGATCATCGCCGTCCAGGTCCGCCGGTACGATCAGCACGAACGGTTCCCGGCGAATGACCTGCGCAGACAATTCCTTGGGCAACTCAAACGGCGGCTTGATCAGGATCGCTAGGTCCACTTCTCCCGTGTCGACCTGACTCAGCAGGTTCAGTGACACACCGGGCACCAGCTTGGGCTCCAGCAAGGGCGCCTGTTGGCGCAAGCGCACCAGCGCCTGGGGCAGCAGCCCGGTCTGAGCGGTCGCCACTGCGCCGATTCTCAGTTCACCACGGTACTCACTGACATCGTCGCTGACGGCCATGCGGCTGAAGGTTTCGAGCATTTCCCTGGCCATCGGCAACGCACGCTGCCCCGCCGCGTTGAGCAGCGCCTGGCGGCCGGTGCGGTCGAACAGACGGATGCCAAGGGCTTGTTCCAGGTTGCGAATCTGCGCGCTGACCGCCGACTGCGTCAGGCCGATGTGCATGCCCGCTGCCGCGAACGTGCCGTAACGCGCCACCGCGATAAAGGTTTTCAGTTCGCGCAGCATGGCGGCCTCGATTGATCGAAATTATTTGAGCTCGATGCAAAAATTATCGTCTTTCAATCAAAAAGCACAGGGCTAAACTCGACACATTCCCACCCACACCGAGGTTCGCCTGATGCAACTGTCCCCTTTTCACCTGGCCATTCCGGTCTACGACTTGCCGGCCGCCCGACATTTCTATGGTTCAGTGTTTGGCCTGGAAGAAGGCCGCTCAAGCGATCAATGGGTGGACTTCAATTTTTTCGGCCATCAACTGGTGATTCACCTGGCACCGAAAAACCCCACGCAAGAAGCCGCGCACACCAATGCCGTGGATGGTCACGATGTGCCGGTGCCGCATTTTGGCGTGGTGCTCGGGATGGCCGAGTGGGAGGCGCTGGCCGAGCGGCTGAAGTCGCTGGAGACACGCTTCGTGATCGAACCGGGGATTCGTTTTCAGGGGCTGGTGGGTGAACAGGCGACGATGTTTCTGTTTGATCCTTGCGGGAATGCGCTGGAGTTCAAGGCGTTCAAGGATATTGGGCAGTTGTTTGCCAAGTAGGCGTTGCCTGTCAGGACGCCATCGCGAGCAAGCTCGCTCCCACAGTGGATTTGTGGCGTCCATAAATCCTGCTCGCGAAGAGGCCCGCTAATACAACACCGCCCTAACGGCTCATCACACGCTCGGCCTCCTCCAGCAGTTCCTCGATTGAGTCATGAACAGCGGGGTTGTATTCGACCTGGGTAACGCTGAACCGAATGTCATAACTGCGATGCGCCGTGGCGTTGCGCTCATCGAGTATCTCATTGAGTCGCACCTTGATCGCCTCAATCTCAACGGCACTGGACCCGGTCAGCAGCGCCACGAACCGGTCGCCGTCGAGTCGGCCGACCACATCGTTTTCACGAAAGCCGATACGCAGGACATCGGCGAACGTCTTGAGCGCATCGTCACCTTTGGCCCGGCCATACAGATAGCAGATGAGCTTGAATTCATCGAGGCTGAAGTACAGCAGTGTCGCCGGCGTCTCCAGTTGTCGGCAGGCGTCCAGCCCGAGTTGGGCCAATGCGGTGAAACCATGGCGATTGGACAGCAGCGTCAGCTCGTCCATGCTCGCCATCTGCACCCCTGCCAGTTCTTGTTCGGCCTGGCGAGCCAGTTCGCGCAACCGTTCACGTTCTTGCTGTGGCGTGAGCAACGGGTTGGCTGATTGGCCCGGTTTACCTGTTTTGCCTGAGATCAACATCGTTCACTCCCTTGGCGGGTATGTACGTTAGAGTCGCCCGTACCCACATTGACTCCCTGTAAGCGTGCCGCTGGTCAGCTACCTGCCACCGGGCACGGTCCTCCCGCATCGGCCCAGCGCTTGAACTGGGCGACGAAAGTATCGTGGGGCACCGGCACAGGCGCGCGATTGCCGCCGGGGTTCCAGCCCCACAGCACCAGCTTGTCGTCGCTGACGTGCTTGATCAGCGCGGCAAAATCCCGATCGCCGTTGCTGGAGCGATCCTTGATCATCGCGCACAGCCGGTCGGCTGGCAGGCCGATCCAGGCCATGCGGTGCGCGGCCGGTGGCAAACTCCAGTGCGGCGCCCCGGGTGGTGCGTGGGGGCCATAACTGGCCGGCGGATTGCTTTGTGCATGGCAGGTTGCACAGGGCAACCCGGCCGAACCCTTGCCGTCCATGCCACGCACGACATTCATGGCGTGGGGCACGCCGGCATCGAATTGCAGCGGCGAATCCCCAGGAATATGGCAGTTCTGGCAACGGGGGCTCTGGAAGACCTTCTGCACGGTGTCGAACGCCTGCAAGGCCTCGCGGTCATCGGCGAACACGTGCGATGCGTAGGCGATGAGACAGACCAGGATCACCGCCCCAAGCAACCAGTGATGTCGTTTCATCTCACACCCCCGCCAGCTGCAAGGGCAGCTCCCGCAGGCGCTGCCCGGTCAGGGCAAACACCGCGTTGGCCACCGCTGGCGCCATGGGTGGCACACCGGCTTCGCCGATACCACCGGGTTTGTCGCTGCTGGGCACGATATGCACTTCGACCAGCGGCATTTCGTTGAGTCGCAGCACCCGATAGTCGTGATAGTTGGATTGCACCACCTGCCCGTCCTTGAGTGTCAGCTTGCTGTGCAAGGCGAAGCTGAGGCCAAAGGTAATACACGACTCCATCTGCGCGGCGATGCTCTGCGGGTTGACCGCAATGCCGCAATCCACCGCGCACACCACCCGGTGCACGCGGATGGCGAGGTTGTCCTGGGACACCTCGGCCACCTGGGCCACGTAGCTGCCGAACGACTCATGCACCGCCACACCCAGGGCATGGCCGTCCGGCAGTGGCGCCTTCCAGTTGGCCTTCTGCACCGCGAGGTTCAGCACACCGAGATGGCGCGGATGGTCCTTGAGCAAGGTGCGCCGATATTCCACCGGATCCTTGCCGGCCGCCGTGGCCAGTTCATCGATCAGCGACTCCATGACAAACGCGGTGTGGGTGTGCCCCACCGAACGCAGCCACAACACGCTGATGCCGGTCTGCGGTGAATGCAGTTCAATCTGGTGATTGGCCAACCCTTCGAGGTAGGGGCTGTCCGCCACGCCTTCGACGGAGGTCTTGTCGATCCCGTCCTTGACCATGCTCGCTTCAAGCGAGGTCCCGGCCATGATCGACTGCCCGACCATCACATGCTTCCAGGCCAGTGGCAGGCCGTCAGCGCCGAGCCCGATACGCGCATGGTGCAGGAACGCCGAGCGGTAATAGCCGCCGCGGATGTCGTCCTCCCGCGCCCACACGGTTTTCACCGGTGCACCGGCAGCCTTGGCGACATACACCGCTTCGCTGACGAAATCCGACGTCGGATTGGCCCGACGCCCAAAGCCGCCACCGAGAAACTCGGTATGGATCACCACCTGTTCGGGTTTGAGCCCGGTGATTTTCCCGGCGACCATTTGGTCCAGGGTCTGGAACTGGGTGCCGGTCCAGATTTCGCATTTGTCCTTGGTGATGCTCACCGTGCAGTTCAGTGGCTCCATCGGCGCGTGGGCCAGATAAGGCACACTGTATTCAACGTCGATCTTCTTGGCCGCTTTCGCCAGCGCAGCCTGGGTATCCCCCGCCTGGCCTGCGTTCAGGCCCTGGGTGGTGGCGAGTTTGCGGAAGTTCTCCAGCAACGCCTGGCTGTCGAGCCCAGCGTTCGGCCCCGGATTCCACTCGATTTTCAGCGCATCGCGCCCCAGCTTCGCCGCCCAAAAATGATCGGCAATCACCGCGATGCCGGTCGGCACTTGCACCACTTTGTGCACACCCGGAATCGCCAGCGCTTCGGCGCCTTCAAAGGATTTGACGCTACCGCCGAAGGTGGGCGAACGGGCGACCATCGCAGTCATCAGCCCGTCAAACTGCACGTCCATGCCGAACTTCGCCCGGCCGGTGATTTTTTCCGGAGTGTCCAGACGTTGGGTGGGTTTGCCGATCAGCTTCCAGTCCTTTGCGTCCTTGAGTTTGATCGAGGCCGGGTCTGGCCGTGGCAATTGCCCAGCCTCATCGGCCAGTTCGCCGTAGGTGGCACGGTGCTCACCGGCCATGACCACCCCCGATTCGGTATGAATCTCGGACGGCGCGACGTTGAAACGCTTGGCCGCTGCGTCGATCAACATCAAACGCGCCGCCGCGCCGGCCTGGCGATAGCGGTCGAACTCCATCCAGGTCGAGGTCGAGCCGCCGGTGATTTGCATCCCGCCAAAACCAGGCAGGCCGTAATCGGCGGCCGAAGCCGGTGCATGCTCGACGCGGATTTTCGTCCAGTCGGCGTCCAGTTCTTCGGCGATCAGCATGGTCAGGCCGGTCCAGATGCCCTGGCCCATTTCCGAGTGCCCCAGCAATACGGTGACACTGTTGTCGTTGCCAATACGCAGGAAGGCATTGGGCGCAAACACGTTGCCCTGGTTTTCCGCGCCCATGGCGAAACGGTGGGCACCGGGCATGGCAAACGCGACCACCAGCCCGCCGCCCAGCATGGCACTGCCCTTGAGAAAACCACGACGCGATAACGCGTTGATGCTGTTCATGGCGCAAGCTCCCTTCAACCCGGCCTCAACCCAGCTCGGCGGCGCGCTTGACCGCCGCGCGGATCCTCGGGTAAGTGCCGCAACGGCAGATGTTCCCGGACAGCGCCTGATCGATGTCGCTGTCGGTCGGTTTCGGAATTTTCGCCAGCAATGCGGCCGCCGACATGATCTGCCCGGACTGACAGTAGCCACACTGGACCACGTCAAGTTCCGCCCAGGCCTGTTGGACCGGGTGCGAACCATCCGCGGAAAGGCCTTCGATGGTGAGAATTTTTTGCCCATGGGCCACGGCCGTGGCCGGTGTGATGCACGAACGCAGCGGTGCGCCATCGACGTGCACGGTGCAGGCCCCGCATTGGGCGATGCCGCAGCCGAATTTGGTGCCGGTGAGGTGGGCGACATCGCGCAAGACCCAGAGCAGCGGCATGTCGGCGGGGACATCCAGCTCCTGATCCTGGCCATTGATGTTCAGGGTCAGCATGGCGCGGTTCCTCAGACTCAGGGTGATCTGAAGGGGCGTCGCTGCGGCCTTGTAAAACCTGCGCGCGCCTCGGGTTACCCTTCAGCTAAGCGCAATTTTGCCGGCAGGCCGAGGCGCATCGACCACCGGTCACCTGTAGGAGCGAGCTTGCTCGCGAAAAACGTCAGTACAACGCGGTCATTCAGACAGGGCGCGTTATCGTTGACGTCCGTCGCGAGCAAGCTTCGCTCCTACACCCTGGGCTTGAACAAAATACCGGTGTAACGCGACAGAAACAGCCCGAATGCCATACACCAAAGCAGCGCCGACATTCCCAATCCCCACCCGGAAAACGGCACCAGCAACACCCGTGACACACCCGCCACCAGCACCAGGGCAAATCCCACAACGATTACTTTCGAGGGCAGCAACGGCCGCCCGGTGTGCCCCAGGCTGACCCGCGCGATCATCGCCAGAACCAACCCGCCGATGCCGCCGACGGCCAGCGAATGGGTGGCCAGGCTTTGCTGCGGCATCCAGCCCAGGTGCCACAGCGCCATGGCCAGCGCCGCCACCGCGAGCCAGGTGTAAGCCAGGTACAGCGACCACAGCAGCGGCACGCGCCACAGACCGCGATCATGCCAGCGCCACAATCGCAGCAGATGCAGACCGCTGATCAACGCAAACAACAGCGCCAGCCACACACGTGGGACGTCATTCAAACCGGCGGCAAAAGACACCGCCGCCAGCATCGCGCTGATCAGCAACACCTTGCCCGGCAACGGATGAGCCGCGGGCGTTGCGGGACGGTTCAAGCCGCGCTGGATGAAGAACGGAATCACCCGCCCGCCGATCACGCTCATCAGCGCGCCCACCAGCCACAAAGCGGCCAGCACGCCATGCCGCTGCAGATTCACGTCTTCATTGAAAATACCCAGCAACGTCAGCGCCTGACAGCCTGCCAACAACGTGACCATCAGTAAAACCGGATAGTTTTCCCGCTTGCCGGCGGCGATCAAATCCCGTCCCAGCACACACGCCAGCAGCGGCAGAAAGGGCACTTGCAAGGCCAGCAACAGGATGGCGGGCATCGGCATCAACCAGGCCAGCCGAGCGATCAGCCATACCAGCACCAGCCCGATCAGCGGCCACCCATTGAGCCCTGGCCGGCCGGTCCAGTTGGGTACCGCCGTCAACAGAAACCCGGCAATGATGGCCGCGGTAAAACCGAATGGCATTTCATGGCGATGCCAGGCGAGCATGCCACCCATTGGTTGTGCGCCGGGGAGTCGACCGTACAACCACAACGCCCAGACCGCCACCGCGATGGCCGCGAACCCGGCACCCGCCAGAAAAAACGGGCGAAAGCCGAGGGAGAAAACAGGTGCAGCAGCGATTCCACGCATCACGCCACCACCCTGGCCGGAGTTTGGCTCAGCCCGTACTGCGACAGCAGCCGCATGACATAGCCGATTTTCAGCAGGGTCGGGCCGAGGATGGTCATGGCGTGCATCGACACCAGGGCGCCAATCGACAGGTGGCCTGCGTAGAGATAGGCGCCGTAGACTCCGGCGAAAAACATGACCAGGCCAACGCCGAGTACACGACTGGAGAGATGCAGAACGTTTTGAGGGTTGCTGAAGAAATGGGACATTTTCCGTACGCCTGTAGCCGCTCAGTTGTACGTTTGATGCTTCATGTTCCGTGCCAGCTCATGAGCCCTTGTAAACCGGCACCTCCAGATCAACGAAGTCAATTTGACTCAACCCCGACATTGTCCTTATGACAACATCAAGAGTCATTACGACAACAACGTCCTCCAGACACGATTCAATCAACCTAAAAGCAAACCAATATCATTTGCACAGACATGGGCCATTTGCTTTAATCGCGATCAATTCTTATTTACACAAGGACGCGAACCGCCCATGGACATGCGCTCACGATGACGGTTGCCGATTCCTCCTGCGTCCAGACCCTCTACGCCACGCATCACCGCTGGTTGCACGCGCTGCTGCGCCGGCGTCTGAACAACGCGTTTGATGCTGCCGACCTGGCCCATGACACCTTCATCCGTGTGCTCAAGCGCCCTCAGGTGTTCGACGGCGAAACCCACGAACGTTCGTATCTGGCGACCATCGCCCGAGGCTTGTGTATCGATCACTGGCGTCGTCGGCAACTTGAACAGGCCTGGCTGGACACCCTCGCGGCGCAGCCCCAAGCCGTTCACCCTTCGCCAGAGCAGCGGGCGATCATCGTCGAAACCCTGTATGAAGTGGACGCCATGTTGCAACGCTTGCCCCAACGGGTACGTGATGCGTTCTTGTTGGCCCAGTTGCAGGGGTTGCCCTACCGCGCCATCGCCGAAGAAATCGGCGTGTGTGAGCGCATGGTGAAGAAGTACCTGGCCCAGGCATTGATGCATTGCGCCATGCTCGAAGCAGAACTCGATGGCCTGCTGATTCAATGACACAGACCGCATCGAACGCCATCAGCCATGCCAGTCTCGAACAAGCTGCGCAATGGTATGTCCAACTCAACGACCAACAGGCCGGGGAACAAGACCGCCAGCACTGGCAAGCCTGGCTGACGCAAAGTAGCGAGCATCAGGCTGCCTGGCATTATGTCGAGCGGGTTGGCCAGCGCTTTGCCGCCTTGCAGAACGATCATCCGCAAGCGGTCAGCCATGTACTGCGCAACACCGAACGTGCCGCCATCAGTCGCCGCCACACCGTGAAGGGTCTGCTGGTTCTGGTGTCGGGAGGTTTGCTGGGGTGGAGTGCCTGGGAGGAAACCGCCCAGGCGCCTACCCTGGTTCGCTGGCGCGCCGACCTCTCCACCGGCACCGGCGAAACCCGCGAAACCCGGCTCAGCGATGGCAGCCAGATCTGGCTCAATGCGTTGAGCGCGCTGAATGTTCGGTTCGACAGCACACAACGACTGCTGCTGTTGCGGCTTGGGGAGGTGTTGATCGACACCGCCAAAGACAGCCACCGCCCGCTGCTGGTGCACACCGCCCAGGGCCGGATGCGCGCGCTGGGCACGCACTTCAGTGTGCGCCAGGAGGATCGGCGGACAGTGCTCAACGTCTACGAAGGCGCCGTCGAAGTCCGGACTGCCCAAGGCCAGGTTCAGGTGGTGGAAACGGGACGCCAAGTGGCATTCAGCGAAAACCACATTCCGACACCGACCGCCGCCACGGCGACTCGTGAAGCCTGGCGCCGTGGCCTGTTGCTGGCAGACAACCTGCCGTTGGGCCAATTGCTCCAGGAGCTGAGCCAATACCGTCACGGGCATCTGGGCTGCGACCCGGCGGTGGCCGGGCTGCCGGTCATGGGTTCGTTCCCGCTCAAGGACACCGATCAGGCTTTGCGCCTGCTGGAAGCGGCATTGCCGGTACGGGTGCAGAAGCCGCTGGACTGGTGGGTCAACGTCGGCCCAAAAGCCTGATGAAGATTTTTTCTGTCGCGCCGGTTCCCTTTTGCCTTTTTCGTCCGGTTAACCCTTCAAGCACCTCGATTGCCGATTGATCCGACTCCCGGGAACCCCATGCCGCGCGCCACCGTTACCCGCACCCGCTTCGCCTTGCATCCGCTGATGCTGGCTCTGGCGGTTGTCTTGCCGGGCCTGGACGTGTCGCGAACTCAAGCCGCCCCCCTCGTCAACAGCGAACAACCCGGCAGCCAGGCACGCCATTACACCATCGCTGCCGGATCGCTGGTGAGCGTCCTCAACCGCTTTGCCGAACAGGCCGGGATTTTTCTCGCCGGACACAATGACCTCGCGGCCGGCAAACGCAGCCCTGGTCTTGACGGTGTCTACAGCCAGCAGCAAGCGTTGCAACGACTGCTGCAAGGCAGTGGCCTGCAAGCGCAACGCCAGGGCACCGGCAGCTACGTGCTGCAAGCCACAGCCGTGACACAAGAGGCACTGGAACTGGGTGCGACGAACATTTCCGGGCAGGCACCCGGGACGATCAGCGAAGACTCCCGCGCCTACACCGTCGGCTCGACGTCTTCAGCCACTGGTCTGCCGCTGTCCCTGCGCGAAACGCCGCAATCGGTCACGGTCATCACCCGCCAACTCATGGACGACCAGGGGGCCACCAGCATCGTCGATGTCCTGCGCCGCACTCCTGGCATCAGCGTGCAAAACTACGACAGCGAACGCTGGGAATTTTCCAGTCGTGGCTTGCCGATCACCAATTTCCAGTACGACGGCGTCAATACCGACTACGACGGTGTCTACGACTACGGCACCTCGAGCACCGACATGGCACCCTATGACCGCGTTGAGATCATCAAAGGCGCGACCGGCCTGATGACCGGGGCGGGGGATCCCTCGGCAACCGTCAATCTGATTCGCAAGCGCCCGACCCCGGCATTCAAAGCCTCGGTCACCGGCACCGTCGGCTCATGGGACAACTATCGCAGCGAAGGCGATGTTTCCGGCCCGCTGAGCGCCAGCGCAAATGTCCGCGGGCGTCTGGTCGGGGTCCACCAGGACCGCAGCGCCTACACCGATCACTACCGCAGCACCAAGGACATCGCCTACGGCATTGTCGAAGCCGACTTGACCCCGGACACCCTTGTCACCGTCGGTATCGACCAGCAAGACACCCGTTCCCGGGGCGCCAGCTGGACCGGTTTCCCGATGTACTACAGCGACGGCTCGCGCACCGATTTCTCCCGGTCCTTCAACCCGGCCACCGACTGGAGCCGTCGCGACTTCACCAACCAGACGGTGTTCGCCTCCGTGCAGCAGCAACTGGTCAACGATTGGGCACTCAAGGTCAGTTACGACCGCAAACACCGCCAGCACGATACCTTCCTCGCCTCCGCCAGTGGCGGCAACCCGGACCCGGTCAGCGGTAACGGCATGTTCATGTACATGGGCAAGTTCGAGGGCGATCAGGTTCAGGACAACATCGACGTCAACCTGACCGGTCCATTCACCCTATGGGGTGGCGATCACGAACTGATCGTCGGTTTCATGTCAATGAACACGCGCCAGGACATCCCGGTGTACGGTTCGGTGTACCCGCCAGTGGACGGCAGCATCTTCGACTGGCGCGGCGAGTTTGCGAAACCCGGGATCCCACGGGTGGGCACCAACGACATTGTCCAGCGCCAGACCGGTGCCTACCTGGCTACCCGGCTCAAGCCCGTCGATGACCTGGCGCTGATCCTCGGCACGCGTGTCAGCGACTTCTCGGGGCACGACGACCTGGATTACAGCGACCCGCACACCGCCGACCTGCGCGACAGCTATCGCCAGAGCGGTGTCGTCACGCCTTATGCCGGGCTTGTCTATGATTTCGACGACACCTGGTCGGTGTACACCAGCTACACCAGCATCTATCAGCCGCAAATGAGCAAGGACGCCAACCGGCGACTGCTCGATCCGGTACAAGGCAAAAGTCTTGAAGCGGGCATCAAGGCTGAATACTTCGACGGGCGCCTGAACGCCAGGTTCGCCCTGTACCGCATCGAACAGGACAACATCGCCGAGTATGTCAGCGGCGTTGATACCGAGTCGGTGTACCGCGCCGTCCAGGGTGCCACCACCAAAGGCTTCGAGATCGAACTGGCCGGCGAGTTGCGGGACGGCTGGAACCTGTCGGCCGGCTACACCTATAACCACACCCGCGATGCCAAGGGTGATTACGTCTACGGTTCGGTGCTGCAAACCACTGCACCGGAACAGGTGGTGCGAGTATTCAGCACCTACCGCCTGCCTGGACCCTGGGACAGGCTCACCGTCGGTGCAGGCGTGAACTGGCAAAGCGAATTCTTTGGCAATGTGTTCCGTCCCGACCCCGCCGATACGGTGAACTTCGGTCAGTACACGACGATCACCCAGCCCGGTTACGCCCTGGTGGACGCGATGGCGCGCTATCGCTTCAACGAGCACCTGAGCACCACACTGAACGTGAAGAACCTGTTCGATAAAACCTACTACACCGGGCTTGGCAACTTTGGCACCGGGTTTTATGGCGAACCGCGCGCCGTACAACTGACCACCCGATGGGCGTTCTGATCGTGGCCTGAAACGGGTGTTTGGCGATCTACGGTACTGCCGAACGAACTCAGGCTGGCTACGCTGTAATCCAGCATGCATAACCTGCCGAGGAGTGCCCGCCATGCAACGTGTTCAAAAACTGACGCCCTGCCTGTGGTTCGACAATCAGGCCGAAGAGGCGGCAAAGTTCTATTGCTCGATCTTCGACCATTCGAAAATCACCGCCATCACCCATTACGGCCACGCCGGATTCGAATTCCACGGCCGGCCCGAAGGTTCGGTCATGACCGTCAGCTTCGAACTCGACGGGCAGAGCTTCACCGGTCTCAACGGCGGGCCGATGTTCACGTTCAGTGAAGCGGTTTCGTTTCAGGTCAATTGCCAGACCCAGGAAGAAGTCGACCATTACTGGGGCCGCCTGTCGGCCGGCGGCGCGCCCGAGGCCCAGCAATGCGGCTGGCTCAAGGACAAGTTCGGGCTGTCATGGCAGATCGTCCCCGTTGCGATGATGGACATGATCAAAGACCCGGACACGAAAAAATCCCAACGAGCCATGCAGGCGATGATGCAGATGAAAAAACTCGATATCGCCGAACTGCAACGAGCCTTTGACGGCGAGAGCTAATACACTCGGGCACTGACCTGCCGAGGAGCGAGCATGAAGCACGCCGTTGCCAAGAACGCCGACAAGGCCCCGCGCTTCTGGCGCGATGATGCCCTGCCTTTCATCGAAGCCCGCTCCATCGCCGACGGGCGCGAAGTCTGCTACACACGGCATGCCCACGAGCACTTTTCCATCGGAGCGATCACCGCCGGGCGCAGCACCTATCTCCATGAGCAGTCGGCGTTCGAGGTCAGCGTCGGCACTGTCGTGCTGATGAACCCCGGTGACGTCCACGCCTGCAACCCGATCGAAGACCAACCCTGGTCGTACCTGATGCTGTACGTCGATACGCCGTGGCTGACCGATTTGCAGCATCAGCTCGGGTTCTGCGATGACGCGGCGTTTCGCCGCTTTTCAGTGACCCATACCCGGGACGCCAACCTGTTTGCCGGCCTCGCTGGCTTGTATGAGGTACTGGTCGATCCACAGCAAGACGTGCTGCGCAAACACAGCGTGGCCGTGGAGTTCTTTACCGAGGTTCAGCTCCGGTTCAACCCGGTCGATCAGCCGCTGCGCGAACCCAATTTCAAGCTGGAGCGTGCTGCCGATTACATCCGCGACCACTGCACGCAAACCCTCAAGCTCGAAGACATATGCGAGGCGGCGCAACTGTCACCGTCCTACCTGATCCGCGCCTTCAAACAGCATTACGGCATGACGCCCCACGCGTTCCTGGTGAACCGGCGCATCCAGTTCGCCCAGGATCAATTGCGCAGCGGCAAGCTGATTGCGGACGTGGCACTGGAAGCGGGGTTCGCCGATCAGGCGCATTTTCAACGGGCATTCAAACAGCACCTGGCAGCGACACCGGGGCAGTATCGGGGCTGAGGCAACACAAAGAGGCTCTTGAGCCTGACTCTCCCCTGTGGCGAGGGGGCTTGCCCCCGTTGGGCTGCGAAGCGGCCCCCGACGTTCTTTCAGACATACATTGCATGCAGGATTTACGACGGCTGCGCCGCCGAACGGGGGCAAGCCCCCTCGCCACAAAACCTGCAGTGACTGCCGTTACGGCAGCAACAGGTACACCGCGCTCACCACCAGCAGCAACGCCATGGTGCGATTGAACAGGCGCATGCCGGCCGGGTTGTGCAAAAAGCCGCGCAGAAACGTCCCGGCATAAGCCCAGCAACCGACCGACGCATAGCAGATCACCAGGTAGATCGCGGCGAATTGCCAAACCAGGCGTGCCTCGCCATCGGCGACAAACGCGCCCATGCCGGCCACGCAGGCCAGCCAGGCTTTCGGGTTGAGCCATTGCATGATGGCGCCATACAGCATCGACGGCGCCTGCGCCGATTCGCTGGTTTGCACCTGCCCATTGTCGGCCGCCAGCTTGAAGGCCATGTACAACAGAAACGCCACGCCTGCCCATTGCACCCCCTGCGTCAGTGCCGGCCATCGTTGCAACAACTCATGCAGCCCCAACCCCATCAGCACCAACAGCAAAACAAACCCCAGGGTGGCCCCGGCCACGTGACGCTGGCTGGCCCGGAAGCCAAACCGCGCGCCGGAACTCAACGCCACAATGTTGACCGGCCCCGGCGTGATGGACGCGACCAGCGCAAACGCTGCCATGGACATCATCAGACTCATTGCACACCTTCTTCCATCGAGTTGAACAAGGCCCTCAAGGTAAAGAGCCCACCGGCTCGCGTATTGAAGAAAACTACCCTTCCCGGCCTCGCTACGAGTAATAGCTGACGATGCTTTTCACTTTGCTCAAGGCAGTGCGCAACGAGTCCATGTCCACCGAACCCAACGCCAGGCGTATCGCGTGCGGCACGTGGGCCGAAATCGCAAAAGGCTCGGCCGGCGACACCGACACCTGCTCGCGCATCAGTGCCATGGCGATCTGGTCGGCCCGGGCGTCCTCCGCCAACGGCAGCCAGATGAAGTAGGAATTGGGGTGACTGATGGTCCTGAGCCCTGCCAGCATCTCGCGGGCCAGGGCTTGCCGGGTCCGGGCGTCTGCACGTTTTTGCGATTCCAGTTGGCTGACGGTGCCATCGTCGAGCCAGGCCGTGGCGATGGCGGTCACAACGCCGGGAGTGTTCCAGGTGGTCGCCATGATCGTGCGCTCGAAGGCGGCGACCCATTGCGCCGGTGCGGCGATGAAGCCAACGCGCAGCCCGGTGGCGACATTCTTCGACAGACCGGACACGTACACCGTCCTCTCCGGCGCCAGCTCGGCCAACGGTGGCGGTACGTTTTCAGCCAGGAACGCGTAGGCGGCGTCCTCGATGATCGTCAGGTCATGCCGGCGCGCAATCGCCACCAACTGCTCGCGCTGATCCAGGTCCATCACCCAGCCCAAAGGGTTGTGCAGGGTCGGCATCGAGTACAGCGCCCGTACCAATCGGCTGCGACAGAGTTTTTCCAGGGCAGGCAGATCAGGCCCGGTATCCGTGACCGGAATGGGCAAGACTTCCAGATGCAGGGTTTCGGCCAGCGTCTTGAAACCGGGATAGGTCAGCGCATCGGCGGCGATCACATCACCAGGCTTGAGCAGCGACATCATCGCCACCGCCAGGCCATGCTGGGCGCCGCTGACGATCAACACCTGTTCAGCCGGCACGTTCAGCCCCCGATCAAGCAGATGGCGCGCGACCGAGGCCCGCTCGTGCAGGCGTCCCGCGTGAGGCTGATAGCGCAGGAGGGATTCAAGGTCCCCGGATAACGCCAGTTGACGCAAGGCAGTGCGCAACAGGTCGGCCTGACCGGGCAATGACGGGTAGTTGAAATTCAGGTCGATCATCCCCGCCGCCACCACGTGCTGCGAGATGCCCTGCCCCGGCGGCAGCGAGGTCTCCCTGACAAAGGTCCCGCGTCCGGTTTCGCCGCTGACCAGGCCCATACCCTCCAGCTCGGCATACACCCGGCTGGCGGTGACCAGCGCCAGACCGTGCTCGGTTGCCAGTTGCCGGTGAGTCGGCAGGCGCGTGCCGGGCGGCAGATGCCCGGAGCGGATGTCGGCGGCAAAGGCATCTACCAGGGTCTTGTAGCGGGATCGAGGCATGTCGAGATGTATCCATGACAATTTTTTGATTGTATCGATAGTCACTCATAGGATGAGTTTCGTGCAATCAGACAATGAGCGTGAGCCAAATGGAACGGACCTCGAACCTGCAACCCCGGACGCTGGAAAACAGCACCAGCGGCTGGATCAACGGCCTGATCGGCGTGGTGATCTTCAGCGGCTCGCTACCGGCGACACGGGTGGCGGTGCTGGAGTTTGACCCCGTGTTCCTGACGGTTGCGCGCGCGACCATCGCGGCGGTCCTGGCGTTGTGCCTGCTGTGGTTATTCAAGGAAAAACGCCCGGCGCGCCAGCAACTGATTCCGTTGATGATCGTCGCCCTGGGCGTGGTCATCGGCTTTCCCCTGTTGACCGCGCTGGCGCTGCAATACGTGACTTCCGCGCACTCCATTGTCTTCGTCGGCCTGTTACCCCTGGCAACAGCGGTGTTTGGCGTTCTGCGCGGCGGCGAGCGGCCAAGGGCGGCGTTCTGGATTTTCTCGGTGCTGGGCAGCCTGCTGGTGGTCGGGTTTGCCCTGTCCCAAGGGCTGACCGCCTCCCCCCAAGGCGACATCTTGATGCTGCTGGCCATCCTCGCCTGCGGCCTGGGTTATGCCGAAGGCGCGAAACTGTCGCGCACCCTCGGTGGCTGGCAGGTGATTAGCTGGGCGCTGGTGCTGTCGCTGCCGGTCGTGGCCGTGCTCAGCTGGATGCGCATGCCGGCTTCGTTCACCGGCATCAGCACGCCGGCCTGGTTCAGCCTGGCTTACGTCTCGCTGTTCAGCATGCTGATCGGATTCGTGTTCTGGTATCGCGGCCTGGCCCAAGGGGGCATCGCCGCCGTCGGGCAATTGCAGCTGCTTCAGCCGTTTTTCGGGCTGACCCTGGCCGCCACCCTGCTGCATGAGCATGTCAGCCTCGGCATGCTGGGTGTCACCGTCGCCGTGATCCTCTGCGTCGCCGGGGCGAAAAAGTTCGCGAAATAACCCCGTGTACGGTGGTTTGCGCCCATCACTGTATGGGTCTGGCCAAGGGTGAGCCGTGATAAAAATAGCGCTCTTGCTACAGGAGCCCACCATGGACCTCGCCACCCTCACCCTGTTTCTGCCGGCCTGTTTTGCCCTCAACATGGCGCCAGGCCCCAACAACCTGTTGTCGGTCAGCAATTCGACCCGCTATGGCTACCGCACCGCGTGCGTGGCCGGTATCGGCCGGTTGTTGGCATTCGCCGGGATGATTGCCCTGGCCTCGGCGGGGCTGGCGGTGGTGTTGCAAACCTCCGAGCTGCTGTTCTACGCCATCAAGATCCTCGGCGCGGCTTACCTGTTCTACCTCGCCTGGCAATTGTGGCGCGCAGATCCGGGTGTGGAAAACGTGGTCACCTCAGCGCCCGTGGGCACGCTGGCGCTGGCCCGGCAGGAATTCCTAGTCGCGGCCGGCAACCCCAAGGCCATCCTGATTTTCACCGCGTTCCTGCCGCAATTCGTCGACTCGACCCACGCCATTGCGCCGCAGTTCGTGGTGTTGGGCGCGCTGTTTCTGGTGCTGGAATGGGTCGCCATCGGCGCTTACGCCTACATGGGCCTGCACATGCGCCGCTGGTTCGCCAGGCCATCGGGCAAGCGGATGTTCAACCGCTGCTGCGCCGGGTTGCTGTCGGCGGCGGCTTCGGTACTTCTGATGGCCAGACGCGCCTGAAGTAGATATTTTTCCCATGTGGGAGCGGGCTTGCTCGCGATTGCTGTCTCACATTCAACATTGATGCTGCCTGATACACCGCCATCGCGAGCAAGCTCGCTCCCACATTGACTCGCAGTGTTCAAAGGAGCGAAATTCGCTGTCGATTTTCCGGTGGAGGTCGCCCATGACGCGATCTATGCTGGGCCCATGAACCTACAAAAAACGCTTCTACCGCCCCGTGCCGAGATGGTTCGCGCCATGCTCGAACGAGACACCTCCTACGAGGGGGTGTTTTTCACGGCGGTCAAGACCACAGGCATCTTCTGCCGTCCCGGTTGCACCGCCCGCAGCCCGAAGCCTGAGAACGTCGAGTTCTTTGCCAGCGCCGAACAATGCCTGGCGGCGGGCTATCGCGCCTGCAAGCGCTGCAAACCGCTGGACACCGCCGCCAGCGCGCCGGACTGGGTGCAGAAACTGTTCAAGTCGGTAGACGCCGACCCGGAACAGCGCTGGACCGACGCCCGGCTACTGGCTGAAGGCATCGAACCACTGAAACTGCGTCGCTGGTTCAAGCAGCACTTCGGCATGACCTTCCACGCCTGGCTGCGCACCCGGCGCCTGGGCATGGCGCTGGGCGGGATCAAACAGGGCGACTCCATCGATGACGTCGCCTTCGATTCCGGCTACGAGTCCCTGAGCGGTTTTCGCGATGCCTTTCAAAAATCCTTTCACATCACCCCGGGCCGGGCGGCCAACAGCGAGCCGCTGCTGTTCACGCGCCTGACCACCCCCCTGGGGCCGATGATCGCCATGGCCGAACGGCGTGGGCTGGTGCTGCTGGAGTTTCTCGATCAGGCCTCGCTGAACCCTTCGGTCCAGGCGCTGCAAAACCGTTTCGGTTATGCCGTGGCACCGGGGCACAACGCGCATTTGCAGCAGATCGAAGAGCAGTTGTCCGCGTATTTCGCCGGTACGCTCACTGAGTTCAGCGTGGCCTTGCACATGCCCGGTAGCGAGTTTTCCCGCAGGGTCTGGGCTGAACTGGCGAAGATCCCTTACGGCCGGACCACCACCTACGGCGCCATTGCGGCGATTCTGGGCAAGCCCGGTGCCAGCCGGGCGGTGGGCCTGGCCAACGGGCATAACCGCTTATCGATTGTCGTGCCCTGCCACCGGGTGATCGGCGCCGACGGCTCGTTGACCGGCTACGCTGGAGGCCAGCCGCGCAAGGCGTTTCTGCTCAGGCTGGAAAACGCAGCGGTGCAGCTCACGGAGCAGCTGGCGTTCTGATCCCCCCACAGTTTTTTCATAAGGAAGGAAACTCGATGGACAGGCTCGACAATCAACTGCACCAACTGCATCACGAGGGTTTGCTGATCCTCACCAACGTCGCCGATGCCGCCGGTGCGCGGCTGGTGGAGCAACTGGGCAACAAGGCCGTCGCCACCAGCAGTGCGGCGGTGGCCTGGGTACATGGCTATCCGGACGGCAACACCCTGCCCCTTGAGCGCCTGGTCTCGACGGTCGAGTCGATTGCCCGGGTCATTTCGGTGCCACTGACCGTGGACATCGAAGCCGGTTACTCCGATGACCTGGAACGGGTGGCAAAAGTGGTTGACGCCGTGATTGCCGCCGGCGCTGTCGGAATCAATATCGAGGACGGCTCCTCGCCGCCGGAATTACTGGTACGCAAGATTGAAACCGTGCGCCAGGTGGCCGATCGACGTAACGTGAACCTGTTCATCAATGCGCGCACCGATGTTTATCTTCGGGGTCTGGTGCCTGCCGAAGATCGCGTCGCCGAAACCCTCGAGCGCGCCAAGCTGTATCAGGCGGCCGGTGCCAATGGCCTGTTTGCGGCGGGCGTTACCGCGGAGTACGAGATCAAGGCGCTGTGCCACGGCACCTCGCTGCCGCTGAATGTGCTTGGCTTCCCGGGCCTGCCGTCGCCCGAAGTGCTCAAAGAACTTGGTGTGCGCCGTCTGTCCGCAGGTTCAGGCATCGCCGAATTCCTCTACGGTGCCATGGCCGGCATTGCCAAAAGCTTTCTGCAAACCGGCAAGTTCGATACCCACGACCTGAAGGCCCTCACCTATGGCGAAGTGAACGCCCTCTTGAAACCGTCCGGGAAAGCCTGAGCCCATGGCTGACGGCTATCAGGCGGCCAGTGCGTTCCTGGCGGCCATCGATGACGACTGGCGCCGCCACATCGACGCCGTCGGCCCGTGCCTGCACCAGCCGCACGCGGCCCGTGATCCCTATGAGTCGCTGGTGCGGGCGATTGCCTATCAGCAACTGCACGCCAAGGCCGGCGATGCGATTGTCGGCCGGCTGCTGGCACTGTTCGGTTCGGGTGCGTTTCCCAGGCCTGAGCAGATCGTCGCCACGGATTTCGACCGACTGCGTAGTTGCGGATTTTCCGCGAGCAAGATCACGACCATTCAGGGTATCGCCCAGGCGGCGCTGGACGGCGTGGTGCCGGATTACGCCACGGCGCTGGCCATGGACGATGAAGCACTGATCGAACGCCTGATCACTTTACGCGGCGTGGGCCGCTGGACCGTGGAGATGCTGCTGATCTACAGCCTGGAGCGGCCGGACATCCTGCCGGCCGATGACTTTGGCGTGCGTGAGGGCTATAGGCGACTCAAGGGCCTGGAGGTGCAGCCGACACGCAAGCAGATGATCGAGATCGGGTTGGGGTGGAGTCCTTATCGGACGGTGGCCTCCTGGTATTTGTGGCGGGTGCCCGGGCGGTAGACCGCGTTATCGTTCATCGCGAGCAAGCTCGCTCCCACATGGACTCTGTGTACATAAAATCTTTGGCAGACACAAAACCTGTGGGAGCGAGCTTGCTCCGGGCGGCGATCCGACGATGGCGTCAGTAGAGACACCACATCATCCAAAACCAGTCACAACCCCGACTTCAACCGACTGAACGCCCTGATCAACGCCCGGTTGAACTCCTTGCCATTGTCATTCTTGCTGTACAGCGAAGCCCGGACCGCGGCCGGCGGATACGTCCCCGGATCGTTGCGAATCGCCGGGTCGATCAAGCCGTCCGCCGCCGTAATCGCATTGGCGTAGTGGATGGTGTCGGTGATCGGCGCGATCACTTGCGGAGTCATCAGGTAATCCATCAACGCCAGGCCGGCCTGCGGATGCGGCGCGTCCTTGGGAATGACCATGGCATCGAACCAGATCAACGTGCCCTCCTTCGGAATCCGGTACTTCAGCGAGTACGGCTTGCCCGCCGCCTCGGCCTGGCCCGCCGCAATGGCCACGTTGCCGTTCCACGACATCGCCACGCAGGTGTTGCCGTTGGCCAGGTCGCTGATGTTCAGGTCGTTGTCGAAGTAGCGGATGTACGGACGAATCTTCGCCAGTTGCTGCTCGGCCAACTTCAGGTCATCGAGGTTCTGGCGGTTAATGTCCAGGCCCAGGTACTTCATGACCGCCGCAAACACTTCGTTGGGATCGTTGAGCAAGCTGACCCCGCAATCGGCGAATTTCGAGACCACGGCCGGCTCGAACAGCATCGCCCAACTGTCGGTCGGCGCGTCGTGCAGGCGCTGTTTGACAGCCTGTTCCTGATACCCCACACCCGTGGTGCCCCAGGCGTATATCCCGGCATAGCGGTTGCCCGGGTCGAACACCGCCATGTGCTGGCGGAACTCCTCGCCGACGCCGGCAAAGTGCGGCAGTTGCTGCTTGTCGACCGTCTGCACCGCGCCACTCTCGATGGCCCGGGACAGGTGCTGCCCCGCCGTCAGCACCAGATCGTAGCCACTGCGGCCGGTGAGCAGCTTGGTCTCGACGGTTTCCAGGGAGTCGAAGTGGTCGACCACCACATGGATGCCGGTTTTCGCTTCAAAATTCTTCAAGGTGTCCGGGGCCAGGTACTCGCCCCAAATGTACAGGTTGACCACCGGTTTGGCGGTGTCGGCAGCCTGCACACACAGGGGTGCAAGCACCAGCAGTATTGCTTGAGTCAGTTTGTGCAGGCCCACGATCACGCTCCCTTTTTGTTGGAGGTGGTGACGGCGTACTGCGGCATGGTGATGCACGCGACGTTGCCACCACCGAGGAGGATTTCCCGGGAGTTTTCGATGCCGACGATGCTGTGTTGCGGGAACAGCTCGGCCAGGGTCGCCAGCGCCACTTTGTCGTTGCGATCACCAAACAGCGGCACCACGATGGAGCTGTTACCGGCGTAGTAGTTGATGTACGACGCGCAGATTTTCGTCCCGGCCTGGCGGGTATGGGTGCTGTCCTGCCGGTCCAGGCCTTCGGCTTCTTCGGCGGTCCACTCCAGCACATCCGGCTGCGGCAGCTTGTGCACGATCAACTCGCGGCCACGACTGTCGCGGGTGCTGCGCAGGATGTCGTAGGCCTCCTGATAGATTTCCCACTGCGGATCGTCGCGGTTGTCGGTCCATTGCAACACCACTTCACCGGGGCGCACGAAGCACGCGAGGTCGTCGACGTGGCCGTCGGTTTCATCGAACTTGCAGCCCCGCGGCAGCCAGATCACCTGCTCGGCGCCGAGGTAATCGGTCAGGCGGCGGGTGACTTCGTCCTTGCCCAGGTGCTGGTTGCGATTGCGGTTGAGCAGGCATTGCTCAGTGGTCAGGATGCTGCCCTGGCCGTCGCTCTGGATGCCGCCCAGTTCGGCGATCAACGGTGCGCGATAGCGGTCGAAGCGTTCGATTTCGAGGATCTTGCCGGCGATCTGGTCGTCCTTGTCCCACGGATAGTACAAACCGCCGTCGAGGCCGCCGTAGGCGTTGAATTCGAAGTCGACGCCGCGCACTTCGCCACGCTGGTCATTGACCACAAAACACGGGCCGCTGTCGCGGAACCAGGTGTCGTTGCAGGTCATTTCGACCACGCGTACTTGCGGCGGCAACTGGCGGCGCGCGGTGGCGAACTGTGCCGCCGAGGCGCACACGGTGACCGGTTCGCTCATGGAAATGGCGGTGACGATCTGCACCCAGACTTTCTGCGCCGGCTTGGCACCGTTGCGCCAGACGTCGGTACGCTCCGGCCAGCCGAGCCAGCAACCGGACTTGGCTTCGAATTCGCCGGGCAGACGGAAACCGTCCTGTTTGGGAGTGGTGTCGAGCAAACGGGCCATGGTCAAACCTCTTCAGCGGGGATTGGAATGACCACAGGCTAAGGGCGACAGCGACTGGCTCGCCAACGATGATTATTTCGGAGTACTTGAATTCAACTCATCAATCGAGCAACTGATCGTTGAACCATTCCAGCATTTGCGCCACCGCCGGACGCTCCAGCCGCAGCCGCTCGCACACCAGCGCATATTGGCCCAGCGCGGTCATGCTCGAGGTGAACGGCCGGACCAGCCGCCCGCTGAGCAAATCTTCCTGGGCCGTCAAGTTGTCGCCCATGGCCACGCCCTGCCCTTGGGCCGCGGCCTCCAGTGCCAGCCCGGCGTGGTCGAAATACAATTGACGATCAGGGCGCTGGTCACCGGCATGGCTGGTAAGCCACGCGGTCCAGGTCTTGCCGTCCTGGTCGTCGTGCAGCAGACAGTGGCGGGCCAGGTCCTTCGGGGTTTTCAGGGTGCCTTGGTTGAACAGGCCGGGGCTGCACACCGGGAAGAATTGCAACGCAGGCAGCGGCCGGACGAAATACGCGGTGCTGTCCACCGGGCCGGTGCCGTAGGTGATCGCCAGGTCGATGTCTTCCCCGGGTGCCGTGGCGTCGATCGGCTGTTCGTACAGATGCAAGGTGATGTGTGGGTAACGCGCGTAGAAATCCGTGAGACGACTCATCAGCCACTTTTGCGCCAGCTCGGCGGTGACCGCCAGACGCAATACCGCCAGGGATGAAGGGTCGCGCAGTTCATCGCAGGCATCGCCAATCAGTTCGAAAGCCTGCTGCAAACTTTGCATCAGGCGCCCGGCGGCCAGGGTCGGGCGAATCTGCCGGCCCTCGCGCACGAACAGCGGCACACCGAGTTGCTCTTCGAGTTGGCGAATCTGGTGGCTGACCGCGCTGTCGGTGACACACAACTCGGCCGCCGCCCGACCGAAATGGGCGTGACGGGCGGCGCATTCGAAGGTTCGCAGGGCTGCCAGGGAGGGTAAGCGTCGCATGGGGGTCATGTCCCGGTTTCGAGGGGGACATGCTGACTTGGCCTTTCGTGGGCGTCCAGTGGGACCGCGTTATCGTTCATCGCGAGCAAGCTCGCTCCCACAGGGGATTGCATTCCAAATGTGGGAGCGAGCTTGCTCGCGATGGGGCCAGTATATTCACCATAAATCCACCGCCCTATCACGCTGGCTGATCAACGATGACATGCCCCCGAACCCGGCGCATGTTGAACCCTCAACCGGAGGGATTCGCCATGCTCAACACACTCAAACAGATCAACTCAACCTCGGCCTTCAACCGCTGGGCCGGCTTTGAAGTCACCCGCGCTGAAACTGGTGGCGACCGGCGACGCGATTCTGGTGCCGGTCGAGTAGCCCTTACGGTCTAGGCTGTTCAGGGTACGCTCAAGTCAGCCGGAGGCTCCCATGCATCTCGAAGGTTCCTGCCATTGCGGCGCGGTGTCGTTCAGTTTGACCAGCGCCCACCCCTACCCTTACCAGCGTTGCTACTGCTCGATCTGCCGCAAGACACAGGGCGGTGGCGGCTATGCGATCAACCTCGGTGGCGATGCCGCCAGCCTCAAGGTTCGCGGGCGCAAACACATCGCGATTTACCATGCGCGGCTCAAGGAACAAGACGACAAGCGCGCCCACAGCAGCACGGCCGAGCGGCATTTCTGCTCGGTCTGCGCAACGGCTCTGTGGCTATTCAGCCCGGAGTGGCCTGAGTTGATTCACCCCTTCGCCTCGGCCATCGACACGCCGCTGCCGGTGCCGCCGGAGCACACGCATCTGATGCTCGGTTCAAAAGCGCCGTGGGTGGAGGTCCAGGCGCTGCCCGGGGATCAACAGTTCGATCTGTACCCCGTGGAATCCATCGCCCAGTGGCATGAGCGTCTCGGCCTGGTCTGCCGAGAATAATTATCAGTTTTTTTCATACGGCAGTTCCCCTTTGCGTTTTTCGTTCGGTCAACCCCTCAGAAGCACTTCAACTACCGATCGATTCGATGCAAAGGGATCCCCATGTCGCACCCGCTTGTCGCCCGTTTCCGTTTTGCCTTGTGCCCTCTGGCGCTGGCCCTGCCTGCCGCTCTGCTGAGCCTTGTACCCGTTGCCCACGCCGCTGAAACCGATGCCGAAAAGAACTCGGCCCGGGACGACGGCGTACTGCAACTGGGCGCAACGACCATTTCCGGCCAGGCGCTGGGGGCTACCACTGAAGGCACCCACTCCTACACCACCGGTTCAACATCCACGGCCACCGGCCTGCCCCTGTCGATCCGCGAAACGCCGCAATCGGTGACCGTCATTACCCGTCAGCAGATGGACGACCGCGGTGTGCAGAGCATCGGCGACGCGCTACGCAACACCCCCGGCATTTCGACGCAGAAGTACGACAGTGACCGCACCGAGTTTTCCGCCCGCGGCTTTGCCATCACCAACTTCCAGTACGACGGCGTGAACATTCCGTATGACGGTGTCTACGGTGAAAACCCTAACAACGGCGACGACGCGTCCAGCCTGGACCGCATCGAAATCGTCAAGGGTGCGACCGGCCTGATGACCGGTTCGGGCGACCCGTCCGCCACCGTCAACCTGATCCGCAAGAAGCCGACCAAGGAATTCAAGGCGTCGATCAGCGGCACCGTCGGTTACTGGGACGCGTATCGCAGCGTCGGCGATATTTCCGGTTCGCTGAACGATTCCGGCAGTGTGCGTGGCCGCTTCGTCGGTGCTTATTCCGACAAGAACTCCTACCAGGATCATTACAGCCAGAAGAAAGACCTGTTCTACGGCATCCTCGAAGCCGATCTGACACCCGACACCCTGCTGACCTTCGGCGTCGACAAGTCAAGCACCACCCCGCGAGGCTCGTCCTGGACCGGCAACCCGGTGTACTTCTCGGACGGAGGCCGTACCGACTTCCCCCGGCACTTCAACCCGGGCGCCGACTGGAGTCGTCGCGACTTCGACGACATCACTTACTTCGCCTCCCTGGAACAGGCTCTGGCCAACGACTGGAAGTTCAAGGCCAGCATCGACCAGAAAACCACCGACCACGACACTCGCCTGGCCTCGGCCAGCGGCGGCAACCCGGACCGCGCCACTGGTGAAGGCATGTTCCTGTACTGGGGTCGCTGGGAAGGTCATCGCGTGCAAAACACCGCTGACGTGAACGTCACTGGCCCCTTCACCCTGGGAGGCCGCGAGCATGAACTGGTGGCTGGCTTCATGGCTTCCCACTCGCGCCAGACCGGCGCGACCTACGACACCAGCGCCTTCGAATTGGTCCCGGGCAGCATCTACGACTGGAACGGCAATCTGCCGGAACAGAACTTCCCGAAAAACGGCAAGTACGAACGCACCCAAAGCCAGAATGGCCTGTACCTGGCCACGCGCCTGCACGCGACCGACGATCTGTCGATCATCCTCGGCAGCCGCCTGAGCACCTTCAAGTACAACGAGGATTATTCGTACTATCCGGGTGCGGGACTCGATGACACCCATGCCAGCTACAAGGAACATGGCGTGGTCACGCCCTATGCCGGTGTGGTTTATGACCTGGACGACACCTATTCTGCATACGCCAGCTACACCAGCATCTACCAGCCACAAACCTACAAGGACGCCAACGGTTCGACCCTGGCACCGGTCGAGGGCGCCAGTTACGAAGCCGGCCTGAAAGCCGCTTACTTCGACGGGCGACTGAACGCCAGCCTGGCCTTCTTCCGCATCGAGCAAGACAACCTCGCCGAATCGATCGGAACCAACCCGGTCACCAACGAAGGCATCTACAAAGCCATCGACGGCGCAACCACCAAAGGTGTGGAACTGGAACTGGCCGGTGAAGCGGCCGAAGGTTGGAACCTGTCGGCCGGCTATACCTACGCCCGCACCCGTGACGCTGATGAACAGCGCATCTTTGGCTTCCCGCTGGCGACCTCCAAACCGGAACATGTCGTGCGTACGTTCACCACCTACCGCCTGCCCGGCGCACTGGACCAGGTGACCATCGGTGGTGGAATCAGCTGGCAGAGCGCGTTCTACGGCAAGATCTACAGCCCGACAACGGGCGGCGACACCCGCATCAAGCAAGGTGGCTACACCCTCGTCGACCTGATGAGCCGCTACCAGTTCAACGAAAACCTGAGCTTCACCGTCAACGCCAACAACGTCTTCGACAAACGCTACCTGACGGGCCTGGGCAACTTCGACACCACGTACTACGGCGAACCACGCAACGTGATGTTGACCACCAAGTGGGATTTCTAAGCTGAGCGCCCGCCAGAAAACTGATACCTGTCAGTTAACACCGGAACCTGTGGGAGCGAGCTTGCTCGCGATAGCGGTCTGTCAGCCACCTCAGGTGTGACTGCCTGATCCGTCATCGCGAGCAAGCTCGCTCCCACAATGGGTTGCGGTGTTTATGCGGCGGCCGGTACACCGCTATGGAAGCGGAACTCAACATCCGGGGATTCGATCAGTTCCTGCTCGGCGGCACGGACCTTGTCGATCACCTGGGCGATGTCCTTGGCGTCCCCATATTGGTAGGCCAGCTTCAGGTAACCCTGGAAATGCCTGGCCTCGCTCTTGAGCAGACCGAAATAGAACTTGCCCAGTTCTTCGTCCAGGTGCGGCACCAGCGCTTCGAAACGCTCGCAACTGCGGGCTTCGATGAAGGCGCCGACCACCAGGGTGTCCACCAGTTTCACCGGCTCGTGACTGCGCACCACCTTGCGCAGCCCCGACGCATAGCGCCCGGCGGACAGCTGGCGCAGTTCGATCTTGCGCCGTTTCATCAGGCGCATGACCTGTTCGTGGTGCACCAGTTCTTCCCGGGCCAGGCGCGACATCATGTTGATCAGATCGACGTGGGAGTGATACTTGGCGATCAGGCTCAACGCGGTGCTGGCGGCCTTGAATTCGCAGTTCTTGTGGTCGATCAGCAGGGTTTCCTGATCGGCCAGCGCGGCCTGGATCCAGCCGTCGGGGGTGCGGCAGCCAAGGAACTCGTGAATTTCGGGAAGGATCATGGGGCTCACGGAAAAATAGGTTCAAAACGAAGGGCGCCGATTATACCGGCCTGCCCGCAGACCACCAGTCGCCGACCGTTGATATGCATCAAGTCCCCGAATCGCCGACAGCAACTATAGTTGTGCAACGCCGTGCTTTTTCATTTTCAGGAGATCCCGCTCATGCAAGCCATTCGCAGCATTCTGGTGGTCATCGAACCCGAGCACTCGGAAAGCCTGGCGCTCAAACGGGCGAAGTTGATCGCCGGTGTGACCCAGGCGCAGTTGCATCTGCTGGTGTGCGACCCCAAGCATGATCACAGTGGCATGTTGGGTGTGCTCAAGGCCGCTTTGACAGAGGACGGCTACAGCGTCACCACCGAGCAGGCCTGGAACGACAGCCAACACCAAACCATCGTCGATGTGCAGCAAGCCGAAGGTTGCGGCCTGGTGGTCAAGCAGCACTTCCCCGACAGCCCGTTGAAAAAAGCCCTGCTGACCCCGCAGGACTGGAAGCTGTTGCGGTCCTGCCCGACTCCGGTGCTGCTGGTGAAAACCGCCGATTCATGGAAAGACAAAGTGATCCTGGCAGCCATCGACGTCGGTAACACCGACCAGGAACATCGCCACCTGCACAACACCATCATCGATCATGGCTATGACATCGCAACCCTGGCCAAGGCCCGCCTGCACGTGATCAGCGCCCACCCGTCGCCGATGCTGTCGGCGGCCGACCCGACGTTTCAACTGAGCGAAACCATCCAGGCGCGCTATCGCGAACAGTGCAAGGCGTTCCAGGCGGAATTCGACATCGACGATGATCACCTGCACATCGAGGAAGGCCCGGCGGATGTGCTGATTCCGTTCATGGTGCACAAACTGCAGGCAGCGGTGACGGTGATCGGCACCGTAGCCCGCAGCGGGTTGTCAGGGGCGTTGATCGGCAATACGGCGGAAGTGGTGCTCGATGCGGTCGAGAGCGATGTGCTGGTGCTCAAGCCGATGGAAGTGGCGGATCATCTCGAGGAGATTGCGGACAAGCATTGAAGCCGAACATGCTTTTGTGGCGAGGGGGCTCGCCCCCGCTGGGTCGCGAAGCGGCCCCCTGCATTCCGGCAGATGTACTGTGCCAGCTCAATTTGCGACGGCTGCGCCGCCTTACGGGGGCAAGCCCCCTCGCCACATATCAGCGGGTCAGCCGCCAAAGGCATCTTGCAGGAACCCCGGCGCAATATAGCGCTGGTAATGGGCTTCGGAGAGCAGGAAAAATTCCCGATCAATGGCGTCGCGCAATTCCGGCAGGTTCCACTCGCGAAACTCCGGCAGCAGCACCATCCCGTAGGCTTCCAGGTTGTTGATCACCCGCGCACCGCGCGCGATCAACTGGTAGGCCCAGCAATATTCCGACTGATGGGGCACGAAGCGGATCTTGCGCTGCTCCAGCTGCATTCGGAGCAGCGCCGGATCGAAAATTTCCACCTTGGCGGCCATCACCTGTGACAGCAACTGCTCAAGACGCAGCCATACCGCGCGCTTTTCTTCCTCGTTGTAACCGTTCCAGTGGATCACTTCGTGGTGGAAACGCTTGCAGCCACGGCACACCAGATCACCGTAAACAGTGGAGCAGAGGCCGACGCAGGGAGTCTTGATGGTCTGATTGGGCATAGATAGGCAAAACGCGAAAAAGCAGAACAGGCCGGCATGTTAGCCCTTTGTCGGCCATTGATCACCCCTCAAAGTTCAGGGCCTGTGGAGAATCGGGCTCTGGTGACCGCCACCACCAAAGTCCAATAAACACTGACTTACCTTTAATTTTTTTTTGCCGTAGAATCAGCCTGCCTTTTTAGGCGCCAATGTCCGTTAGAAGCTGTTTTCAAAGCGTCACGAGCACAGTCGTTCCTTCAGAGCGGTGTTGGCGAGGGGTTTTTCCAGCGGGGAAAAGCCCAACGCCAACCCTCATCAGCTCCCGTTCTGCAGGCGTAAAACTTTGAAAGCAGCTTCTGTAAGGAATTGTCGGTAAATCTGGCTAAGTGGCTCACAACGCCATGCAGCGCATGAGTACGGCAATTTCGGGATGAGCGTCCCGGACACCCATTTGGGACCACTGATGAGGGTAATAACTGTGCTTGAAGCCTACCGCAAACATATCGAAGAGCGCGCAGCACTGGGTATCGTTCCCCAGCCGCTAAACGCCGAACAAACTGCAGGCCTGGTCGAGCTGCTGAAAAATCCCCCGGCTGGCGAAGAAGCATTCCTCGTTGACCTGATCACCAATCGCGTTCCGCCTGGAGTGGACGAAGCAGCCTATGTAAAGGCCGGCTTCCTGTCCGCCATCGCCAAAGGCGAAGCCAAATCCCCCCTGATCGACAAGAAGCGCGCTGTTGAACTGCTCGGCACCATGCAGGGCGGCTACAACATCGTGACTCTGGTTAACCTGCTGGACGACGCCGAACTGGCTCCAGTAGCGGCCGAAGAACTCAAGCACACCCTGCTGATGTTCGACGCCTTCCACGACGTCGCTGAAAAAGCCAAGAACGGTAACGTTCACGCCCAAGGCGTGCTGCAATCCTGGGCTGACGGCGAGTGGTTCGTGAAGCGCCCGACCCTGGCCGACAAGATCAGCCTGCGCGTATTCAAGGTCACTGGCGAAACCAACACCGACGACCTGTCCCCTGCTCCTGATGCCTGGTCCCGTCCAGACATCCCGCTGCACGCCCTGGCCATGCTGAAAATGGCTCGCGACGGCATCGTGCCTGACGCACAAGGCGTCACCGGTCCGATGAAGCAGATCGAAGAAATGCGCAACGCCGGTTTCCCTATCGCCTACGTCGGTGACGTGGTCGGTACCGGTTCTTCGCGTAAATCGGCGACCAACTCCGTACTGTGGTTCTTCGGCGACGACGTTCCTTATGTACCGAACAAGCGTGCCGGCGGTTTCTGCTTCGGCAGCAAGATCGCTCCGATCTTCTACAACACCATGGAAGATGCTGGCGCACTGCCAATCGAATTCGATGTTTCCAACATGCACATGGGCGACGTGATCGACCTGTACCCGCATGCTGGCAAAGTCTGCAAGCACGGCACCGACGAAGTCCTGACCACCTTCGAAATGAAGACTCCGGTGCTGTTGGACGAAGTTCGCGCTGGCGGCCGTATCCCGCTGATCATCGGCCGTGGCCTGACCGAGAAGGCTCGCACCGAGCTGGGTCTGCCACCTTCGACCCTGTTCAAGAAGCCTGAAGCACCGGCTGAAAGCACCAAGGGTTTCACCCTGGCGCAGAAAATGGTCGGCAAGGCTTGCGGCGTGACCGGCGTTCGTCCGGGCACCTACTGCGAACCGAAGATGACCACCGTGGGTTCCCAGGACACCACCGGTCCCATGACCCGTGACGAACTGAAAGACCTGGCGTGCCTGGGCTTCTCGACCGACCTGGTGATGCAGTCCTTCTGCCACACCGCGGCTTACCCTAAGCCGATCGACGTGACCACCCACCACACCCTGCCTGACTTCATCATGACCCGCGGCGGCGTTTCCCTGCGTCCGGGCGACGGCATCATCCACTCGTGGCTGAACCGCATGCTGCTGCCAGACACCGTCGGTACCGGTGGTGACTCCCACACCCGTTTCCCGATCGGCATCTCGTTCCCGGCCGGTTCCGGCCTGGTTGCGTTCGCCGCAGCCACCGGCGTCATGCCGCTGGACATGCCTGAGTCGATCCTGGTTCGCTTCAAAGGCGAACTGCAGCCAGGCGTCACCCTGCGTGACCTGGTTCACGCCATTCCTTACTACGCGATCCAGGCTGGCCTGCTGACCGTAGAGAAGAAAGGCAAGAAGAACGCCTTCTCCGGTCGCATCCTGGAGATCGAAGGTCTGCCTAAACTGACCGTAGAGCAAGCGTTCGAACTGTCTGACGCCTCGGCTGAACGTTCGGCTGCCGGTTGCACCATCCAGCTGTCCAAAGAGTCGATTGCCGAATACCTGCAGTCCAACATCACCCTGCTGCGCTGGATGATCGGCGAAGGCTACGGCGATGCACGTACTCTGGAACGTCGCGCTCAAGCAATGGAAGCCTGGCTGGCCAACCCTGAGCTGCTGGAAGCCGACAAAGACGCCGAATACGCCGAAGTCATCGAGATCGACCTGGCCGACATCAAGGAGCCTGTGCTCTGCGCGCCGAACGACCCGGACGACGCCCGCCTGCTCTCCAGCGTTGCTGGCGAGAAGATCGACGAAGTGTTCATCGGTTCGTGCATGACCAACATCGGTCACTTCCGCGCCGCCGGCAAGTTGCTGGAACAGGTCAAGGGTCAGCTGCCAACCCGTCTGTGGCTGTCGCCGCCGACCAAGATGGACGCTCACCAGCTGACCGAAGAAGGCTACTACGGCATCTACGGCAAGGCCGGCGCTCGCATGGAAATGCCAGGCTGCTCGCTGTGCATGGGTAACCAGGCACGTGTAGAGCCGAACTCGACTGTCGTGTCGACTTCGACCCGTAACTTCCCGAACCGTCTGGGTGACGGCGCGAACGTCTACCTGGCTTCGGCAGAGCTGGCGTCCGTGGCTTCCATCCTGGGTCGCCTGCCGACCGTCGAGGAGTACATGGAATACGCTGGCAAGATCGACAGCATGGCGGCCGATGTCTACCGCTACCTGTCCTTCGACCAGATCGCCGAGTTCCGTGAAGCTGCTGCGAACGCCAACATCCCGGTCGTTCAAGCCTAACGTTGCAACGCAATGAAAAACGCCGCCCATCGTGAGATGAGCGGCGTTTTTTTATGGCTGTTTTTTGTGTACATATCCGTTTCTGGAGTAATGGCTGAGATCCCCGAACCTCTGTAGGAGCGAGCCTGCACGCGATGGTCGTCAACGATAACGCAGGCTGTCTGAATCCCCGCGGTGTCCCGGCGTTTTTCGCGAGCAGGCTCGCTCCTACAGCCGACTGCGGCAGACCGAATACCCCCGAGCCCCCCCAAAAAAACGGCCAACCCGAAAACCGGATCAGCCGTCATTCACTCATCAAATCAAACAGCAATCACGCACTCAGCGAATAGACCAACGCCGAAATCGCCACCAGGCCCACCGCCGTCACGAAGACATTGGACGCCTGACCGCGATAGCGTGCCATCGCCGGCACCTTGCGGATGGCGTACATCGGCATCAGGAACAGGATCGCCGCGATCACCGGGCCACCGAGGGTTTCGATCATGCCGAGGATGCTCGGGTTCAGCGTAGCGACGATCCAGCACACCACCAGCATGAACGCGGCGGTCATACGGTCCAGGGCCTTGGCGGACGGACGCTTGCCGCTCTTGACGATCAGACCCTTGAGGCCTTCGCTGGCGCCGATGTAGTGCCCCAGGAACGACTTGGAAATGGCCACGAAGGCAATCAACGGCGCCGCAAAGGCAATGGTCGGATTGCTGAAGTGGTTGGCCAGGTACGACAGGATCGACAGGTTCTGCGCCTTGGCTTCAGCCAGTTGCGCTGGCGACAGGGTCAGCACGCAACTGAAGACGAAGAACAGCACCATCACTACCATCAACAGATGGGCACGGGACAGGATCTGCGAGCTGCGTTCCTCGGCGTGTTCGCCATAACGACGCTTCTGGTCGACCGCAAACGCCGAGATGATCGGCGAGTGGTTGAACGAGAACACCATCACCGGTATCGCCAGCCACAGGGTATGCAGCAGCGCCGACGGCGCAGGCACTTGGCTCGCTGTGGCGAGAATGCCGCCGTTCCAGTGCGGAATCAGGTACACCGCCAGAAACAGCAGCGCCACGATGAACGGGTAAACCATCAGGCTCATGGCCTTGACGATCATTTGCTCGCCGCAGCGCACCACGGCCAGCAGGCCAAGGATCAGCACCAGCGACAACACGGCGCGCGGTGGCGGCGTGATGTGCAATTGATGCTCAAGGAAACTGCCCACGGTGTTGGTCAGTGCCACGCTGTAGATCAGCAGGATCGGGAAGATCGCGAAGAAGTACAACAGCGTGATCAGCGCGCCGGCCTTGATGCCGAAATGTTCTTCCACCACTTCAGTGATGTCGGCGCCTTCGCGACCGGACAACACGAAACGGGTCAGCCCGCGGTGTGCGTAGAACGTCATCGGAAACGCCAGCAACGCCAGGATCAGCAGCGGCCAGAAACCGCCCAGGCCTGCGTTGATCGGCAAAAACAGGGTTCCGGCACCAATCGCCGTGCCAAACAGCCCCAGCATCCAGGTGGTGTCTTGGCGATTCCAGCTCGTAAGCGTCGCGGGTGTCGCGTCTACATAGCGTTCGTTAACGCTATTGGCCTGATCATTCATCCGGTGGGATCTCCACATTCCGGTCACTTGCCACCCGGCCAGGACGCGTCGGAATACCCGACAGGCTGCGCCCGGCCGAAACAGGGGCGCGATTCTGGAGGATTAGTGAGCAGAAGCAAAGACTTAGGTGAGGAACGGTGGTACCAGGTAGACGAAAGTCCCCTGTGGGAGCGAGCTTGCCGTAGGTTTTCAGTATTGTTTGGACTTTTTTCACGATCTTTGAACGGACGCTTGGACTCCACAGGCCATTTTTCGAGGTAGTTCAGACGTTTGAGAGTGACAAAGTGAACCCCGAAAATGGGTATCACTCCCTAATTATTACGTGAGAGGTGAGTGACCATTCACCCATTACTCCGCGGTAAGCGCACTAGACAAAACGACCTAGAGGCTACCGTCGACCGGAGGCAAAACCGCTAGATAGCGGAACTTCTCGGCGATTGGGCCAAGGCTGTTACGACCTGGTGTTGGATAAGCAACACATCAGAAAACGGCCAGCAATTGCTGGCGATAACTTTTCGAAAAGCTTATTTGATAAGTCGATACAGAAGCCAGATCGCCCGGGGGTAACACCTCCTGTACTGAAGCGGTAGGGGCTGAGGTGAATGGTTCTTTCAGCGCACAGCGAATCGAGCTATCCAACTCACCGTCTGTCGAGCAAGCCTCAGGTGCTGATGCACCTACAGCGCACACGACAGCCAAATCTTCCGGCAAATCATCGGCGATACGCTGTGAGAATCGCTTTAGTGTCGGCTCCGCCAAGACGAACAACCAAGCTTGATCGTCAATCTCGCCCATACGACGAAGGACTCTTCCCAGGACCTGACGGTAATGCAGCTCAGTACGAATTCGACTGAGATAGCAGCATACCTGGAGCCGAGGGATATCAGTTCCCTCGCTGATCATTCCCACAGCAACAATCCAACGGCAATCGCTATTTTTGAAACCGTTGATTACCTGTTGCGCGTCCGGGGTTTTGGTGGTCACGACCTGGAAGCTTTCGCCCCTGTCCTTCAACGCCATAGCGACTTGGTGAGCATGCTCGATATTCGTGGCGACAACCAAGCCCGCGGCATTGTGTTTGAGCATCCGCACTTCATCGAGCTTCTTGCTTCCCAGATTGAGCAACTGGTTGAGCGCATCCTCATGACAAATCAGGTCCTCGTATGAGACCGGAGACTCATGCAGTAGCTTAGCGATGCTAGGAAAAAGCTTGACGGTACTGTCGCTCGCAGAATCTTCTTTGAGCCTTAACATCTGGTTATCTAGCAGAACGATGCGAGGTGACCGGCAAACCCCATCGGAAATGGCTTCTTTAAGGCCGTAGCGATAGTCGCAAATCAATCGACCTTCCGGGTTGGAGTAACGAGCCAGCGCAATGCCTCTGTCATCGGAACGCCATGGTGTCCCCGATAGAGCTAAGGTGAAGGCGGCACGATCCTGCATTTTCAGTAAAATTTGTTGCCCCCAGGCGTTGCTCAAAAGCGGATCGTATCCGGAGCAGTGATGGATCTCGTCGAACACCGCAAGCACACGGTAGTCATCGAAAAGCTTCCAGAAGTCGTCATCCTGGTGCTCCATGGCCTGATAGGTACTTGCAGCTCCAACGGCGCCAATAAGTCCATCAAGGCGCCTCCCCAATACAGCGGAGAATGTCGAGCGAAAGCCGTCGACTACTTGGCATGACGGAGCAAAACAGAGTACGAGATCAATCTTGCCCTGCTCCAACAGTTGTCGAGCCAGCTCAGCGGCCATTCGAGTTTTACCCGCCCCTGGAGTCGCCTGACAGAAGAAGTGTGGTGTTGTTTTGTAGTGCTCAAGCGCAATTTCAATGCATTGGCTCTGCCATTTTCTCGGTGATGCTTTCATCGCGCGGACATGACTGTTTTGAGCGTCTTTTCGACCGCTCGCAGATGTCCTAAAAGACGAGAGCTTCGGTCTCGAGCTTCCAGATACTCACCTTCGACTTGGTCTTTCAGGTGCGGCATCTCGTCAAGCAATTGCTTATAGCGCTCTGCCTCTCCCATCGAGGAAAGGAAATCGAGCCGAATCTCTTTGAGTATGGATTCCAGGTGCTCGATCACATCTGGACCTGGCTGCTCTGGGTCAATGCTTTGTAAGGGCTGATGAGACGGTTTATTCACCGGCTTAGCACTGCTCTCGTACCCATTATCGATGAGTTCCACCTGCAAGTTCGCTGGAATACCCTGCCAGTGATAGATCTGACCCCGCTTCTGTCGTTTTTCATCCTGAATGACCCATCCGGTACGCAGCATGCGTCGGATCTGCTCATAGACATATCGACGCAAGTCGCTGCTGTTGAACGTCATACCCGTCAGGTGCGCAGCGTAGGCGTCACGTAGATCCTGGGTCGTAAACTGGCGTAGATGCCCCTGCTGAAACAGGTCGTAGAGCCGCCTGTCGAGGATGAATGAATCGGGTTTCATGCAGGCACCTGGAAGGGAAATTCGCGGAACAGCCAAAATGCGGATTATAATCCGTGGTTGATTCATCCGCAAACGCACGATAGTGCCGCCTCAATGGGAACCGAGGCGGTTATGCATCAGCTTGCAAAGGCATTGGGCGAAAGAATACGGACACAAAGGAAGGCCAAAGGATTTTCCCAAGATGCCTTGGCGCATGCCTGCAGTGTCGATCGTAGCTATATGGGGCGTATTGAACGTGGTGAAGTCAACATCACCGTGGAAAAGCTATATCGCATAGCTAGCGTATTGGAATGCGAGCCTCAATTCCTCTTGCCTGAAGCGCTGTCTCTTCACGAATTGGCTTCTGATTTGGCGGCAAGCGACTGAGCCAACAAGCATGCGTCGACATGAATTTAGCTATCCCTATTATTTTTTCCCCGACCGAACGCCCTAGTGATTGGGCGCTTCCCTACCCCCTCCAGTTCTAAATGACCCCATGCGGCAGCGGCCGTAAAAATTTGCGCGCTTTCATGCGATACAATGTGCCAGATACTAAGTGGCAAAGATCCAACCATGAAGGTGCGCCATGCTTGCCGAAGTGCTGAACGAGAATTCTTATAGTGACTTCCGGGACCGGTTGTCAGAATTTCTCAATGTCCCCATCGACGCTTCAGACTCGGACATCCATGAGATGATCAATGCCGGTTTTTTAGCCGATCGGATCAACATTTTTTGCGAGCAGGGCAAAATCCCCCCGCAACAACGCGACCAGATCATCCCTTACAAGACACTCAGCTCCAGGTTGACGCTCGGGCAGAGACTCACGGTGGATGAGAGTGAGCGCTTATTTCGACATGCCTACATCGCCGCTATGGCAGAAGTACTTTTTGGTAGAAGAGAGAAAGCCAGTTCGTGGCTCTCGAAGCCTAAGGATCATTTTTCTGGGAAAAGTCCAATAGCAATGCTCTCAACCAAACAAGGCACTCACCAGGTTGAGCAGTTACTAATACAGGTTGCTGAAGGGTACGCATTTTGATCGTTGGGCACGTCGGTGCAACGCAGAATTGAGAGATTCTTCCTCCAGCTAAACCGACCGGGAATAGACGGCGGCATCGCCGCACCGAAGACCTCCACGATCCGCGCCACCGCGATGTCAGTGCTCATGACCATGCGCTTGACGTCGAGGTGAATGGAGTCGATGCGAATCATTGCGTCTGTCCACGGACGAATCGGGCACAGCCATCAGGATCGGAGACAGGCCATTTCACGACTATCGTTCCGTGTGCGCAGAGGCAACCCGATGCTGACGGACTGCTAGTTCTGAATGTTTGGCGCTAGCTTCACGACAAGAAAGCAGGCAAGTCACTGAGGTGTCGATCACCGTAAAGCGACAACCAATTGCGCAGTCGTTGGCGTTGAAAACCCTCCACTACAACATTAATAAAGAGCCATTCATGCGCATCGTCTGGGATACAGCTCGCCCCACGGGAGACGCGTCACCGCCCAGTCAACGTCCACCGCGAAAGCTGGACCACTCCAGATGACCTCGTGCCGATTTTCGGAATCGGGAACGGAATGCCGCCTTAACAACCTTCCAGCGACAAGCCATTACTAGTGGGTCTTCCAAGTGGTAGCGTTGGTAACCGTTTTTTGATAGCCGCTGTCGAGTACCGCCGCTGTGCCGTGGGCCGGATATCCGTACCAACAGCACCTCTTATCGCTCCTACCTTTTATTCCTACACAAATAGAGCACCGCAACAAATCCACCCATCGACATCAACGCAGCACAGAGAAATATCGCCGCATAGCCTAGGCCAGAAGCAACCAGGCCCATCACCGGGCCGGCCAGCCCCACTGCGATATCAAAGAATAAAGAAAGTGCACTGAGCGCCGAATTACGGTTGGCCGCCGGAGTGCTGGACAGTGTTTCCACCCCTAACCCCGGATAGACCCATGACACCCCTATCCCGGTCAGCGCACCGCCAGCAATTGCCAGTGCAGGAGATGGCGCGAGCCATATCAGCAGCATGCCCAGGGTCTGTATAAGCAGGCAGCCGCCCACCACCTTGTAGCCCCTGAATCGCTGCAGTATTCCCGGCGAGGACAAGCGGGCAACGATAAAGCCAGCCCCGAACCCACTCAAACAGTAGGCGGCGTGGTCCCAGCCCTGGCTGTCGAAGTACAGTGCGACGAATGCCGTCAGGCCGCCAAACCCTACCGAACTGCACACCAGGACCAGACCATTGGGCATGACCGCGAAGAGAACTCGATAGAATGCCAATCGGGCGCCTGTGATCAAAGGCGCCGGGCGCTTGCCCAGCGCCAAAATCAGGAATATCAGGCCTAGCAACACCGTGCACAGCCCGACACTGGCGATACCCAACGAATTACGCAGCAGCACGCCCAGCGGCGCTCCGACTGCCGTACCACCGTAAGCCGCTATTCCGTTCCACGACATGACCTGTGCTGCCCGAGGCGCACCACATAACCCAATGGCCCAGGTGCAGCAAGGCGTGGAGATCATGGCCGTGGAGGCCCCCAACACCAGCCTGCCCAGCAGTATGAGTGTCAGGGTCAACCAGGGTTGGGTGGGCAAGATGATCGCAAGCGCGGTCAGGGTGCCACTCAACATCAAGCCACTGAGCCCACACACCACTGCGTATTTGGCGCCCTGGCGGTCAGCCACGCCACCGGCCAACGGACGAGCCAGGAGCGTCGCCAGGTACTGCGAGCTAATCACCACGCCGGCAAAAACCGAGGTCAGGCCTAGGTCATTGAGGACATAGCCCGGCAACACTGCAAGTGGCAAGCCACTGCAGACGTACGAGATAAAGTTGAAGCAGATAATGGACAGGATCAACCAGTTGCTGCCGATAGCCTTGCCATTACTGCGGCTTAAAACACCGATGTCGCCCATCACTGCCGCTCTAGGCCCCGTACGACATCCGCAAGCAACTGCGGGTGTGATACGAACGGCTCGTGCGCCGTATCGATCTCGATAACCACGCCCGCGCCGGCACGTTGAGCAAAACGCCGCTGCCAGTCGACGGGAAGGATGTTGTCGCGCAGGGTGATGATGTAACTCGCCGGAATGATTCCCGGATATCCCACGCGACTGATGGAGTCTGTCGCAACACAAAGTGGCGTCGTGTCCTGGCTCACTTCGCTTAACAACCAACCAAGGGTTTGCTCGCTCAAGTCCTGACCGAACATCGCCACGGCCAGCACTTGAGGGGTTGTTTGCGCCGGGTCCAGCGGCCAGCCGACATGGTCCGGGCTTTCGCCATGCAGCCTGGTGCCAAGCAGCTGCAGAATTGATTGGCCTTCACTGGGCAATGCGCAAGCCAGGTATAGCAACTGCGAATACAGTTGGGGAGCGGCCATGACCATCATCGGAAGCAAAACTCCCGCGATGGAATGTCCAAGCAGGACGGCCTGGTTCACGCCGAGTGCACGCAGGTCCTCATTCAGTTCATCAACCACATCATCGAGCCGCAGGGACCCAACATCACGGCCGCGCTTGGTACCGCATCCTGGCATATCCAGGGTAATTACTCGTTCGAAGCATCCAGGCTGCTGGTTGAGCGCCTCAACGAAGGGCCCCCAACACCAGGAGCCGTGGTTGCCGCCATGCAGCAATACCAAATCAGTCATGCGCACGCTCCTGAGAGTGGGTACCGGTCGTACCTGTCTTGATCACTTGACTGCATAGCAACCCACGGCGACGACGAACCCGTTTACCCGCTGCAGAAAAGTTCTCTTGTATTCGTTTTGCCCGGTAATCGGGTTACGCCACAGATAAGCGATCTCACCTGTTTCATGGCCGCTCATCTGTTCGAGGATGTCCTCGCCAATCGGCTTGCCATCGACTGAGCGCAATGAGTTGAAGTCGGTGCCGATCAACCGGGGCGAAAAACCGTGAGCGACAAACCGCTTGGTCTTGAGATCCACCACGAAGGCATACAGATCATCCTCGGTGAACTGTTTATCGTGCTGATTAATGAGCCCGAAGGTGGTTTTCGCGTCGTTGGCAACTTGTCGCGAAATCTGCCCAAGCAGCTGTTGTGCCTGTTCGGGGGAGGACCGTGGCATGTAGTAACCCACGACGATCAACCGATCCTTGACGCGCTGATAGAACACGCGTTTACGCTCGACCTTGGCGTGTTGCCAGTTCCACCAGCGGTATTCGGCGCTACGCACAATGCCGTCGTCCGGCTGTGCAATGGCATGCTTGAATGCCGCCTGGAGGTCGTCGTCCAGGACGCTGAACACCGGCTTGCCGACCAGCGAAACGGAAGGCCCACCGCTGGCGAGCATCACACCGGAGGTATCGACCACGTAGATGTACAGTTCACCATCGATAAAGGCCCCCTGCCGACTGAACTCGGCCAACGCGGAGTCGCCCTTGGCTTTGTACTCGGCAACAGCTTTTACCAACAAGGCATTGGCGCGTTGGGTGTCAGCACTGTAAGCGTCCACCGGTGCTTGCTGAGCAAAGCCGACGAGGGAGAAAAAGCACAGGCACAACGCAGCGAACGCTCGATAAAGACTCATTGTTGTTCCTCTGGTGAAGTTTCCGATGCCCGAAGGTCCACCGTCAGATTGTCAATGAGCCGTGTTTTGCCAATGCGCGCCGCCACCAGAATCACAAAGTGAGTATCGGTGCTTTTCACAGGTGTTAAATCCTGGGCATTCCTGACTTCAAAGTATTCCAGTTGAAAACCGGCGTCGCTGATACGTTGATGACATTCAATCAACTGGCGCTCAGCCACCCTCCTCTCGAGCTGGATACTCGCCGCCATTTGCTTCAAACAAGCGTAGAGGACGGGGGCTACCGAGCGCTCATGCTCGGTCAGATAGCCGTTGCGCGAGGATAATGCCAAGCCGTCCGCGGCCCGGATCGTCGGTGCACCGACAACGTCAGTCACCATGTTGAGATCCCTGACCATCGAGCGCACGACTGCCAGCTGCTGATAGTCCTTTTCCCCGAAAACCGCCACGTCTGGCTGGGCAATGTTCAGCAGCTTGGCGACGACTGTGGCCATGCCGTCAAAGTGACCAGGGCGTGCCGCACCGCAAAGACCTTCAGAAGCGTTCGGCACACTGACGATGGCCTGATTGAGCATTCCATCCGGATAGATCTGTTCGACAGCGGGGGCAAACAGCACATCACACCCGGCATTGACCAGTCTTTCGCGATCAGCATCGGGCGTGCGGGGATAGTTGGCCAGGTCCTCATTGGCCCCGAACTGGAGTGGGTTGACGAAGATGCTGGCGACGACGAAGTCCGCTCGCTGCTTTGCGCAATGAATCAGGGCGATATGACCGTCATGCAAATTGCCCATGGTCGGCACCAGTGCGACTTTCTTGTTCTCACCCCGGGCGCGGGCAACGAGCGCACGCAACGCGCCAACCGTATCGACTGTCTGCACCGCGTTACGCCTCTTTGGCCAATTGCGCCTCGATTGCCTCAAGCAACCGCGGATCATCCGCTGCAACGTCCGGAGCGAAACGAGCGACGACCGCACCCTGGCGATCGATCAGAAACTTCTCGAAGTTCCAGAGCACGTCCGTCGTGTTGGCAGACTCGATGCCGTAACCCAGCAGACGCTCGCGCATTGGGCCTTCGCCTGTGGACTCAGGTTGCGCGGCGGTCAGCTCAGCGTAGAGAGGATGCTGCTCGGTACCGACAACCGAGATTTTCGAGAACAGCGGGAAGTGAACGTCATAGTTCACTGAACAGAACTCGGCGATTTCCGCATCGCTATACGGCTCCTGTTCCCTGAAATCGTTGGCAGGGAAACCCAGCACTTCCAGCCCTTGTGAATGCTTGCTCTGGTAGAGCTTTTCCAGACCTTCATATTGCGGGGTCAGCCCACATTTAGAAGCCAGGTTGACCACCAGCAGGACTTTGCCCCGATAATCGCTAAGGCGGCTGGCACTGCCATCGATCTGCTTCAGCGAAATATCGTAAAGGGAGTTACTCATTTGTCTGCCTCATGCAGGTTGGCTTCAAAGGGTACGGCCGATGATTTCTTTCATGATTTCCGAGGTGCCGCCATAGATGCGGGCCACTCGCGCGTCGACCCAAGCGCGGCTGATTTTGTATTCGCTCATGAAGCCGTAGCCGCCATGCAGTTGCAGGAACTCGTCGAGCAGCTTGCCCTGCATTTCCGATCCCAGCAGCTTGGCCATCGCTGCGATTTCGGGCGTCAACTCGCCGCGCATCACCTTGGCCAGGCAGTCGTCGACGAACACCCGCAACATGGTGGCTTGGGCCTTGGCTTCGGCAAGCTTGAAGCGGGTGTTCTGGAAGTCGAGAACCGGTTTGCCAAAGACTTTGCGTTCACGGGTGTAGCCGATGGTTTCTTCCAGCAGCGTGTCGATCGATTGGGCGGCACGGATAGCAATGATCAAGCGTTCCCAGGCCAATTGGTGAGTCAGGTATTTGAACCCCATCCCCTCCTCGCCCAATCGATTGCCAACCGGCACCCGTACCTCATCAAAAAACAGCTCGGCGGTGTCCTGCCCTTTCAGGCCGATCTTTTCCAGTAGACGTCCCTTGGCGAAACCCGCACGGCTTTCTTCAACGCAGATCAAGGTCAGCTCTTTGGCCGTAGGATCAATCTTGGTGGCGGTCACCACCAGCCCGGCATTGCCGCCGTTGGTGATGAAGGTCTTCTGGCCGTTGACGATGTAGTCATCACCGTCGCGGCGCGCCGAAGTGCGCATGGATCGCAGGTCGCTGCCGATGCCTGGTTCGCTCATGGCGATCACGCCAATCAATTCACCGCTGACCATGCGCGGCAGCCATTGCTGCTTCTGCTCCTCGCTGCCGTAGGCAACGATGTAAGGGGTGACGATTTCCGAGTGAGTGGTAAAACCAACCGCGGTGGCGTTGGCTCGCGCCAGTTCTTCGATCATCACCGCAGAATGACCGAAGTCGCCTCCCGGGCCGCCGTATTCTTCGGGCACCGTGGAGCACAGCAAGCCGTTCTCGCCGGCCTTGAGCCAGACTTCCTTGGGCACGATGCCGTTCTTTTCCCACTCGTGCAGGTAAGGCACGATTTCGCGGTCCACGAAACGGCGGGCCTGATCACGGAACATGTTGTGGTCTTCTCGAAATACGCCACGCATCTTGCTTACTCCAGATCGATTCTTGTTGTTGGCACTGAGTAATCAGCGGTCCCGGTATTGCGGCTCGCGTTTGTCGACAAAGGCGGCCACCGCTTCCTGATGGTCTTCGGTGTGATGGGCGAGTGCCTGGTACGCAGCAGACAATTCCAGTAGCGAGTCGAGTCGCATATGTTGGCCTTCGCGCAGCAGGCGCTTGCACAGCCGCAACGCATGGCCCGGGTTGCTGGCGATCCGCCGCGCCAAGGCTTGCGCTTCCGACTGCAAGGTTTCATGGGTGCAGACCTGCTCTACCAGACCCCATTCCAGCGCTTTTGCAGCATCTATAGCGTCACCGGTAAACGCCATCAGGCTGGCTTTCGGGATGCCGATGATCCGCGGCAACAGCCAGGCGCCGCCGTCACCCGGAACAATGCCCAGGCGCACAAAACTCTCGGCAAAGATCGCCTTGGGCGCTGCCAGCCGGATGTCGCACATGCACGCCAGATCCAGGCCCGCACCAATCGCCGGGCCGTTGACGGCGGCGATCACCGGGATATCCAGCTCGTAGATCGCCAGGGGAATACGTTGAATGCCATCACGGTAGGTATTGCGCAGCTCATAAGGCGAGCCGGCGAAGATGCCGCCACGCTCATGCATGTCCTTGACGTTGCCGCCGGCACAGAAGGCGCTGCCATTACCGGTGAGCACCATGACCCGCACCGTCGGATCGCGACGTAACTGGGCACAGAGGTCGACAAATTCCTGAATCTGCTCGGGCGTCGTCAGGGCGTTGCGGGTTTCGGGATGGTTCATGCGCACGGTGACAACACCGCCATCGCGCTCAATCTGAAGAAACTGACTCATACCGGATCACTCACAAGTCGGGTTAATGATTGTTGGCCATGACCTGTCAGTAACGGCCAGTACCCCTCGCTGCCACCCTGGCAAACCCGGACGCCCAGCCGCTGGCTCCAAAGGCTGGCCGAGCCGAATTCGCTGCGCCACGCCCACAACCGCCGGGTGAGCAAATGCAAGGGGTATTCCTCGGTGAAGCCGATGGCGCCGTGCACTGAATGGGCAATGCCGGCGCCGACGCTGGCAGCTTCTGCGCTGCTGATTTTTGCTGCTGCAATGGTCAGCGCTGCGAGTCCTGAGCGGGATTCCACGAAGGCCGCCTCGGCGGCAATCCCGGCGGCGGCGGCTTGTTCCGCGAATACCGCCAGTTGCTGTTGAATGGCCTGGAACGAGCCGATGGTCTTGCCGAATTGTTTGCGTTCCCCGGCATAATTGGCAGTCATGTCCAATAGCGCATGCAATGCCCCGGCGGTCTGCGCCGCGCGCAGCATCGCGCCACCCAGCTCCAGGACATTGGCGTCGAACCCGTTGGGCAGCGGCACTTGCGCCAGTACCTGGGCGCTGGTGAAACCCAGGTCATCACGCGGTTCGCCAGCCACATTCAGACTGAGCGTGAGTTCGCTGGCAGTGCTACGCGATAGCAACACCACATGCGGAACACCCGTCGAGCTGTTGGCAATCGCGACGACCTCTTCGACATTGCGCCCCCAAGGTACCGAATAGGCGGTGCCATTAACGCGCTCGCCATCGAGCACCAGACTGGCATTGGCAGCCATGCTCAGCGCGCCAGCTCGCCCCTCCAGACCGGTCTTGCTCAGCAGCCAGTTGGCCAGCAAGGCCTCACCCAATGGGGCCGGAACGGAAAAGCGTCCGGCGGCACGCACCAGCACATACATATCAGCCCAACTGGCTTCGGCTCCGCCCAGCGCTTCGCTGACACCCGCCAAAGTGAAGCCCGACTCATCCAGCGCGGCCCATAAATCCGCCGGCCATTCCCCGCCCTCACAGCCCATTACATAAGCGGGCGTCGCCAAATCGGCAAACAGGCGTTCAATCGTCGTTTCAAATATCTCGCGCATTATCGCAACCCCAGGCCGCGGGCAATGATGCCGCGCAGAATTTCACGAGTGCCCCCGCGCAGTGAAAACGAGGGCGCCATCTGAGTCAGGTAGGCGAGCACGCGGGCATGCTCGCTGCCGCCGTCTTGCCGTGGCTCGGTTTCCAGCAGCAGTTGGGCCACCTCGGGGATTTCTTGTTCGAAGGCATTGCCGAGGTCTTTCACACAGGAAGCCGCCCAGGCTGGGTGCTCACCCGCTGCCAGCTGTGCCGTGACCGACAATGACATATTGCGCAGGGTCAGCAGCTTGGCCGAAAGACGCCCGATTTCTCGTGCCTGTAACGCGTTGGGGGTCTTGCCCAGCGCATCGATCAGGGTTTTCAGCAGCGCCATGCAGCTGAGGAACCGTTCTGGACCGCTACGCTCGAAGGCCAGTTCGGCGGTCACTTGTTCCCAACCTTTGCCTTCAGTACCGATCAAGGCATCAGCAGCCAACCGCACATTGTCGAAGAACACTTCGTTGAAGTGCTCGCCACCGGCCAGGTCGCGGATGGGCCGGATGGTGATGCCGGGCAGGCTCAGGTCGACGATGAATTGCGACATGCCCTCATGCCGGGCGGCCTGTTTTTCACCGGTACGCACCAGGGCAATCATGTACTGCGAATGGTGGGCGTTAGTGGTCCAGACCTTCTGGCCATTGAGCAGCCAGCTATCACCCTCACACACGGCATTGCTTTTGATCGACGCCAGGTCCGATCCGGAATTGGGCTCGCTCATGCCGATGCAGAAGTAACTTTCACCTCGGCAAATGGCCGGCAGGTAATGCTGCTTTTGTTGCTCGGTACCGAAGCGATTGATCAGCGGACCGCTTTGGCGGTCGGCGATCCAATGGGCCGACACTGGCGCACCGGCGGCCAGCAATTCTTCAATGATCACATAGCGGGCAAAAGGCCCCGCCTCTGCGCCGCCGTAGGCTTTGGGCAAAGCCATGCCGACCCAGCCTTTAGCGCCGAGTTTCTTGCTGAACCCGGCGTCGAAGCCCATCCAGGACTCGGCGCGCCGGGTGGGCGGGTAATCGGCCAATGTTTCGTGGATAAACTCCCGCACTTCTGCGCGAAGCGCCTCAGCCTCGGGAGGAATACTGCTGTAGGTAAATTGACTGATGGCCATATGCGCTCTCTAACGCTGAACACAGGCGCAATCGCTTCGAATGAAGCGACCACAGGACGGCAACCGCCCCCCGCAGTCGCCGTTGGCCGACGACTGCAGAGAACAGCGGCAACTTACAACGCGGTTTGCGCGTCAGCCTGGGCGAACATCGCGTTGATGTCGCCGGAAGTCACTGGTTTGTTGTCGTGACGACCATGGTCGGCGCCGCCCAGGCCCAGGGCCGGTTCGATGCTGACGTGTGTCGCCTGAGCACGCAGCGCGCCGACTGTGCAGTTTTCCCGACCGTGGATGGAGAACGGATCAAAGGAAAATTCGCGCATTGCGTTCAAGTGAGTGACCTTGTCGATCATTTCTTTTGGTAGGTGCTGCAACCCTTCCCACGCTGTTTCCGGCGAGTTCGGCCAGGTGCAGTCGGAGTGCGGGTAATCGCTTTCCCAGGTCACCATGTCGGCGTTCAGGTAGTCGAGGTTCTTCAGCCCGAAATTGTCTTCGATGAAGCAGGTGATGAAGTGCTTGTTGAAGATGTCGCTAGGCATCTTCCCGCCGAAGTTGGAGTTGGTCCACGCGTTGTGGTGACGGTGGGTGAAGTCAGCGCGCTCCAGCAGGTACGGAATCCAGCCAATGCCACCTTCAGAAAGAGCCATGCGCAGGTCCGGGAATTTCTTCCACATCGGCGCCCAGATCCAGTCAGCGGCGGAGTTGGCGATAGAAATCGGCATGGAGGTAATCCAGGCGTCGATGGGCGACATATCCGATGCGTGCTGGGCTTTAACGCCGGTGCCGATATGGCAGCAGATCACCACCTTGTTATCGCTGCAGGCCTTCCACAGTGGATCCCAGTAATCGCTGTGAATCGATGGGTAGCCGTGAATCGCCGGGTTGTCCGACATCGAGAGTGCATGCACGCCCTGTCTGGCCAGGCGCTCGACTTCGGCGGCAGCGGCTTTCATGTCCCACCACGGCACGATCATCAGGGGAATAAAGCGACCTGGCGCTGCGTTGCACCAGTCGTGCAAATGCCAGTCGTTATAGGCCTGGATAGCGGCCATCGACACATCGCGGTCAGCGTGGACCTGGAAGCGTTGCCCGGCAAAGCCCGGGAAGGTTGGAAAGCACAATGAACCGAGCACGCCGTTGGCGTTCATGTCGTCGACACGGTCCTTGATGTTCCAGGTACCACGGCGCATTTGGTCGTAGCCCAACGGCTCCATGCCGTATTCCTCTTTCGGTCGACCGACCACGGAGTTGAGGCCCATGTAGCCTGTGGCCTGCTCCTCGAAGACCCACACGTCACGATCGCCTTTCTTGACCACATGAGGTTCACGCCCCTTGAAGCGCGCAGGCATGTGGCGAGCAAAAGCATTCGGTGGCTCGATCGCGTGGTCATCGACACTGACGAGAATCAGATCTTCAACTTTCATTGTTTTCCCCTTCGCATTCGGGCTTGTTGTTGTGCCTGAATCATAGTGCACATCGCGACTTAATTAAACACATTTTTTGAATGTGTTCATATTAATTCCGGTGCGCGGAAAAACCCTTGAGGCAGAACGCGTTGAACCGCGGCAGGCGCAAGACCTGTCGCGGTTCAACCAGAGGATTTACAAGAGGGGTACGGACGCCGTTCAGTCCCACAACACATGCAGGTAATGCGGACCGCGCAGCTGTGCACCGACGATCTGGGGCCCCGGCTTGTCTGGGTCGAGGCGGATATTGGGCATCAAGTCGAGGATCGCATTCAGTGCGCAATTGATCTCGGTCTTGGCAACGAATTGACCGATACACATGTGTGGGCCAAAGCCGAAGCCAAACGAAGGTTTTGGTTTGCGGTCGATGTCAAATTTATCGGCGTTTTCGAACGCGTCCTCATCGCGGTTGGCGGAGGTAACGATACATTGCACCATTGCCCCTTTGGGGATCGGCACACCGCGAATCTCCAGATCCTTGGCGGCCTGGCGCACCTTGAAGGTGGCCACGGGCTCAAAACGCACCGCTTCATCGATGGCCTTGTTTACAAGGCTACGATCATTGCGCACCCGCTCCAGCACATCCGGATTTTGCAGAAGCAATGCCATCAAGGTTCCGAAGGTGCGGGTCGTGGTTTCGCTGGCAGCCGGGAGCAGTGAGCGCACGAAGGTGGTGATCTCATGATCGTCCAGGGAACGCCCTTGGTACTCGACGCCAATCAGCCGGCTGATCAAGTCATCCCCCGATGCGCCCGCAGCCCGACGTTCCGCTACCACCACTTTCACCACGTCATACAGCGCTTGTGCGGCGTCCATGGCAGCGCCACGGGCGGCGGCGGCCTTCTGCGGGTCGACTTGCGGACCGGCCAGGATTGCCAATGCCCAGGCGGCGTATTGCTCGATTTGCTCAGGGCGATCCTCAGGAAAGCCAATCAAGGAGTAAATCACCCGGATCGGGAAATACAGGGCGAAGTCCATCAGGTCGCCCCCTTTGGCGGGCACCATCGGCTTGATGTATTCCTCGCGAATAACCCGGTCGATCCTGGTTTCTTTCCAGCGATTGACCGTCTCCGGCATGAATACCGGTTGCAGCAGATTACGCATGCTCTTGTGGGCATCACCATCCATTGCCGTGAGGATCAGGCCATCGAAAAACGCACCCAGCCCTTCGGCGATAAAGCCACTGGTAAATGTACCGGCGTCACGCATGACGGCCATGACATCGTCGTATTTGAACAACGTGAAGGTGGGTCGCTCGGCATCCAGGCCGGCAATCGATGGCACGCCCAGACGGGCCATGAAGTTGTCTTGGAGCACAGGCGAATTGGCGCGCATCTCGCTGTAGGTCGCGTGAAGATCGATATCACTGGTGCCGCGATAATTGCTGGCGACGTCGGTAAATACCTTGGTCAGGTCGCTCTGTACCGGTGTGGACATGATCGTCTCCGTTGTTATTGTCATTATTTTCTGAGTTAGCCTGCAGAAGGCTATACCTTTCGGCTAATAATAGGCCTGAGCAGGACAGTATTGGACACTTTTCAATAATTCGATCAACTATTTTAGATGAGCGACCTGCTCAGTAGGCCTGTTGCACCAATGTCATGCGGCCACCGGCCAACATCAGCGCGCAGTACATTCCAAGCTCTACCACTTGGGCGGTGGAGAAAAACGCGCCCAGTTGAGTAAATTGCTCGTCATCGATGCTCAGGTAATCGCTGGCAAACAACTCGGCGTAGCGCAGCGCTGCACGCTCGGCTGGCGTGAAGTACTCGCTGTCCGTCGCCATGCACGCAATATCCTCATCCGTCACACGATCGGATTTGCGCGCCAGCTGGCAGGCCTTGCAGGTGGTGATGCTGGCAATCTTCAGCCGCACCAGTTCGCGCAAGCGCTCATCCAGCAGACTGTCGCTGTGCAGGCTCTCCATTAAGCCCAGCCAGGCCAACGCCACCTTTGGTCGATGTGCCCAGACCTGCACCGGCGTCGTAGAGCTGAGCATGCGACTGCTCTGACCACGCTCGACCGCGTCTTGCAACGCGGCCGGCATGGCATTCAGGGGAATCAACGGCAAGCGAGCCATCTCAATCGAGCCGTTCGATGATGGTCGCCGTGCCCATGCCACCGGCGCAGCAAATGGCTTGCAACCCATAACGCCCGCCACGGCGCTCGAGCTCATTCAACATCGTGGTCATCAAGCGAGCGCCGCTAGCCCCCAATGGGTGTCCGAGGGCAATGGCGCCACCATTGACGTTCAACTTACTGTGCGGCACACCGGTCTCCTGCATCCAGGCCAGCGGCACGGAGGCAAAAGCTTCGTTGACCTCAAACAGATCAATGTCATTGATACTCAGTCCTGCCTTGGCAAGTACCTTTTGAGTAGCGGCAATCGGGCCGGTGAGCATCAATGTCGGGTCAGAGCCGACTGTGGTGAAGGCCACGACACGCGCTCGTGCTTTGAGGCCGAGCTTTTTCGCGGTGTCGGCACTCATCAGCAGCAACGCTGCCGCACCGTCGGAGATCTGCGACGAGTTACCAGCGGTGATGCGCCCGGTGTCCGGACGAAAACTGGTTTTAAGTGTCGACAGTTTTTCCCGCGACGTATCACGACGAATGGTTTCATCGTGACGCAACACACCAGCGGGTTCCGACAGCTCTTTTTCGCGGAGTTCTTCAACCACCACCGGTATTGTTTCATTATCGAAATAACCGGCATCGCAGGCAGCCGCTGCACGCTGGTGACTCGCGAAAGCGAAATCGTCCAGCGCATCGCGGCTGAGCGCCCACTTGTCAGCCATACGCTCGGCCGCCTCCCCCTGACTGGTCAGCTCATAACGTTGCGCCGCCATCCAGCCAAATGCCGCGCCGTGGATCTCACGGTTACTGCCCATGGGCACGCGACTCATGTTTTCCGCGCCACCGGCCACCACAATATCGGCGGCACCCGCCGCGATGGCGCCAACGGCCATATGCACTGCCACTTCACCCGAACCGCATTTACGGTCGATAGTCAGCCCCGCAACGGTGACCGGCCAGCCAGCGCCGAGTAACGCCGTGCGGGCAATATTGGCGGACTGTTCGCCAATTTGCGTGACATTGCCGAAGATCACGTCATCGACCAACGTCGGCGAGACATCGACCCGCTCCAGCAAACGGCTGATCACCAACGACCCAAGGTGATCAGCGCGTACGCCGGAAAGGCTGCCGCGGAACTTGCCGATGGGCGTTCGTACCGCATCAACAATGACGATGTCTTTCATAGCGCACTCGCCTTGAGCCCTGAACCCGGAACTTGCTTACCCTCTTCATAACGGTAAACCCCGTGCCCGGACTTGCGCCCCAGTCGTCCGGCGGCGACCATTTTGATGATCAGCGGGCAAGGTCGAAATTTTTCGCCCAAGGTCTGGTGCAAATAACGCAGTACCGACAGCCGCGTGTCCCAGCCGGTCAAGTCTCCCAATTCCAATGGACCCATCGGGTGGTTGAAGCCCAGGCGCAGCGCCGTGTCGATGTCCTCGGCGGTTGCGGTGCCTTCCTGGAGCATCCACATCGCCTCGTTACCCAGCAGCGCAGACATTCGACTGGTGGTCAGTCCTGGCGACTCATTGACCACGATCGAGGTTTTATTGATCTGCTCGCACAGAATGCGAGTGCGCGCCACCACTTCATCGCTGGTGGCCAAACCACGCACCAGCTCCACCAGTTTCATTTTGTGCACGGGGTTGAAGAAGTGCATGCCGATCACGCGATCGGCACAATCCACCGACGCCGCAATCTCGGTCACGCTGAGGGCCGACGTATTGGTGGCAATAATGGCATCCGCCGCCAGCAGCGGCGCCGCCTGGCCAATCACCGCCTTCTTCACCGCCAACTGCTCGGAGACTGTCTCCACCAGCCAGTTGGCCCCCATCGCAGCTTCGCTCAAGTCGCTACACGTCAGCAGATTGGCCAGCGATTGCTGAGCTTGTTCTTCGCTGACCTTGCCCAGACGCACACCATCGGCAAGGATCTTTTCGATGCTTGTCCGGGCGCTCGTCAACGAGGCGGCATTGGTATCGACCAACAGCGTATTGAAACCTGCGCTTGCGAACGCATGTGCAATACCGGTGCCCATCAGACCGGCACCCACCACGACTACTTTTTCTTTATTGGCGTTCATGTTTGGCTCTCGATTAGGCGCGGTTCTTTTTACTGACCACATTGCGCAACGTGCCAATGCCTTCGACGCTGGCTTCGACCACATCGCCTTCCTTGAGGAACAAGCCGGTGCCCATCCCCACTCCCGCCGGCGAGCCGGTGAACAGCACGTCGCCACTGGCAAAACTCGAACGCTGTTGCACGAAGCGAATCAGCTGGCCAACATCCCAAGTCATTTCACCGGTAGAGCCGTCCTGACGCACTTCACCATTCACTTTCAGGGTCAGGCGCAAGCGTGGTGAGCCCTCGGGAAACTCATCCTTGGTCACGATCCAGGGCCCAAGACCGGTGGTCTGGTCCTGGCTTTTGGCGGCGAACAGGTCCATGCCGATACCTGCCGGCCCACTACGTTGCAGGTCACGCGCACTGACGTCATTGCCGACGGTGTAGCCGAGCACGCAAGCAAGCGGGTTTTCCAAGTCGATTTCTTCGGTGCCGATGACGGCCACCAGTTCAACTTCGTGATCGAGCTCTTCAGTCAACGGTGGAAAGCGGATCGAGTCATTGGCGCCAATCAGCGCGCCATAAGCCTTGAGAAAAGCCACTGGCTGAGCCGGTGCCTGCAATCCGAATTCCACCAGGTGCTTGGCGTAGTTGGCACCCGCCACTACCACTCGGTTAATCGGTTCAATCGGGGGCAGCAGGCGGACCTTCGACAGCGGCAGCGATGGCCCGGCAAAACGCACCGAACTGATACCGCGCCCGGCGGCTACCGCCGGTGCCCAATCCTTGAAATCACCGGAAATGGGTGTCACTTGATCTTGAGCGACATCCACCACAGCCCAAAAGACGCCGGTAGAAAAATACTCACATCGCGCCAGTTTCATCAGCCACCTACCTTGCCCAACTTGGCAGGATCCAGGTGCAGCAAGCGGCATGCGTTTTCATAACGGATCTTGCGCATGTCCGCATCGGACAACTTCAGGCCGTGGGTCAGATCGTGGCGCACGGCATCGCTACCGCCGAAGTTGCTGCCGTACAGCACATGGTCCGCACCGATGATGTCGACCAGAGCCTGGCGCATCGGTACTTCATGCAACTCTACGTCGAAGTAGAAGTTTTTCATGTACTCGAGCAGTGGCTTCTTGTTGTATTTGACGTCGAGGTTTTCATTGGTCTTGGCCAGGCGACCGAGCTGGTACGGGACATAACCGCCGCCATGGGTGATGTAAACCTTGAGGTCAGGGAAGCGATCCAGCACGCCGCCGCAAATCAGGTTCCAGAAACAACGGGTTTCGTCGTATTGCATGCCGACGATAGCGGTGGTTTCGTAGCGGTCGCTGTTAGCGTTCTTGCCCCAGGTAACGGACTGGTTATAGCCGTGTACAAAAATCGGCAGGTCCAGGTCACAGAGGGTTCTCCACACCACATCAAGTTCCGGCGAATCGAATTCCAGACCGCCGAAGTTGGCACCGCCAGCAACCAGGCCCTTGGCGCCCAGCTCTGTGCAAGCGTGACGTATTTCAGCCGCCGCCGCTTCAGGTGCATTGAGCGGTGCATGAGCCCAGAACATCAGGCGATCAGGAGCTGCGGAGCAGTACTCGGCCAGCGTGCTGTTGACGGTGCGGGCGAATGGCACGGCGAATTCGGCTTCAGTCCAATACATGTAGCAATGGGACGGGACGGAAACCACCTGCAGGTTCTGCCCTGCGGCATCCATACCGGCCAGGCGCACTTTTGGGTCAGCCCAGCGTGAAAAATACTCCTCAAGCTTGGGACCATTACCGGAGCGCACGGCAGCCTTACGCTCTGGCGACCCGAGACCAAGAATCCAATCACCTACACGCAGCTTGATATCGCCGTCGGCGTGTTGCTCGAAGAACGGCCCCCAGTGCGGGTGCTGGTTGTAATAGCCAGGGTGGGGTGCGTGGGCGTGTAGATCGATAAGCATGTCTAGGTACCTCGAAGTTGGCACTTTTTTATTGGTTATTGGCGCAGTGCCTTCACGTGACCAGGATCAAACTGCCGCGAAAGGGGAAGCCAGGGGCTCACTGCTAAGACCAGAGCTTAAATTTAAATTGAGCAGAAATCAAAAATCTGTTCAGATTATTTTCAAGGTGCGTGAAAAAGCCCGATCCAGAGCCTTCGTCAGATGTCAAAAACACTTCGAAGAGTCAAAAAATGGACACAGAAAGGAAAAATCGCGGCACGCAGGCGAGAGAAAATTATCAGGCGGAAACGAAAAGCCCCCGAAATACGGGGGCTTTGCCTATAGCGAAAGATTGTGGGTCGAAAGTTAGCGACGGGTGCGGGAGGTGGAACCCATGATCAAGGCACCGAGCAGTTTTTTCACCCGCACCGGGAACAAACGTCGCCCCGCCGCTTCCGGCACCAGGATTTCACTCAACACGTATCGAATGATCATTTCGCAGATCAGCTCACGGTCAAGACGGACCCCGAGGCGCTCATCCCAATCGTCGAACACGATGCCCAGGCCATCCTGAAAGCGCACGATCGAATCGTGGAAAATCCGTCGAAAGAAGCCCAGTGCGTAGTCAGGTGCAACCACCAACAACCGCCGGGCTCGACTCTGCTCAAGGTAGTTGTCGAGATAGGCAAACAGCGCGTTGAGGCGTGCTTCCGGGTCGCTGATATGGCCCAGCTCCTGGGACAGCGAACTGTGGAAACTTTCGCGTTTATGCCGGGAAAAGGTGTCGAGCAAGTCTTCCTGGGAGGCGAAATAGCGATAAAAGGTACCGCGCGAAACACCCGCGACCTGGCACACATCCAGGATCGAAATGCGATCCGCACCCGACATCAGCACCACTTCTTCAGTGGCTTTAAGAATGTTGGCAATGGTCTCTTCCGAACGGCGGTTCGGCTTGACCTTGGTGCCTACCACGCCATTGGCGGCGGTACGTCGCTCCACCGGTTTTACCGGAGCCGTTCCTGCATCAGGCAGCGATTTTTTTTTCGTTTTGGAGGCCGGCGTCGGCGCTTCTGCTTTCTGGGATGCGGCTTTTGGCATGGATTGACGGGCTCATTGAGAGTAAAGATAGGTCAACACTAGCACAGGATCTGTGCATAAATAAGATTTCATGTTCAACTTATTGCTAAAGACATTTTCATATTTTGTATTTAGAATCAAATTCTCTCATCAAAATAAAATCAGGCAAACCAGCAGCTTTAGGCGCCTAAAAGGAGAATATTCATGGGCAGCAGTGGCAATCCAGAAACTTGGGCAGTGGGAGAACGAGACACTGTCATCGAAGCGCTAAGTCGTGCAGTAGCAAGGCATCCAGACAAGATTTTGTTGGATTTCAGCGGCGAGTTATACACTTATGCTCAGGTTGACTCACTCTCAACCAAGATGGCCAACGCACTCGCTACCTTGGGCGTGAAAGCCGGTGAAACCGTGCTGACCATGCTCGATAACAACATCGACGCTGTCACCACCTGGCTGGCCATCAATAAGCTCTGCGCCGTGAGCGTGCCGATCAACACCGCGCTCAAAGGGGAATTTCTCCGGCACCAGATCGCCGATACCGGCACTTCAGTGGTGATTTGCGAAGCGGCCTACCTGCCACGCATCACGCCGCTCGCCGAACAACTGCTGGACGTCCAGCACATCCTTCACCGAGGCACGGCCGATGCGATCCCCGATTGCCGAATTCGCATTGCGCCGCTGGATGAATGGCGTGGCCATGACGCCACTCCACTCGCCAATAAACCGCAACCTTCAGACCTTGCCTGCCTGATTTACACCTCAGGCACCACAGGTCCTTCAAAGGGTTGCATGATCAGCTACAACTTCATGTGCAACCTGGCACGCCTGCAATTGCGCGCTGGCCCAGCCAGTGCCGATGATGTGACCATCACGCCATTGCCGCTGTTTCACATGAATGCGCTGTGCGTATCGATCATCGCCAGTATTCTGGTTGGCGCACGCGCCGCCATTCTCCCGCGATTCTCCGTTTCGAATTTCTGGCAGGAAGTGGAACGCTCCGGCGCTACCATCGCCTCGATCCTGGGTGGCATGGGCGGTCTCCTCGCCCAGGCGCCAGATAACGAAGCGATGCTGCGTTGTGTCGGGCAGATCCATACCGCTCGAGGCAACCCTTACACCGAAGAAACCAAAAAGATCTGGCGCGAGCGTTTCGGTACCAAGCTGGTGGGCGGCAATGGCTATGGCCTCACCGAAGCCTGCGTTATTACCTCATTGGCCGCCGGCGAGTACGCCGCGCCGGGCTCCTCGGGAAAACGCATTTCGGATTTCGATGTACGCATCGTCGACGACCTCGATCAGGAAGTAGCGCCGAACAGCGCCGGCGAAATTGTGGTTCGTCCGCTGCGTCCGGACATCATGTTCCAGGGCTACTGGCGCCGTCCGGAAGACACCCAGAAGCTGATGCGCAACATGTGGTTCCACACTGGTGACATTGGCAAGTTCGATGACGATGGCTTTTTCTACTTCGTCGATCGCAAGAAGGATTATCTGCGCCGCCGAGGCGAAAACATTTCCAGCTTTGAAATGGAAGCAGCCTTTGCTGTTCACCCGGCATTGGCCGAGGTCGCCGTACATGCGGTGCCATCGGATAAGGGCGAGGACGATGTGAAGGTCACAGCGGTACTGCATGAAGGCATGACACTGGATCCGGAGCAGCTGTTCCATTGGGCCACTGAATCGGTGCCTTACTATGCCCTGCCCCGCTATATCGAATTTCGCAGCAGCCTGCCGAAAAACCCGCAGGGACGGGTGTTGAAATACTTGCTGCGCGATGAAGGAAAAACCGCGACCACTTGGGATCTGGAAACCACATCGATCGTGGTTTCCAAAAAATAATCGTCTCTATCTGGCTGGAGTTGGCCATCCATCATAGAAAAAGCCCGCTTTGAAGCGGGCTTTCTCGTCTCTTGGGCCTGGTGTCGCCTTTGTAGGAGTGAGCTTGCTCGCGATGAACTTAAGGGACAACGCGCTCTACCAGAACGTACGCGTTATCGTTAACGTCCATCGCGAGCAGGCTCGCTCCTACATTGATCTGTTGAATTCAATACTCACGCACAGGAATGCCTTTAGGGCGAGAGTTATAACCCGGCAGATGCAGGCCTCCGTCGACGTGAATGGTTTCGCCCGTGATGAAACGCGACATCTCGGACGCGAGGAATACCACCACTGGGCCGATGTCGGCTTCAGGCTCGCCACAACGGCCCAATGGACGCATGGAAGCCGACATCTCGGCAAAGCCGGGGTTCTCTGCGGCGAGCTTGTGGAACGTGGCGCCCATTGCCGTGGGAGCGATGGCGTTGGTGCGGATGTTGAACCGCCCCCACTCGGATGCAGCGCTGCGGGTCAGCCCGACAATGGCCGACTTCGCCGTGTTGTAGTCCCCATGCAACCAGGCACCGATTTCGATATCGATAGAGTAGAAGTTGATGATCTTGCCACCGCCCCGCGCCTTCATATGAGGCAGCGCGGCTTTCATCGCCCACCATGCAGCCCACACTGTTGAGCCGAGGGTTTGCTCCAGCATGGCATCGGTTTTTTCTTCCAGGAGCACATTGGGGGTGGGCGCAAAGGCGTTGTTGACCAGGATGTCCAGCCCCCCGAATTGATCAATGGCCAATTGCACGGCGGCCTCGATGTCCGTTTTGCTGCACACGTCAGTCTTGATGAATACAGCCTGGCCACCTAACGCTTTCAGTTCGGCGACTACTGCCTCTCCACTGGCGACATCCAGTTCGGCGACCACCACGGCAGCACCCTCTTTGGCAAAGTTCAGCGCAATACCGCGCCCAATTCCGCCGCCTGCACCGGTAATCAGCGCAACCTGTTCATTTAGCAGTGCCATAGCCACTCCGTTTTTGTTTTTTTGTGAACATTATTGGTTATAGTGTCTAAATATAGCGTATTTCTTCAGGCTAAACAGTACTGGAACAAGGATATTGAGGATGACTGTATTTCGTCGCCGCGTAGACATCATTGCTCACCATGTCGATGGCACGGGTGAGGTCCGTGCGGCTCTGGAAGACGACTTTCACCACTTCCGTGTATGGGTTCGTCACCATGAAGGTGAAGTCACCGCCATTGGCGGTGAAGCGCTGCGTTATCCTTACTCCATGTGCCCGCAGGCTTGCGGTCAATTACAGCAGTTGCTGGGCATGAAGCTGGACTGTATAGCCCACTCAGTGACCCGGCAGGCCGACGCCAGTCATCAATGCACCCACCTGTTCGATCTGGCGGGTCTGGCCATTGCAGCTGCAGCCCGTGGCACTCTTGAACGTCGCTACGACATCAACATCGGCCAGCGCATCGCCAACCGTACCCGCGCCACCTTGATACGTGATGGCGATGAAGACCTGACCTGGGACGTCAACGGCACCATGATTGAAGGGCCATCTCCCTATTCAGGCATCAACCTTCGCGAAGGCATGGCACGCTGGGCGCTGAAGGCCCTCGGTGAAGAAGCCGCCGAAGCCGCCCTGCTACTTCGCCGTTGCACGTTGATCTCGATGGGACGCGCCTATAACCTGGACGAGCAGATTCACGCCGCGAACACTGGCCTTTGCTACAGCCAGCAACCCGAACGCGCCGAGCAGGCACTGCGAATGAAGGGTTCGACCCTGGATTTCAGCCATGAACAACTGAAGTTGTGCGCCGAGGACCAGGATTGGTTGGGGCAAAGGCCTTAGCCGCGCTGCTCCTGGTGCAAGAGCAGTGCGGCCAAGGCCCGCAAGACCCGACGATCCGGGTTCGCCCCGGACCGCCGATAGGACTCAGAGGAAGACGGCCAGATTGGGGGTTCCGAGCACCGCCTGGTCAAGGATGACTTCGCGCCGGGAAAGCTTGAACCCCGCCTCATGCAGACGCAGCACGTCACGTCGCTCGCCACTGATGATGTCGACATGGTGGTCGTTGAAACGGCTACGGGTCAGTAGCAGGTAACTGGTCACCACAAACTCATCGCTCTTGTCGGTTTCCTCGACAAACACGTTGGTCACCAGGCGTCGGGTACGCGAGGGAGGATCTTCCGCCCAGGCGCTTTTACCGGACAGGCGCAAAATGCGGCCCATGATCGAACGGTAGTCATCGTGGTAGTGCTGAACACTGCGCACGATGGTGGTTCTGAGCTCGGACGCCACGCGAGTCTGGCGCAGCGGTACGGTATACACCAGGTCGGTGTCCAGGCGTTCGGCCCACTCCTGCAGGCGAATCTGGTCGAGCAGCGTGGCTTCCTCGTAGAGAAAGGTCACCACATCGTTGTAGATCGGCGAGCCCACCGGCACCCGCTTGGTGCCGACTGGGGAACCCGGCTGGATATCCTCCACGCCGCGTTGTTGAACCTGAGCCATGAGTCATTCCCTCACTTTTATTCTTGTACTTGTTAATGCTGTTACCGGCGATTGCGACCCGCAAGGACCGCAATCGAACCAGGGCCAACAGGCGCTTATTGCTCGTTCGGTGCAGTCATCAGCTCGTGCCAGTACAACCACCAGTGCCACTGGGTATCGTCCTTGGTGAAGCCTTCGTTGACGATGCCAGGGCCCGGCCAACCCTCGGGTGCTCCTGTTTCGAAGCAAGCCTGGTATTTCAGCGTGCTCTTGCGGCCCATCGCGCCTTTGGCGGCCAGGGTCATGTGCGGCCAGGTATCGGAGTCATCCTGCTCGACCATGCCCGAGGTGCCGAACAACTGGATGGTTTGCTTGAGCATCTTGTCGCGCAGTTCAGGGGATGCGTCTTTCTCGGCAAACACCCAGTTGACGAACTCCAGCTTGTCTGGCCCGCGAGGCACGTAGGCGTGCAAGGTCATCGAGCCGACTACGCTGCCATCGGGCTGCGGAATGTAGACGAAGCCGAAAAGAATGTTCGGGAACATCCCGCCGACTTGCGGCGGCATGCTGGTCAGCACTTTCAACTGATCTTCAGTCAGATTGCGTGCCAGCTGTTCGACCATGTCGGCAGTCATGCCGGCAGGCGGCAATGCCTCCAGTTTTTGCTGCACGGTCAGCTCGGCCGGGTCGAGGCCGGTCAGGCGCTTGATCTTGCGCGCCAGGTCGATGCAGCGCAGCGCATGGCCGTGGGGCGAGCTGATTTCCACGCCGATCATTTCCGGACTGAGGTCGGCTGTTTCGCCCTCACCTTTCTTGGCGTAGTTACCCACTTCGCCCAACCAACGGTGCAAGGTCAGGGTGTGGAAACCATCGGCCGCCGATTGCTCACCCGCGGTTTTCCAGTTGGCGTTGACGATAAAGCGCTGGGGTGGGCCGAGCACTTCCATGCCCTTGTCGGAACGACAGAACAGCATGTCGTAGTACCATTTGGCATCACCCAGGAACTCGTCAAACGACGGTCCTTCAATGTTCCAGGTGGCAAATACCAGGCCGCCATACAGCGTGACCCGGGCTTTTTTCAGGCCCAGTTCTTCCTTGGGCAGCATTTTGCCGTGCATGCATTCACGCTCGACCGGCGAGCCGATGAAGTCGCCATTGGGGCGGAAAGCCCAGCCGTGATAGATGCACTTGTGAATTTGCGTGTTGCCGCAGTCGGCAGTGCTGATGCGCATCCCGCGGTGCGGGCACACATTGAGGGTCACGAACACCTCGCCCTGCTTGCCACGGGCAACAATGACCGAATCAGACCCCATGTCACGGACCATGAAGTCGCCGGAATTAGGAATTTCCGATTCATGACCCAGCAATACCCAGATCTTGCCGAAGATTTTTTCCATTTCCAGATCGTAAATTTCGTGGTCAGACAACACACGCATTTGCACTTCACGGCTGGATGGATAGATGAGGTCCGAGACCTTGGTTCCATCCGACAATACGGGGCTTGTTCTTGTTAGCATGCTTGCCTCCTAATCAGAGTGTCACGACAGTGGTTGCAACGAAATATAAGACACTTTTTCTATTTTTGTACATAGAATTCACCTTCTTTTCGTAAGTGAATTCTTTCGCCATTCAGGTAACCGTCAATCCTTGCTCGGCGCCTTCCCCACTTGAGTGCGCAGTACACCGATGCCGTCGATCTCCAGCTCAACCACGTCGCCAGGTTTCAAATAACGCAGTTGCTCCAGGCCGCAGCCGTTGCCGACCGTGCCGGAGCCCAGGAACTCGCCGGGGTACAAGGTTTCTGAGCGCGACACGTGGGCAATCACGTCCTCGAAGCTCCAGCGCATGTCGCGGGTATTGCCGCGCCCCCACTCCTCCCCGTTGACCCGGGCAACCATATTCAGGTCGTAGGGATCACCCAGTTCGTCTGCGGTCACCAGGCACGGCCCCATGATGTTGGCCGTGTCGAAATCCTTGCTCTTGGCCGGGCCGAGCATGCCGGGCATTTCCAGGGCCTGTGCGTCGCGCGCGCTCATGTCGTTGAAGATGGTGTAACCGACGATATGCGAACGGGCGGTTTCACGACTGATGTCCTTGCCGCGCTTGCCGATGTAGCAACCGAACTCCAGTTCGAAATCCATTGCCCGACTGAAGCTCGGCCACTGGAATTCGTCGTCGATGCCGATCACCGCAAAACGGTTGCCCTTGTAGTAGATGGGCTGCTTGTTGAAGGTTTCGATCACCCGGTCATCGGCGCGAGTGTTCATCGCCTTCAAGGTCGCTTCCGGATCCTCGGTACGCAACGCCCGGGCGCGACGGGCCGCGGCGAAACTCTGGCGCAGGTGCAATTCGAAGCAGGAGCAATCGCGCATCTGCGGTGGCGGCTGGATCGGTGCGCGCAGTTTCACACTGGCGCGCTCCAGCACTGCCGCCGAGGGGGCCTTGGCCACCAGGGAGCGGGCCAACTCCAGCGCAGGCTCACCGCCTTCCACCAGAGACAGAATGCTGCTCAGTGCCGGGGTTTCGCGGCTTTCCAGCAAGCGGTAGGCGATTTGCAGGTCGAGTACCTGCTGGTCCTGGTTGAGCAACGCACCCGCACGATCAAAGCCCTCGGCGTCGCTATAGGTCACCAGTCTCATACGCGTCCACTCACTGGCAACAGCGCACCGGTTACTGCCGCAGCATCGTCCGACAACAGAAACGCAACCACCGCCGCCAATGCATCCGGGGTCACCCAGCGGCGGCTGTCGGCTTCAGGCATGTCGGCACGGTTGGCAGGAGTATCGATGATGCTTGGCAGCACGGCGTTAACCGTCACGCCACGATCCTTCAGCTCTTCGGCCAAAGCCTCGGTCAACCGGGCGACGCCGGCCTTGGAAGCAGCGTAAGCGCCCATGCCTGTTGCGGCTTTGACCGAGGCCAGCGCTCCCACGTTGACGATGCGTCCTGCCTTGGAGGCCAGAAGCTGCGCCAGCGCCGATTGGGAACTGACCACTGCGGTACGCACATTCATCTGATAGAGGCGATCCCAAGTCTGCAGGCTACCCCCTTCGACGGTCTCCCAGGCAAACCCGCCCGCGACGTTGACCAAACCATCAATGCCGCCCCACTGCGTGGCAATCTGCTCGAACGCCGCACTGGCCGACTCGGTCGAAGTCAGGTCAACACCGCCCAGGCACAGCAGGTTTTCCGTGTCCAGCAAGGCGGCAGGCGCCTCGCTGCGATCCAGCAATGCAACCCGGGCGCCACGCGCCAGCAGGAATTTGCCAAGTGCGCTGCCGAGGGCTCCAAACCCGCCGGTGACGACTACCCTCTTGTCCAGTAATGACTGGGACATCGCGAAATCCTCTTGTTGTTGTTTTACGGCGCGAAGGTTCGATTCGTGCCTTCGTCGGTACGTATATATGACACTTTTAGAAAATATGTACAAATGATACCGTATGACTTCAAGTCAAACATTCACCTGCGGACCGCTGATGCCTAGAAAACTTCCTGCACTCAACGCCGACAACCGCGCCTTCTGGCAAGGCGGCGAACGGGGCGAACTGCTCGTTCATCGCTGCGCGGCCTGCAGCCGGTATTTCCATCCACCCGCCCCGCTTTGCCCGCATTGTGCAAGCTTTGAGGTGGCGCCAGAGCCGGTGTCCGGCAAAGGCAATGTGCTCAGTTACACCATCAATTACCAGGCCTGGGCCCCCGACCTGGAGGTGCCCTATGTGGTCGCGATCATCGAGCTGGTGGAACAACCTGGCTTGCAATTGGTGAGCAACGTGGTGGGCATTCCGGTCACGGATGTGCATATCGAAATGCCGGTACGGGTCAGCTTCCTCAATGTCGAGGATGTCTGGTTGCCTCTGTTCGAGAAGGATCAGTGATGTTCGATCATCGTTATGAAAAAGACGTCGCCATCACCGGCATTGGTCAATCGGAAGTCGGGCGACCGTCGAACAAGTCGGCGATGCGCCTGACCCTTGATGCGTGCCTCGAGGCCATTGCTGACGCTGGCCTGCAGCGTAGCGACATCGACGGTGTGGCCTGCTGGCCAGGCGACAACAACAATGGCGACCCGTTTTCGCCGATTGGCCCGAGCGCTCTGAAAAGCGCTCTAGGGCTCAACGTCAACTGGTTCGGCGGCGGCTATGAAGGGCCTGGCCCGCTGACTGGCGTGATCAACGGTGCCATGGCGATTGCGGCGGGGCTGTGTAAACACGTGCTGGTGTTTCGCACCATCACCGAAGCGTCAGCCCGCATGGTGAACAAACAAGCCAGCGCCTTGACCAATAAAACCCAAGGACGTGACAGCAGCTACGCCTGGCAGTGGTTCACGCCATTCAATGTGCTCTCGGCCACTAATCTGATGGCGCTGTACGCCCAACGTCACTTCCATGAATACGGCACCCGTGCGGAGCAACTGGCGCAAATCGCCCTAACGTGTCGCCAGAACGCCATGCGCAACCCCAAGGCGGTGTTTCGCACACCGATGAGCATGGACGATTACATGGCGTCGCGGATGATTTCCACGCCGCTGCGCATGTTCGACTGCGACGTGCATTGCGATGCATCGACCGCCATCGTCTTGTCGCGCCGCGATATCGCTCAGGACCAGCCGAACAAACCGATCCGCATTGAAGCCATGGGAGCTGCATTGAACCAGCCCTGGTCATGGGACCAAATTTCCCTGACCAAAATGGCCGCTTTCGATGTTGGCCAGATGATGTGGGCACGCACTGACTACACCCCGCAGGACGTCGAATCCGCGCAGCTGTATGACGGTTTTTCGATTTTGACCATGATCTGGCTCGAGGCCTTGGGCCTGTGCCCCGTCGGAGAAAGTGGTGCATTCGTCGAGGGTGGGACGCGCATCGCGCTCGATGGCAGCCTGCCAATCAATACCAATGGCGGGCAGCTATCCGGCGGGCGCACCCATGGCCTGGGTTACGTGCATGAAGCCTGCCTGCAACTGTGGGGCCGTGCCGAAGGGCGACAAACCCGTGAACACCGTGTCAGCACGGTGGCAGCAGGTGGCGGCCCGCTGGGGGGCAGCCTGCTTCTGGTACGCGAGTAACGGCGCGCTTCAGTAAAGTACGCCGGCCACTTCGCTGCAGAACTCGATCAGTGCCTTGCCCAGCTCGGCAAGGCCCTCTTCATCGCGTTGCCCGCGGAACATCACCGCGGAGACGGTGAAGTCGATGCTGTTGGTCGGTGAGTACACTGGCGCCGCGACGGCAAGAATCCCACCCGAAAAATGCCCGTCATCTACTGCCCAACCACGCTCGGCGGCGACCCGGACTTCTTCCCGGAAAACCTCCAGCGACAGCGGCTGGGCCCAGCGAATGGTTTCGAAACTGCTCTGCACTTCGGGATCGTCGAGGTCGATCTGAGTGGCGAACAAACGCCCGCTGGCGCCCATCAGAATCGGCAGGCGCTGACCTTCGGCCATATCGATGCGGACATCAGTCGGGCTGGCAGCGGAGCTGACAATGACGATGCGGTCAGGGCTCATCTTGCGCCAAAGGGTGATGGTTACCCGCTGGCGCGCGGCCAGGTTCTGCAGCAGGGGTTTGGCCATCTGCACGCGGTGGCCTTGGGTAACCAATTGTTCAACCAGACGCGCCAGGCCCAGGCCCACGGAGTAGCGCTTGGACATGGCACTGAAGTCGACGACCTCCTCTTGCACCAGCGTGCGCAGGATGTTGAAGCAGGTGCTGGGATTGATCTTCAGTTGTCGGGCGATGTCCACCGATCGTTCCGGTGTGCCCACCTGGCTGAGGTAACGCAGGATGCGTATCGCGTTGGAAACGGGCTTGACGAGTGTTGCGCCGGTTGATTTGTCGTTGTCGTTGACGTCAGTGAAGTCCATGCCCAATCCAGTCACTTTATAGTGTCGCCATTCTAGCCTGAGAATGAATTGCGCCGTAAAGTTTTGTCTGGGAATTATTCGAACATTTCAGTCGGATTGTCTGACCAGAGGCTGATGGATCAGCCGGCGGGTTTGCAGGTCCTCGCGACGAAAACGCTCGATGAGACGCTCCTGGGCATGGTCAGCCTGAGTCACCCGTGTCTGCTGGCGCAAATACTCCAGCCAGGATTCGACAATAAATCGCTCGCTGTAGAGCTGCGGGTTGGCCATGTCGCGGTACAGGCGCCAGTTCTGCGCACCGTTGCGCCGGCGCGCCTTGCCTACTGCGTATACGGCAGCCAGGAAGTCGTCGCAGTCCGGCGCCGTCACCTGGTACACGATCTCCACCGAGACCGGTCCATCGGCATGGGTCACCGGGCTGGCCAGCTGGAGTTTGTCGGTCAATTGCACCTCGGCAAAATCTGCCTCCTGACCCAGCTCCACACGGCCGTTACGGGTCAGCAGAATGCCGACCAGCAACAAAAGCGTCGAGAGCAGCAGGCTCTGGCTCAGCCCCAGATACTCGGCCAGCGCACCCCAGATCGCACCGCCGGCGGCCATCGAACCCATGAGGATCAATACATAGACCGATGCAACCCGGGCGCGCACCCAGTTGGCGGCGTACGTTTGCACAACCGTGGAAATGGTCGCATTGACCGCCATCCACCCAAACCCTGCAAGCAACATCATCGCGCAGACCCCATAGCGATTATGGGACAGCGCGGCAGTGAGGGTCGCGAGGGCAAAGGCAATGACGCCGCACACCAGCAAATGCCGCATATTCAATACGCGGTACAGACGCGGCAAGTTGAGCGCCGCCAGCACGGCACCCGCTCCAAGAAACGCCATGAGCAAGCCATAACCACCGGCGTCCATGCCCAATTCCTGCTTGGCCACCAATGGCATCAATGCCCACAAAGCGCTAGCGCTGCTGGTGAATACCAACACCTGCTTCATGGCGCTGAACAATACCGCCGAATGGCGGATGTAACGCAGGCCACTGCGCATGCCTCCGGTCAGGGTTTCCGGTGGCAAGCCCACGGCTGGCGGGTTGGGTACCAGGCGAAAGAGGAAGAGCAGCACCGAGAACATGCACAGCGCGATGGCCAGAAACACCGAAGTGGTGTTCCAGTAAGCAATCAACGCACCGGCCAGCGCCGGCCCCAAAGCGCGGGTCGCGTTGATGGAAATGCCGTTCAACGACACGGCCGCCGGCACCTGGTCGCGGGAAAGTACACCGACCATGGTCACCATCCACGCCGACATTCCCAATGCACTGCCGGTACCCAGGACAAAGGTGAACGCCAATAATCCCCAGGTTTCCAGGTGAGCGCTGTACGCCAACCCGCACAGCACCAGCGCGGCGAACAGCATCATGCACTGCGTAATAATGAGCCAACCGCGACGGTCCACCCGATCGGCAATCACGCCACCCGGAAAGGCAAACAGGAAGACCGGCAGGGTCACAGCGGTTTGCACCAGGGAGACCATCGCCGCAGACGTGGTCAATGTGGTCATGATCCACGCAGCAGCGACCGTCTGCATCCAGATCGCCATATTGACCACAGCGCCCGCCAGCCATAGGCCGCGGAACGCTCTATTGCGAAACGGCGCCCACGCCGAACCCTCGCTCATCATCACTCCTCAGCGTCTATACCGGTCAAAATCAGGGGTTTACTTATCCAGCGGCTGGCCCAGTCGCCCCACCGCGCGCGCGGGGCTCAGCTGGCGTGGTGCTGCAATGGTATTGCGCAGTCGGCCGATGCCTTCGATTTGCGCCTCGACCCGGTCACCCGACTGCAAAAAGCGCCCGCTTTCCAGACCCACCCCGTGGGTGGAACCGGTAAACACCAGGTCACCCGGCCGCAGACTGATACGTGCATCCAGATAATTGAGCAACTCATCCAGGCTAAAAATCATCTGCCGGGTGTTGTCTTGCTGGCGCAGTTCATCGTTGACACTCAGGCGCATCTCCAATGCCGGCTGCCCCGCTACACCCAGTTCATCCACCGTGACAATCCATGGCCCCACCGGAGTGGCGCGATCCATGGCTTTCTGGGTCAACAGGTCCAGGCGCCCAATCTGCTTGCCGGCATCCCGCGCACTGATGTCATTGCCCACCGTGTACCCCAGCAGACAGTCGCTGGCATGAGGCTCATCCAGCAACGGGCGGCCCACGACAGCGACCAGTTCCACCTCGTAATCGAGCTGGGTGGTCAGCGGCGAATAATCGATCTCGTCATCAGCACCGACCAGCGCTGACTCAGGCTTCATGTACGCCAGCGGGTGCGCCGGCGCATCACTGCCCAGGCGCTTGAGGTGGCTCAGGTAATTGAGGCCCACACCAAAAACCCGACTGCCCGGCTCCAGCGGCGCAAGCAGACGTGCAGCCGACAACGGTAACCATTCGTCAGCAAGGTCGAGGATGTCTGGTGCAAGCTTCGCCCCCAACCCGGCCCACTGGGCGAATGGCGCATTGATCCGCCTAAGCCGATCCGACTGCGCATCCAGCAACGCCCAGAACGCCTGCCCGGCTACCTCGACCCGCGCCAGGCGCATCTCAGTGTCTGGCCAGGTAGATGGGCAGATACTCGGCGTCGAGCACTTCTTCCGGTGTCTTGACGCTGGCCCCGAGAATCGGGCCGACCATTTCGTGGCCCCACAGGCTGAGTTTTTCCGGGTTCAACTCATAAGGGTCGCCTTGCCATGGCTCGATTTCCGCAATGGTCTCGAAGGCAAAGCCGGACGGGTTGAAATGGTAGAACGACAGGTGCGGATCCTGGGCATGCTGACCGAGGGTCATCATCATCGGCAGTTCGCGCTGGCGCACGATGTCGTAGGTTTCACCGACATCACGCACGTTGCGCACAAACAGCCCGACATGTTGCACGCCCATGCGTCCCGGGCCGTGGCCATAAGCGATGTCGTGACTGGTGTGATGATTGAGTTTGGAGCGGAAAAATCCGGTGCGCCCTTTGCCCGCGCCGGCGCCATACCAGCTGAAGCCCATGACGTTGAGCAGGAAGTCTTCCAGTTCCGGCGTGTAGTCCGGGGTGATCAGCACCACGTGGCCTGCCCCACGTTCGTCGGCCAGGAAACCACTGTGTGGACGCCCTGGCTGGAACGAGCGCGGCAGCCATTTTTGCCCGTAAAAGAGTTCGTGCTGATACCCCACCGGGTCGCGGAAGCGCACCAGTTCGCGAACACCACGCTTTTCACAGAGCTGAGCATCGCCACGGGTGAATTCGACATTGGCCGCGGCCAACTTCTTGATGCCGTCCTCGAACGCCATGCGCCCCACCGCTTCCCAGCCGATATAGGCAATTCGGTCAACTTTACCCGGATGGAACGCCAAACGATGACGGCGATCGTCGATTTTGAAGTACAGTGACTCAGGGTCACTCTCGGGATTCTTGCCGATACCAAAGCCCATCACCTGCGGGCCGTACTCACGCCACGCCTCGAGATTGGGGGTTTCGAAGCCCATGTAACCGATACCGATGATGTCCACGTTATTCACCTTGTTATTGTTCGAGATGAAAGGGTGCCAATGGCACCTGCACTGACGCCGCGTGTGTCAGACCGCGAGTAACCCGCCGTCGATGACGAAGTCCGAACCTGTAATGAACGAAGCTTCATCCGAGGCGACGAATACCGCCATGGCCACCACTTCTTCGGGTTCGCCGGGACGGTCCATCAATACACCGTCCAGCAGCATGGCGCGCATTTTCGGGTCTTCCAGAAACGGCCGGGTACCCGGCGTGGCGACAAAGCCCGGGCTCAGGCTGACCGCACGGATACCAAACGGTGCGCCTTCCACGGCCAACTGGCGAGTGAAAGAGACCACGGCGCCCTTGGCGGCCGAATGCGCGGCAATACCGGCGACTTTCGAACCGCCCCAGGCCGCGGTAGACGACACGTTGATGATCACTCCGCGCTGCTCGGCCAAGTGCTGCCAGGCGTACTTGGTGGTGTAGAACAGCAGGTCGATTTCGTTGCGCATGGTGAACTGCCAATCTTCGATCGACATCTCGCTGACCAGCCCGAAACGTGCGGCGGAAGCGTTGTTGTAGAGGACGTCGATGCGTCCGTGCTCAGCGACGGCGGCATCGATCCAGGTCTTGGCCTGTTGGTGATCGCCCAAGTCCACGGGCGCCGAACCATACAGGGTAAACCCCTCGGCCCGCATCAAGGCTGCAGTCTCTTCATGGCCTTCGGCGTTAAAGTCGCAGCCGACCACAATCGCCCCTTCGCGGGCAAAACGCAGCGCCGCAGCGCGGCCCTGGCCACCGCCGGTCCCGGTAATCAATGCGACTTTGTTGTGTAACCGTCCCATCCGCACATCCTCAACTCTGTGGTTATCACGTGACGACTGACGCTCACGCCATTAAACGGCTTCGTCTTCCTGGGTGATGGGCTCAAGCCAAATGGCCTCCGCCGGGCAGGCGGCAGCCCCTTCACGGGCCTCCTCCTCCAGTTCCGGTGGAACACGAGCATCGTCCATGTATACCAAGCCATCGGCATCAAGTTTGTACAGGCTTGGGCAGATCGCGGCACACAAACCATAACCACAGCAGCGGCTACGGTCTGCCACGGCTTTGAATTGCGCTTTTTCTGAACTCATTTTTGTCTCCTTTATCAGGTCCAGTCTCAGCAAATTATGAACACTATTTTATTTTATGTGCAATTAATTTTTAACGCGGATATGCTGCCATCTATCCGCTGTCGCAAAACACTGGTCTGGAATCCAAATGGATAAAAAACAGCAGGATGTTGAACACGACCGGATGCAGATTGATTGAAAGGTGGGTTCAACGCAGGAAATTCGTTTGTCTTTGAGTCAGATAGCTGTGCTGGACAAAGGGGATTTTCTGATTTTATTCTGAATAAAAAACCAGATTCTGTTCAAAGAATTTGCTGGCGGTGGTCCACATCACCATCCAAAGCAGTGCTTGGCTCAACAAAACCTATAAGGAAGCCAACTGAATGCACCCGTCCAAGAACGAAGCGGCCATTGATCTTCATGAGTTCCGGCAAAGCTGGAAGATCCTGATGTTGGCTGTCGCCGGTGTCGCCATCAGCATCAACGCCGCCCTGCTCTACGGCTTCGGCACCCTGGTCGTACCACTGGGCGATGCCTTTGGTTGGAGTAAAAGCGAACTGCAGGCCTGCATCACCTTCCTATTTGGCGGCGCCGTGGTGTCCTTGCAACTGGTGGGTTGGTTCAACCTGCGCTACGGCATGAAGCGCGTCACGGTGATTTCCCTGCTGTTGTTGTCGCTCGGCTACCTGGCGACCACTCAACTGACCCAATCGATCTGGTCGATGTACATTGCCTTTGCGTTGCTGCCCATCGTCGGCATGGGCGCCCTGGCGGTCACCTGGACGCAATTGATCAGCCTGTGGTTCGACAAAAATCGTGGCCTGGCGCTGGCCATCGGGCTGTCCGGTACTGGCGTCACTGCCGCCACCATTCCCCGCCTGATGGCGTGGGGCATTGAGCAATGGGACTGGCGAGCGGCCTTCGTGATTCTCGCGCTTCTCAACCTGCTGGTACTACTGCCGCTGATTCTGCTGTGGTTCAAGCTACCCGCTGCGGTGGGTAACCGTAATGACGGCAGTGCGCTGGAGCAATTGCCCGGCATGGGTTTTCGTGAAGGCATGGGCTCGCTGAAATTCTGGACCTGCAACCTGGCACTCGGCCTGGTGATTTCTTCGATTGTCGGCATGGTCACCAGCACCGTGCCCATGCTGCAAGCCAGAGGTTTGTCCGCTGCGCAAGCCGCCACCATCTTCAGTGGTTTTGGTATCTCGCTGATCTTCGGGCGCATGTTGATCGGCTACCTGCTCGATCGGCTATGGCCGCCAGCGGTGTCTGCGCTCAGCCTCGTGCTGCCCGCTATCGGGTGTTTCATCTACCTGAGCCCCACCAACGAATTTGCCCCCCTGCTGCTGGCGGCCGTACTGGTCGGTTTCGGCGCCGGGGCAGAGTTCGACATTGCCGCCTTCCTGATCGCCCGCTACTTCGGTTTACGCGAATACGGCCGTCTGTTTGGCGTCCATCAGGGCTTGAATACCGTGGCCTCGGCACTGGCGCCGTTGCTCTTCGCCTACATGCTGGCACGCACCGGTTCTTATACCTCGATGCTGGTATACAGCGCTGCTTGCTGCCTGATCGGCCCCTTGTTGTTGCTGACCCTGGGGCGAGTGCCACGCTTCAACGCACAAACAATTCCAAGTCAATCCTGAGCCCCCAACAAGAATCGGAGCAGAACATGCCCACTTTGACGTTTATCGAACACAACGGCACGGCCCATCAGGTCAAAGGCGACGTAGGTCAATCGGTGATGCAAGCCGCTACATTCGCCTCAGTGCCGGGCATTCCTGCCGACTGCGGCGGCGCCTGCAGCTGCGCCACCTGCCACACCTATGTCGACGAGGCCTGGCTGAGCAAGGTGCAAGCCGCTGAAGGCATGGAAAACGACATGCTCGAATACGCGTTCGAGCGCCGTGACAACAGCCGCTTGAGCTGCCAGTTGATCATCAGCCAAGAGATGGACGGCATGGTCCTGCACCTGCCGTCGTCGCAATTCTGAATGCGCTTGAAGGAGCTAACATGACCCTCGCCTCAGTCGTTATCGTCGGTGCTGGCCAAGCCGGTTTTCAGGTCGCTGCCTCCTTGCGTCAGGAAGGCTATGACGGGCGCATTACCCTGATTGGCGATGAGCCAGGCCTACCCTATCAGCGGCCGCCATTGTCCAAGGCCTACTTGCTCGGCAAGATCCAGGGGACCAATCTGCTGTTCCGTCCCGCTGAGTTTTATGCCACCCAACGCATTGAACTGCTGCATGACCAGGCGACGGCAATTGACCGCCAGAACGGTCGCGTAGTGTTGGCCTCCGGTGAGGCGATCAGCTATGACCACCTGGTATTGGCCACGGGTGCACACAACCGGCCGCTGCCGGTGCCAGGCGCCGAGCTGCCTCAGGTATTCGGCATCAAAACCAAAGCCGATGCCGATGCCTTGGCGCCACTGGCTAAAGAAGCGCGCAATGTGGTGGTGATCGGCGCCGGGTTCATCGGTCTGGAGTTTGCCGCGGTAGCCGCAGCACAGGGGGCCAATGTCCATGTGCTGGAACTGGCCGAGCGGCCAATGGCCCGTGCCGTGTCGCGGGAAATGTCGGAGTTGTTCCGCCAGGCCCATGAAGCCTGGGGTGTGCATTTCGACTTCCGCCAGGGCTTGAGTCGCATCGATGGCGACAACGGCAAGGTCTGCGCCGTGCAAACCGCTGACGGACGTGCCCTGCCTGCCGACCTCGTGGTGTTTGGTATCGGTGTGATCCCCAATGCCCAACTGGCAACCGAAGCGGGTCTGGCCATCGAGAACGGCATCAAGGTCGACGCCAACCTGCTCACCTCTGACCCGCGAATTTCCGCATTGGGCGATGTCGCCAGTTTCCCGTGCCTGCAAAACGATGAACAGCACACGCGTCTCGAGTCGGTGCAGAACGCCATCGACCAGGCCCGCGCAGTGGCCGCACGGTTGATGGGTAAACCGGCGCCTTACGGCGCCCTGCCCTGGTTCTGGACCGATCAGGGTGACCTGAAACTACAGATTGCCGGACTCTCCAACGGCTACGACAGCACTGTTGTCCTCGGGTCTCCCCAAGACAAACAACTTTCCGTGCTGTGTTTCCGCAATGACCGCCTGGTAGCCGTTGAATCCTGCAATCGCATGGGCGATCACATGGCCGCGCGCAAGATTCTCGCCCGCGCGCCCAAGTTGTCGGCAGCCGAAGCCGCCGCTGACGGTTTCGACCTGAAAGCCTGGGAAGCGGCCAACCGCGACTGAGCGCCGCATGGACAGGTAAAACCCGCAGCCGCGCCCGCCTCCGAGCTGACGCGGCTTTTTTTTTGCATAACGACTGGAGCGATGCAATGAACAAAGTCTGGTTTATTACCGGTGCCGCCCGAGGCTTGGGCGCCGCCATTGCCAAAGCCGCCTTGGCTGACGGTGACCGCGTGGTGGTCAGTGGCCGACGTATCGAACCACTGGAAGATGCCTTCGCCGAGTTCGGTGAGCGCGTTTTGGCGGTGGCCCTGGATGTGACCAACGAAGCCCAGGCACTGACTGCCGTAGAGACTGCCGTCGCGCGATTTGGCCGAATCGATGTGCTGGTCAACAACGCCGGCTATGGGCAACTGGCACCCTTTGAAGACAATCTTGCCAGTGAAGCCGACAGCCAGTTCGCGACCAACGTGTTTGGTGTCTTCAACGTCTGCCGTGCCGTGTTGCCCGTCATGCGTGCGCAACGCAGTGGTCACGTATTCAACGTGTCCTCAATGGGCGGTGTGGTGGGGATGGGCGGTGCGGCGCTGTACTGCGCGTCGAAATTTGCCGTGGAGGGTTTTTCCGAATCCCTGAGCCTGGAAGTGGCGCAGTTCGGCATCAAGGTAACGCTAGTGGAACCCGGGGTTTTCCGTACCGACTTCCTCGACCCCAGCTCCGCTGTCTTTGGTACCCGTGGGCTGGAGGATTACGCCGCACTCACGGCCAAGGTCAAAGGCGCTTCGGCCGCCTACAACCACCAGCAAACCGGCAACCCGGCGAAACTGGGAGACGCGCTGGTTCACCTGGTTAACAGTGAACATCCGCCGTTGCGTTACCTGGCCGGCTCCGACGCTTACCTGCAAGTCAGCAACAAGCTCAACAATATGCTCGCGCAAATCGAGCTGTGGCGACAGCTTTCCTATTCCACCGACGGTGTATAAGCCGCCAGTGCGCACAACCTTTATGACAAGGCTGTGCGCACCCGGGCGATCAACCCTTACTGGTTGATGAAATAACGCACAAACAACTGCCCTTCTTCGAACCGATACAACTCGATTGTTTCGATGCCGCCTTCCTGCTCGCGAAAGGCATTCAGGTGATGGCACGCGGCTTCGTTGCCATTAACGATGCACTGCCGCACCTCGACGCGAATCTTCGGTTGCTGTTGCGCCCACATGCCTTCCAGGACCTGCCAGGCATCGTGCTGTGGTTTGCCGACGTATTCGATACTCAAGCCATTGGCCGAGACGCTGCGGTAATGTGCAAAAAAGCCCTCTTTATCGCCTTTGTTCCAGCAGTCGATCTGGCCGTGCAGGAAGTGCTCGATTGCGTGTTTGTCCATGCTCATATCACGTTCGTCCTCGGGTGGGGTTCAGGCGTGTTGCCGTTGTTGTAGAGTGTGCTGAAGCGCCAGAAATGCCGGTTCCATCTTCAACCACAACAAAATGCTCGGGCCGATAATGGCGCAGCAGAAACAGCACACCAGCACCGCCGAATAACTGCCGTAAGTATCGTAAAGATGGCCGAACAACATGGGCACCAGCCCGGCAGCAATGGTGATCAGGCACAGGTGCAAACCGAAGATACGCGCGTAGTCTTTCAGGCCGAAATAACGTGCCATCAGGAATGCCGCCAGATCGAATTCAGCCCCGGCACTTGCGCCGATACAAAGAGTGGCAAGCACCATTAACGGTGTGCTCTGCGCCCCGCCAAAGAGAAAGATCGCGCAGCCCAGCGCAGGCAGTGCCAGGCTCACCGCAGCCACCAGAGAAGGTGAAAAGCGGTCGAGCATGTAGCCCACCAACAGACGCCCGCCGATGATGGAAATACCAAAGGTACTGAATATCTGGCTGGCTTGCTGGCCGCTCAAGCCTTTGCTTTGCAACATCGGCACCATGTTGGTCACCATGCCTACGGTCAACGATACCGAAAGGATCAGCGCGATGTTAAAGCCCCAGTATTTCCCGGAGCGCAACGCTTGTTGGAAGGACATGCCGGCCAGTTCCGGGAGTTCCTTCTGTGTCGTCGCTTCAGTGCTGGCGTGCGGCGCCGGCATGCGCAACCACATCAAAGACAAGGGCAGCGTAAACAGCAGCGGCATCGCCCCCAATGCAATAAAACCCGCCTGCCAGCCATAGACGGCAATCAACCGCGACAGTAGCGGCGGCAGAATCATCGCCACCAGCCCGGTTCCACATAGAATCACTGCCAGCGCCAGACCCCGGTTGCGCTCGAACCAGAGGTTGACCAATTGCGTCCAGGTGATCGCAATGGTGCCGGCACAGACGATCGGCATGCTGAAAAACGCCAGGTACAACCAACCAATCGAGCCCTGAATTTGGGTGATCGCAAAATAACCGACGATCTGCAGCACGATCGAAACAATCGCCACTCGACGCAAACCGAAACGGCGGTAGAGCCAGCCGACCAACTGCGTAGAAATCGCCACACCGGCGAACAGGAAGGTGATCGAAGCCTGCAAGTCGCCACGGCTCCAGCCGAAGGCCTGCTCCAGCGGAATAACCAGGGTGCCGAAGGCATACAGCAGCGCAGCGGAAAGGCTGGTGCAGATGCCAAACAGACCCAGCAGTACCACGCGCCAGCCGCGCTTGAACTCGGAGAAATCATTGCCACCGTGGGCGGTATTGCTGCTGTTGCGTGTCTCAATTGTCATGACCTGACTCCCGGCGCGGGCCGCCATCGCGGACGCGCGACATGATTAGTGGCCCTTGAGGATTTCTTCGACTTTGGGCAGCGCGATCATGGTGGCGCCACCATCCACCAACAACGACGTGCCGGTGATATAGGAGGCCTCGTTGGAAGTGAGAAACATCACGGCATTGGCAATATCAGCGGACTCGCCCAGGCGCCCAACCGGGAAGTGTGCGGCGAGTTTGTGCGGCAGTTCATTGCCCAGGGTTTCCAGCATGTGGTCAGTGCCAATCAGCCCAGGTTCGACGACGTTGACCAGGATATTCATGGCGCCGAACTCCACCGCCAAACCACGGGCGAACGCATTCATGAATGCTTTGCTCGAACTATAGGCAATCAGTCGTGGTGTGTATTTGCGGTTGGCTTCGCCGGAGGAGATGTAAATCAGCCGGCCTTTGTCGGCTGCTTTGGACAGGTAAGGTGCGCTGTCCTTGGCCAGCCAGAACAACGACTGGATATTGCTGCGAACAATGTGATCGAAGGTGTCATCGGCCATTTCGGCGATCAGCCCGTGACTGGTGTCGGCGGCGCAATGCACCACGATATCCAGGGAGCCAAAATGTTCTACGCCGCCCTGCACCATCGACTTGATCGCCTCACGATCGGCGATGTCTCCACCGACCAGGCAGGCTTCACCGCCCAGAGCCTTGATTTGCTCGATTGTTTCTTCGCCGTATCGAGCGGTGCGTGCCGACACCACCACTTTGGCGCCCTCACGGGCATAGGCCAGGGCAATGGCGCGGCCCATGCCTCGACCGGCACCGGTGACCAGTACGACTTTGTCGCGGAATTTCATCGTGATTCCTCTTTATTGTTATTAGTTGAGGCTTTTTGTGGGAGCGAGCCTGCTCGCGATGTTTCTGAACGATAACGCGCCAAGCCTGAAGCCCCGCGGTGCTCTCAGGTTTTTCGCGAGCAGGCTCGCTCCTACAGGGGGTTCACTGATTTAGAGGTCCTTGCCTGGAACGTTACGGGCCGAGCCGTTACGCCGGTCCGACTCGCCCCAGCCCAGCCAGTGCGAAGGCTCGCGGGTATCGCCAACCCGACGCCAGCGCCCTTCCTGCTGCGCCGTGACCGGGAAACCGCCAACGAAGTCGATCATTTCGCCCTTCTCGTCAGGCAGGAATTCCCACTCCTCCTTGCCTTCGAGCACGATTTTGGCCGACTTCAAAAAGTAGCTACCGTCCTTGTGCTCGGTGTGCCCTTCGATATCGGTGGTGACCCGCACCTCGCCTTTTTCATTGTTGAAAATGGCGTAACCCAGGTGGTCGTGACCGACCATGAAAGAACCGGTATCCCACGTGCCGTCTTTATAAACGGTGACAAAGGACCACCAGATCACATGCTTGTTGTTGTTCACCACCAAGTCTTTCTTGAAGTGGATGGCGCCGCCTTCAGCCATGTAGAACTGGTCCAGCGCCATGGCGCCTTTTACCGGGCGCCCCTCGCAGACACCGGCGATATCCCACAACTGTGAAACGTAAAAGGTGCCCCACTCCACACCCGGCAAGTACCACTGCAAACCGGGTCCGAGCAGACGACCTTCGAGATGAAACAAGCCTTCTTCTTTCCAGGTCAGGCGTTCGCTGCTGGCCGTGATTTCCCAGCCATTACCGGCTTCACCCGGTTGGCTGGCCCAGCGTGCGGTATCACCTTCCAGGCTATGCACAGGCAGTGGCGTCAGTGCCTGGCGGGCCATTTTTTCGTGGTCCATGCGCAGGTGAACGTTGTCGACGTGGTTGTTCAGGTAGTAGAACTTGGTCGGGTTCGGCGTGCCATTGGGCGCCATCAGCGACCGCACGAATGAATAGATGTTGCCCTGTTCATCGCGCACCGAGCCGAACGGCGAGCTCTTGCTCAAATGCAGGCCGAAGAAGCCGCGCTCGGCAGACATCGAAGCGCCAGTGACCTTGTGCGGCCCGACCAGTTGCTGGAAGCCGAAATCACCGCGTTCTGGAATGGTTTTGAACGTTCTCATACTGCCCTCTGTTGTTTTTATCAAGGCCTGGAAACGGATTGGAATCGTGGGTCAGTCCCAGATCACCGGGAGTGTCGACACGCCGCGCAACTGCGCGCCGCCGATCTGCGGGACGGGCTGGGTCGGGTCGAGGCGCAAGTTGGGGAACAGATCGAGGATCGCGTTGACCGCGCAGCTGATTTCGACCTTGGCAACGAACTGACCGATGCACATGTGCGGACCGAAGCCAAAACCAAAAGAGGGTTTTGGCTTGCGGTCGATGTCGAAGACATCCGGGTTTTCAAAAGCGTCTTCGTCGCGGTTGGCGGACACCACCATGCACTGGACGAATGAACCTTTGGGGATCTTCACACCATGAAATTCCACTTCCTTGGCGGTTTCGCGCACTTTGAAAGTGGCGACCGGTTCAAAACGGGTGGTTTCGTCCATCAGCTTGCCAATCAGCGAGCGGTCGGCCTTGACGCGTTCGAGCAAGCCGGGCGTGGTGAGCAACAAGGTCATTACCGAGCCGAACATGCGCGTGGTAGTTTCCCCGGCCGCCGGCAACAACGAGCGAGTGAAGGTGATCACTTCATGGTCATCCAGCGTGCGCCCTTCGTATTCCGCGCGCAGCAAACGACCGACCACGTCATCGCCCTGGCTGCCCTCGGCGCGACGTTGCACCACGACCTCGGCCAGTGCGTCGTAAAGACCCTTGACGGCGATGCCGGCCTGACGCCGCGCTTCGACCATCTTGCTCGGGTCGATCTGGTTGCCGCCGACAATGGCCAAGGCCCAGGCCGCATATTGTTTGTACTTGGACGGTTCATCCGAGGGGAAGCCCATCAAGGCGTACATGATGCGAATCGGCAGCTCGAGGCCGAACTTCATCAGGTCGGCTTTCTTTGCCGGCAACATTGGCTGGATGTACTCCTCGCGGATCACCTGGTCGATCTGCGGGCGCCACTTGTTCACGGTCTCGGGCATGAATGCCGGTTGCAGCAAGGCGCGCACCTTGCGGTGTTCGTCACCGTCCATGGCCAGAATGATCAAGCCATCGAAAAACGCGCCCAGACCTTCGGCAATAAAGCCGCTGGTGTAGGTCGCACCATCGCGCAGAACAGTCATCACGTCCTGGTATTTGAACAAGGCGAAGGTCGGGCGAGTGCCCTGCTGGGTACCGGCATTGGTTGGCACCCCGAATTGAGTAATGAAATCGCCTTCATAGATGGGTGACTTCAACCGTTGCTCGCGGCACACCGCATGAATATCCAGGTCAGTACCGCGATACATTTCCGATACGGCGGAATACGCGGTGGCCAGGTCCAGTGCTGCGCTTTCGTTGCTCATCAGGTTCTCCTGTCTTGTTTTTATTGCTCTTGCACACCAAGATTGCCCGGCTGCCAATCCATGGTATGCGGTTGTGTCTGCACCGGTACTGCGCTTCGTTTGACTCTGGGTCAAACGATGGCGCCCGGGTATATGCTTCAAGGTGTGACCCCATTCAACAGGAGGAGTACGAGGTGGCGGTGAAGGCAGGAGAAGGTGGCGAACAGGGCAAACGCAATACGATGAATCGCCTGCTCGCTGCTGCGCGCGTGGAGTTCGCCAAGAAAGGCCTGGCCGGTGCGCGCGTGGAAGAAATAGCCCGGGATGCCGGGGTCACCAAGCAACTGGTCTACCACTACTACAACTCCAAGGAAGGGCTGTTTGTCGCGGTACTGGATGAATCCTCGGACAACATCATGTCGGAGCTGGTCAACCTCAAGGTTGAAGAGCTGCCACCGCCTCAGGCGATGCGCACCGTGCTCAATCACTTCTTCGACCAATACCGGTTTGACCCCTTCCTCGGCAGCCTGGCGCTGGAAGGCATCCGCTACCACGACACCCACGAAACACCGCGTAACCATTTTCTTGAAATGGCACCGAAGCTGATCGCCAAGCTCGACGCGATCCTGGTCCGTGGGGCCGCCAGTGGTGATTTTCGTGCGGACATCAACCCGCGCCTGTTGCTGGCCAGCGCATCGCTGGTGACCACAGGCTGGTTCACCAACCGCTACTCCATGTCCGCACTGGCCGGCCTGGATACCGACTCGGCAGAAGGCATGGCCACCTGGCGCCAGTACTCGGCAGATTTTGTCCTGGCGAGTATTTCGTTGGGTGCAGAAAAAAACGCCGGCAGCGTTTAACCGCTGGCAGCGTCTTTCTTGATGCACTGAACCCGTGGCAAGGGAGCAAGTTCACTCGCCACACAAGCTCAACGCTCGTACTGGCGCTACCTGTTTTTCTGCAGGTACTTGCTCACCCGTTTGGCCGCCAACCGCCCTGCCATGCCGTTGACCCCACCACCGGGATGTATGCCGGCACTGCCCAGATACAACCCCGCCACTGGCAAGGTATCGCCGCCCAAACCGTACGCAGGGCGCATGGTGCTTGAGCGCATGGAGGTGGTGTCGATATGCACCACGCAGCCATTGACCGTGTTCAAGCGCGCGGTAAAGTCCGGTGCGGCCTCGATGTGTCGGCCTAGCACCTGCCCTTCGATCCCTTCTATATAGTCGTACAGCTGTTCCTGTACCTGGTCGGCCACTCGCTCACGCAAAGCGTCCCAGCCTTCGTTAGGGTTAACCGGCATCACCGGAGGGTAGATGTACAACACGTCCTGACCGGCCGGCGCTTGTGAAGGGTCGGCGGCGCTCGGTGCGGCCACGGTGATGTAGGGCAACTTCGGTACCTCGCCTCGGGCGCAAGCGGCGAAGTTTTCCAGCACCGCCTCTTCGGTACCGATCAACATCACGGTTTTACGCAGATCCACACCGTCGCCGCGAATGGCAGCAAAACGTGGCACGGAAATCTGCCCGCGCAAGGCAAGATCCACCTTCAGTGGTCCCGATCCCTTGCCGTTGGCTGGTGCCATGGCGATGCGGGTGAGCAAGTGTTGGGGAATTTCACCACGGGTGACCATATCCAGCGCAGGCTTGGGGTGACAGCCGGCAATCACCGCACGGGCCATGAACTGGCGACCATCAGCCAGTTTCACCCCTTTTATCCGGCCATCCTTGGCCACGATTTCACTGACGCTGGCCGACACCAGCACCTGACCACCCAGCTCTTCCAGACGCGCCTGCATGGCGTTGCTCAACTGCTGCATGCCCCCCAGGACACGACCCACACCAAAACGATGGAGGAAACCGAGCAAGGCGTAATAAATGCCACCGCCATCGGCGCTGATATCACCCGCCAGACCGGTCAGTGCACACATCGCGGAAATGGTCACTGGATGCTCGAAGCGCTCACGCGCGGCCTGCAGCGCGGACCCGGTCATCAGCGCCATCAGTTCGGGCTTTAAGGCTTTGTGTTTGATCGCGGTGCCGAGCATCTTCAGCTTCACACCCAGGTTGGTCTTCGCCGGGTCGACGCGCATCATCGGCAGCGCAATGTCGAGGAACATGTCGATGACCTTCATGAACTCAAGAAACGCCTCGGCGTCCTTGCTGCTGAAGCGACGAATCTCGGCAGCGGTTTTCTCACGGTCACGCCAGAAAATCAGCGACTGCCCATCCGGATGCAAATACACATACCCCGGCGCGAGCTCCACCGATTTGAAACCGTGGCGCTCCAGCCCGAGTTCCGCCGGCACATGGGAATGCACACGCATCGACATCATGTCCAGGGCACAGGGGTGGACCAGGTGCTGCGGCGCTTCGGGTATCAGATAGCCCGATGACGCCATGCCGCCGACCTTGTCCAACGCTTCGAGCACCAGCACTTTCTTGCCTTCCATGCCCAGGTAACAGCCAGCCGAAAGGCCATTGGTGCCACCGCCGACGACGATCACATCGAAGTCGGTATTTCCCGCTTTGTGGTTCTGATTCATCACTTGCTTCCATGACGTAATTCAACCACGGCGGCGCGCGGCGGCTGTGGTGGCGAAGTACAGCCCCAGCGCACCGGACGGCGCACCGAGGCAAACGTTACATGCCGGTGCGACCCATCTGCGCGAACAACGCGCGCATCGCAACCAGGGATGGCGTGTGGCTGCTGAAACCACCGTCGGCGACCAGGGTAGTACCCGTGACGAAGGAGGATTCGTCACTGGCCAGGAACGCCACCACATCGGCGATCTGCCGAGGCGTGCCCAGCTCGGCGGTGCAATGGTTGTCGCGCAGAATGTCGAGCAAGGGTTCAGGCATGGCGTGTTCCGAAGGCGCCAGTCCGATCTGCACGGCGTTGCCGCGAATGCCTTGCTTGCCGTACTGCGAGGCCACCATGCGTGGCAGCATCATCAGCCCCGCCTTGGAAGTGGCGTAGCCGGTCAGGGACATATCGCCCTGCATGCCCAGACCCGAGGTGGCGAAGATGATCGAGCCCTTGCCGTTCTCCAGCATCACCGGAATCACATGCTTGGTGCACAGCACGGCGCCACGCAGGTTGACGGCGATGGCGCGGTCCCAGGCCTGCATGTCGAGGTTGACGAAATCGCGGTCCAGCTGGCGTTGCTCGGCATTCAGGATCGCCGCGTTGTTGTGCAAGATGTCGATACGGCCAAAACGCTCTTTCACCTGGGCAACCATTGCCCGCACGTCGTCTTCCGAGGACACATCGGTGGCAATCGCCAAGGCCTGATGGCCCTCGGCGACCAAGGATTGGGCAACGGCTGTCGCCCCTTCGAAATTGATATCGACCACGGCAATACTCGCGCCATGCGATGCCAGTACCCGTGCGCATTCGGCGCCCAGGCCGCCACCGGAGCCGGTAATAATGGCCACTCGTCCTGCCAGTTTTCCTGTACTCATGCCCTTATCCTTTTTGTTTTAGGGAGTGGCGTTTTATTCGCCGGTAAAACGCGGTTCGCGCCGTTCGCTGAAAGCCTGGGCCGCTTCGCGAGCGTCCTTGGTCGGGGCCAACAAGGCGAACAGATCAAGCTCCAGGTCCAAGCCACGCTTGAGATCCATTTCCAGTGCCGCCCGCGCAGCCTGTTTGACAAAGGCGGACGCGGTGGGTGGCTTACTGGCGATGCGCTGGGCAAAAGCCCGCACTTCTTGCACAAGGTTGGCACTGTCACTGGCCAGTCGACTGACCAGACCAATGCGCTGCGCCTGCTCGGCGCCCACACGGTCACCGGTGAGCAACATGTCCAGTGCCTGACCCGGTGCCACCACTCGGGAGAGTCGTTGTGTGCCGCCGCCACCGGGGATCAGCCCCAGACCGGTTTCCGGCAAGGCGAACACGGCATCGGGAGCGGCGAAACGGATGTCGCACGCCAGCACCAATTCCAGCCCGCCACCCATGCAGTAGCCATGAATGGCGGCGATCACCGGCTTGGTGATGCCGTCGAGGGTTTCGATCCAGCGTACGTTTTCCATGCGCTGGCGAACTTGCAAGCTGGACTCGGGGCCGCGGCGTTCCTTGATATCGGCGCCCGCACAAAAGCCCCGGTCGCCTTCCCCGCGAATCACGATCACGCGAATGTCCGGGTCCTGCTGCAACAACGCCAGTGCCTGCGGCACGCCTTGGCGGATCTCGTCGTTGATGGCGTTGATCTGCCGGGGACGGGTCAGTACCACCCAGCCCACCATGGCATCGCGCTCCAGGCGCACCGCATCGTTGATCAGCACGGGAGGCTGCTGGTTTTGCGCTGTACTCATGCAGGGCACTCCTCGAACTCGAAGACCTGACCATTGAGTTCTTGTGGATCGATCTTGATCAATGGACGACCACCCACGGCCTCCGAGGACTCGATCCACTGGAACCGGGTGCCGCGCGCACGCAGATCTTCCGCCTTGGCAGCCAGGTCATTGACACCAATACGGATGTAATACGGACCCGGACCCCAGTTATTGACGTAGTGACCGGCGTCGGTGTTCCAATAGGTCGCCTCGAGTACATCGAGGGTGGCACTGTTGGGCACGGTGAACCCCATGCGCGCACGGCGGTAGCCTTCGCTGCGGATGTTCTCCACCGGACCGCTCGGTTCCCAGTCGAGGTTGGTCGATACCTTGCGCAAGGTTTCATCAAGGTCACGGACCAGGAAGCCACGGGCCGTCACGCGTACCATGTCGCCGGGTTTGAGATCGCGTGGTTGCACCGGTGGCAACTGGTAGGTTTCCGGCGGCATCTGCAATGGCTCGGTCGGCATGATTTCAATGCACAGGCCACCGTCCACGGATGGCTGGTAGTACGGCTGCTCGGGAGTAGCACCCAGCCACAGACGGTCGAACGGCATTTCCGGGGTGCGCTGTGCCATGCGGAACGGCAAGCGCCGGCGCATCAGTTTGTCCACCAGTGCGTCGAACTTGTCCCCGTGCAGGGCCAGCACGATGGAGTGAGTGATCATCGGCCGATGATGACCCTGGAAATCTTTCAGGCTTTCCAGAAAGTCATGGAACAACGGGTCGCCGGGGTTCGGCCGATCCAGGTGCCACTGCGGTTCGATGCGCGTTGGCGACACCGCCAGGGATTTGTGTACCCGCAGAAAATGCGCGATGTACGGGTGATTGTCGAACGCCTGGCGCCAGCGTTCGTGCTTGTAGATCCCGAGCTTGTCGACCAACATTTCCGTCATGCCGTCCGGGTCCGGAACCATCATGTCGGCACTCATCAGTAACTCGAACATACTTCTCTCCTTGCAATTGCCAGCCTGGGCCTGTGCCCGGCTATTAGTCAGAGGGCACGCCGGGGTAAGGCGAGCTCAGTCAATGAGTGGGTCGGTGCGCCGGCTGCGGGCTTACGCGGTTCCTGCTGCGCGCGGGCGTCTTCGAGGTCCAAGGTCACTCCGGCCTTGGAGTTGCCCTTGGGATTTAGCAGGTAATGCGACAGGGCCGGGATCAACACCAGTGCACCGAGCATGTTCCAGAGGAACATGAAGGTCAGCAGGATGCCCATGTCGGCCTGGAACTTGATCGGCGACCAGGCCCAGGTAATCACCCCGGCCGCCATGGTCAGGCCCACCAGTGCGACCACACGGCCGGTGAAGTCCAGCGAGCGGCGATAAGCCACCGCCAGGCTGCCACCACGCTCCTGCACCGCCAGTTGCACACTGAGCAGATACAGCGCGTAGTCCACACCCACACCAACACCCACGGCGATGACCGGCAAGGTGGCCACCTTGAGGCCGATTCCCAACCAGACCATCAACGCCTTGCAGATGATCGTGGTCATCAGCAACGGAATCAGCGCCACCAGGGTTGCGCGCCAGCTGCGGAAGGTCAGCAGGCAGAGCAATGCCGTGGCACCATACACCGCCAGGTACATGGTGATGATGCCCTTCTCCACCTCGATGTTGGTGGCGGCCTCGATGCCGGCATTACCCGCAGCCAAGAGGAACTCCACCGGCTGTTCAGCGCCGACGACACTGTTGTTTTCCTTGGCGAATTCTTCGGAGACCTGCAAGACCCGGCTCAGGGTGTCGGCCTTGTGGTCAGCCAGATAGGCAATCATCGGGGTCACCGAGCACTGCTGGTTGGTGATCCCCGGGGCGGAAATCATCGCCGCATCCACCGCCGAGTTGGTGATCGCCTGGTCACGGCTGATACTCAGCCATTTCGGGCTGCCTTCGGCCATGCCGGAGCTGATCATCCGTACGGTTTCTGCCAGCGACTGGGTGGTTTGTACACCTGGTGTCTGACGCAGGCGCCAGGCCAGCTTGTCCATGCTTTGCAGCGACTGGTACAGGCGGCAGCTGTCTTCATTGGTCTTCATGATGACCACGAACTGGTCACTGGAAAGCCCGTAATGACTGGTGATGTAGGCGTTATCGCGGTTATAGCGCGAATCCGCTCGCAACTCCGGCGCACCGGGGTCCAGGTCACCGACCTTGAGATGCATCATCACTACGCTACCCGCCAGGGTCACCAGCAGCGACACGGCGATCACCGCGGTGGCCATCGGCCGTTCGGTGAACCGGTCGAGGCCGCTCCACAGACGCCCCAGAAAACCTTTGTTTTCTGCGCCGGCCTGGTCTTTGGCGATGGCGATACGCGCAGCTTTTTCACTGACGCCCAGATAGGACAGCGCCACCGGAATCAGCAGCAACTTGGTGAAAATCAGCACGGCGACGCCGATGCTGGTGGTCAGGGCCAGGTCGCGGATCACCGGGATATCGATGATCACCAGCACGGCAAAACCAACGATATTGGTCAGCAGTGCGGTAAGACCCGTGAGGAACAAACGGCGGAAGGTATAGCGCGCGGCAATGTATTTATGGGTGCCACGGCCAATGTCCTGAAGGATGCCGTTCATCTTCTGCGTGCCATGGGAAATGCCGATGGCAAAAATCAGGAACGGCACCAGAATCGAATACGGGTCCAGTTCGTAGCCGAGGATTTGCATCAAGCCCAGCAGCCACACCACGCCCGCCACTGCCACGCTTACCAGCAACAAAGTGCTGCGCAGGCAACGGGTGTAGAAATAGACGAACAGCCCGGCAATCACCACGGAGGCGCCAAAGAACAGCATCACCGAATACAGGCCGTCGATCAGGTCGCCGACCAGCTTGCTGAAGCCGACGATATGGATGCCGACCTTGTCGCTTTCCAGTGAGCGAATCTGTGCTTCCAGTTGCTTGGAGAAATCCCCGTAGTCCAGTGGTTTACCGGTCTGCGGATTGGTATCGAGCAACGGCGCGACAATCATGCTCGACTGGCTGTCGTTGGCCACCAGGTTGCCGACAATGCCGGCGCGCATGATGTTGCGGCGCAGGGCCTTGATCGACTTGTCGCTGCCGTCGTAATCGGAAGGCATCACCGCACCGCCATCGATGCCCTCCTCCGTCACTTCTTTCCAGCGGACGATGGGCATCCACAGCGACTTCATCCAGGAACGGTCGATACCCGGGATGAGGTACAGGGTGTCGTTGACCTTCTGCAGCGCCAGCAAGTAGTCGGCGTCGTAGATATCACCGGTCTTGTTTTCGACCACCACGCGAATGCTGTTACCCAACCCCGGAAGCTGGTCTTTATAGGCCAGGTAATTCTTGATATAGGGGCTGGAGCTGGGGATCATTTTCTCGAAGCTGGCATTCACTTGCAGCCGTGTAGCAAAGAAGCCCAACACCACGGTGGCGAGCAAGCAGGCAATGACGACCAACATGCGATGCCGGAAAATCACCCGTTCAAACCAGCCTCCGGAGCTCTTGTCAAAGTCCTCCAGGTTGGCAATCACTGGCATCCCGCTGTTGAATTTTTGCTCGACCATTTTTTCTTTCTCGTAGGGGAATCGTGCCGAGGGCGTCAGTTGGCCTGGGCGATATCGATGACCTTGGCGCCGCTAAAGCGCGTGACAACCAGGCTCCCAGCCTGACTGGTGGCACTGGCTGCATACACCTCGCCCATTCGCGCATCCGCCAGGGGCGTGACTTGCAAACTCTGTCGATCAACGCTGATCAGTTGCCCGCCCTGGCTCACGACGATCAAGGCGTTGCCCTGCTCGACAATGCTAACCAGGCTGCTATTGAGGTTGGTTTCCACGGCCTGCCATTGCTGTCCGTCATCGCGGCTGGCAAACAGGTTGCCGCGCAGCCCGTAAGCCAGCAGCAAATGATCGTAGGCGCGGACGCCGAAGTAGGTGCCGGTATAGGGCGTGTCGATTTTCACGAAACGTTGTTGCTGACGATCCAGGCGCATCAACAGCCCCTGTTCGCCGCTGATATAGAAAGTGTCCGCGTTCTGAGCCAGGCCATACAGGTGCATGCGCCGCTCATTGTCACTGCGCTCGATCCACGGCTCCCAGTTCTGGCCGTTGTCAGTGCTGTGCAACAACAGCCCAAAGGCACCCACGGCAAAGCCGTTGCCTTGTTCATCGAACATCACATCCAGAAAAGGTGCAGCCAGTACGCCTGGGGTCGCCGAGGTACCGGCGGACATTGCAACTTCCTTGACCACCGCGGCTGCGGACTCGTCGCCTTTTTCGGCCCGCGGACCGTAGTAAGCATTGAGCAACGTCAACAGGCGGCGCCCGTCGAGTTGTACTTGCCAGCTGTGGCCGCCATCAGTGGTGTGCAGCACCAGGGCATCGTGGCCGACAATCCAGCCATTACGCTCGTCGCGAAACCGTACTTGCACCAGATCGCTTGACACCGGACTGTCGACCTGCTGCCAGGTTCGTCCCGCGTCGGTGGAACGCTGGATCAATCCGTGGAGGCCGACACTGATCATCGCATCGCCAGCCCTGGCGACCGACAACAAGGGTGCGGGCAAACGCTCGTCCACCCGTTGCGCCGGCACGTCCAGCGAGTCGGTGGACGTCGTGGCCGCGCTATAGGCAGGCACGGTCAACAACGAACTCGTGCCAACGATCAACGCGACAGCCAGCAGCAGGCGCGACCTGGCGAGAAGAAGAGAAGCAGGGCAAAGGCTAATCATTATTTTTATTCCTTGACCATCCCGCATGGCAAAACTCTCCTGCTCTGCCCGTCAGGCTTGATGCGCAAACCGACGGGCAGGACAGGCGACTCATATCAGCGTTGAGTGACCCGGGCTACGATGGCTTCAGGGTTCATGTCGCGCTCGCTGAGCGGTTTGTCATAGAACTTGTAACCACCTTTGAGCCCATCGTTGAGCAACGCGTACATGCCTTTGTTGAAGTCATAAACGACGTTTTTCACGTTGTAGGGAATGTTCTTGTCGTAAAGCTGCACGCCACTGAGGAAGATCGAGCGATACAACGCGCCGCTCTTGTCCCAGGCGTCATACAGGCCAACGCCAAAGGTGTCTTCATCCAGGTAATAGGTGCGTTTGTTGTAGACATGGCGCATGCCCGGCTTCAACGTTGCCTCCACGACCCACACCCGATGCAGCTCCCAACGCTCGTTGGCCGGGTTGGCGTGGTGCGGCATGAACTGATCTTCCTGCTTGGTACCGAAGTAGAACTTGTAGGCGTTGTACGGGATGTACATCTCCTTTTTGCCGACCAGTTTGTAGTCGAACCGGTCCTGGCTGCCGGAGAACATTTGCAGTTCGTCGAACAGGGTCACTCCGCCCTGACTGGCCACGGGTGTATCAAAGGCAAACTCTGGAGCCAGCTTGACCCGACGCTGACCTGGGGAGTAGCTGAAGGAGCGACGTGCCTTGGCCAGTGGATCGAGGAAGTCGTTCAGCACCACGACTTCACCGGAGCGCCGCGCCGGATAGTCATTGCGCGAGAACACCCTGGCATACATCAGCGGATCACGGTCCGCCTGGGTGACCTGGTAGTACGGCGTTTCTTCGAAGGTCGCCTGTTCGGCGGTCTTGGTGATCGAACCATTGGCATCGACAACCCAACTGTTCGAAGACGAGGTCGTCGAGTAGCCGGTGCCGATCTTGTAGCGCACCTGCTGGTTCCACATCACTTCGTTGCCGTTCTTTGGAATCGGGAACGGCAAGCCGCCACGGCAGGATGGATCGACCGCCAGACCGTCCTTCTGAATCGTGCAACTGGTAGCGTTGCGCACGGTGGAATCGAGCACGGCCTGGGGATAGGCGGTCGTACGGTGGCTTGGATAAATGTCGATGTAATACGTCGGGTACTTCTTGATCAGGGTCTTTTGCCCTTCACTGAGCTTGTCCGCGTACTGGTCGACGTTTTTGGCATCGATGCGAAACAGTGGCTTTTCATCCTTGAACGGATCGACCCAGAATCCGCTGTCGGGTACGAAGCCGGCCGGCGCCTTGGTCAGGCCACCGTCATAGGCAGGGATGGTGCCCTCGGCGTTACCCGCCTTGATCGCCCCGAACGGGGTGAGGCTTTTGCCCAGTTCGGAAGCGTCACCGCCTGCCGCCAGGGTGTAGGTCGCCATGCTCATCAGGGCAATGGATAAGGCAAGTTGTCGTTTCATGAACACATTCTCCGATTCTTGTTGGATTTATCAGAAGGAGGTCTTGAAGGTAAATGCCAGCCAGCCGCGGTCGGTACCACCGACCGGACCGTTACCGGCTACAGTGCCGTTGGCCAGATGCTTGGGTTGGGCCTTGGTGTCTGCGTAACGCAAGCCGAACTCATAGAGTTGGGCATAAGTGGCCTTCAGGCCGACTGAGTAGGACAGCGCGCCTTCGTTACCGCCACCGGCAGTCGGGGCGTTGCCATGCAGGCCGTAGTTGACAGTCATTGGGACATCCAGGTCCCAGGAAGGCAGGACCTGAATGTACTGTGGCGTGTAGTTGACGGCAACTGCGTAGTAGTTCTTCGACGAGCAACCATCGGACTCATCGCCAGAGCCGGGGCTGCGAGGGTTTCTGGCATCGGTACAAGCATTCTCGCCAACCCCTTTGTACAACTCTTCGTGCTCGGTCACCCGATCCAGATGGCTGTAGGCGAATTCACCAACCAGCGTGCCGTTGTTCGAAATAAAGTTACGCGGCACGCCGTAAACAGCGTTGGCAATAAAGTGGATGGTGTCACCGCGAGGACCTTCATCGTCCAGGGCACTGACGCCGGTGGCATTCAATGCGCCGTTCATCCGATAGGACAATTCGGTACCGACCGCCACAGTGTTGAAGACCCGGGCGAAGCTGAGTCCCGCGAGCTTCACGCCACGTGGGTAAATCACCCGATAGGAACCCGCTGCTGCTTTGATTTCCGGGGCCAGCCAAGGCTGGTAATCGTCGAACTGACGGTAGTAGGCGCCGAAGGTCGATTCGATCTCTTCGACGTTGAGCTTGCCCATCACGCCCCAGTTCTTGCCATCACGCCCGAATTTCGAATCCTGACGTTGCAGGGTCGAGCCGTTGGCGGCCAACGGTAGCTGGTCCGGGCCTTCGAACAATGGGTCGGCACCACCAAAGTACGTGCCCCCGTAAGGGATGCGAGTGGGTTCCCATTCGTAGAAATACTGAGCGGCAACAGAGAGATGGTCGGTGAGTTGCGCCTTGGCTGATATTTGCCCGACTGGCAGGAACACTTCCTTGGTTTCAATACCAGGACTGGTCGAGGCTTTCACGCCATCACTTGGCGCCTGGGAATAAGACACGGCATGCGCGCCGATGAGCAGGCCCTCACCCCAGTAGTTGGTGTGGCGACCGGCTTTCACGTTGACCGGTATTTCGCCGACGTTGAAGTTTTTCCAGAGGAACGCATCGAGAATTTCGCCCGAAGGACCGTTCATGTAGCGGTCCACTTCACCGCTGTACTTGTTGTTGTGGTAGCTGGTCGCGAACCCTGGAATGTTGCTATGGACTTTGTCGTCATCGTAGGCCTGGTCATACCAGCCGGCAGCACTGAGACGAGCACCCCAATCGTTGAGATAGGAAAAATCGAACTCACTAAACAGATCGAGACGATTTGTCACGATCTCGTTTCTATCGAACTTGCCGTCCGACTCGTCGTAGTTCGGCGTATTCATGATGTGGCTGTCTTGACTGTCGGTCCGCATCCCCAGGTTGTAACGGACCGTATTGTCCCAACGCACGCGGTAGTCTGGGTTCGACATGTCGAACGAGGCCGCCATCAAACCCTGTGCACTGCCAACCATCAACAGTGTCAGAGCACCTTGAGTCAGCACTCGCCGACCCTGTTTGGTCTTCTCTTTCATACACACTACCTTTTATTTTTATTTTCTGACGTTAAGTGCGTTCAAACAGTCATTCCAGCGATCTGCGAAACCCCACAGGATCGATGCATGTCCCGCCTGGACAGTCCGCTCGAGAGGCCTGGCACGCATCCAGGACCACGTTCCTCTTCAGCTGAAAGCCACCGTAACGGATCGCAATGTAAAATTCCACATAAAGATTTCAGTTCTCTATTCAGAATTTCAACCTCGATTCCTTGCCTACCTGTTTCAGCCAACGGCGTCGTCAAGGACAATACTGCACACAAAACACATAAACGTTCAAATAATCTTTGACGATTGACCTCTTTGGGCTTTCAATAGCCCGGGCACACCCCCTGAATACGGGGCGTTCGGCAGGAAAACCCGCAAATGAACCGGCAGAAAAAAAACAACAGGAGCCAGCATGAACATTGATTTGAGTGCAAAGCGCGTGATTATCACGGGTGCATCCCGGGGCATCGGCCTGGCCATCGCCCGGGCTTTCGCGGCTGAAGGGGCACGGGTAGCGATTTGTGCCCGCAGTGAGGCAGCCGTCCGCGAGGTCGGTGCGCAGCTCGCGGAACACGCTCAGGCGGTCATTGCCCGAGCGGTTGACGTGACCGACAGTGAGGGAGTCAAGGCTTTCGTCGCCGAAGTTGCACACGCCTGGGGCGGTGTCGATGTGCTGGTCAACAATGCGGGTCAAGGACGCGGCGGTAATCTCGATACCCTGACGCCGGAGGCCATTCTCGAACATGCCAACATCCTGCAGATGGGACATTTTCGTTTCGTCCAGGCCGTGGTGCCGTTCATGCGTGAACAGCGTTGGGGGCGAATCATCGAAATCAACGCCCTGGCCGGCGCAATTCCGACGCCAGACGGCATTCCTTCGGTGATCAACCGCGCGTCGTGCATCGCCCTCTCCCGCTCGCTGGGCATGTCCCTGCCCAAGGACAATATCCTGGTCAACAGCCTGAACATGGGCTGGATCGATACCGGCCAATGGGACCGTCATTACAAAGAGATGGGGCCGGGCGTGAGTCGCGAGGAGTTCGACGCCATGGTGATGAAAGTCGTGCCGCTCGGACGCTACGGCAAGCCTGAAGACGTTGCCGGCATGGCGCTGTTCCTGGCCAGCGAATATGCCAGCTTCATCAGCGCTGCCTCGATCGACATAGCCGGTGGCATGGGCGGCCAGATTGCTTACTTCCCGACGCTCAAGCGCGACTTTGCCGCTGCCATTGCCGCTCGTAACGCTGCCAGCGAATAACGCGTACACGCAGTCCGGCATTCACAGATAGCCGCGACAGCGGCCTTGGTCCCGGTGCGCCCGGCGCACCCTCAACGTTGGCGCACCCTGATGAATCTGCTGCTACCCGTCCTTGCCACGCTGATCTGGGCCGCCAGTACGGTGGTCAACCGTCTGTCGGTCGGGGTGATCGACCCCGCAGCCATTTCCTTCTATCGCTGGCTGACGGCGTTGCTGGTGTTGTCACCGGTGTTGTTGCCCAGGGTATGGCGCTTGCGCCGTCAGATTCGCCCTTATTTGGCCAAGCTGTGGCTGCTGGGATTGCTCGGCATGTCGCTGTACCAGTCGCTGGCGTATTTCGCGGCACACACCGTCAGCGCCACCTCCATGGGCCTGATTCTGGCGACCATGCCGCTGCTCACCGTGCTGCTGGCCTTCCCGGTGCTCAATACCCGGCCGACCACGACATTACTGGTCGGCGCCCTAGTTTCATTTGCCGGACTGGCCTGGTTGCTGGCAGCAGGCGACTTGTCTTCACTCTGGCAGCACGGGGTTGGGCAAGGTGAGTTGATGATGTTGGCGGCGTCGCTGTCGTACGCGCTGTATTGCGTGTTGGTGAAGCGCTGGCAGATTCCCCTGCCGACCTGGGAAAGCCTGTACGTGCAAATTATCTGCGGCACCCTGCTGCTGGTGCCGCCTTTCGTGCTGGCACCGTCGATAGCCCTGACGGCAAAGAACATCCCACTGGTGTTATTCGCTGGCCTGTTCGCCTCAGCGCTGGCACCCGGATTATGGATGCGCGGCCTGCAAACCCTCGGCGCAGAAAAAACCGCCGTGCTGATGAACCTGGTGCCTTTGTTTACCGCGGTGTTGGCGATTGTGCTGTTAGGGGAAACATTGCACCTGTACCACGCGGTGGGTGGCGGGTTGATTTTGCTGGGGATTGGATTGGCACAATGGAAACCCGCCCGGGTGTTGGCCCGGGCTGCGACCTAGGCGACCAGCAAGGTATCTCGCAACGTCTGCAAGCGTGCGGTGCTCAAGCCACTGAAACGCTGCAGATAGCGATCCAGCCCGCCATACTCGGCCTCGATCACCGCATAAGCGGCATTCAGATATTCAGGCCGGGCATCCACTACCGCATCGAACGCCGCTTCGCTGACCGGCTGGCCAACCATACGGGTCACCGCATGACTCATCGCCTGCTGACGCTCTGCACTCAACTGACTGAAACGCCGCGCCGAACGCAAATAGTCAGTCATGATGTGTTCCGGCGCGACGCCGAGGGCGTGCAACAGCAGCATGACCGCCACGCCGGTGCGGTCCTTGCCCGCCGTGCAGTGAATCAGCACCGCGCCCTTGCCTGCAGAAAACAACTCGAACAGTGCCGGCAACCGGGGCGCCAACATTCCCGGTAGCCGCCGATAAACTTCCAGCATCATGCCCCGTGCACCCTCCGCCACCGGATTATTCGCCAGCATGAGGGCAAGGCGTGGATCCGCCCGGACATCGCCTATGACCTCCAGGTGCAACTCCCGGATTGCGCTATCGGGCAAGCGGTTCGGGTAACGTTCACGCTCACCCGCGCTGCGTAAATCGCAGACGGTCTGCAACCCCAGGCGCTGAAGTGTCTGCCAGTCTTCAGCAGTCAGCCCATGCAACTGGTCTGCGCGCAAAAGAATATCGCCGCCAATGCGGCGACCACAATGGGAGGGAATGCCTTTCAAGCTGCGAAAGTTATCCGCGCCTTGCAGACGCAAATCTTCCTGATTGACCACGCTCAACTCTCCAATAAATGTTGATACGCTTGCGTCAACGGCCTTGCGCCCTGTCCCAATATCGGTGTGCGGCGTGGCTTACGGCCGTGGGTTAACAAGCGCACAGTATCAAAATCTTCTGCGGCGGCGAAAAACCGCTCCACCATTGGCAGTCCGGCCTGCCCCCAATCATCCATGTTCGACATCCAGGTCTGCATCCCCCAGACCGGCCAACGCCGTACTTGTTCCCAGGCCGCCTCCTGACCCAGCACGCCTTCGGCTCCCAGGCTAATCAGTTTTTCACGGTAAACACGCAGCAAACGCAGCGCTTCGGCGCGGCGCTCCTCCACGGTCAACGCGCCGAGCATGAAATAGGCGACATCGCGCCATGGCCGGCCACGTCGGGCCAGTTGCCAATCCAGCCAGATACGTTGACCGTCACTGCGCAAGAAACTATTACCCTGATGGGAGTCACCATGGATCAAACAACAGGGTGAAGTCTGCTCCAGTTCAAAAGCTGCCAATTCATCGAAGGCATGGCTAAACAACTCCGGTGACTCGTACATCCATTTCGGCAGCAGCTGCTGGTACTCGGGTTTACGCAGATTGACCTTGATGTAGTTGTACATGCGCAGCAGACCGTCACTGTCCACCGGGTTGGCCATCGACACCGGCAACCAGCGCTGCTCCTGCAACTGCGGACTGTTCCAGGTAGCAGCATGCACCGTCGCCAGTGACTCGAGCCCCTGAGCAACACCGTCCACGCCAAGGTGATCGGTGCTATGACCAAATTGCCCGGCAGCCAGACCGAGGTCTTCCATCATAACCACGCCTCGACCGCCACCATCGGCGTCCCAGTCGGTGAAAAAGGTGCTTGGCAATGGCGCATCGGTCCAGCCGCGCGCCAGATGATACAGGCGCGCTTCCAACTCACAGATGTCGCCGCTCTCGAAACCTTCGGACCAATTCGACTTCAGGCACACATGCGCAGGAATACCCGCGCGCTGTCCGACCTCGTTCAACTCAAGCCTGGCGCGCAATTTGGTGGTGTGCCCGTTACGGACCTCCAACGCCGTCAACGCCAGGACCTCGCTGCCTGGATAACGCGGCTGCAATAGCTGCGTGAGCCAGGCTGCGCTGATCTCACTCAGTTGCCGAGGCAATCGCCCGCTGCGCTGCGGGTATGGCCGCCCGACGGCCATGTCCAACAGGCTGTCCGTCACGGCGTCAGTACCCGGCCAGCGTTGGTCGCAACCTTCAGCTTGAGGAGTTCGATCGCGTTACCGCTACGAATCCGTTCACGGTCTTGAGCGGACAAACCCAGTCCCTCGGTCAAGTCGCCATGGTCATAGGCGCCACCAAAGTTGGTGCCGTACAACAGACGCTCCGCCCCAACCACCTCGGCGACACCACGACGCAAGCCGGGCGCATGCACGTCGAGGTCGAAATAGAAATTCTGCATGTAATCCATCAACGGTCGCTGGTTGCGCGAGTCAGGTGCCATCGCCCGATTGAGCTCGCTCAAGCGCCCCAACTGGAAAACCGCCATGCCACCGGCATGGGTGATGTAGGTTTTCAGGGTCGGGAAAACATCCAGCGCGCCGCCGCAGATCAGGTACCAGAAGAACAACGTTTCATCGACGCAATCGCCCACGATCGAGGTGGTTTCGAACTTGTCGTCAGTGTGTTTTTCGCCCCAGTAGATCGACTGGTTGAAGCCGTGCACCATGATCGGCACATCCAGCTGTACGAGCTTTTCCCAAACAGGGAACAGGCGCTCATCGTGAGCTTCCAGGCCATTGAAATTGGCCCCGCCTACGCACACGCCCCTGGCCCCTAACTGAGTCACGGCGCGTTCGATTTCTTTGGCCGCGTTCAGTGGGTCCGCCAGGTTGGCGTGGCACCAGAAATCGAAGTGGTCGGGATCGGCCCGGCAAAATGCCGACAGTTCGTCGTTGCACAGGCGCGCGTATTCGTTGGCGAAATCACCTGCCCAATACATGAAACAGTGGGACGGTGTGGACATCACCAGCTTGTCGACACCCCGTTCGGCCATCAGCTTACGCCGGCTGGCGTGGGTCATGCGCGCGAGGAGGTTGGCCTGCGCCTCAGCGTCAGTAGCGGCTTTGGCCGGTTGCTTGGTACCGAGGGAAAAATGCCCCACGGTCAGCCCCTGCACCTTCATGAACGGCCCCCAGAACTCGTGGCGGTTCAGCATGCCCTCAGTCAGCAAGTGGGCGTGGACATCAATCAGCATGGCATTCTCCTTGTTGTAATAAGCCAGCAGGTCGAACGCCTCATTTGACAGGGCGTTCGGACCGGTTTGAGGGATAACTACACCGCCAATAATATAGACACTTTTTCTATATGTGTTCATTTATTATTGAAGTTAGAGAAGGTTTTTGGGGTGTGCCTTGTGTGGAACGGGCTTTTGCCGATTGGAAGAACCTGTAGGAGCGAACATGCTCGCGATGGAGGCCCAGACAACGCGTTCATCCAGACAGGGCGCGTTATCGTTGACGTCCATCGCGAGCAGGCTCGCTCCTACAGGGGTCGGCTGTCAGGCCGCCTCAAATGGATATGTACGCCAAAAGAATCCAGCAAAAAAAGCGGCCCTCTCAGGCCGCAAATGCGTGTCCATTCGATGCAATCAGCGTTGCGTTTCCTGGGAAACAATCGATTCAGGTTTCATGTCGCGCTCCGACAGCGGTGCGTCGTGTACCCGGTAGCCGCCCTTGAGGCCGTCGTTGAGCAACGACCACATGCCCTTGTTGAAGTCATAACTGACGTTTTTCACTGTGTACGGAAGGTTTTTGTCGTACAACTGAACGCCGCTCTGGAACAGCGCGCGGTACAGCACCCCGCCCTGGTCCCAGGCGTCATACAAACCGGCACCAAAGGTGTCTTCGTCAAGGTAATAGGTGCGCTTGCTGTAGACGTGGCGTTTGCCCGGTTTCAGTGTCGCTTCCACTACCCACACCCTGTGCAGCTCCCAGCGCTCGCAGGCCGGATTGGCGTGGTGTGGCTGGAATTGCTCTTCCTGACCGCAGCTGAAGTAGAACTTGTAGGCGTTGTAGGGAATGTACATTTCCTTGCGGCCGACCAGCTTGTAATCGAAGCGGTCCTGGCTTCCGGAGAACATCTGCAACTCGTCGAACAGATTCACCCCGCCCTGGTTGGGTACCGGCGTGTCATAGGAGAATTCCGGTGCCAGCTTGATGCGGCGCATGCCTGGGGTGTAGCTCCACGCGCGGCGCGGCTGGACTTGCGGGTCGAGGTAGTCGGCGAGGATGATCAGTTGCCCGGCGCTACGAGCCGGGTAGCTGTCCGCCGCCCAGGCGCGGTAGTACAACTGCGGATCTCGATCAGCCTGTTGGACCTGGTAGTACGGGGCCTCCTCCATGGTGGCGGACTCCGCGGTCTTGGTCACCGAACCCCGGGAATCCACCACCCAACTGTTGGACGACGCAGTGGTGGTGTACCCCGTGCCCTTGTAGCGCAGTACCTGGTTCCAGATGACCTCGTTGCCGTTCTGCGGTAGCGGGAACGGCAATCCACCACGGCATGCCGGGTCGACGGCCAGACTGTCCTTGGTGGTGTGGCAATTGCTCGCGTTGCGCGTGGAGGCGTCGAGTATCGCTTGCGGGTACGCCGCGGTGCGGTGGCTCGGGTAGACATCCAGGTAGTAGTCGGGGAATTTGTTGAGCAGCATTTTTTGCCCGCCGCTCAACCGGTCGGCGTATTGCTCCATGTTTTTGGCGTTGATACGCAACAGCGGTTTTTCATCCTTGAACGGGTCGGCCCAGAACCCGCTGTCTGGCTTGAAGTCGGGCGGGCTCTGTCTCAGGCCACCGGTGTATGGGGGAATGCTTCCATCAGCATTACCCGCGATAATCGCGCCAAACGGCGTCAGGGTTTTACCGATTTGCGCAACCTGGTCGGCTGGTGCCGCAGCCTGACTGCAGGTGGCGATGCTCAACAGCGCCACTGCCCATGCAAATTGTCCTTTCATAAACAGGTACTCCGATTCTTGGCGTATTTAGATGGAGGTTTTGAAGGTAAAGGCCAGCCAGCCTCGGTCAGTTCCGCCCACGGCGCCGTTACCACCGACGGTGTCACCGGGAATGTTTTTCGACTGGGCATCGGTGTCGGAGTAACGCAGGCCGAATTCGTAACGCTGCGCATAAGTCATTTGCACACCGGCAGACCAGGTCAGTGCGCCTTCGTTACCACCGCCGGCGCTGGCAGCGTTCCCTGACAAGCCATAATTGACGGTCAGCGGTACGGACATGTCCCAGGACGGGAATATCGACAGGTATTGCGGCGTGTAGTTGACGGCAATGGCGGCGTAATCGCGTGTCGAACAGCCGTCCTCCTTGTCCCCTGAACCGGGTGTGCCAACGCGTGGGTCAACGCAATTGTTGTTGTTTTCACCCAGGTAAAGCTCTTCGTGCTCGGTCACTTTGCGCAAATGGCTATAGGCGAACTCGCCCACCAGCGTGGCGTTCTTGGAGATAAAGTTTCGCGGCACGCCGTACACGGCGTTGACGACAAAGTGGTAGGTATCGCCACGTGGCCCTTCGTTGTCAGTGGGATCGACACCCACCGCGTTCAACGCACCGTTCTGACGATAAGAGATCTCGCTGCCTACCGACACGGTGTCGAGCACTGTGGAAAGACTCAGGCCGACGAGTTTGACGCCCCGTGGGTACACCAGCCGATAACTTGCGGTGGCGGCCGAGACTTCTGGCGCCAGCCAGGGTTGGTAATCATCGAACTGGCGATAGTACGCACCCAACGTCGATTGAATCGCCTCGACATCGTACTTGGCCATTACCCCCCAGTTGGCCGAGTCACGGCCGTATTTGGATCGCTCCCGGTTCAGGGAGAAACCTGGCGCTACCGGCAAGCGATCCGGCCCCTCGAAAAACGGGTCCGCCGCGCCGAAGTAGGTACCGCCGTAGGGAATGCGCGTGTAGTCCCACTCATAGAAATACTGCGCGGCCAGGGTCAGGTTGTCGGTAGCCTGGGCCTTGGCGGATATCTGCCCGATGGGCAAGAACACTTCCTTGGTTTCGATACCCGGACTGGTCACCGCCTTGGCACCATCGAGCGGCGCTTGCGAGTAGGAAATCGCATGGGCACCAAACAGCAAGCCCTCCCCCCAATAGTTGGTATGGCGGCCGACCTTGACGTTGACTGTGGCATCGCCCAGGCGCAGGTTCTTCCAGACAAAGGCGTCGAGTATTTCCCCCGACGGACCTTCGACGTAGCGTTTCACTTCCGAGCTGTAGCGGTCGTTGTAGTAGCTGGTCTGGAAGCCAGGGACGTTACTGTGCACATCATCGTTGTGATACGCCTGGTCATACCAGCCGGCGGCACTGAGTCGCGCGCCCCAATCCTTTTTGTAGGAAAAGTCGACTTCAGTCAGCAGGTCGAGACGGTTGGTGACGATGTCGTTCTTGTCGAACTTACCGTCCGATTCATCGTAGTTGGGGTTGTTCATGATGCGCCGGTCCTGCCCCTCCGTACGCATCCCCAGGGTGTAGCGCGCGGTATTATCCCAACGCAGATGAAAGTCCGGGTTGGTCAGTTCGATGGGCACCGCCATCGCCGTTCCACCGTAGCCGAACGCCAATTCCCCCACTGCCAGCAGTACCATCGCCCGCTGGGCTCGCATGCGCCCCTTTTTACTCATGTGTTTCATGCAAACCACCTTTTGTTTTTATTGTCAGTCGTTCCGTCTGCGTCCCGGTTGCAGGACGCTCTGGCTAGTGCCCGATGGGGTAGATGATGGATTTTTCCTGGGTGAACTCTTTGAGCCAGTTGGGTCCGAACTCGCGGCCCAGACCTGATCGCTTGAAGCCTCCGATCGGTGCATAAGGCAGGCTGCCGCTGCCGCCATTGAGGTACACGCTGCCCGCACGAATGCGCCGGGCTAGGGCGTAGGCCGTTGCGGCATCGGCCGAGGCCACGGCGCCGTTGAGGCCAAAGCGCGAATCGTTGGCGATGGCCACGGCCTCGTCGTCGCTGTCGAAGCCGATGACTACCCCCACCGGGCCGAAGATTTCCTCCTGGGCGATGAGCATGTCGTTGCGCACGTCATCAAACAGGGTGATGTCGCTAAAGAACCCTTGGCGCAGATGCGCAGGTCGCCCACCGCCACACACCAGCGTGGCCCCCGCATCGCGGCCACTGGCAATGAAATGCTCGACCTTGGCGCGCTGCGACGCTCGAATCAGCGGCCCCATCATCACGCTTGGGTCCGCTGGGTCGCCGACTTTCCATTGCCCTGCAATGGCTTTGGCGCACTGCACAAATTGCTCGCGTACCGAGTGGTGCACCACAAAACGCGTCAGCAACGCACAACCCTGTCCCGCATTGACCGCCAGACCGGCGACGGCACCCAGGGCGGTGGCCTGAATGTCGGCGTCGGCACGCACGATCAAGGCCGACTTTCCGCCCAGTTCAAGGTGCACGCGCTTCAGGGTCGGCGCCGCCTGGCTCATGATGCTGACCCCCACCGCTTCGGAACCTGTGAACGTGACCATGTCCACCCGTGGATCGCTGCTCAACAGGCTGCCGACATCAATACCGCCGGTGACAATGTTGAGCACGCCCTTGGGCAAGCCGACCTCTTCGGCGATCTTACCGAACAGCAATGCCGAGTACGGGGTAAATGGCGAAGGTTTGAGAACCAGGGTGTTGCCGGCCAGCAAGGCCGGAAATACCTTGGCGAGGTTCAGCAGAAACGGAAAGTTGTAGCCCGTGATACCGGCCACCACGCCAATGGCCTCACGTTCTACCGTGCCGCTGCCGAGAATCATCGGCCCCGTCGGGTTGAATGGATTGGGATTGGCCTGCACCGGAATCTGAACGCTGTCGCTGTGCAGCGACTGTTCGATAGCGGTCAGCACATGACCGAGTGGCATATCCACCTGCATGGCGTAGGTCACGCCTTGCGAGCAACCGACCTCAGCGATGATCAACGCAGCGATCTGCTCACGCTTTGCCACCAGCGCGGCATGCATGCGCCGCAGATAACCGGCACGCTCGGTCATGCTCAGCCACGGCCAGGGGCCGTTGTCAAAAGCGTTACGTGCAGCGGTAATGGCAGCATCGGCGCTGTGCAGATCACCTGTCGGCGCATGACCAATCACAGCTTCAGTGGCCGGGTTGAGCACGGCTTCGCGCGGGCCGTCGACACCCACCCACGCGCCATCGATGTACAGCTTGTCCAACTGGGTAAAGGGAACACTCATGGTGCTGGAGCTCCTGAGATCTTACCGGTGATAAGTTCAGCGGCGCGCATGGCAATGGCCATGGCCGGGGCGTTGGTGTTGCCGGAAACCAGGCACGGCATCACCGAGGTGTCGACCACTCGCAGGCCCTCGACGCCACGTACGCGCAGTTGAGGGTCGAGTACTGAGGCGCTATCGCCCCCCATGCGGCAGGTGCCGGAGACGTGGAAGGCGGTCTGGCCATACCGGCGGAACGCGGCAAGAATTTGCTCGTCACTTTCCACCTGCGGCCCCGGTGTCAGTTCACCGACGATGAACGGCTTGAGGACCGGCTGAGCGGCGAGACGGCGGAACCAGCGAAACAAGGCAATCGCCGAGGTGCGATCGATCTCGGCACTCAAGTAGTTGGCGTTGATCCGCGGCGGTACCGACGCATCCGTCGATTGAATACGCACCTCTCCCTGGCTCTGTGGGCGCAGGAAATAGCCGCCAATGGTCAGGCCGGGGTGCTTGTCGATTTCGACCTTGTTGCCATCGCCGTCCATGGAGTAAAGGCTGACGCCGATTTGCGCATCCGGACGATCCAGCTCCGGGCGGGTCTTGATAAAGCCGCCGGCCTCATGGGCAGCATGGGTCATCGGCCCTTTCTTGCGCAGAAAGTACTGCATCACCGCGCCCAGCAAACCCACCCCATGGAAGCAATGGTTGAAACTGCCACGGGTGACCCGATACTGCATGGCCATGTACACGTGCTCACGCAGGTTGCGGCCCACCTCGGGTGCGTCTTGCAATACCTTGATGCCCAGAGCGTTCAACAGCCCGGCCGGACCGATACCGGACAGTTGCAACAGCTTGGGCGACTCGATAGCTCCGGCGCACAACAACACCTCGCGACGCACCTGGAAGCGGGCCAGGCCCGCACGGCCACTGACGTTCACGGCACAGGCGCGGCGTTTGCTGAACTCGATGCGTTGCACGTCGGTGCCGGTCATTACCGTCAGGTTCGGTCGTGTGCGAACCGGGTCGAGGAAGGCTTTGGCTGCACTGAAACGCTGGCCCTTCCAGGTGGTTTGCGGTTGGTAGCCAAAGCCACCCTGGCTGACCGAGTCGACATGATTGGTGTCCTCTGCGCGCGCCACGCCAAGCTTGCCGGCAGCGCTGATGACCGCATCGCACAGAGCATCGCCAGAGGGGTGTACGGTGACCTTGAGTGGGCCACCGACACCGCGCCATTGGCTCTTGCCCAGTTGGTGGTCTTCCAGGGCAACGAACTGCCGGCCCATGTCTTTCCAGCCCCAACCCGTGCAGCCTTGTGCTTCCCAGTTGTCGTAGTCGGCTGGCGCCCCCCGCACATAGACCATGCCGTTAACCGAGCTGGAGCCGCCAATTGTCTTGCCCTTTAACCACTGCTCGTCGCTCATGCCCTCGCCGCGCTTGGCCTTGTAGCTCCACACATGGGGGTTGCCGGGGTTAAGCAGTTTGCCGATGCCACGGGGCATGGCGATCAATGCGCTGGTGTGATCCGGGCCGCTCTCGATCAGCAGTACTGAAACGGTCGAGTCTGCCGACAATCGATTGGCCAACACACAGCCCGATGACCCCGCACCAATGATGATGTAGTCGTAAGTTTTGCTCATTGTTGTTCTTCTTTTACTGGTGGCTGTAAACCTTCGAACGCCGCAGCCCCAAGGCAGCCTTTACCGGGATTCGGCGGATGTATCGCGGATCTCGATGTTCCGTTCCGGACAAGCCCGGGCACCCCGCTGAGCGAGGCTCTCCTGCCCTGCCGGCACGTTGAAGCCAGTGCTGGCGATGTATCCGTTGTCATCGAGTGGATAGAGCGCGGGCGCAACGTTGTTGCAGCGGGCATGACCCACGCAGCCGGGTTTGTTGATCAGCACCTTCATGCGCTGGCCGCCTGTTTGTTCGAGGTATTGGCCGTTGCAGCAGGCAGGTCCCACTGCAAGTGCAGGTCTTCCATGCCGAACACGCCGAAGGCGTTGAACCTGGGCGTGCTGTTGTCGGCGATACGAAAAGCTGGCAGCCGTTGCAGCCACAGCTCCATGGCGATACGCAATTCCCGGCGTGCCAGGTGCGAGCCGACGCAACGGTGCACGCCATAGGAAAACGCCATGTGCGGCGATGCACCGGCGCTACGCTGGAAGTCGACTTTGTCGGCCTCGTCGAACACTTCAGGATCAAGGTTGGCCAGTTCGGTGCTGATCAACACCATGTCGCCCTTCTTCATCATGACTTCGCCGATCTGCACGTCGCAGGTGACCGTGCGGCGCATGTTGACGATGGAGTACGAGCGCAGCAGTTCTTCTACCGCGTCGCCGATCAATTCAGGATTGGCCCGCAGTTGCGCCTGTTGCTCTGGGCTGCGCGCCAAATGGCGGAAAAACAGGCCCAGGCAGGAGGTCACGGTGTCCAGGCCGGCGATGAAGATCAGGAAGTTGATGCCGAGCATTTCATCGTCGGTCAGCGGCCGGCCATCGATCTCGCTGGTCAGCAAATAGCTGGTGAAGTCATCGCCGGGGTTGGCGCGACGCTCAGCGATGTGGTTGCGAATCCAGGTGGTAATGGCCCGCGCGTTGTCGGTGACCGTTTGCATGTCGAAGCTTTTGATCAGCGTCTGGGTCCAGTGCTGGAACAGCGGCCGGTCATCCAGCGGCCAGCCCATGAGGGTCAGGAAAATCAAGGTGGGAAAAGGTTTGGCGAACGCTTCGTTGAAATCGCAGCGGCCTTGGGCGACCACTTCGTCAATCAACTGATTGGCCAATAGGCGGATATCCTGCTCCAGCGCCTCGACCTTTTTCGGCGTGAACAGCGGGTTGAGCAGTGCGCGGTACTTGACGTGTTCGGGTGGGTCGATTTCCAGTGGCGCCAGGCGCCAGCTTTCACCGAGCAACATCGCATAGGGTGTTAGGCCGACGCTGCTGAAGGTTTGTGGGTCTTGCAGAATGCGTCGCAGGTCCTCGGCGCGCCGAGGTACCCAGGTTCCCGGCAAAAAGCCCAGGCGCGGAATCCAGAAAATCGGCGGGGTCGTCTGGTGCAGTGCGGCCGCCCAGGCATAGGCGTTTTCGCCTTGGGTGGTGAGCTCCGCCCACAGGTCAAAGTCACGTACCAGGTGCATGGGGATATGCGCGGGAACCGGCGTAGACGCTTCAGCGGGGTAGTTCATTATTGTTCTCCAGGGTCTCTGACGGACTGGAGAAACGGTAAGGCCGGAGGGCAAAAGCCACAACGAACAGAACCGCGAATCTGTTCGGCATACAGGGAATTCATTAACACTTTCGATGAAAATGTTCTAAAACTCATCTTGCCGGTATGAAAAACCCTCTGTCACTGTTGACCGATCACCGCCGGACAACCTCACGTCCGGCGCCAAGACACTAATAAAAAAAGCTCTGCCGAGGTACAGAATGTCTCACTTCGCTTGCGTGCAAACAGTCGATAAAAGCCACTCCGGACAACGCCACGCGTTGCGTTCTCAACGCACCCGGGAATTGCTGCTGGACCACATGTATCGCCTGGCCCTGGAAAAGGGCTATGACGGGGTCACTGTGCAGCAATTGCTGGACAGTACGGGGGTTGCCCGCTCCACCTTCTACGCGCACTTTCGCGACAAGGAAGACCTGATCGTTGCCGGGTATGAAGCCATTGGCATGCCCTCAACCAAGGTCACCGAGGTAGGTGGCGACCGTCGTGTCCTGCTGGACGTGTCAGCCTGGCTGTTCAGCGCTACCGAACGTCATGCGGCACTGACGACGTCATTTTTCAGCGGTCCCGGCCAGAGCGTGATTCTTGCCCATCTGGAAAATATCCTGATCATCCAGGTGCGGGAACACTACCGAAAACAGGGTTTGTACCAGGTGGAGCACATGCGTGGCGAAGCGGCGGTACGCTGTTTCGTGGGGGCCTTGATCGGGCTGTGGCTGTGGTGGGTACGCCACGACTATCCGAACTCGGCGCAAGAAATGACCGAGACCTTCGACAGCCTGATGAACAACGGTACCTGGCCGCCGGCCAACAACGCTCGGCAGTAGCGGCGTCACGATGCGGGTCGCCCCCCAATACACCCGGCAAAATGGCACCGCCCCTGTCTGCATCCCGCACAAGACAGTGCTCAATGAGCTATACCAAAATCTCCCGTACTACTTTTTCGGAGCACAGGAGATTTATCATGAATTTGAGAAATCAATCGGCGGCTCTGATGGCCACTGTGATGATGCTCGGCTGTACGCATTCATCAAACCAGACAGTGACCATTCCTTTGCTTGCTACGCCACAGAACACCGGCGAGATTGCCAATACGACATTGGCCAACCAAGGCAATGAGACCGCCTTTACCTTCATCATCGGCGGGGTTCCAAGCGGAACCCTCAGTCCCTTGAACCTCTATACGTCCATCCATAAAGGCAGCTGCAAACAACCCGGGCCCGTTGCCTACACAATGAATGACCGGATCAACACCAGCCGTATTTCAGATATCGGTGGCTGGACCTATTCACGAAGCGCGCCTGTCGCCATGTCAGAACTGTTTTCCACCGGGTACTCAGTGGTTGTGACAACCACGCCGGCCGATGGCAACGTCGATATTTTCTGCGGAGATATCAAGCAAGCAGCGAATTGAAATTGCGATACCACCCCTGAATTCTGTCCTCTGCGAAGACGCAAAAAAAACCACCTGTGTTGCAGTATCTGAATATCCAATACCACTGCACAGTTTTCGCGATTTACGATCCCCTCCTCACTCGACTCCGGCAAATAGCCAGTCAACGCTGCGCGCCAGCTTCAAAGCTACGAAGCGCAGGCCATGATCAAAAACTGCCGGAATGCCTGGGCCGATGCTGACAAACGGGTATCTGGCAGCCAGATAAGTCCGAGCTCCATGGGGGGAATCACGTCTACCAGCGGGCGGATCTCAATTTTCTTGCCCTCCAGGGACCAGGCCCGGTAGACCATGTCCGAGAGAATGGTCACGCCGAAACCATGACCCACCAACCCGCGCAATGCCTCCATGGATGAGGTGCGAAAAGCCACCTTGGGCGCCAGTCCACGGGATTCCCAGTAGCGCGAAGTCGAAGCCTCCCCCTCATCGACCGTGGCGAGGATATAGGGGTGCTCGGCGACGTCTTCGAGATTGATCGAGGTGGCGGACATCAAAGGGTGCTGACTGGCCAACCAGAGTTGGCGGCGAGAACGAATCAGCACCTGGTGAGCGAATCCCTGCAGGTTTGGTGTGTTGGAGACTATCGTCAGGCCCAGGTCGAGATCGCCATTGCTCAGGGCTTCCTCAATGCTGTGACGGTCCATGTCGATCAGGTCGATCTCAACCTGAGGGTAGCTACGTTTGAAGCGCGCCAGCAGCGCAGGCAAAAAATAGCCCAGCACCGTGTAAGAGGCGCCCACACGTACGGTGCCTTGCATGGCATGGCCTAGAAACAGCGGTTCACTGAGAGCGTCCTGCAGGGTGTCGAGGATGTGCCGCGCATGCTGGGAAAACTTGTTGCCTTCAGCGGTCAGTGACACGCCATGGGGCAGGCGGTCGAACAGGCTGACGCCCATGGACTGTTCCAGATGCAACACGGCCGCAGTGATCGCCGACTGCGATACATGTGCCTTCAGCGCCGCTTGGGAAAACTGTCCGGCGTCCGCGGCGGCGACAAAATAGCGCAGCTGGCGCATTGAAATATCTCTGCCCTTTGTCATCTGATTTTCTGATACCTACGGTCTGAATATATGAAACAGCCAGGTCCACAGCCTCGCTACACTCGAGACCGGGTAGCTGCTTTGCCGTAACGCCACCCTTCGAATTTCAGCACCAACAATAAAAATGGCTGAAGGTTGAAAAATGAACGCGATCCACTACAGCGAGTACGACTGTGAAGCGTCAGGCAATTTTCTGACCGAAGCTTCACTGGCCAAACAAGGCTTCGATCTGCGCGTTGAACAGGCGCAATGGTCGTGCTCCGGCACGGCCCTGATTGAAACCGGCAACAGTTGCCTGATACGCCTGATGCTGCCTGCCAGTGATCAGAGCAAGCCTAACTGCGGCAGTTTCCCCAGCCACGGCGCGCGTCAATTCCAGCCCTTGGGCAAACTGCTGTTCATTCCCCATGGCACCGAATTCCATCTACGCCACGATGCCTGCAAGCAAAAGGCCCTGGTGTGCCTGTTTGATCCCTCCGCCCTCGGCGCCCTGGGCAGTTATCGCTGGAACTGGAAGGAGAACGTCAGCGAAGCCATGCTTGACCTGCAGAGCGGCTACCTGCACGCGTCCCTGCAACGCCTGGCCGAAGAGGTGAGCAATCCCGGTTTCGCCAGCGAACTGCAAACCGAGTGCCTGCTAACCAGCATTGCCCTGGACCTGCGCCGTGAGTTTATCGACGCTCCCGTCGATGCCGTCGTTCCCTCACCCGACACTGAAAAACTCAGCCCTCGCCAATTCAACATCCTGCGTGAACTGCTCGATACCACGAGCGACGAAGGCCACTCGCTACGCCACTTGGCACAGGCCTGCGAGCTGCCGTTGCGAACGCTGTCCAGTCGCTGCAAAAACACGACGGGCATGACCTTGCGCCAATACGCAGCGCAACATCGCCTGCGAAAAGCCATGGCGCTGTTGGCCGACCCACGGTTACTGATAAAACAGGTTGCCTATCAGGCCGGCTTCAACAATGCCGCAGCCTTCAGTGCCGCATTCCGCAAAGAACTCGGCCTTACACCCGAAGAGTTTCGCCATCAGCGCCAGCGCTAAAAGGCACCCGGACAAGGGCACCTTTTAGCGACAGGGGTTTCAACGACGAATCGTGGCAGTGATTTTTGCGTGTGGCCCATCGACCTGCGCGGCCCAGGCTTCAGCTGCCTGATCCAGGGTGAAGTCAAGGTAATCCACCTGGATCTGCTGCTCTTTGGCGATCTTCAGCAGACGCAGCCAGATTTGCTCACGGTCTGCTGGCGGGCGCTGGCCGGTGCCGATGCACGACAGGTTGCGGAACAATAGATCGGCAATATCCAGATTGAGCTGGCGCCCGGCCCCCGTGCCAATGGTCACGATACGGGCGCCCCAATTGGTGGCTTTCAGAGACGTCAACATGGGTTGACCGCACACCAGGTCCAGCACCACGTCAAAGCCACCATCGGCCGCGTCCTTGAGTGCTGCGACATCATCGCTACCGCCTAGTGTCACCACCTCATCGGCAAGACCCCGCGACTTCAGACGGCCCAATGCTTCGCCCGAGCGCGCAGCACCGATCACCTTGCCCGCCCCCATACCGCGCGCCAGTTGCAAGGCGATCTGGCCGAGCGTCCCGGTCGCGCCCAAAATCAGGACTTTTTCACCCTTCTGGATCTCGGCTTTTTCCAGTGGAACGATGGCACCGGTAGCCGCAATGCCCATGCTGATTGCGGTTTTATCGTCGACATCGTCCGGCACATTCCACACTTCTGCTTGCGGCACCAGGGTGCGCTCTGCCCAGGCACCAAATGGCAGCACCGAGCGTTCCCCGAAATACACCCGACGGCCATCCGGCGCACGGCCTACGCCTTCGCCGCGAATGACACAGGGGTATTCCACACCGAGACGGTAGGCGCCGAGTACATCCCAGCCCCCCAGGCCAGCGGTATCGACATCGATCAGTACCGCGCCGTCTTGCGGCTTCGGCTCACGAAACTCCTCGACGACCGGCAGCGCATTGCGCTCGGAAATAATTGCTGCACGCATGGCATTCTCCTTGTCTGTTTTATTTTAAGGCTGCACTTAGAGCGGTAGTTGAACACAATTCAATTATTTGTCCATATGTTTAGCTTGAAATTCTGCTAGCGGGTCGCCAATGACTCGGCCTGATAACGCGGATACCCACCCAGCGTCAGGAGAAGCAAGGGGCCGACGACAAAGCAGATAAAACTGAACAACAGCATGGCCGAGTAGCCACCGGTCAGCTTGAACAGCCCCGCAAACAGCAATGGCGAGATCGCGGCACCGGCGGTAATCAGGCCCAGATGGGCACCGAACAAGCGACCGTAGTCGCGCATGCCGAAGTAGCGGGCGATCAGGAATGCCGCGATATCGAATTCGGCCCCCGCACCAACGCCCACCAGCAATGTGGCGAGGGTGTACAGGGCAATGCTGGAGTCGCCATATACAAAAATGCCGCAGGCAAATGCCGGCATCAGCAGCGCCAAAGAGGCGACACCGGGGGCCCACAACCGGTCAATCAGATATCCCACCAGCAACCGGCCGAGAATCAGAGATACGCCAAAGCTGCTGAAAACCTGGCTGGCCTGCAGGGCGCTCAGGCCTCGATCCTGCAACAATGGCACGATATTGGTGACCATGCCCACCACGCAGGACACCACCAATGTCATCGACAGGTTGCACACCCAGAACCGCCACGAACGCAGCGCCTCGCGCAACAGCAACCCGCCGGACCGTTCGCCGGTGACCGCAAGTGGTGCTGTGCTGTGGCTGACGACAGCGGTCGGCATTAACCAGCGCAATGCCAAAGGCAATGCCAGCAGCACCGGCAACACGCCCAATGCGATAAAACCCGCCTGCCAATTCCAGCGGCCGATCGCCCAGGCGGTGATCAGCGGCAGCATGATGGCCGCGAGCCCGGAGCCGCTGAGGATGATCGCCAACGCCAGGCCTCGGTTTTCCTCAAACCACAGGTTGACCAAGTGTGACCAGGTCACCTGCAACGTACCCAGCCCGGCCAGCGGCACCAGGAAAAAACCCAGGTAGAGAGTCCAGATCGAGCCACCGATACAGGTCAGGAGGAAGACGCTCACGGACAACGCCAACAGTGACAGCAACGTGATCAGGCGCAGGCCATATCGCAAATTGAGCCAGCCGGCCAATTGCGACGCGACAATGGTGCCCAGAGACAGTGCGGTGATCGCCGCTTGTAACTCCGCCCTGCCCCAGCCCATGGCCTGTTCCAGGGGAATTACCAGGGAGCTGAAGCTGTACAGCAGCAACGAACTGGAACTGGTGGCGACACCCACAAGTGCCAGAATCAGCACCCTCCAACCGCGTTTGAATTCTGCGTTATCAAAGCCTTTCATCGTGTTAGACCTCAGTCGTTGCCGATAAACACAGCCGCTTGCGTGCTCTGGCTCAACACCTGTGCACGGCGTGCCGGGCCAGGTGCATTGGCAAGCGGTTCGCGGGTGTCTTCGGGGTGTATCAGCGTCGGGCCATTGCCCAGTTCCTGAAGCGCCAATAGCGCCAGGTCTTCAGCCTTGGGCAGCGTCATTGTGAGGGCGTCGGGGATGTTCAGTTTGACCATGGCATCGCGCATGGTTGGGGTGTCCACGGTACCGATGACCAGGTTAAGCACATCCACACCACGATCTTTCCACTCCGCCCATAACGACTCGCCGAGGTTCAGCGCAAATCCTTTGGTGGCGGTGTACATCGCCAGTTTTCGAATCCCGCCCAACGCGGCTTGGGACCCCACCAGCAGCAATCCACCTCGCCCGCGTTCCAGCATTGCGGCACCGAAGGCATGGCTGCATTGCATCACAGTCAGGCAGTTGAGGCGCAGCAAGGCGCCCCAGTCGTCGACCGAAGTATCGAGAAAACGCGTGATGTAGGGGTCGCCCCCGGCGTTGTAGATAAACAGGCCGACTTGCCGCTTACCAACGGCCGCCAGCAATTGCTCACAGGCATCGGGATGGGACAGGTCCTGGATGAGCAGCAACACCTCAACGTCGTAACGTTGCTCCAGATCATTTTTCAACAGCGCCAGGGCTTCGCCACGGCGCGCCACCAGCACACAGTTAAGGCCACGCTCGGCGAGTGCATGGGCAAATGCGGCGCCCACCCCATGCGAGGCACCCGCGATCACTGCCCACGGGCCATACCGATGTTTGAAGGCGTTATTAGCAACAGACATAAACACTCCGAGAACAAAGGCCCGGCGGCCAGCCACCGGGCGAAGAAGGCTTCATCGCATCAGGCGACTGGCGGCAGGTCGATGTGGCTGGCGGAGGCGCCAATGGCGGTGCTGCCATAGACCAGGACGCGCCGCTCGATTTGCGCCATGAACAGGTGCAGCAAGGGTTCGTCGTATTCCGGCCCGGCGCTTTTGACAAAGGCTTCCAGCGCTGCATCGATCTCGCTGTAGTCACTGAAGGTGCGGTCCAGCAGCGCTTGCGCGTCCTGTTGCTCCAGCTTGCGCAAGTGCAACTCCATGGCATCGCCACGGCCCAGGTATTCCACAAGTTTGCTTACTGCGCGCAGTTTGGTTTTCTGGAAATCGCTGCCAACCTCAACTTGGGCCAAGGCATCGGTCAGCATGGTCAGCAGCTGTGCATTGGGTCCTGTGCCGACAATGTCCAGATTCGGTTTTTGCAGGGGAACACCCATGGCCTCGGCCAGCGCATGCACCACCACCCGGCGCAGGGCGATATCAAATTCGGTGTAGGTGTCATGCGGGTCACCCGGTTGTGGCGTGGCCACCGACGCCGAGAACTGCATGGTGCTGACCGTGGCGAAGAGCGCGGTGTGGTAACGCACCACATCAGGCTCCGCCGGTTCACCGGTCACTTGTTGATAGTAGCGATACAAGGCCGCAAAACTGTCTCCGAGCGGTTCGTAGTTGTCGCGCATGCGCGCCGAAGCCAGGTCGGCCAGAGGATCACCGATCATGGCGAACTCAAAATCGTAGAGGCCATGTACCTGTCCGTTCTCGAACAGAAACTGCCCCGAATCGTACTGAACGAAAGCAGGACGGGTTCGGTGCTGTGGCACATTGCGCCGCAGCCAACCGAGGGCGAATTCGGCCAGAGGCTGAGGCTTGGTTTTATTACGCGCATACAACGGGTAATAGGCTTCCAGACCTGCCAGTGTAATTTCCTCGGCACTTTTGGGCAGGCTGATACCCTGATCGATAAAGGGTTGCAACGGCAATTGGTGCATACGCGCCATGGCATCGACCCATTGGCGTGCAACCCCGTGACGTTCGGCATCGCTCTTCGCCGTACTGACGTCACGGCTACCCGGCACCAACTGCATCAGGATGGCTTGCGGGTCTTCGCAAAAGCCGTAGATATGCGGTACGGGCACGCCTTGCTGACCGAGCAGGGAGAGAATATCCGCCTCCCGACGCAGATCCGGGAATGGACTGACATCCCCACCGCGCTCGCCCCGAATATGCAACTGAAGGGTTTCGCCATCGCGTTGCAGCTCAAGGTTCCAGGCCGGGCGCCAGCGCAGCAGACGCTGCATGGCCGTGACCTTCCCACCCAGCAGCCCTTCGACAAAGGCCCGCAGTTTTTCTTCGACCGGATCACAGGTCGCACTTGTTGTTGGCATAGGTGTCTCCTCCAGGCGCTGATGTCCAGCGCTGCTATCAATGGCTGCTGACAACACCAGCGTTCGGCCCGCCCACAAGCTCCAGCGGCACGCCCTTTTTCTTCGCCAGGTCGGCGGTGTCCAGATATTCGCGCCAGGCACAGATAAGGCCATGCTCGTCCAGCTCATAGACCGCCACCATCGAGTGCGGCATGGGCACACCGTTGTTTACGCAGTAATCCTCACGTTCGGTCATTACCACTCGCTCGGAAGAGACGATGTGGCGCGTGTTGCAGTGGTTATGCGTGACATAACTCATCTGCCGCTCTATCTCCTTGCGCAGCGCGTCACGACCACGGATCACCGGACCACCGGGGACCCAAAGTTGCCAGACAGCGTCGTCGGCAAAAGTGGCCATGATGCGTTCGATATCCGGGCGCCTGCCGTCGCTGCCATCGCCCCAGGCGGCCAGCATGTCGAGGATGAAGCGTTCCTGTTCGAGTGCCATGAAACGGGCTCCAGTGCAGTGAATTGATCGGGATCAGATCGAGGCTTGGGGCAGCAGGAAATTGCGCACCACCGGCACCATCGGCGTACCACAACTCATACCGCCGTCTACGCGCATCAAAGTGCCGTTGACATAGGCGGCGTCGTCGCTGGCAAGAAATGCGGCCATGGCGGCGATGTCTTCCGGCTCGCCCAGCTGCGGTACGTTTTGCAGGTCGAGAAAAGCGCTTTTCATGGCCTCGTTGGCCCAGCTTTCCATGGCCGGTGTGCGAATCACCCCCGGCAAAATGCCGTTGCAACGAATGCCGCGTTTACCAAAGGTCGCGGCAATGGTTTGCACGTACCAATTGAGCGCGGCCTTGGAGGCGCCGTAGCTGAACTGGGAGATTTCGCCAGCAATCGAGCTGGTGGACGAGGTGAACAGAATCGAGCCGCTGCCCTGGGCGAGCATGTGCGGCAAGGCGTATTTGCACGCCAACACTCCGCCCAACACATTGACCCGCATGCAGTTGTGGAACAGCTCGGTGTTGAAGTTGATGAAGTCGATATCGCGGGTGGTGGCCGGGTTGCGGTACACCGCATTATTGAACAGCACGTCGATACGGCCGAAGGTCCGGACGGTCTGTTCAACCATCTCCCGCAGGGCGTCTTCCTGGCCGACATCCACTTGCAATACCAGGGCATTGACGCCGATCTCGGCCGCCACGGCCTGCGCCGATTCGGCGAAAAGATCGGTAACCACCACGGTGGCGCCTTCCCTGGCAAAACGCAGTGCCGAAGCGCGGCCAATGCCGCTGCCCGCGCCAGTGATCACGCAGACTTTGCCGTCCAGGCGTTTCAGAATCTCGCTCATAAACAGGTCTCGGGAACGAAGAAAAAAATCGGCGTCCGAGGTGAACGCCGAAAAGGGCGCACGATGTCAGCGGGTTTGACCACCAGCGATGGTCTGCGGGTTGGCTTCACGCTCGGCGACCGGCTCCTGGCGGTAGCGTGTAGGGCCATTACCGAACATGCCGTACTGATCACGGGTAAAGTCGTACAGCGAGTAGGAGTCCTGTTGCGGATTGTTGGGGATGCCGTAGGCCTCGATGTTGTACTGCGAGCCGGTACGGAACAGCGCGCCACTGTCGTCCCAGGCGTCGTAGACAGCCGCGCCGAAGGTGTCTTCGTCGATGTAGTAGCGGCGTTTTTTCTGCGCGTGGCGCACGCCGTCCTTGCGCGTGGCTTCTACCACCCAGACACGGTGCAGCTCCCAGCGTTCACAGGCCGGATTGATGTGGTTGGGCATGAGTTTTTTCTCCATGTCACAACCCCATTTCAGCGTGTAGTTGCTGTAGGGAATCAGCATTTCCTTCTTGCCCACCAACTTCCAGTCAAAGCGGTCCATCTTCCCGGAGAACAGGAAGATTTCGTCGTAGAACGCTACCCCGCCGAACGCCGAGTTAGGTGTGTCGTAGTTGAACTCCGGAGCCTTGCGTACACGCCGCTGGCCGGTGCTGTAGCTCCAGGCGTAGCGGGAGTCGGTGACCGGGTCGAGGTAATCCCAATACCCGGATGCCTGCCCGGCCGTACGGGCCGGCGCGACGACGTGCGACCAGATACGCTGGGCGATTTTCGGATCACGCCCTGGCACATCCATTTGATAGAAAGGTTTTTCGCCGGTGGAACGGTTGGTGTTGGTCAGCGTGATGTGGCCCTCATTGACCACATAGGCACTGTGGTTCCAGTCCCAGCCATTCACGCCCTGATAGTTGAGGATGTAGTTCCACATCACCTCGCGGCCATCGCGCGGCAGCGGGAAAGGCAGGCCGCCACGGCACGCTTCGCTGATCGACAGGCCATCGTTCTCGGTTTTGCAGTCTTTGCGGGTGGCGTTGCGCTGGGTAGCTGCCAGGAAGTTTGCTGGAAAGGTAGCGGTCCGGTGGGTGGGGTACACCTCAAGGTAATAAGTGTCGGGGTACTTTTTGAGCAACTTCATCTGCCCGGCCGTCATCTGCTCAGCGTACTGGTCCGCGTTGCTTGCGGTAATGCGCAAGCGTGGCTTTTCATTGGCAAACGGGTTCGGCCAGGTCCCATCGCCAGGCACCATACCGGCAGGGACTTTCAGACCACCGTCGTAAGCCGGAATAGTGCCCGCCGCGTTGCCATCGACAATCGAACCAAACGCCGTGAGCTTGCCGCCCAGGTCGGCTGTGGTAAAGCTCTCATCAGCCACCGCCGACCCCGCCAAAGCGATGGCTACGAGGCCTATCGCACAAGAATTAATCTTCATGACCTTCTCCATTCAGATGGGTGATCACCGAGCCCGGTGATCACTGCATTGCATTTCAGGGGCGGTTTAGAACGCTGTGCTGACGGTCAGGGAGACCCAGTTACGGTCGGACAGTCCAACGTCGCCGGAACCGCCGACGACGGTTTTTCCTACGCCATTGACATCGGCGTAATGGCGTTCGCTGCCGTAGCCGATATAAGACAGCGTCACGTCCATGCGCTCGTCGTAGGTGCCCTTCACGCCGGCCTTCCAGGTGTATTTGCCTTCGTTGCCTCCCCCTGTGGCGGCATTGCCGCTGACACCGTAATCCACGCTCATCGGGGTAGAAATATTCCAACCGGGGAACACCCCCAGCCACTGCGGCGCAAAGCTAACGGCAAGGCCGACATAGTTGTCGGTGGCGCAGCCGAAGTGTTTGTCCTGCCCCGCCGGGCAGCCGCGGTAGCCTTCGCCCTTGAACAGCTCTTCATGCTCTGTCACCTTTTCCACGTGACTGAACGCCATTTCGGTGATCAGGCTGCCGGTGTCGAAGTAATTGGTACGCGGCAGCAACCAAAGGCTGTTGACCACCAGGTGCCAGGTATCACCTCGGGCGCCCTCGTTGTCGACGGTGCTGATGTTGCTGGAGATCAGGGAAGTGTTCTGGCGATACGACAGGTCTACCCCCACGGAGCCGCCACCCAGTACCGGTCCTGCGGAGTAACCCAGGCCATAAAGCTTGACGTTGTTGGCGTAAACGTAGCGGGCGAAAGTCGGCGCCACTTGCAGGCCCCACGGGTTGTAATCATCGAACTCGCGGTAGTACAGGCTGACTTCCGAGTGCAGATAGTCGAAGCTGTAGGTACCCATCACGCCCCAGTTGCCCTCGTCCTTGGGCTTGAGCGGATCGATCAATGGCCGTGTGAAACCACTGAACAACGGCAAGCGGTCCGGGCCTTCCAGTGCGATGTCGGCGGAGGCCAGGTAAGTGCCGCCCTCAGGCGCACGAGTAGTGTCCCATTCGAAGAAATATTGCGCCGCCAGCGACAACTTGTCGGTGACCTGCGCCTGGGTGGAAATCTGCGTCAACGGCAGGAAGATTTCGCGCGTCTCGGTGCCGGGGTTACTCACGGCCTTGCGCCCATCCAGCGGTGCTTGTGAGTAGGAAATGGCATGCCCGGCAATCAACAGGCCATTGCCCCAATACACGGTGTGCCGGCCGGCACGCACGCTGACCGGGATGTCGCCAAGGTCGAAGCGGGTAAACGCAAAGGCGTCCAGCAATTCGCCGCTGGGTCCGCGGTGGTAGCGCTTGGTAAAGTTGGAGTAATGGCCGTTGGTATAGCTCGGCGTACTCTTACCCGGAAATGCGCCGGGGTAGAAGACGTTGCCATCGCTGGTTTCGACATCGGTGTCTTCGTACGCCTGGTCGTACCAGGCAGCGCCGCTGATGCGAAAGCCGTTGTACTTCTTGTAGGCCACCTCCATTTCGCTCATCAGGTCGACGCGATTGGTCACCACATCGCCTTTATCAAACTTGGAATCAGACTCGTCGTAGGTGGCGTTGTTGGCCAAGGCATTGTCACGCCCCTCAGCTCGCACGCCGACGTTGTAGCGAACGGTGTTGTCCCAGCGCGCGGTGAGGTCCGGATTGCCGGTATCGAACTCGGCAGCCCGACTGTTGCCAACGGACAAGACACACCCGATCACACTGAGCCAGATGGCCAGGCTTAACGGCTTTGGTTTTGCGTCGATCATCAACACTCCCTTCCCATTCTTTTTGTTATTGGCAGCCGAAGTGCCGGGCCGTTTCAACCGCGCCGAAGAGCGCTGGCCTGAGGGCTTCGGTATGGCTGAAGTAAACGGGACAGGGAGGTTTGGGCACAACGATTGGGAGCATTGCTGAAATGCATTTGATATTGATCAAATGCCAAAGAACATTCCGGTATTCAAATATCCAATACCACCCCGCTGTTTTTGTGATTTTACGATCCACACCCCCCCTCCCTAGACTCCGGCCAATAACTAGGCAACGCCGCTCTCCTGGCGCCGCCATGACAATAAAGCCTGGAGGATGAGCATGAGTGCGTCCCCGTCTCTGGATGACAAATACATCCAGCACAGCGGAAAAGTTTTACTCACCGGGATTCAGGCGCTGGTGCGCCTGCCTCTGATGCAGCGCCAGCGCGATCTGGCCAATGGTCTGAATACCGCCGGGTTTATTTCCGGCTACCGTGGCTCGCCGCTGGGTGGTTTTGATCAGGCTTTGTGGAAGGCCCGCGACTATCTCAAGGAACACCACACGGTGTTCCATCCGGGCATGAACGAAGATCTCGCCGCCACCTCGATCTGGGGTACCCAGCAGGTCAATATCTTCGAAGGCGCGACCTACGACGGCGTGTTCGGCATGTGGTACGGCAAGGGCCCGGGCGTGGACCGCTGCGGCGATGTGTTCCGTCACGCCAACGCTGCCGGCACCTCACAATTCGGCGGTGTGCTGGCGATTGCCGGTGATGACCACGGCGCCCGTTCCTCCTCCCTGCCGCATCAGACCGAGCACATTTTCAAAGCGGTCATGATGCCGGTGCTGGCGCCATCGGGCGTGCAGGAATACCTCGACTACGGCATGCACGGCTGGGCCATGTCGAGGTACTCCGGTTGCTGGGTTGCGCTCAAGGCGGTGGCCGATACCGTGGAAAGCGCGGCCGTGGTCGACATCGACATTCATCGCGTACAACCGATCATTCCGGATATCCCGTTGCCCGAAGGCGGCTTGAATATCCGTTGGCCTGACCCGCCCCTGGCGCAGGAACAACGCCTGCTGGAACACAAGCTGTATGCCGCCCTCGCCTACGCCCGGGTCAACCGTCTCGACCGTATCGTGATGGACTCACCGAAAGCGCGCATCGGCATCATCACTTCCGGAAAATCGTACCTCGACGTGTGCCAGGCGCTGAAAATCCTTGGTATCGATGAAACCCTCGCACAGCAGATCGGCCTGCGCGTGTACAAGGTCGGTATGGTCTGGCCGCTGGAAGCCGAAGGCGTGCGCCAGTTTGCCGAGGGCCTGGAAGAAATCGTGGTGGTCGAAGAAAAACGCCACATGATCGAGTACCAGCTCAAGGAAGAACTCTACAACTGGCGCGAAGACGTACGCCCGCGCATCGTCGGCAAGTTTGACGATAAAGGCGAATGGAGCCTGCCGCACACCGGCTGGTTGCTGCCGGCGACCAATGACCTGACCCCGGCAATGATCGCCCGTGCGTTGGCCAAGCGTATTTTGCACCTGCATCAGAATGGTCCGCTGCAAGTGAGCCTGGCGGTACTGGACGCACAACTGGCCAGCAAAGGCCAGTTCAGCAACCTGATGGAACGCGTGCCCCACTACTGTTCCGGTTGCCCGCACAACACCTCGACCAAGGTCCCGCAGGGTAGTCGTGCGCTGGCCGGTATCGGTTGCCACTACATGGCGGCATGGATCTACCCGCAGACCCAGACGTTCAGCCAGATGGGCGGCGAAGGCGTGGCATGGATCGGCCAGGCACCTTTCACCAAGACCCGGCATGTCTTCGCCAACCTGGGCGACGGCACCTATTTCCACTCCGGCATTCTCGCGATTCGGGCCGCCATCGCGGCCAAGGTGCAAATCACCTACAAGATTCTCTACAACGATGCCGTGGCCATGACCGGCGGACAGCCTGTGGACGGCAGCCTCAGCGTTGCGCAGATCAGCCGACAGCTCGCGGCCGAGGGCGTGCAACGTATTGTGGTCGTCAGTGACGATGTCGAGAAATATCAGCACATCCGTGATCTGGCAGACGGCGTGCCGGTGCTGCGTCGCGACAAAATGGACGAAGTGCAGGAACAGTTGCGCCAGTTCCAGGGGGTGTCGGCAATCATCTATGACCAGACCTGTGCCGCGGAAAAACGTCGGCGGCGTAAACGCGGCAAATTCCCGGACCCTGCACGTCGAGTCGTGATCAACGAAGCAGTATGTGAAGGCTGTGGCGATTGCAGCAGCAAGTCCAACTGCATGTCGGTGGTGGCGGTGGAAACCGAGTACGGCCGCAAGCGTGAAATTGACCAGTCTTCCTGCAACAAAGACTTCACCTGCCTCAACGGCTTTTGCCCGAGTTTTGTCACGGTCGAAGGTGGCACCTTGCGCAAACCCAAAGCCCTGGCCTCCGCGAAGAATGACGTGTGGGATTTGCCGACGCCCGCGACCGTAGCGCTGGAAGAACCATATAGCATCCTGGTCACTGGCGTGGGCGGTACGGGCGTGGTGACCATCGGCGCCCTGCTGGGAATGGCGGCGTTCATCGAAGGCAAAGGCACGCTCAATCTGGACATGGCCGGCATGGCACAAAAAGGCGGTGCGGTGTGGTCGCACATTCGCATTGCCGCGCACCAGGAACAGTTGTTTGCACCGCGGATTGCCGAAGGTGAAACCGCCCTTCTACTCGGTTGCGACCTGGTGGTCAGCGCCAACACCGAAACCCTATCCAAACTGCGTCATGGCGTGACCCATGCCTTGATCAACAGCGAAGAAACCATCACCAGCGCCTTTGTGCGTACCTTCGCCCAGCAGGCGGAAACTGGTGATTTGCTGAAACACCCGGACCCGACCTTCCAGACCGGCAACATGTCGGAGCAAATCGCCGAAGCGGTGGGCACTGAGCATGCGGATTTTATCGACGCAAGCAAAATCGCCACGGCCCTGATGGGTGATTCGATTGCGACCAACACGTTCATGCTCGGCTATGCCTACCAGAAGGGCTGGTTGCCGGTGGGTAAAGCGGCGCTACTACAGGCCATCGAACTGAACGGCACGGCGGTGCCCTTTAATCTCTCGGCCTTTGACTGGGGTCGGCGCAGCGCCCATGACCTGCCACGGGTATTACGCAAACTGGAAGCCGGCAAGGTGCAAAGCCCGGACCGCTTACTGTCGCAAAGCCTGGAAGAAACGCTGGCACGGCGCATGGAGTTTCTCACTGCGTACCAGAACTACGCCTATGCCCAACGCTACCGCTATCGTGTCGAGCAATTCATCAAGGCAGAAACCGCACTGCTCGGGCAACCCGGCAAGCTGTCGGCAAGCGTCGCCCGTTACTACTTCAAAGTGCTGGCCATCAAGGATGAATATGAAGTAGCCCGTCTGTTTACCGACGGCCAATTCCTGGAAAAAATCCAGGCTGGCTTCGAAGGCGACTATCGCCTGCGCTTCCACCTCGCTCCGCCGCTGCTGAACGATAACGGCTCCGGCCGTGAACCGAAAAAACGCAGCTTCGGCCCCTGGATGCTGCAAGGCTTCAAACTGCTGGCCAGGCTCAAGTTCCTGCGTAATACCTGGCTTGATCCATTCGGTCGTACCCATGAGCGCAAGGTGGAACGCAATTGGCTGGCCAACTACGAACAGATCCTCGACGAAGTGCTGGCGGGCTTGACCACCCAAAAACTGGGCCTGGCCCAGGATCTGGTGGAATTGCCTGAAAGCGTTCGCGGCTATGGTCCGGTCAAAGAGCGATTCCTCGGCCATGCGCAACAACGCCAGGCGCAATTGCTAGAGCAGTGGCGCAATGGCAACACCGCCCAATTCCATGATGCCAGCCAGAGCAACAGCAAAATCGCCGTCACTCAACTGTAAGCCTTGCCCGGGCTGAACATTGTGCAGCCCGGGATGTTGGTTCATTCAACAAGGTCAAACCATGAACGAAGAACTGGCCAGAAATTACCGTGAGATTCTCCACGGCGTAGGTGAAAATCCAGAACGTGAAGGCTTGTTGGACACGCCAAAGCGCGCAGCAAAAGCCATGCAGTACCTCTGTCATGGCTACCAGCAAAGCCTCGAACAAATCGTCAATGGCGCACTGTTTGAATCGGACAACGATGAGATGGTCATCGTCCGGGACGTCGAACTTTACTCCCTGTGCGAACATCATTTACTGCCGTTTATTGGCAAAGCCCATGTCGCCTATATACCGACAGGCAAGGTGCTGGGGCTGTCGAAAATCGCGCGTATTGTCGACATGTTCGCCCGGCGTTTGCAGATTCAGGAAAACCTGACACGCCAGATTGCCGACGCCATTGCCCAGGTGACCGATGCCGCCGGGGTGGCGGTGGTGATCGAGGCAAAACACATGTGCATGATGATGCGCGGTGTTGAGAAACAAAACTCGGTGATGAGCACCTCGGTGATGCTCGGCGCCTTCCGCGAGTCGTACAACACCCGCCAGGAGTTTTTGCAGCTGATCCGCGGTCGCTAGGCACGTGTGCCGGGCTCACCCAGGCACACTGCTTGCCACTCAACTGAGCATCATCATCCCGCCGTCAATCACCAGCGTCTGACCGGTGACAAACCGCGAGCCATCGCCGGCAAGAAACACCAGCACAGGGGCCAGGTCCCGGGCCGGTTCGCCCAGCTTGCCGCCGATTGGTACTTGGCCGGCCATGTACGCATCGTGTTGCTGCAATTGCTCGGCGCTCATGCTCGCGCGGGTGGCGTCGTACATCGGCGTCCACATCGCCGGAGCAATCGCGTTGACGGTAATGCCCAAGGGCCCCCACTCCCGCGCCACCGTGCGCGTCCACGCCAGTACGGCGCCCTTACTGGCGGCGTAATGGGCTTTGCCCGGCTGTCCGAGTACGCCTGCGGCAGAGGCGAAATTTATGATGCGCCCGCCGCTGCCCTTGAGCAGCTCATAGGCCGCTCGGTTGGTCAGGAAAGTGCCACGGGTATTGACCGCAAAGACCTTTTCCCACTCGTCCAGCGTGATGCTGTCGGCGCTGGCATTCGGCGCGATGCCCGCGGCATGCACCAGCACATCCAGACCGTTGAGCTGTTCGCTGGCCCAGGCAAAGGCCGCGTCCACCGATTGGCTGTCAGCGATGTCACAGACTCGCGAGTGCGCCCAACCACCACCGTCACCCGTTATCGAGGCTGCCTCGCCCAGGTCGAGACTGACGACATGGGCACCCTCTTCCACAAACGCCTTGACCACTGCCGCGCCAATGCCGCGGGCGCCCCCCGTGACGATGATCCGCTTACCGGCCAGTTGCATGGGCTGTTCCTCTTGTCTGGATATATCAGGATAGTTGCTCGATACGTTGCAACGCCGTAGCGATCAGGCGCAGCGCCGAGGCGTGGTGTTTTTCACCGGTGACCCTGCAGGCTTTACCTGCACAGGCACGTGCGTGGCTGACTTCGAGAAAAATGCCGAGCTTGAACCCAGCCAACACCAGGTACCAGGTCAAGTCCGCCAACGAGCGTGAGCTGCCGGCGCGGTAATGGGCGACCAATTCATCGCTGCTGCAAAAGCCATCCCAGGGATGCACTTCGATGGTGCCGGCGCCACGACCCTCGGCATCGGGCCAGGTCACCACCAGCCAGGCGAGATCGAGCAACGGATCACCGACGGTGGCTAGCTCCCAATCGACTACCGCGGCGAGCTCTGCGTCGTCGTGCCGGAACATGACATTGGACAGGTGAAAGTCACCGTGCTGGATACCGGCCTGGAACTGCTGCGGACAATGCTCGCTTAACCATTGGGCCAAGCGTTCGAGCCCCGGCAGACCCTTGGCGCCGGGCCAACCGGGATAGTCTTTGACACTGTCCATCTGCGCCAGCCAGCGTGAGACCTGACGCTGGTGAAAACCCTCAGGCCGGCCAAAATCCGCCAGCCCCACCGCCTGGTAGTCAATTTCGCCCAGGCGCAACAGCGCATCGACCATGGCCAGCCCCATGCGCCGGCGCATTTCAGACTGCTGCGCATGAGGCGCCGGCAAACCGGTCGCGCAGTTGGGATTGAAACCCTCTATTGGTTCCATCAAGTAGAAACTGGCGCCCAAAACGCCTGGGTCAGCACAATCGGCAATCAAACCGGCATGGGGCACTTGCGACCCCGCCAATGCCTTGAGCAAACGCGCTTCACGGGCAATCGTCTTGCCGCCGACTTCGCGCAGTTCCCTGGAAGGCCGACGCAGGACGAATTCACGCGAACCGCGCCGAAAGCGCAGCAGCAGGTTTTGCGTGCCTCCGGTCAAACGTATCGGGGCCTCGATGGGGCCGCGCTCCAGGCCTTGACTATCCATCCAGTCGGCCAGGCGCTCGAGGTCGACCAGATCCTGCCAGTCGTTCATGGATTGCGCTCGCCAAGGCTGGCCAATACGTCGGCGTATTTTTCCCGGGCACGGGCCTCGGCGGTGGGTCGATGGTAATCGGGGAACAATTCGTCGCAGGGCTGATAGTCGCGCAGCAGCTGTTTGGCAACCGTGACTTTGTGCACCTCGGTTGGCCCATCGGCCAGTCCCATCTGGAAGGAGCGCACGATGTAGCCGGTAAAGGGCATTTCTTCACTGACGCCCAGCGAACCATGCACATGCAGGGCGCGGGCGGCGATGTCATGCAACACCTTGGGCATAACAGCCTTCACTGCGGCGATGTCCTGGCGCACTCGCTTGTAGTCCTGGTACTGATCGATGCGCCACGCCGTGCGCATCACCAGCAAGCGAAATTGCTCCAGCTCGATCCATGAATCGGCAATTTTTTCCTGGATCATTTGCTTATCCGCCAAACGGCTGCCCTGGGTACTGCGCGACAGGGACCGCTCACAGAGTGCATCAAGGGCTTTTTGCGCCTGACCAATCACCCGCATGGCGTGGTGCACGCGGCCACCACCGAGCCGAACCTGAGCCACGACAAATGCCTGGCCGGGCGCACCGAGCATGTCGCCCGCGGGCACTCGCACCCTGTCGAATGACAGATAAGCATGGGTGGCGGCTGGGTCATCGGCGATACCGACGTTACGGATAATGCTAACCCCGGGCGCGTCAGCGGCGACGATGAACATAGACATGCCTTCATACACCGATACGCTTTTATCGGTGACCGCCATCACGATATAGAACGCTGCGTAGCGGGCATTGGAGGCAAACCATTTTTCGCCGCTCAGCAGCCAGTCATCGCCATCGCGCACCGCTTCGGTGGTGAACACGGCGGGATCCGCGCCACCTTGCGGCTCGGTCATGGCGAAGCAGGACACGATATCGCCATCGAGCAGCGGTTGCAGGTAGCGCTGCTTCTGCGCCGGGGTGCCGTAATGGGCGAGGATTTCCCCGTTGCCGGAATCTGGGGCCTGGCAGCCAAACACAATCGGGCCAAACAGCGAACGACCGAGAATTTCATTGATTAACGCCAGGCGCACCTGGCCATACCCTGCCCCACCCAGCTCCGGTCCCAGGTGACAGGCCCACAATTTGCGTGCCTTCACCTGCGCTTGCAGCGGCTTGACCAGCTGCTTGAACAACGGATCGTGGATATTCCACGGGCTGCCCAGCACATGATCGAGGGGCTCGACTTCCTCACGTACAAACTGCTCGATCCAATCCAGTTCCGCCTGTATCTCGGGGTCGGTCTGAAAGTCCCAGGCCATGGTGTGTCTCCTAGTAAATAACGATCAGGCCAGCAGCATGCCGCCGTCGACCAACAGGGTTTGGCCGAGCACATAGCTGGCCAGCGGCGAGGCAAGAAACAGCGCCACGTTGGCCATGTCCTGGGGCGTGCCCAGGCGCCCTTGAGGAATGGCCCGCAACGCGCCTTCGAGGCGCTTGGGGTTGCTGGTGGTTACCCGTGTCAGCTTGGTTTCCACCAGCCCGGGGGCAATGCCGTTGACCCGGATGCCGTCACGAGCCCAGGCTTCGGCCAGGGTGCGAGTGAGTCCAAAAGCACCGGTTTTCGAAGCGTTGTAGGCCGGATTGCCACGCGTGGAGTGGAAGGCGGCAGCGGAACTGACGGTGATCATCGAGCCCTTGGCCTGCATCAACAGCGGGTGAAACTTCTGTGCGCACACCATCAGGCTGATGAGGTTGACGTCGAGTACGCGCTTGAAACCCTCGGTCAGAAATTCCTGACGGTCGTAGAGCACCGTGCCTTGTGCTTGCACCAGCACATCCAGGCGGGTGAAGGGCACGCTGGCGACTTCAATCAACGCCGCGTCCGCAACGTCGACCTGGGCGTAGTGCAGGCCTTCGAGATTAGAGTCGGGTGAATCTCGATAGGCCGCTGCCGAGGCTCGTGTGCCCCAGACATGCACTTCGGCACCGCGCTGGCGAAAGTTCTGTGCAATGCCATTGCCAATGCCACTGGAACCGCCGATCACCAGCACGGTTTTACCGCTGAAATCCAACTCGTACATGGGTGTTCCTTGTGCTTGTCGATGAATGCTGTCGAGCAATAGCCACGCTTTTACAGCGCCACCAGACCCGCCGAGGCCATGCGCTCAATTTCACTGCGGGTGTAGCCGAGCTCTGCCATGACTTGCCGGGTATGTTGGCCGAGGGCCGGTGGCGGGCGATTCAGCGACAACGGCAAATTGCCGAAATCCCAGAACGCGCCAATCTGTTGCAGGTCCCCGTACACCGCATGGGGATAATGGGCATGCAGGCCCGCGGCAGCGTGTTCGGGGCTGTCGAGAAACGCATCCATCTGCGCCTCCAGCACGGCCTGCGCAGGAACCTGCACGCCAGTCAGTGCTGCCAGTGCCGCCTGCCGGGTGAGGCCTGCGAAATAATCCTCGGGACGACTGCCCACCAGTGCGGTGAAGCGCTGAATTTCATCAGGCTGCAGCGCTGCCACCGCCAGCCAGGCATCGCTGCACAGATACAGACGGTGTGCGTCATTCAGCCCCGTCTGTTGCGCGTCCATATGGGCGACAGGCGTGAGACTGCCATCCTCCAGCACCACCGCTTCGCTCATCGACAGCAACGTGGCGCCCAACAATGAGGAACTGACCATTTGCCCGGCGCCGCTGCGGTTGCGCTCGTACAACCCCAGTAGCAAGCCATAAAGCGAGGATAAACCGGCAAAAAAATCACCCACGCCAAAACGCAGCCACATCGGCGCTTGTCCTTCGCCGCCCTGCTCGACCTCCCAGCCGCAGGAGGCCTGCATCAGTTGGTCAAAGCCTGGCCAATCCGCACGCGGGCCGTTCGGCCCGTAGGCGCTGACATGGCAATAGACCAACTGCGGGTTAAGTGCTTTGAGACGCTCGTAGTCAACCTTGAGTTTGCGTGCGGCCGGCAGCCGCATGTTGTGGTGCACCACATCGGCCCAGCGTGCCAGCGTCTCGACGACGGGCTCGGTTTGCGGATCACCCAGTTGCAGCGCGACCCCCAATTTGCCCCGCTGGGTACCACTGAAAATTCGCTCCAGACGGCGCATGGCGTCACCCTTAGGGGCTTCGATTTTAATGACCTCGGCGCCCAGGTCCGCCAGCAGCATGCAGGCAAACGGCCCGGCCAGGTAGGCGCCCAGATCCAAGACTTTCAAGCCATGCAGCGGTGGCAATGGAGCGGGACTCCACTTGTGCCCTTGCACTGGGAGCAATGCATCAGCGCCCGGCAGTACTGCGTTCCCTTCACCAACCAGTGGTGCACTGCCGCCGACTCGCGCAGGTGGCTGCACCTGCCAGGCCGGACCCGGTTGCAGGGTCTTGCCCAGTTGTACATCGTCAACTTCAACCACATAGCCATTGAGGCGCGCCTGCTCGTCGAAGTAGATATCGCCAAAGGCGCCGGCGATTTGCGCGGCCACATCGTGCTGCCAGAAATGCTCGACCCAATCCTGCGCCGGTCGTGTGGCGATAATCGCCTTGTTGGCGCCGAAGTTGGGCGCCACATGGCTGGGTGGCCATAACGCATTCAGGCGAGTCACTTCGGTTTCGCCCAGTTCGCTGAGCGCTGCGGCCATCCACGGCGATTTGTCCGGCGAGTAATGCACATGCAGCCAGCGGCCATCGGCGCACTGGTGCAATGGAATCGGAATGTATTTATCCAGGCCCTTGGCGAAGGCTGGGGTTGGCGTTTGCGCCCGGTTCCAATGCATGGTCATGGGCACCAGGGCCGCCTGTGCCAGACTCGTATGGGCGATGCCGCCACAGCCGTCACGGTCCCGCGCCAGCAACCGCGCCATTACCCCGACCACACACAGCCAGCAGGCCAGCCAGTTGGCGAATGGCATGCGCACAAACACCGGGCCGGGGCGATGTGCGGGCTGCTCATCCAACAGGCCCAGGCGCGCCAGGATCAGTGTTTCCCGTGGTATGGCATTCGCCAGCGCGTGCCGTTGCGGCCAGCCGCTGATCGCAGAGACAACCAATCGGGGGAAGTCTGCGACGAGCAGCGCGTCTGCCAGACCATGGGCCTGCGCCTCTGCCGGGGTGAAATCGTGCAGCAGCACATCGGCGCTGGCCAGTAGCAACCGCAACTGCTGGCGATCGGCAGGGTTCTCCAGGTCAAGGGTGACACTGCGCTTGCCACGATTGAGCACCGCGAACAGCACCTGGTGGTCTCTAGCCGCGTTGCCAGGTGATTCAACCATGACCACTTCGGCACCTGCTTCACACAGTTGCAGGCCCGCGGCTGAACCGGCAATGCCGGAACACAGGCTGATGACGCGAATGCCTTCAAGGATTGCCTGGCTCATACAGCACCTTTCAGTGGCTTGTTCTGCTCAAAGCGTTCTGCAGCAAAGCTGCAGAACGAATCCATGGCGTCACCCTAAGCCATCGAAAATTAATTTCATATATAGATTAGTATTCCGAATATAGAATCATAAGCGCGGATATGAACAATAGTTAATAATCAGTTCAATAACACAATCAAGGGCCTCGACATGATCCTGCGCATGGACCACTTCACTATTGTCTCTGACCAACTGCAGGCGACACGGGATTTCTATGTTGAGGTGCTGGGTTTGGTTGAGGGGCCACGCCCGCCCTTCCCGGTTCCCGGGTTCTGGCTTTACACCCGGAACCAGCCAGTGCTGCATGTCGTGGGCGTAGCGCAAATGCCGGAACCGCGACGTGGCGTGCTCGACCATATGGCCTTTCATGCCAGTGGCTTGCAGACGATGTGCACGCGTCTAATCGAGCATGGCGTGCGCTTCAAAATCATCCGTGCGCCAGGCTCGCAACGCACCTGGCAGCTGTTCATGCAGGACCCCAACGGGGTTGAAGTCGAACTCGACTTTGACGCCAGCGAAGAGCCGCCAGCCGATTGGAAAGAACGCCGGGCCGGCTAGATCAACCCGGAGTAACTGCCGCCGTCGACCTGTAGGTTTTGCCCGGTGATGTAGCCGGCCTGAGCCGAACAAAGAAACGCACAGGCCGCTGCAAATTCACTCGGCTGGCCAAATCGGCGCGCGGCTATTGGCTTGAGCATTTCCACCCGCGCCTGCTCGACGCTGAGTCGGCGATGCTTGGCCAACTGCTCGGTCATGAAGCGCAGGCGCTCGGTTTCAATACGTTCGGGCAGCAGATTGTTAATGGTCACGTTGTCGCGCGCGACTTCGACTGACAGGGCTTTGCAGAAAGCCGTGAGCCCTGCACGCGCCGCCGTGGACAATCCCAGGGGCAAGCGTGGCGACTTGACCATCGCCGAGGTGATATTGACGATGCGGCCAAACCCCCGCTCGCGCATCCCGCCGACCACTGCCTGAATCAGCAGAATGCCTGAAAGCATATTGGCCTCAATGGCCGCCAACCAGGCGGCATGGTCCCAGTCCTCCAGACGGCCCGGTTCCGGGCCTCCGTTGTTGGTCACCAGTATATCCACCACCGGACACGCGGCCAGCAGCGCCTGTCGACCGGCTGCGGTGGACAGGTTGGCCACCACGGTGCGTGGCAGTCGACCCGTGCTGCGTAAAATATCTTGCGCGGTGTGGGCCAGGCTCTCGGCATCGCGGCCATTGATCAGCACCTCGCAGCCCTCCTGCGCCAATGCCAGCGCACAGGCTTTGCCAAGCCCTCGAGAGGATGCACACACCACCGCAATACGCCCACCAATACCCAGATCCATTGCAGTACTCCTCGTGCGTGGGTGTCAGTCGTTCATGCCGAGCAAGGCTGTGATATCCCGCCCGGGTTCAGCGTCGCTGCCGTAGGCGAACTGGCCGGCACGCTGACGTTCGACCAACTGTTCCATCTGGTAGCGATAACGGGTACCCGGCGTATCGAAGCGAGAGTGCAAGTCACGACGTTCGTCGACCTCGAAATAACGTTGGTTCTGCGGGCGCACCACCGAGTTGTCCTGGGGCTGGATGATGTAGTTGATGCGCGGCATCACATAGCGAAAAGGCGCGGGTGCAGCGGTGGTGTTGAAGGTGACGTCACACCGCGATCTATGCTTGCCCACCGGCAGGAACGGTTGCAGGTTGGGCACGTCATACCCGGGGCGAAAGCGCGGATAGGAGATGCACACGTTGCTGCGCAAGTGAATGTGCAGCACGGCGCGAAAGTCCTGGTATTTGGCGCGCACACCGCCGACCCAGCGCATGATGGGCGCCACTGACTTTTGCGCCACGGTACGAGTGCGGGTCACGGTCTCGGAGGTCCATTGCACCTCCACCACGTCCGACTCACTGATACCGTCGCCAATGGTATTGGCATGCAGGAAATCGGCATGGGTCAGGTCAATCAGGTTTTCCACCGACAGCGCCGAGGTCGCATCAAACCGCACAGTACGCTGGGTGTAACCGGGAAGACTGCCGTCCTGCGGTAGAAACGGAATATGCGGGAGCAACTGCATGTCGGCAGCGTCCGGATTGCCGTACCAGACCCAGATGTAGCCGTAACGCTCAACCAGCGGATAAAAGCCCCGTCCCCCGGTAAACGCTGTGAGTATCAGCTCTTTCTGGGGGAAATGCGGATGAAACTCGGCAGCCACCGCGCGCCCGTTGTCCCGCCACAGGTAATAGGGCTGGGCATGAATGATCCGGCGAATGGGCCGCGCACTCAGGTCGCGGCTATGGGACACCGGGAACCAGGTGTCACGCAGGTCGTAGTTGATCGGCGTCCAGTCACCCCGCACTTTGCCAGGGATCGTATCGGTGGAGGAAGGCACGGCATGCATGGTGGGAACTCCTGTGCTCAGACGACTGCGCTGACGGGAATCAGGCGCGGTTGGCGCAACCCACGCAGTTCACGGGATGAGGCTTGCAACAAGGCCGCGACGGCTGCGCCATCAATCAGGCTTTTCACCTGGAATGGGGCTTGTTTACGCAGGCGTGCTGCTCGCCAGCGCAACGGTGCCCTGGCCGGCACCTGCTCATGCACGTAGCCACGCCAACACAGGCTGGTGGTGCCACGACGATTGGCACCGGTCGCGATCATCAGCGTCACTAGCGGCAATTCATCTTCGCTCAGCAAATCCACCCGAACAGTACCGCCGTTCAATGGGACGGCGGTGCGCACAATCAAGGGGTAATCCACCACAAACTGCGAAGGCAGGATTTGTGTGCTCCATACCGCACCTCGTTCCAGAACCACACGCCCCTGCTCGCTGCGCAGATCGCCAAGGAAAAAATCGGTAAGGCGCACATGGGGAAACCCGAGCAAGCATTCCGGACCGTCGAGCATCGCATCCAGGTACTGGTCGTGACTCATGTTGACGATAGTGGAACCGGTAAATTCGCGTCCGCTGGGTTGGTAATCGCTGCTGGGCAATGCCCCTTGCGGTGCCCCCTCACCCAACCACACATGGACAAAACCATTTTCCTCGCGCACCGCAAAGGCACGCGCGGCATAACGTGCAGGTACGCGCTCATCGGCATGCAGATTGGGGATCTGCGTGCAGCCACCACTGGCGCCATCAAAGGTCCAGCCGTGATAACCGCATTGCAGGCCGGACTCGACGACTCGCCCCAGAGCCAGCGGCACCCGCCGATGTGGGCAACGGTCTTCCAAGGCAAAGGCTTGGCCGGCCGCGTTTCGGAACAGCACCAACTCCTCGCCGGCAAAGGCCACGGCCAATGGCGTTTGATCATTCACGGCCTCGCAAAGCGCCATGGCCCACCAGCCTGGGGTCATCATCGGGCTGCCTCTTTGTTATTGGTCTTGGGCAATTGCGTTGAACGCAGTCAGCGCTAACGGTAGTGCTTAGTGGTGGATAGAGCAAACATAATTCGACAGTTTTTTATTTTCTGTCGATATTTTTTTAACCCAGCATAAAAAGGCAAAATTCAGGCATCAAGCCGAAACATTTCGGCTTAAAGAGCACATTTCAGCTTGATAAGCGACCTCCAAATGGACATTTTTTCTTTATCTGATCATGTTTTAATGAAAAATAGCTAGCGAGCAATCCATAAGCCTGATTACCATTAGCTTGCTCATTGACTCCAAGGTGCGCTGACGATGACCCAATCCACCCTCGGCTTTGTCCTCCATGACGTTGCCCGCTTGATGCGTAAGCGCTTTGAACAATGGGCTCGCGCAGCCGGTCTCACGCGCTCGCAATGGCAAGTCCTGGCCAAGCTGTCGATTCATGAGGGCATCCACCAGAAAGGCCTGGCAGACCTGTTGGAAATCGAGTCGGTCACCCTGGTGCGCTTGCTGGACAAGATGCAGGAGCGCGGATTGATCGAACGCCGTAACCACCCCACCGACCGCCGATACTCCTTGCTGTTTCTCACCCCGGCTGCCCATCCGCTACTGCAGTTCATGCGCACCATCGGCGAACAAACCCGACAAGAAACCATGGCGGATTTCTCCATTCAGGAGCACGACCAATTGCTGCAGTACCTCGAACGTATGCGTGAACACTTGCTGACAGCCTGCGGCCAGCCCGTGGATGAGCTCACAGGCTGTGCAGCAAGCGAGGTGAAGCATGGCTGAGCCGACATTGCAGCGCCCTGCCGTGCACGCTGAAGCCCGACCGCTCGAGCCAGCTGAAAAACCCCAGATGCAGGCGACCGAGGCTTCGGCCCTTGATGGCCATGCTGAAGAACCGTCTGACACGGCACGCCAACGCTGGCGCATCGGCCTGTTTTTGCTGGCACCTATCAGTGTCGTGGCCTGTGCTGCCTGGTATGTGTTGGGTGGCCAGATCGTAAGCACCGACAATGCTTATATCCAGGCCGAGCGTGTAGGGGTTTCCACCGATGTCGCCGGAATCGTCGCGGCTATTGAAGTCAGTGACAACCAAAGCGTGAGCAAAGGCCAAGTGTTGTTCCGTCTCAAGCCCGAGCCCTTTGAAATCGCCGTGGCCAGTGCCAAGGCGCAACTGGAAAACGCGCGCAATCAGATCCTTTACCTCAAGGCCAGCTACAACCAATCGCTGGCCGAGATCGCCCAGGCTGAAGCCAAATTGCCCTTTTACCAGACCAATCTGCAACGGCTGGAAAAGCTGGTCAGCGTTGCCGCCGTATCCAGGACTCTCTACGACGACGCCCACCAGGACCTCGACAATACCCGTCAGCAGGTGGCGGTCGCCAAGGCCCAGGCCGCGGCGGCGCTGGCTCAACTGGGTGGGCGTCTGGACAGACCTCTGGAGTTGCATCCGTCCTACTTGCAAGCGCTGGCGGCACTGAATGAAGCCGAACGCAACCTGCGAAACTCCGTGGTCATCGCCCCATTCGACGGCGTCGTCACCAACGTTGACTCGCTGCAAGTGGGTGCGTATCTGCAACCACCCCAATCGGGCTTTAGCCTGGTGTCCAGCGAGCAGCTGTGGGTGGCTGCGTCACCGAAAGAGACCGAGCTGACCAACGCTCACATCGGCCAGGGCGTAACCATTGAGGTAGACACTTATCCGGGTGTCACCTGGCATGGCACCGTGGAAAGCATCAGCCCAGCATCCAGTTCGAGCTTCTCCCTGTTGCCGGCCCAGAACACCACGGGCAACTGGGTGAAGGTTGTGCAGCGCATTCCGGTGCGGATCCATATCGACGATGCTGCCGGCAAACCCGCGCTGCGCCATGGCATGAGCGCCGTGGTCGATATCGATACCGGCACGGCACGTGGCCTGCCGAAGCCGCTGGCAAACCTGTTCGCACGCCATCATGAGTGAAGTATCCGGACCACTTCCGCCATCGCCGTTGCGGGTACTGATCACCTTGTGTGTGGTGCTGGCGGTGGTCATGCAGGCGCTGGACACCACCATCGCCAACGTCGCCCTGCCCTATATGCAGGGCAGCGTATCGGCCAGCGCCGATCAGATTAACTGGGTGCTGACCTCGTACATCGTCGCCACCGCCATCATGACGCCGCCCTCGGCTTTCCTGGCCCGGCGCTTCGGTCGCAAACGCGTGTTGCTGTGGTCGATCCTGGGTTTTGTATTGGCGTCGGTGCTCTGTGGCATTGCCCGCTCCCTGGAAGAAATCATCCTGTTTCGCCTGCTGCAAGGGGTGGCCGGGGCGGCGTTGGTGCCATTATCGCAAGGCATCCTGCTGGATATTTACCCGCAGAAAGAACGAGGGTCGGCAGTGGCGCTGTTCGGGGTATCGGTCATGGTCGGCCCGGTATTGGGGCCGATGCTCGGCGGCTGGCTGACGGAACACCTCAGTTGGCGCTGGGTGTTCTTCATCAACCTGCCTATCGGGTTGCTGGCCTTCATCGGCATGACCCGCTTCATTCGTGAAACCCCGGCCGACAGGACCGCACGCCTGGACTGGCTGGGCTTTAGCTCCCTCAGCGTGGCCATCATGTCGATTCAACTGTTCCTCGACCGCGGCGAACAACTGGGCTGGTTCGACTCTGGGGAAATCATCCTGGAAGCGCTGGTGGCCGCCATCGCTTCGTACATTTTCATCGTCCACACCTTCACCCACGACAAGCCCTTTATCAGCCTGAAGTTGTTCAAGGATCGCAATTACTCGGTGGCGGTGGTGTTTATCTTCATCATCGGCATCACCTACCTGGCCTCGCTGGCACTGATGACACCCTACCTGCAAACCCTGATGGGCTACCCGGTTCTCACCGCCGGCATGGTCATGGGGCCGCGCGGCCTGGGGACGATGCTGAGCATGTTCCTTGCCGGGAAGATCATCGGCAAAGTCGATATTCGCTGGATACTGTTTTGCGGCCTGGTGTTGTCCGCCTGGTCGATGTACATGATGACCGGCTGGACACCGGCCGTGTCCATCCACACCATCGTCTACGTTGGCTTTATCCAGGGCGCGAGCCTGGGCCTGTTGTTCGTCCCGCTGACCACCATCGCCTTTACCACCCTGCCCCCGCATTTGCGGGGCGAAGCCACGGGTCTGTACAACCTGTCACGCAATGTCGGTTCGAGCGTTGGCATCTCGATCGTTACGGTGCTGCTGGCGCAAAACACCCAGATCAATCATGCCGAAATCGGCGCCTACGTGACGCCGTTCAACCGCCTGTTCGATGCCTGGCCTGTCAACAACCAGCTCAATCCACTGACCGCCAGCGGGCGTGCAGCCCTGGATGGCTTGATCACTGTGCAAGCCAGCTGGGTGGCTTACCTGGATGACTTCAAGCTGCTGATGTGGTTATCCATTGGCGTCATACCGCTGCTGCTGATATTCAGGACACCGAAGTCTCAAGCCAATCAGGCCTCGTAGCGAAAACGTCCCACCGCTACGTTCAGCTCATCGGACAGTTCGCGCAAGGACACCACGGCTCCGGATACCTGATGGGTGATCGCATCACCCTCTCCGGCCATGCGCGCGATGTGCTCGACGTTGGCCACGATGCCCCGCCCACCCTCGCTCTGCACGCTCACCGCATCGGCAATCCGGTCCACCCCGCGCGTGGAGTCTCCGACCAGTTCCGTCGCCTGCTGCAGGGTACTTTCCAACTCACCCAGCAGTCGGCCACTGTCCTCCAGTGCCACGGTGCCCGCACTCAATGCCTGGTCGACGATCCCGGACTGGTTCTCCAGCTTCAACGTCAACTGGTTGATCGAGTTGGCAGCCAGCGCCGAGCGTTGCGCCAAGTTACGCACTTCGTCGGCCACCACGCTGAAACCGCGCCCGCTTTCTCCGGCACGCGCCGCCTCGATGGCCGCATTGAGCGCCAGCATGCTGGTCTGCGCGGAGAGGTCCTTGACCTGACCGATGCTGGCGGTGATCGCTGTCGTGCTTTCGACAAAATCGCCCACCGAGCCGCGGATGGCGGAGAAGGCATGGCGCACGCTGTCGATTTTCTCGAGCAGTCGCGACAAGGCCAGGTGCCCGTCTTGCGCACCGCGCAAACTTGCTTCGGCGCAGCTGCGCAGGCTTTCAGCATGACTGGAGATTGCCGCAATGCCGTCGCTCATCTGCTCGATGGTCATCGACACCGCACCCACCGCACCGGCCTGCGCCGTGGAGCTTTGCGCCACGCGCGCCGAAGTACCCACCAGTTCCTCCGCCGACGCGCCGACCGATGCCGCAACACCGGCAACCTGGCGCATGGCCTGCTGAAAGCTATCAATGAGTTCGTTGAATGCCTGGGCCGTGTGGGCCACCTCATCTCGGCCCATGACCCGCACGCGTCGGGTCAGGTCGCCATCGCGCAACTCGATCGATGCCTGTTCGATTTCCCGGATGGGCCTGAGGATCTGGGCACGCAACAAAAGACTGACGATGACGGCGAGTACGCTGGCGCCGAGTAATACCGCAACCAACATCCGTGACACCTGGCGTTGCATAGTGCCGGCCTCGGCAAAGGCGCCAGAGGTCAGTTGCGCCTGCAGTCCCAGCAAACGATTGAATTGACCTTGCAGACCATTGTTGTCGGCGCGCACCCTGCCCAGCAGCGATGCCGCCTGTATTTGGTCACTCAAGGCCGCGCGCTTGAAATCGGCAAGGCCTTCGCCGACCACGGCGGCCTGTTCTTGCACGGCGCGGTAGAGTTCTTTCTCCTCCTCACCCAGACGCGTCTCGCGAGCCACCTTGTCCAACCCGGCTCGCATGTCGTCGACACTGGCCTGCATGTCTTCCAGATAGGATTCCAGCTCCTCGGCAGAAGCCTGCCCATTGGATTCAAGGATGCGTGCGCCTATGGCATAGGCCCCGACCATTGCCGCCTGCGACGCAGACGCGGTTTCCAGTACCTGGCGATACTGCTGGAAACGCAACTGGTCGATTTCCTCGATCACCGCCTGTTGCCTGGCCAGCCCATGATAGGCAAGGCCCGAAACAACCAATAAAGCGATAACAAATAATGCGGGCAGCACAAAGAGCTTGGCGCCGATTGAATAGCCTTTGAGAAATGACATTCTGATTACCGTTTTTGTTTTTATAGGAAATGACAGGCCAACATCAGCTCCATCATATTCTCTATACGGTATCTCATTCTACTATCAGAATGTTAGATGATACCTCAAATGGTTATCAGCACCTTCACGTTGGATAAACTAAAGCAATACAGGACCATCAAACTGTCCACTCCGTGATATTGGCCAAGGCTCCCCCGTGCTCCACGTAGATACTGAACAAATGCCCTGATCCTGGAGCGTTGTTCAGCATTTCCATCGGAATGTCGTGACGTGCGCTGGTGATGTACAAGGTGTCACGGTCTTCACCACCGAAAGCCAGGTCCGTCGGCCCTGGAATCGGCAAACCAATCATTCGATCAATGCTGCCGTCTTCGGCAAATCGAACCAGGCTCCAACCGTCGCGCAATGTGGTCCAAACACCCCCCTCTCGATCAAGGGCCAGTCCGCTCAGCCGCCCCGACCCTTTGGGCAACGTGGCCAAGCGCCGAACATTCACACTGCCTGCCTGCACGACGTAGACCGACCCGGTTTCCGGCCCGATTGCGTAAAACGCCTGCCCACGCTCATCCCAGCACATTGACGTGATGTTTTCCTGAAACTCCCAGGACAAGCGCAGATCACCATGCCGGTTCAACTCTCCCACCTTGCAGCCGGTGTGGCTCGCCAGGCACGCCCAGACACTGCCGTCAGGTCGACTACAAAGCCCCAAGAGGCTCTTGCCGGGCCAGTCGGGCAAGGGATGTTCGCAACCTTCAAAGTCAATCAGCGACCAACCCTGGGTATGGGCGACCAGCAATCCCTGGCTATGCAGCTCCATCGCCACGACCGGGGATTCGAGGCGGGCGAAAATACGCTCGCCATCGCCATCCAGCATGCGAATGGCCGGCGCCAGGGTATCCGCCCAAAACAGGCAACGAAGCTTGCTCGACCAACGCGGGAAAGCGCCATTGAACGCCCACGGACTATCGACCAGTTTGACGTCGGTGTCGCCGATTTGAATGCGCGGCTCGCTCAACTGAGCCCCCACGCGTCTTGCCGCTTCGCTTATCTCAGGGCCCAACAGCTCCAGACGCTCAAGGGTCAAGCGATAAGCCGGCCCTGCCACACTCAAGGCGCCGCGCACATTTCCCGCGTTATCCCGGATCGCCGCAGCCACGCAACGCACGCCCATCACAATCTCCTCATCGTCGATGGCATAGCCCCTGGCCCGGGTGATCTGCAACTCGGTATGCAGGCGTCGACGATCGGTGATGGTCAGTTCGGTCAGCGGTGTCAGCACCAGCCCCTTGATGATTGCCTCACGAGCGGCTTCATCCATCGCCGCAAGAATTGCCTTGCCCTGACCCGTGCAATACACCGGCTTGCTCTGGCCAAGCGCCGCCGCCGAACGCGTGGTGTGCGCGCCGTCGCAACGCTCGAGAGATCTGACTTGATTGCCATCGAGCACCGCCAGATAGGACGTCTCGCCGGTCAGATCGCGCAAGGCCCGCAACTCGAAACTCGCGGCCGCTACCAGGTCCGGCATCAGATAGGCATTGCGCACCAGTTCCAGATAACGGAACCCCAACCGGTAGACCTTGTGCACCGGATCGCGGCGAATCATGCCGCGCTCCACCAGGCTGGCGATGATTCGATACAGCGTGGTTTTGGGTAACTCCAGCTGCCCTGCCAATTCGGCCTGACTGACGCCCCGAGGCGCGGAACCAACGGCCTCCAACACATCCAGCGCCTTCTCCAGTGCACCCGTGCCCTCTCCTGCTTTCATGACTTATTCCCACCATATGGAACAACGAATGAACTGGATCATACGACGGGTATTGCACACGTCAACAAACCTCTAGGATCTGACGATATCAGGTCATCACAAACATTCTTTGTCCCAAATTACGGGAATAACCAATGACTTGGTGCACCTACACGCCATGCGTAAGAGCACAGGAGAACAACAATGACGCAGATCCACCAATACGCCGACACACTGGAAGAAACCGACGAGCGCCAGGTTCATGTCAGCGATGAAGTGCTGGCACGCCTAGCCCGTTGCAGCAGCGGTTCGCTGACCACCCAACTGTTCAAATTGGGTTTTCGTCAGCCAGCCCTGGTCGGCCTTCGCGCCATGAACAAAGACATCAAGCCGTTCGCTGGCCGCGCTTTCACCATGCGCTTCATACCGGCCCGCGAGGACATCGACACCTACGGCACCATGACCACCAAACCCAACCACAACAATCTGCAATGGCAGGGTGTGGAACAGATCCAGCCGGGCGACGTGCTGGTCATCGACAGCCAGAACGACCCGCGTGCGGCGTCGGCGGGCAATATCCTGGTGACCCGTCTGCTGGCCCGTGGCGCCCGGGCTATCGTTACCGACGGCGCCCTGCGCGACGGCAGTGAAATTGCCGCTTTGCCGCTGCCTGCCTTTGCCCGCGAAGTCACTGCAACCACGCGCATCTCCTATCACCACGTGGCTGACTTGCAGGTACCGATCGGCTGTGCCGGTGTGGCGGTGTATCCAGGGGACATCATCGTCGGCGACGGCGACGGTTTGACGGTGATTCCTGCGCATCTGGCAGAAGAGCTGGCCGATTACTGCACCGTGCAGGACGACCTGGAAGGCTATCTGGCGATGCGCATCGCCGCCGGCGAAGCACTCTGGGGCGTCTATCCACCAGGTCCAACCGCCATCTCTGACTACCACGCATGGGTAGCCTCAGGTCGTCCTGCCATCCCGAGCATCATCAACAAGGGGGATGAACAATGAGCAAACAAGCCGAATACGCCGCACTGATCCGTCGCTACTTTGCTGCTTGCAACGCGGGCGATCACGCCGAATTGGTGTCGTGCTTCACTCCGGATGCCGTGCACTACTTCCCAGCCGGATTGCCAGAAATTCCTTGGCGCACTGCCGAGACCATCGCGTCCAAATGGGTGTGGTGCGTCGAGAACCTCGGCTCGCAATGGACCATCGAGAAGATTCTCGTCAGCCATGACAGCCCTGAAGCGGTGATCGAGTGGACGCACTGGAAGGGTAAACTGGGTACCGCGCTGCGTGGTGACGAGTGGTACATCTTTGACGAGCATACTGGTCTGATCAAAGAGATCCGCGCTTACTACGCCTCACCTGCCGACAAGGAAGTGGCCATCAACGAAATCGTCGACTTCGATTACGCGGGTCGTGGTTACCACCTGGAACCGGCCACAGGAGGTGAACAATGAGCACCACCGAGTTTCAATTGATCGATGCAGCTGTCGAGGCTGCCGGTGCCGTCGCCGGGTTCTGGGCGGCCTCCGCGCCCTCCGTTCGCAGCGGCTTGCTACGTGGACTGGCCAGCGGTCTTGAACAGCACCAAGCCGCTCTTGTGGCACTGGCCGACGAAGAAACCGGCCTGGGTGCCGGGCGACTCAACGGTGAAGTGGCGCGAACGGCCTTTCAACTGCGTGGTTTCGCCGACGAGGTAGAGGCCGGTGTGCCATACCAGACAATCGACGATCAGGCCGTGGCTGGCGCGCCGCCCGTAGGTCGCCCACGCCTGACACGCACCCACGAACCGCTGGGGCCGGTGGCGATGTTTTCAGCCAGCAACTTCCCGTTCGCTTTTTCGGTCCTGGGCGGCGACACCGCTTCGGCATTGGCGGCCGGTTGCCCTGTGGTAGTCAAGACTCATTCCGGGCACCCACGGCTGTCGCGCGCAGTACATGAGGTGGCTCAGGGCGTACTTGACGGCATGAACTTGCCTGGCGGGCTGCTTGGCCTGGTCGATGGCGCCTCCCGCGCAGCGGGCCTGCACCTGGTAGCGCATCCGCAGATTGCCGCCGTTGCATTTACCGGTTCCTATCAAGGCGGGACCGCGCTTTGGAAAGCCGCTAACGAACGCCGTCGCCCTGTTCCGTTTTTCGGTGAGTTGGGCTCCATCAATCCATTGATCGCCCTGCCCGGTATTCTAGAGCGTGACAGCGAGGCCCTGGCGAACACCCTTGCTGCTTCGATCACCCAAGGCACCGGACAATTCTGCACCAGCCCGGGGGTGATCGTTTTACTCGACCATCCGGCCAGTGACCGTTTTGTCGCGCAATTGAGCGCGGCACTGCAACCGATCAAGACCCATCGCATGCTGACTCCCGGTATGCGAAACGGATTTGATGCAGGAGTCGCCCATCTGCTGGCATCCGATGCAGCGAGCCAAGTATTCGAGCCACTGGCCGATAGCGAAGGCCCGGCTCCGCGTCTGTTCAAGGTCGACGCCAAGGCCTTTATTGAAGACGCCAATCTTCGCGAAGAAATGTTCGGCCCCGCCGCCGTGGTACTGACAGTCGAGTCCATCGAACAGGCGACCGCTGTGTTGCACGCCATTGGAGGCAGCTTGACGGCGACGCTTTGGGGCTTCGAAGACGCCACCGACGACACCCGTGCGCTGCTTCGCGCCGCTCGCCAGATCGCCGGTCGAGTGTTGTTCTCGGGCGTGCCAACAGGCGTTGCCGTCACGCACGCACAGCAACATGGCGGCCCCTGGCCTGCGTCGACTCAACCACAAAGCACTTCGGTGGGCTACGCCGCGCTGCAGCGCTACCTGCGCCCGGTGGCGTTGCAGGATGCTCCTGCATGGGCACTCGCCCAGCAAGGAGCCCAGCCATGATGAAACACATCGTGATGTTCCGGCGCCTGCCTGCGGTGGAGAAAAACCCACAGCTGGAAAGCCATCTCGTGCAGTGGATGAGCGACCTCGCCAAGGACATTGAGTTTGCCCGCAGCTGGAAGGTGTCGGCCAATGAACTGGACCGACCGATCTGCTGGGACTACGTGCTGGAGACGACGTTCGACGATGCTGAAGCGGTCAACCGTTACCTGCCTCACCCGGCGCACGTTGCCCTGGTCACTGAACTGAAAAAGTACTTCGAATGGGTCGCTGTGGACTACACGGAGGCAGACACCCAGGCCGCTTGATCCCGGTACAGGTATTGGCTCCCAAGGGTCGCCAATGCCTGGGCACTCTACAAAAATAATTAGACGAGGCACACATGAACAACAACGAGCGCTACGCGCTGGAAGGCAACACGCCAGTTGCCGCGGTCTCGGCCCAATCGAAGGGCCACCAGGACGCGGCGGCGACCACGAAAAAGAGCAGCTATCGCTTTCTGATTCTGGCGTTGATCACCATCGTTCTCGCCCTGAGTACGGGGGATCGTGCTGCACTGTCGGTCGCAGGGACCGACATGAGCAAGGAGCTCGGTATCAGTTCTGTGGAAATGGGATACCTGTTCTCGGCATTCAGCTGGGCGTACGTAATCTTCCTGATCCCCTCCGGGTGGCTGACCGACCGTATCGGCTCGAAGCTTTCAATGATGCTGGCCGTGGTGATCTGGTCTTGCTTCACGGTGATGATGGGTATGGTGCATTTCATTGGCATGGTGGTACCACTGCTACTGGCCCTGCGCTTTTTGCTCGGTGCTGCTGAGTCTCCGGTCGGACCAGCCTCGGGCCGCATCATTGCCGCATGGTTCCCCTCCTCCGAACGCGGTATTGCCGGCGCCATCTTCAACAGCGCGCAATACCTGTCGCTGGCTGTCTTCACCCCAGTCATGGGATGGCTCTGCTACACCTACGGCTGGGAGTACGTATTCATCATCATGGGCGCCATCGGCCTGGTGATTGGTGCCATCTGGTGGAAATTCTACTACCTGCCCATTGACCATCCGAAGATGAACAGCGAGGAACTGGAATACATCCGCGCTGGCGACGGCCTTGTTGATCTGGAGAGTTTGAAATCCAAAGCGGCAAATACCGGCAAGGGCATGAAGCTCGGCGAGATCGGACAGTTGTTTCGCAGTCGCATGCTGGTCGGGATTTTTCTGGCCCAATACTGCATCACTTCGATCACCTGGTTCTTCATGACCTGGTTTCCGATTTATCTGGTCAAGGAACGTGGATTTGACATCCTTCAGGCCGGGTTTATCGCAGCAATTCCAGCGTTGTGTGGCTTGGTGGGCGGCGTGTCCAGCGGTTTTATCTCCGACCTGATCCTGAAGAAAACGGGCTCTTTGAGCATTGCTCGTAAAACCCCGATCACCATTGGCCTGTTGCTCAGCGCCAGCATCATTCTCTGTAACTATGCCGAAAGCGCTGCCGTGGTCGTTGTGCTGATGAGCCTGGCGTTCTTCGGTAAGGGTTTCGGCTCGATGGGCTGGACAGTGGTCGCCGACACCGCGCCCAAAGAGCTTATCGGGACTACCGGTGGCGTATTTAATGCCTTCGGCAACACCGCTGGAATCGTAACCCCGGTGGTCATCGGCTACATCCTTCAAACCACAGGTTCCTTCGATGGCGCACTGCTCTACGTCGGCGCTCACGGATTGGTAGCGGTCGCCAGTTACTGGCTGATCGTCGGCAAGATCCAACGCTTCAAGCTTCATCCGAAAACTTGAATTCGGTTTCCAACTGACTCCAATTAAAGATATGCGAGGCACCAAAAATGAAGATGATTTTTCGTTGGCACGGTCCGAAAGATCCAATCAATTTGCAGTACATCAATCAGATTCCCGGGTTGTACGGCATTGTTTCATCACTTTACGACACCCCGCTTGGAGAAGTCTGGCCGGTGGACCGTATCACCAGTCTGCGAGACGCAGCGGCGGCTTATGGTTTGAAAATGGACGTCGTCGACAGCTTCCGCGTGCACGAAGACATCAAACTGGGAAAGCCCAATCGTGAAGCGCTTATTCCGCAGTACATTGAAACGCTGAAGAATCTTGCCGCCAGCGGTATCAAGATCGTCTGCTACAACTTCATGCCTGTATTCGACTGGACTCGTACACAGATGGAGTACCAACTGCCCGATGGCTCCAATACATTGTCTTTCGAGGCCTCGTTGGTTGATCGACTGGACGTATCTAAAGGTGTGATTCCCCTACCCGGCATCGGTACAAAATACCCTGCAGAGAAGCTCCAGGCACTGCTTGAAGAATACAAGGATGTCAGCACCGAACAGATGTGGAAAAACCTTGAGTGGTTCCTGGGCAAGTTGGTGCCGGTTGCCGAGCAGCTTGGCCTGAAACTGGCCCTACACGCAGACGATCCGCCTCGTTCGGTGTTTGGCCTTCCTCGAATTATCAAAAACATCGAGGATCATCGCCGCGTACTGAGCATCATTGACTCGCCTGCGAACGGCCTGACGTTATGCAGCGGCACCATCGGCTCGGACCTCAACAACGATGTGCCGTCGTTCATCAACGAATTCGCCGCTCGCCAGCGTGTGCATTACGTTCACCTGCGTAACGTCAAGGTGTTCGACAACGGTGACTTTTATGAAAGCGCCCACCCGACGCAATGTGGTTCGCTGGATATGGCGGAAATCCTGAAGGCCCTGCATGACGCCAACTTCACCGGCTACGCCCGTCCAGACCATGGCCGCATGATTTGGGGAGAGACAGGCGTACCAGGATACGGCTTGTACGATCGTGCACTGGGCACCATGTACTTGCAGGGTTTGTGGGAAGGCATCGGCAAGGAAAAAACCAAGGCAGTGCTGCAAAAACAAGGGCCCGCCGCAGTAGCGTGATCGAGTCTTCCACCGAAGCACTGCCAATCTATTGCCGCGTACGCAGTCGAATGTGTGCTTTACGCGAGGACTGTCTCGCGGCAATTAGACGCTTCGGTCATGCCAGGCAAAGTCAGCAGCATCGACCTTATAAGAAAAGCAGGACTTAATTATGACCTCCCGTGAAATCAGCCCCGTGATCCGCCTGGACCCTGCCGACAACGTAGTGGTCGCACGCGTGGAAATCCCCACAGGCACTGCCATTACTAACGAATCATTGACTACGCTGCAGGACGTCCCGCTGGGGCACAAGATTGCTGCACGCATGATCGAAAAAGGCCAACCGGTGCTCAAGTACAACACCGTGATTGGCTATGCCAGCGAAGACTTGCCACCAGGTACCTGGATGCACAGCCACAACATTGAGTTCGGCGAAACCGCTCGCGATTATCGCTACGGCCTGGATTACGTGCCCACCGACCTGTTGCCAGCCGATAAGCGCGCGACGTTCCAGGGCATCATTCGCGAAGATGGCCGGGTGGCCACGCGCAACTACCTCGGCATTTTTGTCGTCGGCAATTGCGGCGCCACCGTGGCACGCAAAATTGCCAATCACTTTGACGAAGAGCGCCTGGCCGCCTTCCCGAACATCGACGGCGTCGTGCCCTTCGTGCATGAAATCGGTTGCGGCATGGAAATGACCGGCGAACCGATGAACCTGCTGCGCCGTACCATCGGCGGCCACATCAAGCACGCCAACACCGCCGGCGGCCTGCTGATTGCCCTGGGCTGCGAGCGCAACAATATCTATGGTTTCATCGAGCAGGAGCAACTTGTACTGGGAGACATGCTCAAGTCGCTGGTGATCCAGGACGTCGGCGGCGTTAAAACCGCGGTAGACCAAGGCATCAAGATGATTCAAGCGATGCTGCCCCAAGCCAACGCCGTGCAACGCGAAACCGTGTCGGCCGAACACCTGATCATCGGCATGCAATGCGGTGGCTCTGACGGCTTCTCCGGCCTCTCGGCCAACCCGGCGCTAGGCGCTGCGGTTGACATTCTGGTGCGCCACGGCGGGACCGCGATTCTCTCCGAGACCTCGGAAATTTTCGGCGTCGAACACACCTTGACCGCCCGAGCCGCCACCCCCGAAGTCGGTCGCAAACTGATTGACCGCATCGACTGGTGGCTGGAATACAACAAGGGCCGCGACACCCAGATCAATGGTCGCGTCAGCCCCGGCAACAACGCCGGTGGCCTGGCCAACGTGCTGGAAAAATCCTTGGGCGGTGCCAAGAAAGGCGGCAACGCACCACTGATGGATGTGTATGAATACGCCTACCCGGTGACGACCCATGGCCTAGTGTTCATGGACACCCCCGGCTATGACCCGGTGTCCGCGACCGGCCAGATCGCCGGTGGCGCCAACATGATCGCGTTTACCACCGGGCGTGGTTCGTGCTTCGGTTCGGTTCCTGCACCGACCTTCAAACTGGCGAGCAATTCGCCCATGTTCAATCGCATGAGCGATGACATGGACATCAACTGCGGCCAGATCATCGACGGCGACAAGACCATCCAGCAAATGGGCCAGGAAATCTTCGAGCGCCTGCTGACTCACGCCTCGGGAGACAAAACCAAGAGTGAACTCAACGGCCTGGGCGAAGACGAATTCTGCCCATGGCAGATCGGCGTGCTTGCATGACACCGGTGCCGTTGTCGCTATACGTTGCCCCTGCCGCATGGCCTTGCGGCAGGTCGCTCGACAGGATGCTCGGCTGACTCGTCACGTATGAGTCACCGTGTGCACTGAGTTCTCCTTCAAATAACAACAACGATTCCGCCGAAAAGGCGGTTGGCGCGGCCATGCCTGCGATTCAACGGGAGCCACCATGCAACACAACAACAAAGTGCTCATCTGCTCGACTTTGCTACCAATGGGACTGTTCAGCAGTGCCGGCCACGCAGCAGGTTTCCTCGAAGACAGCCACGCCACACTGCAGACCAGTAATTTCTACTTGAACCGAGACTTTCGCGAAGACCCGGGTATCTCCAAACGTGAAGAATGGGCACAGGGTTTCGTCCTCGACTACAAGTCCGGCTACACCGCAGGCACCCTCGGCTTCGGGCTCGATGCCATTGGCATGCTGGGGATCAAGCTAGACTCGGCCCCCGATCGCAGTGGCACCGGTTTGTTGCCGGTCGGCGAAGATGGTCGGGCCCCTGACGAGTACAGCAAGTTCGGCGCGGCAGCCAAGATCAAGGTGTCGAAAACCGAGCTGAAGGTCGGTACGCAGATTCTCAAGTATCCGGTCATATCTTCCAGCACCGGACGTATCCTGCCCCAGACCTTCCAGGGCGGCATCCTCACCGCCAAGGAACTGGACAACTTCACACTGACCCTGGGCGACATCAACCGCACCACGCTGCGTGACTACTCCCATAACCAGCCTCTGACCCTGGTCAACAAGAACAAGCGCTTCAAAGCCACTCCCGACGCCGACGACTTCAAAATGGCCGGCGCTGACTACGCTCTAAGCAAGAATCTGACCTTGAGTTATCAGTACGGTGAGCTGGAAAACATCTATCGTCAGCAGTATCTGGGCTTGGTGCATTCCCTACCATTGGGTAGCGGTACTCTAAAGACAGATGTGCGGTATTACCTCAGCAGTGATGTCGGTAATGCCGGTGCCGGCAAGGTCGACAACCGTACCCTTAACGCACTGGTCGCCTACAGCTTGGGTGGCCATGGCGTCGGGCTCGGTTATCAGGGGTTGAGCGGATCAACTGCAATGCCTTACATCGTTGGTACCGATGCGTACTTGACTAACTACATGATGGCAAACGACTTCATGGAGCGCGACGAACGCTCCTGGCAACTGCGCTACACCTACGATTTCGCCGTCTTCGGTGTGCCAGGCCTAACCTTCTCCACGCGCTACACAAAGGCCGATCATGCCAACCCGGCGACCGTGGCGGGTGAAGGCAGGGAATGGGAGCGTGACACCGATATTGGCTATGCGATTCAAAGCGGGACATTGAAAAATGTCGCGGTACTTTGGCGCTATGCAACGCTGCGCTCGAACTACTTGCGTGATATCGATGAAAACAGAATGATCATCAGCTATAACCTGCCACTGTTCTGACCATCAAAACCGTGAGGGAAGGATCGCGGATTTTCAGCTGGGCCGAACGCAGGCACGATCACCATCGGAGAACCTACTCACCACATTGAGTGGTTTGTCGGCTCTTCGTTGACCTTTGCTCCTCTGTTATTGGGTTAGTTTGAGGTTTTTTGCTTCGTGCAGGCGCACCTATCCCTTGGCAGGTGGCCCTTGAGATGTAAATTCATCAGTCGCGCCACGCTTTTCCCTTACCGCCGCCAGAGAACACTTTCTTTTTGACCTGGGACAAGGCAGCCCTGCACAACCCACGCGTGAGCTTCATGCGCGAGCACATGAGTCGACTTATCGAACAGGGCATTTTCACGTTGAGCTGCTGACTTTGGCCTTATTGGGCAGAACGGCGCGCGTCTGCCATTATCCTTTGCCACCCCTTCCTGTGTGCTTATCAACATGATCCAGTTGCAAGACTACTTTCGCAGCCGCGTTTCACAGGCAGCCTATGATCTGTTCGCGGTTTTTTCCCGCTTTGAATACGCGATGAAAAAGGGAGGTTTTCGGCGGCGTGACAGCGCTGATGCGGCATGGACCAAATTCGCTAACGATCTTCCAGCGGATATTTTTCCCCGCTTGCGCGCGGCACCCGAGGTGGCCATTTATTTCGACGCGCCGCCGGATCGATTGGTGGCCGACACTGGTGAAGGCGTCCAATGGTCCGGCACACCCACCACGCCGTCCACATTGCGAGAGTTGCTTGATTGCATAAAAATCGCCCGGAACAATCTATTCCACGGTGATAAACGGCATGACAACCGGAGGGACACTGAACTCATGGCTGCGGCACTGTTCGTGCTCAACCATATTTATGAATCCATTGAGCACGAGCCAAAATTTGATGCCTTCATCTCAGAAATGGAATATGGCCTGTGACCCTGAAGCAATTGATCTCAGACCTCAATCAACGGCATTTACCATTTTTGTCGGTACCTGACGATGTACTTCATCTAAACAACGAAGGCTTTTGCAGCTCGTTTCATTGACGATGCCTTGGCTTACCAAGTGGATACCGCCAACACTACAATGATCCGTTAGCGGTGCTCATTCGGTCGCAAGCGACCGCTGCGAGAGGCGTTACCTGCAGCCAGTGCCGCAATCTTGTTTTTTTACCGTGCTAACCAACAAGGAAGAGAAAATGGCATTAGCTGAAGACCTGAAAAAATGGGTCGACGAAACCTTCACAGCCGCCTGGGAGGTTCAAGAGACGACTGGGGTTCCTAACCCAGCAGATCTGCGGCTGAACTCAAACCATGCAAAAGATCTGGACTCAGCGACCGTGTTGTATGCAGATCTGGACGGGTCTACAGACATGGTGAACACCAAGAAATGGGAGTTCAGCACCGAAATCTATAAAACCTTCCTCAAATGTGCTTCAGACATAATCAAAAATGAGGGTGGTGTCATCACCGCGTACGATGGCGATCGCGTGATGGGAATCTTCACGGGTGATTATAAAAACACTTCCGCGGCCAAATGCGCTTTAAAGATCAATTTCGCCGTTCAAGACATTATTCAACCCGCCATCTCAAAGGGATGGGCTACAGATTTTGTCTTAAAGCATGTTGTAGGCATCGACACCAGTCAGTTGAAAACAGCACGAATTGGAGTGCGAGGTGACAACGACTTGGTTTGGGTGGGCCGTGCAGCAAATTATGCCGCAAAACTCACTAATCTGGCCAACAAGCCGAGTCGTATTACCGAGGACGTCTATGAAAGGTTGGCATCAGACTTGAAACAAACCAATGGTACGGACATGTGGGTTCGCGAGTATTGGACGGAAATGGGCATTTGGACGTATTCCTCCACCTGGAAATGGAGGGTGTAGATTTATCATCACGCCTGAAGGGCGGAACATGACTTAACAAGCACTACAAAATCGTCTGCCGCCCGCGCCGCGACCATCAACACGACGTTACATTTGTCGCTAAGCCTCAGGTCCCCAGCACCACCCGTCTTGGACTGGTCATCAACCCCTTCATCTTTTCGGCAAAAGGTCGCACGCCCTCCACGCTCGATTCGGTCAGGAATGTACGCCAGAAAGTTTCTGAGCTGAAGAACGCCCCGCCAGCCCACAGACGGCACATTCGACAGCGTGTTGGATCAGAAAAACTCCTGCTCCGCTACCCGCACCCTCGACGGCATTTATCTTTTTTGGATCCCATTGAACTTTTTCGGCACGCCCCCATTTGCTGGAGAGACCCTTAACCCCCGCGGGGCTTGTCGATAAATGTCTACGGAAAAAATGATTGAGCGCTTTGAAGGCGCTGCGGGCCGGCCAGCCCTTGAAGAGGTTTTGCTAGAGCAGAAATTGGTCCTCGGCAATGAAGTGCTGGCCAAACTTCTGGCTGAGGCTGGCTCCTTGATGGAGCTAAAGCAAGATCAGGTTCTCATAGAGCAGGGAGGCCACGATACCGACGTTTTTTTTATCATCACGGGGCAACTCAAAATCAAAGTCCACGATCGGGAAGTGGCAATCCGCGGGCAAGGAGAGCACGTCGGGGAAATGTCGGCATTGGTGGTGACGGCGAAACGTTCAGCGACCGTCGTCGCGACAGAATCTTCGGTCGTATTGAAGGTTTCAGCACCCGACTTTAAAGCCGCAGCAAACGCTTTCCCCCGCATTTGGCAACACGTCACCCGTGAACTGGTTGAACGGCTGCATCAACGCAACGCTTTGGTGCGACCCTCCCACAAATCAGCCCGCGTGTTCATCATCTCGTCCAAAGAGGCGTTGCCGATTGCACGCGAAATCGAACGTCAGCTCGAGCATGACGCGTTCTTTGTCAAAATCTGGACCGAAGGTACGTTTCGCGCGTCGAAGTACACCATTGAAAGTCTGGAAGAACAGCTGGACGAAAGCGATTTTGCGATCGCAATCGCCCAGCCGGATGATGAAGTGACAAGCCGTGGCCAATCGCAGGGCGCGCCACGTGACAATGTGATTTTTGAACTCGGCATGTTCGTCGGTCGACTTGGCCGCATGCGCTCGATTCTGGTGGAGCCCAGGGGCGACGAAGTTCGCCTTCCTTCAGATCTGAAAGGTCTCACCACCATCACCTACCGCCCCGCCGCAGACAAAGAACCAGCCAAGCTGGGGCCTGTCTGCACCTCTTTGCGGGAAATTTTCAACGACCTAGGTCCGCGATAAAACCAATTCATCATCAGCAAATTACTGCCTTGCACCATGCCAGGTTATGCGTCCCTCAGGATAGGAGAGTTCAGTGAGCAAGAGTTGGAGCCACAACCGCGCAGTCGAACATATCGATAAGAAAATTGCTGATGTGAAAGACATCACCGTCAAAGACTACGTCCGCGACATGTCCTTGGAGTCGATCCCGACGAACGTGGCCTACCGGGTCGACGGTGTCCACATGTACGCGGATATCCAGAACCTAGAGGACATGCTCAACATCACGCATGTCGAAGGCACTGACTGCCATAAACGCACGCTACGATTCCTCGATCAGCATTACCGAGCAGTCAAGCGCATTCTCGATCGGGTTGACGCTCGACGGGTAGACTTCCACAGCCAACGGCTACATTCGTTGTTCACCAAACCTTACAACAGCGATACCGATGCCGAACTGAAGCGTGTGCAGCGGGCGGTCGCGACGGCCAAGCTCATGATCGATGTGCTTGCCCAGACAGGTGACGATGATGAGCAAATTCCTGCCGCGAAGCTGCGAATCGGCATTGATACCGGCCTCGCCCTGGCAGTTAATAACGGCCGCAAGGGGAATCGTGAACCGCTATTCCTAGGCGACCCGGCTAATCACGCAGCAAAACTGGCCAGCAACAACAGCGCCAAAGGCATCTACCTTACCAATGCTGCCCGTATGGCAATCGGCTTGACTGAGAAAGACGCGCCCGAAAAAGCTGCGTTGACGAATGAAGAAATCAAGGATTGCCAGGACGCCGCCAAATTGGACGTCACTGCCGACGAAATCGTCGAGGAATGGCGCGAGGACCTGAAGAACAATCCCATTGGCGGCTACCAGTTTACCCGCCAGACACCGCCACTGTGCGACATGGACATCAGCACGCTGACACCCGCCAACTCTAAACGCCAAGAAATGGTGAGCCTTTATGCCGATATCGACGGCTTCACGGCCTATGTCGCGGAACATATCGACGACAACGCCGAGGACGTCGTCCGTACGCTGCATGTAATACGCGCAGAACTCGAGCGTGTGGTTACGTCTGACTTTCAGGGGCGGCGAGTCCGCTTCATTGGTGACTGTGTGCAGGCGCTGTCGTGTGATGGTACTGCCCACACCACGGACGAACAAACAACGATCTCCGAATCAACCCGCTTAGCCGGCGCACTACGCAGCAGCTTCAACCTGGCAATCGAGCGTTTGAATGCAAAGGATTATGAAACGGGTGAACTGGGTCTCGCGATAGGCTTTGACATCGGCCCCATTTCGGTAACCCGCCTGGGCAGGCAAGGAGACCGCGTTCGCTGCGCGATAGGGCGTAAAGTGATCGAATCTGAAAATCGCCAGTGTGCCTGTTCTGGTGTCGAGACGGCGATTGGGCAAGCGGCTTATGACGCCGCGACTGACGCCGTGAAAGATCTGTTTGGCAAGACTCGCAAGATTGCCAACCTGGATTATAACGAGGCCACTGAGGCGCTGGCCGACAAGGGTGATGAGTCAGCCAAACAGGCACGTACGGAAGCGTATGCTGGTGCTCCGGCGATCATTCTCGCGGATAACCGTGAAGTTCGTCCTTACGCGATCACCACTGCCGGCGAGTCAGGTAACTCTTGATCACCGCACTTAATCTGATTGCACAATTCGCCCCCGATTTCGGGGGCGTTTGCACAGTTCACTCAGACTCTTCGGCGCTTCTGGAATTGCCGATCCGCTTGGTCGACGGCAGGGTTTTGCAGTACAAATTGCGCCTTCAACGGAGCGATGAATCGGTTTACGTTCAAGAGGAACAGCCCACTCATCTACCGTCCTTTTGCCCTGAACGCCACATCAACTATGACGGCACGTTCTGTCTGTATTACCCAGCGGCCAGTCGCTTGACCGTGACTGACGAAGTATCGGCTGTGGCTTGGCTGGAAACACTCTACAGATTCCTCAAGCTTCAAGAACGGGCCCGGGTTCAGCGCAAATGGCCCAACAACGAGGTCTGGGCCCATGGGAACGCCGCCCATCACCAGATTCGCGCATCGACGGCTGCTAAAGCCCTAGATGGTGAATTTTCGGCAGCGCTTGAACAGAATCAGATTGCACTGCAACGTCGACGATCGAAAGGTCGGGCCATCCTGGAGATCAGGGTTCGCGGCGTTCACGTCTATAGCGTGTGGGAGTCTTACAGGCGAGTAATCAATCTGAAGCAGCGCTGCTTTTGCGGGACCGCTGGGCTTAGGCGTCCGAAGACATTACGTCGGTGCGGACCGCACGCCAAACAAGCCGTTGAACTGGCTTTTGCGCTACGTGATTGGCAGAGCGAAGAGGATCGCTATTGGCAAAGCATGCAGGATCGGAGCTGCTGTGGCTCCTGCGATAACTGCCCTCTTTTACCAACACCTTGACGAGGTGCTGAAGAGCTTCCAGGTCGGCTATACCCAGAAATCGTGTACTGGGGGTGCTGGTTGGCAACATGGGCGGCCTTCTCCGCAGGGTAACAAACGTATGACTATATTAATGAAAGGAACCACGCTAAATGGCCCCACCGCCAGAGCCGATTTGCCTTTCCAACCCTGATAATGGCAATGTGCCGATGTCCCGACTAAGCGCGATCCCTGCACGAGCCAATACCTCAAGGAGCAACGATGGCATACCGAAATGGTAACTATTGCGCGTTCTATGTGGCTGAGCCCTTCCACGAAAGTTCACTGGCTGCCCATGCCACCAAAGACTTCGTTTACTACAACATGCTGAGGGCTTGGAAGGCCAAAGATCCATCCTTTCCTTTCATCGATTCCCACGCGAAAACCTATAGCGTGAGGGACGGCAGTGATTGGGAAAGAACGTTAAAACCAAGATTGCGCGAACGCCTGCAGTCCTCAAAAAATATTGTATTGTTTTTAAGCAGCGCTACTTTTAGTTCAGTTGCTCTGAATGAGGAAATTGAATACGGGATCGAAAACCAAGGCCTCCCCGTCATTGTTGTTTACCCAGAATTTAAAACAAAAGGGTCTTTACTGCTGAATGGCGTCTTATCTGAGGATGTTAAAAAATTGTGGAACAGGCTTCCGACTTTTAGAAGACTGATGTCCAAGGTGCCGACTTTACACATACCGCTCAACCAAGAAACCATAGTAAGCGCACTGACCAACTCAGACTTTTCGCTTGCTTCCAAGACCCAACCGGATGTCTACCGCTATTCCGCATAACCAATGACACACCCATACAACAAGGAGAATAGCTTGCGCAAGGTTCGTTTTTTTGACAGTCAGTTGATGAAAAACTTTAAGGAACGGATTTCCACCACCAGCACCGTATTGTCCCTCGCATTGATTTTCGTGGAAATCCCTTCACAGATGAAGGCATTGGCGGGCGCTATTTTTATCGGCCTATTAATTGTAGTTTACGTCTGGTTGTGGCACAGAGCGAATCAGCTCAAAAGCGTGGATTTAGACATTGAAGGCAGCAAAGTCACGGTGAAGGCAGGCGACTTATTTTTGGAGCCAGGACTAAAAGTCATTGCATTCAACGAGTACTTTGACACCATCGTCGATGATCGCATCATATCGGCTCACTCCTTAAATGGGGTGTTTATTAACTTACACCTGCCGGGCACGCTTGCCAAACTCGATCACCACCTAGAATCGTACTCTTTTGACCATGACGAACTGGGTGATTTAAACACTGCCAGACGAGTTGGAAAACTGCAAAAATATAAAATTGGCACACTCTGTGTCTACGATGATTTCATACTCACAGCCTTTTCAAAGTTTGATGATCAAAATCGGGCAATGCTGACCATGTCCGAGTACCTGGAGTTTCTGATCAACTTCTGGGATAAAATTAATAAAGTGTACGCTCAACAAAGCGTCTCCACTCCCATTTTCGGGTCAGGCATTACGCGAATCAAAGAGCACAAAAACATCAGTGATGAAGACTTGCTTAAGATCATGTTATGGACATTCCGGATCAGTGAAATGCGATTTAAGTACCCTGCCAAACTGACGATCGTGATCCACCCAGACAAGATCAAGACCATCAATCTTCTGGACATAAAATCGGCGAAAAACGGCTTGTAAATGTGACCGTCAACGGCCGCCGCCTCCTTTGCCAAGCAGTTGAGGATCGGAAATAGGAATTGATGAGCGCCCTTGGCAATGTGAAGGGCGCGCTGTTTCTCAGGCGATGTGAACTCGGCAATCACCAATCACTGTGTTTGCCTGCGCTCGAGCCAGCCTCCTTGGACTCACCCTGCGCACTTCGGCGACCAGATGCGCGCTGACGCTTCTCGCCTTCCATACGTATGATTTGTATAGGACTGGGCCTGACGTCTTCCAGCAGCGAACTCAAGCGCTCCAACTCGCCGAGGGCGCGCAAAACCGCGATCAGGTTGTTCAACCACGGCTTTATACCCTGGTCCGGATCATTGCCTTAAAAAGTGATTTCTACCCAGCGCCGCTTTACCCGGGGTCAGGCCCGGCGAGGTCATCCCCCCGTTGGAAAATGGATTTGCCGTGTTTGCCATGGCTCAAGCGGATAAAAGTGTCATATTCACCGTTCGTACACAGGAGAATGGCGCCGAGCCAAGGCAGATCGGCGAACCGATTCCCTCTCCAAAGCAGCTAATCACACCGCTGCTCGAGCGCCTGCACCCAACAGCGGCGACGCGGCCCTCGGCGGACTAACCCAGTAAGCCATCCCCCTTAACGAGTTGGGGTGCATCTCGGAACAGGTGCACCCTAAATATCACTAACGATGCCAGGCATCTTCTGCCTTCAAAAAATCCACGACGTACTGACGCTGCTCGGCAAGAGTCGGGCGGGTCAGTGCCCAGCCGAGATGAGCGCTGACAAAGTCACCTTGCGCATCATCACAGTAGTACGCGGTCTGCGCTTTACCCAAGGTATAAAGGTTAATCAGCCGAGCCCGCGCAGGCGGCTTCAATAGATCAAACACTGCGATATTGGAGCTGTTGGAAAAGACCAAGGCCTTGTGCGGACTGATGGCAATGATGAACAACAACTTCTTCAAGTAATCGCCCCAGCGGGAGGTCGGATAATCCGAGCAGAGCAAGCTCAAGCGCTCATGGCTATACTCGCGCAGGTTCGCCTGGACCAAGCCGTCCGAAAACGGTTGCTCAAGCAAGGGTAGGATCTCGTTTTGGGTGAGCAAGACCAACGAAACCACGCCGAGCGAGTCGCTTGCCTGAAAATAATGGATGACCTCATCAATCGACTCCTGCGAGAAGCGCCGTTCGGCTTTCATTCTCTGGCGCAAGAGGTCCAGTTCCGAACGAACATCCATGAGCACCGCAGGGTGTCGAGCCTCCAGTAACGTCAAGGTATTCGCCAGCTGTCGGCGATCAGACAACCCCCAATCCTGGACGAGACTTCCCCGTGCCTTTTCGATGATCTTGTGACCGGTCTCATCAATCAGCGGAGTGATGTGGCTGGTTTCGACCTCAAAGCCGCCATCGGGAAAGTCGATACGATACAGATCTTCGATAGAAGCCGTGTATTTGATGGAGACCGGCTTGATCTCCATTACCCCGCTGTGAAGTAAGCGACGATAACGGAAAACTTTTCCACTCGCATGCTGCCAAGCTTTCAGGAAATGCTGAGGGATGAAATGGTGATTGCGTGGGGGATTCGACATGCCGTGAAACGCTCCAAGTGTCTAAATCCGATGCAAGACTCTCGACGCTAATATACTTCGCCTCGCCTCAGCCAACGAGAGCGAAAACGTTCATCTCGGGTGGACGGATATTAGGCAGGGCACTGCTTACCGATGTCACTTTCCGAACGGGACGTTGCTGTCGATGGACCGCCATGCCGGCTGCGCCCCCAGCCAACCGACATAATCCATCAGCACTTAGCGTCGCCATTTGCCAAAAGGTGCGGTCGTGTCGATATAGCGCATCGCTGAATGAACGTCTCGCCAACCGACATAATCCATCAAGGCCTTAGCCCCCCACTCGTTACGATTGGCCCAGGTAGCAAAACCGCGGCGCAGCGAATGCCCACTGTAACCTTCCCCATCCAGGCCATTGCGGGCAAAAGCCATACGTAAAAGCCGCGACATACTGTTCGCATTCAGTCCCTCTGCACTGACATGCCCCCAACGGTCAATGGCCCGGAACACTGGTCCTTGCTGCAGACCGCTGGCCGCCAACCAGGCCTCGTACGCCGCCACCGGACACAGACGCTTCAGCGCGGGCACCATGACTGTCCGTCCTTGATGATCACGATCGGTTTTGTCACTGACGAGGAAGATTTCCAAGCTTGCTCCCGTTTCGACTTTGATGTGCTCGACGCGTAGCTGGCACAGATCGTCGCTGCGAAACGCTCGCCAAAAACCGAGCAAGATGAGCGCCTGGTCCCGACAGGCGCGCAGTCGTTCTGCGGCAACAGTGGAGCTGGCCTGCTCATGTAACCCGGTGATGCACTCCTCCAGCGCCTGCAGTTGCAGCGCCTCTGCCCGTTTTACCGGCTGGGGATGCTCGGCGCGAATCCCGCGCAGCACATCACGCACCCGCGGCTCTTTGGTCGGATCCACAAATCCATGGCGCTTATGCCACTGAGCCAGGGCGGCCAAGTGAGTATGCAGGGTAGAACTGGATAGCTGCTCAGCATAGGTAGCCAGATAGCGCGCGACACTTTCGCTGGAAGCGGGCAATAGCCCCTGCCATGTCCCTTCAAAATGCTCAAGCGCACTGAGGTAGCGACGTTGCGTACTCGCCCGTCGCGCCGCCTTCAAGTACCGATCCACTGGGGCCGTCACGCCACACATCCTCCTCGCATACCACTAATAAGCCGAATATTTCCCAAAAAACCCTCTCACGTTTGAGAATCTTGGTTTCTCACACCTGTTGAATCGCTCACTTCAAGGCTAAATTGGCTAGATTGTGCAGCTGTAATAACGTAGGCCGTAGCGCAGTACGAAATCGTCAGCCGGGTGACGCCCCAGTCACCGAACGGCGCGTCGGCCTCCACGTAGCGCAGGGCGCTGTGCACGTCACGCCAGCCGACGTACTCCATCAGGGCTTTCGGGCTCCATTGATTACGGCTGGCCCAGGTCGCAAAGCCGCGGCGTAACGAATGGGAGGGCTATATTTTCAGGGATCAAATCGCAGTACCAGCGAGACGCCAGGTTCAATTGGAGCCCGTATAAAACTGCTTTTTCGAGACGTAAGAGGTTAGCAACAATCGGTCGGTACCTGACGAGTTTGCCAGAATGCTCTTTATAATAACTGCAGCCATTCCAAATGGGCCCCACCATGATTGCTAGCGTTATGCGCAAAGATGCTTACCGTGATTATCGAGTTCGGCTGGAGCTTATCCTTCATATTCCCACCAACGCGTCAGAGCAGGATATCCACGAGCTCATTGAGGCTGGCTTCTTGGCTGATAGCGTCATAGTTCTCTGCGATACAGGCTTGATCGGTCCATCAGAGCGCAATCAGATTACTCCGCTCAGAACCCTCAAAACTCGGTTGGCAACACGTCAGCGGCTCACGGTGCACGAGAGTGATCGGGTGTTCCGATTTGCGCACATCATCGCCATAGCCGTGACACTCTTCGGGAGTGACGAGAAGGCGAAGCGTTGGCTCTCTAAACCCAAGGATCGTTTCTTGGGAAAGGCCCCATTTGCGATGCTCTCTACACTCCAGGGCACTCGTCTAGTTGAGGAGATGCTGATTCAGGTAGCGGAAGGCATTGCATTTTGATCCCGTATACGACGTAAAAAGCATCATTCGTCAGCGCTATTCGCATGGGGTAGTGAAGGGCTTTCTCGCTTGTCTCGAGAGAAGAGTCGCGGCAATTCGACGCCCGAGTTTTCGGCGCGCATGAAAGCATCATCGGCTGGATAGCCGACGCCTCCAGTTCGGACATTTACATGTGGTCTAAAGCGAAAACGCCGAATGGGTTCAAATGTTCGCCGAAGACGCGCCTGTCCTGAAGAGCACAACCGCTAGCGAGGATGGACATTCAATTCGAGAGATTTACAGTCTGGCGCTTGCGGACTGTGCGCGGTTGAAGAGGACAAACGTAAGCGGTTGCCACTGCTTGAATGACTCGGGCAACGGATCAGTTGCAGGTTTCCGTGAAAATACGATCCCATTCACGGGCTAGCAAGCTGCGGCACGCCGACACTGAACCACCGAAGCAGCGTTGTGAGACCGTTTGCATATTGGCCTCAGTAGCGTATGCAATCGTTTGCCCTCGCTCATCGAATAAAACGCCGCCTGCTCCTCTCAAGAGTGCATGGCCCGCGACAACGTCATGCGCGGATACCGGATAGAGCGAAACACCGCAAACACCCTCCCCGGCGGCGACTTTGGCGAGCCGATAGGCAATGGAAGGCATGGCCACAAAGGTGCTGGGTTGGCAGAGCTCGCTGTTGAGTGCAGGTTTACTGATCGCCGCCGCACTGACCATCACGAACTCGTCGCTCGACAACGTTTTGGCAGTAAGCCGTGTTTTGACCGGCCGTCCATTGCGGCTCACCTCGGCCATGCCTTCTGCCCAGGCAATGCAATCAGGCACGCCTTCAACGGTGACGGGAGCATGCACCACACCTAATACCGGCGTTTGCATGTACAACAGACCGATGGAAAGGGCTGAGCCCTTGAGCCCCTTAAGAAAGTCCGCGGTCCCGTCGTTTGGGTCAACGACCCAGCACCATGGATGGCCGGTCAGACGATGTCCGGTTTCCTCTCCCCAAAAGTCGCAAGGAAGAAGCTTCAGCAGGTGTTGATGTAATAGCTGTTCGATTTCTACGTCGACGGCGGCCTTGTCACCCTGACCCCGTGGTCCGTCCATTCTCACCCACTCGGCAATCAGCAGTTGGCCGGCGCGAACAACGACCTCGATGGTCTGGGTGAGTAGCTGTTCAAGGTCAGGGTTTTGCACGAGATGGGATGCCCTATGGTTGAGTGGGGGGAAAGCGATGCTCCTCACCCGTCAGCCGCCCAATTGGCTGTCGGCCAGACGGGCAACGCCGCCTATCAAAATCGGTGTGTGCCCTTCTTGGCTCTTGTCCTCAAGATTCGATGGGCATTCCCTCAAAACTACACCTGCAAGACTGTTGATAGTTGATGAACTTACGCACAGCGGAGGGGGGGCGCTGCCCCGAGACGCAGCCCGTTGGTGGGTTAAGGATTGTCGAGTCACTTTTTCATGTACGCCCTTGTGCTTCGACCTGTACCAGCAAGCAAGCCGCTTGCCCCTGCTGGGTGATGACGAACGTATGCCCTTGCGCAACTAACACCAGCAACCGACGCATCCGACGGCGAGCCTGGCTTTTGCTGTAGGTGATGCGCATGGCCGATACCCCTGACTAGATCTCGATATAGATTAGCCTTTTCACTCCATGCTGCGACCTGAGTACACCGACGGCACGGCCCAACACGAGCCCTCCCAATTTGAGGACTGATAACGCCTAAAATTCTAGGCGTTACAGGGGTAAATCTGGCGTTGCGCCTAAAATCCTAGGCATTAGCTCAATGCAGTGGTTGGTCGCACGATGGCCGGGCTTCCGCGCAGACTGCTGGAAAACCCGCATTGGTTTCGTACGAGGGTGGCGCTGAAACGAACCCTCGCGTTGGGTGGAGTTTCGCCGAAAGCACGGAGGTCGAAACCACTACACCTTTCACTTGTTATCTCACATCTTTTTCCGACCGCGCTTCTGCAACTACAAGGCTTACCGACCTACGAGTAACAGACGTAAGACTCAAGGACTTCACATTTTTTCGCGCGCCTCCCAAGCGTATAAAATGCCGCATGGCCACGCCACACAATAGCTCCCGGCAAGCCCAACGCCGTCGAAACACCCTCCCCTTGCGAGTCGACCATCATGCGCCTGCGAAGTGGCCAATAGGCAAGTGTCCGAGCCACAGGGTGTAAGGATGGCGTAGGCAGCCTGGACTAACGGGCCGCCAGATCAGCTCGACCGCGACAGCAGACGGAGACGCCTAGATCGATAACAGCGACGTCAGTCGGATGGAGACCAAAAGACCGTCGGTGGGCGCGACCGAAGCAGTAACATCCATAGACGGTTTCCCGGCGAAGAGAACGAGCGATCGCTGAAGGCTCAGCTCGTTGGCCTGGGTGATTCCCTCGTGCGCACCAGCGCTGGCGGCGTCAGCGGTAGGGGCAGACCGACCTCACACCGGCTGACGACAGGATCCGAGTGCCGCCACCCACTGATTCCCCGCTTCGGCCTTGGTCGACATTGCCTCAGCGCAAATGCACCTTGCACGACAAACCGCCTATCGTTCAATAGGTGGGCAAGCCTCAACGCCGCTCTTGAAGGAGGCAGCATGTCAGCAAAGAAAATCGAGGTCCGCCGCGGATCAGACGGCTACACGCCGGCGTCTGAACAGCCGGACGGGATCCAGCTCCACATTGAGCTGCCGGCAATGAGCGGGCACACAGCAGACGTCTACCTCGATTGCCTCGAGGTCTTGAACCGTGTGTTTCTCGGTGCCCTGCCCCAGGCAGCGGCCGATACAGAGGTGCCTGCCTCAAGCCTCAGCGCGCCCCGCACGCTGAACCCGCGCACCTTATTCAGGGAGGCGGTCATGCTGGCAGAGGCGCGGCAGTTGATCCTGCAAGACGGCGACTGGGTGACCGCGGCGGGCTTGTCCCAACTCACCGGGCTCGAACCTGCAGCGCTCGCCGCCGGCCTCCGGGCGTGGCTGCGCGACGGCCGTCTCATCAGCGTGAACGACCGGAGCCAGGAGTACTTTCCAGCGTTCGCGTTTGGCGACGCAACGGAACCGCGGCCCATCGCCGAATTCGCCGCAGTGGTCAAAGTGCTGCGCGAAAAAAAGGACGGCTGGGGCATGGCGTTCTGGTTCGCCTCGAGCAATCACTTCTTGGCCGGCAATCGCCCCCAAGACCTGCTGCGATCGTCACCGCAGCGCGTGCGCCGCGCGGCGGAAGAAGAGGTGGCGGGGATACTGCTTGGCTAGTCCGGAGGTCGCTTGGGCGGCAAGCCGGTGTGTGACGGCGGCCGGGTAAACCCATCTGCTGGTGAAACAGCCTTGCCTGCAGTGACAGGACGGTGGATTCCCGCCAGCAATCCGACCGGTTCCAAGTCTCTACCCGCCGACAGGGCGGCGTCCAAGAATCGATTCGCACACGCCGAGCGCGCCCTGAGCGCCGCCTGCGCCGCGGCCTTGAAATGCTCAGCGACCTGCCATTTTGTCGTTTTGACTTTGCGCTTACCTTTCATCACGACTCTCGAAGTGAATCACAAACGTCTACTCCCGACAGGCCTTGAGACATGAGCGGACAGCCTTGGGACTCCGCCCGAACCCACGCTCATTGCTCCAAAGGTGCCACTCACGTTGATCAGGGTGGGCCACGCGTCTCCTAGACGTACCGTCAACCATGGCTCTCGCCCAAAAAACGCTCCGGGGTTTGAGAATCTTGCTTTCTCAAACCTGTTGAATCGCTGACTTCACCTGTCGAATAACCACGTTATACAGCCGTACGAACGTAGTTTGTAGCGCACGGTGAAATCGTCGCCACGCAGTCATTTCAACTCGGAGAACTTGTTGCGCCACCATTACCGAAGGCCCCGCCAAGATCGATATAACGTATGCCGATACGCACACTACGCCAGTCGACGTGATCCATCAGGCCCATCCAGCAGAGCTTCGCCAGCGAGCGTTTTACGGTGATGCAACCACCTCAACTGCTAACGGCGCAGGTCTCCAAAGGGAGCGGTGGTATCAATGTATCGCATGGCCGACTTCACATCCCGCCAGCCGACATAGTCCATCAGTTGCTTGGTGGTCCAGTTGTCGTTGTTCGCCCAGGTCGCAAATCCACGGCGCAATGAATGCCCGGTATAGGCATCACCATCCAGACCACTGCAAGCAAACGCCTCCCGCAGCACATAGGTCACGCCATCGGGCTTGAGCCCTTGGGTACTGATTTGCCCCCACTGATTGATGGGACGAAATACCGGTCCCTCCTGCAGTTCGCTGATCGAAAGCCAGTCCTCGTAGGCCTGCACCGGACACAAAAGCTTCAATGCCGGCAACAGAACCACCTGCCCGCGAAATTCTCGATCAGTCTTGCTGCTACCCAGAAACACCTCCAGCTGTTTCCCCCGGCATAACGTAGTGTGCTCCACCCGCAGTCGACACAGCTCGTCGGCGCGAAATGCCCGCCAAAAGCCCATCAGAATCAGCGCCTGATCACGGTAGGCCCGCAGGCGTGCCACCGGGTGATCACTGGCGATCTGTTGCTGCAGGCCTGCGACACAGCGTTCCAGCGCTATCAACGACAGAGGCTCGGCCTGTTTGACCAGTCGTGGGTGTTGCGCGCGGATGTTGCGCAGAACCTGGCGTACCTTTGCGCTTTTGGTGGGATCGTCAAAGCCGTGACTGTGATGCCACTGCGCGAGCGCGGCCAAGTGCAGGCCCAGCGTGCTGCTGGACAGGATTTCGGCATGTTCAGCCAGATACCGCACCACCGTGTCGCCGGACGCTGGCAAGCAACCACCCCAACCCTGCTCGAAATACCTCAGCACGCCCTGATAGCGCCGCTGGGTGCTTTCACGCTGAACGGGCCTTAAATAACGATCCGCCGGGCCTGTCATGGGATTCCCCTCCTCGCGTACCTCGAAAAAGCCCCACCGTGAAAAAGTGCCGCATAACTCTGGAGAAATCAGCATTCTCCAGAGCTACTTCGTCGCCCCGCCCGTTGCATTCCAGGCATTTGTACACCTGTACTTCCATACTGCGTAAAACACTACGAAATCGTAGGAGACTGGCCATGGCACGCGGCGGTATCAATAAGGCAGTGGTGCAGATCGCACGCAACGCCCTGCTCGCCCGCGGCCTGCACCCCAGCATCGACGCCGTACGCGTGGAGTTGGGCAATACCGGCTCGAAGACCACCATCCAGCGCTATCTCAAGGAGCTTGGAGAGGCCGAGGTACCGGCGCCGGAGATGCCGCTGGATGAAGAGATCAGTCGCTATATTGGCAGTCTAGCCGGGCGCGTCCAACAGCGAGCCGAAGAGGCGCTGGCGGCCGAGCGAGCGGCCTTCGACCGCCAGCAACTGGCGGCCCGGCAACAACGGGAAGTGGAAGCGGCCCATCTGGAGCATCTGCAACAGGCCCACGCCGCCCTAGGGCAAGCCCGACAGGCAGGCCTGATCCATGAGCAGAGCCTAAGCGGCCAGTTACAGGCGTGTGAGCTGGAACGCCAGCGGTTGCAGGAGGCCCATGAGCAACAGCTGCGCCTGCTGGAAGACCGGGCGGCGCAGATCGTTTCCCTGGAGGGTAAACACCGCCTGACTCAGGAGGCCCTGGATCACTATCGGGAACAGCACCTGCTCCAGCGTGAACAGGAAATCCAACGTCACGATCAGCAACTCCAGCACTTGCAGCGTGAGGCACGGACAAACCGCGACCAATTGCTCAGCAAACAGGAAGAATTAAGCCAGCTGTACCGTGATCTGGAGCGGATGAGCGGCGAACAGCTGCGCCAGCATCAGGAGACGCGCCGCCTGGAGCAGGCCCTGCAATCGGCCGAGGAGCAGGTGCAGGCCGCCGACCTCGAACATCAGAGCGATCTGCGGCAGCTGCAGGTCATCGCCCACGAGCTGACGGCCTTGCGCGAGAAGACCAAACAGCAGTTGCTCAAACTGCGGCAGACCCAGCGCGAGCTGCGGGCCAGGGCACTCCACATCAGTCAGCTACAAACGCTGGTAGAGCGTTTAACTCGATCTGCGCCGACTAGCCCCGATTGACCGCGGGCCCGACCATTGGCATCCCGCCTTCCGCCGCGCCGGCCCAAAGGTACTGGCGCCCAGGTACCTGCGAGCGGTCATCGATAGAGCGCCCGCAGCGCGACCGCCCGATCAAGCAGCCCTCTTCTCGCTTGCCCTTCGGCGCCGGCGTTTACCGTCCGCAGGTATTCCTTTAAGGCTGATTTGCAGCGGTGGAGACAAGTACCGCAGTTCCTTAGAGGTCAGCACCCGCCGGTTCCAATCGGCATCCCAGTACAAGCCGTAGCCGCATCTCACCGCCTCAAACCCTTCGGGATCAGCGCAGAAATAACCTAGCTCAAGTTCACCTTCGATGTGCACCCGTTTCATCAACCAGCGCGGAAGCCCGCGAAACAGGCGAACGTCGTTTGCAAATTTCTCGGTACTGACCGTCCACCCCGCCATCGATGGCAAGTGCCCCTCACGGAAATGATAATCCAGCAGCGGATACAGCCATTTTGTGGCGCCGGCGAATTCGCGCTGTACACAGATCAGATGGAGATAGACGATGAAGCGCGCCTGCACAAACTCGCGTGCCCAGCGGTATTTGTCCAGGCCACCGGCCAGAATCACCAACCAGAATCCCAGATCCTGCCAATAGGCAGCCGTGATGCGCCGCTGCAAGCGGGGGCGTTGCAGTCCGTGCAGCGGCTTGCCATGCAGTCTGAGCTGCATCACCAATGTCTTGCCATGATCGCTCGACACTTCTAGCAAGTGCAGAACCGCCCAGAGGGGGTTGTTCAACACCTCCTGCAGTGCCGGAAATTCGTTGATCAAGGCAGAGCGCAACTCTCCTTTTGGCAAAACCCCGCAGAGATAATTCCTCCACTTACCCGGTTCCCCACCGTCAGGTCCGATCAATCCCAGCCGCGCCTCGAAGGCTACACCCCAGCACACCAGCGCAGCGGGGGTCCTACTGATACCAGCCAGGAAAATGAGTTGATTGATAAAAACAGTCGCCCTGAGTTGATGGGCGAGGCGATGTACGGGGCTGGTCACTTCGACCGTCCTCCGCGCGTTAAAATTATCTAACAGCATAGCTTGCACCGCATAAAAAAAATTTGATGCTGTCAAGGTAGTGGCAAGGATACACAAAACGTAAAGACGGCCAGAAAAGGCTAACCATTGGACAGAATCGGCGTAAACGAACAAAAACCTACGCCAAGATGGCGAATTTCACCGCGTTGTTGGGGTTATATTTTTTAAAATTTTTCGCCAAAACGCCATTTCTTACCGGAAACAGGGGGCGAATAATCTCCGCACAACCCGATCTGGTTGCCACTTCCAGCGCTAAACAATGGGAGAAGAACATGATTGATGTGACGGTAAAGGCGGTAATTTCTCCCAGGTCTGTGAGTTTGGGCAGCAATTGCAGCAACGCGTTGAATGGCTCGCACTCGGGAAGCGGAGACGACTGCCAGTCATCCCCACCACCATCGCGCGCGCCCTTCATCCTGTATCCAGAGCAACTCGTTCCGTCCCGACCAATGATGGCACCTCAAGTTCGTAAACGAACATGGCGGTGCACCGCGCCTGCAGGGTGTGCAGCGTCGCCTGGTACCCGGCCCTGATCGGCGTGCTGGAGCTGATCCTGAACGGCCGCTTCACGGCACGCCCCGCGGGAGTGCAGCGGGACACAACGGCGACGGCTGCGCTTTGATCAGCCGAGAGCATGAGTAGGTTCTTTTATTTAAGGAGTCTTCGCATCATGAGCGTAAATACCACGGGTAAACACAGCCCATCTGCCACCATTCTGATCGAGACCCGGCAGATCACTTCAAACCTAGAAAAAGCAAACGGCCAACCTGGGCTGCGCTGTTTCATCTCGACGGCATGGGATCTGCTACACGACTGTCCGATCGACCAACGCGTCTCTTATGATGGAACGCTGGCCAAGGCGACGATCAGGTCGCCGGAAATGCTGTCGAAGTCCTCTACCGATGCCACCGGCCGTTCGAGCCAGTGCCATCTCAAGCGCTGGTATGGGTACCACGGTATCCCCTACGAAGTGTGTGTTATTCACAATGGTCGCGTCTGGTTGCGGCCCATTGGAACAAGGCGACTCGCGGCCAACGTCGGCTCATATGCTGCTCGTCCTTCTAAGCAGGATCTGGAGCGCCAGACCACGGCTTCAGCCTACGTGCGCGTACAGCCGGTCAAAGGCCAGCGTCTGCGCAAATCTCGGGCGTCCTTTGCGCAGCAACCATCCGAAATTCAACGCCTGGTTGGCTATTATTTCGAGTCCAAGTACTGCGTAGCAGGTGGGACGAAGTCTGAATTGGCCCGGCGGATGCAGGCAGAAATTCAGGCGATGAACCTCTCTCGCCCTAGCGATCAGCAGTTGAATATTCCGCCTCTCAAAACATTGTGCTTGTTCATGGACGAGTACTACTTTTTTGCGATGTCCAACGGGCGCACTGCCAAGCAAACGATCGTCAAGCTGCTCGCTGGCGTAAGCAGCAAGCCTTTTGATCGGCAGGCAAACCAAACGGGAGAGCAGTCGCCGCCCGAGCTTGATGAGTAGCGCCACACAAACTGCGCAATCCTTGCGGCTGGGCTCCATGTGGGCAGGTAGGTGCACTGGAAGGTCGGGTTCAAACAAAACGACTGGCCTGTGATGTGCGCTGTGCTCATCGAATGTCAGGCAATGTTTTTGGCGAAATGGGACAAACGCAGCTCCGTGTCAGAGGTCCCGCCGTTTAAACGGCCATCCCGCCATCTGTTGCTTGCGGCTGTGAGGACAGAAATGAGGACAAGCGCCATTCACTGCGCTTGTCCTGTTTCTTTCTGAGTTGCGTTGACCGAAATGGCAACGAAACCAGGCGATAGGTTTTCCCTCGGCGAGGACCAAACGATGAAGACCGAACTGTTCTTTCGACAACCCGAGTCTGTCCGCGACGTGGAGGTGCGTCTAATCAAACCACGGCGCTGCGGATCGCCCTTTCAGCAATTGGTGGTGTTCCAGTCAAGGAAAAATGGCAACCATTTACGGATGTCGCCCACCCTGCTGGATTTCTGCCTAATGCTGGAACGCAGACGCGACATCCGCTACTACCAGCCAACCCCATACACGTTGATTCAGCCCAGCCGGGCATTTCGGTACACCCCTGCCGTATGTGCCTATGGCGATGATTTGGGGCTGGTTTTTTTCGAAACCGCCAGGTTTATGTCCGACGGCTGTGAAGACCAGCTCGTTCGTCATGAAGACTGGTTCGGGGAGATGGGCTATCTCTTCTGCCCCTGTCAGCCGTATACGAACATCAGCTACTGCGAACTGCTTCAATGGCGCTACCTCTACAGCTATTCCTTCAGCTTCAAGGCACAAGGCTCCAGCCTCGCGCTGGATCTCCTTAAGCATCACAACAGCTGCACGGTCCAGGAACTCTTGGACGCCGGTGCTGATTTCAGCGACATTGCCTACCAACTCTTCTACGGAGGAGCAACCGCCGACCTGCGTCTTCCCATCACTCGCACGTCAGCCATCGCGTTAACGAGTGCACGGTCATGAACAACGAAGCAGATGGCCTCGAACTGATTGTCGGTGAGGAGTACCGCTACAACGGGCATGTCTACGTGATCGCGAACGTGTCCTGCGGAGTCGTTGAACTGCACAGCAGCACGCAACCATCGAACATGCGCCTGCAGAAGCTCGAGCGCCTTGAGCAAGCGGCGAAACGCCAACGGTTTGTACAGGTGCGTGAAGCTCCGTTTTCTGGCCGATACCACCAGATCGTGGCAGCCCTCAATCAGGACAGTCGTGCGGCATTTGATCGCCGCATTGCATATGTGCGAGCCGCCGTCGAACGATTCAATAGCCGGTTGCCAAGGCAAGCCTGCAAAGCACTGATCGCCGAGGTGCAAGACATCATCGGTGACACCAGCCCGCCGTGCTTCAACACACTACGCAACTGGGTGCACCGCTACCTGGAACGCAATGAATCGGTGACCGCATTGATTCCCTTGAAAAAGCTACACAAGGATCAATGGGAGCGACTGCCGGAGATCACTCGAGAAACGATCGAGGAGTGCCTGGACAAGTACTACTACATGGAGGAACCCGAATCGGTCAGTGACATTATTGGGGCGATCCAGTCCGCGCTGGAAACATACAACGCGCTTCGACCGCCGACTGACCAGCTCATCATCCCGTCCGACAGCACCCTCCGTCGACGGATCAAGGAAAATGGTGAGTTCCGCCGTCTGCTGAAACAAAAAGGCGCCCAGGAAGCAATCAAGGCCAGCCGATGGAGCGTGAAGCTCAGGCGTCAATATCGCCTCCTGCAGCGAATTGAAGGGGATACTCATTCTCTGGATATCGAACTGGTCAATGAGCATGGGGACACCATCGGCAAAGCTGCGCTTACCGTCTTGCTGGACGTCGCGTCTCGGCGTGTGATTGGTTGGGACATCTCGATCAACCCCCCCTCGGCACAGAAAACGATCCGCGCACTCAAGGACTCCCTCCACCGGGTGGGTGTCGGCGAAGAATACCGGCTGGACAATGGCTCAGAGAACACCAAAAAAGATGCGCTTGATGGTCTCTTCCCCTTGCTCGGGCCCAATATCACATACTGCCGGGTTCGGCGCCCCAACGAAAAACCTTACGTAGAGCGTTGGTTCAAAACGCTGACGACTGGGCTCACACACAGGCTGCGCGGTACCACCTTCTCCTGCCCCGAGGAGCGCGGCGATTATCCTTCAGAGAAAAAGGCGATCTACACCCTTGAGGTCATTAAGAAACGCTTCGAGGATTGGCTGGAAAATGTCTATCACAAGCGTCGGCATCGCGGGATTGGCACGTCGCCAAACAAAATGTGGGCCAAGCTAGCAAAGCAGCAACCGCCCTTGCGGCTGATCGCTTCCGAGGACATGTCCCGCCTCTTCTTGAGCCAAACAAGCTCCAAACTCGTCGAAGGCAGAGTCCGTTTCAAAAACCTTCAATGGAGCTGCGGTGAGCTGAAAAACCTCCACGATCTGGGTACCAAGGACCAGCTTCTCACCATTTTTTACGACGCAAGCGACCTCGGGGAAGTGGTGGTTACCCACCCCGATTACCCCGAAAAAGAGTTCCGCGCCAAAGGCTGTGAAATGAGTTATCAGGACGGTCTCACCCTAGACCTGCATCTGCTGTTAAACGCCGCTCAAAATAAGGAAGCTAAGGGACTCGACTTCAAAGAGGCACGCGACCACAGAACTCGCATCATGCAGGAGCGCTACGACTACGAACACAAACGAGGGCGCCGTAAAGCTGCACAAACGGACGAAAAAATTGGTCAGGCATGCCCTGCGTCAGAGACCACTCGCACTGCTCCGTCCATTGGACATCACCGCCCGACCACCGATAACGAGAAGTTCTTTGGTATGTACGCCGCGCCCGCTGTAGGCGACGTCTCGGAGGTTATGAAAAATGATTGATATTAGCAAGCAACTAGAGACTTTCGAGGCTCAGATCATCAACTACAAGGCCTATAACCTTGCCTACATGACTGTCATGCGATCTATTCAAGCCACGCAAATGCGAGGTATCCCGTCTTGCGTAGTACTTGTAGGAGAGTCTGGATGTGGAAAGAGCACATTGGCGCACCAAATCATGTCAACTTACCCCTCGCAGAGTACGGGGGAAGATGATCGCGGGATATGGAATAGTCGACCTACAATGTACTGTGGGCTTCCTACCAAAGCGACGATCAAATCCTTCGCCAAAGCTCTCTTGCAATCACTGGAATTTGAAGCATATTCCGGGGATGCATTTGAACTGACTCAACGCGCTCTCCGACAGATTTTACTACAGAAGGTGGAAGTGGCATTTTTAGATGAGTTTCAAATGCTTGCAGACAAAAAAGCAGAACAGGCATGTACTGATGTGATGAACTGTGTCGCACGACTTGTAGATCGTACCGGCATCCCGTTCGTCATACTTGGCACGCCAGACATTGAAGGTTTTTTTTACAAAAAAGGCATACTTCGGCGTCGATTTCCTTTTTTTGCCCGCCTCGACCCCCTCCAACTCGAACTTACAGATCAAAATTCTGACTTTCAAATTGTGTTGCGTGGACTTGATAAAAAAATGTATGAAATCGGGCAATTGGAGAAAGGCGTCCATTTGCATGAGCCTGAAATTGCGCTTCCATTATTTGTTGCATCCGGAGGAATATTGGAAGATATAAGGCTGCATTTGTCGAATGCGTTTTCCTTCTCACTGTATCGAGGAGACGCAATCTTACGGCGTGAAGATTTTACATATGCTTTTGAAATCACACGGCATGACAACTGTATTTTGCCGGCGGGGAATCCTTTTGAGGTCACTAAAAATATCCTGGTCGAAATAACGAGCGGCGACAAATGAAAATTTCCTACCTTTCCTTCATACCTTTTCCTTTACCCGACGAGAGCCCCATTAGCGCCATTCAGCGTACCGCCAAGGAAAACGGGTTCAAACATTGCCGTGCTCTACTGTCCTACCTAAATAAAGCGACACACCAATCACCTTACGGTAATATTTTGCTGGCCAACTCGGTAATATCTAGGACGCTTCAATCCTTCGCGCCGGAATATGCCGAGCAGATTAGTGCCAACTTTTACTCACCAATACACCCACTTATCAAGCATTCAAACGCGATAATCAATGGAATAGAGATTCGATATTCAAACTTAAGGTTCGAAGGTTCTGCACTCTGTACTCAATGCTGGAAGGAGGGGTATGAAAAATTCCCAAAGGACATAAAGCTATTCTCAGGCTGTCCTTTCCACAATTGTGCTTTCTTATTTAACTGCCCATCGTGCGGCAACAGAATAAAATGGAAAATTCAGCTCTCAGACGTTTGCAAATGCGGCGAACGCTTGATTAGCCCGAAATTGTCAAACTCGGAAAATAGCCTAAACAAATATTTACTTAAAATATTTCAACTAGGTGACACCGAGCAAGTAGTTACCATTCAACGAATTCTTACATATTTGGAGCTTGAAACCTCCACTTGCGACGATAATGTGAAACGCGCTCGGCGCGCTTTAGCGATAGCGCTTAGCCAAGGAGACGTGGAAAACATAATAAATTCAATCCATAGTTGCCTACCGAGCAGTACTGCAGAAGAAATTGATTTTATCTTGTTTTTTATAAAAGCCGAACTCAGCGAGACTATCGCAGCTACACTCCGCCAGCAATTACTTTTGACAACAATGGAGCAGAAAGCTTCTGTAGCGGAAATTACACTAACCATAAAAAATCTAATAAAGTATATAGGGATCTCAGCAAGGGCTTGGTATCCATTAAAACACCAGTATTGTTTATTTAAAGGAAATGGTCGAGCAGCAAAAATCAACCTCAAAGAGGCAATACAGTTGAAGAAAACCGTAACTGCCGATCTACAACCTCGAGACGACCTTGGTCAGAAGACCTTAGATTTACGTCGCAAACACGTTTTATCAATCAGCGCTGTTAAATACATGACTGATATCCCGGAACAGTCGATTAAAATATTGGCGCTAAACACGAACCTTTTGGGTCTAAAAAAGCGCTACATCCGGCAAATACAACAAGGTTCAGAATTGCTATTTGGCCGAGCCAGGATTGATGCTTTTAACCAGCGTTACGTGTGCAGTCACTATCTATCACGCAAATGGAATATTCCAATCTGCGAGATTAATGATGCAATATCAACGCACCATCTTCAACTCAAAGAATGCAACTTCATTAAGGAGACCATCATTATTAACAAATCATTTTCACAGCGAGTTTTCTCCATCGTAAAACAAAGTCATCCCTGCTCCACTCACAGCGCGAAACGGTTTAATCTCTTACGAATAACACCGACAGAAGCTTCAGACTACTTAACAAATTCAGAATGCGCTAAAATGCTAGGTATTTCCGCAGGGGAAATAATGTATTTAATCAGAGAACGAATCATCCCCTGCCATTATAAGGGTAGCAAAGGACGCTATCTTATTTCTAAGCAAGATGCGTTAGACTTCTCCAGAAAATATCTGCGAATTTCAGAACTATCAAAGCAGCTAAATATATCGCCTATGAGAGTTTCACGATTCCTTTCGTCTGTTGGAATAATGCCAGTACACGGCCCTTTGGTAAACTCTGGAAGAAACCATTTCTACAGCAGAACCGGAATTTCCGCCCGCACCTTAAACTCTCTAATAAAACATCAGCACGCAACAGCACAGCCACCAAAACCTCGATTTGATACAGAAGATTTAAATTCTGAGTTCTGTATAAGCGTAAACACAATCTGCAAAAAATTTTCAATTTCAAAGAATATGTTTTATGCATATTTTATTAAAAACGAACTAATTTCTTACAAAACATTTAGAACCGGTAGGCACATCACAGAAAAAAACGCTGAAAAAGTATGCAAAATTCTAAAAAATTATGTCCCTTATGGGATGGCCGCGGCAATACTAAATGTCCCCCGAGGCTATTTTAGACAGCTAGTCTCAAGCAAAAAGTTCATTCTAGATGATTCCATGTTTCATCCGGCAAAAAATCCAGGGCTCGTCTCACTCAAACAAATCGATGAGCTTCGCTCAAAAAATGCTGATTAGCTAATTTTTTCCGGTTATAGCTTAAAAACCGGTTGAACGACTCGGCATTCAAGACTGTAAAAAATTCTTTTATGTCAGCCCACAAGTATCAACTTTTAGTAACAGAGATGAGCATGCGAAGTATCATCCTTTCCTATACACCTCCGCTCCAACAACTCATGATTAAATTATACGACCTATCGGATTCAAAAGTATAACTTGTGCCGAACCCGGGCAATCAGAAATTAAATGCTGCCTGGGATATCTTACCGACAACATGATCATCAACAGCCCCTCTCATGATCATGGTTCAGCGCGCTCTCCTTCCTCACAGAATTCTTTCAGCTCTCCCTTCGCGTCGCGACTTCTTGGGTATCAGCCTCCAGGTTTAAAACTTGCGATAGCGATGAGAAGTTAGTGTCGGCTCTTAACTTATCAGAAAATTCCATCGAAACGGTCGAATGCTCCGGCGTACCAAACAAAAATACTACATCAAAGGCCTGTACCAATTTTTTTGAAAAAAAATTAACCAAAATTAATGAAAACTTGCGCGCTCCACGCCCATATATTCGGAGCGCTCGTGCCAACAAATAAAGGAACCCTATGCTTGCTCGCGATGGCTGCGGCACATCCAACATCTACTTGCCAGACACACCGCTATCGCGAGCAAGCTCGCTCCCACAAGGAATTGCAGTGTTTTCGAGGCTACGTTTCATCGCCAGACAGCATCCACCGCTTGATAAAGGTCTACCATCATGTATTTTTAACCGACCTGCATTCCTCCTGGAGTCTGCCCATGCCACTGGTTCGCGTCGACATCCGAAAACACCGGGACCCCACCCACGCCAGACGCATCGGACAACTGATCTATGCCGCCATGCGCCAGACCATTGGCGTGCCTGAACACGACAACTTCCAGATACTGGTCGAACACGACGAGCAGCATTTCATCTTTGATCCCGAGTATCTGGGCATCAACCGCACCGATAACCTGGTCGTCATCCAGATCACCCTCAACGAAGGGCGAACCCTGGAGCAGAAAAAAAACCTCTACAAAACCATCGCCGAAAGCCTTAATGCAGAGCTGGCGGTGCGCCTGGAAGACGTTTTCATCAATCTGGTGGAAGTGAAAAAAGAGAACTGGTCGTTCGGCAACGGGATTGCCCAATACGCCCTCTGATAGTCCACCTGCAAACCGAGAATGACCCATGCCCCGAGTTTCCCGCAAACAAGCCGACCTCAACCGCGAGACCATCGTCGATGCCGCCACCCGGCTGTTTCGTGAACGCGGCTTGCACGGGATCAGCGTGGTCGATGTGATGGCCGCCGCGGGCCTGACCCACGGTGGCTTCTACGGGCACTTCGAATCCAGGGAGGCCCTGGCGCAAGAGGCCAGCGGCCGGGCTTTCGAGCAAGCCGCGCAACGCTGGTCAGGACGGGTGGCCGAGCATGACGGCAAGGACGCCGCCCGCTGTGCCGTGGTCGAAACCTACCTGTCCAACGAAAGCCGGGACAATCCGGGCGACAGCTGCCCGGTGGTGGCCTTTGCCGGGGACATGTGCCATGAGGCCGCCGAGAGCGGATTGCGCCAAACCTATCTGCAAGGCCTGAACAACCTGCTCGATTCCCTTGGCTCGCTGCTGGACGCAGAGGACGAAGCCGGCAAACGGCAGCAGGCGCTGGTGCAGTATTCGCTGATGTTCGGTGCACTGATGCTGTCCCGGGCCACCCGAGGCGACCCGCTATCGGATGAGATTCTCCAAGCTGCCCGGGCCGCCCTCACGCCGTCGAAATAAATCGCCCGCCCCCACGCAATAAAAAGATCGCAGGCATTACCAACTCCTACACTCAGCGCAGTGTCCACAATGGCGCAGGAGCTGCCACGGACTGCGATCGCTGGTGGTTGCCAAGCCGCCCTGAAATCAGCAATCTCAAGTGACGTTCGAGCCGATTTTTCGATGCCCACAGGGAGCCAAGCATGCCTGTAACCGTTCTGGTACTGGTTGAAACCATCAATGAGTACCTGCCTATCCTCGAACATCAGGGCTTTCACCTGATCCTGGCCCCGACGCCCGCCGAACGCGCCGAAGCCATTGCCCACCACGCCGGGCAGATCGACGCCGTCCTCACCCGTGGCCCGTTGGGGCTGTATGCCGATGAAATCGCCGCCCTGCCCAACCTCAAGATCATCTGCGTGATTGGCGCCGGCTATGAACACGTCGACCTGCAGGCCGCAGCGAACCGGGGCATCACCGTCACCAATGGCGCCGGGGTCAATGCCTCGTCCGTCGCCGACCATGCGATGGCGCTGCTGCTGGCGCTGGTGCGCGACATACCCCGCTGTGATGCCGCTGTTCGGCGCGGTGAGTGGCCGAAAATCATGCGCCCTTCCCTCGCTGGCAAACGCCTGGGCATCCTCGGCCTCGGCGCCGTCGGCATGGCCATCGCCAAACGCGCGGCGAATGGCTTCGATATGGCGGTGAGTTACCACAATCGCCAGCATCGCAGCGATGTGCCCTACACCTTCTGCTCCACCCCCACTGAACTGGCCCGTGCTTCGGACTTTTTGATCGTCGCGACCCCTGGTGGTCTCGGGACCAGACACCTGATCAACAAAGCGGTCCTCGATACCCTGGGTCCCAACGGATTCATCGTCAACATCGCCCGCGCCAGCGTGATCGTCACCACCGACCTGATCAGCGCCCTTGAACAACGCCGGATCGCCGGCGCCGCACTCGACGTGTTCGACGCCGAACCGAAGGTGCCGGATGCACTCAAGACCCTGAGCAACGTGATCCTCACCCCCCATGTCGCCGGGCTGTCCCCGGAAGCCACCCAGGGCACCGTCGAAATGGTGGGCAAGAACCTCGTGGCGTTTTTCTCCGGCCAACCGGTGCTCACGCCGATCGAACTGCCGTCGGCCCAGAGCCAGCTCGCCCATTGATGGCGATTCAAACAGCTGTATCAAAAACAATGATTGGCCGGCAACACGCTCACCTATAAGAGCCGTTCGCGGTTGTAGGTGTGCAGTGTGCGCATTAGATTAGCCAATAGTTTCAGGCCTCCAGAATAAGCAGAAGGGATAAGCATGGCGCTTACTGACCAGTCCACCCGTACCCGCACCGGTGAAGAGCTCGATGCCGGCCTGATCGATCCGTACCTCAAGGCCCATATTCCGGGGCTCAGCGGCTTGCCACGGATCAGCCAGTTTCCGGGCGGCGCTTCAAACCTCACTTACTTGCTGGAATACCCCGAACAGGAATTCGTCCTGCGTCGCCCGCCCTTCGGCCACAAGGCCAAGTCGGCCCACGACATGGGCCGTGAATTTCGCATCCTCAATCAACTGCGCGACGGTTTTCCGTACTGCCCGAAAGCCTACGTGCACTGCACCGACGAATCGGTGATCGGTGCCGAGTTCTATGTCATGGAACGGGTCAACGGCATCATCCTGCGCTCGGACCTGCCGCCGGAGCTGGGCCTGGATTCGGCGAAAACCGAAGCCCTGTGCAAGAGTTTCATCGACAAGTTCGTGGAACTGCATCGCGTCGACTACAACGCCTACGGCCTGGGTGACCTGGGTAAACCCGAAGGCTACGTGGCGCGACAAATCAAAGGCTGGAGCGATCGCTACGAAAAGGCCCTGACCCCCGATGCGCCACAATGGGAAGCGGTCAAGGCCTGGCTCAACGACAAGATGCCGGCCGACCATCCGACCTCCAGCATCGTGCACAACGACTACCGCTTCGACAACGTGATCCTCGACCCGAACAACCCGATGCAGATCATCGGCGTGCTCGACTGGGAACTGACCACCTTGGGCGATCCGCTGATGGACCTGGGCAACACCCTCGCCTACTGGATCGAAGCCGATGATCCGGCGCCGGTGCAGATGATGCGCCGCCAGCCGAGCCACGCGCCGGGCATGCTCACCCGCCGCGAGTTCGTCGATTACTATGCCGAACGCTCGGGCATACGCATCGACAATTTCGACTTCTACTACACCTACGGCCTGTTCCGCCTGGCCGGCATCGTGCAGCAGATCTACTACCGCTTCTACCATGGCCAGACCCAGGACAAACGCTTCGCGCAGTTCATTCACATGAACAAGCTGCTGGAGCAGATGAGCTTGCAGGTCATCTCGAAATCCAGCCTCTGACCATATGCGATCCCTGTAGGAGCAAGCCTGCGCGCGAAGACCGTGAACGATAACGCGCACTGACTGGACTCAACTGAACAGCATTAGCCGCAACACGGCATTTGACTCGATAACAAGACTTTTCATAAGGGAATCCCATGTCCAAGACTCAGTTGTTCGACCTCGACGGCAAGATCGCTTTCGTCTCCGGCGCCAGCCGTGGCATCGGTGAAGCCATCGCCAAACTACTGGCCCAGCAAGGCGCCCACGTGATCGTGTCGAGCCGCAAGCTTGAAGGCTGCCAGCACGTCGCCGACGCGATCATCGCCGCCGGCGGCAAGGCCACCGCCATTGCCTGCCACATCGGCGAGATGGAACAGATCAGCCAGGTCTTCGCCGGCATCAAGGAACAGTTCGGGCGCCTGGACATCCTGGTCAACAACGCCGCGACCAACCCGCAGTTCTGCAACGTGCTGGACACCGACCTCAGCGCCTTTCAAAAAACCGTCGACGTGAACATCCGCGGCTACTTCTTCATGTCGGTCGAAGCCGGCAAGCTGATGCGCGAAAACGGCGGCGGCAGCATCATCAACGTGGCGTCGATCAACGGTGTTTCACCGGGCATCTTCCAGGGCATCTACTCGGTGACCAAGGCGGCGGTGATCAACATGACCAAAGTCTTCGCCAAGGAATGTGCGCAATTCGGGATTCGCTGCAATGCCTTGCTGCCGGGTCTGACCGACACCAAGTTCGCCTCGGCACTGGTGAAAAACGAAGCCATCCTGAACACCGCGTTGCAACAGATCCCGCTCAAGCGCGTGGCTGACCCAAGCGAAATGGCCGGCGCAGTGTTGTACCTGGCCAGCGATGCTTCCAGCTACACCACCGGCGTTTCGCTGAATGTGGATGGCGGCTTCCTGTCCTGATTGTCTGAACAGTACAAATCCCTGTGGGAGCGAGCTTGCTCGCGATGGCGGTATCAGATTCAACATCGATGTCGACTGATACGCCGCTATCGCGAGCAAGCTCGCTCCCACAGTCGGGGTTGTTGCACATCGCAGCGTCCGGGCTTACTGCGTGACGCAACGAGTCGTGGTAGTGACTCGGGTCACCTGCCCGTCTTCAGCCCGTACATCGCCCAGGACATCGGTTTTATCCATGGCCTGGCAGGTGCGTTCAGGAGGGGGTGGAGTGACCGCTGGAGGGGGTGGCGGACTGGCACAGCCGCCGAGGATCGCCACGCAGAATGCCGGCGACAAGGGTGAGATAACGCGTTTCCCAAGAGTTTTCATAGGTTGACCCGCGATAAGTGATAGACACATTTTTGTGACAACAAAACCGGCGCGCAAAATCCATGCACCTGTCAAAAAAATAAATATCTGCGAATCATTTATAGCCCAATCCGTGACCAGCACCCGTAAAAGCTGACAGTTCTTACATCACCGAATCAGGGCGCTGCAAGGAATTGCTGTCCAGTTCGTAACGCAGTTCTTCGATCAATGCGGTGACCGATAGTGCGTTTGTAGGTTAACCCTGCCCCTTCGACCGGGATTCACCAGAGAACAGTCCCCCGCTCCCGCGCCCAGACAATCGCCTCGCTGCGGCTGCGCACATTGAGCTTGGAGTACACCGTCGCCACATGGTTGCGCACTGTGTTCGGTGCCAGTTTCAGGCGCGCGGCGATGTCCTTGTCGGCCAGGCCTTCGCAGATCAGACCCAGTACATCGCGCTCACGGGCGGTTAGTTGCCCAGTGCTGGCCCGGTCGGTGACATCGTCCATGATCAAGACCAGCGACTCCGGTTTGCCACGGCCGTCAACCAATACCAGGCTGCGCACGCGATGGACCCAGGTGTACGCTTCGTTCCCCGCCGATGTCACCTCCACCAGCACATCGCTGAACGTCTCGCCACGGGCCACCCGACTGATCGGGTAGCTGTCGGCCGGCACGAGGTGATTGTTGCGATAACGCAGGGCGAAGCGTTTGACATAGGCCTTGGCGTTGCTGCCCAGGTCGCTGATCTGCGAGGCACCGTGCATGGCCAACGCAGCCTCGTTGGCCCACAGGATGCTCTGGTCGGGATCGAGCAGAATCACCCCGTCGGACAAGCCGGCGATGATTTGCTGCAACTGGCGACGATTGGCCTCAGAGGTCAGGACGTGCTGGCTCATTTCGACTCCACAAGTATGGTGCCCCTGTGAAGAATACGACCGCCGGAGTTTTGGTTAGTGCAACGAACCTTGCGGGAGCGGGCTTGCTCGCGGAAGCGGTTGAGTAGTGCAGCGAAAAGCCTGGAGGGCCGGTGGTCCTTTGACTATTGCACGTTAAAGGACGCGTCAAGCCCCGCCAACTTGTCCGGATTACGCATGATGAAAACCCGATTCACCCGCCCGGTTTCATCGAAAGCAAACGTCATCGACGCGGTGATAACACCGTCGGCCTTGATGATGGCGCCTCGGGCCCCATTGATTTCAACGGGCAGCCATTCACAGGTTTGCCAATAGGCGTGCAACGACTGGCCAATGAAATCCAGCACGCTTTCGATGCCAAACAGCGTTTCACGGATCGCCGAAGCCTTGCCGCCGCTGTCGGCGCAGAGTTCGACGTCTTCGCTCAGCATCACGCTCAAGTTCGCCGTGGAACCACTGGTGATGGCGTTGTGGAAGGCACTGAGCAACTGGTTTTGGCGCACAGGTTCCGGTTGATAGCGGGCCTGGGCACTGCCAAGACTCGTCTTGGCCCGAGACACCAGTTTGCGGCAAGCGGCTTCCTGCACCCCGACCGCATCGGCAACCTGCGGGTAATCCATGTCGAAGATTTCGTACAGCAGGTACGCGGCACGCTCCTTGGGTGTCAGCCGCTCCAGCAACAACACGAACGCGGTGGACAGCGACGAAGCCAGTTCATGCATGTGCTCGGGTGAATCCTGATGCGCCGTGTGGATCGGCTCCGGCAGCCAGGTACCGATGTAATCTACCCGGGACTTGTGCGCCGACCGTAGCAGGTCAATGCAATGGCGGGTGCAGGCGGTGGTAAGCCAGGCGGCCGGCGTGGCGATGGAGGCCCGGTCGGCCTCCAGCCACTTGATGAACAACTCTTGCACCGCATCCTCGGCTTCGGCGCGCGAACCGAGAATGCGATAGGCCAGACCAAGCAAAAAGGGCCGGCGCTGCTCGAACACAGTGGCGGCGTTTTCAGCGCAGTTCATCAATCAGTGCCTCGACACCTGCAAGCGGTTCCACAGGTTGATCATGCCGATCTCGGCCGTCAAGGCGCCGATCTGTTCGTCATTGAAATACGCCCTCAGTTCACCGCGCAAGCTGGCGTAATCGGTTTTTTCATCCAGTACCGTCAAGGCTTCGGTCCACGCCAGCGCAGCGCGCTCCGCAGGGCTGAAATCATTGACGTGACGCCAGACGATCAGGCGATCCAGGCGCTCGTTGGTTTCATTGGCTTCCCGGGCTTCGCGGGTGTGCATCTTCACGCAAAAACCGCATTGGTTGATCTGCGAGGCGCGCAGGTGGATCAAGTGCTTGAGGCCTGGATCAAGATCATGCTGATCGAGCGCGACATGGACCTGGGTCAGGCTTTCGAAAACCTGTGGAATCGATTGCAGCAGGTTGACCGCTTGGGTGTTGGACGACATCGTGTTGCTCCACTGATTGAGGGATTCAACAGGATGACGATTGAGGGTTGGGGTTTGTGACGTGCGCTGATTCATTCAGCGCACGTCACTCGGTTCAAGCAGTCAACTCTCCCTTCGCAATCGCCGCCGAAGCCGCCAGCATTGCCCGCAACAGCACCGCACACCCGGCCGCCAGGTCTTCCGGCGCGGCATTTTCGATTTCGTTGTGGCTGATGCCGCCTTCGCACGGCACGAAGATCATCCCGGCCGGGCCGAGTTCGGCGAGGAAGATTGCGTCGTGGCCCGCGCCGCTGACAATGTCCATGTGCGACAGGCCCAGGCTTTGGGCGGCGCCGCGTACCGCTTCGACGCAGCCCTTGTCGAAGTACAGCGGTGGGAAGTCGGCCGTTGGCGTGAGTTCGAAGGTCAGGCCATGTTCGTCGCAGGTGGTTTCGATGACTTCACGCACTTCGGCAATCATCGAGTCCAGGCGCGCCGGTTCCAGGTGCCGGAAGTCCAGGGTCATGCGCACTTCGCCGGGGATGACGTTGCGCGAGCCGGGATAGGCTTGCAGGCAACCGACGGTGCCGCAGGCATGGGGTTGATGGCTGAGGGCGGCGCGGTTGAGCGCACCGACGATCACCGCGGCGCCGACCAGAGCGTCCTTGCGCAGGTGCATCGGGGTCGGGCCGGCGTGGGCTTCGACGCCGCGCAGCTTGAGGTCAAACCATTTCTGCCCGAGGGCGCCCATGACCACGCCTATGGTCTTGCGTTCGTCTTCCAGTATCGGGCCTTGCTCGATGTGGGCTTCAAAGTAGGCGCCGACTTTGTGGCCGCTGACTTTGCGCGGCCCGGCGTAACCAATGGCATTCAGTGCCTGCCCCACCGTCACGCCCTCGGCATCGACCTTGGCCAGGGTTTCCTCGAGGGTGAATTTTTCCGCGAACACGCCGGAACCCATCATGCACGGGGCGAAGCGCGAGCCTTCTTCGTTGGTCCAGACCACCACTTCCAGCGGCGCTTCGGTTTCGATATTGAGGTCATTGAGGGTACGCAGCACTTCGACGCCCGCCAGCACACCGAAGCAGCCATCGAACTTGCCGCCGGTGGGCTGGGTGTCGATGTGGCTGCCGGTCATCACCGGTGGAAGATCGGGATTGCGCCCGGGGCGACGGGCGAAGATGTTGCCGACGGCGTCGATGCTGACGGTGCAGCCGGCATCGATACACCATTTGACGAAGATGTCCCGGGCCTGGCGATCCAGATCGGTCAGGGCCAGGCGACACACGCCGCCCTTGACCGTGGCGCCGAGCCTGGCCAGTTCCATGAGCGATTGCCACAGGCGGTCGCGGTTGATGTGCTGATGGCTGGACTGCAGAACGTCTACGGCCGCGTTCATGATGATCTCCTCAGGCTGTTCTTGTGTGTTTCTTCAGGCAATTCGTTGGTGAACTTGAGGCCGCCATCGCGGGCAAGCCCGCTCCCACAGGGTTCTCGGGTGTGCACAAAACCTGTGGGAGCGGGCTTGCCCGCGATGAGGCCCTCCCTTACACCGCAGTTTTAGCTATTGATGGGCTGGGCCGCATCACACTCAACCCGTAATAAATAATCCCACCCAGCGCCGAGCCGGTGAACCAGCCATAGCTGTAGAACCAGCTGAAAGCGTCGCTGCCCAGGGACAGCAGCGTCAGCACCACCGGCACACCAAACGCGATGAACCCGCTCCAGTTCCACGCCGGATACACGTCATCGCGGTACAGGCCGGCGAGGTCCAGTTGCTGCTTCTTGATCAGAAAATAGTCCACCACCATGATCCCGGCGATCGGCCCCAACAGGCTGGAATAGCCGAGCAACCAGTTGGAATAGACCGTTTCCAGGCTGAGATCGGAAACGATCAGGCCGAGCTTTTTCAGCAGTTCATGGGCCATCAGCGCCAGTCCGACCAGCCCGGTGAGGATTACCGCTTTGGTCCGGTTGATCGCCTTGGGGGCGATGTTCTGGAAATCGTTGGTCGGCGATACGATATTGGCCGCGGTGTTGGTCGACAGCGTGGCGATGATGATCAGCGCCATGGCCAGCGCCACCCAGACCGGACTCTGGATATGGCCGATCAGGGTCACCGGGTCGGACACCGTCACCCCCACCAGCTTCACCGAGGCGGCGGTCATCACCACGCCCAGGGAGGCAAACAGGAACATGGTCAGCGGCAAGCCGATGATCTGCCCGACGATCTGGTCTTTCTGGCTTTTCGCGTAGCGGCTGAAGTCGGGGATGTTCAGCGACAGCGTGGCCCAGAACCCGACCATCGCGGTCAGCCCGGCCGCGAAGTAACTGGCCACGCCCGCACCTTCGGGGCGCTTGGCCGGGATCGCCAGCAACTCGGTCATCGACACGTTGGGCATGGCCCACACCAACAGCCCTACCCCCACCAGCACCAACAGCGGTGCCGAGAGCGTTTCCAGCCATTTGATCGACTCGGCACCGCGAATCACCACCCACAGGTTCAGCGCCCAGAACACCATGAAGCCGATGACCTCACCGGTGCCGCCCAGGGACTTCCAGCCCTCGAACACCGAGCCGAGGAACAGGTGAATCGCCAGCCCGCCGAACATGGTCTGGATGCCGAACCAGCCACACGCCACCAGGGCGCGGATCAGGCACGGAATGTTGGAGCCGAGCACGCCGAAGGACGAGCGCAGCAACACCGGAAAGGGAATACCGTACTTGGTGCCGGGAAAGGCGTTAAGCGTCAGGGGAATCAGCACGATGATGTTGGCAAACAGAATCGCCAGCAACGCTTCACCGACGGTCAGGCCGAAGTACGCGGTCAGCACGCCACCAAGGGTGTAGGTCGGCACGCAGATCGCCATGCCTACCCACAGCGCGGTGATGTGCCATTTGTTCCAGGTGCGTTCGCGCACCTTGGTCGGTGCAATGTCGTGGTTGTAACGGGGACTGTCGAGGACATCGCTGCCGGCTTCAAGCTCGAACAAGCCGTCGCGCTCGGTCACTTGCGATCTGATCTGTTGCATGGCCGCTCCACTGTTCTTTGAATTATTTTTTGCTCATCGGGGGCTGGCGGCATCAATAAACGTGCCGGGTGCCCCGCTTACGCATCGGGCAGTTCCATAAACACTCTGTAAGCAACTGATGTTTATCAGTTTTATGCAGTCAACGATGCAGTCCTCAGTTGCATGTCATGCCACTCAGGCCGAATGCCAGACAAGTTGTCCTGACAGTCAGGACTCAATCTGGTGCGTTGATCTTTTTTTCAATGGCTGCGCATCAACCATAGACCATACTCAAACAGCTGATTTCACATAAGAAATCTTGACTATTTTTCGATCCTGTCAAGTGCGTCAAAATGGTGAGCGGCCTCACCATTTTGGTGATTCTTGTAATTAATCTTTAAATATCAATTAGTTAATACATGCATAAGCTTATAAAAAATATTCTTGCCGATTCGGATAACTGCAGCTAGCGTTTAATCCTGACAGCACTGACAGGAATAAATCTGACCGGGCTGTTTGTATATAGAACATCTAGAACCGGCATAAACCGGTCATTGCCTGCGAGGAACTCGGAATGTCTCTGTTGATCCGTGGCGCCACCCTTGTTACCCATGATGAAAGTTATCGCGCCGATGTGTATTGCGCAGACGGCGTGATCAAGGCCATCGGCGAAAATCTCGATGTACCTGCAGGCGCCGAAGTGCTCGACGGCAGCGGCCAATACCTGATGCCCGGCGGCATCGACCCGCACACCCACATGCAACTGCCCTTCATGGGCACCGTGGCCAGCGAAGACTTCTACAGCGGCACGGCGGCCGGACTGGCCGGCGGCACCACGTCGATCATCGACTTCGTGATTCCCAACCCACAGCAATCCTTGCTCGAAGCCTTCCATCAGTGGCGCGGCTGGGCCGAGAAGTCGGCGTCGGACTATGGCTTTCACGTCGCCATCACCTGGTGGAGCGAACAGGTCCGCGAGGAAATGGCCGAACTGGTCAGCCAGCACGGCGTCAACAGCTTCAAGCATTTCATGGCTTACAAGAACGCGATCATGGCCGCCGATGACACCCTGGTGGCGAGTTTCGAACGCTGCCTGGAACTGGGCGCGGTGCCGACCGTTCACGCGGAAAACGGTGAACTGGTGTATCACCTGCAACGCAAGCTGATGGCCCAGGGCATCACCGGACCGGAAGCGCATCCGCTGTCGCGGCCCTCACAGGTTGAGGGCGAGGCCGCGAGCCGGGCGATCCGCATCGCCGAAACCCTGGGCACGCCACTGTACCTGGTTCACGTCTCGACCAAGGAAGCCCTGGACGAAATCACCTACGCCCGGGGCAAGGGCCAGCCGGTCTACGGCGAAGTACTGGCCGGGCACCTGCTGCTGGACGACAGCGTCTACCGCGATCCGGACTGGCAAACCGCCGCCGGTTACGTGATGAGCCCGCCGTTCCGCCCCCGCGGCCATCAAGAGGCGCTCTGGCATGGCTTGCAATCGGGCAACCTGCACACCACCGCCACCGACCACTGCTGCTTCTGCGCCGAGCAAAAAGCCGCTGGCCGCGACGACTTCAGCAAGATCCCCAACGGCACCGCCGGCATCGAAGACCGCATGGCGGTGTTGTGGGATGAAGGTGTGAACAGCGGACGCTTTTCGATGCAGCAATTCGTCGCGCTGACGTCCACCAACACGGCGAAGATCTTCAACCTCTACCCACGCAAAGGCGCGATTCGTGTGGGTGCCGATGCCGACCTGGTGCTGTGGGACCCGCAAGGCACGCGCACCATTTCCGCCAAGACCCACCATCAGCAGGTGGACTTCAACATCTTCGAAGGCAAGACCGTGCGCGGCGTGCCCAGCCACACCATCAGCCAGGGCCGCGTGGTCTGGGCCGACGGCGACCTGCGGGCCGAACGCGGGGCCGGGCGCTACATCGAACGACCGGCGTATCCGGCGGTGTTTGATTTGCTGAGCAAGCGGGCTGAGTTGCACAAGCCGGTTGCCGTGAAACGCTGAAAGCGGCCTTCGGCCTATCGCGAGCAAGCTCGCTCCCACAGGTTTTGTGAACACCCGAGATCCCTGTGGGAGCGAGCTTGCTCGCGATGAGGCCCGCACAGACAACACAAAAAACAATGCCCATTCAGAGGCAGCACCTCAAATAACCGTGAGGCCAAAACCGTGATCAAGACCCTGGACCACCTCCCGCATCCCGTTGAGAATGCGGCCGCCCTCGCCGGCCACTTCACCGATCTGGCGCCGCCGCTCAACGAGCGCCAGGCGCACCTGGAAGCCTCGCGCTGCCTGTATTGCTACGACGCGCCCTGCGTGAATGCCTGTCCGAGCGAGATCGACATTCCCTCGTTCATCCGCAACATTGCGCAGGACAACGTGCAAGGCGCCGCGCAGAAAATCCTCTCGGCCAACATCCTCGGTGGCAGTTGCGCCCGGGTGTGCCCGACAGAGATTCTTTGCCAGCAGGCCTGCGTGCGCAACAACACTCACGAATGCGCGCCGGTCATGATCGGCCTGTTGCAACGTTACGCCGTGGACAACGCCCATTTCAGCACGCACCCCTTCCAGCGTGCTGCCGCCACCGGCAAACGCATCGCCGTGGTGGGTGCCGGTCCGGCCGGTTTGTCCTGCGCCCACCGCAGTGCCATGCACGGGCATGACGTAGTGATTTTCGAGGCGCGGGAAAAGGCTGGCGGCCTCAACGAGTACGGAATCGCCAAATACAAACTGGTGGATGACTACGCGCAAAAGGAACTTGAGTTCCTGTTGGAGATTGGCGGCATCGAAATCCGCCACGGGCAGAAACTCGGGGAGAACCTGACCCTCAGTGAACTGCATCAACAGTTCGATGCGGTGTTCCTCGGCCTCGGGCTCAATGCCAGCAAACAGCTAGGGCTGGCCCACGAAGACGCGCCCGGCCTGCTCGCCGCCACCGACTACATCCGCGAACTGCGCCAGGCCGATGACCTGAGCCAACTGCCCCTGGCCGACCACTGCATTGTCCTCGGCGCAGGCAACACTGCCATCGACATGGCGGTGCAAATGGCCCGCCTCGGCGCTCACGATGTGAATCTGGTGTACCGCCGTGGCATCGAGGACATGGGGGCCACCCATCACGAACAGGAGATTGCCAAGGCCAATCAGGTGCGGCTGATGACCTGGGCTCAACCCGAAGAAGTGCTGCTCGATGACCATGGCCGCGTGCGCGGCATGCGTTTCGCCCGCACCCGTCTGGTGGAAGACCGCCTGCAAACCACCGGTGAAACCTTCGAACTGGCCGCCGACGCGATCTTCAAGGCCATCGGCCAGACATTCGACGGCAGCGCCCTCAGCGATCCGCTGGCCCGAGAACTCAAGCGTCAGGGCGAGCGCATCGAAGTCGATGAACAACTGCGCACCAGCATCCCCGGCGTGTATGCCGGCGGCGACTGCACCAGCCTCGATCAGGACCTTACCGTGCAAGCTGTGCAGCATGGCAAGCGCGCCGCCGAGGCGATCAACGCTCAACTGATGCTCAACGTGGAGGCTGCGTAAATGGCCGATCTGTCGATTGTCTTCGCCGGCATCAAAGCACCCAATCCATTCTGGCTGGCCTCCGCGCCACCGACCGACAAGGCCTACAACGTGGTCCGCGCCTTCGAGGCCGGCTGGGGTGGCGTGGTCTGGAAAACCCTGGGCGAAGACCCGGCGGCGGTGAACGTGTCTTCGCGCTACTCGGCACACTTCGGGGCTAACCGGGAGGTGCTGGGCTTTAACAACATCGAGCTGATCACCGACCGCTCGCTGGAGATCAACCTGCGGGAAATCACCCAGGTCAAAAAGGACTGGCCGGACCGTGCGCTGATCGTGTCCTTGATGGTGCCCTGCGTCGAAGAATCCTGGAAACACATCCTGCCGCTGGTGGAAGCCACTGGCGCCGACGGCATCGAGCTGAACTTCGGTTGCCCCCACGGCATGCCGGAACGCGGCATGGGCGCGGCGGTCGGCCAGGTGCCGGAATACGTGGAACAGGTCACCCGCTGGTGCAAGACCTATTGCTCGCTGCCGGTGATCGTCAAGCTCACGCCGAACATCACCGACATCCGTGTCGCCGCCCGCGCCGCCCACCGTGGTGGTGCCGATGCGGTGTCGTTGATCAACACCATCAACTCGATCACCAGCGTTAACCTCGAACGCATGGTCGCCAATCCCATGGTCGGCAGCCAAAGCACCCACGGCGGTTACTGCGGCTCGGCCGTCAAGCCGATAGCCTTGAACATGGTCGCCGAAATCGCCCGCGACCCGCAGACCCAAGGCCTGCCGATCAGCGGGATCGGCGGCATTGGCAACTGGCGCGATGCGGCGGAATTCATCGCGCTCGGCAGTGGCTCGGTGCAGGTCTGCACGGCGGCGATGCTGCATGGCTTCCGGATAGTCGAAGACATGAAGGACGGCTTGTCACGCTGGATGGACAGTCAGGGCTATGCCAGCATTTCGGAGTTTTCCGGCCGCGCGGTGGGCAACACCACGGACTGGAAGTACCTGGACATCAACTACAAGGTGATCGCGAAAATCGATCAGGAGGCTTGTATCGGTTGCGGTCGCTGCCATATCGCTTGTGAGGACACCTCGCACCAGGCCGTGGCCAGCCTCAAGCAAGCGGATGGCACTCACAAGTATCAAGTGATCGATGAGGAGTGCGTGGGCTGCAACCTGTGCCAGATCACCTGCCCGGTGCAGGACTGCATCGAGATGGTGCCGGTGGAGACTGGCAAGCCGTTCCTGGACTGGAATCATGATCCGAGGAATCCGTATCACGTCGGTCCTTGAAATCTGCGGCGTCTGAACCGGCGCCATCGCGAGCAAGCTCGCTCCCACAGTGGATTTGTGTCGTACATCAAACCTGAGTACACCAATGATCCCTGTGGGAGCGAGCTTGCTCGCGATGAGGCCGGCCACTGCAGCACAAATCTCAAGGCTCCAACCCGATCCCCCGCAAAATCACACTGGTCACCGTCTGCACCGCTTTCTCGAACTGCATGTCCGACAGCGGCTGATGGTCGTTGAGAATATTCACCTGGTGATCGAAGTCGGCGTAGTGCTGGGTCGAGGCCCAGATCATGTACAGCAGGCTCGAGGGCTCCACCGGCAGGATGCGTTTGTCGTCCACCCACTGGCGGATTTTCGCTTCCTTCATCTTGGCCCAGTCGTACAGGCTCGCATCCAGCGCTTCGCCGAGGGTCGGCGCGCCATGGATGATTTCGTTGGCCCAGACTTTCGAGCCATAGGGCCGGCTGCGGGAATGGTTCATCTTGGCGCGGATGTAGCTGCTGAGCACCACACGCGGGTCATCGAACATCTCGAAGCACAGCGCATCCTGCTTCCAGACTTCCAGCAAGTCGAACAGCACGGCGCTGTACAACTCGGTCTTGGTGCTGAAGTAGTAGTGCAGGTTGGAGCGCGGCAGTTGTACTTCAGCGGCGATGTCGGCCATGGCGGTGCTGCCAAAGCCCTTTTCAGCGAAGACTTTTTCCGCCCCCAGCAGGATTTTTTCGACGTTACTGCGACGAATCTCGATCTTGTGATTGCCCATGCGGATCCCCGACAACAACGTTGAGCAAGACTAGCATCCGCTCTGGATCGCGGCGACAGGGGAAAACGAAACTTCGTGCAGCCACTGTCGTAAAGCTAAACTCTGCGCACTTGGAAACTGCCTGAGGTACCCACGATGTTGCTCAAGAAAACCCTGACCGTCGCGGCCCTGCTCGGCACGCTGCCTCCGATGATTTCCAGCTGACAATCCAATCCCTTGTGGGAGCGAGCTTTTGTGGCGAGGGGGCTTGCCCCCGTTAGGCTGCGCAGCAGTCGTAAATATAAACTCCTCGATATGCCTGAAAGTCGTAGGGGCCGCTTCGCGACCCAACGGGGGCAAACCCCCTCGCCACAGGGAACGGTGCAAGCCTTGAAAATCACATAGCAGGTAAACATGTCGCTAACACTGATCGAACTCGAAGACGAATTCACCCGCCTCACCCTCGCACCAGAGCTTGGCGGCAGCATCGTCAACTGGACGGTGCGCAGCACCGGACAGCCCTTGTTGCGCCACAGTGATGCCCATGCCCTGAACACCGGCCTGCCCGGCAAACTCGGCTGCTTTCCCTTGATCCCCTGGTCCAACCGCATCGCCGATGGCGGTTTCGATTGTCCCGATGGCTGGCTGGCACTGGCGCCCAACAGCCTCACCGATCCCCTGCCGATTCACGGCAGCGCCTGGCAGCAGGCGTGGGACACGGTTTCCCGGTCGAAAAATGAAGTGGTCCTGCAACTCGACGGCACAACCCCCTTCGCTTATCGCGCCCGGCAACGTTTCCATTTGAGCGCGGGCAAGCTGAGCATCGAACTGCACGTCACACACCTGGCCGAGCACGCTGCGTGGCATGGCCTGGGATTGCATCCGTATCTGCCGCGCACCGCGAACACCCGACTACAGGCACCCGCCCGGCATGTGTGGTTGTGCGACAGGGAAAAACTGCCGACAGAACTCAGCGCATTGCCGCTCGAGTGGGATTTCCAGCAACTGAAGGTATTGCCCGAATCGCTGGTGGACAATGGCTTCTGCGAATGGAACGGTCACTGCCTGATCGAGCAAGCGGATCTTGGTTACACGCTCGACTGCCAGGCCACCGGCAGCGATTACTACCTGCTGTACTGCCCCGTGGGCCTGGAGTTTTTCTGCATCGAGCCGGTGAGCCATCCGGTCAACGCGCACCACCTGCCCGGTCGGCCGGGGTTGCGTTTGCTGGAACAGGGCCAATCCACCGAACTGGGTTTCACCCTACAGTATCGGCCGCTTCAGGCAGATGTTCCCAACAGTTGACTCAACACCGCTCGCAACTTGCCGGGCTTCACCGGTTTGTTCAGCAAGGGTGCGTTGAGCCGCTGCAACGCACGCCGGCATTGGTCGGTGCGGTCGGCGGTAATGATCACCGCGGGAATGTCCTGGTGGAAATGCTCGCGCAAATGTCGCACCACATCACAGCCGACCACCCCGTGATCGAGGTGATAGTCCGCGAGAATCAGCTCCGGCGCCTGTCCGCGTAACGCTGCCAGTGCGGCCGCTTCATCGGTGGCGACCAGAACGTCGCAGCCCCACTGCCCGAGCAACGCGCCCATGCTTTCGAGAATGCTCACTTCGTTGTCGATCACCAGCAGACGGCGGCCCGGCAGCGGATTGCCGGTGCCCGGTTGTGGTACCGCCTGGCTCACGGGCAACGGAACCTCGTCGGATATCGGCACCTCGATGCTGAACATCGAACCCCGCCCCGGCAACGAGTACACGCCGATCCTATAGCCAAGGATCTTGGCGATGCGCTCGACGATCGCCAGCCCCAGGCCCACGCCCTTGCGGTCGGCGGCGCGACCGACGTCCAGTTGGTTGAACTCGAGGAAGATCGAATCGAGCCGGTCGGCGGCGATGCCACGCCCGGTGTCCCAGACCTCCAGGCGCAGCATCTCGCCCCGACGCCTTACCGCCAGCAGGATGCTGCCTTCATCGGTGTAGCGGCAGGCATTGCTGAGAAAGTTGCGCAGGATCCGCGTCATCAGGCGCAAGTCGGTGCTGATGGCGTAATCGGCCATGCGCACCCGCAGGTTCAAGCCGGCCGCCTGGGCGACGGACTGGAACTCCGACACCAGCGGCCCAAGCAGTTCGTCGAGGCGGTACGACGCGATGTCCGGCTTGACCGCGGCCTGATCGAGCCGGGAAATGTCGAGCAGATCCGTCAATAGGTCTTCGGCCCCTTCCAGGGCCTGGTGAGTGCGCTCCACCAGCACCTGTTCGGCTTCCGGCAATTGGCGTTCGCGCAAGGTCGAAACCAGCAACCGCGCGGCGTTCAGCGGTTGCAGCAGGTCGTGGCTGGCGGCGGCGAGGTATTTGTCCTTGCTGTGATTGGCGGCCTCGGCGGCATCGCGGGCATCGCGCAAGGCCTTGGCGATCTGTTTACGCTGGGTGATCTGCTGCTGAAGGTTACGGTTGGCTTCGAGCAGTTCATTGGTGCGCGCGACGACGCGCAGCTCCAGTTCGTCATTGAGTTGCTGCAGGCGTTGCTGGGCCTGTTTGCGCTCGGTGATATCGGAAACGAACCCCTCCACCAGCCCTTCCTGGCCAGGTTTGAGCAGCAGGTTCATCAACACATCGAGATGGCTGCCGTCCTTTCGGCGCAAGCGGGTTTCATAGCCGTGCAGGCTGCGCTGGTGCCTGAGGATCTCGCCGATGTTTTCCAGCTCCTGCGCGCCGTCGACAAACAGGGCGCCGGCCAGGTCGGTCAGGGAGAACAGCACCTCCTGCGGGTCCTGATAGCCAAGCATGCGTGCCAGCGCCGGGTTGGCGGCACGCATGCCATCGTGCAGGCTGGCCTGGAAGATACCGTGCACCGCGTTTTCGAACAGCCACTTGTAGCGGTTACGCTCGGCTTCCAGATCATCCAGGCGCGCGGCCAGTTCCGGGTAATGACTCTTGCGCGCCGAATGGCTGCCCAGCCCCAGCAGCCCGGCCAGGGCGCGTTGTTGCTCGTCAGAGGGCTTCGCCATAGACGACCTCGACATCACGCTGGCTGGATTCGCGCGGGTTGGTCAGGATGCACGGATCGTGCATCGCATGCTGCGACAGGAACGGAATATCCGAGGTCCTGACGCCATGCAAACCGAGGGTTTCGTGAAAGCCGATGGCGTGCTTGAGGGCGATCAGGTGTTCGACCAGGCGCCCACAGATCTGCCGGTGATTCAGGCCTCGGCAGTCGATGCCGAAGGTCTCGGCGATCACCTTGAAGCGCTCCGGTGCCGAGTTGTAATTGAAGGCCACCACATGCTCGACGAGCACCGCGTTGCACAGGCCGTGGGGCAGGTCCAGAAAGCCGCCGAGGCTGTGGGACATGGCATGCACGGCGCCCAGGATGGCGTTGGAAAACGCCAGCCCGGCCTGCATGCTGCCGAGCATGATCTTCTCGCGCAGGGCGATGTCGGTCGGGTTGGCGATCATTTGCACCAGATTGCCATTGATCAGGCGCATCGCCTCCAGCGCATGGGGATCGGTCAACGGCCCGTGGCCGGTGGACACGAAGGCTTCGATGGCATGCACCAACGCGTCGATGCCGGTACAGGCCGACAGGAACGGGTCCATGCTCAGGGTGGTTTCCGGGTCGATCAGCGAAACGTCCGGCACCACGGCCTTGCTGACGATGGAGAACTTCATGCGCTCCTGCTGATTGGAAATGATCACGAATTGCGAGACATCGGCCGAGGTGCCGGCGGTGGTCGGAATCAGGATCAGCGGCGGGCTGGGCACGCGGATGGTGTCCACGCCCTCGAAATCGAGAATGCTGCGGCCATGGGCGACGACGATGCCGATGCCTTTGCCGCAGTCCATCGGGCTGCCACCACCGACGGCGACGATCACGTCGCAGTGGTTTTCCCGGTACATCTCGGCACCGAGCATCACCTCCTCGACCCGTGGGTTGGGCGAGACATCGCTGTACAGGCAGTATTCGATGCCCAGCGCTTGCAGGCTGGCCTCGACATCGGCGACCCAGCCGGCGGCGATCACGCCGGGATCGCTGACCACCAGCACCTTGCGTGCGCCAAAGGTCTTGGCGTAATTGCCGACACTGTGCCGGCTACCGGCACCGAAAATGATTTCAGGGGACACGAACTTGCGCAGCTGGTTGAGACTCTGGCTCATTGGAAAGCCTGTTTTTATTGTTTTGGAAGGTAGAAACCACACTAAACCATCCAGCTGCGAATGCAATCAGACCAAGGTCATCCGCCCTATTCTGCGAACGCCGCAGCCCCCTGTGGGAGCGAGCTTGCTCGCGATAGCTGCATCACAGTCGACATCAATGTTGATTGCGCCGACCTCATCGCGAGCAAGCTCGCTCCCACAGGGGATTTATGTCGCCAGACTAACCGCGATAGATCAGCTGCGAAGTCTTCGCATTGCGCAGCGTCAGGTGTTCGATCCCCATCCCTGGCACCTCGGCTTCTTCGCGGGCCTTGAGGATCACGCCGTGGTGCGGCGACTTGCTGCACACCGGGTCGGCATTGCTGGCATCGCCAGTCAGCATGAAAGCCTGGCAGCGGCACCCGCCCAGGTCCTTGTGCTTTTCATCGCAGGAGCGGCACGGCTCCTTCATCCACTCATCACCGCGAAAACGATTGAAGCCGAACGAGTCGTTCCAGATGTGCGAGAGGCTGTGCTCGCGCACGTTGGGAAACGCTACCGGCAACTGCCGGGCGCTGTGGCAAGGCAAGGCCGTGCCGTCGGGGGTGATGTCGAGAAACAGGTTGGCCCAGCCGTTCATGCAGGTCTTGGGGCGTTCCTCGTAGTAGTCCGGGGTGACGAAGATCAACTTGCACGGGTGGCCCTGAGTTTCAAGCCGCTGGCGATACTCGTTGGTGATGCGCTCGGCGCGCTGCAATTGCTCCCGTGTGGGCAACAGGCCGACGCGGTTGAGTTCAGCCCAGCCATAGAACTGGCACGTGGCCAATTCGACGAAATCCGCTTCCAGCTCCAGGCACAACTCGATGATCTGCGCGATCCGGTCGATGTTGTGCCGATGGGTGACGAAGTTCAGCACCATCGGATAGCCCTGGGCTTTCACCGCACGGGCCATGGCGAGTTTCTGGGCAAAGGCCTTGCGCGAGCCGGCCAGCATGTTGTTCACCGCTTCGTCGGCGGCCTGGAAGCTGATCTGGATATGGTCCAGCCCGGCCACCTTGAAGTCGCGCACCTTCTGCTCGGTCAAGCCGATGCCCGAAGTGATCAAATTGGTGTAGTAACCCATGTCTCGCGCGGCCTTGATCAACTCGGCGAGGTCCTGACGTACCAGCGGCTCGCCACCGGAAAAGCCCAATTGCGCGGCGCCCATGTCCCGCGCTTCGCGGAATACGCGGATCCATTCTTCCGTGCTCAGTTCCTCACCGTGCCGGGCAAAATCCAACGGATTGGAGCAATACGGGCATTGCAACGGACAGCGGTAGGTCAACTCGGCGAGCAGCCACAACGGCGGTCCGGGCAGCGTCTCATTCGATCCAGAATTGCGCATGGGCCACCTCCAGAAACGCCAACACGTCTTCGTCGATCCCGGGTACGCCAGGGAAATTCGCGCTCAATCGATCAATAATCGCCGCCACGCTGCGCTGGCCATCCACCAGGTCGAGAATCTGCCCGGCGCTGCTGTTGAGCTTGATCATGCCTTCGGGGTACAGCAGCACGTGGCAATCCTGACGGGGCTCCCATTGCAGACGAAAACCACGGCGCAAGGCCGGTGACTGCTGGCGATTGATCAGGCTCACAGGGCGATCCCCCGGTGCCAGACGTTGTCGCCGGTGACCGTGTGATAAGGCGGGCGTGCAAGTTCGTAGGCCATGCTCATGGCATCGAGCATGCTCCACAGCACATCGAGCTTGAATTGCAGGATCTCCAGCATGCGTTGTTGCCCCTCGGCCGTCACGTAGTGCGCCAGGGTAATGCGCAAGCCATGCTCGACATCGCGCCGCGCCTGACTCAGGCGCGTGCGGAAATAGTCGTAGCCGGCGACGTCGATCCACGGGTAATGGGTCGGCCAGGCGTCGAGTCGCGACTGATGGATCTGTGGGGCAAAGAGTTCGGTCAGCGAACTGCTGGCCGCTTCCTGCCAGCAGGCGCGACGGGCGAAATTGACGTAGGCGTCCACCGCAAATCGCACCCCGGGCAGCACCAGTTCCTGGGACAAAATCTGCTCGCGATCCAGGCCCACGGCTTCGCCCAGGCGCAGCCAGGCTTCGATTCCGCCCTCGCTGCCGGGGACGCCGTCGTGGTCGAGAATCCGTTGCAGCCACTCCCGGCGCACGTCGCGGTCCGGGCAGTTGGCCAGGATGGCAGCGTCTTTCAGGGGGATGTTGACCTGGTAATAGAAGCGATTGGCGACCCAGCCCTGGATCTGCTCGCGGCTGGCGCGTCCGGCGTACATCGCTTGGTGGAAGGGATGGTGGATATGGTAATAGGCGCCCTTGGCGCGCAGGGCGGCTTCGAATTCTGTGGGGGACATGGGGGTGTCAGTCATTTTGTTCTCCGGGAATTTTTGCGGTGCCTGCGCTGGCCCTATCGCGAGCAAGCTCGCTCCCACAGGTGTTCGGTGGGAACACAAATTTCATGTACTGCAGAAATCCATTGTGGGAGCGAGCCTGCTCGCGATAGGGCCTTTGGCTACAGCTCAATACTCATGCCGTCATAAGCCACTTCGATCCCCCGCCGCTCCAGCAAAGCCCGCTCGGCCGAGTCTTCATCGAGAATGGGATTGGTGTTGTTGATGTGGATCAGCACCTTGCGCTGGCGGTTGAAACCCTCCAGCACTTCAAGCATCCCGCCGGGGCCGCTTTGTGGGAGGTGCCCCATTTCGCTGCCCAGGCTCTGGCCGACTTCGCAGATACGCATCTCGTCGTCGCGCCACAGGGTGCCGTCCAGCAGCAGGCAATCGGCACGCTGCATCCAGCCCAGCACTTCATCGTCGATTCGACCAAGGCCAGGCGCATAGAACAGCGAGGCACCGCTGCGCAGGTCTTCTATGAACAGGCCAATGGTGTCGCCCGGTTGCGGGTTGCCGCGATTGGGTGAATACGGCGGCGCGTTGCTCACCAGGGGAATCGCGCGAAATTGCAAATGCTCGCAGGCCGGGATGCCGAACGGCTGGCGATCGAGGCCGACCGGTTGCCATTGCAATCCGCCATTCCAGTGCTCAAGCATGGTGAACAGCGGGAAACCGCTGCTCAGGTCCTGATGCACACGCGAGGTGCACCAAACGTCATGCGGACAGCCTTCGCGCAGGCTGAGCAAACCGGTGCAATGATCGATCTGGCTGTCCAGCAGCACGACGCCGGCGATGGCAGTGTCACGCAATCGGCGCGCCGGTTGCAGCGGCGCAAAACCCTCGAGTTGCGCGCGAATGTCCGGTGAAGCATTGCACAGCACCCACTCCACACCGTCGTCACTCAGGGCAATCGACGACTGTGTACGGCGCTGGGCCCGCAAGCTGCCATTGCGCACACCGGCGCACTGGCGGCAGTTGCAGTTCCACTGCGGGAAACCACCGCCAGCGGCGGAACCGAGAACGCGGATGTGCATGGCGGATGCTCCAGAAGGCAGGCCCGGCCAACGCATCGGCTGGCCGGGTGATCAATCAACGGTTGGCGAAATACATCGTCACTTCGAAGCCAATGCGCAGATCGGTAAACGCGGGTTTAGTCCACATGGGTCATTCCTCTTCTTGTGCCCGGGTGATTCCGGTAGAGCCATTAATGCACGGGGCGCCGAGTGCCCGAATGCTACTTTCGAAGGAGTTTTGGGGGTGATTTGGTAGGGGGTGTTGCGCAGTCATTGGCAACACAAAACCCATGTGGGAGCGAGCTTGCTCGCGATGACGGAGCAACAGTCAACCGAGATGTTGAATGTGCCGACCTCATCGCGAGCAAGCTCGCTCCCACAGGTTTTTCAGTGTTCTTGCGAGGTTAGAAGAACCCCAGCGGATTGATGTCGTAGCTCACCAGCAGGTTTTTGGTCTGCTGATAGTGGTCGAGCATCATCTTGTGGTTTTCGCGACCAACGCCGGACTTCTTGTAGCCACCAAACGCCGCGTGCGCCGGGTACAGGTGGTAGCAGTTGGTCCATACGCGCCCGGCCTTGATCGCCCGGCCCATGCGGTAGGCCCGGTTGATGTCGCGAGTCCACAGGCCGGCGCCGAGGCCGAACTCGCTGTCGTTGGCAATCGCCAGCGCTTCGGCTTCGTCCTTGAAGGTGGTGACACCCACCACCGGGCCGAAGATTTCTTCCTGGAACACGCGCATCTTGTTGTGCCCCTTGAGCAGGGTCGGCTGGATGTAATAGCCGCTGGACAGGTCACCCTCCAGACGTTCGGCCGCGCCACCGGTGAGCAGCTCGGCGCCCTCCTCCTGGGCAATGGTCAGGTACGAGAGAATCTTGTCGTACTGCTGCTCGGACGCCTGGGCGCCGACCATGGTCTCGGTGTCCAGCGGATTGCCGCGCTTGATCTTGACGATCTTCTTCATCACCTCGGCCATGAACGGCTCGTAGATCGACTCCTGGACCAGTGCCCGAGACGGGCAGGTGCAGACTTCGCCCTGGTTGAAGAACGCCAGCACCAGGCCTTCGGCGGCTTTTTCGATGAACGCCGGTTCAGCGTTCATGATGTCTTCGAAGAAGATGTTCGGCGACTTGCCGCCCAGTTCGACGGTGCTCGGGATGATGTTCTCGGCGGCGCAATGCATGATGTGCGCGCCCACCGGGGTCGAGCCGGTGAAGGCGATCTTGGCGATGCGCTTGCTGGTGGCCAGGGCCTCGCCGGCTTCGCGACCGAAGCCCTGAACGATGTTCAACACACCCGCCGGCAGCAGGTCGGCGATCAGCTCGGCGAAGACCATGATCGACAGCGGCGTTTGTTCGGCAGGCTTGAGCACGATGCAGTTGCCGGCGGCCAGGGCCGGGGCGAGTTTCCAGGCGGCCATCAGCAGCGGGAAGTTCCACGGAATGATCTGCCCGACCACGCCCAGGGGCTCATGGAAGTGATAGGCCGTGGTCAGCTCATTGATCTCGGCAGCCCCGCCTTCCTGGGCGCGGATGCAGCCAGCGAAGTAACGGAAGTGGTCGGCCGCCAGCGGCACGTCGGCGTTCAGGGTTTCGCGCACGGCCTTGCCGTTGTCCCAGGTTTCGGTGACGGCCAGGACCTCAAGGTTCTGCTCGATGCGGTCGGCGATTTTCAGCAGCACCAGGGAGCGGTCCTGGGCCGAGGTCTTGCCCCAGGCGTCGGCAGCGGCATGGGCGGCGTCTAGGGCCTTGTCGATGTCGGCGGCGCTGGAGCGCGGGAATTCGGCGATCACTTCACCGTTGACCGGCGATGTGTTGGTGAAGTACTCGCCATTGATCGGGGCAACGAACTCGCCACCGATGAAGTTGCCGTAGCGCGGCTTGAAGGTAATGACGGCGCCTGGGGTTCCGGGTTGTGCGTAGATCATGGTGGGCCTCTGTCTGGGTCGATGCCTGTCGTACTGACAGGCGATACGCCGATACTAGAGAGCCCCGCGCGCCAGACGAATGCATCGTTGGCAGGAGGGGCTCTCGTTATTTGGTCGTAGGTTTCACACAAAACACTGTGGGAGCGAGCTTGCTCGCGATGAACCCGAGAACGCAGTGGGGTGTCAGGCTTCCAGCGTTATCGTTGACGACCATCGCGAGCAGGCTCGCTCCTACAGGTTTAATGCTTGGCGACGAGGTCCTTGGGCAGCTTGAAGGTCCAGAGCATGCCACCCTGGTTGAAGTCCTTCACCCGCTTGGCCACTTCGCCGCCCCACAGCGGTACCGCGCCGCCCCAGCCGGAGAGCACCGAGACGTACTGTTCGCCGTCCATTTCCCAGGTCACGGGCGAGCCGAGCACGCCAGAGCCGGTCTGGAATTCCCAGACCTTTTCGCCGGTCTTGGCGTTGAAGGCCTGCAGGAAGCCTTCAGGCGTGCCGGTGAACACCAGGTTGCCCTTGGTGGTCAGCACCCCGCCCCACAGCGGCGCGTAGTTCTTGTGGCGCCAGACTTCCTTGCCGGTTTTCGGATCGATGGCCCGCAGCACGCCGATGTAGTCTTCGTTCAACGGCTTGATGGTGAAGCCGGCGCCGAGGAACGCCGCGCCTTTCTTGTAGGCGATGCCTTCGTTCCAGATGTCCATGCCCCATTCGTTGGACGGCACATAGAACAGCCCGGTGTCTTTGTTGTAGGCCATCGGCATCCAGTTTTTCGCGCCGAGGAACGCCGGCGCTACGAAGACCGAGCTGCCCTTGGCTTCGGAACCCGGGGCACCGGGACGGCTGGCTTCGTTGTAGATCGGCCGGCCGTTCTTATCCAGGCCGGTGGCCCAGGTGATCTTGTCCACGAACGGGAAACCACGGATGAATTTGCCGTTGGTGCGGTCCAGCACGTAGAAGAAACCGTTACGGTCGGCAGTGGCCGCCGCCTTGATCTCCTTGCCCCCTTCGCTGTAGTTGAAGGACACCAGCTCGTTCACGCCGTCGTAGTCCCAACCATCGTGGGGCGTGCTCTGGAAGTGCCACTTGATGGTGCCGTCGTCCGGGTTGAGCGCCAGGCGCGACGAGGAGTAGAGGTTGTCGCCAGGGCGCAGGTGCGAGTTCCACGGTGCCGGGTTGCCGGTACCGAACAACAGCAGGTTGGTTTCAGGGTCGTAATAGCCACCAAGCCAAGGCGCGGCGCCACCGGTTTTCCACAGATCGCCCGGCCAGGTCTTGCCCGCCTCGCCGCCGGAGATGCCGTTTTCCACCGCTTTGCCGTCCTTGTAGACGTAGCCCATATGGCCTTCGACCGTTGGCCGGGTCCACAGCAGATCACCGTTTTTCGGGTCGTAGGCCTCGATCTTGCCCACCACGCCAAACTCGCCACCGGCCACGCCGGTAATCAGCTTGCCGTTGATCACCAGCGGCGCTGCGCTGATCGAGTAGCCTTCCTTGTGGTCGGCGACTTTCTTGCTCCACACCACCTTGCCGGTGTCCTTGTTCAGCGCCACAAGCTTGGCGTCGAGGGTGCCGAAAATCACCAGGTCGCCATACAGCGCGACGCCACGGTTGATCACGTCGCAGCAAGGGCGGATGTCATCGGGCAGGCGCGCATCGTATTGCCAGAGTTTCTTGCCGGTGCGCGCATCCACGGCGAATACCCGGGAGTAGGAACCGGTCATATACATCACGCCGTCCTTGACCATCGGCTGCGCTTGCTGGCCACGCTGTTTTTCACCGCCGAAGGAAAACGCCCACGCCGGGCGCAACTCCTTGACGTTGTCGACGTTGAGAATATCCAGCGGGCTGTAGCGCTGCCCTTGAACGCCGAGGCCGTTGGTCACGACCTGTTCCGGGTTCTTCGGGTCCTGGAGAATGTCCTGGTCGGAAACCCCGGCCAATGCCTGGCCGGACAACAGCATGGCACTGAGCAGCAGGCTCAAGACGAAGGACTGGCGACGTGCGGGTTGGGTCATGACGGCTTCCTCTGCGGATTTTTGTTATGTCCGGAAAATTTTCCCGGTCTGGTGCAGATTCTTGGGCGCCGCTGCCCTGGCAACAATTGCCCGCAATGAGGAGATTGCTAGTTCCTTGGTACAGGGTCGGAGGAGATGAGCCGCGAACTTTGTGCCAGACATAGATCCCCTGTGGGAGCGAGCTTGCTCGCGATGGCGTCGTATCAGCCGACATCAATGTTGACTGTCAGGACCTCATCGCGAGCAAGCTCGCTCCCACAGGGGGGGCTGTGTTTGCTCACTTTTGCGCGGCAGAATCCACCCGGCTCATCTGCCCTCGCTCGTAACGCGGGTACAGATGACTGACGCTGCGGATCAGTTCATAACGGTTCAGGTTGATCCCGGCGAAGCGTTCGGGGATGGGGCTGCGGATCATCTCGGCCATATCACTGCCATTGGCCGCGCCGTCGCGCATGAGCTGATCGAGCCAGGTCAGGTAATCGCGCATCTGCTCGAAGGGTTGTGGATCGCTCGACACCGGCCCATGGCCCGGTACGACCTGTGTCCAGGGCAAGCCTTGCAGGGTCGCGATATCCGCCAGCCACACCGACAGCCCGGGACTGTTGGGCGTTGTCAGCGCCCGCTGATAAAACACCAGGTCCCCGGCAAACAGCACACCGGTTTGCTGGTCGAGAATAGCCAGATCCGCGCCCGTATGCCCACCCAGGCTCAGCAAGCGCAGATCGTGATTCCCAAAACTTTTCACGCCGGGTGTCAGCGCCTGGGTGGGCAGCACCACTTCGGTGCCACGCATCCAGTCGCCGACCATCCGGTACATATTCTCCGCCATGGCATCGCCTTGCTGGTGCAACAGCTCGCTGGTGCCGGCCAAGGCGCCGATTGGCACGTCGGTGAAGGCTTGATTACCCAGCACATGGTCCGGGTGGTGATGAGTCAGCAAGACCTCGATCACCGGCTTGTCGGTGGTGGCGGCAATGGCCTTGCGCATCGCTTCGCCGTAACGCCTGGACGGCCCGGTGTCGATCACCACCACACCGCGCTCAGTGACGATAAACGCGGTGTTGACGATGTTGCCGCCGTTGGCCTTGGCGAAATTATCGGTGCTGCCTTCCAGTAACCAGGTGTCCTGGGCGATCCGCCGGGGCTTGAGCGAGTACTCGAGATCGGCCAGGGCCGGCAGACTGACGCTTAACACCATCAACAGGATCCAGCGCATGCCACGCTCCTTAGGGTCAGGGGATCGACGCATCGAACTCATTGCCGCTGTTGTCCCGTAGCAGCAGGCGCGTTTGCCCTGCCCCTTCGATGTCGAAGGCCAGGTTGGGGTTTTCGCTGACCGCGGGGAACAGCTCCAGCCGGGCCAGCACCTGGTCGCTGCGGTCGCGCAGTTCGGCATGGTTGATGAAGAATTCCGGAATGCCGCTGACCATGCCGTTGTCCATGGGATGGGCCACCTGCATACGCAAACGGCTGAACCCGTCCCGGGGATAACGACCACCGAGCACTTCGCCGATGCGCTCCTCCCAGCCCGGTTGAGTCCGCACCACGCTCGGCGCGGTGCAACCGCCACCCGCGGCGTCAATCAGGGTCGAGCCGACATGCCACACGCCGTCGCGGGTCAACACCGCCGCGCGCAAGGGCGTCGCCTGTTCGATGCGAATGCGCAAAGACAGCCACGGCAAAACCGAATTCAGCGGCTGGAAGTCGACGATTTTCGGTAACGGATTCAGCTCTGCCCAGGCGAGGATTTTCACCACCTCGCCATTGAACGCCCGGGCATCGATTTCCAGCGGCACCTGCCGGGCATCTTCGGCAAACGGCGGCGCCAGCAGCTTGACCCGCTCATCGAAAACGAACGGCGCATTGCCCAGAAACTGCTGATGATAGAAGGCCCACATCACCGATGGCACCGGATCCTTGCCGGGATCGATAGCGCCAGCCTGTGCCGCCAGGCTCAACCAGCAGGCCAACAGACAACTCCCTCGCCATTTCATCGCCTGCTCCTTATTGATACATCTCGGGCACGTCGTAACGCAGGCCGTAATGGCCGTAGATGGTCTTCACCGAACCGTCGCGGATCAGCGCTTCCAACGCCTCTTCCACGGCATAGGCCAGTTGACGGTTGCTTTCGTGCACCGCCATGCCGATTTCCCATAGCTGCTTGCCCATGTTCGGGTAGGCATTTTCTGCCAGCGCCACCTGTGGGTCGGCCGCTTCGTGCACTTGCCAGTCGATTTCGCCGCGCATGGCCATCACCGCGTCGACCTCACCGGCCTTCATCGCGGCAAACGCCTGGGGTACGCCCGAATAGTGATGGGTCTTGCCAGCGAGCATGCCGTTGAACACCGAGGTCAGGTAGAACGAGGGCACGCTGTCGACTTCGACACCAATCGGGTGATGCTCGAACACCGCGACGCTGGCGACCTTATCCAGCCTTCGGCGGTCATAGGCCACCTGCCATTGCTCGTTCTGGTACGGACCGAACATCACCACTTGGCCGTTGACCAGTTCGCCGAACTCGTTGCGCTTCTGCGCGTAGTCACGGTCGTAGGGCACGCGCATCATCAGGTCGGCCAGTTGCTGGTTGTGCAAGGCACTGGCACGCCAGATGTAGTCGCGCAGGTCGTCATCGAGTTTTTCCCCGGCCGGTGCCCAGATCAGCGACAGGCGCACACCGAGTGCCTTGGCCAAGGCCTCGGCGAGTTCGACATCGACTCCCTGGGGCTTTCCAGCGCTTTCGAAACTGTAGGGGGCGAAGTCCTTGTAGACCGCCACCTTCAGCTCCCCGGCGGCGATCATTTCGTCGTAGTTGCGAACCTGCGCCTGCACCGCCTGGCAGCACAGCCACAGAGCGCTGATCAACACCGCGAGCAGGCGCATGGGTCACTCCTCGACGCGCACAGTGTCCAGATAGGTACGCACCGCCCACAGGGCTTCCTGGCTCAGGTAGTCGGCCATCTTCGGCATGTACACCCGACCGTCGCGCACCGCGCCATGGCGCACCCGTTCGGCGAACCATTCATCGCCCGCCTCGCCGACATCGAGCATACGCAAGTCGGGGGCGATACCACCGGACTTGGCTTCCAGGCCATGACAGGCCGCGCAGTTCTGGGTATAGGCCGAGGCGCCGATTTCCACTGCCTTGTCGTGTTCCGGGGCGGTGCGATACGGGTTCACCGCGGCCCAGCCATCGGCATCGAGCTGCACCCCGGCGTCCTTGATCGGGGTCAAGCCCTGGGTGGCGACAGCCTGTGGCACCACATTGCCGTGGGCCCAGACGGAGCCTGCACTGATCAAACTGGCCAATAGCCCGGTCACGAGCAAGGCGTTGCGTTTTGTTGTCATTGTTATGCCCTCTGGATTGCACGCAAAACCTCTTGGCAGAGGCTATGGCAGCCATCTTAGAAAGCCCTGCGCACAGCCCCCATGCTGCTTTGGTGGTCGCTACCTAGTCCCTTGGTAGTAAGGCGCTGGATGGACACCACCGGTACTTTCTGCATATTTCCTCAGCTTCGCGGGCTTCCTATGCTGGCGCTACCTGTAATGGAGTGCCCTATGCGCCAGCTAATCCCTTACGCCCTGATCTACCTGCTGGCGATTGCCTGCGCCGCCGGCCTGGCCACCCAGAGTCAGGCCGCCGATGCGCCCTTGCAGGTGCGGATCGGCTACCTGGGTTATCGCCCCGACGCCGGCCCGTTGCTGTCGAACGTCATCCCCGAGCCCACCGATGCCGGGCTGCGCGGTGCCGAACTGGCGATCACCGACAGCAACAGCACCGGGCGTTTTCTCAACCACGGTTACAGCCTTGTCAGCGCCAGTGTCGACAGTCCCGAGGCCTTGCTCGAAGCGGCAAAGGTGCAGCATGAACAGGGCTTGCGCCTGTTTGTGGTGAATGCCCCCGCGACCAGCCTGCTCCAATTGAGTGCGGCACTGCCCGATAGTCTGCTGTTCAACGCCGGCAGCCCCGACGACAACCTGCGCACCAGCGATTGCCTGCCGAACGTGCTGCACACCTTGCCGAGCCGGGCGATGCTCGCCGATGCGCTGGCGCAGTTTCTGGTGTTGCGCAAATGGCAGCGGGCGCTGCTGATTGTCGGCCCGACGGCGGATGATCAAGCCTATGCCGCCGCCCTGCGCCGCGCCGCCAAGCGCTTCGGCTTGCAACTGGTGGCGGAAAAACCCTGGAGCTTTGATAACGACCAACGCCGCAGCGCCCAGGCCGACATGCCGCTGTTCACCCAGACCGCCGAGTACGACGTGGTGCTGGTGGCCGATGAACGCGGCGACTTCGGTGAATACGTGCCCTACCAGACCTGGTACCCGCGCCCGGTCGCCGGCACCCAGGGCCTGACCCCGGTGGGCTGGCACAAGACCGTGGAAACCTACGGCGCCGCGCAGCTGCAAAAACGCTTTGAAGCCCTGACCGGACGCTGGATGAATGACCGCGATTTCGCGGCATGGATGGCCGTGCGCAGTATCGCCAGCGCCATGAGCAAACTGCGCCAGGCCGAGCCGATGGCGATCCGTACGCTTGAAATCAGCGATCAGTTGCCGCTCGACGGTTTCAAGGGTCGCAAGCTCAGCTACCGGTCGTGGAATGGCCAGTTGCGCCAGCCGATTCCCATTGTCCAGCCCCGGGCGCTGGTCAGCACCTCACCCCAGGACGGCTTTTTGCACCCGTTCAACGAGATGGACAGCCTGGGTTACGACAAGCCCGAGGTCAGCTGCCGCTTTCCCTGATCCGAACATCACAACAACAAGGAATCCGCCATGCGCCGCACCCTGCTCTCTTGCACCTTGCTGCTCGCCGCTGGCAATGCCGTTGCCAGCACTGCCTGGGTCTCCAACGAAAAGGACAACAACCTGAGCCTGATCGACATGCAGACCCTGCAAGTCACCGACACCCTGCCCGTCGGCCAGCGCCCTCGCGGCCTGCTGCTGTCCCATGACAACAAGTTGTTGTACATCTGCGCCAGCGACTCGGACCGGGTCCAGGTGATGGACGTGGCCACGCGCAAGATCATCAAGGAACTGCCCTCGGGCAAAGACCCTGAACAATTCGCCCTGCACCCCAACAATCGCTGGTTGTACGTCTCCAACGAAGACGATGCGCTGGTCACAGTGATCGACACCGAGACCTCCAAGGTACTCGGCCAGATCAACGTCGGCGTCGAGCCCGAGGGTATGGCCGTCAGCCCCGACGGCAAGTGGGCGGTCAACACCAGCGAAACCACCAACATGCTGCACTGGATCGACACCAGCACCCAGACCCTGGCCGACAGCACCCTGGTGGACCAGCGCCCGCGCTTCGTCGAGTTCTCCCCCGATGGCGCGAAGCTCTGGGCCTCGGCGGAAATCGGCGGCACCGTGACCATTCTCGATGTGGCCAGCCGTACCGTGCTCAAGACCCTTAACTTCCAGATCAAGGGCGTGCACCCAGACAAGGTCCAGCCGGTCGGCATCAAGCTCAGCGCCGATGGCAAGTACGGTTTCGTCGCACTGGGCCCGGCCAATCATGTGGCGGTGATCGATGCCAAGACTTACGAGATTCTCGATTACCTGCTGGTGGGTCGACGGGTCTGGCAGATGGCGTTCACCCCGGATCAGAAGCAACTGCTGGCCACCAACGGCGTCAGCGGCGATGTCTCGGTGATCGATGTCGACAGCCTCAAGGTCAGCAAATCGGTGAAGGTCGGGCGCTATCCCTGGGGCGTGGTGGTGACGCCATGAACGCCCTTGAAGTCAGCGACCTGGGCTTTGCCTACGGCTCCCGGGAGGCCTTGCGCAAGGTGAGTTTCAGCCTGGAACCCGGGCGTTTCGCCGCGCTGCTGGGGCCCAACGGCGCCGGCAAGTCGACCCTGATTGCCCTGCTGACCCGGCTCTATGATCTGCAGCACGGCGAAATCCGCGTCGGTGGCTGTTCATTGCGCAGCGCGGCACGCCCGGCACTCAGGCAATTGGGCGTGGTGTTCCAGCAAAGCACCCTGGACCTGGACCTCAGCGTCGAGCAGAACCTGCGTTATCACGCGGCATTGCATGGCCTGTCCCGGCGTCAGACCGACCTTCGGGTCGACGTCGAACTGGCCCGTCAGGCCCTGACCGACCGTCGCCGCGAACGGGTGCGCGAACTCAATGGCGGCCATCGTCGCCGGGTGGAAATTGCCCGCGCCCTGCTGCATGAGCCGCGCCTGCTGCTGCTCGATGAAGCCAGTGCCGGCCTCGACCCGGCGAGTCGCCTGGCGCTCAACCAGCACATCCGCAGCCTGTGTCGCGACGAGCACATCAGCGTGCTCTGGACCACCCACCTGCTCGACGAAGTACAGCCCAGCGATGACTTGTTGATCCTGCATCAAGGCCGGTTGGTGGCCAGTGGGCAGGCCGACACCCTGAGCCTGGAGCACGGCGGCGATCTCGGCTCGGCCTTCACTCGCCTTACGACATCAGGGGTTGTCCAATGAACGCTTACTGGCAATGCTTGCGCGGTATCGTGCTGCGCGAATGGCTGCGCTTTGTGCTGCAACGCACCCGATTTCTGAGCGCCCTGGTGCGGCCGCTGCTGTGGCTGCTGGTGTTCGCCGCCGGTTTTCGCGCGGCACTGGGAATCGCGATCATCGAGCCCTACGACACCTACATTCCGTACGAGGTCTACATCATTCCCGGGCTGGCCTGCATGATCCTGCTGTTCAACGGCATGCAGGGGTCACTGTCGATGGTCTACGACCGCGAGATGGGCAGCATGCGCGTGCTGCTGACCAGCCCCCTGCCCCGAACCTTTCTGCTGTGCAGCAAACTGGTGGCCACGTCGCTGATTTCGTTGTTGCAGGTGTATGCGTTCCTGGCGATTGCCTGGGTCTACGGCGTGCGGCCACCGGCCATGGGCCTGTTGCTGGCGTTGCCGGCCCTGTTGCTGGTGGCGTTGATGCTCAGCGCACTGGGCCTGTTGCTGTCGAACGCGATCCGCCAGCTGGAGAACTTTGCCGGGGTGATGAACTTCGTGATCTTCCCGCTGTTTTTCCTGTCATCGGCGCTGTATCCGCTATGGAAGATGCGCGAGGCCAGCCAGTGGCTGTATTGGCTGTGCGCGGTGAATCCCTTTACCCATGCGGTGGAACTGGTGCGCTTCGCCCTGTATGAACGCTTCAATCCGCTGGCGCTGGCGGTGTGTGCGGGTTTGACGCTGCTGTTCGCGCTGCTCGCCGTGCTGACCTTCAACCCGCAGCATGCTGCCTTGCGCAAAGCCAGCTAACACCACAATCCCCGGTGGGAGCGGGCTTGCTCGCGAAGGCGGCGGCAAATTCAATAAATAAGTTGACTGACACAACGCTTTCGCGAGCAAGCCCGCTCCCACAGGGGGATCTTCATTGAACAGGGAGAATTACTACTTTAGTACTGGTTTTCCTGTCTATCGTCGCATTCCCAACGCCCCCCGACTGGCATGTAATAGGTCCATAACTATAAGGACCGAACCCATGCCGCGAGCCCGACGTTGCCTGTTGCGCCCTACTCTCGCCGCCCTGTCGCTGGGCCTGCTGTTGAGCACCGCGCAGGCCGACACGGCGCTGTTCTCCACCGACGGCTATCGCATCGGCCTGTACCGCAGCCCGACGCCGGAACAACTGCAAGGCGCAACCATCATCGACACCCCCGCCCTGCAAACCCTGCTCGGCCAAACCCCGCGCCCGGTGCTGATCGATGTCTACCGCCGTCAGTGGCTGCAAGGGCAGTTCATCGAAGACCAGCCCCATGAAAACCTGCCCGGCAGCCATTGGCTGGCCAATACCGGCGACGGTGACCTGACGCCCGCCTGGCAGGATTACTTTTCCCGCAACCTGAAATCACTGACTGGCGGCGACCCGACGCGACCGCTGGTCTTCTACTGCCGCTCCGACTGCTGGTTGAGCTGGAATGCGGTCAAACGCGCAGCCACCATGGGCTATAAGACTCTGTATTGGTATCGCGATGGCCTGGACGCCTGGCAAGCGGCCAATCTGCCGGTTTCGCCAGCCAGCCCCGAACCCTTTCCCTGAAGCTTTACGCGTGCGTGTAGTTGCCACACCATAATCAAAATAATGAGGTGAAAGGCCATGTACAAAATCCTGATTGCCGACGATCACCCGCTGTTTCGCGAAGCCATTCACAACGTCATCAGCGACGGTTTTGCCGGCACCGAAGTGATGGAAACCGCCGACCTGGACAGCGCCCTGGCGCTGACCCAGGAACACGACGACCTGGACCTGATCCTGCTCGACCTGAACATGCCCGGCATGCACGGGCTCAATGGCCTGATCAACCTGCGTAACGAAGCGCCGACCATTCCGGTGGTGATTGTCTCCGCCGAGCAGGACAAACAGATCGTGCTGCAAGCCATCACCTACGGTGCGGTGGGTTTCATCACCAAGTCTTCACCCCGTACCCAGATGACCGATGCCATCCAGCAGATTCTCAATGGCAATGTCTACCTGCCTCCGGACATCATCCGCACCGCCAAAAGCAGCACCCACCGGCGGATGAACGACACCCCGGGCTTCCCGCCCGAACTGCTCCAGGCCCTGACCCGCAAACAACTGCAGGTGCTGGAACGCATGACCAAGGGCGAATCGAACAAGCAGATCGCCTACACCCTGGAAATCGCCGAGACCACGGTCAAGGCCCATGTCTCGGCGATCCTGCGCAAGCTCAACGTGCACAACCGGGTGCAGGCGATCCTGAGTGCCGGGGATATTGATTTCGGGTCTTATCTGCGGCGCTGAGTCAAGACCGCGTCGCTCTCATCGCGAGCAAGCTGAACTGGCCTAATAATTCCGGACACCTCTTAAGGGCGATATGATTTCGCCAACTTGGAGGTTCCATGAACGAAAGAAAGGTCTATTCACGCGAGTTCAAGCTGCATGCTGCCAGCATGGTGCTTGATGATAACTGCCCGGTTCCAGACGTTTGTGCATCGCTGGATATCGGGCCCACCGCTTTACGGCGTTGGGTCGATCAGGTTCGCAAGGAGCGCGAGGGGCAGCCAGTCAAAGGCACCAAGGCGATTACCGAAGATCAGCGCCAGATCCAGGAACTAAAGGCCAAGATCAAGCGCATGGAAATGGAAGCCGAGATCTTAAAAAAGGCTACCGCTCTCTTGATGTCGGATCCCGATCGTTTTCGATGATTGCGGAACTAAGAGAGTCGTTCCCGACAGCTGTCGTGTGTCGTGTTTTCGATGTGAAGCGCAGCAGCTTTTACGAGTGGCTTCAGCGGCGAGCCCAACCGCGGATCAGGCGCGAAGAGCTCAAGCTCAAAGTGGTTGAACTGCACAGCGAAAGCCGCGAAGCCATGGGTTCCAGAATGATCAGCAAGGGCCTGAAGTCCCAAAACATCGCGATCGGAAGAGGCCTTGTCCGAGCGCTGATGAGGGAGGCCAACATTGTCAGTAAACAACGCCAGCCGCACCCATTCAGATCCAAGGGAGTGGAAGCGTTTGTCGCGCCCAATCGGCTCAAGCGCAACTTCAAACCGGCTGCAGTCGATCAGGTCTGGTGTGGTGACGTGACCAGCTTGATGGTGGGCGAGCGCTGGGTTCATCTGGCCATCGTCATCGATTTGTTTGCTCGCCGGGTCATCGGTTGGGCATTTTCGCTGGTCAATGACGCCAACTTGGTCAGCAAGGCGCTACGCATGGCGACAGAGGTTCGAACGTGCCCTGCGGGACTGATGTTTCACTCGGATCAGGGCTGTCAGTACACCAGCCGCAAGTTTCAGGAAGAACTGAAGCGTCGTGACATATTGCAAAGCATGAGCCATCGCGGGCAGTGCTGGGACAACGCTCCAACAGAGCGATTTTTCGGCACGCTGAAATCAGAATGGGTGCCTCGTAGTGGCTACAGCAAGATCGAGGAAGCCAAAACCGATATGGTGCGCTTCTTCATGTACTACAACCGCACCAGGCTCCACAGCTACAACAACTATCTGTCGCCAATAGCCATGGAGCAAAAAGCGGCATAAACACCGTAACCGGTGTCCGGGATTACTTGACCAGTTCAAGCTCGCTCCCACAGGTACGATGCTGTCCCTGTGGGAGCGAGCTTGCTCGCGATAGCGGTGGCAAAAACGCCGGGATCTCAAGGCCTGCCGAGCAAATGACTCATCGCCGTCTTCAGCTTCATCGGCCGCACCGGCTTGTGCATCAGGGTGTGGCCCAGTTCGCGGATCTGCTGCTTGAGTTCATTGCTGTAGTTGGCCGTGATCATCATCGCCGGGACCGGTGACGCGCGCCGGGCATTGATCCGGGCCACGGCGTCGACACCGTTGCGATCGTTGTCCAGGTGGTAATCGGCAATCAGCAGGTCGGCCTCGGCGTGGTAGTTGTCCACTTGCCGCGCCAGGTCCTCCTCCGAGAGCGCCGTCACCACCCGACACCCCCACCCCTCCAGCAAGGTGCGCATGCCGGCACAGATGGTCGCGTCATTGTCCAGCACCCATATCCGCGCACCGCGCAGGCGCTCAAGCATCGGCTCGCTCATCTGCAACGTCGGCGGCGGTTTCGGCGCGGTGGCGCTCAACGGTACTTCGACCGAGAACATCGAACCCCGGCCCGGCCACGAGCGCACATGAATGCGATGCCCGAGGATGCCGGCAATCTTCTCGACAATCGCCAGGCCCAGGCCCAGGCCGCGATCCTGATCGGGTCGCTGCACATCACCGCGCTTGAACTCCTGGAAAATCTCCTCCAGGCGATGCTCGGCAATGCCCATGCCGCTGTCCCAGACTTCGATCGTCAGGCACTGATGATGCCGCCGGCAACCGAGTACCACGCGACCACTGTAGGTATAGCGAATCGCATTGCTCAGCAGGTTGCGCAGAATCCGGGCGAGCAGCTGGATGTCACTGCGCACCAGCGCCGAACAGCCGATGAAGTGCAGTTGCAGGCCTTCACTGCGCGCCACCTGGGTGTATTCGGCGGCCAGGTTGTCCAGCAGTTCACTGAGGGCGAACGGCGCAATGTCGGCTTTGATCACCCCCGCATCGAGCTTGGAAATATCCACCAGGGTACCGAGCAGGTTTTCCACGTCTTCCAGGGAATTGCTCACGTTGCGCACCAGAATTTCGCTGGACATCGGCTCGCGCCGCTCCAGCAAGGCACTGGTAAACAGCCGAGCGGCATTCAACGGTTGCAGCAGGTCATGGCTGACGGCGGCGAGGAACTTGGTCTTCGACAGGTTGGCCTGCTCGGCTTCCTGCTTGGCCTCGCGCAAGCGTGACTCGACCAGGCGACGCTCATCGATCTCGCGCAGCAGTTGGTCATTGAGGGTAGTCAATTCCGCCGTGCGCTCGCGTACCCGCAGCTCAAGGTTCTGATAAGCCTGGTGCAACGCCTCGGCGGTGCGCCGGCGTTCGGTAATGTCGCGGATCAGCACGAAAATCCCCACCACCTCGCCACTGGCCAGACGGTTGGGCACATAGGAGCGCAGCATGTAGCGCTCCTGATTGTTGACGTTGGTTTCGGCGAATTCGAACGTCACGCTCTCGCCCGCCAGCGCCCTGGCCACGTAGGACTCCAGCCGCTGGTAATGCTGTTCGCTGTGCACTTCGCGCAGGCTCTGGCCGAGCATCACGCCGCGGGGCCAGCAGTACCATTCTTCGTAGACCTTGTTGGTGAACTCGTAGACCAGATCGGCATTGAGGTAGGCAATCAATGCAGGTACGTGATCGGTGATCAGGCGAATCCAGTGTTCGCTTTCACTCAGCGCCTCGGCGTGCTGGTAGCGTTCGGTAATGTCGGTGAAGGTGTTGACGAAACCGCCGGCGGGCAATGCATGGGTGCGGATTTCCAGGACCCGGCCATCGTACAGGCGCTGTTCGCATTCGCGTACCGGTCGTCCGTTGCCATCGCGACTGGCCGGGGTCAGCAGGTTCAACTCGCTGTCGGCGATTACTTCGGCAAACGGGCGATGGGCCGCCACGGGCGCCAGGCCGCTCAACTCCAGGAAACGCCGGTTCCACAACTCCAGAATGCCCTCGGCGCTGACCATCGCCACCCCTTGGGACAGGTTGTCGACCGCCCGTTGAAGCAGATGCGACTTCTGCGCCACCGCCTGTTCCCGGCGTACGGTTTCGCTGAGTTTGACGTCGGTAATGTCGGTGAACAGAATCACCCGCCCCCCTTCCTGGGTCGGCCGCTCGCTGACTTGCAGCCAGCGCCCGTTCTGCAGGCGGTAAAGCAGGTTTTCGTCGGCATGCCCGCGTGGCTCTTCGGTGAACAGGCCGTTGTTCATCATCAGCCGCTTGACCTCGGTCAGGCGCATGCCGGCATTGATCCGCACCCGACTGTTGCTCCAGAACGCCTTGAAGCGACTGTTGAACAGCACGATGCGCTGCTCGGCGTCGAACAGGACGAAGGCGTCGGAAATGCTTTCAATGGCATCGATCAGGTGTTGATGCGCCGTTTCCGCGCGCAGGCGGGCTTCGCTGAGCAAATGATTACCGGCCTTGAGTTCGGCCATGGCCTGGTTCAGGGCATCGGTGCGTTCGCGCACCTGCTCGGCCAGCACCACCGAATGCTGGAATGCCGCGTACGGATCGTTGCCGCGGGTCACCCCGGACTCGACCCGTTCGATCAGCGCACCATTGATGCGCTGCAGTTTATGGTTTTCCAGGCGCAGCCTGGCCAGCTCGGCCTGCAGCTCAGCGATGTCCTGGGGCGCGGCCACGGGCAATGGCAACGCCGGTGAAGGTCTGGTTGATGTGCATGCCATTGAACTGTTCTCCGTAGGTGTTGAAACCCATCACCCGTTGCTCACGCAAAAACGTGCCGATCTGATCAAGACTGCCGTCGTCTTCGAGTTCCAGACGCCGCAGGAAACAGTCGCAACCGATGGTCAGCAGCAAATCACCCAGGCGCTCCTGCAAACCCTCGAACAGGCTCTGCAGGTTCGGCAGCATCGGCCCCGGAGTCATGGCGGTGAGGACGATGCCGTTTTCCACGGCGCAGTAGAAACTCAGGCTCAGGTCCGGATGCACCTGCTGGATGGCCCGCACGTAGTACTGCTGATTGATCCGCACTGCCAACGGGTGCGCGGCGAAGACCCGGTGATCGAGTTGCGTCACCGGCACGCCGATGTGCCGGGCGTACTCGGCGGCGGCCGGCTCGGCATTGAGTTCGAAGACCCGGCGCAAAGTGCTGTCGGCCCCGGTGACCACCAGCTTTTCGGCGCGGGGCAGCACGTGGTGGGTGGTGAACACTTCGAAATCCAGCCAGGTATTGACCAGCACCACCACGGCCGCGCCGCTGTGGAACTCGCCATCGAAGTACACATGGGTATGGGTCAGGTAGTTATCGTCGCCGGCCGAGCCGCCGAAATGCGGAATGTCGCCCAATGCCGCGCTCAAGGCCGCCAGGACCATTTCTTCACGGCTGGACAGGCCATCGAGCAAGGTCAGGGCAAAGCTGTTGCCCTTGATCGGGGCCAGGGTGTTGCTGCGACAGCCACTGACCAGGCGCTCGACCATTTGCTGGGCGTCGATCAGGCTGAAGTGCTCCATCTGGTCGATCAGCTCGATCGCGATGGAAAAGTGCCGATGATCGAAACCCACCGCCGTCACGCAATTGCGTCCGTAGCCCAGCGGGGTGATTTCCCCGGCGCTGGTGCAGCCCGCCAGGCGAATGCCGCCGAAGCTTTGCTGCAAGGCCTGGCCCAGCGCCTGCAAGTCGTACTCGGCGGAACAGAAGAACAGCACGAACCCCAGGTGCGGGTGCAACAACTGTCGTGCCAGTTCCTGCGCGACCTGCCGGGCATCGGTGGCCTGGGACATCGCACTGACGATTCCTTCGTTCTGGACCGACTGCATCGTCACCTCCGGCAGGTGCGTGTGTATGAGGCACGAGTGTACGAAGTCTGTGAGGTGCGACGAATGCTACTTGGGTAGCGGGTAGCCGCTTCGATGGGATGAGACGGTTAGCGACCCTCGCCGCGATGCGCACGGCCAGGGCCACCTCCCGGGGTTACCAGGTCAGCACCGCACCCACGGCAAAGGTGTCGGTGTCTTCGTTCTGCTCGTCGGTGTCGTGGCCATTGATTTCGAACTGGTTGTACTCGGCCACCAGCTTGAGGTTGTCGTTCACGTCATGGAACAACGCGATGCCGCGGGTCTCGTAGTCCGCGCCGCTGCCGACCACGCCGTTGCCATCGTCATTGGTCTTGCCATAGGACAAGGCCAGGCGGTTCTTGCCCAGTTTGTAGGAGCCCTGCATCAGGTAGCCGTCGCTGTCGACATTGCGCAGGGTCGGCTCGCCGGCATTGTTGGTGAAAAACGGGTTGATGCCCTTGGCCTGGAAACCGGAGCCGGTGAGGGACAAACCGCCCATCTTCGCCTGCACGCCATAACCGACACCCTTGGAGGTGACGGTCTCGACCGTGGAATCAGTGTTGTCCGAGGTCTGGTAGCTGCCGTTGACCCAGCTGTAGATCTTTGCCCCGGCCAGGTCGAATTGATAGGTGACTTCGCTCTCGGTACGCGGGTTTTCCTGATAGGCCTTGCCCGTCGGGCTGCTGTCGTTGGTGTCCACCGGGTCCATGATGCCGACCGCCACGCGCAGACCGTCCATCACCGGGGTGCGATAGGTTATCTGCGAGGTCGGGAACGGATACGGATAACCGGTGCCGATGTTGCCGAACGACACCCCGCCGCCATCCACCAGCCCCAACGTATCGCTGACCTGACCATAACCGGCGAGCATTTCGTCGAGCAGGATGTTGGAACGGGCGAACAGCCCGAAGTCCTTGCCGATCAGCACCTCGCCCCACTCCGGGTTGGCCACGGTGCCGAAGAACTGCCGCACATCGATGGCGGTGTCGGTGCCGTTGGTTTCGCTGTCGTTGATGGTGACCCAGAACGAGGCACGGGCGCCGAGCTTGAGGTCGTCTACCTGCTTGCCCATGTTGAACCCCAGGTAGTTGGGCAGGAACCCCATCTTGACCCGCGACTGTCGACGGTCGAACTGATCGCCGGCGCGATCAACATCGCTGTTCACGTAGAAGGCGTTAATGTAGCCGTCGGTGGAGAACGTGGTCTGGTCCTTGTCGTACAGCATGATATCCGCCTCGGCCAGCGGGCTCAGGCCAAGGGCAGACAGGCTGGCGATGAAGGCAGGCAGAAAACGATGCGTGACGTTCTTATTGTTGTGCATGGCGCGCTCCGAAACGGGGGACTGAGTGTCGGAGGCGATTATCGAAACCTGACGGGCGGCGCCATACGCTGCCTTTGGGCTGGTTTTCAGGTGCTTTGGATTGGCTGGCGGTGTGTGACCACTATGGTGTAAGACCGCGTGTCAGTGAGGCTCGCCACTAAGGGTGTAGGCCTGTGGACCCCACTGGCGTCCACAGGAACCGGTACCGGTCAGGCGTTGGCCCTGAACAGCATGTAGGCGGCGACCACGACGCAGACGCTGGCGAATCCGACCTGCAACGCCCGCGCCGGCACCCGGGTGCAGAGCTTGCGGCCGATGATCATGCCGACGATGCTGGAGACGATGAAGGCAATGCCCGAATCGTCGATGCGCACCCCGGCATGGAACGCGCCGATCACGCCGATGCCGGAAATCAGGCTGATCACCATCAGCGACGTGGCGATGATCCCGCGCATCTGCACGTCGGTCAGTTGCTTGAAGGCCGGGACAATCAGAAAGCCGCCGCCCACCCCTAGCAATCCAGAGACCACACCGGTTACTGCCCCGAGCGCGGCGAGGGTCGCGGTGCATTTGGCGGTCCAGGAAAAGCGCCCGGTCTGTTGATCGAGCATGCAGTTCTTCTGGCCCCAGTTGGCCTGACCATGATCGCTGGGACCCTCGTCCTTGCGCTCGCGGCGCAACATCCGCCCGGCCACCATGACCATCAGCAGGCTGAACAGGATCATCAGGATTTTTTCCGGCAACTGGTGGGCAAAGTAGATCCCTATCGGCGAAAACACCGCACCCAATGCCGCGATCAGCAGCGCTGCGCGATAACGCACCAGACCATGGCGCAAGCCGTCGATGGCACCGACCGCTGCCGCACTGCCTACCGCGAACAACGCCACCGGAGCGGCCTGGGTCATGCTCCACCCCAACCCCAACACCAGGGCCGGGACCGCAAGGATACCGCCACCGGCGCCCGTCAAGCCGAGCACCAACCCCATCACTACACCAAACAGACTTGCCAGCAACATACGGAGTTCTCAGTCGACCCTGGACACACGTGTCAGCCACTCGCGGCCCTTGAGCATACCGTTCCAGTAGAACCACGGTAGCAGTGTCGCCTTCAGCCACCACGCCGAGCGGCGCGGGATCGTCGGGTCAAAGGGAAAGGTCGGCAGCAACTTGCCCGCGTACCCGAACTCGGCAAGGATCACCTTGCCCTTCTCCACCGTCAGCGGACAGGAGCCATAGCCGTCGTACTTCAGCGGCAGCGGTTGCTGCTTGCGCAAAGCCAGCAGGTTTTCCGCCACCACCACGATCTGCTTGCGCACCGCCGCAGCAGTTTTTGCATTCGTGGTGCCGCAGATGTCACCCAGCGCGAACACGCCTGGATAGCGCGGATGTTGAAGGGTGTGGGGATCGACCTCGCACCAGCCGGCGGCGTCGGCCAGCGGACTTTGGGCGATGAAGTCCGGGGAGACTTGTGGTGGCACGACATGCAGCAGGTCAAAGGTTTTTGCCTGGCGGGTGACATTGCCATCGGCATCCTTGACGTCGAACCACGCGGTTTTCGCCGGGCCGTCGACCTTGACCAGATTCGAGTTGAACGCCAACCGGGCTTTGTACTTTTCGATGTACTTCATCAGTGGCGGGACAAAGGTCGGCACTCCGAACAGTGCCGCGCCCGCAAGATTGAACTCGACGTCGATGTTGTTCAGCACACCGCTCTTGGTCCAATGATCGCAGGACAGGTACAGCGCCTTTTGTGGCGCTCCGGCACATTTGATCGGCATGGCCGGCTGGGTGAACAGCACCTTGCCGCCGCGTAATTTCTGCACCTGGTCCCAGGTGTAGGTCGCGTGCCGATAGCTGTAGTTGGAGGTCACGCCGTGCTGGCCGAGGGTGTCCTCCAGGCCTTCGATTTTCTCCCAGGCCAGGCGCAGGCCGGGGCAGACCACCAGGTTTTGATAGCCGACCGTACGCCCGTCACCGAGGGTGAGTTGGCGCTTGTCGGGATCGATGCCCGTCACGGCAGCCTGCAGCCAGTGGGCCCCGCGCGGCATCACCGACGCCATGGACCGCACGGTGTTTTCCACGTTGTAGGCTCCACCGCCGACCAGCGTCCAGGCCGGTTGATAGTAGTGCCGGGAGTCGGGTTCGATCACGGTGATGTTCAGATGCGGGCTACGCTTGAGCAGGCTGGCGACAAAGCCGATGCCTGCCGTGCCGCCGCCGATGACCACGATATCTGCACTGATGGATGGGCCCCAGTGTTGATCGTTCATTGCTTGTTCCTTTTGCTGCACGCAAGGATTGTTACGAGTCAAACCAAAAACCTGTGGGAGCGGGCTTGCCCGCGATGGCGTCAGGTCAGTCGCCATTAATGTTGGATGTGCCGGCCCCATCGCGAGCAAGCTCGCTCCCACAGGTTCGGTGTGTTGAATAAGATCAAGGTTGAACCCAGCTTTTGAGCACCGCCCCGCAGTACAGCCCGGAGAGGGTTTTCATCACCTGGATCACTTCGTGACTGGCGAGACCGTAAAAAATGTACTTGCCTTCACGACGGGTGGCGACCAGTCCTTCATCGCGCAGGATCCCCAATTGCTGGGACAGGGTCGGTTGGCGCACGCCGGTCATTTTTTCCAGCTCGCCTACGTTGCGTTCGCCCTGGGTCAGCTGACACAGGATCAACAGGCGATCCTCATTGGCCAGGGCCTTGAGCAGCGCACACGCCTTGGAGGCCGAGGCGCGCAGTTGGGAGACTTCACATTCGGTCAGACCGGATTGCATTTGCAGGATGCCTTCAACGTCACTTAAGCTGTAAACATTATGTTTAAACATATAATGTTGCAACCCATGACTGAAATTTCGCCCGTCTGACTTTTCTAACCCTGCACAGGTTCGTGTCCATGCCCGCACTGATTGAAGCTTTCCTCGACCCCGCCTCCTCGACCTACAGCTACGTGGTCTACGAGGCTGATGGCGGGCAGTGTGCGATTGTCGATCCGGTGCTCGACTACGACGCAGCCTCCGGGCGTACCGCAACCACCCAGGCCGACAACATCATCGCCTTCGTCCGCGCCCGTCACTTGCAAGTGCAATGGCTGCTGGAAACCCACGCCCATGCCGATCACCTGTCCGCCGCGCCGTATCTGCGCAGGGAGCTTGGCGGCAAAGTCGCCATTGGCGAGTCGATCAGCAAGGTCCAGGACGTGTTCAAGACACTGTTCAATCTGGAGCCCTCCTTTCGCGTCGACGGTTCCCAGTTCGATCACCTGTTCGCCCCCGACGAATCGTTCATGATCGGCAACCTCAAGGCGACCGCCCTGCACGTGCCCGGCCATACCCCGGCGGACATGGCTTACCTGGTCGACAGCGATGTGATTCTGGTCGGCGACACGATGTTCATGCCCGACGTCGGCACCGCCCGCTGCGATTTCCCGGGCGGCAATGCCAACCAGATGTTTGCCTCGATCCAGAAACTGCTGGCCTTCCCCGCCAGCGTGCGGCTGTTCGTCTGCCACGACTACCCGCCCAATGGCCGCGCGCCCCAGTGCATGACCACCGTCGGTGAACAACGCAAAAACAACATTCATGTACATGACGGGATCGATGAAGCCGCGTTCGTGGAAATGCGTACACGACGTGATGCAGGGCTAGGCATGCCGACACTGTTGCTGCCGGCGATCCAGGTGAATGTGCGGGCGGGGAATTTGCCGCCGGCCGAGGACAACGGCGTGACCTACCTGAAAATCCCTCTGAACAAATTCTGACCCTGTAGGAGCGAGCTTGCTCCGGGCGGCGTTCCGACGATGGACTTGAGGGCAACGCGTTTATCCAGAAGACTCGCGTTATCGTTAACGTCCATCGCGAGCAAGCTCGCTCCTACAGAGTAATCGTGTCAGTTGCCCAAAGTCAGGCCATTGGCCGGCAACGGCAGCGCGGTCTTGTACCGCACCTGCTTGAGCGCAAAGCTCGAACGGATGTTCGCCACCCCCGGCACCTTGGTCAGAAAGTCCATCATGAAGCGCTCCAGCGACTGGATGGTCGGCACCAGCACCCGGATCAGGTAGTCCGGATCGCCGGCCATCAGGTAGCACTCCATCACCTCGGGGCGATCGGAAATCGCTTCTTCGAAATGCTGCAACGCCTCCTCCACCTGCTTCTCCAGGCTGACGTGAATGAACACATTCACATGCAGCCCCAACAAATCGGCATCGAGCAGCGTCACTTGCTCGCGAATCACCCCCAGCTCTTCCATGGCCTTGACCCGGTTGAAACACGGCGTGGGTGACAGGTTCACCGAACGCGCGAGGTCGGCGTTAGTGATGCGCGCGTTCTCCTGAAGGCTGTTGAGAATGCCGATATCGGTACGGTCCAGTTTGCGCATGAGACAAAACCACCTGTTTTTTATGTTTATGCAGGTTTTTTATCTGCAAATGATCTTTAGCGCAACGAAACAGAGAGAAATATTCTTCTTGGTCGGGCCTATGATTGTTGTAGGACAAGATTTCTTCTACCGAACGAAATCTGTCAGCTCACTACAAGAAATTCACAAGATCGAGCGTAGAAGCCATGACCCAAGCGTATGAACCGCTGCGCCTGCACGTCCCCGAACCCTCGGGCCGTCCCGGCTGTAAAACCGACTTCTCCTACCTGCATCTGACCGATGCCGGCACGGTGCGCAAACCCCCAATCGACGTTGAACCGGCTGACACGGCTGACCTGGCCCGTGGCCTGATCCGCGTGCTCGACGACCAAGGCAATGCCCTCGGCCCATGGGCCGAAAACGTACCGGTGGAGATCCTGCGCAAGGGCATGCGCGCCATGCTCAAGACCCGCATCTACGACAACCGCATGGTGGTCGCCCAGCGTCAGAAAAAGATGTCGTTCTACATGCAGAGCCTTGGCGAAGAAGCCATCGGCAGCGCCCAGGCCCTGGCCCTGAACATCGACGACATGTGCTTCCCGACCTACCGCCAGCAAAGCATCCTGATGGCCCGCGACGTACCGCTGGTCGACCTGATCTGCCAGCTACTGTCCAACGAGCGCGATCCGCTCAAGGGACGTCAGTTGCCCATCATGTACTCGGTCAAGGACTCCGGTTTCTTCACCATCTCCGGCAACCTCGCCACCCAGTTCGTGCAAGCCGTGGGCTGGGGCATGGCCTCGGCGATCAAGGGCGACACCAAAATCGCTTCGGCGTGGATCGGCGACGGCGCCACCGCCGAGTCGGACTTCCACACCGCCCTGACGTTCGCCCACGTGTACCGCGCGCCGGTGATCCTCAACGTGGTCAACAACCAGTGGGCGATCTCCACCTTCCAGGCGATTGCCGGTGGTGAAGCCACCACCTTCGCCGGTCGTGGCGTCGGTTGCGGCATTGCCTCCCTGCGGGTCGACGGCAACGATTTCTACGCGGTCTACGCCGCCTCCGCCTGGGCTGCCGAACGTGCGCGCCGTAATCTCGGTCCGACCATGATCGAGTGGGTCACCTACCGCGCCGGCCCGCACTCGACCTCCGATGATCCGTCCAAGTACCGTCCGGCCGATGACTGGAGCCACTTCCCGCTGGGCGATCCGATTGCGCGCCTCAAGCAGCACCTGATCAAGATCGGCCAGTGGTCCGAAGAGGAACACGCCGCCGTCAGCGCCGAGCTCGAAGCCCAAGTGATCGCCGCACAGAAAGAAGCCGAACAGTACGGCACCCTTGCCGGCGGCCAGATTCCGAGCGCCGCGACCATGTTCGAAGACGTCTACAAAGAGATGCCGGAGCACTTGAAGCGCCAGCGTCAAGAGTTGGGGATCTGACATGAACGATCACAACAACAATATCGAGCTGGAAACCGCCATGACCACGACCACCATGACCATGATCCAGGCCCTGCGCTCGGCCATGGATGTGATGCTTGAACGTGACGACAACGTCGTGGTCTTCGGCCAGGACGTGGGCTACTTCGGCGGCGTGTTCCGCTGCACCGAAGGCCTGCAAGCCAAGTACGGCACCTCGCGAGTGTTCGACGCGCCGATCTCTGAAAGCGGTATCGTCGGCACCGCCGTGGGCATGGGCGCCTACGGTCTGCGCCCGGTGGTGGAGATCCAGTTCGCCGACTACGTCTACCCGGCCTACGACCAGATCATTTCCGAAGCCGCGCGCCTGCGTTATCGCTCGGCCGGCGAGTTCACCGCGCCGATGACCCTGCGCATGCCCTGCGGCGGCGGCATCTACGGCGGCCAGACCCACAGCCAGAGCATCGAGGCACTCTTCACTCAGGTATGCGGTCTGCGCACCGTCATGCCGTCCAACCCTTACGACGCCAAAGGCCTGCTGATCGCCTCCATCGAAAACGATGACCCGGTGATCTTCCTGGAGCCGAAACGACTGTACAACGGTCCTTTCGACGGCCACCACGAACGCCCGGTTACCCCGTGGTCGAAACACCCCGCCGCACAGGTTCCGGACGGTTACTACACCGTACCGCTGGACGTTGCCGCTATCGCCCGTCCGGGCAAGGACGTCACGGTGCTGACCTACGGCACCACCGTCTACGTATCGCAAGTGGCCGCTGAAGAAAGCGGCGTGGATGCCGAAGTCATCGACCTGCGCAGTCTGTGGCCGCTGGACCTGGAAACCATCACCAAATCGGTGAAGAAAACCGGGCGCTGCGTGATCGTTCACGAAGCCACCCGCACTTGCGGCTTCGGCGCCGAACTGACGGCGCTGGTGCAAGAGCATTGCTTCCACTACCTGGAAGCGCCGATCGAACGCGTCACCGGTTGGGACACCCCCTACCCGCACGCGCAAGAGTGGGCGTATTTCCCAGGGCCGTCCCGAGTGGGCGCGGCGTTGAAACGGGTCATGGAGGTCTGAATGGGCACGCACGTCATTAAAATGCCGGACATTGGTGAAGGCATTGCAGAAGTTGAATTGTCGGTATGGCACGTCAAGGTCGGCGACATGGTCGTCGAAGATCAGGTGCTGGCCGATGTGATGACCGACAAGGCGATGGTCGATATCCCGTCGCCGGTGCATGGCAAGGTCATTGCCCTCGGTGGCCAGCCGGGCGAAGTCATGGCGGTTGGCAGTGTGCTGATCAGCATTGAAGTCGAAGGTGCGGGCAACGTTAAGGAATCGGCGCAACCGGCACCTGTTGTTAAAGAAGCACCGGTTGCAGCAACGAAAGTCGAAACCGTGGTTGAAAGCAAACCGGTCGCTGCCCCGGCGCCGAAAGCTGCCGTATGCCAGGGCCCGATGGTTGCTCGCGAGGCCGACGAGCGTCCGCTGGCCTCCCCGGCCGTGCGCAAGCATGCGCTGGACCTCGGCATTCAATTGCGCCTGGTGCGTGGCACCGGCCCCGCCGGCCGCGTGCTGCATGAAGACCTCGACGCCTACCTGGCCCAGGGTCAGTCGAACGCTTCGGCACCGGTGGCGGCTGCTTACGCCCAACGTACCGATGAACAGCAGATCCCGGTGATCGGCATGCGTCGCAAGATTGCCCAGCGCATGCAGGACGCCACCCAGCGCGCCGCCCACTTCAGTTATGTCGAAGAAATCGACGTCACCGCCGTGGAAGAGCTGCGCGCGCACCTCAACGAAAAACATGGCGCGACTCGCGGCAAGCTGACTTTGCTGCCGTTCCTGGTCCGCGCCCTGGTCGTCGCCCTGCGTGATTTCCCGCAGATCAACGCCCGCTACGACGACGAAGCCCAGGTCATCACCCGCCTCGGCGCGGTGCATGTCGGCATCGCCACCCAGGCGGATATCGGTTTGATGGTGCCGGTGGTGCGTCATGCCGAAGCCCGCAGCCTGTGGGACAGCGCCGCTGAAATCTCCCGTTTGGCCACTGCCGCCCGTAACGGCAAAGCCAGCCGCGACGAGTTGTCCGGCTCGACCATCACCCTCACCAGCCTCGGTGCCTTGGGCGGCATCGTCAGCACCCCGGTGCTGAACCTGCCGGAAGTGGCGATAGTCGGCGTGAACAAGATCGTCGAACGGCCAATGGTGATCAAAGGCCAGATCGTGATCCGCAAGATGATGAACCTCTCCAGCTCCTTCGATCACCGCGTGGTCGATGGCATGGACGCGGCGCTCTTCATCCAGGCCATCCGTGGCCTGCTCGAACAACCCGCGACCTTGTTTGTGGAGTAAGTCATGCAGACCCTCAATACCACGCTGCTGATCATCGGCGGCGGCCCCGGCGGTTATGTGACGGCGATCCGTGCCGGCCAACTGGGCATCCCGACCATCCTGGTGGAAGGCCAATCCCTGGGCGGCACTTGCCTGAACATTGGCTGCATTCCGTCCAAGGCACTGATTCACGTCGCTGAGCAGTTCCATCAAACGCAACACCACAGTCAGCATTCGGCCCTGGGCATCAGCGTTTCGGCGCCCACCCTGGACATCGGCAAGAGCGTGGAATGGAAAGACGGCATCGTCGATCGCCTGACCACCGGCGTCGCGGCGCTGCTGAAAAAGAACAAGGTCCAGGTCGTTCAAGGCTGGGCCAAAGTGGTTGACGGCAAAACCGTGGAAGTTGGCGACACACGTATCCAGTGTGAACACTTGGTGCTGGCCACCGGTTCCAAAAGCGTGAACCTGCCAATGCTGCCGATTGGCGGGCCGATCATCTCGTCCACCGAGGCCCTGGCGCCGACATCCGTGCCCAAGCGCTTGATTGTGGTCGGCGGTGGTTACATCGGCCTGGAGTTGGGCATTGCCTATCGCAAGCTCGGCGCCGAGGTCAGCGTGGTGGAAGCGCAGGAACGCATCCTGCCGGCCTACGACGCCGAACTGACTCAGCCGGTGCACGACGAACTGAAAAAACTCGGTGTGAAGCTTTACTTGAAACACAGCGTGCAAGGCTTTGATTCTTCTAACAATACCTTGCAAGTACTTGCCCCGAACGGTGAGACCCTGAACCTGGAAACCGACCAGGTACTGGTGGCCGTCGGTCGCAAGCCGAACACCCAGGGCTGGAACCTCGAAGCGCTGAACCTGGACATGAACGGTTCCTCGATCAAGATCGACAACCGCTGCCAGACCAGCATGCGCAACGTGTATGCCATCGGTGACCTGAGCGGCGAACCGATGCTCGCCCACCGGGCCATGGCCCAGGGCGAGATGGTCGCCGAGCTGATCAGCGGTAAAACCCGCGAGTTCAACCCGACCGCCATCGCCGCCGTGTGCTTCACCGACCCGGAACTGGTGGTGGTCGGCAAGACCCCGGACGAGGCCAAGGCCGCAGGTTGGGACTGCATCGTGTCGAGCTTCCCGTTCGCCGCCAATGGCCGGGCGATGACCCTGGAGTCGAAAAGCGGCTTCGTGCGGGTGGTCGCCCGTCGGGATAATCACGTGATTGTCGGCTGGCAGGCGGTGGGCGTTGGCGTGTCGGAGCTGTCCACGGCGTTTGCCCAGAGCCTGGAGATGGGCGCGCGGCTGGAAGACATCGGCGGCACCATCCATGCACACCCGACCTTGGGTGAGGCGGTGCAGGAAGCGGCGTTGCGGGCCCTTGGCCACGCATTGCACCTGTAGGAGCGAGCTCGCTCGCGAAAAACGTCAGGACAACGCGGTCATTCAGACGAGACGCGTTATCGTTGACGTCCATCGCGAGCGAACTCGCTCCTACAAGGAACGTATTTCAGGCTGCGAAACAGCCCAAGAATGAAGTATTGTTGTCCCCATCCAAAAAACGTCAGAAGCCTTGAACCGTTTCGACGGTTGTTCAGTGATAGAGGGTGTCATGGGTAACGAAAGCATCAATTGGGACAAGCTGGGTTTTGACTACATCAAGACCGACAAGCGCTATCTGTCGTACTTTCGCAATGGCGAGTGGGACAAAGGCACCCTGACCGAAGACAACGTGCTGCACATCAGCGAAGGCTCCACTGCCCTTCACTATGGCCAGCAATGCTTCGAAGGCATGAAGGCCTATCGTTGCAAGGACGGCTCGATCAACCTGTTCCGCCCGGACCAGAACGCCCTGCGCATGCAGCGCAGCTGCGCCCGCCTGCTGATGCCGCAGGTGGAAACCGAGCAATTCATCGAAGCCTGCAAGGAAGTGGTCCGCGCCAACGAGCGTTTCATTCCGCCGTACGGCACCGGCGGCGCGCTCTACCTGCGCCCGTTCGTGATCGGCGTGGGTGATAACATCGGCGTGCGCACTGCACCCGAGTTCATTTTCTCGATCTTCTGCATTCCGGTTGGCGCCTACTTCAAGGGCGGCCTGACCCCGCACAACTTCCTGATCTCCAGCTACGACCGCGCCGCGCCACAAGGCACCGGCGCCGCCAAGGTCGGTGGCAACTACGCCGCCAGCCTGATGCCGGGCTCCCAGGCCAAGAAGGCGCATTTCGCCGACTGCATCTACCTGGACCCACTGACCCATACCAAGATCGAGGAAGTCGGTTCGGCCAACTTCTTCGGGATCACCCACGACAACAAGTTCGTGACCCCGAACTCGCCATCGGTACTGCCGGGCATCACCCGTCTGTCGCTGATCGAACTGGCCAGGTCCCGCCTGGGTCTGGACGTGGTCGAAGGCGACGTGTTCATCGACAAGCTGGCGGACTTCAAGGAAGCCGGTGCTTGCGGTACTGCGGCGGTGATCACGCCGATCGGCGGCATCAACTACAACGACCACCTGCACGTGTTCCACAGCGAAACCGAAGTCGGCCCGATCACCCAGAAGCTCTACAAAGAGCTGACCGGCGTGCAAACCGGCGACATCGAAGCGCCAGCAGGCTGGATCGTCAAGGTTTGACCTGACGCCAGATGCACAAAAGCCCCCCATCGGGTGACCGATGGGGGGCTTTTTGTTTGCATAGTACTGACGAGTCCACCACTCCCCCTGTGGGAGCGAGCTTGCTCGCGATGACGGCAATGCATTCAACACAGAAACAACCGGAATACACGTTCGTCAGTCAGCGAATGTTCCCGAACTCCACCGAACCTGCAGCAATTTGCGAAACTTTGACATTACCCTCAACCACCAACGGCAACCCGATTCCAAACCGCCTTCCAAACTCCTTGCGCCCCAACGCCGTCAACGCCAACGCCCGACTGTCCAGATCCTGGGTCACCCACTTGCGCTTGAGCGCCGTTTGCAGCAACGCCGCGCCCAGCGCCCCACCCAGATGTGGCCGACGCATGCTCCAGTCCAGGCACGGGCAGGCGAAACGACGGCGCAAGGTGCTCAAGTCCTGCGTCTCGATCCCGAGCCCTTGAAACATTGCCGTACCGCTGTCGCTCAAGCGATAGGCCTGTTCGTCGGTTTCCTCAAGCCAGCCCGCTTCAAGCATCCGGTCATGCAGCAGCACGGCCAGGGTTCCCGCCATGTGGTCGTAGCAGGTGCGGGCAAATTGCAGGCGATCCGGGGTCCGTGCCCGAAAGCTCGGCGCGGTGTTCTGGCCGATCACCATCAGTGCCTCCAGGGCCTGGGCCACGCGCTTGTCCGCCAGGCTGTAATAGCGATGACGCCCCTGAACGTGCAGCCGCACCAGCGCCAGCTCCTTGAGCTTGGCCAGGTGGGCACTGGCGGTCGACGCGCTGACTTCGGCCACCGCCGCCAGTTCGGTGCTGGTGCGGGCTTGGCCGTCCATCAGCGAACAGAGGATTTTCGTCCGCGCCGGCTCAGCGATGGCTGCCGCCACCTGCGAGACGCCGATGTCGTGTTGTTCTGCGCTCATATTTCGCTCCCGGACGAATCAATGCCCTTTCGGACTGGAGATAGTAGCAACACTTTCCAACAACCAAAGGCTGTGCCCATGGACCCGATCATCGCTGCGACCCATGCCGATCCTTATCCCTACTACGCACAACTGCGTGCCGACGGTGGGCTGGCTTTTCATCCGGGGCTGAACATGTGGGTGGCCAGCAGCGCCCGGGCGGTGGCCGCCGTGCTGGCGCATCCCGATTGCCACGTTCGACCCGCGCAGGAGCCAGTCCCCAAGGCGATCGCCGACGGCATGGCCGGCCAGGTGTTCGGCCAATTGATGCGCATGAATGAAGGTGAACGCCAGCGTTGCCCACGGTCGGCGATTGCGCCGGGGCTGGAGTTGATCGACGCGCGGGAAGTCGAGGCTCTGGTCAGCGCCCGATTGATGACCGCCGATGCCGCCGGCCTGTACAACGCCATGTTTCGCGGACCGGTTTGCGTGGTGGCGGCGTTGTTGGGGTTCACCCCGGCTCAGGGCCGCGCCATCAGTGAGTTGACGGCGGATTTCGTCGCTTGCCTGTCGCCCTTGAGTGACGCGGCACAATTGACCGCCGCCCACGCTGCCGCCGAACAATTGAGCGGTTATTTCATCGAATTGCTCGACGATCCGTACAACCACAGCCCTTTGCTTGCAGGTATCGGCCGGCGCTTCGCCTGCGGCGCGCCGCAAACCCTGATCGCCAACCTGATCGGCCTGTTCTCCCAGACCTTCGAGGCCACTGCCGGGCTGATCGGCAACGCCGTGCTGGCATTGATTCAACATCCGTCGTTGCGCAGCGAATCTCCCCCGGTCGAAGACCTGCTGGCCGAAGTACAGCGCTTCGACCCGCCGGTACAGAACACCCGCCGCTTCGTCGCCGCCCCCTGCGAAATTGACGGGGTGAGGCTGAACGCCGCAGACGTGATCCTGGTGCTGCTGGCCTCGGCCAATCGCGACCCCCAGCTCAACGACAACCCCGACACCTTCCTGCTCGACCGCCCGAACCGGCGCAGCTTCACCTTCGGCGCGGGGCGCCATCAATGTCCGGGGCAACGCCTGGCGTTGAGCATTGCAGGCGCCACGCTCAAGCAGCTTCTGGCGATGAGGCCGGTACTTGACCCTCTGAAGCGGGAATACCGCCCCTCCACGAATGGACGGATTCCACTGTTCCGTGAATGACCGGAAGCCGTTCAAGCAACGCGGAGTTCGACGGTCAGGTGGGACAGTTCATGGACCGGCGCCAGGCGTTCGCGAATGGTGTCGGTACTGACATTGGCCGCCGCCACAACGCTGACAATCGCGGCCCGCGCCTGGGGGCCGACCTGCCAGACATGCAGATCGCTGATGCGCACATCGTCCGACGACTCCAGCAGTTCACGAATCTCGTCGGCGACGTGTGTATCCGTGACATCGAGCAACACCGCTGCGCTGTCACGCATCAATGCAACGGCCCATTTCGCGATCACGATGGCGCCCACAATGCCCATCACCGGGTCCAGCCACACCCATCCCAGATAGCGCCCCGCCAGCAATGCGGCGATCGCCAGCACTGAAGTCAAGGCATCGGCCAGCACATGGACATAGGCCGAGCGCAGGTTGTTGTCGTGATGGTGATGATGGCCGTGCTCATGGCTGTGGCCATGGTCGTGGCCATGATGGCCGTGGTCGCCCGCCAGCAAAAAGGCACTGGCGATGTTCACCGCCAGCCCCACCACCGCAATCACCGTCGCTTCGGTGAATGCCACGGTCGTTGGCTGAAACAGGCGATAAACGGATTCACCGGCAATGCCGATCGCCACCAGCCCCAGCACCATGGCCGAGGCAAAACCCGCGAGATCCCCGACCTTGCCGGTGCCGAAGCTGTAACGCGCGTTGTTGGCATTGCGCCGTGCAAACCCATAGGCCGCCGCCGCGATGCCCAAGGCCCCGGCATGGGTGGCCATGTGAAAACCATCGGCCAGCAGCGCCATGGAACCGGTGATGTAACCGGCGGCAATTTCGCCAATCATCATCACAAACGTCAGCGCCACCACCCATAAGGTGCGTCGGGCGTTTTCATCATGGGATGCGCCGAGAAAGACATGGTCGTGAGAAAAGCGCGAAGCCTGTGGTGTCAGTGTCATGGAATTCAGGCCTCTATTTGGCATAACGACGGATGGCCAGCAACAGGTCTTCCACGCCCTGGGCGCGATCTTCATCGCTCAGGTCCGGATGGGCCACGTGCTCGCGGGCATGGGCGTCGATGAACTGCTCCAGCAGACCATTGACCGCGCCCCGGATGGCGGCCACCAGATGCAGGGTCTTGGCGCAATCGGCATCGGACTCAAGCGCTCGCTCCACGGCTTCCACCTGCCCGGCAATCCGCCGCACCCGCTTGATCAAGTCATCCTTGTGTTCGTGAATGTGTGCCATACCTATACCCCCTACCCCTATATGGCACCTATGGTCGCCGATAGTGCGGAGCCTGGCAAGGCACAACCCGATGACGGTCGGTTTGGCGTGACATCGATTTTCGCCGGCCGGTTGGCCGCTGAACGCTTGGGTTCAACACCCCCGCTGCCCGGCTGGATTAGTTACACCGGGTTAAAACAGTCATGACGGGCAGTGCGTTTATCCCGCCGGCCTTTCTCCATAGAGTCAGCAGGATCATGGTGAACAACGAGGTTCGATCGATGCAAACCCAACTGGACAAGTCACTGAGTGTTTTTGCGCGGGCAGACCTGCTGCAAGGTCCCACGCCCATTCAGCGGGCTGCGCGACTCGAACAGCTGCTGGGCCTCGACAAGCAGGGTATCGGCCTGTTTCTCAAACGCGACGACCATATGTTGATCGGCGCGGGCGGCAACAAGCTGCGCAAGCTTGAATTCCACATCGGCGCAGCACTGCAAGCCGGAATCGATACGATCATTACCGTGGGCGGCATCCAGTCCAATCATGCCCGCCTGACCGCCGCGGTATGCGCCCGGCTGGGCATCGCCTGCGAGCTGCTCCTGACCCGGGCCGTGGCCAAGGCCGAGGTGGATTACGAGCTCAACGGCAATGTGCTGCTCGACCAGTTGTTCGGCGCGCAGATGCAGGTGTTTGCCGGCGGTACCGACTCACTGGCCAAAGCCGAGGCCAGGGCGGCGCTGCTTCGAGACTCCGGGCACAAGGTCATGGTGCTGCCAACCGGTGGCTCGACGCCCCTGGGCAGCCTCGGCTATGCCCGCTGCGCAGCGGAGATCGCCCAACAAGAGGCCGAACTGCAACTCACGTTCAATCAAGTGGTGGTACCCAATGGCAGCGCCGGCACGCATGCCGGGCTCGCGGCGGGTTTCCGGTTGCTGGGCCGGGGTACGTCCATGGTCAAGTCGTTCTCGGTGCTGTCCGACCAGGAATCATCAATAGCGAGAACCCTGCAACTGACCCGCGAAACATTGGCGCTACTGGACAGCAACGCCCAGGTGCGGGCTGACGAGCTGGTGGTTGACGGCAGCCAGCTGGGTACCGGCTATGGGCTGCCAACCGCCGCCATGCAGGACGCGGTACGCCTGATGGCGCGTGCCGAAGGCCTGCTGGTCGATCCGGTGTACTCCGGCAAAGCGTTTGCCGGGTTGCTGGCCGACCTGCAGCAAGGGCGCTTCGTCCCCGGGGACAATGTGCTGTTCATCATGACCGGCGGAACACCCGGCCTGTATGCGTACCGGGAAACGTTTCAGGCCTGACGGTCAATCATCCCGTGTCAGCACTTCCAGCAATTCGATTTCGAAGATCAGGTTCGAATTCGGCGTGATCTTGCCCATGGTGCGTTCGCCATAGGCCAGGTGCGCCGGCACCAGCAACTTGCGCTTGCCGCCGACCTGCATGCCCATGATGCCCTGGTCCCAGCCCTTGATGACCCGCCCGGTGCCGATCACGCACTGGAAGGGTTTGCCACGACTGTACGAAGAGTCGAATTCGGTCCCGTCCTCCAGCCAGCCACGGTACTGGGTGGTGATCAGTGCGCCTTTTACGGCGGCTTTTCCGTCACCCACCTGAAGATCGATTACCTGAAGCTCGTCATTCATTGATTTCACTCGTATGCTCACTCGCCCTCTAGGGCCTGATGCGCGCCGTTTTCCCAGATTTGTCCTCGATTGGCAACCATTGCCGCCTCCGCGCGCGACGTTTAAAGCTGTTTGCTGAACTAAAATAATCAACAATTACCCGTACGGTTCTCCGCCCTGATGGCCATCCCCGAATGATCCTGCTCTGGACCAGCGTCATCCTTGGTTCAATGACGCTCAGCCTGATCGTCGTGCTGGCTTGGCGCGAACGCTATCTGCAAAAGCAACTGGCGGAGTATCGCGCGATCATCAATAGCCTGTCCGAAGGCCAGAACATCCACAAGGATGACGACGCCGAGCGCTTCAAGCGCAGCCAGTATTTCGCACGTATCGGCACCTGGGATTGGGATGTCGACACCGACCGGTTGTACTGGTCAGATGCCATTTTCGGCATGTTCGGCTTCAAGATCGGCGAAGTGACGCCCTCTTACGCCCTGTTCTGTTCCTGCGTGCATCCGGAAGACCGGCTCAGGGTTCGGGCCGGCGAACTGCGTTGCCTGGAAACCGGTGAAAACCATGATGAGGAATACCGCGTGGTGTGGCCCGACGGAACGATCCGCTGGCTGCGGGAAACCGGCAACGTGGTCAAGAACGACCACGACGAAACGATCAAGATGATGGGCGTGGTACGCGACATCACCGAAGAAAAGGCCTCGGCCAACTACCTCAAGCACCTGGCCCATTACGACCCGTTGACCGGCCTGCCCAATCGCCTGGTGCTCGAAGAGCGCCTGTCCGAAGCGCTGGAGTTGGCGCGCACCAGTGCCACGCGGGTGGCGCTGGTGTTTGTCGACCTCAATGGCTTCAAGGCCATCAACGACCGCTATGGGCATGCGGCCGGCGACCGCGTGCTGGTCACGACCGCCACGCGGCTCAAGCGCATCCTGCACGGCACCGACACCGTCGCCCGGATCGGCGGCGACGAATTCGTGGTCATCCTCCAGGACCTGCCCCAAGGCAAAAGCCTGCAAGATGAAGCGCGCACCATCTGCCAGAAAATCTTCGTCGAACTCTCCCCGCCCGTCACCCTCGGCAACGACCAGCGCCACATCGGCACCAGCCTCGGTGTCGCCGTGTTCCCCGATCATGCGCCGAGCATCGACCGCTTGCTGCACATTGCCGACCTGGCGATGTATGAGGCCAAGCGCAGCGGGAACAATCAGTATCGGTTGGGCACCGAGAGCCTGGTGCGGGCACACAGCGAATAGCGCTTCGTCCTTGAATGCCTTGATCCACTTCGCGCATCAATGCATACCAACCATGCAATTAACCTATCGATGCCCCTGCTCCACTATCCGCCCCAACAAGAACCGTGCGCCGGGTGCTTTGTGAATCCATGTCGCCCCAGAGCAAGCAGTCCCTAGCGGTTGGTGAAACAGGGCCGCCACTCCCATAAATGGGGGACTACACCCACTCAACCGGGTGTTTACCACCTAATTTGAGGAATATCCCCACCCTACACTTCACCAAAAAGACACATTTTGAAACAACTTACTTATTACTCAGTATCTTCCTCATCCATGGCCCGACGGTTGCATAGCCCCTTGCAACGCAGGCAGATGCTGTCACCAACCGGGGATGGCGGGTTTCGCCGTTGCGCTATGTCGCGAGGGGAACCTCATGAAAATCATTGCATCGTCGTTCAATTCGTTCCGTTTCTTAAGGGTTTCGGGCGCAGGCTCTGTACTGTTGATCACCTTCAGTCTGTCCCCGGTCAACGCAGCACCGCTTGACGATGTCAGCCCGCCGCCGCCAACAGATCCTTCGGCGTATACCAACCCGCCGACCGACTTCAAGGCCGCGCTGGATGCCCTAAAGGCCATGCCACCCGCCAACCAGGGTTCCATCGCCTTGCCCAACGGTGTGTACGGCACCCGCACCACGCCAACGACCGACAACGTGCTGCCGCCAGCCCTGCAGACATCCTTCAAAATCCCCACCAACGGCAAGCCCAGCCCGTTGTTCGGGGCCCAGCCGTATACGCAGCAACTGCTGCTGTTCGAAGAATTCGGCACGGAGAAACTCGACCCGACACTGCCGCCGCCCACCCTGACTTTCCCGGTTCCGATCGTCGGTCCGGCGCCCACGCAGGACCCGAACAACATCGCCCGCAGCGGCCCTTCGGCCGCCGCGCTGGAAGCCTTCATGCGCCAGCCGGGGCTGTACCCGTTTCCGGCGCAGTATTCCAACGTGCTGGACCGCAACCCGTGGAAAGCGCAGATCGAAGCCTTCCTCAACCGCCATCCGGTCGGCTCGCCGGCCGAAGGTCGTCCGCCAGGAAAAGGCTGGTCGCACCAGCGCTGGAACGAGTTCTACCCACAGGTCGCCTTCAAGACCACTCAAGCCGGCGCCAAGCTCAACGGCGGCATGCGCGACCGTCGGCAGTTGCACAACTACGCCGTCGGTGAGTTCGGGCCGGGCGGGCTCTACAACCAGACCTCGGACACCCCGGTCATTACGGGCACCACCAAAGGCATCGACACCCGTTTTCACCCCAACATGCCGATTCAGAACCACAAGGCGCTCTGGACCTTCGACGGCACCTTTCCGCCAAAACTGCTGATGGTGCGGTACGGCCAACCGGTGCTGATGCGTCACTACAACGCCCTGCCGATCGATCCGTCGGCCAACATGGGGTTCGGCCTGCACACCCTCAGCACCCACGAACACAATGGCCACTCCCCGGCGGAAAGCGACGGATTTTCCAATGCATTTTTCTTTCCGGGGCAGTACTACGACTATCGCTGGCCGATCCAGCTGGCCGGTTACGACACCATCAACACCAGCGCTCAGGATCCGCGCGCGGCGTTCCCCTGCGCCCCGGGCGAAACCCTGTTCGTCAACGATGCCACGCCGGGCCTCAAGACCTGCAACAACGGCAGCATCAAGATCCGTGGCGACTGGCACGAAACCATGAGCACCCACTGGTTCCACGACCACATGCTCGATTTCACCGCGCAGAACGTCTACAAGGGCAACGCGGTGATGATGAACTACTACAGCGCCCTGGATCGCGGTAACGAAGCGTTTGTAGACGGCGTCAACCTGCGCCTGCCCAGCGGTTCAGCGTTGCCCTGGGGCAACCGCGACTATGACGTCAACCTACTACTGGCTGACAAGGCCTGGGACGCCAATGGCCAGCTGTGGTTCAACCCGTTCAACACCGATGGTTTTCTCGGCGACCAGCTCCTGGTCAACTGGCAGTACCAGCCGCGCCTGAAGGTGCGGGCGCGCAGCTATCGTTTCCGCATCCTCAACGGCTCGGTGTCGCGCTACTTCAAGATCGCGCTGGTGCGTGAAATCGTCGGCACCGGTGGCGAATTCCCCGGCCCGACAGGTTCCGGCCTGTCCTATACCCGCGTGCCGTTCCACTTGATCGCCAACGACGGCAACCTCATGGAACACGCCGTGCCGTTCGACGGCAGCATGGACCTGGACGCTGACGGCGACCTGCAGGACCACAACGCCATCCTGCCCACCATGGGCATCGCCGAGCGTTACGACATCATCGTCAACTTCGCGAAAAACGGGATCAGCACCGGCGACAAGCTGTATTTCGTCAACCTGATGGAGCACCACGACGGCAAGGGGCCGGAGGCTTTACCGCCGAGCCTGGCCGATGTCCTGTCCGGCAAGTACAAGGCGGTGCTCAAGCTGGGCAGCAAAGGGCTGGAATGGGACGCCGGCGACCCGGTGGTGGGCAAGTTCCTGCAACTGCTGGTACAGCCTTATGCCGGCCAGGACGTGAGCATGAACCCCGCCGACTACGAACCCGCCAAACCGGGCAAGGCGATGGGTAAAACCATGCTTCCGCTGACCCTCAACCGTGACGACCTGACGGTGCAGGCAAAACTGAAACTGGCGCGCCATCGCGAGTTCATCTTCGGCCGCTCCGATGGCACCGACGAAGCCCCCTGGACGATCAAGACCGACGGCGGTTTAGGCTTCCAGATGGACCCTCGAGTGATCAGTGCCGCTCCGCAACTGGCCAACGGTCCGACCCCTGCCGGGTTCTCCGGCGACGGCACCCTGGAAGTGTGGAGAATCAGGAACGGCGGCAACGGCTGGAACCACCCGGTGCACGTGCACTTCGAAGAAGGGATCGTCCTCAACCGCGACGGCAAGGCACCGCCGGAATGGGAAAAATGGGCACGCAAGGACATCTATCGCATCGGCGAGGGCATCGACAGCTCGCAGGACGTGGAAATGGCGATCCGCTTCCGTGAATTCGCCGGGACCTACATGGAGCACTGCCACAACACCCAGCACGAGGACACCTCCATGCTGCTGCGCTGGGATGTCGAGCACCCCGGCCAGTTCCAGTTGATGCCAACCCCCCTGCCCGGCTGGGACGGCGTCAACTACGTCAACTCCGCCGCGCTGCCGACCTTCCGCACTGGCGATACACGTGTCGAGGACGCCGCTAACCAAAAACCGGTCGCCAACCCCGACAGCGCCATCAGTAACACCGGCCAACCGGTGATCATCAACGTCCTGGCCAACGACAGCGACCCTGACGGTAACGTGCCACTTAAAGTGGTGGGGCTGGAGCAACCGGACTCCGGCAAGGGCGTGGTCAGCACCGATGGCCTGCGTGTGACCTACACACCACCGGCCACGGTCCCCGCGCCGTTCACCGCGACCTTTACCTATAGGGCCGCCGATGCCAAGGGCGCCGAGTCGGCACCGGCGACGGTATCCGTGGCGGTCTCGGCAGCGATCAACGAGAGCCTGATCGTCACCAGCGCCACCGTCACCGCCCGCAGCAACAGCCGCTGGTATTGGGTCCTGTCCGGCACCACCTCCCGTGGCACGGGCAATACCATCACGGCGACGGCCACGACCACAACCGGTACGGTGAACCTTGGTGCCGCCGTCCTGACGCCCACGGCCACAGGCGCGCGCTGGAACATAGCGGTGACGACCGCCGGCAGCGGCCCGTCGCCTAGCCCGACGGCGACCATCAAATCGGCCTTCGGCAAAACCGTGACGGTGCCGATAAAGGCGAACTGAGTACAACCTGGCTTTAGCGATGAGGGCCTCATTGAGGCCCTCATCGCTAAAAAAACTGACAACTTACCTGGATGTCAACTCTCCAGAAAGAAGGTGATTGGCGGGGATGTGTTCTTCAAGGTTGAACGAGTAAAACAGTCGCTCCTGCCGACTCGATAACTGTCCGATCATGCTACGTGCTTCCCTGCTGGCCAATGCAGATACTTTGCCGCAGGCCAGATAGCAGAGCTATTTCTTCAAAATGATCAGACGAAAACGGTCAGTCAAAGAACTCCATGCCTGCATACGGCTCGCGCCGGCATTGCTCAAGCCTTGAAGCCAGGCTGCCCACATGCACTTCCAGGCGATGTCCATCGGGATCCGAAAAATAAAACGAGTTACCTTCGCTCGAATTGGACTTCCACTCAATAACGTTACGAAGCCGCAAGTAAGCGGTGACTTCTTCAAAATCTTCCTGCCCCACCGAAAACGCATAGTGGGTGTAATCAGGCTGTTTTTCCGCCAGACGTGTCTCATCGAGAGACAGACAAAGCCAGAGATCACCGAGGGAAAGATAAGCCCCCGTCTCCCAGCGGGCAGCCAATCTAAAGCCGGGTAGAGCCACATAAAACTCAATACTGCGAGAGAGGTTCACAACCGCCAACGTCAAATGATTCAAGCCAGTCAACATGAGCATCTATCCAGAACCAGTGCACGCAGAGTGAGATGGGTATCGAAACCCGTTTGCTGACTTCGATGGGATGACCGCCTCACGCGCTGAGGAAGTCAGTCAACCAAAATCGAGGCTCTTGAGAATACCTCGCACAGGCCCCATCGTGGATTTATCCGCGATGGGGCCTGCAACCGCGTAGCAACGTTCGGCCAGTAGCAAAAGCATCATACCGCCAGGATAAAGTCCGCCTGATCGATACCTGCACTGCTGACACCGACAAGGCGAATAGAGTCCACTCCGATCCCGATCAGCGTGTCCGCCCCGTCAGCCGCAATGCTCACGTTGGCAGCGAACGTCTCGCTGCTGATCCCCAGCCCCGCGATATTGAGCAGGTCCTGCCCTGCGGCCGGATTGACGTCGAAGTCCTGGATCAAGTCGTTGCCGAAGCCTGCGGCAGCAAACGCGAAGGTATCGTTGCCGAAGCCGCCGTTGAGCGTGTCGTTGCCCAGCCCGCCGAGGAACAGATCGTCACCCGCACCGCCGACCAGAGTGTCGTTGGCCAGGCCGCCCAGCATCCTGTGGTTTGCCGCCGCTGCATCGTAGGCCAGTTCACTGCCGCTGCCCTCGGCGTTCGCCTGCAAACCCGCCGCCGCGTATTGGCCATTCAGCGTGACCTGCGCCGCATGCGCGCCGTCGTTCACGATCAGCAGGCCACCGGTGCCGGTGTCATTCGCTGCATAAGTGATCTGTGTATTGGCGCCGAACGCAACATCGCCAAAGTCCAGCGTGTCACCCGCGGTGAAACCGCTGACGCTGCCACTGAACGCCGTCGACACATCAAGCTTCAGCGTGCCTGCCGCGCCGCTGTCAAACGTCACATGCTGATCGGAGGCAGCACCGAATTCCAGCATCGCCGAACCGCTGATAGTCGCGCTTCCCGCGCCTTGGGCATCTCCGTGGATGGTGATATTGCCATCGTTCGCCCACAGGCTACCGCTGTTGACCAGCGCACTTTCAATCACCAATCCGCCGCTGCCGCTGGCTTGCAGCACCCCCGTGTTGGTGACGGCGCTGCTACCGGTATCGATCACCAGCGCATTGACGCCGCTGGCATGAATCAGGCCCGAGCTGACCAGCATCATCTGCCCCGCTCCCAACTGACCGGCACCCGAGATGGTGTTGTCGGCATTGGTGAGCACCGTGTCGGCGCTGCCGCCGAAAATCACGTTTTGCGCATTGTCGGATAGCAGCACCTGGCCGCCACCGGTCAAGGTCGCGCCACGGAACAGAATCTCAAGGCTAGTCTCGTTGCCGGTGGAGCCGAGCTCGATGGTGCCGCTGTTATGGATGCTGCCACCGAACGGCATGATCGCGCCGTCGGCAATGGTGAGGGTGTCGGCGTTGTTGGTGAGCGGATCGACATCGAACTGGAAGTTCGCTTCGCTCAAGTCCGCGGCATCGACACCTTTCAGGGTGACCGTCTGACCCGAGCTTATGCTGACCAATGCATTGCCATTGGCGTCGTTAGTGATACTCAAATCAGCAAAGCCGGTGACGCCCGTGAAGCCGATCATGTCAATCTTGTCTGCCGTGGCATCGAAACTGTAGATCTGATTGTTGCCGATCGGCTGGGCGAAGACGAAGGTGTCGGTACCGGACGAACCGGTCAGGTTGTCGTCAGCGGACAAGGCGAAGATCGGCGTGTCGGGGGCAAAGGCCTCGACGTTATTGAATACATAGGAACTGCCCACACTGCCGTCGGCGCTAGTCCAGGTCATGTTGATGTGGAGTACCGCAGCGCCCGCGAAGCCTTCTGGTGTTGTCACGGTCAATGCTCCGGGATCGCTGGTCTGCACGGTCCAGGTGCCGTCGCCGTTGTTGATTCCGGCGTTTAGAGTCCAATTTGACGGAACGTCGGCAATTGTGACAACAAAGCTATCGCTCAGGCCTGCCGATGGATCAGCAATCGCAAGGTTTATTGCTTCTCCGGACACTCCCGCAGGGTAAGTCAGGCTAATGCTTGTTGCAGCACTAACGTTGCCTGCCGCGTCCATAGCCGTGACAAATAGCGTCTTGGTACCCGTAAACTTGCCAGTCAAATCAATATTGGCGAATTGACCGCCGGTATTGGTCGTTCCGGTCCCAATTTCTGTGTCGCCGGCGCCAAACACGCCATTGCCATTGTCCAGGTAAACCTTAATGAATGAATTAGCTTCGGCGCTCCCTGAAAGCTTATGGTTTGTACCGGAGTTGTTGTAAGTCAGCCCAGTCGGTGACGCTGGCGGTGTTGTATCAATCGGAGTTTCAACGACGTTCTGCACGTTTACCGTAATCGTCTGCGTATCGATTCCGCCACTGGCGTCGGCCACCTGAACATCCACAACGTAGGCGTTGTCGCCATCGGTACCACCGACATCCTGGGGACTCTCGTAATCGGGCGCCGAATTGAACGTCAGCACCCCGCTCGAACTGATCGAGAACTTGCTGAAGTCCGTCCCGGCCGTATTCAGGATCGAGTAGCTCAGCGTCTGCGCCGGTAGATCGGCATCGGTCGCCACCACCGTCGTGACCGCCGTGGTGTTCTCCGCCACATTGAGCGAAGCCGTCGCACCGCCACCGTTGGAAGTGATCGTCGGTGAGTCGTTGCTGCCGGCGATATGCACGGTGACCGAAGTGAGGGTGCCATCGGCACTGCTCACCGCGAAGGTATCGGTGTAGGTGGTGCCGGCGGCGAACTCGTTGTGGGCGGAGTTGGCGACGTAGGTCCAGGCACCGCCGGTGCCGATGGAGAACTGGCCGTAGCTGCCGGCGGTGTTGGTTTGTGCGACGAAGGTTGCGGCGCTGTCGACGTCGCTGATGTTCAGGGTGCCGCTGGTGGAGATGTCGGTGGCGGCATTGGTCTCGGTGAGGTTGGCGATGTCGGCGGACAGCACGGCCGCATCGTTGGTGCCGAGGATATGCACCGTGACCGAAGTGAGGGTGCCATCGGCACTGCTCACCGCAAAGGTGTCGGTGTAGGTGGTGCCGGCGGCGAACTCGTTGTGGGCGGAGCTGGCGACGTAGGTCCAGGCACCGCCGGTGCCGACGGAGAACTGGCCGTAGCTGCCGGCGGTGTTGGTTTGGGCGACGAAGGTCGCGGCGCTGTCGACGTCGCTGATGGTCAGGGTGCCGGCGGTGGAAATGTCGACGGCGGCATTGGTCTCGGTGAGGTTGGCGATGTCGGCGAACAGCACGGCCGCATCATTGGTGCCGAGGATATGCACGGTGACCGAAGTGAGGGTGCCGTCGGCACTGCTCACCGCAAAGGTGTCGGTGTAGGTGGTGCCGGCGGCGAACTCGTTGTGGGCGGAGCTGGCGACGTAGGTCCAGGCACCGCCGGTGCCGATGGAGAACTGGCCGTAGCTGCCGGCGATGTCGGTCTGCGGGACGAAGGTCGCGGCGCTGTCGACGTCGCTGATGGTCAGGGTGCCGCTGGTGGAGATGTCGGCGGCGGCATTGGTCTCGGTGAGGTTGGCGATGTCGGCGGACAGCACGGCCGCATCGTTGGTGCCGAGGATATGCACGGTGACCGAAGTGAGGGTGCCATCGGCACTGCTCACCGCAAAGGTGTCGGTGTAGGTGGTACCGGCGGCGAACTCGTTGTGGGCGGAGCTGGCGACGTAGGTCCAGGCACCGCCGGTGCCGATGGAGAACTGGCCGTAGCTGCCGGCGGTGTTGGTTTGCGCAACGAAGGTTGCGGCGCTGTCGACGTCGCTGATGGTCAGGGTGCCGGCGGTGGAGATGTCGACGGCGGCATTGGTCTCGGTGAGGTTGGCGATGTCGGCGGACAGCACGGCCGCATCGTTGGTGCCGAGGATATGCACCGTGACCGAAGTGAGGGTGCCATCGGCACTGCTCACCGCGAAGGTGTCGGTGTAGGTGGTGCCAGCGGCGAACTCGTTGTGGGCGGAGCTGGCGACGTAGGTCCAGGCACCGCCGGTGCCGATGGAGAACTGGCCGTAGCTGCCGGCGGTGTTGGTTTGCGCCTGGAAGCTTTCCGGGCTGTCGATATCGCTAATGGTCAGGCTGCCGCCGGTGGTCAGCGGAGCATTGGTTTCGCTTAGCATAACGCTGGCCGAGGACAGCACGGCGGCGTCGTTGCTGCCGGTGACGGTGACGGTCACCAGCTGGGTGTCGACGCCGCCGAGGCCGTCGCTAACCTGCACGCTGAACACTTCGTTGTGACTCTCGCCCGCCTTCAGCGACTGCACCGCACTGGCGACACCATTGGTGCCGTTGGCCAGGGTGTAGGTCCACTGGCCGCTGTTGTCCACGGCGATCGAGCCATAGGTGCCGGTATTTGACCCGGCAATACTCCAGGTGGCGGTGGCATCGTGGTCGATGTCGACCGAGCTGAACTGGCCGCTGACGCTGAGCGTGCTGTCTTCCTGCACCGCGCCCGCATCATGGCCGGTCGCGAAGCTGAGCACTGGCGCGTCGTTGCTGCCGGTGACGGTGACGGTCACCAGCTGGGTGTCCACGCCGCCCAGGCCGTCGCTGACCTGCACGCTGAACACTTCGTTGTGACTCTCGCCCGCCTTCAGTGACTGCACCGCACTGGCGACACCATTGGTGCCATTGGCCAGGGTGTAGGTCCACTGGCCGCTGTTGTCCACCGCGATCGAGCCATAGGTTCCAGTTGGCGAGCCATTGATGGTCCAGCTGCTCGTGGCATTGTGATCGATGTCGGTCGAGCTGAACTGGCCGCCGACGCTAAGGGTAGTGTCTTCCTTCACGGTGCCAACTTCGTTGCCGGTCGCGAAACTGAGCACTGGCGCGTCGTTGCTGCCGGTAATGGTGACGGTCACCAACTGGGTGTCCACGCCACCCAGGCCGTCTCTGACTTGCACCGTAAACACGTCATCATGACTCTCGCCAACCTTCAGCGACTGAACCGCACTGGCGACACCATTGGTGCCATTGGCCAGCGTGTAAATCCACTTGCCGGTGTTGTCCACGGCGATCGAGCCGTAGATGCCCGTATCCGTACCCGCAATGCTCCAGGTCGCCGTGGCATCGTGATCGATGTCGGTCGAACTGAACTGGCCATTCACAGTGAGCGCGGTGTCTTCCTGCACCGCACCGGCATCATTGCCCGTCGCGAAACTGAGCACTGGCGCATCGTTGCTGCCGGTCAGGGTGATCGTCACGTTCTTGGTCACCGTCGCCCCGAAGTCGTCGGTCAGCGTCACCGTGAACACTTCGGTCTTGGTCTGGCCCTCGGCCAGGTACTGCGCCGCGTTGTTGTTCAGCGTATAGGTCCAGCCCACGCTACCCGCAGCGTCGCCTGTGCTCTCGTCGCTCACATTGGCCACCAGCGTACCCAGCGCACCGGACGGCGCGCTCACGCTGGCCACATGTGCGTCATCGGCCAGGTCTACGTCGCCAAAGGCGAAGCTGCCGCTGGCCACCGTGGTGCCGTCTTCGGTCACCGCCCCGCTTTCGATTTCTGCCGCCGTCACCGTCGGCGCGTCGTTGGTGCCGGTGATAGTGATGGTCACATTCTGTGTTACCGACGAACCCTGACCATCGCTGATGGTGACCAGGTAAGTTTCGGTTACTGTCTGTCCCTGGGCCAGGTACTGCGCCGCCGCATTGTCCAGGTTGTACGTCCATTGCACCGAACCGTTGGCCGCGTTCGCAGCTTCGCTTACCGGCGAGAGCATGAACGTACCAAGATGAGTAGCGTTGCCCCCCGCCGGCGCGAACGTCGCCATGTGCGTGTCATTGAGGTCGACGTCGTTAAAGACAATCGTGCCGCTGGCCGTCAGCGAGTCGGTCGTGCTCGCAGTGGTGTCGGCGTCTTCGGTTACCGTGCCGGCCTGCTCGCCGAGGCTGATCGTCACACCATCATTCATGCCCGAAAACTGCACGGTAGCAGTGGCCCAACTGAGCGTTCCGTTGCCGAGCCGCATTGCATAGGTAAAGCTGTCCGTCAGGAGCTCACCAGTGGCAAGCGCCTGGAGTTGTTCCTTGAACTCACACGAGAAAGTAGCGGCGTCGTAGCCGACCTTCCCGTCCGAGGTGATCCAGATCTTTGCACCATTCTTACTGGTGTCAGAACTCGTCGCCTCAGCCCTCGCCGTATCCTGGGTCAGGAGGTCGGCCGGAGCATAAGCCTTGGTGGCAGTAGAAAAACTGTCCGCGTTGTCGAGTGACCAGAGTGTCTTCGCGTTGCCGCCAAGGTCATTGGACATGACGTCCCAATACATGACCCCCAGCAGATTTTCAGTGGTGTTAAGGACATCATCCTTCGCCTGCGGCGTGTTGGAAAACGAGGTAACGGTTCCGCCGCTTGTAGTTGTAGTGCTAGCCATGTCTTTCTCCCAAGAATGTCACCCTGAGCAAAAAACCGCTGTGGGCCACCAACAGCCGCAAGCCGATTCTTCCTCAACCCACGAACACTTCACTCCACCGGTACCAGCCGGCTGGCCAGTAGCTTCACGCCCACCCCGGCCCTGCCGCCCAGCGGTTCAATGCGCACGATTTGTCCTTGCGCCTTGAACTTCATGGGGCCGCCGGGCGTGTCGAGTTCGATCTCGAAGTCAATCAAGCTACCCACCTGCTGCTCGCTATCGGTTTCGAAATACAAACCGGAGGCGCTGATGTCACGGATGACACCCTGGCCCCCGCCGATCAGTTGCAGCGACAGGGTGACTTGTTCACGGGGCTCAATTCGGTGTGCGTCTCTCATGACTGCAGTCTAAAAACGGCCGCTGTTTATTACATGAGTGCGCTATCCCTTTTTTTCTGGGAGTCAATCACCCATGAAAACAGTGTTTTATGGGACAAATGTCATGGGAGGGGGGGACTGAAGCGCTATAGAAAAAAGCTACAGGCTGCAACGATTGCTATCATGATCAGCTAACACAACCCGCCTAAAGAGGCAGCGACCCGAATGCCAATTCAAGTCCTGTTAGTCGCTCTACCGCTCGTGGCCTGGGGCCTTGAGCGTCTGGTGGAAAGCGCTCAACCAAGGTTGGCGCTGGCGGGTTCGGTGGCGTCGGTGGCGCAATACCTGCTTTCGCTGCACCAATACGCGCCGGATGTGGTGGTGCTGGACCTGGACAGCGAGGACTGTATCGAGTCACTGGCCGAATTGCACAGACAGACCAAAGCCAAGATTCTGGTCGTGACAGGGTCGAGCGACGTGACGCTGCATGACAGTGCGGTGCTGGCGGGCGCACGTGGCGTGGTGGATAAGCGGGAGTCGGCATCCGCATCGACATTGCTCAAAGCCATAGAAAAAGTGCATGACGGCGAGCTCTGGATTGACCGCAATGCGACCAGCCGTATCTTCCTTGAACTGGCGCGCAAGAAAGTCGAGCGCGATATAGACCCGGAGCAACAAAAAATCGCCAAGCTAACGCGCCGCGAGCAGCAAACCATTGCATCGCTGGCCCGCGACCCCTCTGCCCCTGGCAAGTTGGTGGCCGAGAAACTGCACATCAGCGAACACACGCTGCGCAACCATTTGACATCGATCTACAGCAAGCTGGGCCTGACGAATCGCGTAGATCTGTACGCCTACGCACACAAGCATGGGCTTTCCACAGGCGACTGAGCCGATTCCTTCCAGATTGATCGAAAACCCGATCTACCCCACCCATCTCCTGCGAGGCCCGCAAGATTCGCCATCAATCTGCGTGACAGACCACTGCCGCAGTGGATCTTCACGGAACCCAGCCTTTATCCTTGACGCCCCCCGCTGTCCCGAGTCCTGGAGTTTCGCCCATGCCCCATGAAGGCAACCTGCTACAAGCCGCTGTCGTGTTTCTGATGGCGGCCGTACTCATCGTTCCATTAGCCAAGCGCCTGCAACTGGGGGCGGTTCTGGGTTATCTGTTTGCCGGGGTGATCATCGGCCCGTCGGTGCTGGGCCTGATCGACAACCCGCAAAGCGTCGCGAACATTTCCGAACTCGGCGTGGTGTTGCTGCTGTTCATCATCGGCCTGGAACTGTCACCGCGACGCTTGTGGGTGATGCGCAAATCAGTGTTCGGCGTGGGCTTGGCCCAAGTGCTGCTGACGGGTTCGATGATCGGCGTGGTGGCGCTGTGGCTGTTTGGCCAGCCATTGAACACCGCGATCGTCCTGGGCCTGGGTCTGGCGCTGTCGTCCACGGCGTTCGGCCTGCAAAGCCTGGCTGAACGCAAGGAACTGACCAGCCCCCACGGGCGGCTGGCGTTCGCGATCCTGTTGTTTCAGGACATCGCCGCGATCCCCTTGATCGCCATGGTGCCGTTGCTGGCCGGTGGCGATCACAGCACCACCGTCAGCGAAAACCTGAACCACGGCCTGCAAGTGCTGGCCAGCATCGCCGTCGTGGTGATCGGCGGGCGCTATCTGCTGCGACCGGTGTTTCGCGTGGTGACCAAAACCGCGTTGCCAGAGGTCTCCACCGCCACGGCGTTGCTGGTGGTGATTGGCACAGCATGGCTGATGGAGCTGGTCGGGATTTCCATGGCCCTGGGGGCCTTCCTCGCCGGTCTGTTGCTGGCGGACTCCGAGTATCGCCATGAACTGGAAGCCCAGATCGAACCGTTCAAGGGCCTGTTACTCGGGCTGTTTTTCATCAGTGTCGGCATGGGTGCGAACCTGAGTTTGCTGCTGAGCATGCCGATGGCTGTGCTGGGCCTGACCCTGTTGCTGATCGCGATCAAACTGCCGCTGCTGTTTATTGTCGGTCGATTGGCCGGAGGCTTGAAGAACGTCAGCGCGATCCGCCTGGGTATCGTGCTGGCGGCCGGTGGTGAATTTGCCTTTGTGGTGTTCAAGATCGGGCGAGATCATGGGCTGTTCGCGGCAGAACTGTATGACTTGCTGGTGCTGACCATCACCCTGTCCATGGCCGTGACACCCTTGTTGCTGCTGCTCTGCGCACGGTTGGTCAGCCCGAAAGTGCAACCGGTGGAAGTGCCGGAGAAGTTCCGCGAAATCGACGCCGACGCGCCACGGGTGGTGATCGCCGGCATGGGGCGCATGGGCCAGATCGTTGCGCGGATTCTGCGCGCGCAGAACATCAAGTTCGTGGCCCTCGACACCTCGGTGGAAACCATCGAACTGTCTCGCAGTTTTGGTGGCGTGCCGGTGTTCTACGGCGACCCGATGCGCCCGGAAATCCTCAACGCGGCCAAGGTCGGGGAAGCCGAGTACTTCGTGATCGCCACCGACGACCCGGACACCAACATCAAGACCGCCGAGCTGGTGCGCAAGCTCTATCCGCATATGAAAATCATCGCCCGCGCCCGTAACCGTCAGCATGTGCACCGGCTGATGGACGTCGGCGCACACGCCGTGCGCGAAACCTTTTATTCGAGCCTGGAAATGAGCCGGCAAACCCTGATCGGGCTGGGATTGACCCAGGCTCAGGCGGATGCGCGGATCAAGCGCTTCAAGCAGCACGACGAAGTGGTGCTCGAAGCCCAGCATGCGGTGTATGACGACGCGGTGAAAGTGATGCAGACGGCGCAGGAAGCGCGGGCGGAACTGGCCAGGCTATTCGAGTCGGATCACCTGCAAGAGCAAGCGGGCAAGAATTGAGGTGGATTTGAGGGCCCCTTCGTCGGAACGCCGCCCGGAGCAAGCCCGCTCCCACATTGGATCTTGGGTGTTCACAAATATTGAGCCTGACAGAGCCCCCTTGTGGGAGCGGGCTTGCTCGCGAAGAACGATAACGCGGTGCATTGGATAAACAATCATTTCAAAGGAATCCACCATGACTGACCAACCTGCCCCCGCCCTCAAGGAAATCTTCAACACCGAGCGCCTCAGTCACATCGCCTCCGAGATGACCGCGGTCTATCCGGCATTCGAAGCCAAGCGCTTTCTGAAGCTTGCCCAAACCGGCCTCGCAGACCTCAGCGTCATGCAACGCATGGCCCGGGTCAGCGAATGCCTGCACGCGGTGTTGCCGTTGGACTATGAAGCGTCGCTGCAGGTGCTGCGCGCCCTCGCCCCGCGCCTGAACAGCGGCTTCGTCAGCATGTGCCTGCCGCACTATGTCGCCAGCTACGGCGCCCATGCGTTCGATCAGTCGATGGACGCGCTGAAGTACTTCACCGCTTTTGGCTCTTCGGAGTTCGCAATCCGTCACTTTCTGCGCAGTGACCTCGAGCGCTCGCTCAAGCTGATGCATGCCTGGTCGCTGGATGACAACGAGCATGTGCGGCGCCTGGCCAGCGAAGGATGCCGGCCACGCCTGCCCTGGTCATTCCGGCTGGAGCCCGTCCAGGCCGATCCGACACTGGCCGCGAACATCCTCGACAATCTCAAGGCCGACACGAGCCTGTACGTACGCAAGTCCGTGGCCAACCACCTCAACGACATCACCAAGGATCATCCCGACTGGGTGCTGGACCTGATCGAAGGCTGGTCGCTGGACAACCGGCACACCGCATGGATCGCCAAACACGCCCTGCGCAGCCTGATCAAACAGGGCAACCGGCGGGCACTGGCGATCATCGGCGCGGGCGGCAAGCCTGAAGTCGAGATCGTTGATGTAAAAGTCGAACCGCCGGTGATTGGCCTCGGAGAAAAAATCACCCTGTCGTTTGCCGTCAAATCCACCGTTCAAAGCAGCCAGCGCCTGGTGATCGACTACGCCATCGATTACGTCAAGGCCAACGGCAGCACCTCGGCGAAGGTGTTCAAGCTCAAGGCGCTGACGCTGCCGGGCAACGCTATTGAAACCGTCAGCCGTGGTCAGCAGATCAAGGAACTCACCACCCGCCGGCATTATGCGGGGCGCCATGCGGTGCACATCATGGTCAATGGTGAACGGCTGGCCAGCACGGCGTTCGTGATTCTTGCTTGAGCCCCAAGATGGATATTGGATGTGCTGCCGCCATCGCGAGCAAGCTCGCTCCCACATTGGTTTAGCTTCGTTCGCAAGATGTGTGACAACACAGCACCCTGTGGGAGCGAGCTTGCTCGCGATGGCGTCCGTTCAGGCACCGTAGGAGGTTGGCCCGAGCAACAACCCTTGCTCCCGCTCACACAACTCCACCACATAATCCCAAAGCACCCGCAGCCGCACCGATTTGTGCAACTCCCGGCGGGTGCTGATCCAGTAGCTGCGCTGGATGCTTTCGTCCGGCAGCAGCGGCACCAGGTCCGGGTCGGCACTGGCCATGTAGCACGGCAGCACGGCGATCCCCAGGCCTGAGCGCGCCGCCTGTTGCTGGGCAATCACGCTGGTGCTGTGAAACACCACCCGTGGGTTGCGGCAGAAGCTGTTGAGGAACATCAGTTCCTGGCTGAACAGCAAATCATCGACATAGCCAATCCACGCATGACGCCCCAGGTCCTCCCGACTGCGCAACGGCGGCGAACGATCGAGATAGTCCTGGCTGGCATACAACGCCAGGCGATAGTCGGTGAGTTTGCGGGTGACCAGCATGTCGGCGGCCGGGCGCTCAAGGTGGATGCTGATTTCCGCCTCGCGGTTGAGGATGCTGACAAAGCGCGGCACCGCCACCAGTTCCACCTCCAGCCCCGGATAGCGTTCGAACAAGCCGTTCATGCGACTGGCCAGGAACATGATGCCCAGCCCTTCCGTCACGCCGACGCGGATCTTGCCCAGCGGCGCGGTGGATTGGGTGATTTCCTCCTGTGCCAGCAGCGCCACGTTCTCCATCGCCTCGGCGTGTTTAAGCAACGCCTCGCCGGCCGGGGTCATCTCGTAACCCTGGGCGTGCTGGACGAACAGCGCCGTACCGAGGCTTTTTTCGATGGCCTCGATGTGCCGCGCCACGGTGGCATGGGTGGTGTTCAAGCGACGGGCAGCCGTGAGCAAACGCCCGCTGCGCTGCAACTCGAGAAAAAACCGCAGGTCATTCCAGTCGAACATGAATCGTCCTTGTTCGTTGCCGTTCGGAACGCTGTTTAAAAACGCACAGCAGCTGCGCAAAAACTAACATTCTTTTGACGAAAGCTAACAACTAGGATGACAGACAACAAGAACAACAACACGAGGTCAGGGATGCAGGCTTCCCTAGATGAATTCGATTACATCGTGGTCGGGGCCGGGCCGGCCGGGTGTCTGCTGGCCAATCGACTGTCGGCCGATGCGCAACATCGCGTGTTGCTGCTCGAGGCCGGCGGCCGCGACAACTATGCGTGGATTCACATCCCCGTGGGTTACCTGTTCTGCATCGGCAACCCGCGCACCGACTGGTGCTTCAAGACCGAAGCGCAACCGGGCCTGCAAGGCCGCGCCCTGAGCTATCCGCGCGGCAAGGTGCTGGGGGGCTGCTCCTCGATCAACGGCATGATCTACATGCGCGGCCAGGCCGGCGACTACGACGGCTGGGCCGCCGACGGCAATCCCGGCTGGAGCTGGCGAGACGTATTGCCACTGTTCAAGCAGAGTGAAAATCACTTTGCCGGCGCCGCCGAGTTTCACGGCGCCGCGGGCGAATGGCGGGTCGAACGCCAGCGCCTGTCATGGCCGATTCTCGATGCGTTCCGCAGTGCCGCCGAGCAAAGCGGCATCGCCAGCATCGATGACTTCAACCAGGGCGATAACGAAGGTTGCGGTTATTTCCAGGTCAATCAGAAGGCCGGCATCCGCTGGAACGCGTCCAAGGCCTTTCTCAAACCCATTGGCCAACGTCCCAATCTCACCGTGCTGACCGGTGTCGAAGTCGACCGCGTGTTGCTGGACAATGGCCGTGCCTCGGCGGTCAGCGCCCGCTGGCAAGGCCAGGCAAAAACCTTCAAGGCGCGCAAGGAGATCGTCCTGTGTGCCGGCTCGGTCGGTTCGCCCAGCATCCTGCAACGCTCCGGCATCGGCCCGCGTCCACTGCTTGAGCGGCTGGGCATTGGCGTCGCCCATGAGTTATCCGGCGCCGGTGGCAACCTGCAAGATCACCTGCAACTGCGGCTGATCTACAAGCTGGAAAATGCCCGCACCCTGAACCAGATCGCCGGCAGCCTGTGGGGCAAGATGGGCATGGGCCTGCGCTACCTGTATGACCGCAGCGGCCCGTTGTCCATGGCGCCGAGCCAGTTGGGCGCCTTTGCCCGCTCGGGGCCGGAGCAGACTTCAGCCAACCTCGAATACCACGTGCAGCCGCTGTCGCTGGAACGCTTTGGCGAACCGCTGCATGCCTTCCCGGCGTTCACCGCGTCGGTCTGCGATCTACGTCCGCAAAGCCGTGGCCGGGTGGAAATCCGCTCGGCCGATCCGCAAGAAGCTCCGCTGATCCAACCCAATTACCTAAGCCACCCGCAAGACCTGCGGGTCGCCGCCGATGCCATTCGCCTGACCCGGCGCATCGTCGCCGCCCCGGCCCTGCGTGCCTTCAATCCGGTGGAGTACCTGCCCGGCGACAGCCTGCAAAGCGAAGAACAGTTGCACGAAGCCGCCGCGCGGATCGGCACCACGATTTTCCATCCGGTGGGCACCTGCCGCATGGGCAATGACGCCGACGCCGTGGTCGATGCGCAACTCAAGGTCCATGGCATTCCCGGCCTGCGCATTGCCGATGCCTCGATCATGCCGCGCATCACCTCCGGCAACACCTGCTCGCCGACGCTGATGATTGCCGAGAAGGCTGCACAATTGATCCTCAACCCCGCCACAAGGAGCATCACACCGACAATGGAACTGATCGCACACCCCTGAATCCTGTGCGCCCCCCTGTAGGAGCGAGCTCGCTCGCGATGAACCTGAGAGCGCACGTGGGTGTCAGGTTTGCAGCGTTATCGTTGACGACCATCGCGAGCAGGCGCGCTTCTACAAGTAGCGGATACACCCGATACATCGCAGTAGCGGCACCCGCCCACAAGGCCGGTGCCGGCAGTGGAACAACAAAAACAATCACTGTGAGGGATACCGGTATGTCAGAGAACGTTCAAACCCTGGAAGCCGTGCGTAGCGCGGGCACCAGTCAGGAAACCCAGAAAGTCATCTTTGCCTCGTCCCTCGGGACAGTCTTCGAGTGGTATGACTTTTTCCTCTATGGCGCCCTCGCGGCGGTGATCAGCAAGCAGTTTTTCGCCGGGGTCAACGACACCACGGCGTTTATCTTTGCGTTGATGGCCTTCGCCGCCGGCTTCATCGTGCGGCCGTTCGGCGCGCTGGTGTTCGGTCGGTTGGGGGACATGATCGGGCGCAAGTACACCTTCCTCGCCACCATCGTCCTCATGGGCCTGGCGACGTTCTGCGTCGGGCTGCTGCCGACCTACGCCAGCATCGGCATCGCCGCGCCGATCATCCTGGTGGTGCTGCGCATGCTCCAGGGCCTGGCCCTGGGCGGTGAATACGGCGGCGCCGCGACCTACGTCGCCGAGCACGCGCCCATCGGCAAGCGCGGCTTCCACACCAGCTGGATTCAATCCACCGCGACCCTGGGCCTGCTGCTGTCGCTGCTGGTGGTGCTGGGCTGCCGTTACTTCACCGGCGATCAGTTCGAAGTCTGGGGCTGGCGCATTCCGTTCCTGTTTTCCATCGTGCTACTGGGCATCTCGACCTGGATTCGCCTGAGCCTGCATGAATCGCCGGCCTTCGTGAAAATGAAAGAAGAAGGCAAGTTGTGCAAACAGCCGATTCGCGACTCCTTCGGCAAGTGGGAAAACCTCAAGGTGGTGTTGATCGCCCTGTTCAGCATCAATGCCGGGCAAGCGGTGACCTTCTACGCCGCGCAATTCTACGTGCTGTTCTTCCTCACCCAGTTCCTGAAAATGGACCCGGCCGTGGCCAACGGTTTGCTGATCGTCAGCGTGACCATCGGCGCCCCCTTCTTCATTTTCTTTGGCTGGCTGTCGGACAAGGTCGGGCGTAAACCGGTGCTGATGATCGGCCTGCTGCTGGCCACCGCCCTGTACTTCCCGATCTTCAAGACCCTGGCCCACTACGCCAACCCGGCCATCGACCAGGCCAGCCGCCAGGCACCGATCACCGTGATGGCCGACCCGGCCACCTGCACCTTCCAGTTCGACCCGGTGGGCAAGGCGAAATTCGACAGCCCGTGCGACAAGGTCAAGACCTTCCTGGTCAAGCAGGGCCTGCCGTACCAGAGTGCTGTCGCACCGGCCGGCAGTGACGTGCAGGTGAGCGTCGGTGACGTGAAGATCGACGGGTTCGACGAAGCCGCCCTGCGCGGTGCCGTGACCCTCGCCGGTTACCCGCAACAGGCGGACATGCAGCAGATCAACAAGCCGATGATCGTGGCGCTGATCGTCGCGCTGATCATCATCTCCGCGATGTGCTACGGCCCGCTGGCGGCGTTGATGGTCGAACTGTTCCCGACCCGCATCCGCTACACCTCGATGTCCCTGCCCTACCACATCGGCAACGGCTGGTTCGGCGGCTTCCTGCCGACCGTGTCGTTCGCGTTGGTGGTGTACACCGGGGACATCTTCTACGGGCTGTGGTATCCGGTGGTGATCACCGGGGTGAGCCTGGTGGTGGGGATGATTTGCCTGCGTGAGACGCGCAACGTCGATCTCGATAAAAACTGACCTGACCTGTCATTGTAGGAGCGAGCCTGCTCGCGATGGACTCGAAAGCGCCGCGTTTAACCACTAAACACGCGTTTTCGTTAACGACCATCGCGGGCAGGCTCGCTCCTGCAGGGGTTTTGCAGCGTCAGAAACGGGCCTTGACCGATACCATGAAGTTGCGTGGATCACCGTAGTAATTGCCAAACGTCTCGGTACCAATGGTGGCGTAGTAACGCTTGTCGAACAGGTTGTTGCCGTTGAGCGCCACAGACCAGGTGTCGTCGATGCGATAGCCTATGCGACCGTTCCAGACGGCATAACCCGACTGGCTGATCTTTTTTGCACTGTTGGGTGAAACCCGAAAGTTATCGCTCTGCGCGTTGACGCCGGCACCAATGCTGAACCTTTCAAGAGACCCGCTCAGGGTGTAGTCGCCCCACATGCGCAATACATGCCGAGGCACATAGCTGTTGAACGCAGCGCCGTTCAGACTCGTGTCGATGTCATCCAGGGTCTTGGTCTGGGTGTAGGTGTAACCCGCCAGCAATTGCAATCGCTCAATGACTTCACCGCTGATTTCCGCCTCGAAGCCCTGGGCCCGGACCTTGCCGGCATTGACGTAGCAATAGCCGTCAGAGGATGGACAAGACGAGTTGTAGTCGGTTTGCGCCTGGTCTTTCTGGATCGTGCGAAACAGATTGAAAGAGCTGTTCAAGCGACCGTCGAACCACGCCCCCTTGATCCCCAGTTCATAGCTCTGGCCCACCAGAGGCTTGAGGGTCGAGCCGTCTTCGGCCCGCAAGTTACCCTGGGGCGTGAAGATTTCCGCATAGCTGGTATAGGCCGTGAGGTTTTCATTGAGGTCAAGCAACAGCCCGGCAAAAGGTGTGACCTGCCCCGTTTCCTTGGTGCTGGCGTGTTCGGACGTACCCGAACTGATGAACACCGAATCGGTATCGGAGCTGTACCAGCTGACGCGGCTGCCAACGACGAAGGTCAACGGTTCCGCCAGTTTCAGGCGCAAGGTCGAGTAAGCCCCCTTCTGTTTGGTCACGCTATCGACCGGACCGCCACGAGACGAGTTGTCGATGAAGAAACTGTCGTCCGGCTCCGGAATATGTTTGTCGGGATTGAACACATTTTGCCGTTGCGGCAGAAACGCCACCGAGTAGAAGTCGTCCTTGTTCGAACGACTGGCATTGAAACCCACCACCAGTTCGTGTTGCAGGCCGAACCCATCGAACTTGCCATCCACGTAGGCGTCGAGGCCGTAGTCGACTTGATCGTAGTCGTACATGCTGCCCAGCACACCGGTGGTATCCACGCCAGGCGTTACCGCCCCGGAGGCGAACGCGTATTTGATGTCCTGGGTGTTTTTTGTGTAAACGCTGGCGACTTTCAATGCCCAGTCTTCGTTGATCTGGTGTTTGAGATCGCTGAAGACCGTTGTGCGTTTACTGCGCCAGGTGTTCCACGACGGATCGAGGCAGGTTGAACGACTGAGCTTGAGGTCGCTGCCATCCTTGTAGCGCGGCAACCCGCCCCAGCACGGGTTGGCGTCGACATCTTCATAGGCCAGGCCCACCCCGAGCGTGGTGTCCGGGCTCAAGTCGACATCGAGCGCGCCGTAATACACCTGGTCCTTGCGACTGGCATCGTCGACAAAGTAATGCCGGCTCTGCTCAGCAATCACGGCGCGGCCGCGCAGGGTGCCCGAATCGTTCAGTGGGCCGCCGGTGTCGACCTGTGCGCGATAGTTGTCGTAACTGCCGCCCGACAAGGTGATCTCGGTGTGAGGCGTCGCTTGCCCGCGTTTGCGCACGAAGTTCACCCCGCCCGCCGTGCCGCCCGCGCCTTTCATCATGCCGGCGGCACCGCGCAGGATTTCTACCCGGTCGTAATACGCCATATCCCCGCTGAAACTGTCGGCCTGAACGTAGAGGTTGCCCATGTCCAGTGGCACGCCGTCGTACTGGTACTGGCCGGACATGCGGAAACCGCGCGAGTAAAAGTATTTGCCGCCCATGGTCGAGTCGTAGACGGTGATGCCCGGGGTCTTCTCCATCACTTGATCGATGGTGTTGAGGTTCTGGTCATCGAGCATCTTGCGGGTCATCACCGTCACCGATTGCGGTGTTTCCCGCAGGGAATGTTCGCCTTTGCCGATAGTGATCGCTCCGGTGGTGTACGACCCGCTGTTCTCGGTCGTCGCGCCCAGCTCCTGCCCATTGATGTTGGTGGCGCCCAGTTCCAGCGCCGAACCGGACACAGGCGCCGCCCGCAGGATGTAAGTACCGTTGCCCTGGGGCTCGGCTTGCAGGCCGCTGCCACCGAGTATGCGTGCAAAGCCTTCACTGACACCGAAAGAGCCTTTCAGCCCGGGGGAACTGAAACCGTCGGTCTGCCGCGCATCGAACGAAATGGCCGCGCCTGCCGCGCTGGCAAAAAGACTGAGGACTTCAGTCAGGCTGCCGCCAGCGATATCGAAGGATTGAACCGAACGCTGTTGTTGCGCCGGCACCGGCGCGGCGTACGTTGCAGCAGACCATGAACCGGTTGTCGTAGCCGCCAATAATCCGAACTTCACCGCGGTCGCCAGACGACCAGACTGGTACACCCGAAACATGCTTACCCTCCCCCAAACGATCAATAAAAACTCATTGGGGGATGAGCCGAACGATGCGCATGAATAGTGCAATGGCGCAGAAATTATTTTTATCGGCGTCGCGGATTAACCCGTAGCACCACAGGAAACATTGACCCAATAGCGGCTGTAGCGGGTGACACGCAACGACAAACCACTCTCCAGCGCTGCCAGCGCCACGTCTGTGTCGTCAATCGGAAAAGAACCGGAAACCTTCAGGTCGGCGATGCTCGAATCGCAGCGCAGAACACCCCTGCGATAGCGCGAAAGATCGGCCAGCAACTCGGCCAAGGGGCGGTTGATCGCGATAATGCTGCCCTGGCGCCACGCCCCGACCGAGGCATCGCTCGATTGCATTGCACCCAACCCGGCAGGACCGAAGGCCATGCGTTGACCAGCCTCCAGCCGTGCCTTCGATGGTGACACGCTCACCTCTACGGCCTTTTCCAGCACCGCCACTTCGCTGCCGCGTCCCTGGGAGCTGACGATAAACCGCGTGCCCAACGCCCGGACCTCGCCATCTCGAGTGACAACCTTGAACGGCCGCTGCGCAGGGTCGACGGCGGTCGAAACGAGAATTTCCCCTGCCAGCAACTCCAGCACCCGCTGCCGGCCATCGAAACGCAAGTTGACCGACGTCTGGGTGTTGAGCAGCAGCGAGCTGCCATCGGCCAGGCGAAATTCCCGACGCTCGCCCACTGCCGTGCGGTAGTCGGCGAACAGGTCCCGGGTTACCTCACTGCGCCAGCCCAACCACCCGAGGGAGCCCGCCGACGCCAGCACCAGCACGCTGCGCAGCACCTGGTGACGGGACCGATCGGCTCCGCGCAAGGCCGGCGCAGCCAGTGCGCCCGGAACCCGAGCCATCTGCTCACCGACGTCGGTCATGCGCTGCCAGGCCTGGTGATGCCCAGGATCAGCCGCCAGCCAGGCGCGCCAGGCCACCTGATCGGCATCCGTTGCAACACCGGAGTGAAGCCGCGCGTACCACTGCGCGGCGCTGCTGATCGCTTGCAGTTCGGCGGGCGACAGGCTCATGCGAGCTGCAACTGGATTTGCATCAGACAGCAATGCTCCATGGCCTTGGCCATGTGGTTGTTTACCGTACGCACGCTGACGCCCAGGCGCTCGGCGATCTGTGGGTAGGTCAGGCCATCGAACTGCGAGAGGATGAAACTCTGCTTGATCTTCGGCCCCAGTCCTTGCAGCAACCGATCAATCTCCATCAGTGCTTGCAGCAAAATCGCCTGTTCCTCCAGCGATGGCTGTTGCCGTTCGGGAGTGGCGGCCAACGCTTCAAGATAGGATTGCTCCAGCGAGCGGCGGCGAAACAGATCAATCAACAGCCCCTTGGCGATCATCGACAGATAAGGCCGCGGCTCGCGGATCTCCAGTGCGCTGCGTGCCTTGATCACCCGGACAAAGGTGTCCTGCGCCAGGTCCGCGGCATCGAACGCGTTCCCCAGACGCTTGCGCAGCCAGCCATGGAGCCAACCGTGATGGTCGCAATACAGGTCGTTGACGGCGCTGCGCAGGGATAAATCGTTGGCGGACATGAGAGTGGAATAATTCGCGAGTGATAATGACTCGCATTGTCATATTTGTAACAGCTGATTGGCAATAGCCATGGGGGGCAATCCAGAATGTCCAAGTGAGCAGAAGGACATTCCGGAATTTGCCGATCTGGGGGATAACCGTTGAATCGTGACTGTCTTATCGCTTGAAAACGACAATCAAACCTCGGCATCAAGCAGCTCGAACTTCACTTGATCCGGGTAGAACGCCAGATAACCGCGGATTTGCTCTACCGACACCTTGGGGTCTTCGTAACTCCACACCGCGTTGGCGCTTTCATGCCCCGGCACCTGCAGGCTGAAATAGCTGGCATCGCCCTTGTAGGGGCAATAACTGGTGTGGTCGGTACGGGCGAAATACTTCTCGTCGATGTCCTCTCGCGGCACGTAGTACACCGGCGGGTAGTTGGCCTCCAGCAACACCAGGGCCCGCGCCGAGGCGGCCACTTGAATGCCGTGAAATTTTACCAACAGACAGCCAGGCTGCTCGGCGATGGTGATGACAGGGCTAGGACCGGAGCTTTTCATGGAAAACGTTCCTCATGACGGTAATGGACCTGCAAATCGATGTGGCAGCGTGGCTTGCCCGCGATGGGCTGCGCAGCAGCCCCAAAACCTGAAACCACGATTTATCAGGTATAACCCAAGTTTTACCCTCGCGACTGCTTCGCAGCCGAACGGGAGCGACACACAAACCTGTACATCCATACAGATAAAGATTGCTCCATCGTTCATCAAGCGCCATTCTGTGCATCTCTGGCACATTGATCGACGATGGTGGTTATGCGGCTGTACCTCTGTGAAAAACCTTCCCAGGCCAAAGACATTGCAGCAGTCCTCGGCGCCCGGCGCCGGGGCGATGGCTGTTGGCTGGGAACGGACGTCACGGTGACCTGGTGCATCGGCCACTTGCTGGAAACCGCACCGCCGGATGCCTACGACGCGCGCTACAAGCGCTGGGTGCTGGCCGACCTGCCGATCATTCCCGAAAAATGGAAAATGACCGTCAAGCCGCGCACCGCCAGCCAGTACAAGGCGGTCAAGCGCCTGCTCGGTGAAGCGTCCGAACTGATCATTGCCACGGACGCCGACCGCGAGGGCGAGATGATCGCCCGGGAACTGGTGGAGCATTGCCGCTATCGCGGTCCGATCCGCCGGCTCTGGTTGTCGGCACTGGACGATGCGTCCATCCGCAAGGCCCTCGCGGCCCTCAAACCGGGGAACGAGACCTTCAGCCTCTATCACTCGGCCCTGGGGCGTTCCCGGGCCGACTGGCTGATCGGCATGAACATGAGTCGGCTGTTCACCCTGCTGGGGCGCCAGTCTGGCTATCAAGGCGTGTTGCCGGTCGGCCGGGTGCAAACGCCGACCTTGCGCCTGGTGGTGGATCGCGATCGCAGCATCGCCGACTTTGTGCCCGTCCCCTATTGGGCCATCGACGTGCAACTGCTGCACAACGGCACCGCGTTCACGGCGCAATGGCGCGCGGCATCCGAGCTTTGCGACGACCAGGACCGCTGTCTGAATCAGGCATTGGCGCAACAAGCTGCGGCCGCCATGAGCGGCGCGGCCAGTGCGCGGGTGATCAAACTGCGCACCGAACGGATGCGCGAAGTGGCCCCGCTGCCGTTCGACCTGGGTACCCTGCAGGAGGTCTGCTCAAAGAAACTCGGCCTCGGCGCCCAGGAAACCCTCGACATTGCCCAGGCGCTGTACGAGACCCACAAAGTCATTACCTATCCGCGCAGTGATTGCGGCTACTTGCCCCTGAGTCAGCACAGCGAGGCAACGGCCATTCTGGCGGCATTGCGTCAGGCCGATCCGGCGTTGAACGCCTTGCACGATCACCTTGATCCGCAACGGCGCTCACGGGCCTGGAACGATGCCAAGGTCAGCGCGCACCACGGCATCATCCCCACGGCTGCGGCGAAGAACCTCGAACGTCTGGCGGGTAAACAGCGTGCGGTCTACACCCTGATCCGCGCCCGATACCTGGCGCAGTTCCTGCCCAATCACGAGTACGACCGCACCCAGGCCGATTTCGACTGCGCCGGCGAGGCCTTGCGCGCTGTCGGCAAGCAGATCATCGAGCCGGGCTGGAAACGCGCCCTGCCCGAAGCACTGGCTCCGGCCAAGGGGCGCGAAGCCCCGGCACCGCAGACTCTGCCCAACCTGGCCGAAGGCATCGACTGCGCAGTGGCCGGCGTGCAATTCAAGGACCTCTGGACGCAACCGCCAAAGCCGTTTACGGAAGGCGACCTGATCAAGGCCATGAAGAATGTCGCCAAACTGGTGCAAGACCCGCTGCTCAAGCAAAAGCTCAAGGACACCACCGGCATCGGCACCGAAGCGACGCGTGCGTCGATCATTCAGGGCCTGCTCGACCGTGGTTATCTGGTCAAGAACGGCAAGGCCCTGGCCGCCACGCCGGCCGCGTTCAGCCTGATCGACGCCGTACCCCGGGCCATCGCCGATCCGGGCACCACGGCGATCTGGGAGCAGGCGCTGGACATGGTGCAAAGCGGGGAAATGAGCCTGGAGGAGTTCGTCACCAAACAGGCGGCGTGGATGAGCAAGCAGGTCAGTCGCTGTGCCGGCCTGAGCCTGACCATCAGCGGTCCACCGCCCGGCGGGCGCGCCGCAACTCCATGGAAGAAAAAGCGCAAGAGCGCCCCGCGCAAACCATCGAGCGGCACCAGGCGCGGGGCAAAGCCGGCAAGCAAAACCTGAACCCGACACCGAACCTTGTGGCCAACCATAATGAAGGGTGCACCTGCCCCGGCGTAACTGGAGCCAACCCGTATGCCTTCGATAGAACTGCACGCCGCCCAACGCGATGAACTGGAAACCATCGAGAACCTTATGCAGTTCTATACCTACGACTTCAGCGAATGGTTACCGCTGAAACTGGGCGAATACGGTTTCTTCAACATCCTGCCCATGCCCGACTACTGGCGAAACCCGGCCACCCGCCCCTTCCTGATCAAGGTCGACGGTGAACTGGCCGGCTTCGTGACCGTGGATAACCAGGTCCATCTATCCGGTGCCGACTACAACATCGGCTATCTGTTTGTCAGTCGACGCTTTCGTGGCCGGGGTGTCGCGCGATTTGTCGTTTCCACCCTCTTGAGTCAATTCCCCGGTCAATGGCAGATTTTCCATATCGAGGCGAATCAGCCGGCGCGCCTGTTCTGGGCCGCCGTGATGCCGGGGCTCAACGTTGCCGGGCTCACCTTGCATCAGCAGGTGGTAGACCGCTATCCCTGCACTTTTTACCGCTTTGAGTGTCCGCCTTTGTCGTCCTGACCGACACACCTTCGACTCCACCCGCTAATTCCCAACAGCTTTGTCCGACAATATGTAGTGACTAAAAATATTCACTACAAAACCGTTGACGCCTCCGATTTGCCCTTGCATGATGCAGACGTCTCCCCGATCGGGAGTACAGGCAACACGTTTGAGCAAGCTCGTCTGACCGCCGAGCTGTTTTTCCCGGATACACGCTGCCCACAAGGCAGATTGAAGAAGCTGACCTGGCCTGAACGTCCAGTACAAGGGCGAGAAGTCTTGGCGAGCAATCCTCATGAAGCTTGTGGCCGACCCTGAAAATGTCGGCAGTGGCCTTAAGGTTTTCGCCGCTTCTCTTCGTTGTGACGCTATTGCGTAGCAGTTATTCAACACGACTACATGCAACAGACGCAGGACCCCGCCCGATAAGGCGGTCGAACGCTGACGTCCTGGTTTCGGTGCCAGGGATCAACTAACCGATGGGCTACCTGTATTAGCGAATCAACTTTGAAAGATCACCAATTGGTCAAGGGGCTTTATGATGAATCTGAACAATCAACCAACTATCGATGAACTGGCTCGTATTTTCGCTGCAAAGAAAGACAGCCACGACAACCATATTCTCTGGATCAGCAAGTGTGGCCAGGTTCATATCGACTGCCTGTCGCCGCACGCCCATGAAGCAGAGTTCGACCAGAACAACCAGAACCTGCTCGCCCGACTGAAGATGTACCGTCGCGGCCAGGGCTATGTCGGCAAGAAGGCCGCGGCCGACAAGGACTTCATCGGTAATGTTCTGCAAACCCTGAAACAGGCCTGGGCCTCGATGCAGAACCAGAACGAAGTTCGGGTGATTGACCGGTTCTACTGATTAAGATGAGTCATTACTGACTTATTGATAAACAAGGCCTGCTCCCGATAAGGAGCAGGCTTTTTTATGCTGGAATAAACATCAACTGTGGGAGCGGGCTTGCAGCGGTCACAAGTTCCGCCATCTCAGCGTTTGACGCCCAGATCGACCTGGGTCATGCGACTACGAATGGTGAACACGCCATCACCCGAGAGAATCGCACTGCGAGCAAACAGGCGCCCGCTCTCCCAGTTCGAAAGCCCCAGTTCCGGCTTGTTCAACGCGTACTGGCCATCGACCCAACGGGTGATGCCATTGCCGACAAAAGGCGCGTTGACCGCGTTGTAGAAACGCTCCTGAGCCTCGGCACTTTCACTGATCAATGACACGGTGAATTGCGGGCTGTAGCGATTGAACAAGGTAATGCCATCGTCCAGGTTGTCGACGATCTTCAGGCTGACTTCCGGGGTTTCTTCCCACTCCCATTCACGGCCCAATTGATCTTCCGGCAACGGTTCGGCCTGCGCCTCGCTCTGATAGCCTTCGGCACGGTATACCTGGACCGTTGCAGCCAGCCAGTCTTGCGGCAGGTGCGACTCGCTGCCTTCAACGATATGCAGCTTGCAGCCCTGGCCCCGTGCGGTGCCGGCCTGCTTGAGTGCGTCGAGGAACAGCGGCACCAGTTCAGCGGCGCGGTCGCGGTGAATCAGGCAGACGTTCAGGGTGTTGCAGACCTTGCGGTCCAGGGAGTTGCGCACCACGGCGGCAAAGCGCGGGGCGTCGGCATCGGCGTTGGCGATCAGCCAGGCGCCACCGGTGCCGTGCAGGCTGACCGCCGTACCGGCCTGCTGCGCGATGCTGCCCAACTGACTGACGGCGCGACCCGAACCACGGGCCACTGCCAATGACAGGCGTCGGTCAGCGAACATCGCCCAACCGGCGGCGTGGTTGACACTTTCTACCAGCGACACGGCTCCGGCCGGCAAACCGGCGTCGCTCAGCGCAGGGTTCAGTGCATGGGTGACGATCGCCTGGGCGGTGCCCAACGCATCACTGCCAATGCGCAGCACGGCGGTGTTGCCGGTACGCAACACACCGGCCGCGTCGGCAAACACATTCGGTCGGCCTTCGAAGACGAACGCGACGATGCCCAGCGGCGAGACCACTTGCTCGACTTTCCAGCCGTCGTGCTCGACGCTACTGATCACCTTGCCACGACTGGCCGGTGCATCGCGCCAGGCGCGCAGGCCGGCGATCATGTCGCGACGCATGCGCTCATCGGCCAGCAACCGGGTGGTCGAACGACCGCGCGCCTTGGCCCGCTCGATGTCGGCCAGGTTGGCGGCTTCGATCAAGGCCCAGCATTGCGCGGTTTCCAGGCGTTGGGCAAACAGGTCGAAGAAGGCGCTGATGGCTTGATCGGACACTGCCGACAGCGCGGTGAATGCCGCCTGGGCGCGCTCGATCGCGACGTTGGCCGCTTGCTGGTCCGCCACGGGGATCAGCAGCAACTCGCCGCTGACCTGCTCCACCAGCAGGTGGTCACCGGGCTGGAAGCGTTGCGCCAGTTCGGGGCTGACGACAGTGACACGATTACCGGCGAAAGGGATTGGCGTGCCAGCGACTAGACGTTCGAGCGCAAGAGACATGAAGCGGTTTCACCATGCAGGGGGCGGCCAGAAAATGTATAGCAATTTCCCTGTGGGAGCGAGCCTGCTCGCTCCCACAGGGGGTAAGCGATGGCCGTTTACGTATCTCAGTGTATACAGCCCCACCCCAGACACACCCCGCACTCAAAACCCCGCCACAACGACACACCGCAGATACACCCCATTGATGAAATACGCCTGTCGATTGGCCAAGCCGATCAAAGCGCTCAACTCTCGGGGGTATGCCGTTGCCCCGCCGCCCTGACCTGAAAGAGAACTACGCCCATGAACACTTCCGTTTCTTCGGCCGTCAAAGGCCTGCACCTGAACCTCGACCGTGCCGGCGACTGGTTTGCCCCCCTGGCGCTGCGGGTGTTTCTCGCCTGGGAATTCTTCGAGTCCGGCCTGGAAAAATTCAACGGCCAGAACTGGTTCGCCGATATCCAGGAGCGCTTCCCGTTTCCGTTCGACCACCTTCCAGCGACGCTGAACTGGGAACTGTCGATGTGGGCCGAACTGATCTTCGCCTTGACCTTGCTGGTGGGCCTGGGCACACGTTTTTCGGCGCTGAGCCTGATGGTGGTGACCCTCGTCGCAACCGCCGCCGTCCATTGGCCCGCCGACTGGCACACTCTCAATGAACTCGCCCAAGGCTATGCCATCAGCAACAAGGGTTACGGCAACTTCAAGCTGCCTTTGATCTATCTTGTGGCCCTCACGCCGCTGTTGCTGTCGGGTGGCGGCAAGCTCGGTATCGATGCGCTGCTGGCGCGTTGCTTCTGGCGACGCTGAAACGACAGCTGCAACGCCGACAAACAAAAAGGGGACTTCCATGAAGTCCCCTATTTTTTTTCCCCGGAACTAACCCATCACCTCTTCCAGCCCGGTCTGTTCCGCCAGCTTTGGATGCGCGCTGCGCTCATGCACATGGGATTGCGGCGTGCGGTCAATCAGCAGGCTCAGCAGTTCCGGGCGGCTGTAGTGGCCACGGGAATCCATCATGCGCTTGCGCTTGTCGATCAGGCCCATGTCGAGGTCGGCGATCACCTCGCCCTCACCTTCATGCAACGAACCCAGCACCGAGCCATCCGGGCTGATGATCGCGGTGTAGCAACCGCCGGAGATCGGACCGATGGCGCAACCGGTGTCGGCCATGATCTGCGCCTGTTGCTCGGGGTACAGCCACGCCGTGGAGTTGACCACAAAGCATGCGGCCTCCAGAGCATGCTGACGAATGCTGACTTCCATTTGCGAGGCGAACAGCGGACCTGCAAACGACCCCGGGTACATGGCCGCATGGATCTGTTCGCCATCGGCCATCAAGGCATAACGGGCCAGCGGGTTGAAATGCTCCCAGCAGGCCAGTTGCCCGATGCGCCCTACCGCGCTGTCGACGGCCCGCAGGCCGGAGCCGTCGCCCATGCCCCAGATCATGCGCTCGTGGTAGGTCGGGGAAATCTTGCGGCGACGCTGGATCAGCGAGCCGTCGGCATCGAACAGCAACTGCGTGTTGTACAGCGTGCCGCCATCGCGCTCGTTGACGCCGATGGACACGACCATCCCCGCTTGCCTGGCCGCAGCGCCGATGGCATCGGTGGCGTGCGAAGGCACGGTGACCGCCTGGTCCAGCAGCTTGAGGTGTTCGGCGGCCATTTCGAATGGCGACTGCACGTAGGAAAAGTACGGGTAGTACGGCACCACGGTTTCCGGGAATACGGCGAATTGCACACCCTGCTCGCCGAGTTCGAGAATCTTCTGCACCACTTTGTCGACGGTGCCTTCTCGGCTGTAAAGAACAGGGCTGATTTGTACGGCGGCGGCTTTGACGAGGGTCATGGCGGCGATCTCATTGAGGGAAAGGTTTCAACGAGATAAATATTACGTAAATAATATTAAGACCTGAATGTCGTATACACCACCTTTCAGGACATCACGATTCAGCCCCGACTGGCACGCTGAATCACCTGCGGCGGCTGCCCGAACGCACGAATAAAAGCGCGGCGCATCCGCTCCCGGTCACCAAAGCCGGTGTCCGTCGCTACCGCATCGATAGAGTGCCGTCCGGTTTCCATCATCAACCGGGCCGACTCCACCCGCAGGTTTTCGATGGCCTTGGCCGGAGACTGGCCGGTTTCGGCATGAAACACCCGGCTGAATTGCCGAGGGCTGAGATTGGCCGCACTGGCCAGCTCCTCGACCGACAGCGCGGACTTGAGATTCTGCCTGGCGTAATTCAGCGCGGCCTGTATGCGATCGGTCTTGGGGGCCAGCTCCAGCATCACCGAAAACTGCGACTGCCCGCCGGAACGCCGGTGATACACCACCAATTGCCGCGCCACCTTGCGTGCAACGTCGATGCCCAGATCGTTCTCCACCAGGGCCAGCGCCAGATCGACGCATGCGCTCATGCCGGCAGCCGTCCAGACGTTGCCGTCGTTGATGAAGATCCGGTCTTCCTCGACCTTCACGTTCGGGTACGCCTTGCGAAAGGCCGACACATGCGCCCAGTGGGTGGTCGCCCGCCGACCATCAAGCAAACCGGCCTGGGCCAAGGCAATCGCCCCCGTGCAAATCGATCCCAGACGCCGGGTGCCGTGGCTGGCGCGGCGCAGAAACTCCAACATGCCCGGCGTGGTCGGGCGGATCAGATTGTCGCCCAGGACCAGCAGCGTATCGAACGCGCGCTGGTCGAACGCTTCGGTCTGCACTGCAAAACCGGCGGACGTTTGCACCAGGCCACCCGGCTCGGACAGCAATGCAATGCGGTACAACGGCTCGTCGCCGGCGCTATTGGCCAACTCGAAGGCGGCACACATGGCCAGGCCCAGAACCTGGAAGCCGGGGTAAACAATGAGTCCGATCTGGTGCATGGCGATATGACCCTAAACGTGGCATGCCTGATGTTCAGGCCAGAAGACTTGTACTCTAACCCGAACAGCAGGCGCCGGGCATCAGGGTGGAGCACCTCGCGCATCGGCCGATAGCGACGGATAATCAGGTGGTTTGCATCTCACCGAGGAATTGCAGGATGTCACTGACTCTTTATTTCCATCCGCTCTCGTCGTTCTGCCACAAAGCGCTGATCGCTCTCTATGAACTGGGAATCGAGTTTGAAAAAAGGGTCATAGACCTGGGTAACGAGGCTGACCGGGCCGAGCTTCAAGCGCTGTGGCCGATCGGCAAGTTTCCGGTGCTGCGCGATCACGCCCGGCAAAAGGATGTGCCGGAGTCGAGTGTGATCATTGAGTACCTGGACCGGCTTCATCCCGGCCAGGTGCATCTGGTTCCGGACGACTGGGAAACCGCGCTGGAGGTGCGTCTGTGGGATCGTTTTTTCGACCTGCACATCCAGGTGCCGATGCAGAAGATCGTCGCTGACAGAATCAATGCCGCAAACGGCGACCTGACCCGCGAACGCGCCGCGCTAATGACGGCGTACGGCATGCTTGAACGTCAGCTGGCGGCAAGAACATGGGTCACCAGCCCCGCGTTCAGCATGGCCGACTGTGCCGCCGCCCCGGCACTGTTCTACGCCAGCACCCTCGTCCCCTTTCCCGGCGATCATCGCCACTTGAGTGCTTATTTCGACAGGTTGACCCAAAGGTCCTCGGTCAAGCAGGTCATCGACGAGGCAAGGCCGTATTTTTCCTGGTACCCGTTTGCAGAGGCCATCCCGGAGCGCTTTCGGTAGTGACGCCAGCGCGACCGGGGAACGGGAGGCAAAAACCAACGAGTCGACGAGTCGACGAATAATAACCGTCGGTCGAGTGTTATCTGATTATGCAGGAATAAAAAAATGGCAGGGGCGGCTGGATTCGAACCAACGCATGGCAGGATCAAAACCTGCTGCCTTACCGCTTGGCGACGCCCCTGTATCTGTTGCGATGAGTGCCTGGCACTCGCTTTCTTGAGTGGCAACAAGACCTGTTGCCTGCTCTCGCGGCTGGTTCCCTGAGGGCCGCTGCAAGAGTGGGCGCAAATTTACCAACTTTTTCCTCGCCTGGGAAGCCCAAACAAAAAAAATTGTTCATTAAAACAGGCGCTTAGTGTTGAGCCGGATCTCGGGGATTTATCGGCGCACATTCAGCCCGAACAGCTCTGCTACGCTTTTCTTTACTCGAATTGAATCGGGAATCGTTTATGCAACACCCTTCCCTTGCCATTTGAGGGCGCCAAAAGTGAAAGGCAAATTAATGGGGGCCGCTGCAACCCTTCTGGTACTCGGGACCGCGGTTTATGGGTTGAACACCTGGGAACACATCCAGAACCAGCGACAGGAAGCGGTCTGCAAGGCCGCCCGGGAGCATCTGAATGACCTGGAAACCCAAGCGCGAGCCTTGGCCTCCGGGTTGACGGTCGAAGCCTATGCCGAAGCCGAAAAAGCCGAGGCCGGCCAGTTGGTCCTGGCACTCGATACCGCCAGGAATGAAGCCGAGGTCGATGCCGTCATCGACAAGCACGCCGCTGCCATCGAGGCGCAGATAACGGCCGAGGAGGCTGAGGTCCAGTCCCGAGGCGAACAACCCTTCCTCGGTCAGGAACTGAAAAGGCAACGCATCCCGACCGACGTCAAACAGGAATTCAAACGAGCTGAAAAGGCCGTCGCCGATACCTGTAAATAGTGTCGACCGCCAGCTCCAGGTTTATCGTCAGCGTCTGGAATTCAGCAAAAGAGGTTTCGGCTGGAACAGGTGAGCGCGCCGTTGCAGCGCACTCACCGGTCACTCAGTGCGGCGCGCGCGGGATGGTCTTGAGCAGGTCTTCGGGGCTGATGTGCCCCACCACGCTGCCCGGTTGCGGCAGGTTGAGGATGTGGCCTTTCATCTTGCCGATGATGTGCATTTCACAAGGCTTGCAGTCGAACTTCAACGTCAGCACTTCATCGCCGTGTATCAGCTGCATCGGTGCAACTTTGGTGCGCACGCCAGTCACGCCCTTGGCCTGTTTCGGGCACAGGTTGAAGGAGAAACGCAGGCAGTGCTTGGTGATCATCACCGGCACCTCGCCGGTTTCCTCGTGGGCCTCGTAGGCCGCGTCGATCAGCTTGACGCCGTGGCGGTGATAGAAGTCGCGGGCCTTCTGGTTGTAGACGTTGGCCAGGAAGGACAGGTGCGACTCCGGGTACACCGGCGGCGGCGTGGTCTCGGCCTTACGGCTGCCACGCGGGTGGGCGGCGATCCGCGCTTCGGTCAAGGCGTCGATCACTTCACGGCGCAGGGCCTTGAGCTGCGAGTTGGGGATGAAGTACGCCTGCGGCGCGTCCAGCTTGATGTCGATGGCGTGGTACTGCGTGGTACCCAGTTGGCCGAGCAGATCCTGCAATTGCTCCAGCGCCTGTTCCGGTTTGTTGGCGGCGCCGAACGGGCCGGCCAGGGTGACGCTGGCGCTGATGCCCTCTTCGCTGGTAGCGGTCAGTTCCAACTGCTCTTCACGCAGGCGAGCGACCCAGTTCAGGGCAATTCGACGCTCGGCGGAGGTCTTTTGCAGCGCCTGTTGCCAGTTGTGATCAAGGTTGCGATTCAGCGGATGATTGGGGCGCAGCTTGTACATCCCCTCCGGCATCTCGTTGGGCTCGACGCGATAGCGATAACGCTTCTCGCCGTCCTCCTCGAATTCGCCTTTGGGTTCGGCGATGTTGGCGCGGAAACCCACCACTTCACGCTTGACCAGCACATTGAGGCCGTCGCCGTTGGACAGCGGTTCGTGCGTCACGACCTGCATGTCGCGCTTGGCGACTTTTTCGACCACACCCACCGGCAGACCGGTGAAGGTCGGCGAATCAAAGGCGCCAATGTCGATCTTGCGGTCAGTGACGAAGTAATCGGTGCTGCCACGGTGGAAGGTTTTTTCCGGGTCGGGCAGGAAGAAGTGCGCGGTGCGGCCGCTGGAGGCACGGGCCAGGTCCGGGCGGTCTTCGAGCACGGCGTCGAGGCGCTGACGGTAGTAGGCAGTGATGTTTTTCACATAGCCCATGTCCTTGTAGCGGCCTTCAATCTTGAACGAGCGCACGCCGGCCTCGACCAGGGCGCGGATGTTGGCGCTCTGGTTGTTGTCCTTCATCGACAGCAGGTGCTTTTCGTAGGCGATCACCCCACCCTTTTCGTCCTTGAGGGTGTACGGCAGACGGCAGGCCTGGGAGCAGTCGCCACGGTTGGCGCTGCGCCCGGTTTGCGCGTGGGAAATGTTGCACTGGCCGGAAAACGCCACGCACAACGCACCATGGATAAAGAACTCGATGGCTGCGTCGGTTTCGTCGGCGATGGCGCGGATCTCCTGGAGATTCAGCTCACGGGCCAGCACCAGTTGCGAGAAACCGGCCTGATCGAGGAACTTCGCCCGCTCCAGGGTGCGGATGTCAGTCTGGGTACTGGCGTGCAGCTCGATCGGCGGAATGTCCAGCTCCATCACCCCCAGGTCCTGGACGATCAGCGCATCGACGCCGGCGTCGTACAACTGATGGATCAGCTTGCGGGCCGGTTCCAGTTCGTTGTCGTGCAGGATGGTATTGATGGTGGTGAACACCCGGGCGTGGTAGCGACGGGCGAACTCCACCAATTGGGCGATATCACTCACTTCGTTGCAGGCATTGTGGCGGGCGCCGAAGCTCGGGCCACCGATGTAGATGGCATCGGCGCCATGCAGGATGGCCTCGCGGGCGATGGCGACATCGCGGGCAGGGCTGAGCAATTCCAGGTGATGTTTGGGCAAAGACATAGTTTTTTTAGTCAGGCTTGTCACGGTCGAGGCGTGCATTGTAGCGGCGAAACGCCTGAGCGGCACCCGTGCGCTGCCAGGTGGTGCTTCGAGCAGGCCTGGCATGCCTCAAACCCTGTAGGAGCGAGCATGCTCGCGATGGCCGCCAACGATAACGCTGGCAACCTGATGCCCCGAGTCGCTCTCAGGTTCATCGCGAGCAAGCTCGCTCCTACAGTATTGTGTGTGTTGCCGTGATCAGGCCTTGGCCGCCATCGCGGTCACTTCCACGCGCATGCCTTCAACCGCCAACGAGGCAACCCCGACAGCAGCGCGCACCGGCCAGGGTTTGGCGAAGTAGCGCTTGTAGACCTCGTTGAACGCGGCGCGGTCGGCCATGTCGGTGAGGTAGATGGTCAGGTGCATCACGCGGTCCATGGAACTGCCGGCTCGCTCCAGCGCGACCTTCAGCGCTTGCAGGGTGCATTCGCTTTGCAGGGTGATGTCGCCCAGTTCCAGGCTGCCGTCGGCGCGGGTGGGGATCTGGGTGGAGACCAGCACGCCGCCGAAACCGACAACGTCGGAGGAAATCGAATCCGCATCGGGATCAGGGGTGAAGGTCAGGTCGTGGTTTGCCATGAGGACTCTCTTGCTTGAGGTGGTGAGGCAGGCGCCTTTTGCGCGGCCAGTTTACAGGGCCATTGGCGGCGCGTCGCTAATCCAGACCGGACGGCTGCTGGTGACCGGTGGCCTGCCGGTACTGGCGCGGGGTGAAACCGGTCAATGCCTTGAACTGCCGGGTGAACGCACTGTGGTCGGTATAGCCGCATTGCAGGGCGACCTCGGTGATCGGCATATCGGTGTGGAGCAGTCGATGCGCGTGTTCCAGGCGAACCTTCTGGATCATCTGCCGTGGCGTCAGGTGAAACACGCGCTTGCAGTAGCGTTCCAGTTGCGCCACGGAAATACCGGCGATGCGCGTCAACTCGCCCAGGGTGACGCGACGGTTGAAATGCGCGCGAATGTGCTCGTCCACTGCCGCCAGGCGCTGGTACGCCGGGTGCGTGTCACTGGCCGATTGCAGGTCGACCGAGATGCCCGCCAGACCGATGATTTCATTGCGGCGGTTATACAACGGTCGTTTATGGGTCAGGCACCAGCCGGGTTCCCGGCTGCCGTACAGATGCAGCTCCAGCTGGTCTTCCAGCACCAGCCCCTGCTCCAGCACCCGCCGGTCCTGCTCGGTGTAACCAGGCCCCAGTTGCTCCGGGAACACCTCGGCGCTGGTTTTCCCCAGCAGCGGTTTTAGCTGCTTCAAGCCACAGCGTTGCACCAGCGTGCGGTTGGCCATGACATAGCGCGCCTGCACATCCTTGATAAAGATCGCCGCATTCGGAATGACATCCAGCATGGGCAGCAGAAGCGCGACACCTGCCAGCAGTTGCTCGATGGATTCGGGGCGATTCGAGTCGTCGCCCTGGCACAACAGCGCAAACGCATCCTGAGTCATCAACCGGTCCCTCGCAAAAATCAGACATTTCCCATTGTGCTGATTTCGTCATCGACACCCAAGGAAAACATCAATCGCGGGCACGCCGCCAAGTTCACTCTATGGCCACCGCCCTCCTCGGCAAAACCGACCGGGGCGTCTTGAAGTGCACACCTGCCTATCCAATAACTCACAAGAAGGCGATGCCATGTCAGGCCAAGGCAAGTTCAAAAAACAACTTTCGTTGATAGACCTTACGTTTATCGGACTGGGGGCCATCTTCGGTTCCGGCTGGTTGTTCGCAGCCAGTCACGTGTCCGCCATCGCGGGGCCGGCGGGGATCTTTTCCTGGCTGCTGGGCGGTTTTGCGGTGCTGCTGCTGGGCATCGTCTACTGTGAACTCGGCGCAGCGCTGCCCCGTGCCGGCGGTGTGGTTCGCTACCCGGTTTACTCCCACGGCCCGTTGCTGGGTTACCTGATGGGCTTCATCACGCTGATCGCGTTTTCCAGCCTGGTGGCCATCGAGGTGGTCGCCGCGCGCCAGTATGCCGCTGCGTGGTTTCCCGCATTGACCCAGGCCGGTTCCAGCAATCCAACGGCGATTGGCTGGCTGGTCCAGTTCGGCCTGCTGTGCCTGTTCTTCATGCTCAACTACTACAGCGTGAAAACGTTCGCCAAGGCCAACAACTTGATCAGCATGTTCAAGTTCATCGTGCCGCTGCTAGTGATCGGCGTGCTGTTCACCTTCTTCAAACCAGAGAACTTCCAGTCCCAGGGCTTCATGCCGTTCGGGCTGTCAGGTGTCGAGATGGCTGTGTCCGCCGGCGGCATTATCTTCGCCTACCTGGGGCTGACACCGATCATCTCGGTGGCCAGCGAAGTGAAGAATCCCCAACGCACCATCCCGATTGCACTGATCCTCTCCGTACTGCTGTCCACCGCCATCTATGTGTTGTTGCAAGTGGCGTTCCTCGGCGGCGTGCCGACCGAAATGCTCGCCAACGGTTGGGCCGGCGTGGCCAAGGAACTGGCCCTGCCCTACCGCGACATCGCCCTGGCATTGGGTGTGGGCTGGTTGGCTTATCTGGTGGTGGCCGACGCGGTGATCTCTCCCAGCGGTTGCGGCAACATCTACATGAACGCGACACCGCGAGTGATCTACGGCTGGGCGCAGACCGGCACCTTCTTCAAGGTCTTCACCCGCATTGACGAAAAGTCCGGCATCCCGCGTCCGGCGCTGTGGCTGACCTTCGCCCTGTCGGTGTTCTGGACCCTGCCCTTCCCTTCCTGGGAAGCGCTGATCAATGTGGTCTCCGCCGCGCTGGTGTTGAGCTACGCCGTGGCCCCGGTGTCGGTGGCTGCCCTGCGCCGCAATGCGCCCGACATGCCGCGCCCGTTCAAGGTCAAGCGCATGGGTGTCCTCGGCCCGGTGTCGTTCATCATCGCCGCGCTGATCGTCTACTGGTCTGGCTGGAGCACTGTGTCCTGGTTGCTCGGCCTGCAAATCCTGATGTTCGTGGTGTACCTGCTGTGCGGACGTTTCGTGCCGACCCAACACCTGAGCCTGGCCCAACAAGTGCGTTCTTCGGCGTGGCTGATCGGCTTCTATGCCGTGACCATCGTGCTGTCCTGGCTCGGCAGCTTCGGCGGCATGGGCGTACTCACCCATCCCTTCGACACAGTGGTCGTGGCGGCCTGCGCGATGGGCATCTACTACTGGGGCGCGGCCACCGGGGTGCCGGCGCATCTGGTTCGCCTGGAAGACGAGGACGGTGAAAGCCAAGCCGATCCTGTTCACACCGGCACGACCGCAGGCCAGCGTCCGATTGGTGTATCCGCCCAGACCTCTCGCTGAAATTCAGGCCAGCAAAGCCTGCGTGTTCCTCAAATGGAAAGGTTTATGAAAAAAGTACATGTCATTGATTCCCACACCGGCGGCGAGCCGACTCGCCTGGTGATGTCGGGCCTGCCCCAGTTGCCCGGCCGGACCATGGCCGAGAAGCGCGATGCCCTGCGCGAGCAGCATGACCAATGGCGTCGCGCCTGCCTGCTGGAGCCCCGTGGCAACGATGTGCTGGTGGGGGCGCTGTATTGCGAACCGGTGTCGCCGGATGCCACTTGCGGCGTGATCTTCTTCAACAACGCCGGCTACCTCGGCATGTGCGGTCACGGCACCATCGGCCTGGTCAACTCGCTGCATTACCTGGGGCAAATCCAGCCCGGCGAGCACAAGATCGATACGCCGGTCGGCCCCGTCAGCGCCACGCTGCATGAGGACGGCAACGTCACCCTGCGCAACGTGCCCGCCTACCGCTACCGTCAACAGGTGCCGGTCGAAGTGCCCGGACATGGCCGCGTGTACGGCGACATCGCCTGGGGCGGCAACTGGTTTTTCCTGGTGTCCGATCACGGTCAGGCCTTGCAGATGGACAACGTCGAGTTCCTCACCGAGTACACCTGGGCAATGCTCAAGGCCCTCGAGGCCCAGGGCATCCACGGTGAAGACGGCGCGCTGATCGACCACATCGAACTGTTTGCCGACGACGATCACGCCGACAGCCGCAACTTTGTCATGTGCCCGGGCAAGGCCTACGACCGCTCGCCCTGCGGGACCGGTACCAGCGCAAAACTGGCGTGCCTGGCGGCCGACGGGAAGCTGGCCGCCGGTGAACGCTGGGTCCAGGCCAGCATCACCGCCAGCCAATTTGTCGGCAGCTACGAATGGGAAGGCGCACACATCATCCCTTTCATCACCGGCCGCGCCTACATGACCGCCGACAGCACCTTGCTGATCGACGAACAGGACCCCTTTGCGTGGGGCATTTGAGCCCCACGCCTTTTCCCTGACCAAATCTGAATGAACGCCTCAAGGAGTGACAACACAATGAGCGACAACATTTTCACTGGCTGCATCCCTGCACTGATGACCCCATGCACCGCCGAGCGCAAGCCGGACTTCGACGCGCTGGTGGCCAAGGGTCGCGAGCTGATCGACATTGGCATGAGCGCCGTGGTGTATTGCGGTTCCATGGGCGACTGGCCGCTGCTGACCGAAGCCGAGCGTCAGGAAGGCGTGGCGCGCCTGGTGGCCGCCGGTGTTCCGACCATCGTCGGCACCGGTGCCGTCAACAGCCGCGAAGCGGTGTCCCATGCGGCACACGCGGCCAAAGTCGGTGCCCATGGCTTGATGGTCATCCCTCGCGTGCTGTCTCGCGGCGCTTCGGCCACCGCGCAAAAAGCCCACTTCGCCGCGATCCTAAAAGCCGCTCCAGGCCTGCCGGCGGTGATCTACAACAGCCCTTACTACGGCTTCGCCACCCGCGCCGACCTGTTCTTCGAACTGCGCCGCGAGTACCCGAACCTGATCGGCTTTAAGGAGTTCGGCGGTGCCGCCGACCTGCGCTACGCCGCCGAACACATCACCTCCAAGGACGATGACGTGACCCTGATGGTCGGTGTCGACACCCAGGTGGTCCATGGCTTCGTCAACTGCAACGCCACCGGCGCCATCACCGGCATCGGCAACGCGCTGCCGCGCGAAGTGTTGCGCCTGGTGGCCTTGAGCAAACAAGCGGCCAAGGGCGATGCCAAGGCGCGTCGTCAGGCGCGGGAACTGGAATCGGCACTGGCGGTGCTGTCGTCCTTCGATGAGGGTTGCGACCTGGTGCTCTACTACAAGCACCTGATGGTGCTCAATGGCGACAAGGAATACACCCTGCACTTCAACGAGACCGATGCGCTCAGCGATGCCCAGCGTCGTTATGCCGAGAACCAATACGCGCTGTTCCGCCAGTGGTACGAGCAGTGGTCGGCCGAACAGAACTTCGCCTGACATTCAGCCTGTACAGCGGCGTGCCAAGGTGCGCCGCCTTTATTTTCGCCCACGGCGGTACGGCGTTTTTTTTCGCAACGCCCCCCTCTTTGTTTCAGGAAAGACCATGACTCTGACAGGCAACATGTTGATCGGCCAGCAGGCCATCGCCGGCAACCGCGAAGCGATCCGCGGCATCGATCCCGCCACTGATCTCCCCCTTGAACCGGCCTATCACGGTGGCAGCGGCGAACACGTCGAACAGGCCTGCGCCCTGGCGTGGAGTGCCCTGGACAGCTACCGCGCGACGTCCCTGGAGGCCCGCGCCGAATTCCTCGAAACCATCGCCAGCGAAATCGAAGCCCTGGGCGATGAATTGATCGACCGCGCCGTGGCCGAGACCGGCCTGCCACGCCCGCGTATCCAGGGTGAACGGGGCCGCACTTGCCAGCAGCTGCGCACCTTTGCCCTCACCGTGCGTGCCGGTGAGTGGCTGGATGTACGGGTCGACAGCGCGCTGCCGGAGCGTCAGCCCCTGCCCCGCCCGGACCTGCGTCAGCGTCAGGTGCCGCTCGGCCCGGTGGCGGTGTTCGGCGCCAGTAACTTTCCCCTGGCCTTCTCCGTCGCCGGCGGTGACACCGCGTCGGCGCTGGCCGCCGGTTGCCCGGTGATCGTCAAGGCCCATGGCGCGCACCCCGGCACCAGCGAGTTGGTGGGCAGAGCCCTGGCCCGTGCGGTCAAACTGTGCGGGCTGCACGAAGGCGTGTTTTCGCTGTTGTTCGGCTCCGGCCGCGAAGTGGGCATCGCCCTGGTCACCGATCCGCGCATCAAGGCCGTGGGTTTCACCGGCTCGCGCAGCGGTGGCATCGCCTTGTGCAACGCGGCCCAGGCGCGTCCCGAGCCGATCCCGGTGTATGCGGAAATGAGCTCGATCAACCCGGTCTTGCTGTTCCCGGCAGCCCTGCAATCGCGAGCCGAAGCTCTGGCGCAAGGCTTCGTCGCCTCCCTCACCCAAGGCGCCGGCCAGTTCTGCACCAACCCAGGTCTGGTGATTGCCCGCCAGGGCCCAGACCTAGAGCGTTTCATCCAGTCGGCCGCGCAACTGCTACAGCGCAGCCCGGCGCAGACCATGCTCACCCCCGGCATTTTCAAGGCCTACGAGGCCGGCGTCGGCGCGCTGGCCGAGCATGCCCACGCGGAAACAGTGGCCGTCGGCTTGAAGGGCGAAACCCCGAACCAGTGCCAGGCCCACCTGTTCGTCACCCAGGCCAGTGAGTTTCTCGCCGACCCGGCGTTGCAGGCGGAAATGTTCGGCGCCGCGTCGCTGATCGTGCAATGCGCCAGCGACGAGCAAATCCGCCAGGTCATCGAACACCTGGAAGGCCAGTTGACCGCCACCCTGCACCTGGACGATGCCGACGTGGAGAGCGCCAGGGCGTTGCTGCCGATCCTCGAGCGCAAGGCCGGACGCCTGTTGGTCAATGGCTGGCCGACCGGGGTCGAGGTGTGCGATGCCATGGTCCATGGCGGCCCGTTCCCGGCGACGTCCGATGCGCGCACCACCTCGGTCGGCACCGCCGCCATCCTGCGTTTCCTGCGTCCGGTCTGCTATCAGGACTTCCCGGACGCCTTGTTGCCGGCCGCGCTCAAGCACGGTAACCCATTGCAGTTGCGTCGCCTGCTCGACGGCCAGAGAGAAGCCTAGGCCATGTCCAACGACTCCCTTTTCAACAGCCCCAATGCAGTGGCGGACGTTGCCGTGATCGGCGCCGGGATCATCGGCGTCGCCTGCGCCCTGCGCCTGGCGCGCCAGGGCAGGCGGGTGGTGGTCATCGATCAGCAGGAGCCCGGTCGTGGCGCCTCGTTCGGCAATGCCGGGCACCTGGCCACCGAGCAGGTGTTCCCCATCGCCGACCTGTCGATCCTCAAACGCCTGCCCGCCATGCTCATGGACCCGATGGGCCCGCTGCGCCTGGACTGGAAATACATGCCCCGGGCCCTGCCCTGGTTCGCACGCCTGTTGCTCAACCTGCGACCGGCGCCGTTCCAGCGCACCGTGGCCGGCATCCGCGCGCTCAATGAAAGCAGCCTGGGGGCCTGGCACCGGTTGCTGGAGACCATCGAACGTCCCCAGTTGCTGAAGGAAGACGGCTCGTTGCTGGTGTTCGAGCGCGCCGACTCGCAACAGGCCATCGAAGCGCTACAGGCGCGCATGCGCCAGCAACAAGTGCCGGTGGATTACTGGCGGGCCAAGGCGGTACGCGATGCGGCGCCGCAACTCAGCGAGCAGCTCCGGGGCGGATTGTTCTTCCCGCGCACCGGGCATTTTCTCGATCCCTTCCAGGTGGTCGGCGAACTGGTGCACGCGGCCAAAAGCAGTGGCGTGCAGTTCCTCAAGCAGCGGGTCGAGGGTGGGCAATTGAATGAAAGCGGCGTGTCGTTGATCACCGATCAAGGACGCGTCAGCAGTCGACACGTGCTGGTTGCCTGTGGCGCCCATTCCGCCAAACTCACCGCTGCATTGACCGGCAAGAAGGTGCCGCTGGACACCGAGCGCGGCTATCACCTGATGCTGCCCCACGAGCACGAACGCTTGCCGTTCGCCGTCACTTCACTGGAGCGCAAGTTCATCATGACGCCGATGGCTGACGGGCTACGCCTGGCCGGCACCGTCGAGTTCGCCGGTCTCGACTGCCCACCGACCATGGAACGCGCCTGGCAGTTGCACCGCCTGAGCAAAGGCCTGTTCAAACGCGACCTGAGTGCTGAAGCCGCCACGCCGTGGATGGGTTTCCGGCCGTCCTTGCCCGACTCCCTGCCGATCATCGATCGGGTGTGCGACGGCAAGGTCCTGCTTGCCTTCGGTCATCAGCATCTGGGGTTGACCCAGGCGGCGGTCACAGCGGAAATGATCGCGCAAATGGCCTCGCCCTTGACTGGAGCCCTGCCCTACAGCCTGCCGGCGACTGCGCCGTACAGGCTGGATCGTTTCTGAATGAACCCACCGAAAACCTTCTGATCAGGACGCTAGCGCACCTCGATCAGAAGGTCTTGCTGGCGCTGACCACAACGGTGGCGGTGCACACGTCGCCATAGCCGTAGTAGCTAGTGCACTCGTGCGCGGAAAGATCGGTGTCGATGTAGGCCACCGCCCAGTCGACGCCCACGGCGCTATGGGTCAGCCGAGCCTCCCACTCGTGATAGTCGCCGCGGGCATCGCCGTTACCGGCAATGAACACGTCATCCTTGAAATCGAATCGGCCATAGCGCACCTCCAGTCCCGTGTCCGCCGGTAGCGCGTAGCTGTAGCCCAGCCAGGTGTAGAGGGTGTCCTGGTCCTTGCCCACGAAAGTCTGCAAATCGTTGGAGTAGTAACTGGCGAACTTGAAGCCATAGGCTTTGACGATGGCGTAGACCTCGCTCTGGTTGAAGTCCGATTGCCTGGCGTAGGTGTACTTGAGGTAGCCCAGGTCGAGACTGACGTCATCGGTGATCTGCTTGAAGAAGCCCGCGTAGAAATCCTGCTCCAACCGGGTTTTATAGTTCAGGCCGAAATCGACATTGGAGGTCCAGACCCCGGCGTAGGCGCCGCTGCTGTGCAGCAGTGTGGCGTCCAGTTGCGCCGCCGGGTCGCCCAGAGTCAGCGACAAGCCACGGCTGCGGTAGTCGCTGACCACCGCCGGTTTGAGCATCAGTTGAAAGTCATCGTTCAGCGTAATGGCGTGGGCGGCCAGCGGCAAAAAAGTGCAGGCGACAAACAGGGTCAATGCAGGGCGATGCATGTTTCAGGTCCTTTCTTATTATTGAGTTGGCAAGGCTTCGCCCTCCCCTTGCCGACTGGGCAAAGGGTGGGCGAACAGAGGGGAGTTACGGGCGGCTGTAGACTTCGCGGCCGGCGAAGTAAGTCTTGAGCACTTGGGTGTCGGCCAGTTGCGTTTCCGGCGCACTGAACACATCGCGATCGACAACGATCATGTCGGCTTGCTTGCCAGGGGTCAGCGTACCGATCTGCTGCTCCAGGCCAATGGTTTTCGCGGCGTTGCGGGTGTAGGCGTTGAACATGGTTTCGCGGTCGATGGCTTCTGCCTGGTTCAGCACACCCTTGGGGCCTTTACGGCTGATGGCTTGCCCGATCGCTTTCCACGGATCCGGTGTCGACACCGGCCAGTCGCTGGCCCCGGAAATGGTCGCGCCGTTCTTGAGCAACGAACGCGCCGGGTACATGAACTGAAATTGCATGGCATTGATGTAAGGCTGCAGCAAGTCGATGCTCAGCTCGTCTGCCGATGCCCAGTAAAGCTGCATCGATGCGATGACGTTGAGCGGCTTGAACCGGGTGAATTCCTTGGGGTTGACCATCTGCAAGTGGGTGATGGAGTGGACCACTTTGTTGTGCCCTTCGCGACGCGCCTGCTCGATGCCATTGAGGGATTCACGCACCGCACGATCACCGATGGCATGCACATGCACCAGCCAGCCGCGGGCATCGGCGGCCCCCACCAATTCGCCGAAGTGCGCCGGGTCGATCAGCAATTCGCCGCCCTTGAGCGAGTTCTTGTAGGGCGACAACAACGATGCGGTTTGTGCCGGAAACTCGGCGACGCCATCGGCAAACACCTTGATGCCCGGCAGGCTGAGATTGTCGACGTCGGCGAACTGTTGGCGGACCTGCTCCATGACCTCTAGGTCGGCGGGTTTGCTCTTGGGGTTTACGACCATCAAGGCCGCCACGTGCATACGCAGTTCGCCCTTGTCCGCCAACGCCTTGTAGGCCGGCAGCACCCCGACATTTTTCACCGTGGGCTTGAAGTCGAACAACGCATCCCCGGGCACCGCGTTGGCCGCCGGGTCCATCAGGGCCGTCACGCCCAGGCTGTGGTAAAGATCGCGGGCCGCTTGCGCCGCGCCGATCAATTGCTCAAGGCTGGCGGGCGGCAGCTGCGACATCACCGCCGACAGACCGGCATCGGCGACGAAACCATTGGGAGTGTTGTCGTCATGGTGGCCGATGGTCGCCACCGCTTCGCCAGTGAGTGCCTTGACCCGCTCGGCATCGATACCGGCGCGTTTGAGCAGGGCCTTGTTGGCCCAACCGGTGTGGTAATCCCAACCGACGAACAATATCGGCGTGCCCGCCCACTCGCCCTGGTTGAAGCGCTTTTCAAACTCCGCCACCTGGCTCCAGTAGGTCGAGGGTGTTCCACCGACGACCAGGATGTCGCCATGCCGTGCCTTGCCGTTGTCGCGCCACTCGCGCAAGCGCTGCTCCAGTTCGTCGAACGGCAGCATTTGTGTCTCAAGGTCGGCGGACTTGAGCTTCATCCCACCAAACACCGCGTGGCTGTGGGTGTCAATAAGGCCGGGCATCAACACCTTGCCCTGCAAGTCGATGACTTGCGTGCCGGGGTCCTTGAGGGCCAGCACCTCGGCGTCGCTGCCGACCTTGACGACTTTTCCGTCCTCCACGGCCACTGCCTGTTGCAGGGCCTTGCCTTGCTCGGCGGTAAAGACTTTGCCGTTATGCAAAATCAGATCGGCGGCCGCCATGCTTTCCATAGAGGAAAGACCAATAGCCATGGCCAATGCCGACTGGAGTATTCGCTTCATCGTCCCGCACCTTTTCTTGTAAGAATGCCGAGAGACTAGCGAACCGGGCGGCAGTAAAGAATACTCGGCCCACGCAACACATACTTTCCAAACAGGAAACACTGCATGGACCAACTCAGCGCCATCGCGATGTTTGTCGAAACCGCCGACCAGGGCAGTTTCACCCGCGCCGCCTCGCAATTGGGCAAGACCACCTCGGCCCTGACCCGGGCCATCACCCACCTGGAGGAGGAATTGGGCACGCGCCTGTTCGAGCGTTCCACGCGACGCATCGCGCTGACCGAGGCCGGGGAGATTTTCCTCGCCAGTTCGCGGCAAGTGCTCACGCAACTGCAGCAAGCCCGAGAGGACATCGACCAGTTGCAGCGGGAAATGTATGGCCTGCTGCGCGTGACCGCCCCACCCTCCTTCGCACCGGCCTTTCTCAATGCGGTGTGCTGTCGATTTCTCGAGCGCTACCCGCAGATGCGCCTGGACGTGGTGCTGAGCGATGAGTTCGTCGACCTGGTCGAAGGCCGGTTCGACCTGGCGGTGCGAGACGGCCCGGTGGAACTGCCCGACCTGATCACCCGCCCACTGACCGCCAACCGCATCCTCTTGTGCGCCAGCCCCCGCTACTTGCAACGCAACCCGCTGGAGGTTCAACCCCACACGTTCAATCAACATGATTGGCTGCTGTTTCGTCATCCCGCCCTCAACCCGCATTACTGGTGGTTGGAGCACGAAGGCGAACGCAAACGAATCCCCCAGCCGATACCCCGGCTGAGCAGCGACAACTATGACTTCCTGTTCGGCGCCCTGCTGGCCGGCCGGGGTTTGCAGTTCTGCCCGCAGTGGAGCGCCGCGCCCTACCTCAGGCGCGGCGAACTGGTGCAACTGCTACCGGACGCTGACCTCGACCCTGAGCAGTTTGGCCGGAAAATCCATGTGATTTACCCGGCGCACCGACGCCACACGCGCAAGCATCAGGCGTTCATCGAGTGCCTGAACGAGTACCTGGACGAGCAGGCGTTGCATTGAGGCGGGCATCCGGCCAGTCAAACCGTGCTTTGGTCATTGCAAGGGCGAGAACGTTGCAGGCAGGTAGATCGTCGAGCGCATGTCGCGCAGTTGCGGGCCGGAGTTTTCCGGCGGCCAGACGCCGTCGGCGACCGCTTGGGTGCGTACTTGCAGGCGCTGTTCCAAAGTGGTCCATGGCCAGATGTGCAGATAGCGCGGCAGCGCGCCGTCGGTGGCGTAGAACGCTGCGTACACCGGCGAATACTGTTCGGCGGTTCGCGCTTCGATGGCTTTGCTCCAGCCGTCGAGGGTGGGTTGCAAGCCGCTGCTGACCAGGTCGTAGACGCGCAGTTCATAGAACGGACCGTGCTGACCGGCGCTCAAGGGTTCGAGAAAGGGGAACAGCGTGTAGTTTTCGATGCGCAGATCGGTGATGAACTCGTTGATGCCAAACGCCCCACCCCCCAGCAGGAAACGCTCGCGCTCGGCTTGCCTCAGGTTTTCGTCCTCATAGCCACGCAGCACGGCAATCTGGTTCAACTGACCGATCTCCGAAGCCCAGCAGCCTATCAACGTGCCGCCAACTTTCGGGTCGTCCAGCGCCGCCTCGATCTGCGCCAACGCTTGCGCAACCGTGCGCACCCGCACGGTAAAAGTGATCAGTTCAAACAAACGCATAACAACTCCGCCCACCGGTTTGCCAAAACCACACAGCCTAGGGCAGCCCCCACCAGCGGGATATTGAGACGAACCCCATAGGCAAAGGTATTTGCCGCAGTGTTCTAGGTAGTTTCTTTACGTTGAGCAGCGCCCGGTAATTCACAGATCGTGTTCAATGCCTTCACTTAATGGCGCTTGATGCAGGAATGGCGACGAATATGCTGTGGGTACATTTCCGTGATCTCGCATGACAACAAGAGCCCACTCCATGCACAGCCCCAGAACGCTCTACCAAAAACACATCGACAGCCACACCGTATGCGCCCTCGACGATCAGGGCCACGTGCTTTTGTACATCGACCGCCAGGTCGCCAACGAATACACCAGCCCGCAAGCCTTCAGTGGCATGCGCGAAGCCGGTCGCAAAGCCTGGCGCCCGGGCGCGACCCTGGCGGTCGTCGACCACGTCAATCCCACGGTACCGACACGCACTGCCGCCATGCCGGACGCTGGCGGCGCTCGTCAGGTGTCTTACTTCGAAGAAAACTGCCGCGACTTCGGTATCGAACTGTTCGACGTGCTGGACAAGCGCCAGGGCATCGAGCACGTCGTGGCCCCCGAACAAGGCTTTATCCTGCCCGGCATGGTCGTTGCCGCCGGCGACAGCCACACCACTACCTACGGTGCCCTCGGTGCCTTCGGTTTCGGCATTGGCACTTCGGAAATCGAACACCTGCTGGCCTCGCAAACCTTGGTCTACAAGCGCCTGAAGACAATGCGCGTGACGGTTAACGGTGTACTCGGTACGGGCGTGACGTCCAAGGACATCATCATGGCCCTGATCGAAAAAATCGGCGCTTCCGGTGCCACCGGCTATGCCATCGAGTTCGCCGGCCCGGCGATCAGCGACCTCAGCGTCGAAGCGCGCATGACCATCTGCAACATGGCCGTCGAAGCGGGCGCCCGAGGCGCGTTCATGGCCCCGGATGACAAGGTCTTTGCTTATCTGCAACACAAACCCCGTGCCCCCCAAGGCCAACTGTGGGAACAGGCCGTCGCAAAATGGCGCGGCCTGCACAGCGACGAAGGTGCGGTGTTCGATCGCGAAGTCACCCTGGATGTCGCGGCGCTCGAACCCATGGTCACCTGGGGCACCAGCCCCGATCAGGCCGCATCGGTGGGCGGGCATGTGCCGGACCCGGCCGCGCAACCTGACTTGATCCTGCGTCAGGGCATGCAACGCGCTCTGAACTACATGGGCCTGACACCGGGCATGCCGCTCAGCGACGTGGTGATCAGCCACGCCTTCATCGGCTCATGCACCAACGCGCGCATCGAAGACCTGCGCGACGTCGCCCGCGTCGTGCGCGGCAAACGGGTGGCGTCGCACGTGCGGGCGATGATCGTGCCCGGTTCGACCCTGGTACGTCATCAGGCCGAAGACGAAGGACTGGCGCAGATCTTCCTCGACGCCGGGTTTGAATGGCGCCAGTCGGGTTGCTCGATGTGCCTGGCCATGAATGACGACGTGCTCGCCCCCGGTGATCGCTGCGCCTCAAGCACCAACCGCAACTTCGAAGGCCGCCAAGGCGCCGGTGCGCGCACCCATTTGATGAGCCCGGCCATGGTCGCCGCCGCAGCGATTACCGGGCACCTGACCGACGTGCGCACCTTCGCGCTGGAGGCTTGAACCATGCAACCTTTCGATTTCGTCAGCGGCAGCGCCGCCCCGCTCCTGGCCTCCAACATCGACACCGACGTGATCATGCCCAAGCAGTTCCTCAAAGGGATTGATCGCAAGGGGCTGGACAAGGGTCTGTTCTTTGACTTGAGGTTCCTTGAGTCCGGCGAACCCAATCCCGGGTTCATCCTCAACCAGCCGGCCTGGAACGACGCTGCGTTCCTGGTGGTGGGTCCCAATTTCGGCTGTGGTTCGAGCCGCGAACATGCGGTCTGGGGGCTGAAACAGGTCGGCATACGCGCCCTGATCGGCACCAGCTTCGCCGGTATTTTCTACGACAATTGCCAACGCAATGGCGTGTTGGCGATCCAGCTGACCGAGGTTCAACTCAATCAGATTGCCGCGTTGACCAGCAACCCGGCAACGGCTCGAATCAGCGTCAATCTGCCGGAACAAACCATCGAACTGGCAGACGGCAACGTGATCCCGTTCGGGATCGATGAACTGCGCAAGCAATCATTGCTGCTGGGGCTGGATGCCGTTGGCACCACGTTGCAACGCGCCGAACAGATTCGCAGCTTCGAGGCCCGGCATCTGGCGGAAAATCCCTGGTTGGGCTGATGCAAAACCCCGGCGGCGGATCTAATGCTCTGTAGGAGCGAGCTCGCTCGCGATGGACTCAACGGCACCGCGTTTAACCAGTAAACACGCGTTATCGTTAACGACCATCGCGAGCGAGCTCGCTCCTACAAAAATGCAGATGCCGGTGGTTCATTCAACCGAAAGATGACGAAAGTATTCCTCGAGAAACTCCACGCAAACCCGCAGCTTGGCCGACTGGCTCAACCGCGTCGGGTACACCGCCCAGACGTTGGCGCTCTGGGTGTAATCGTGCAGCACCTGCACCAGTCGCCCCTGCTCCAGCATCGGCTTCACATCCCACATCGAGCGCAACAGGATCCCGCCGCCACTCAGGGCCCACTGCAACACGATCTCACCGTTGTTGGACGATAACGGCCCGCTGACGCGTACCGATTCTTCCTGCCCGTCCTTCGTCAGGCTCCACACGCCGAACGCGTTGTTGCGTTCCTTGAGCACCAGGCAATCGTGGTCTTTCAAGTCCGCCAGCGATTGCGGCACACCCCTGCGCTCCAGGTATTCGGGCGTCGCACACAGCACCCGCCGGTTGCTCACCAGTTTGCGTCCCAGGTGCTGGCCCGGCAGGTCATCACCCACGCGGATTTCCAGATCGAAGCCCTCGCCGACGATGTCGACCACGCGATCAAACACGTCCAGGCGCAATTCAAGCCTGGGATAGGTTTGCGACAGCTCGCAGATCGCCGGTGCCACATGGTTGCGCCCGAAACCGAAGCTGCTGCAGATGTGCAGCGAACCCATCGGCTGTTGCCGCGCCTGTGATATTTCGCCGACGAAGTCATCGAAGTCACCGAGCAACTTCTCCGCCCACACCCGCACCCGCTCGCCGTCGTCAGTCAGCGCGATGCGCCGTGTGGTGCGGTGCAGCAGCCGAGTCGAGAGCGTGGTTTCCAGCACGGAGATGCGTTTGCTGATGTAGGCCGGTGAATACCCCAGCTCCTCGGCGGCGCTGGCGAAGCCGTTTTTTCGAACGACGGTGAGGAACACCTTGAGGTCTTCAGGCAAGGGAAATTGATCACGATTCGTGTTCATACGCCTCATACTTTCGCTGTTTATTGCGTTATTAGCGAAGGATACCATCGATCTACCGAGTGGCAATCCATCCCCGGCCAACCGTGGTTTCTGAATCCTCGATAAAAACAACATGAGGAAAGCGCGACATGAACAAGCCCTATGAACAATCCCTGAAAATCGAAACCGCCTCCGACGGCGGATTTGTGCAACGCCTGCGCAGCCTGTGCGCCTACGAAATCGGCGTCATCCCGCTGCCGATCTTTCTCGGCATCGCGGTCATCGTTTATCTCTCGGCCCATCTGGGCTTCCTGCCCAAGAACATGATCGGCGGGCTCGCCGTCATCATGACCATGGGCGTGTTTTTCGGCCAAATGGGCTCGCGCCTGCCGATCCTCAAGGAAATCGGCGGCGGTGCCATCCTGTGCCTGATGCTGCCATCGATCCTGGTGTTCTACGGCTTCTTCGGACCGGCGACGATCGACGCCACCAAAATGCTGATGAAAGAAGCCAACTTCCTTTACTTCGTGATCGCCAGCCTGGTGGTCGGCAGCATTCTGGGCATGAGCCGTTTCATTCTGGTCCAGGGCATGCTGCGGATGTTCATTCCCTTGCTCGTCGGCACCCTGGCCGCCGTTGCCAGCGGGTTGATCGTTGGCAAGTTGGTCGGCTACAGCTTCCACCACACGTTCTTTTTCATCATCGTGCCGATCATTGGCGGCGGGATCGGCGAAGGGATACTGCCCCTGTCGCTGGCCTACTCGGCAATCCTCGGCGGCACGCCGGATATCTACGTGGCTCAACTGGCGCCCGCCGCCGTGGTCGGCAACATCGTGGCGATCATCTGTGCCGGTTACCTGGCGCGCCTGGCCCTCAAGCGCCCGACCATCAATGGCGAAGGCTCGCTGATTCGCGCCAAGGACGAGAATGACCAATTCCTGGTCAAGGAAGACACAGGCACTATTGTCGACTTCCGCGTCATGGGTGCAGGGGTGCTGGTAATCTGCGCGTTCTTCGTCCTCGGCGGCCTGCTGGAAAAAGTCGTGGGCATTCCCGGCCCGGTGATGATGATCCTCGCGGCGGTGCTGTTTAAGTACCTTCGGGTGCTGCCGGAAAAACTCGAGAAAGGCGCCAACAGCTTTTACAAACTGGTGTCATCGGCGTTCATCTGGCCGGTGATGATCGGCCTGGGCATGCTCTACGTGCCGCTGGACAGTGTGGTGAAAGTGTTCTCGGTCGGCTACGTGCTGGTATGCGTCTCGGTGGTGGTGTCGATGACCGTAGCCGGCTTCTTCATCGGCAACCTGATGAAGATGTACCCCATCGAATCGGCCATCGTGACCTGCTGTCACAGCGGCCTGGGCGGCACCGGAGACGTGGCGATCCTGTCGGCTTCCAACCGCATGTCGCTGATGCCGTTCGCGCAGATCTCCACGCGCATTGGCGGTGCCTCGACGGTGATTCTGGCGACGATACTGTTGCGGCTTTTTGTTTGACGCGGTGCCGGTGACCCAAGGGTGTTCTCTTGTGCAAGAGAACACCCTTTCCATCACTTGAAAAAATCGCTCGGCGTCTTGCCGAACTGCTTCTTGAACATGGTCGTGAATGCGCTTGGGCTGTCGTATCCCAGCTCCCCGGCGATGTCGATGATCTTCTCCCCGACGGCTATCCGTTCCAGCGCCAACAGCAGTCGCGCTTGCTGGCGCCATTGGCCGAAAGTCATGCCGGTTTCCTTGCGAAACCTGCGCTGGATGGTTTTGGCGTCGAGGCTCAACCGGGCACTCCAGTCCGACAACGTCGAGCCATCCCCAGGGTCACGCTGCAACGCACTACAAATCAGGTTGATACGTTGGTCGGCGGGCTGCGGCAGGTTCAATGGCAAGGTCGGCAGGATCGTCAGCTCATCCAGGATCAGCCGCAGCACCCGGGCTTCCCGCGAGTCCGGATTGCAGGCGAAATCGAAATCGACCGAGACCTTGATCAACTCACTCAGCAATGCGGAAACACTCACCGCCCGGGTTTCGGCAGGCAGATCCGGGCTCGCGTCAGGGTGCACGAAAACACTGCGCATCTTGATCGCCCCCACACAGCGAATCGAATGCACTTCACCGCTCGGCATCCAGATGCCACGGCTCGGCGGCACCGTCCATTGGCTGGTGGCGGCGTGCACCACCATTACGCCTTCGATGGCATAGATCAGTTGATGCTTTTCATGGGAGTGCGGCGGGATGAACCAGTTTTCCGGGTAGTCGGTCGCACTGCTGCGAACGCTCCAGCCGCCCTGGTCGATCTCCGCGAGAAATGTCTGCAATGGTTTGATCATGACGCCCTTTTTGCGATGGTCCACGCCCGAGTTGCGCGAGACGGGCGCCGTTGAGGCCCCTAGGATAACGCCGAACCCTGAAATTGGCTGCGCCTTGCGTTCGCAGTTCGCGTTTTTATCCGGAAACTCGCCTATGTCGACCACTACCCTGAGCTCCCCCTCACCCACCGCTTCGGTGGCCAGCCAGGCCAGCCCCCTGGTCATGCGCGTCATCGGCGCCTGTGCGCTGGCGCACCTGATCAACGACCTGATCCAGGCCGTGCTGCCGTCGATCTACCCGATGCTCAAGGCCAGTTATGGCCTGAGTTTCACCCAGGTCGGCCTGATCACCCTGACCTTCCAGCTCACCGCTTCGCTGCTGCAACTGTGGATCGGTTTCTACACCGACCGTCATCCCAAACCGTGGCTGTTGCCGGCCGGCATGGTCTGCACCCTGATCGGTATTCTCATGCTGTCGATGGTCGGCAGCTTCCCGGCCATTCTCGTGGCCTCGGCACTGGTGGGGGTTGGTTCGTCGACCTTTCACCCGGAGACCTCGCGGGTGGCGCGCCTGGCTTCGGGCGGTCGCTACGGCCTGGCGCAGTCGACCTTCCAGGTCGGTGGCAACGCCGGTAGCGCCTTCGGCCCATTGCTGGCCGCCGCGATCATCATTCCGTACGGCCAGGGCAACGTCGCCTGGTTCGGCCTGTTCGCGGTGTTTGCCATCCTCGTGCAGTACGGCCTGAGCCGCTGGTATCGCAATCACCTGAACCTGTTCAAGCTCAAGCAAGGCAGCAAGGCCACCCACGGCCTGTCGAAACGGCGGGTGACATTCGCCCTGGTGGTGCTGGCGCTGCTGGTGTTTTCCAAATACTTCTACATGGCCAGCTTCACCAGTTACTTCACCTTCTACCTGATCGAGAAGTTCGACCTGTCGGTGGCCAGTTCGCAGCTGTACCTGTTCCTGTTTCTTGGCGCCGTCGCGGCGGGCACGTTCTTTGGTGGCCCGATCGGCGACCGGATCGGCCGCAAGCAGGTGATCTGGTTTTCCATCCTCGGCGCCGCGCCCTTCACCCTCGCCCTGCCCTACGTCGACCTGTTCTGGACCGGCGTGCTGAGCATGATCATCGGCTTCATCCTCGCCTCGGCGTTCTCGGCCATCGTGGTCTTCGCCCAGGAACTGGTGCCCGGCAACGTCGGCATGATCGCCGGGGTGTTCTTCGGCCTGATGTTCGGCTTCGGCGGGATCGGTGCCGCGCTGCTGGGGCACCTGGCGGATATCCATGGCATCGAGTACGTGTACACCTTGTGTTCGTTCCTGCCGTTGCTGGGGATTCTGACGATCCTGTTGCCTTCGACCCGGAGTGCTCGCTAAAGGATTCAGCCGATCATTTTTGATACCTGCCCTGTAGCACTCGGTAACACCAAGCCCTGTTGCGGTGCGTCTTTGCCACGACGCACCGCCAACCGCCGCGCTTCACACGGGCAATACCGCCATGGCGTACTTTGTGCATCCACAGGCCATCCTCTTCTGCCTGTAGCCGCCATGCGCCCCAAGGAACTGAAACTCTGGACCACCGGTGTCGCCCACCTGCTCGACCTGCCTGCCGGGCATGGGCGGTTGTCGGGGCTGAGCCATTGGCTTCGGCAAATCTGCCCGGTCGATCATTTCGTGTTGTTTGTCTACGAAGGCAATCACCGGCCACTGGCGTTGTTCGATACGTTCTCTGCGGACAAGCGGGCGGTGTATGTCGACGACTATCAGTGCGGGCCTTACCTGCTCGATCCGTTCTACCTGGCTTGTACCCGTGGGCAGGCGCCGGGGCTGTGGCGTCTGCGCCAGTTCGCCCCCGACCACTTCTACCTCGGCGAGTACTTCCTGACCTATTACCAGCAAACCGGACTGGCCGAGGAAGTGGCGTTCTTCGTCGACCTCGGCGGTGGCGCCATGGCGGTGTTGTCGCTGATGCGATCCAGCGCCAGCTGTGCATTCAGCCGGGACGAAATGCAACTGGTCGAGTGCGCGCAAGCGGTGGTCGAGCAGGTCATCAATGAGGCCTGGCGCTTGCGTCAGGCTCAGGAACCGCGACCGGCGCAGGACCTGGACTTCAAGATCCGCGAAGCCTTCGACCAGTTCGGTGCGCACATCCTCACCGGACGCGAGCAGGAAATCGTTCAACTGTTGCTGCGCGGCCACTCCAGCGCCTCGGTGGCCGAACAACTGAACATCAGCCCCGGCACGGTGAAGATTCACCGCAAGAACATCTACGCCAAGCTGGGCATTGGCAGCCAGTCGGAGTTGCTGGGGTTGTTTATTCGGGAGCTGACGGAGGATCCGTTGCAGGCCCCCGGCCTCAAGCTGCAAGCCTGATCCCTGTCGGCTAGCAGCCCCCCCCTGTGGGAGCGAGCTTGCTCGCGATTGCGGCCTTACATTCAACATCCATGTGTCTGACACACCGCCATCGCGAGCAAGCTCGCTCCCACAATGGTCGGTGGTGTAAACAAAATTTGTATTCACCTCAAATCCCTGTAGGAGCGAGCCTGCTCGCGATGGTCGTTAACGAATACGCGTGATGACTGGCTGAACGCAGTGCTCTTGGGTCCATCGCGAGCGAGCTCGCTCCTACGACAATCCGCTTCTATCCCCCAAGGGATATATACACCGCAAAACCCCGATTGCTAGTTTGGCCCCCGACGCACTGATTCATCACTGCAAGGGAGCCCGTCTCGTGAACAACACCCCGCCAAGCGATATCGAATTCTGCAATGTGGTCAAACGCTATGGCGAGGTGCAGGCCGTCGGCGGTCTGAATTTCGCGGTGCGCCGTGGCTCGTTTCATTCCTTCCTCGGCGGCTCGGGCTGCGGCAAGACCACCACCCTGCGCATGATCGCCGGCTTCGAACAGCCCACCAGCGGCGAGGTCCGCTTGGCCGGCAAGAGCGTTGCCGGCGTGCCGGCCTTCGAGCGGCCGGTGAACATGGTATTCCAGCATTATGCGCTGTTCCCGCACCTGACCGTGGCGCAGAACATTGCCTATGGCCTGCGCTATCGCACCCCGCGCCCTGACAAAAAACAGCAACTGCGCATGGCCGACGAAGCGCTGGAGATGGTACGCCTGAGCGGCTTCGGTCAGCGCAAGCCGAGCGAGCTTTCAGGCGGCCAGCAACAGCGTGTCGCCCTCGCCCGCGCGCTGGTGAACAAGCCGACGGTGTTGCTGCTCGACGAACCACTGGCCGCGCTGGACCGCAAGCTGCGCAAGGAGATGCAATCGGAATTGCTGCGCTTGCAACGCGAGGTCGGCATCACCTTCGTGCTGGTCACCCACGACCAGGAAGAAGCCCTGTCGATGAGTGACAGCATCAGCGTGATGCACAACGGTTCGATCATCCAGACCGCCACTCCGGAACAACTCTATGAAGCCCCGGCCAGCCGCTACGTGGCGGATTTTATCGGTGAGTCCAATCTGTTCGACGGCACCGTGCGCCAGCTCAACGGCAACTCCGTGGTGCTGCGCACCGAGCAAGGGCTGGAACTGACCAGCCCCCTCACCCCCACCGGCAAAGCCCTGAGCGCCAACACCGCCGGTTGCATTGCGGTGCGCCCGGAGCTGATCAGCATCGCCGGGGCCAACGCCGAGATGACCCGGGAAGTGAAGCTGTCGGGCTGCGTCGAAGATCGCATTTACCTGGGCAATTCCACCGAGTACCGCGTGCGCACCCAGGCCTTTGGCGTGGTTTGCGTGCGGGTGCCGCGCCAGCAGGATCACGGCGCCAATGCATTCGAACACGGCGCGGCAGTGCGCGTCGGCTGGGATCACGCCAATGGCCTGGCCATGGCGTTGTAAATCATCGATTCGTTTCATCAACCGGATGTGGAGCGTGCTATGGACCAGAAGACTTTTATAAAAACCCTGCGCAGCTGGCAGAACGGCTCGATCAGCCGCCGTGAGTTCCTTGGCCGCACGGGCCTTGGGATCGCCGCCGCCGTGGTCGCGACCAACATGCCCGGCCTGCTGACCTCCACCGCAGAAGCCGCCGAGCAAACCAGGCTCGGTGATCGCCTGTCGCTGGCGACCTGGCCGAACTACCACAGCCAGGAAAACCTCGACGCCTTCGGCAAGACCACCGGCGCCCGGGTGTCGATGAGCGTGTTCGGTTCCAACGAGGAAATGCTCGCCAAATTACAGGCCGGCGGCAGTGGCTGGGACGTGCTGGTGCCGACCAACTACACCATCAGCACCTACGTCGGCCTGGGCCTGATCGAGCCGCTGGACCTGTCGCGCATCCCCAACTTCGACGCCTCGGCGTTCCAGCAAAAGTTCATGGCCCAGGGCACGGTGGACGGCAAGGTCTACGCGGTACCGAAAAACTGGGGCACCACCGGCATGCTCTACGACGCCGGCAAACTGAAAAACGGCCCAGCCAGCTGGAAGGAATTCTGGGCCGCCGCCCAAGGCCCGGCCAGTGGCCGGACAATGGTCCACGACTACCAGTTGACCGCCATCGGCAACGCGCTGAAAAGCTTTGGCTACAGCTTCAACTCCCTGGACCCGAAAGAACTGGCCGATGCCGAAAAGCTGCTGATCGAGGTCAAGCCACACCTGTTCGCGATCAACTCCGACATCCAGCCGTCGATGCGCAGCGGCGATGCCTGGCTGGCGATGTCCTGGACCGGCGATGCTTCGCAACTGCACCGCGACAATGCGCAAATGCAGTTCGAACTGGGCAAGGAAGGTGGCGAGTTGTGGAGCGACTTCTTCGCGATTCCCAAAAGCTCGGAGCACAAGGATGCCGCCTACGCGTTCATCAACTACCTGCTCGATCCGCAGCACAACAAGCTGGAAGTGCTGAGCCACGGCTACCCGAGCGGCGACAAGCGTGTCGACGCGCTGCTGCCTGTGGCGATGCTCGACGATCCGATCATGTACCCGGCCGCCGAGGCCCTGAGCCCGCTGGAGTTCGGTGCCGCCGCGACGCTGACCAGCCCGGCGCGCGCCGAACTGATGGCGCGTTTCAAGTCCGCCTGATCGCTTGACCATGGCCAATGAGGAGTCACCCATGAATGCCGCCGCCCACCCGCAAACGGTGCAGCCGGGCCATGCCCTGTCGGTCGAGGTTCGCCAACGGCGCAGCCTCGGCCGGCGCATTACCCTGCTGATGCTCTTGCCTTCGACCCTGTGGTTCCTGCTGCTGTTGTTGATGCCGCTGGTGATCATCCTGGTCTTCAGTTTCGGCGAGCGCAGCGCCGTGGGCGGTTACGCCGGTGGCTTCACACTGGCCAACTACCTGAACCTCGGTTCTCGCGGCGCGGCGTTCAGCAACACGCTGATGTTGGCGCCGCTGGGCACCCTGGTGTGCCTGGTGGCGGCTTACCCATTGGCGTACTTCCTTGCGGTCAAGGTCACAAGGAACCGCTCGCTGTTGCTGACCCTGGTGATCGTGCCGTTCTGGACCAGTTTCCTGATCCGCACCTACGCGTGGATTTTCATCCTCAGCGGCAAGGGCATCCCGGCGCTGCTGGCCAGCCTGGGTCTTGAGGATGTACGGCTGATCAACACGCCGTGGGCTGTGCTGATCGGCATCGTCTACGGCTACCTGCCGCTGATGGTGTTCCCGATCTACGTCAGCCTGGAAAAACTCGACAAGCGCCTGCTCGAAGCCTCGGCGGACCTCGGTGCCAGCGCCTTCGAAAGTTTCCGGCGCATCACCCTGCCCTTGTCCGCGCCGGGGATCATCACCGGGGTGATGCTGGTGTTCATCCTGCTGATGGGCGAGTTCCTGATCCCGGCCATTCTCGGCGGTGGCAAAGTGTTCTTTGTCGGCAACGCGCTGGTCGACCTGTTCCTGCAATCGCGCAACTGGCCGTTCGGCAGTGCGCTGGCCATGACGTTGGTGGCGATGATGCTGCTGATCATCGGCGTGTATTTGAAACTGGTGGCGCGCTACGGCGGCCGCCCTGCCGACGGAGGCCTGTGACATGTGGCTGCGCAGCTATTCAACCTCGCTGTACCTGTTTCTCTACGCGCCGATTGCCTTGATCGTGCTGTTCAGCTTCAACGCCGGACGCAGTGGCCTGGCGTTCCAGTGCTGCTCGGTGCAATGGTTCGGCACCGCATTCGGCAACCCGTTCATCATGGAAGCCCTGGGCAACAGCGCGCTGATCGCCTTCAGTTCGGCGGTGATAGCCACGCTGTTCGGCACCCTGGCGGTGTTCGGCTTGCAGCGCTGCGGCGCCAAGGTGCGGATGCTGTTCGATGCCCTGACCTATTGCGCGATCATCGTGCCGGGCATCGTCATCGGCATCTCGACGCTGATTGCCTTCATCAGCCTGTTCGACCTGATCAACCCGTTGCTGGCGAGCTGGTTGCCAACGGTACCGAAGTTGAACATGGGGTTCTTCACCGTGATCGCCGCGCATTCGCTTTTCACCATGGCACTGGTGATGGTGATCGTGCGCAGCCGCGTCGATTCCCTGGACAAGGCCTTGCTGGAAGCCTCCGCGGACCTGTACGCGCCACCGATGGACACCTTCTGGCGGGTGACCCTGCCGCAGATCAGCCCCGCGATCATGGCCGGGTTCCTGTTGGCGTTCACCTTCAGCTTCGACGATTTCATCATCGCGTTCTTCGTTGCCGGTTCCGAAACGACGTTGCCGATCTACATCTTTTCCTCCATCCGCCGTGGCGTGACGCCGGAGATCAACGCAATTTCCACGGTAATCATCTGCGTGTCGCTGGCCCTGCTGTTCACTTCCCGCCATCTGCAAAACCGCCGCACCGGCGTCCAGGAGTCGCACCATGCGTGATCAGCTCTATATCAACGGCGAATGGGTCAGCCCGGACCTGGGCGGCTATCTGGACGTGATTGATCCGGCTACCGAACAGGCCTTCCACCGCGTGGCGGCGGGCACCGAAGAAGACGTCGATCATGCCGTGCGTGCGGCCCGGCGTGCCTTCGACAATGGCTGGGGCCAGACCAGCGGCGCCGAGCGCGGGCAATGGCTGGAGGCGCTGGCCGATGAACTGGAAAGTGGCCAGCAGGCGCTGGCGGAACTGGAAGTGCGCGACAACGGCAAACCCTTGCCCGAAGCGCAGTGGGACATTGGTGACGCCATCGCCTGTTTTCGCTATTACGCCGGGTTGGCCCGCGAACTGGATCAGCAACAGGATCAGCCGCTGGCCTTGCCGGACGCGCGTTTCTGCTGCCGCATCCGCCACGAACCGATTGGCGTGGCCGGGCAGATCATTCCCTGGAACTACCCGCTGCTGATGGCCGCGTGGAAGGTTGCGCCGGCTTTGGCTGCCGGGGCCACTGTGGTGTTGAAGCCGTCGGAACTGACGCCGCTGACCGCCCTGGAACTGGCCGCTGCCGCCGATCGTATCGGCTTGCCCGCCGGGGTGTTGAACCTGGTCACTGGCCTCGGCGCCGATGCCGGCAGCCCGCTCACCGAGCATCCGGGGGTGGACAAACTGGCCTTCACCGGCAGCGTGCCCACCGGCGCGAAAATCATGTCGGCGGCGGCCCGCGACATCAAGAACATCAGCCTGGAACTGGGGGGCAAGTCTGCGTTCATCGTGTTCGACGACGCCGATGTCGAAGCCGCCGTGGAGTGGATTTTGTTCGGGATTTTCTGGAACCAGGGCCAGGTGTGCAGCGCCACGTCTCGTCTGCTGGTGCAGGAAACCATCGCTGCGCGCCTGATCGAACGGCTGGTGGAGGAAACCCGCAAGATCAGCATTGGCCCAGGCATGCAGCCCGGCGTGCTGCTCGGTCCGCTGGTCAGCCAGGGCCAGTACGACAAGGTGCTCGGCTTCATCGACCAGGGCCTGGCCAGTGGCGCCCGTTTGCTCACGGGCGGACGGCGACCGGCGCACTTGCGCGAAGGTTACTTCGTCGAGCCAGCGATTTTCGACGAGCCTGGCCACAGCAGCATTTTGTGGCGCGAAGAAGTGTTCGGCCCGGTGCTGTGCATCAAGCGCTTCAAGACCGAAGAGCAAGCGCTGCAAATGGCCAACGCCAGTCGCTTCGGCCTGGCCGCCGCCGTGATGAGCGCGGACTTGCAGCGCACCGCCCGGGTCGCCAACCAGTTGCGTGCAGGGATCGTCTGGGTCAACTGCTCGCAACCGACCTTCGTCGAAGCCCCCTGGGGCGGCATGAAACACAGCGGCATCGGCCGCGAACTGGGCCAATGGGGGTTACACAATTACCTGGAGGTCAAACAGGTAACCGAGTACGTCAGCGACCAGCCTTGGGGGTGGTACTTGAAGTAAACAGGTCACACGGTGGGAGCGAACTTGCTCGCGATAGCGGTGGGTCAGCCAGTATCTCTGTTGGATGTGCCGGCCTCTTCGCGGGCAAGCCCGCTCCCACAGGGATGGTGGCCAACCGCAGGATTGGCGTTCACTGAAGATCAAAACTGTGGGAGCGAGCTTGCTCGCGATAGCGGTGGGTCAGCCAGTATCTCTGTTGGATGTACCGGCCTCTTCGCGGGCAAGCCCGCTCCCACAGGGATTGTGACTAGCCGCAGGATTGGCGCTCACTGAAAGTCAAAACTGTGGGAGCGAGCTTGCTCGCGATAGCGGTGGGTCAGCCAATATCTCTGTTGGATGTGCCGGCCTCTTCGCGGGCAAGCCTGCTCCCACAGGGATGGTGGCCAACCGCAGGATTGGCGTTCACTGAAGATCAAAACTGTGGGAGCGAGCTTGCTCGCGATAGCGGTGGGTCAGCCAACATCTTTGTTGGATGTGCCGGCCTCTTCGCGGGCAAGCCCGCTCCCACAGGGATGGTGGCCAACCGCAGGATTGGCGTTCACCGAAAGTCAAAACTGTGGGAGCGAGCTTGCTCGCGATAGCGGTGGGTCAGCCAGTATCTCTGTTGGATGTGCCGGCCTCTTCGCGGGCAAGCCCGCTCCCACAGGGATGGTGGCCAGCCGCAGGTTTGGCGTTCACTGACGATCAAAACTGTGGGAGCGAGCTTGCTCGCGATAGCGGTGGGTCAGCCAGTATCGCTGTTGGATGTGCCGGCCTCTTCGCGGGCAAGCCCGCTCCCACAGGGATTGTGACCAACCGCAAGATTAGCGTTCACTGAAGATCAAAACTGTGGGAGCGAGCTTGCTCGCGATAGCGGTGGGTCAGCCAATATCTTTGTTGGATGTACCGGCCTCTTCGCGGGCAAGCCCGCTCCCACAGGGATTGTGACCAGCCGCAGGATTGGCGTTCACTGAAGATCAAAACTGTGGGAGCGAGCTTGCTCGCGATAGCGGTGGGTCAGCCAGTATCTCTGTTGGATGTACCGGCCTCTTCGCGGGCAAGCCCGCTCCCACAGGGATTGTGACCAACCGCAGGATTAGCGTTCACCGAAAGTCAAAACTGTGGGAGCGGGCTTGCTCGCGATAGCGGTGGGTCAGCCAGTATCTCTGTTGGATGTGCCGGCCTCTTCGCGGGCAAGCCCGCTCCCACAGTGTCCCGGGCTTAACTGACCGGCATTTGCCTCTGGAGAGCCGCTTTTTTTCAGGACTGTCCCGCCCTAAAAACCTTTATCAAAGCGGAATGAGGCGCCGTAAGCAGAATCCGGTAAATGGCTGGCGCCATCGTCCCGTAACCGCGAACGGAAAGTACCGCTCTGTGGCTGGGTACGATACAAGCCGCGTTTTTGCAGTTCAGGAATGATCAGTTCAACGAAGTCCTCAAGGCTGCCCGGGCTGATCAGCGGGTTGAGCATGTAGCCGCTGGTGCCGGAAATACGGGCGTGCTCTTCGATCCGATCGGCCACTTGTTGCGGCGTTCCCACCAAAATCAGATCACTGCCCCGGGTGACATTGGCAAAGCGCTGTTTGACATCGCCGGCGGTCAAGGGCTTGCCACTGCCATCAGGACGCATCACATAGGAAGTCATGCCTTCGGTGTGAGTGGACAACGCGTCGCTGTCCGCGTAGCGGCTGATGTCGATACCGGTATCACCGGCATAGCTCACCAGTTGCGCCTGCAAGTGATAGTTGCTTTGCAGTTCGTCATATTTGCGTTGGGCTTCGATCTCGGTCCTGGCTGTGACGATGCGAAGTACTGTCAGTGATTTGACATCCCCGGCATGACGCCCCCGTGCCCTGGCCTGCGTCCATATATCTTCCAATCCCTGGCGAATCTCCAGCGGGTTGGACTTGGCGATGAAAATCAGTTCGGCGTGCTTGGCTGCAAACTCGCGGCCGCGGCCTGACCAACCGGCCTGGATCAGCAAGGGTGTGCGTTGCGGTGACGGGGATGTCAAATGCGGCCCGGCCACCCGATAATGCTCGCCAACATGATTGATCGGTCGCACGCGATCGCCCTTGGCATAGACCTGGCGAGACTTGTCGGCAACCACGGCATCGTTTGCCCAGCTGCCTTCCCAGAGTTTGTAGACCACATCGAGAAATTCATCTGCGCGTTCATAGCGATCATCGTGCTTGATCATCTGCTCCAGGCCGAAGTTGCGAGCGGCGCTGGTCAGGTAGGAGGTGACGATGTTCCAGCCGACCCGGCCATTGGTCAGGTGGTCCAGCGTGCTGAAGCGCCGGGCGTGGGTGAAAGGATGCTCGTAACTGGTGGTGACAGTGACGCCGAAGGCGAGGTTTTCCGTCACGGCGGCCAATGCCGGGATGATCATCAACGGGTCGTTGGCCGGTGCTTCCACCGCCCACTTCATGGCCGCGTCGGCATTACCGCCAAACACATCGTAGAAACCCAGCACATCACCAAAAAACAGCATGTCGAGATGAGCCTGGTCGGCGATGCGTGCCAGGTTCGACCAGTAGCCCAGCGAGTTGATGGTCAGTCGCTCGTCGGCCGGGTGCGTCCAGAGGCTCGGCGCGCCGCCACAGCCAACGCTGGCTTGCTCGTATAACGCAAACAACAGAGGTTTTGGATCGGACATCGTAGTACCTGTAAAAAGTCATTAAACGGACGGGTCAGCGCTGATGCTTGAAACCTTTGCCGTAGTGGCGTTCAAGACGGTTCTGTATCAACTCCAGTCCAATGGACAGGAGCCAATAGATAACGGCTGCGGTGGTGAGCATTTCGATGTAGCGATAAGACGAGCGACCGTACGACTGCGCCAGGAACATCACTTCCCAGACCCCCATCACCGATATCAACGATGAGTCCTTGAGCATTGATATGAACTGACTGGTTGTCGGGGGAATGATCGTGCGCATGGCTTGCGGCAGGACGATGTGCAGGAACGTTGCCACCGGCCCCAGCCCCAGAGCCATCGCCGCTTCGCGCTGTCCGGGTGCTACAGCCATGATGCCGGCACGAAAAATCTCGCTGAGGTAGGCACCGTAATTGAGCGACAGCGCAATGATTCCCGCGCTGATGGCGCCCGGCACGACACCCAACTGCGGCAGCCCCAGGTAGATCAGCAGGATCTGGATCAACAGTGGAGTACCGCGAAAGAAAGACGCATAGAAACTGGCAACGCCGAAGGCCACTGCACTGCGAGACAGGCGCGCCAGTGCCGTCACGAAGCCAAGGAGCAACGAAAGCCAGATCGAACAGAAGCACAGGAACAGTGTCAGCGCGGCGCCTTGCAAGAAACCGTCAGGCCCCAAATGCAGGCCGACCAGATTGGGCAACTTCTGCGCAATGATCGAGAACTTCAGATCGAAGCTCATGAAAAACATGACGCACAGGCCAAACAGCACTGCCCAGGTCAAATACAGGCGAGTGCGAAAACCAGGTAGCGGGCTGAAACGATGCGTCTCGGTTTCGGGGGCGACAGCCGTCTTGGCCGGGTGTGGATTGAGGGCTGTCATTGGCTGATATCGGCACCGATCCACTTCTGTGAAATCTTGCTTAATGTGCCGTCGGCCTTGAGCTGGGTCACGACCTCAGTGACTTTGGCATTCCATTGCGGATCACCCTTTTCGATCGCTACCACGTTGGGCTCTGCATACAGCGTGTCGCCGGCAATTTTAAAGCGAGGATCCTGGGCGATGCGTTCGCGAGCAGTGATGAGGTTGGTGACCATGGCATCCAGGCGCACGCCCGTACCCAAGGCCAGGTCCTGGAAGGCGACCGTTTCGTTGTCGTATGGCGCGATCTGGACACTTTCGAATGGATAGCTCAACGGCTTGTCCTCGGCGCCCTCAATCACCAGATCCTTGTTCAAATAGGCTTCATAGGTCGACGCACTGATCACGCCGACTTTTTTACCTGACAGATCCTTGCCCGTGACAATGTTCTTGTCTTTGGCATTGACCACGATCACCGCCGGTGACTGGTAATACGCCACCGGAAAGTCGAACACTTCGGCCCGTGCCTTGCTCGGGGTCATCGAGCAGACGCAGATGTCATATCGTCCGTTCCAGTGGCCGGCAGCGATGACATCCCAAGACGGAGTCTGCAGCTTCAGCTTCACCCCTAGCCGTTGCGCAACGGCCTTGGCGACATCGACGTCAAACCCGTCCAGTTGGTTCTGTTCATTGAGAAAGGAGAATGGCGGATAGCTTTCCATCAGAACGCCGGTCAGCTCCCCGCTCCTGGTTACGCGATCCAGAGTTGCGCCCGCCAAAGCCGTCGAGCAGGTAGCCAGTAATGCCAAGCCAAAAGGTAAAAGCGCCTTAGTTTTCACAGACAAGTGCTCCAATCGATTCAAAATACTGAATAGATTAAAACGCACTATAAAAATAGTTTGTACTAGCTTTATGGAATATAAGACTGCGTTCAAGCTATATTGGATCAAGCGGTTCAGGTGCTTGAACCGCTGACTCTTGGTGGCAAGCAACACCCCGACAGATCCGGTCCGGGCGTTGCTCTTTCTTCAGCGATAGCAATCGAGCAGGCGTGCGGCGACTTCCTTCAATTGCGCGTCGACCAGACGGTTGATCCCGGCAGCACGCTTGCGCCCGCCCCCCGTGGGAAACTGCCGGCAGAAGGCATCCGCCGCCAGCCCGGCCTCTTCCGGTACCCGCAGGCTGAACGCCCAGTCGCCATCCGCCCTGGCGCTGAGCAAGCCGATCGCCTTGCGTGGCGCACCGGCCGCCAGCTGGTTGGCCAGCACACCACTGACCCGCCGCGCCCAGGGTTGCGCGGGCAGGCGGTACAGCTGCGCGCCCCGGCCCTCGTGCCAGGGTTCAAGGCCTGCGGCTGCAGCGATGTCGGCGGCGTGGCCGGTGCGCAGGGTGGTGAAGCTTGTGCTGTGGCGGATGAAGTCCAGCGGGTCGTGGTAAGGCAGCAGCTCGGCGGCCAGCGCCAGCGGCTCGAAGTGCAAGTCCGACAGGCTGTCGCCATAGGCGTTGTAGTTGAGCAGCAGGCCCAGTTCCTCCAGGGCATGCACCTCATCGTCGGCCAGGCCATGCTGCGCCGCCAGCACCCGGGCCGGGCCGGCCAGGCCGTCACCAAAGGCGGCGGCCACCGCCCAGCGGTGATGACGCCCGTCCAGGTAGGTGTTGACCAGCAGGCTGGTACACACCTGGGCGGCCGTGTCGATGAAGGACTCGAATGCCGGATGCTGCGGCAGTTCACCGGCAAAGTGGTGGTCGAAGTAGCGTACCCGGGTGCCGGCGTCGAGCAGGCGCCGGGTGGCCTCGCGGTTCTGCTCGTGGGCCACGTCCAGCACCGTGACCCGCTCGCCGGGCCCGGCCTGGACCCGGCGCAACAACTCGATGTCGCGCTTGACCCCGCTGACCAGGCGCACCTGCGGATCCAGTTCACCCGCCAGGCGCAACTGCTGCAGGGCGCACAGACCGTCGGCATCGCCGTTGAAAGCGCAGTGATCGATTGTGTTCATCTGCCCTGCTCCTCAGTACATGACTTCGCCGCCGTTGGCATCGAGTTGCGCACCATTGATCGCACTCGCGTAGTCCGATGCCAGAAACAACGCAGCGCGGGCGCACTCCTCGTCGCTGCGCATGCGCCCGCCAGGGATGCCGGCACTGAACTCGGCGCGCACCTGCTCTTCGCTGACACCCCGGGCGGCAGCGCTCTGGCGTACCAGTGCCTGCACCGGCTCGCCCCACATCCAGCCACAGGCCAGAGCGTTGACCCGCAAACCGTGGGCCGCCTGCTCGCTGGCCAGGTAGCGCACGCTGGCTGCCAGGGCGCTTTTCGACGCGGCATAGGCCGCCCCACCCTGATACGGTTTGCGCACACCCAGGGTGTTGATCATGACGATCGCCCCCGCGCCCTGCGCGCGCATTGGCGCCAGCACCGCGCGGCTCATGTTCAGCGAGCCCAGCAGGTTGACCTCCAGGGCCTCGCGCAGCGGGTCGTTGTCCGCCTCGTCCACCGCCTGGAAACCACCATGGGAAAAGGCGCTGTTGATCAGCGCATCGATACGGCCGAATTGCTCGAGGGTGGCTTCGGCGAAACGATTGCAGGCCTGCACATCGGTGATATCGGTGGCCACGCACAGCACTTCGCAATGCCCGGCGACCGCCTTGATGCGCTGTTGTGCCTCAAGCAGTCGGCCCTTGTCGCGGGCGCCGATGGCCACGGCCCGCGCCCCTTCGTGCGCGGCCTCCAGGGCCAGTTTGATACCCAGCCCGGGGCCGACGCCCGAGACCATCACGACTTTGTCTTTAAGCAGCATGGGATGAATCCTCTTATTGTTATGGGGCAGGCTCAGGCGCTCAGATGCCGGGCGCGGTACTCGGCGTAGTCACGCTGCAGCAGCGCATCGCTGAGGCCGAACTGGTCAGGGCTGTAGTGATGGGCAGCGCGTTTTTCCCGGCCATTGACGGACAACCATTGGCCCATCTCTGCCTGAACCTTTGCCGTGCATTCAAGGCCGGCGAAGCGATAGATGCGCTCGACCACGGCTTGGGGCGCGGCCAGGGTGTCTTCGAACTGCACATCGAGAAAGCGCCCGGCCGGCATGCCCTCGCGCACCGCCATGGCATGGCGCAAGGCCCGCGCCATGCGCCGGTTCCACTGTTCGCCGACGGCTTGGGCATCGGCCTGGTCGCTGTACAACTGCCACAGGGTATGGATGAAGCTGGCCAGCGAGGGAATGGTCCTGGCCGGTTCGCGATGGGTGAGCACCACCTGCGCACCGGGGAACACTTCGAACAACAGCTCCAGGGTATGCAGGTGCTGCGGGCTCTTGAGCAACCAGCGCCGGCCGGGGGCGATGCCACGGCGCGCCTGCTGCCATTGCAGGAACTGCAGGGAGCGCTTGAGGTAACGGTAGACCTGGGTCTGGTCCTGACGGTCGAGCCAGGCGGTGTAGCTGGGGACGTTGACGTAGGAGTCCATGGCGCAGAGGAACGAGTGCTCCATCAGCATGAACTCTTCGTCGGGCTGCTCGGCGTCCAGTGGGTGAATGGCCAGCAGTTGCGGAAGGAACTCGACCATCGCCGCCACTTCGGCGCGCGCCCGACCTAGGCGCTGCAACGGCTGCTCCAGGGTTTCCCCGTCGAGAGGCGCCGGGTAGCGGGTTTCCCACCACTGCGCCTTGCTGAACTGCGGGTCCACCGCCAGGGTGCGTTGCAGCAGCGTGGTGCCGGTGCGTGGCAGGCCGACGATCACCAGTGGGTCGTTGATTTCCAGCTCGAGGATTTGTGGGTAACGCCGACAGTGATCCTCGATGATCAGACGGTTGACCAGTTGCGCCAACAGTTTCTCACGCAACAGTCCGCGCCCCGACACGGATAGCCGCGCTTCTTTTTCCAGGGCGTCAGCCAGCACCACCAGGCCCTGGCGAAAGTCGCCGGGGCCGAAATCGTCGAGGCCGCCCGCACGTACGCAAGCTTCAGCCAGCAAGGTATCCAGGGCGAAGTCATTGGCACTCATCGCACAAGCTCCTTCAGATCATTGAGTTTGACCACGCGAGTCGTTGGCTGCACCGGCTGCTTTGCTCCCACCCATCGCAGGCAGAGGGTGCCATGGGGATGGCCGGCAGTTTCCAGCCAGTTCGCCAGACCAGGGTCAACACCGCAGAGGATCATGCGCAAGCGGCCATCCGCCTCCAGTCGCGCCGACTGTTTGTTCAGACAGATGCGGTGATAGCGGTAGTCGAGCGACTCCATCCAGTAGTTGTTGATCTGCACGTTCCAGAAATCGCAGTCGGGCACCTGATCGACCTCGATCAGCAATGCCTCGTCATCAGCCAGAGCCCAGTAGGAGTGGTAATAGAAAATGTTCGGGTCGCCCCCCACCGACTGGCACAGTGCCTGGTCGGCGGCGGGCAGTTGATTGGTGTGCTTCTGATAACCCTGAGCCCAGTCGGCGAATAACCGCGCGGTGTTCTCGACGAAACTTCCCACCCGCTGCAGGCTTTGTTGCAAGCGCGGCGCATTCAGCGGTTCGGGTGTCTGGCGGGCATTGAGGCGTTCAATGCGCAGTTGCGCCGGCTGCTCGCTGCTACGGTCCAGAAAGGTTTGGCGGACAATCAAGGCATTGCTCTGCGGTTCGAGCCGCAGCCAGTTACCGATGCCGGGGGGATGCTGGCTGAGGATGATTTCGAAGTTGCCCTCGGCATCCGACTGCAACATGCCTGCATCGAGAAAGCCGGTCTGGATCATCTTGCCATCCGTTTCGTAGCCCCCCTTCTGGGAACCGAAACTGAGGTAGGCAACACTGCCGCGCTGGCCGCTGACCCGATACTCGTGCGCGCCGTTGAGGCGCGCATAGCTATACAGATTATCGGGGTTGTCGGCGCCAATTTTCGCGGTTTCATGGGAGGGAGTGATGAAGCCCGGGAAGTCCGGATCGGCAAATTCCAGGTGCATTTCCAGTGCAATGCGCAGCAAGCGCGTGAGATAGCGAAATCCTTCGGCGCGGGTCTGCACATCGGCCGGAGCCTCGGCGCGCAATATTTGCTCGCCGCTACGCCGCAGTTGCTCGCAGAAGAGGTTCCAGCTTTCGCCGCTGAGCACCTCCTGATCGATCCTGTCTGTAACCATGTCGGTCTCCTCTGTTGGCGGAAAGCCCGCCGCTGCCAGTGACCTTAGGGAGCACCCCCTTGCCGATTCTTCGTCCAAGCGGACTAAATCGCCTGCTAGTCCGCACGGACGAGGAGCCGTGCGCCGTGAGCGGCGAGGATCGCGCCTGAGCCCATGGCTTACTTCCCGCCGCAGTTCGTGGCGCGCAGTCATCCTCAGAGGAGTTACCCATGACCGCAGAGAAAAATCTGGTCCGTTCAGTGACCGTGGACATCGCCGCACCGGCCGAATTTGTCTGGTCGGTACTGATCGACCTGGTGCGTTATCCGCAGTGGAACCCCTACACCGTCAAGGTCGAGTCCAGCTTGCGACTGGGCGAACCGGTCAATCTGTTTCTGCCCGATCCGGGACGACCTGGTGAACTGCTGCACGTGATCGAGTACCTGGCTGACTTCGAACCCCACCGGTTACTCGCCTGGGAGATGTATGCCAACGCCGACAATCCCGACGCTGCCCGTCGCGAGCAGCACATCGAGCCCACCGGCGCGGCCAGTTGCCGCTACCACACCACCGACCAGTTCCTCGGCGCCACCGCCGACCAGGTCATGACCGATCATGGCGCTTGGGTCAAACAAGGGTTCGATGCTGTTGCCCACGCCCTCAAGATCCGTGTCGAGACGCTGTACGCGTCCGTCGCGTGACCTGCAGCTGCCGGCGCCTCTTCGTCCAAGCAGACGAAGAAGTGCCGGCGGTGCTTTACCTACCGTGGTGTTCAGCCGGCGCCAATCCCGGCAGAACTCGAGGAGGTATTCGATGTTGACTCATCTGCAATGGCTGGAAGCGGAAAGCATCCAGATCATCCGTGAAGTGGTGGCCGAGTGTGAAAACCCGGTGATGCTCTACTCCATCGGCAAGGACAGCGCGGTCATGCTGCACCTGGCGATGAAAGCCTTCGCCCCGGGCAAGCCGCCCTTCCCCCTGCTGCACGTGGACACCACCTGGAAGTTTCGCGAAATGATCGCCTTTCGCGACCAGACCGCCGAACGCCTGGGCCTGGAACTGCTGGTGCACATCAACCCCGAAGGCGTGGAAAAGGCCATCGACCCTTTCATCCACGGCTCGGCCTTGCACACCGATGTGTGGAAGACCCAGGGCCTGAAGCAGGCCCTGGACCACTACGGTTTCGATGCCGCGTTCGGCGGCGCCCGGCGCGACGAGGAAAAGTCGCGGGCCAAGGAGCGGGTGTTTTCGCTGCGCTCCGAGCAGCACCGCTGGGACCCCAAGCAGCAGCGCCCGGAGCTCTGGCACCTGTACAACACACGCAAGCGCAAGGGTGAAAGCCTGCGGGTGTTCCCGCTGTCGAACTGGACCGAGCTGGACATCTGGCAATACATCTACCTGGAACAGATCCCCATCGTGCCCTTGTACTTCGCCAAGGAGCGCCCGGTGGTACGCCGTGACGGCACGCTGATCATGGTCGACGACGAGCGCCTGCCGCTGCTGCCGGGAGAAACCCCGGAACTGCGCAAGGTGCGCTTCCGCACCCTGGGCTGCTACCCGTTGACCGGCGCCATCGACAGTGACGCCGACAACCTGCCGGCGATCATCGGCGAAATGCTGGTCAGCCGCACCTCGGAACGCCAGGGCCGCCTGATCGACAGCGACTCGGCGGGCTCCATGGAGAAGAAAAAACAAGAGGGGTATTTCTGATGAACGCAATCACCGACGCACGCAATGGCGACCTGACGCCCTACCTGCAACAACAGCAGAACAAGCAGCTGCTGCGCTTCATCACCTGTGGCAGTGTCGACGACGGCAAGAGCACCCTGATCGGCCGACTGCTGTATGAATCCAAGGTGTTGTTCGAGGACCAGCTTGGCCAGCTCGAAGCCGACTCGAAAAAGCTCGGCACCCAGGGTGACGAACTGGATTTCGCCCTGCTGGTCGACGGCCTGAGCGCCGAGCGCGAGCAAGGCATCACCATCGATGTGGCTTACCGCTTCTTTGCCACCGACAAGCGCAAGTTCATCGTCGCCGACACCCCCGGCCACGAACAGTACACCCGCAACATGGTCACCGGCGCGTCCACCGCCGACCTGGCGGTGATCCTCATCGACGCCCGCCAGGGCTTGCTGACCCAGACCCGCCGGCACAGTTACCTGGTGTCGCTGCTGGGCATCCGCAAGGTGGTGGTGGCGATCAACAAGCTCGACCTGGTGGACTACTCCCAGGCGGTGTTCGAGCGCATCGAAGCCGAGTATCGCGCCTTCGCCGCACAGATCGGCCTGCAGGATATCCAGTGCATCCCGCTGTCGGCGCTGCGCGGCGACAACATGCTCCAGGCCAGCCCCAACACGCCCTGGTACCAGGGCCCGAGCCTGCTTGCCTACCTAGAAGACGTACCGCTGGAGCAGGACCGGCAGAGCCAGGCAGCGTTCCGTCTACCGGTGCAGTGGGTGAACCGGCCGAACCTGGATTTTCGTGGCTATTGCGGCAACGTCGTGGCCGGCAGCGTGCGCGTCGGCGAGCGCATCCGCGTGCTGCCCTCGGGCCAGCAGAGCGAGATCACCGGCATCCTTGGCAGTGCCGGGGAGCAGCAGCAAGCCCTGTGCGGCCAGGCCGTGACCCTGACCCTCAAGGACGAGATCGATATCAGCCGCGGCGACCTGATCGCCCTGGCCGACACCCCGCCGGCGGTGGCCGACCAGTTCGAAGCGACCCTTGTATGGATGGACGAACAACCCCTGCTGCCGGGGCGCCCGTACCTGATGAAGATCGGTTGCCGCACCGTCGGCATGAGCTGCGCCAACCTCAAACACCGGGTCGATGTGAATAGCCTCGAGCACCTGGCGGCCAAGACCCTGGAGCTGAACGGCATTGGCGTATGCAACCTGCACCTGGACCGGCCGATCGCCTTCGATGCTTATGCCGACAACCGCGATACCGGGGGCTTTATCGTTATCGACCGCCTGAGCAATCGCACGGTCGGTGCCGGTATGCTGCACTTCGCCTTGCGTCGTGCGCAGAACGTGCACTGGCAGGCCATCGACGTCAACCGCGAGGCCCACGCCGCGCTCAAGGGCCAGTCGCCACGGGTGCTGTGGTTTACCGGTTTGTCCGGCGCGGGTAAATCGACCATCGCCAACCTGGTCGAGCGCAAGCTGCATGCCCTGGGCCGGCACACCTATCTGCTCGACGGCGACAACGTGCGCCACGGCCTGAACCGCGACCTGGGCTTTACCGAAGCCGACCGGGTGGAAAACATCCGCCGGGTCGCTGAGGTGGCCAGGCTGATGCTTGATGCCGGACTGATCACCCTGGTCTCGTTCATCTCGCCGTTCCGGGCCGAGCGTGACATGGCCCGCAGCCTGGCCGGTGACGGCAACTTCCTCGAGATCTTCATCGATGCACCGCTGGCCCTGGCCGAGCAGCGCGACCCCAAGGGCCTGTACCTCAAGGCCCGGCGTGGTGAGCTGAAGAACTTCACCGGCATCGACTCGCCCTACCAGCCGCCAGTGGCGCCGGATATCCATATCGACACCCGGCACGAGTCTGCCGAGGCCGCCGCCGAACGCATAGTCGAAGCCCTGCTGGCGCTGTAAGAGCTACCGGGCGCAGCCTGCCCCTTGGGCATGCGCTGCGCCCGTCAGCGCCTAGGCCAAACGGACGATTTTGCCGCCGTGACCCCGGTCGATACTCGCCCATGACAACACGCAGCCAAAGAGGCGCGCATGACCCTGCCCTTTTCCACCTGCCCGGACCTGCACGCCAGCATCGACATCCCCTCTGCCGAGCTCAGCAACCTGCTCGGGCTGGTCTACCACGGCACGCTGGAGCCCACGCCCTGGGCCAGTTTGCTGGAAGCCCTGCGCCAGCGATTCGCCGCCAGCTTCTTCACCCTGGTGCTGCGCAACCCCGACCATGAACGCCCCGGGCTGATCGTCAATGCCTCGGTGCATGGCGCGCTGTTGCCCGGCGAGCCCTCTTACAGCGAACACTTCTATTCGATCTGCCCGTTCCTCGACTGGCCCGCGGACCAGGTGGCCAGTGCCGACCAGGTGCTGGGCACGGAGGCCTGGCTGGCCCATGATTTCTACCGCAACTACCTGCACCCCCTGGACCTGCGCGATGTGCTGGTGGCCAACATGCGCACTGCCGCCGGCATGCACTGCGCACTGTTCGCCTGCCGCGACCACGCCAGCGAAGCGTTCACCCCGGCGCAAATCAACCTGATCCGCCTGTTGCTGCCGCACCTGCAACAGGCGGTGGACCTGCACTCGGCGGTGGATCAACTGGATGCCGAACGCCAGCTCTACGCGGCAACCATCGACCGCCTGATGGTGGGCACGGCCATCCTCGACGAGAACGGCCGGATGATGCGTTGCAACCGTGCCGCCCAGCGCCTGTTCGACAGCCATGACGGTCTGGAGTGCAAGCACGACAAGCTCTGTGCCTTCGCCAACCATGAGAACCGCACACTGCAGCAGGCCATCCAGGCCGTGTTGAAACAACGCCCCCGCGGCCTCGACGACCTGCAAGTCCTGACCCTGTCGCGGCCCAGCGGTGAGATGCCGCTGAACCTGCTGCTGCGCCCGATTGCCATGAACTACCAGACCCACAACAGCGCCCGACGCCCGGCAGTGGTGGTGTTCATCCGCGATCCGGCCGACTCGCCACAAGCCTCGCGTGACCTGCTGCGTAGCCTGTTCCAACTGACCCGCACGGAAACCGAAGTGGCCATGCTGGTCATGGACGGCCAGACCCTCGATGAGACAGCCGAGTCACTCGGGGTTTCGCGCAACACCGTGCGCGCTCACTTGCGCGGTGTATTCGCCAAGACTGGCGCCACGCGCCAGGCGCAACTGGTCAAGACCTTGCTCAATAGCGTGGCGTCGTTGGGGTAGCTGTCTGCATAAACTCAACCGCGCACCAGGTAGGCCCCCGGGGGAACCCGATGTCGCAGCTTCTTGCATTTGCCGGGTGCGGGCTGATGCCCCGCCGGGCGATCAGGAAACCAGATTCGGCATTTGCCCGGACGCGGCATATGGCCGCGGGGAATCTCGACCTCAGCGTACGCCCGCTCTGGCTCGGCATTAGTCATTTGTAATTTTCCTTCGAGCCCGGCTCTGCCAGTCGACGGCGCATCCAGAAGCTGATCTGCCTCTGCGCGAGCCAAGTTGCCAGCGTCGTTCCCAGTGTCCGGAGTGGATTGCTCAGCAACGGCCACTTCCGCTTCGCGACGCCTTTGGGCTTCCTCCTCCAGCCCCTTCTGTACTGCGACCACGCCCTCTTTTGCATTGGGTGGGGTACCCGAAGATTGGGCCTGCTGCGCCGCCTGGATCAATTGGAAGTTGCGGTTGCGGAGCTCGACGTTGCGACCAACCCGTATGTTCGAGCGCGCCGCCAGGGTTTCAGCCTGCTGGTACTGCCCCTGCTGAAGGCGCAACACACCCAGGTAATGCAACGTCGCGGGATTGTTCGGCTGGATATGCAGGGCACGCTCCAGCGTGGCGGCGGCCTGGTCCAGTTGGCCATTTTCATACTGGCGCGAGGCGGTTTCGATCAGGGTGGTTGATGCGCTGTTACTCTGCGCCGGCGCGCTTCGTTCGGCAGCAACCGAACAAAGCGACGGGACAGCGCAGAACACCAGGATGAAGCCCGGCAGAAAACTCTTGGTTGGCATCAGGGGGCGGACTCGACTGAATTCAAACGGCACTGCCGTAAAACAGGCCACAACGCTGTTCGGCATTTGCGATACAGGGCCGCTATTGACCTGGCCAATACCCTGAAGTTCCTGCTGCAACGACCGTCGCGACCAGTACCATTTTTTACCACCCCCAACATCCAGGCACGATCTGTTGCTGTTCTTCACGCAGGGCGCAAAACGGCCAAGAGCCGTCGTTCAGGACAGTACAAACGGCTGACTTTTCACTCTGGCGAAGAAGAGTGAATGAGATATCTTGTCGAGCTGTCGATACGCTCAACATTCCAAGGAAGCCAATGCTCAGTTCACTCGTATCAAATGGTCAGCCACAAACGCCTGACCGGTTAGAACTGACGGCCCCCTGGTGGAGTTTTACGAAAACAGTCCTGGCTGCGACAGCCCTGTCGTTGGTACGTGACGGGCTCATCGGACTGGACGACCCGATTTCTGATCAGCCTTTCACGTTACGCCAGCTACTGCGGCATGAAGCAGGTCTGGCCGATTACGGCGAACTTGCGGAGTACCACGCCGCTGTTACGAACAGTGAGCCAGCCTGGTCGGCAGATGAAATGATGCAACGCCTTGACGGTGCTCGACTTCGATGCAATCCCGGAACCGATTGGCATTACTCGAATGTTGGCTACTTGCTCATCGGCAGGCTTATTGAACGGCTAACTGATCTGACGCTTGATGATGCGGTGACTCAACGTGCACTTACTCCTCTGGGCCTGTCGAACGTTCGCTTTGCTAAAACGCGAGCAGACTTACAAAAGACCCATCTTGGAAGCACCTCAAATTATGACCCCGCGTGGGTCTATCATGGCTTGCTGATCGGCCCAATTTCCCAAGCAGCGCTATTTCTGGATCGACTCCTCTGCGGTGAACTGCTCTCCACGGGCTTGCTCCAGGAAATGCAGACAGCACGAACATTGGGCGGCCCGATTCCCGGGCGCCCATGGATCATTCCGGGCTATGGCCTAGGTGTGATGCAAGGGTCGATTGACGGCGGACATTCCCTATGCGGGCACACAGGCTGCGGGCCAGGCAGTGTCATTGCTGTCTACCGTATCCGCGACGGCGACGCATCGGCTTGTTGCGCTGTTTTTGAAGCGGGTGCCAGTGAAGGTGCCGTCGAAGCCATCGCGGTGAAACAGCTGATGCAAGTTATGCGCGGTGGCTGACGACGGCTAAGTCCTTTTGGCGTCGACCTCATGATTCGCCGGATGACCGCTTCACGCCCTGAGGAAGTCAGTCAACCAAAAATCGTCAGGCGTATTCAACGGAACATTCCATTTAAGGATTTTCTGCCTCGGGCGCACGGAAGGCCTTACTGTAATAGCCGGACTGGTCGAAACAGCAAACCTGCTTCTTGCCGGTTGCAAGCATATCGCAGGCATCACCAATTCGCTTTTCGCGCGTCTTGAGTTGCTTGGCTGAAGTAATCCAGTGGATCCAGTCTACTCGTGCGATGGTCGTTGTATTGTTCCAAACTTTACGAGCCTCAGGAGTGGCTGCCAGTGCCTCCTCAAAGTCTGCCGGGATGTCAGGCTCGGGTTCCTTTTTCACGGGGGTTAGCTCGAGTGTAACGATATCCCCAACGGCCACACCTGCGGCGTCGAGTAACTCGCTACTTACCTTCAGCCAATGGCTCAGCTGACCATCGGGCTCAAGGGTTGCCTGGAAATGGTGCCCATTGATTGTGCCTTCAACTGTCGTCCTTCCCCGCCTCGGAAGCGGTTCACTCGCGTCTCTTGGCAGTACTGCGAACGCCCACGACGTATCATTACCGGGCTTTGCCGGACGAAGAAGCTTTGCTTCGAATCGGGATTTCACATCGATTACTGTCATTGCCACTCCTCCAACTAATATGCCTGACTACTTTCTGGCAACATCACTGTAGCGTTCAAATGCGACATTGATGACGCCGAGATGAGCGCTTAGTTATCCATCACCTCGTCCAGTGCCTTCTCGAGGGTGCTGACCGTGCGCTCGATATTGTGCAGCTTTTCGAGTCCGAACAGACCGATGCGAAAGGTCTGGAAATCGGCCGGCTCGTCGCATTGCAACGGCACTCCGGCGGCGATCTGCAGGCCGAGGCTGGCAAATTTCTTACCGCTCTTGATGTCGGCATCATCGGTGTAGCTCACCACTACGCCAGGAGCCTGAAAGCCGGCTGCGGCCACGCTTTTGATGCCTTTGCCGGTCAACATTGCGCGCACCCGATCGCCCAGAGCCTGTTGTTCGCCGCGGACCTTGTCGAAACCGTAGGCTTGCGTCTCTTTCATCACTTCGTTGAATCGCGCGAGGGAATCGCTGGGCATGGTCGCATGGTAGGCATGTCCGCCCTGTTCGTAGGCCTGCATGATCTGAAGCCACTTTTTCAGATCGCAGGCGAAGCTGCTGCTCTGCGTCTGCTCGATGCGCTCTAGGGCCAAAGCACTGAGCATCACCAGGGCGCAGCACGGGGAGGCGCTCCAGCCTTTCTGCGGTGCGCTGATCAGCAGGTCGACTGCGCATTTGTGCATATCAACCCAAATCGTGCCTGAGGCGATGCAGTCCAGCACGAACAGGCCACCCACCGCATGCACCGCGTCGCCAACAGCCCGCAGGTACTCGTCGGGCAGGATAATCCCTGATGAGGTTTCAACGTGGGGGGCGAAGACAATCTGCGGTTTCTGCGCCGCAATGGCTGCCAGCACTTCGTCCAGAGGGGGTGGAGCGTAGGCAGCCTGGCGACCTGTGTCGACCGGTCGGGCTTTGAGCACCGTGGTGGCCGCCGGGATGTTGCCCATCTCAAGGATCTGGCTCCAGCGATAACTGAACCAGCCGTTGCGTATCACCAGGCATTGCTGGCCGGTGGCAAACTGTCGCGCCACCGCTTCCATGCCGAATGTGCCGCTGCCCGGCACCACCGCAACAGCCTGGGCGTTGTAGACCTGTTTCAGGGTCTTGGAAATGTTCTTCATCACGCCTTGAAATGACTGCGACATGTGGTTGAGTGAGCGGTCGGTGTAGACCACTGAGTACTCGACCAGCCCCTCGGGATCGATACTGGGATATAGCTTTGACATGGGTGACTCCTTTGGCAGGGATCTCAGTGGTATCGACCCTGCCCTAAGCCTTGGCAAATGACAAGATTGCTCGGGATTGAATTGCGACTTCTGTCGAGCGGCTGGCAGCATCAGGTCGATTACTGGACGTAGCAATGCTCGCAGGTCGCTGCTGAGTTGTGGGAGGGGGGGCTTAAAGGTTCAAAAGTGTTTGAAACCCCAAGGGGAATTCATTTTTGGACATTGCGGTTGGGCGGTAGCCGGATCGATACGCCGCTCGCGCCTAGCACATGGGGCCTAGGCGCTGCGCCGATAAGGATGCTCCCGGTCTATAGAGCCCGGGGAGATTCAATTTGTTGAGAAGTGTCGTCTATTTGGACGCAGTATCCATATAAGACTTTACCGCCGCGAGCCCAGGTTGACCTTCCACTGTTTGAACATCAAGCAACGTTCTATCAAGCCATTCGGGATGGGCACTCAGCCATTTTTTTACCGCAGAGCGTGGGTCAAGGCCACCATTGATCACGTAGTCCATCATGGTGTTTTCGGCATCGATGGAAAACTCCAGATTTTTCAGGAGTTGGCCCACGTTAGGGCATTCCTCCAGATATCCCGTACGCACGTCGGTCCGCACCGACGATGCGCCGAAATTTGCTCCGTAGTACTTGTCACCGCCTGACAAATATTCCAGTTCAATATTCTTGTTCATTGGGTGAGGTGCCCAGCCCAGAAACACAATCCAGTCGTTCTTTCTGATTTGCCTGCCGACTTGTGTCAGCATGCCCTTCTCACTGGACTCAACCAGGCTCCAGCTACCCAGGTTATACGCGTTATCCGCGATGAGGTTCTGGATCGGTTTGTTTCCGCCTGGCTCTACTCCATAGATTTTCCCGCCAAACTTTGACTTGTAAGTGTCCAGGTCAGCATAGCTTTTTACACCTTGCTCATAGACGTATCGCGGAACCGCCAAGGTAAATTTTGCGCCCGTGAGGTTCACTCGCACTGTCTGAATCGACTTGTTGTTGTAGTAAGGCTGAGCCGCCTCGATCAATGCGGGATCCCATGTTCCGAGGAACACGTCGATACTCTTGCCTTCCATCGCCTTGTAGGCAATTCCCGTCGATAACGTTATGACTTTTGGGGCGTAGCCCAGTCCTTCCAATACTGCTGTGGTCAAAGACGTCGTCAACGTGATGTCGGTCCATCCCACCTCTGCGAACTGAGGCGCGCGACACCCCACAGGGTCCGCGGCGCCGGCAATCCCCTGGAATGTCATCAACAGCACGGCACAACCGATAGCACTGCTTTTCATACCGGATCCCCTTGCGTTCTCTTGTTTTTTGGAGAATCCAGTGATAACTTTTTTTTCATTGAGTGTCCAATGAAAAAAGAGAGCCCCCCATGCCAAAGGTCGGAATGCAGGAAATCAGAAGGAAGCAGCTCGTTGAGGCGACGCTCACCCTCATTGGTGAGCAAGGCATGGCGGGGACGAGCATGGCTCAGGTCAGCGCCCGTGCGGGGTTGGCCAACGGCATCGTCCACCACTATTTCTCGGACAAGAATGCTTTGCTTGAAGCCACCTTGAGAGAGCTGAACAAACGCATAAATGCCGAGATCTTTGCGCGCCTGCGAAAGTCCGCAACACCCGCTGAGCGTGTTCTCGCGTTTGTGGACGGGAACGTCAGTGCCTTGAACCTGACGCGAGACAATGTCGCGGCCTGGCTCGCTTTCTGGGCCCAGGTACCGCAGTCCCCCAAACTGCAGCGGGTACAGAACATCGTTGCGCGCAGGAGCCACTCCTTACTTTTCCATGCCTTGTCAAAAAGCATGGACAAGGCAATAGCCCATTCCAAGGCGCAAATGATCGCGATCTTCATCGACGGCTTATGGTTGAGGGCTGCGGTCGATTGCAACCCGGACACGATCGATGATTCGCGTCGTTTGGCTTACGAGTTCCTCAACAACGTACTTGGTTATGATCTGGAGGCGTAGAAATGACACCTGAAGAGTTTAAAAGTCTTGATGCCGTGGGCCTCGTTCAACGGTTGAAGTCCGGTGAAGTCACTCCGCTGGAGCTGGTCAACCTGGCAGCCAGAGAAATTGAAATCCAGGACCCTGCCTTGGGCGCGGTCGTTGCAATCGATATCGAAGGCGCACAGCGAGCGGCGCTAGATCCCAAGGCAGGACCACTCGCAGGTGTGCCGATCCTGATAAAGGACACCAATATCGATGTAAAAGGCTTTGCAACCAGGCACGGTTCGCGATTGTACGAAGATGCCGTCCCCGCTCAGGTCGACAGTGAGTTTGTGAGTCGATTGCGTAATGCCGGGGCAATCATTCTCGGGAAAACCAAAACACCTGAGTTTGCAGGAGACTTTGTGACAGAGCCTGAATGGCAAGGCCCTTGTCGAAACCCCAGGAATCCGCAGTACGCTTCTGGTGGGTCAAGTGGAGGATCCGCCTGTGCCGTGGGCGCAGGCATGGTGCCCGTTGCACACGGCACCGACTGTGGCGGGTCGATCAGGGTTCCGGCTTCCGTTTGTGGTGTGGTTGGACTGAAGCCAAGCAGGGGACGCACCCCTGTAGGTCCTCATGTCGGTGAGTTTGTTGGTGGCCTTGATTCCGAGCATGTACTGACCAGGACCGTCCGCGACAGCGCATTGCTGCTGGATGTCCTGTCTGGCTATGAACCAGGCGCGCCTTATGCTGCTCCCCCCGCCCCTCCCTCTTGGCTCGAATGCCTGAAGACGAGGTCGCCACGACTCAAAATCGCCTTTGCCTGCGCCCGTCCAGATGGCTCGAGTATCGATGAGACCATCCACAAAGCCATATTGAATGCTGTGGATTTTTTAAGTAAAGACGGCCATGAATTACGCCCGTTCAATTGGCCAGACATGACCAAAGCCGGTGCAGCTGCTGCATTATTCTGGCAGATGGAAATTGAGGCCTTGATGGAACACAAGGCCCAAACTCGCGGTTATCCGATCTCTGTACAAGATGTTGAATGGATTACCTATGAGTTTTACAAATGCTCGACTCAGAGAACGGCACTGGATGTACACCATGCACGGGCTACCCAGAACAAAGTAAGCCACGACATGGCCGATAGCTTCACCGATATCGACGTCCTCATCACGCCAACGGTAGCGCTTGCTCCACCACTAATTGGTGGTTTTGTCGCCACAGGGGAAAGGCATCTGGACGAGTGGTATAAAAACGCTTACGCATTTTCTCCCTTCACCGAAGTTTTCAACTTGACCGGCCAGCCGGCCATCAGTATCCCCGTCGGGATCATGGAGAACGGCCTTCCAATCGGGATGCAGATAGTTGGCAAATTTGGTGACGAGGAAACCATCCTTAGACTTGCAAGCGAAGTTGAACGGAGCTTGTTAGCAACCACCCTGTTTGCAAAGGCATGATCACGCGCTGAACTACGACAGATTTTCTGCGCGTTGTCGCTGGCTCGCTGAATTGACCCAAACTCTATAGACACTTCCTGCAGGCAGTTATTGGATCGTTGCCTGACGTGATTGGCTGCTTCACGGGCAAAAGGAATATTTTATGAGTGTCGGATTTGGGTCGATTCTGTTGAGAAAGCCAGCTTCGGTTTCCACCGCAGAAAAGTTCGCGCCTGTGTTCGCAATCCGTGTTTTGCGCAAAAGATTCAGGGCTCAGTGACATAGCCGCGTGCAAAAAAGACGCTCGCACTACTCACGCTCGGCCCAAATCACTCTTGATCTGCTTTGCGCATATGCCCATCTGCTTTGTGACCCAATCCCTGAAAGCGGTGCACTTGGCACTCTCCTCAAAAGGCCTGGGTGACAGTAGGCAATAGGCCGACCCGTCCTGGATAAAGCCAAACGGTGCGATCAGTTGTCCGGACCTGAGTTCATCCTGAACCATGAGAAAGGACACCACACTGATCCCCAATCCCGCAGCTGCTGCCTGAATACAAAGATAGAAATGCTCATAGTCGACCGAGCCAGCATTAGGCATAGCCATTTCCGAAAGGCGCAGCCAGTTGTCCCAGGCCAACGGGCGTGTCTGGCTACGCAGCAAGCGCACTCCTTGCGATTTCCTTTTATCGGGACTATTGGACGGGGTGCACACAGGTCCAATCCATTCCTCACAAATCGTCACGCTGTGGATTGATTGATCCAAGTGAAAATCATCACGTCGGATGGCCAGATCCGCACCTGAGCGCGCGAAGTCTATAGGACCACCGGCCGCCAGCAGTTGGACTTGAAGGTGCGGGTGAGCGGCATGGAAGTCAGGCAGTCGCGGGATCAGCCATTTCATTGCGATGGTAGGCTCACACGATAGTACGAGTACGTCCTCGCGGACTTCTCCCTGCAACCGGTAAACAGCACTTTCCAATTGTTCGAACATGGGCCCGGTAACGTCGTACAGAAGGCGGCCAGCACGGTTGAGAAAGATCGCACGGTTGCGCCGATCAAAAAGTTCGACCCCTATTGCCTCCTCCAACAATCGAACCTGGCGGCTGACTGCGCCATGGGTGACGTGCAGCTGCTGAGCGGCTCTCACGAAGCTTTGAGTCTGGGCCGCAACGTTGAAAAAACGAAACGCAGCCAAAGGAGGCAAATTCATATTGACGATGATTACTCACAGGTTTCGACGACTATAAATCGTTTTTTTTATCGGTGGCAATTCTCCATCATGACCTCCATTCGCCCCATCTGCACGCACAACTATTAATGATTAGAGGCATTGCATGAATGCCATGCGAAGCCAAATACCACTGGGTGATGTAAGCGCCGCGAGCAAGTGAAGCTGCCACCCACCCTCAATCTGTGCAAAAACGTAGCGCAAATGCAATTACTGCCGTTCGCGGCATGGGCATCCATTGCGCCGGAGAGTCTTCATGAACGAATTGCTTCTAGTTGCTGCCATTTCCATCCTGGCAGTTATCAGCCCCGGGTCTGACTTCGCCATGGTCACCCGCAACAGTTATGCATATGGGCGACGCAGCGGTTTGATGGCCGCACTGGGTATCGCCTGTGGCGTCCAGATTCACGTTTTCTACACAGTGTTCGGCGCTGCAGTGATCTTCACTCAATCACCCTTGCTGTTCATGGCAATGAAGTTGCTGGGCGCCGGATACCTCATTTATCTGGGTATCAAGTCCCTGACCAGTACTTCTTCGTTGACATTTGGTGGCGCCAACGCCTCAGCCCCTTCATCCTGGGAAGCATTTCGTACTGGCTTTTTCACTAACGCGCTCAACCCTAAAACCATGTTGTTCGTGGTGGCGACATATAGCCAAGTGGTGCACACAGGCAGTTCGCTAACCGCAAACTTTGCGTACGGCCTGTTTATGTCGTTCACCCATTGGGCGTGGTTCAGTTTCGTGGCACTGTTTTTCTCCGCTGAAGCGTTGCGCCGGCGAATGCTGGAAAAGCAGCAGGTTATCGACAGACTCATTGGCACGGCACTGATCGGCTTGGCGGCGCTGCTGGTCATTCCAGGGGTTGGAGGAGTGTTATGAGGTCAGTGCGAAGGGCTCCTTATAGGCAGCAATCGGCTGACAATCGCATTCACTTTTGTATCACCGCTTGAACTGGCTGGGTGCTATCAGTGCAGTTACGGGTTGCGATGTTGTCCCGGGCAGTCGCCGCAGCCTGATTTGGTCGCCGGCACCCCCGGCTTGCCGAGTCAGCCCGCCGGCCATACGATTCGACTATTCCTCAGGCGGAGGAGTCATTGTGAAGCCGGTGATGCTCCTGACGCGCATCCTGGCGCCTGCCATCGCTCTGGCGTTGGCATCTGCCGGTCTGCATGCCGACGACCCGTTCGCGCCGTTGCGCGATGCCATGGTGCGGGAGATCGCCAACATGTCGTCCGTCACCCGCGACGAAACCGGCAGAGTCGAGTTTGCCGCGCCGGTGATGGCCGCGATGGCCAAGGTGCCACGCCATAAGTTCGTCCCGCCCGACGAGGTGCCCTACGCCTACGAAAATCGTCCGCTGCCGATCGGCTACGGCCAGACCATCTCCCAGCCGTACATCGTCGCCTTGATGACCGACCTGACGCAGGTCGGGCCCGGCGACGTGGTACTCGAGATCGGCACTGGCTCGGGCTACCAAGCGGCGATCCTCGCCGAGCTGGCGCAGGCGGTCTATACGATGGAGATCATCGAGCCGCTGGCAGTGCAGGCCGGGGAGCGCTTGGGCCGTCTGGGATATGCGAAGGTGCAGGCCCGGCTGGGCGATGGCTACCACGGCTGGCCCGAGCACGGGCCTTACGACGCCATCCTCGTCACCGCCGCCGCCAGCCATGTGCCGCCGCCACTGATCGCCCAGCTCAAGGCCGGCGGACGGATGGTAATCCCGGTCGGCGCGCCGTTCATGATCCAGTACCTGCTGCTGATCGAGAAGGCCGGCGATGGCAGTGTGTCCACCCGGCAGGTGCTGCCTGTGAGCTTCGTGCCGCTGGTCGGAGGCGGTTGAGCATGCATTCGCCGCCCTTGCTCGCCCTGGCACTGCTGTCTGCCTCCGCGCTCGGCTATGAGGTGCTGCTGCTGCGACTGCTTTCGATCATCCAGTGGCACCATTTCGCCTACATGATGATCAGCGTCGCGCTGCTCGGCTACGGCGCTGCCGGCACCGCCGTGGCGCTGGCACGGCCTGTGCTGGCGCCGCGCTTCCACGGCGTGTTCATCGGTGGCGCGGTGCTGTTCGGGCTGAGCGCCATCGCCTGCTTCAGCCTGGCTCAGCAGGTTCCGTTCAATCCCCTCGAGATCCTCTGGGACGCGCGGCAGTCGGCGCGCCTGCTGATGATCTACCTGCTGCTGTTCGTGCCGTTCTTCTGCGCGGCGGTGTGCATCTGCCTGACCTTCACCTGCTTTCAGGAACAGATTCACCGGATCTACGCCTTCGACATTCTCGGTGCCGGCGTGGGCAGCCTGGCGATCGTCGCCGCGCTGTTCGCCCTGACGCCCGTCGATGCGCTGCGGCTGCTGGGCGGCACCGGCATCGCCGCCGGGGCGCTGGCCGGAATGGCTTGCACGGGGCATAGGCACTGGCTCGCGCCGTTGCTGCTGGCGGCGGCAGTCGCGGTGCCGGCCGGCGTGCCCGGGCGCTGGATCGCCCTGTCGCCCTCCGAGTACAAGGAACTGAGCCAGACGCAGCGTATCAAGGATGCGCGCGCAATCGCCCAGACCTGGAGTCCGCTGGGTCTGCTCACGGTCGTCGACAGCCCGACCATTCCCCTGCGCTACGCGCCTGGCCTGAGCCTCAACGCGACACAGGAACCGCCCGCACAACTGGCCATCTTTACCGACGGCGACGGCCTTTCCGTGCTGAACCGCTATGACGGGCGCCGCGAGCCGCTCGCCTACCTGGACTACCTGACCTCAGCTCTGCCCTATCACTTGCTGCGCCAACCCCGCGTGCTGGTGCTGGGCAGCGGCGCCGGCGCCGATGTGCTGCAGGCGATCTACCACGACGCCAGCGCGGTGGATGCCATCGAACTGAACCCGCAGGTGATCGATCTGGTCCAGCGCCGCTTCGCCGACTTCTCCGGCAAGCCGTACAGTGCGCCCAACGTCCGTGTGCTGATCGGCGAGGCGCGCGGCCTGGTGGCTTCGCGCGGCGAGCCTTACGACCTGATCCAGATCGCCCTGCTGGACTCCTTCGGCACTGCCTCGGGCGGCCTGCATGCGCTGTCCGAGAACTACCTGTACACGGTGGATGCCTTCGCCGAGTACCTGCGCCATCTCGCGCCCGGCGGCATGCTGGCCATCACCCGCTGGGTCGCCCTGCCGCCGCGCGATGTTCCCAGGCTGCTGGCCACCGCGGCCGCGGCCATCGAGCGCGACGGGCAGGCCAGCGCGGCGCGCCGCATCGTCATGATCCGCGGCTGGAAGACCGCGACGCTGCTGGTCAGCAACAGGGATTTCGACGACGCCGGCATCGCCGTGCTGCGGGAATTCTGCCGGGCGCGCTCCTTCGACCTGGCCTACTACCCCGGGATGACCGTGGCCGAGGCGAACCGCTACAACCTGCTCGACCGGCCCTGGTTCTTCGAAGCGGCGCAGGCCCTGCTGTCCGGCGAGCGCGCGGAGTTCCTGGCGCGCTACAAGTTCGACGTGCGTCCGACTACGGATGATCGGCCGTATTTCTTCCACTTCTTCAAGTGGCGCTCGCTGCCGGAACTGTTGGCGCTGAAGGCGCAGGGCGGCCTGTCAATGTTGGAGTGGGGCTATCCGGTGCTGATCGCCACGCTGCTGCAGTCCAGCGTGGCCGCCGTGCTGCTGATCCTGGCGCCGTTATGGGTGGCTCGGCGGCGCCAGCGACGCTCTCGGAATGCGGCTTTGGCCAGGTTCGAACTTCGGGTCGTGTCCTACTTCGCCGCCATCGGCTTTGCCTTCATGTTCGTGGAAATCGCCTTCATCCAGAAGTTCACCCTGTTCCTCAGCCACCCGTTGTATTCGGTGGCGGTAACGCTCAGCGCGTTCCTGATCTTCGCTGGCCTCGGCAGCCGTTACTCCGGCCGGCGGCGGGGGGACATTGGAACGGGTGTGGGGCTCCGTCATCCGCTCGCGCGGCCAGTCCTAGCGATCTGCGCGATCGCCCTGCTCTACCTGATCGCCCTGCCCCCGTTGTTCCAGCTGCTGGCGCCGGTGGGGACCCTCGCCAGGTTCGGCATCTGCGCCGCGCTGGTAGCGCCGCTGGCGTTCGCCATGGGCATGCCGTTTCCGCTCGGACTCGGGCGCGTCTCCGCGTGCGCTGAAGCACTGGTGCCGATCGCCTGGGGCGTCAACGCCAGCGTATCGGTGGTGGCGGCCGTGCTGGCGACCCTGCTGGCGATCCACCTGGGTTTCACCGTGGTGTTGCTGCTGGCGTTGCTGCTGTATCTCGCGGCGGCGGTCGCATTTCCCTGATCGCGGCGGTTCGCAGCAAAACGTCAACAGACCCTGGTGAGACGAATGGCCTGTTGGAACGCCGCTTGCCCAGTTCACACGTCTCGCCGGTGGTGACCGGCAGAAACCGGCCATAAGCAGCCAGTCGGAAATGTCCACGAAACCATGGGCGATTCACTCTGGGGCACATTGGCATTCAGCTTCCCTCCGCCCTCGGTTCCCGACCGGGAGCGCGGCGCCTACAATGTTGCCATTATCATTTGTCGTCCATCTTTGTTGACGATTGTGGCCGGCGCTCAGTGCTCTCTTCGGCGTTGGGCGCTTCTGGAAAACTCCCTGGCGTGAACACATGGGTCTGCAAGTCGCTGGCATCGACTTCGGCGACACCATGAACCGAACGGGCCAGAACAATGGCCTGCTCACACTGTCTATGAGTGTTGACGCGGCCGCTTAACCCCACTATGCCCGCATGGGTTTTGACATTGATATGCAGGCTAAGGGTCGGATCGGAAAATGCCAGGGCCGACTTCACCTTGGCGGTAATCCATGCATCGTGAACGGCCATTTCCAGACCATGGGAGTAATGCTGGAAGGAGTGAATTTTCATGGCTGAACCCTCTGTCGCGTAATCAGACGTACCGTCCATCCCATTTGCTGTGTCGCCCTCTGCCTGTCAGGTGAACGCTATGGATACCTGATTCGCTTTGGAGCGCTCGTCACGCAAACATTGACAGAAATTAATTATAGTACGGCCGTTGCCTGCGGTCAGAGCGCTGTCCCCGTGAACGTCCGCCTTGGTCGCTCGGTGCTTGGCGACTGCATAAATCAAAAGGGACCGCGCATGAGCAAATATTTGGTTTTGTTATTGGCTGGCGCCACAGGCGTTGCTCAGGCGCAATCCATATGCACTTACCCATGGTATCAATCGATCGATAAGATACTGCACACATCCGATGCGCAAGGGCACGGGCCAGATCTAGGCTCAGACGAATGGAAATCGGTGATCGAATTCAAGTTAGGGGTTCGCGATGGGGCAAATGTCCCTGAACGAAGCTCCGAACAGTGGTGCCAGTACATTGATCAGCATATCAATGCAATGCAGCCGACTGGGGGCGGCACGGAAAAATCGTCGACTGCCAATGTGACACCTGGCCCTTCATACGATTGCGCCAGAGTGGAGCCTGGCGGTATCGAAGCGATGATATGTGAGGACAAGGCGTTATCCGCGCTCGATCGCAATCTGTCGGCAGTTTATGCCAGTGCGAGTATTAAGGCCGGCAACGAGCATCCTCCCCGGCTAAAAGCAGAACAACGTGGATGGATCAAGGGACGCGACGACTGCTGGAAGAGTGATGACGTCAGTGCATGCTTGCGCATGGAATACCAGCGCCGCATCGCCGAGTTGCAAGCACGCTACCGACTGGTCTCGGGCACTGGGCCTGTCTATTACGAATGCGACGGCAACCCTGCTAGAGAGGTGACTGTCATGTTCTTCAAAACCGATCCGCCGACATTAATCGCCGAGCGTGGCGACAGCGTATCGCTGATGTACCAGCAGCCAAGTGGCAGTGGCATAAAGTACCTTGGGCGCAATGAAACGCTTTGGGAGCATCAGGCCGAGACCATAATCACTTGGGGATACGGTGCGCCCAAGTCGCATTGCAAAAGAAAGCCTTGAGCAACGATTCAATCAGCTGGGTAATTGCATATTGCTGCCCCTCGTGACAGGCAGAAATCGGCCAGAAGCTGTCGTTCGAACACCAAGGTTAAACGGGCTTGTTCAAGCCACCATTGCAACCTTACGGATTACTAATCCTTGCGAGTAAGGGCTAATGACGAAGCATCTAATGATGCCTCGTCTTGAAGCTTAGGCTGGCTTGAAACAGTACGCGGCCAGCTTGTTCCCATCGAGATCCCGCGCGTAAGCCGCATAGGCGTCAGGTGCCCAGCCTCGCGGACCCGGTGCACCTTCGTCGGTGCCGCCACTGGCCAGCGCCGCGGCGTGGAAAGCGTCAATGGCCGCACGATTCGGCGCTTCGAAGCTGATGGTGACACCGTTACCCACGCTGGCCGGGGCGCCGTTCGCCGGTTTCAGCACGAAGAAGGACGGAGCGCTCTCCCCCCAGATCGACCCCTTGTCGTCCAGATCAGCGATGCGTTTTTGGCCCAGGGTACCCAGGACATTGTCATAGAAGCTGCGCGCTTTTTGCAGGTCGTTGGTACCGACAGTCACATGAGTGAAAATGGTCATCTTTGTGCTCTCTTTGGTGTAGATACGGTGGGTTGATGTTGCAGGTTTTCGCGCCTTTGACTGGCCCTGACGGGCTTCGCCAATCTGTTGAGTCAGCGATCGAAATGGATAACGGTGCGGATGCTTTCGCCTTTGTGCATCAAGTCGAAGGCTCTGTTGATCTCCTCCAACCCCATGGTGTGGGTAATGAAACTGTCCAGCGGAATGTCGCCCTTTTGCGCGTTCTCGACATAGCTGGGTAGCTCGCTACGTCCTTTCACACCGCCAAATGCCGAGCCGCGCCAGACGCGCCCGGTCACCAGCTGGAAAGGACGGGTACTGATTTCCTGACCGGCGCCAGCGACGCCAATGATCACCGACTCACCCCAGCCCTTGTGGCAGCACTCCAGGGCGGCGCGCATCAGATGGACGTTGCCAATGCATTCGAAGGAATAGTCCACACCGCCCTCGGTCATCTCGATGATCACGTCCTGGATCGGCCTGTCATAATCCTTGGGGTTGATGAAGTCGGTAGCGCCCAGTTGCCTGGCAATCTCGAACTTGGCCGGGTTGATATCGATCGCGATGATCCGGCCGGCCTTGGCCATGGTCGCACCGATAATGGCTGCCAGCCCGATGCCACCCAGACCGAAGATTGCCACGCTGGCTCCCTCCTCCACCTTGGCCGTATTGATCACCGCGCCAATGCCGGTGGTCACACCGCAACCGAGCAGGCAGACCTTCTCCAGTGGCGCATCCTTGGGGATTTTGGCCAGGGAAATTTCGGGAAGCACGGTGTATTCGGAGAACGTCGAGGTGCCCATGTAGTGAAAGACAGGCTGCCCTTCGTAAGAGAATCGGCTGGTGCCATCTGGCATCAAACCTTTGCCTTGAGTGGCACGGATTTTCTGACAAAGATTGGTCTTGCCGGAGGTGCAGAATTTGCACTCGCCACATTCCGGGGTGTAGAGCGGGATCACATGGTCGCCCACCGCCAGTGAAGTTACCCCCTCGCCAACCGCTTCGACGATACCGCCACCTTCGTGGCCAAGAATGACGGGGAAGATCCCTTCGGGATCGGCGCCGGATAACGTAAACGCATCGGTATGGCAGACACCTGTCGCAACAATGCGTACCAGCACCTCACCGGCTTGCGGCGGCGCTACATCGACTTCGACAATTTGCAGAGGCTGGTTCGCCGCGAAGGCGACGGCCGCTCGTGATTTGATCATGTTCGTGATTTCCCGGACGCGAAGAGGCGCCGTTCCTGTGTAGAAACAGTCAAGAGATTGTGTTCAGAGGGGCGTTACAGAGGGCGGGCGTCCTTGCCCTTGAGACCGATTAGAGCGATGCCTCGATCTTCTTTGCTGCGGCTTCGTCGACCCAGGCATGCCAGATTTCCGGGTGTTCCTTGAGGAACATCCTGGCCAGCTTCGGCGATTCGATGCGTTCCCGGGTCATCCTCGCCAGGTTCTGATTCAACAAGTCGATCGGAATGTTGACCTTCTCCAGTACTGCGACCAGTTCAGGAGCCTGTTCATGAAATGCCTTGGAGAGTCCCACCATGGTGATGACGTCTTTGTTGGCGCCGGTCTTTTCCTCCAGCCTTATCGCATCGATCTGCCCCATCAGCGGCGTCGGTGACCAGTAGTAGAACAGCACCGGCTCACCGCGTTTGTAACTGGACAGGACAGCCGCATCCAATGCCGCACCGGTACCTGGACGAAAGTTTGTGAACGTGTTTTCAAGACCATACTCTTTCAACATCTCGGTATTGTCCTGCTCACAGATCCAACCCGCAGGACAGTTGTAGAAACGGCCTTTGGACGGTTCTTCCGAATCGCGAAAAACACTCGCGTACTTGCTCAGGTCCGCGACTGTCCTGAGGTCGGGCGCCTGCGCTGGCCGGTTACGTTTAGCGTCCCCTTCAACGACGTAACGCGGCACATACCAGCCCTGAGTCGCACCAATGATCGGAGCGCCAACCCCGACAACCTTTCCGGCCGCCACCGCCTTTTTCCAGACTTCGCTGCGCTCCATCCACTCTTCGCCAAACACCTGAATGTCGTTGCCGGCCAGTGCGGTCTCGAGAATGATGGTGTTACCCACCAACTGATCCGTTGTACAGCCATAACCATCCTTGAGCACGATCATCATGATGTCGGTGAGGAGCATCCCGCTCTCCCAGTTCAACCCGGCAAATTTCACCGACTTGCCCGATTCACACCACCCTGAGGCCTGGCTTGAAGCACTACCGACAAGCAAGCCAAGGGTGAGCAAAGAGGTCAACAAACTCTTCCTGTTTTTCATGATCAGACGCTCCGAATCATTATTATTGGGGGCAGCGAACTGTTGTGTGCGACACAGGAGCAAACGAGTCCATCAGATTTAGCATGGACAAGTGCGTGCGCAAACACGTGAAACAAAGGCGTGAATCAATTGCATTTATTGTTATTGGCGAAGCTCAAGCTAATGGATCAACAGAAGTACGCCCGTAGAACAACTGGCGCGCATAGGCACTGAACTCGACATCGGGTTGGTCCACGTACGCAAACACCGCGTTGAGCCTCAGCCTGTCCCCTTCCACCGGCGTGACCCGGTGCAATGAATAGCGGCCGCGGAACAATGTCAGGGTGCCGGGCACTTGAGGCAGAACCTCTACCTGCTGTGTTTGCGAGTCATCGAGGAATTGCCTGACCGCGTCATAGCAATCGTCTCTTTCATTGCGCAGCATCCGCACATACTCGAAATCCCCACCGGCGCTTGCAGCCTGAAGCGACAGCGTGACGCTGAAGTCGGAACGATCAAAGTGCCACCCCAACTCCTGCCCTGCCGTGAAGCCCTGCAAGTTAAGGGCGGCTAATGGATCGGCATGACGATAGAGCGTGTCCAGAGCCAAAACATCTTTGATGAAAGCAAGGACTTCGTCCGATCCATAGATCTGCCGGATCAAATGGTCGGCAGGAATATCGGCATAGGCAACAGTGTCTTTTGCCGTGTTCATCAAGCGTCGTAGCGGGTGTTCCGGATCAACGCTTTCGTCCTGAGGTTTGAAATAAACCGTGTGGTTTTCCCGAAAATGAAACATGCGCGAGTGCAGTGCAAGTGTCTGCTGCGCCATCGCGACAACCGTTGGATTGCGAACAAAACCCGGAAAGATCGCAACGCCCTCTTGTGCCAGCAACGACTGACTGTGAGTGACCAGTGCGAGATAAGCGGGGCTGGTGCGATCGGTGATTGGGTAACGCTCGAGATCGACGAGATCGCCCAGGGTTAGCGCAGGTGTGAAAGGCAGGGTAGTCATTGTTGTTGGTCTCCGTTGGCTCTGCTGGATTCAGATTGCATCGGCACCAAATACAAGTCACGCTCATAATTTTACGCAATTTTGTGAATTATTTTCAGGTCGTATAACCATGAGACTGACGCTGGATCACTTGGTGATGTTGCAAACCTTGTCGGAAGTCGATTCGATCACCGCGGTGGCCGAACGTTTATGGCTGACACCTTCAGCCGTCAGTCACCGCATACGCGAAGCGGAGCGGCGGCTAGGTGTGAGCCTGACGGAAAGATCAGGAGGAAAGCTCAGACTCAGCCCTGCCGGCGTGCGCCTGGAACGGGCCGCCAAAGACATCATCGCCATACTCAATGAGGCTGAGTCTGAGGCCCGGTCCATGGCCGGTGGCGTCACAGCGTTTGTCCGTATGGGTGTCACCTCCTACGGCCCATTTCGCTGGATTCCAAAATTCATCAAGCACTACTCAAGTCTTCGGCCGGACATCGAAATCACACTGGTGACCGTGCCCCGTAACGACGTTTACGCGAGCCTGATGCAAGGCAGACTGGATGTGTCCATTATCGATGACGGCATGGTGCCTAGCGGTGTCGCGAAGTTGCCACTTTTTCGGGACGATTTGATTGCAATCATGGCAACCGATCATCCCCTTGCGGGAAGGAAAAATATCTATGCGGAAGACTTCAAGACTTACAACCTGGTGACGTATTCGACCGATCGCGCCAGTGGCTGGGAGTATGACCGTTTCTTCGCCCCCGCCAGCATCTTGCCGCGCCGCATGATCACGGTGGAGTTGATCGAAGCCATCGTTGAACTGGTCCGCTCAGGATACGGAATCAGCATATTGCAACGGGATTTGGTAACCCCCAGCCTGGAGCGTGGGGAGCTTGCGTGGGCGGCCCTGAATGACGGCCTGGATATCGCCTGGAACGCAATCGTTCGCCCCTCGGAACGGGAAGATAGCGAGGTCAGTAAAATGGTTACGGAGCTTGATACCTGGATAAAAAACGCAGGAAAACCTGAACGCAGCTAATCGCTGGTTGATGCGTAAAAATGGTTTTTTGGTCGATGGCAGCCCTTCATGATCGGCTGCTAATCGCTTGGTGGCTTGGGATGTACTCTGCCCCTCGTGATAGGCATCAATTGGCCAAAAGTTGACGATTGAGAACCGGGCGTGCTCGACCAGAAGCTATTACGACGAGGCGAAAATTTTTAGCCTTCATGCTCCTTTATGGACATCTTCCACCGAATGGGCATATCGCTTCGTGGCCTCCATAACCAAGCCCTTTCGCTCGTCACGATTGATGAAACCTTTGATTGAATAGTCCTCGGCGAGCCGAAGTAATTCTTCGTATTGCTCTTGAGCAGTCGCTCGAATTTCGGGCATAGCCAGCATTGATTGCCATGTCTCAAGCGCTTGCGCTTTTCGGTCTTCGTACATGATTACGACTCCCAAAGCCCTTGTTGCGATAGAGCCATGCGAGCAGCGCAATGTTCACCAAGGACGACGTGTGGCATTTCCCAGTCAGAAGGATTGATGATGACCCCCACCAACAACATACAGACCGGCGTGCCATAGCCAGGTCTTTCGGTTGCGGAAATGAGACCTAAGACGGGACGCCCATTCATCAACGCAAAGCATAATGAGGTGAACGTCCACGACAAAAAAATGGACATAACGTTGAGGGATTAACGCACAAGTTATGCAAATCCCAGGAACGACAGGACAACCGCGACCACCACTACTAATCCGACAATGTAGATGATGCTGTTCATGATTTTCACCTCTCAACCTGAATGAAATTGCGCGGCGAAGGTGTGCTTTTGTTATCACTAAACCTTGCCCGCTGTTCAATCGACAACAACGAAGCTCAATTTGCTCCTGTGCAAACTTCTCTGAGTGACGAGGTGGCAAAAGATGCGACAGGTGGGTAAATGCTCGAAGCAAAGACGCTGAGCTTGCCCACTACACCGTCCTGAGCGAAACGTTCAGAGAATCCGACATTCAAATTCCGGTTTACCCGCACCTTGAGCTTTTGCCTGAACCTGGGCTTCGACCGGTTGAATCCACAGCAAAAAGCAGCCGCTCACGAACGACTACTTCCGACCCAATAAAGCCTGTCAGTAGTCTTGGAGGTTCCTTCCTTTGACAGGTTCATCTGCCCACCCCGGCTGCCGCTCGAACGCCTCGAACAGCTCGAAAATGGTCGACTTGACCTTCTGCACGGCATTGCTCTCTACAACCGTGTCATGCCAGCACAGCGAAAGATCCCGCTTGAACAGTCGATGATCGATCCTGGCCAGTTTGAGCCTGTGTTGCACAAGCTCAACATGGGCCGCGGCCCACGGCAGGATCGTGACACCGAGCTGCGCCTTGACGGCTGAGAACAACAGGTCGGTGGAATTGGCTTCGAATTCAACCTCGCATTTCAGGCCGGCCTCCTGCAGTGCAAATTCGACCCGACTGCGAATGGTGTTCGGAGCACAGGGCAGCACCAGCGGCATCTTCGCCAATGCCTCAATCGACACCGGTTCATCCGATAATGAAAATTCCGGCCACGCCACCAAATACAGCGTTTCGGTTAACAGCCGCCGGAAAGCCATGCCCCGGGTTTCGACCACATCGACATTCACCGCCAGTGCCACTCGCCCTACCGTGATCAGACGTCCGAGTTCGGCGCTCGGAGAATCAATCAATTCCAACTTGATACCCGGATAACGGCTGCGAATCGTGCGTGCGAGCGGAATTGCCAGCATGCGCGCCGTACTCGACGGCATGCCGACCGAGACTTTGCCTTGCGGGAATTCGGCGTCCTGGCGCAGCAGTTCGTGGGTGCCGTCGGCCTGGCGCAGCAGTTCGATGGCATGCCGATAAAGCGTTTGCCCGGCCGCCGTGGGAACAACGCCATGCACGCTGCGCTCGAGCAGTTGCATGCCCATGTCCTGTTCCAGGTTGCGCATCTGCTGGCTGATGGCTGGCTGCGCGATATGCAGCGTTTCACTGGCGCGGGTGATGTTCCCGCACTCGACCACCTTGATGAAATACCGCAACTGGCGCAGGTCCATGTGTACCTCCCAAGCCATATGATTTTCCGATGACTGTAGAGAAATATCATATTTGAAGGTTATGAGATACGGCGCCTAGACTCGTCTCACAACACGAAGCGCTAACGGTCGTCACAGGCGAATGGCGCTTCAAAGGCCTTAGTGCAATGACCGGTATTCAACCCTTCAATGGAGAACCCTATGCAAGCTATGCAAGGCGTGAAAATCGTCGACCTGAGTCGCGCACTGTCCGGGCCGTTCTGCACCATGGTGCTGGCAGACCTCGGTGCCGATGTGATCAAGATCGAGCCCGGCCCGACTGGTGATATGAGCCGCACCTGGGGCCCCTTCGACCGTGGCGTGAGCACCTACTACTTATCGTGTAACCGCAACAAGCGCGGCATGTGCATTGACTTGCGCACCCCCGAAGGGTTGACCACTATCCAGCAGTTGATCGATGACGCCGATGTCGTCATCGAGAACTTCAAACCTGGCACGCTGGAAAGCATGGGCCTCGGTTATGAGGTGCTCAGCGCCCGCAATCCGCGACTGGTATTGGGCAGCATTAACGCCTTTGGCGCCGACGGGCCGATGAGCAGTTGGCCGGGTTTCGACCAGATCGCCCAAGGCTACTCGGGGCTGATGAGCCTGACCGGTTTCGTCGATGGCGACCCGACACGCACCGGCACCGCCATCGGCGATTTGACTTCGGGCATGTGGCTGGTGACAGCGGTGCTGGCCGCGCTGCTCGAGCGCGAGCGCACCGGGCGTGGCCAACATGTCAGCACGTCGCTGCTGGCCAGTCTGGTCGGGTTGCTGAGTGTGCACGGCCAACGCTACCTCAGCCTGGGGGATGTGCCGCGCCGCACCGGTAACGCCCATTCGGTGATTGCACCTTACGGCGTGTTCCAGACAAAGGATGGCCCGCTCAATCTGGCGCCGATCACCTCGGCCATGTGGGGGCGTTTGTGCATACTGCTCGATTTGCCCGAGCTGCCGGATGATTCGCGCTTCGCCACCAATGAAGCGAGGGTCGAACGTCGTGACGAATTGAGAGAGATTCTGGAAAGTCGTTTGAAAACCCGCAGCAAACGCGAGTGGACCTCGCTGTTCGTCGACGCAGGATTACCCGCCGGCCCGATCAACACACTCGATGAGGTCTTCGACGACCCGCAGGTGCTGCACAGCCAACTGACCGAGACACTCACGCACCCGACCCTTGGTGCACTGCGTCAGGTAGTGACCCCGGTGTTCTGCGCCAATGACAGCGTTGTCAGCCGCCCACCGCCGCTGCTTGGCGAACACACCGTCGAAGTATTGCGCGAAGCCGGTTTCGACGCTGCATCAATCAACGCACTGCTCGCCGCTAAAATAGTGTTCCAGAACTCCGATGACATGACCGGCGCGCAATCGACAGGAGCCGCACAATGAATTCAGCCTCTTCCACAACAGTGACCGTCAACCGGGTCGATGAACGCATCGCGCGGCTGGTCTTCAGCAACCCCACACACCGCAATGCACTCAGCGCGCAACTGCTGACGGCGCTCGACGAAAGCCTCATCGCACTGGCGTCACAACGCATCCCGGTGGTGATCCTCGGCAGCGAAGTCGGCCAATCCGTGTGGAGTGCCGGCCACGATATCCGCGAACTGCAACACGACCGCGACCCGATTGCCTATGGCAAACCGCTCGAACAGGTATTGCGCCGCATCCGCGCCTATCCCGGCGTGGTGGTTGCCCTGGTGTCCGGCTCGGTGTGGGGCGGCGCGGTGGATCTGGTAATGAGCTGCGACATGGTCGTCGCGGACCGCAGCGCAAGCTTTGCCATGACTCCGGTGAACATTGGATTGCCCTACACCACCAGTGGATTGCTGCGCTTCTTCAACAATTTGCCGATTCATGTGTTGAAGGAAATGTTTTTCACTGCACAAAAGCTCGATGCGGTGCGGGCGGAACGGTTTGGTCTGGTCAACCGACTGGTCGACACTGATGTGCTGGAAGCGACCGCGCTGGAACTGGCACACGGCATCGCCTGCAAAGCGCCGCTAGCCGTTGCGGCGGTCAAGGAACAGATGCGTATCCTCGAAGACCTGCAACCGATTCCGGTGCAGGCGATGGAGCAGATTGCCGAACTGCGCCGACAAGCCTGCGAAAGTGCTGACTTTGGCGAAGGACTGGCAGCCTTTGCCGAGCGCCGGCCAGCAGCATTTAATGGCAATTAGCACGACATCGTTGAAAGCTTCTGTGTTTGTACGATCGACTTCGCAGGCAAGCCACGCTTCCTCGTTTCGTCACGCTCGGCCCGACGCGAGTCGATTGCTAAACATCCCGAGACAATAACAACAAGGACGGTACCTGCGGGACCGTCCGAATGCGGGGAGTCAGATTGAAATGAATAATGAAATTCTGTCGATTTTAGTGCTGGTGGTCATTTTCGGTATCGCCAGCGTGTTGCCCATCAATATGGGCGCGCTGGCGTTCGCGGCGGTCTTTATCGTCGGTTCGGTGATAATGGACATGACACCGGCGACCATCTTCGCCGGCTTTCCCAGTGACCTGTTCCTGACTTTGGTCGGTGTCACCTATTTATTCGGCATCGCCCAGAACAACGGCACCATCGACTGGCTGATCGAACGGGCAGTGTTGATGGTGCGTGGCCATGTCGCCTGGATACCCTGGGTGATGTTCGTGGTGGCGGCGCTGCTCACCGGTTTCGGTGCGCTGAGCCCTGCGGTGGCAGCGATCCTCGCGCCTATTGCTCTCAACTTCGCCGTGCAGTACCGCATCAACCCCGTGCTCATGGGACTGATGGTGATTCACGGCGCTCAAGGCGGCAGTTTTTCCCCTGTGAGTATTTTCGGTGGCATAACCAATCAGATCGTTGCGTCCTCCGGGCTGCCTTATGCACCGTTCACTCTGTTCATCGCCAGCCTGCTGTTCAACCTGGGGATTGCCATGGTGGTATTCGTAGTCTTCGGTGGTTTACGTAGCGCTCGCCTGTCATTGGTGGTGGTCCCGTCCGGTCCCGAATTGCATGCTGCCGGTGCATCGCTGGCCATTCTTGGCCACGGTGGTACGCCGGCGTCCCCTGCTTATCATCGTACTGACCTGACGGGTGCCGGTGCGCCGCTACATACCCTCAGCGGCCTGGACGGGGCCAAGCTGTCGACGCTGGTCGGGCTGTTGGCCCTGGCGATCTCGGCATTAGTGTTCAAGTTCAATATCGGGTTGGTGGCCATGACGGTCGCGGTAGTCCTGGCCATGTTCGCGCCCAAGGCGCAGAAGGCGGCCATTGACAAGGTCAGTTGGTCGACTGTTCTGCTGATCACCGGGATCATCACCTACATCGGAGTGATGCAGACCATCGGTACCATCGACTATGTCGCCCATGGCATCTCCGGCTTGGGTGAACCGCTGCTGGTCGCTTTGCTGCTGTGCTTCACTGCCGCAATTATCTCGTCCTTCGCTTCGTCCACGGCGTTGCTAGGGGTGATCATTCCCCTGGCCGTGCCATTCTTGAGCCAAGGCCACATCAGTGCGGTCGGCGTGGTCGCGGCTATCGCCATTTCCACCACCATCGTCGACACCAGCCCGTTCTCCACCAATGGTGCGCTGGTGGTTGCCAATACCCCCCCGCTGGAGCGAGAAAAAGTGTTGCGCAGTCTGCTGATCTATAGCGCGGTGGTTGCCCTGGTGGGACCCTGTGTTGCCTGGTTGACCCTGGTGGTGCCCGGGGTGCTCTGAGCTTTCGGGTCAGGCCCTGATCAGCCTGATGGACTCAATTTTTCCGTCACCTGCCACGAGGGGTAAATTCCTGCACGATTTTCGGAAGGGAAGAATCGAAGCCATAAGTGCAGAACCTGCCCGCCCGCAAAAATGAGCCTTTTGAAATGGAAGTCATCTCATGTTCGAACGTAACAAACTGGTTCCGGAGTTAATGGTAAGCAACCTGGATAGCAGCCTGGCTTTTTGGGTTTCTTGCCTGGAGTTCAAAGTAGCTTATCAACGCCCGGAAGATGGATTTGCATACCTTGATTTGAATGGTGCTCAAGTAATGCTTGAACAGGTTGATTCGGACGCGGGTCAATGGCTGACTGAGCCGTTTGGAAGAGGCATCAACCTGCAGATTGATGTTGAGGCTGTCGCACCCATCATCCAAAAACTTGATCAGGTTGGATTCCCTCTCTATCGAGAATGCAAAGACACCTGGTATCGGGCGGACAATGTAGAAGTAGGCCAGCGCGAATTCATCGTCCAGGATCCCGACGGTTATCTCGTAAGGTTGGTAGAGCGGTTGGGTGAGAGACCGGCTTGCTCAATCTGAATCTGAGCCAAGCCGACCGTCAGCTTTGGGTTGTGGATTCAACCGGTCGGTAGCTGCCCATCGCGTCAGGCCGCTATCGGCCAGTCGGCGCCCCTCCCCCTGCTGCGTACCCTTCACACTCACGCCTGATCCATAGCCTCTTCTACCACGCCCTTATCCTCCCCCAGGAACCCGCCGCTTTGATGCTGCCAAAGCCGCGCATAGACGCCATTCTTCCCGAGCAATTCGGTGTGGGTGCCCTGTTCGATGATGCGTCCGTCATCCATGACGATGAGCCGATCCATGGCTGCAATCGTGGACAGCCGATGGGCGATGGCGATCACAGTCTTGCCCTGCATCATTTCATCGAGGCTTTCCTGAATGGCCACTTCGACTTCCGAGTCCAGCGCGCTGGTGGCCTCGTCAAGAAGCAGGATCGGGGCATTCTTGAGCATCACCCGGGCAATCGCGACGCGTTGGCGCTGGCCGCCCGACAGCTTGATGCCCCGCTCCCCCACAAGGGTGTCGTAGCCGGTATGGCCTTGCCGGTCGCTCAATTGGCTTATGAATTCATCGGCCTGGGCACTGGCCGCGGCGCTGCGGATTTGCGCATCGGTCGCATCGGGACGGCCGTAGGCGATGTTGTCGCGAATGGAACGGTGCAACAGGGAGGTATCCTGCGTGACCATACCGATGCAGCCGCGCAGGCTGTCTTGCGTCACTTGTGCGATGTTTTGGCCGTCGATGCGAATCTCCCCGCTGTCGACGTCATAGAAACGCAGCAGCAAGTTGATAAGCGTGGATTTGCCGGCGCCAGAGCGGCCAACCAAGCCGATTTTTTCGCCCGGGCGGATGCTCAGGCTCAGACCATCGAGCACCTGGCGTTCGCCATTGTAATTGAAGCTCACCTTATCGAAGGTTACCGCGCCGCCGGAGGTCACCAGCACGCCGGCACCCGGCGTGTCCTGCACCTTGGTGCCCTGGGTCAGCGTCGCCATGCCATCCTGTACGGTGCCGATGCTCTCGAACAGCGAGGTCATTTGCCACATGATCCAGTTCGACATGCCATTGATACGCAACGCCATGGCGGTGATTGCCGCCACGGCACCTGCGCCGACCTCACCCTGGTGCCATAGCCACAGGGCATAACCACCTGCTGCCATGATCAACGCCACCACCAATGCCTGGTTGACGATTTCGAACTGGCTTACCAGGCGCATCTGGCGAAAGCCGGTGTGCTTGAAATCCTCCATCGCTGCGCGCGCGAAGTGCGCTTCACGATTGGAGTGGGAGAACAGCTTCACCGTAGTGATGTTCGTGTAGGCGTCCGAGATACGCCCGGTCATCATCGACCGCGCATTAGCCTGTTCCTGCCCGACTTTCCCCAGACGGGGCACGAAGTACAGCATGGCCAGGCCGAACAACACGACCCAGGCAACGAAAGGCAGCATCAGTTTCAAAGCGAAGCCACCGGCCAGTGCGATGATCGCAATGAAATACACCCCGATCCCGGGCACGATCTCGATAAGGGTGAATAGCACGTCGCGCACCGCTAGCGCAGTCTGCATCACCTTGGTGGTGACTCGGCCGGAAAACTCATCGGAAAAAAACGAAAGGCTTTGTCGCAGCATCAGGCGATGGAAGTCCCAGCGCAGCCGCAACGGCAAGTTAATCGCCAATATCTGGTGCTGCACCATGGTGCGCAATGCCACCAGCCCGACACTGGTCACCATTACGATGCCCATGCCCCACAACACGCGACTTTCCTGCGCAGCCGCTTCACCGCCTGCCTGCCAGGTCGAGAGCAGGTCCACGACCTGCCCGAGGAAGGAAAACAGCCAGGCTTCGTAAATCGACACACCGGCACTTAGTAGCGCAAGTGCAAGGATGTAACCGCGGGCGCCCCGCGTACAGGCCCACAGAAAGCGAGCCAGGCCATCGGGTGGCGGTGGTACCTCGTCAGGAGGAAAGGGGTCGAGCCTTCGTTCAAACGCACGAAGCATGGTGTTCTCCAAAACGATCAAGTTGAGGGGATTCTGCCATTGAACGGTTGCTTTGAGGGTTTTGCGAAGTTGAGATGTGGCGCTGTTGGCAGGTCGCTCCCAGGATTGGGTTGCCGGGTGCGGGCTATCAAACGTTGCCAGAGACCCGGTCGGCAGGGATAAATCGGCCGGTATCGAAGGGAACAGGCCAAGACCGGACGCTCATCCAAGGACCGCTTTCGGCCGACTCTGTTGAAAAAGTCGACCATGGTTTCCGCAGCAGAAAACAACCGGGCCTCGCGTTCAGGACAATTCAATGGGACCGAACATATTCTGCAGATGACGTGACGAACTGGATCAAAACTCGGGTTGAAGCTATACCGAAAGGGTTCAGAGTGGGGATGGACCACACGCTCGATTAGCGACTGAGGAGAACTTCGCGGTGTCGAATCAGCTGGTCATACGCAACATGACCCGTCCCGAGCTGGACGAGCTCGTCGATTGGGCTGCCCGTGAGGGTTGGAATCCCGGTCTCCACGATGCCGAGCTGTTCTGGGCGACGGACCCTGCCGCTTTCATCGCGGCGTCCCGGGGCGGCGAATTGATCGGCGGCGGTGCCATCACCTCCTACGATGGCGAATTCGGTTTCATGGGCTTTTTCATCGTCCGGCCTGAATATCGCGGTCAAGGTCTGGGCAATACCCTCTGGCACGCACGCCGCGAGCGACTCCTCGCCCGCCTGCGCCCAGGCGCGAGCATCGGCATGGACGGCGTCTTCGCGATGCAGGACTACTACGCCAAGGGCGGTTTCGTCTTCTCCCATCGCAACATGCGTTTTCGTGCCGAGATCACCGAACGCCCGGCGACCTCGCAAGTAGACGGCCAGGATATCGTCCCGCTGGCCACTTTCCCGCTCGATCAGATTGTCGATTACGACCGCACCTGCTTCCCCGCCGCGCGCGCAACCTTCCTGAGCGGATGGATAGCCCAAGCCGATGCACTCGCCGTGGGTTGCCGGCGCGAGGGCAGGCTAAGCGGCTATGGCGTAATCAGGCGCTGCCGGGAAGGCTGCAAGATCGGCCCCTTGTTCGCCGATGACGCCCTGGCAGCCAATGCCCTCTACGCGCGCCTGGCGGAATTTGCGCAGGGTGGCCCGCTGTTTCTCGATGCCCCGCAGAACAACCCCGCCGCGATGGCGCTCGTGCACCAACAGGGCATGATCGAAGTTTTCGGCTGCGCACGCATGTACCTCGGCCCTCCTCCGGCGATCGCGCACGAACGTGTGTTCGGCGTCACGACTTTCGAGCTGGGCTGATGTCCGCTCGCGACCTCATCGGTTATGGCGGCTGCCCACCCCACCCGCGCTGGCCCGGTGAGGCGCGCGTCGCGGTCCAGTTCGTACTCAACATCGAAGAGGGCGCGGAGTCATGCATCCTCAATGGCGATGCACAGTCGGAGGCCTGGCTTCACGAGCTACCGGGCCGTCCGCCGCGTGTGGGGGAACCGGACTTGAGCGTAGAGGGCATGTACGAATACGGATCGCGCGCAGGCGTGTGGCGCATTCTGGAGCTGTTCAGCGCCCGAGGCCTGCCGCTGACCGCTTTCGCCGTCGGCCGAGCACTGGAACTCACCCCGGCGATTGGCCATGCGCTCTGCGCTGCCGGACATGAGATTGCCGGGCATGGCTACCGTTGGCTGGACTATCGCGACATGCCTGAAGACCAGGAGCGGCGCCATATCCGCCTCACCCTCGACGTGATCGAGCAGATCTGCGGTAAACGCCCCACAGGTTGGTACACAGGAAGGGTCAGCCAGAACACCCGCCGCCTGTTGCGTGAGGAAGGTGGGTTTCTCTATAGCTCGGACGCTTACAACGATGACCTGCCCTATTGGCTCCCGGGCTCGCCCGCCCACCTGGTGATCCCTTACACGCTGGTCAACAACGACGCCCGCTATCTGCTGGCGAATGGTTTCGCCTGCGGTGAAGACTTCTTCCGACTGCTCAAGGATGCTTTCGACCTGCTGTGGCAGGAGGGCGCGCACCACCCGAAGATGATGAGCGTCGGCCTGCATGGACGGATCAGTGGCCATCCTGGTCGTGCGATGGCGCTGGCGCGTTTTCTGGATTACGTGCAAGGCCACGACGCAGTGTGGATCTGTAGGCGCGAAGAGATTGCCAGGCACTGGATTGCCCAATTCCCCGCCTGAGTGATAAGTAACTCGGGACGGCCTGAGCCACGCTCAATGAAGTGGCAATATATTTCGAACCCCAGTACGCGACCGTGCTGGCTACAAACAAATCGGGTGGGCGCGCTATGCGGTTCAACACCTCAATCCGCTAATCCACAATGAACAACTTCGCTGCGGTGGTGGCGGGATCCACCGGCTGAACCCAGAAGAGATGACTGGTCATGCAAGCTTTATGGTGCCGCCCTGGATATCGTCGCGCGCCATCCGCAAGTCATTGGCATCGCGGTTGAGCTGGTGAATCATGTTGAGCAACCGCTGACGAAGCACCTCGTCCTGGAGCTGTTCTGCTGCGCGCATCACATCAAGCGCCGCTACCTCATTATTGGTTGCGACGGAGTCGAGCAGTTTGCGCATGCTTCTTGATGGCCGATTCATCTCCAACCCCCCAGGTTTCAGTGACGCGAATCATAAGGCTGGAATGTTTCGCCAGTGTTTCAGCTGCACGAACGGGTTCTGAATCACCGACTCCGGCTGAGTCGACGCTAGCCGAATCCATCAGTGATGAAGCTAAGCGGCCCGCTCCAGGGCATCCAGCAAGCCAACAAACTCCAGCGAAAGCCTGTGGCGAGGAGCCAAATGGACGAGAGGGACTGAAACTTCGTGAGATTCACGCATCTTGACGGAGCTGCTCAGGTAAACCGGTAGCAGAGGTAAACCTTCTGCCAACAGCTCATCAATGAGACTTTGGTGCATGCCAGTGCGCTCGGTGAACTGGTTGACCACCACCCCTTCCACTTCCAGTGATTCGTTGTGATCACTACGTAGATCTTCTACCTGCGCAAGAACGCGATACAGCGCCTGACGAGAAAAGCTGTCGCAATCGAACGGAATCAGTATTCGATCGGCAGCCACCAGTGCACTGAATGTGTAGAAATTCAGCGACGCAGGTGTGTCGATATAGATGCGTTCATAATCCCCGGACAGCTCAACCAATAACTTGCGTAGCTTGTTGATCTTGAACTTGCTCTCAAGTTTTGCCTGAATGTCTGAGAGTTCAGGGCTGGCAGCCACCAGGTGAAGGTTGTCGTAAAGGGTCTCGGTTATGGCCACTCGATTCCTTCTGCCTTCGAAGCCGCTGGACAGTGTCTGTTTGAAGAAATCGGCTATGCCTGCGGGAATGCGCTCGTTGAGTAGTCCCGTGAGGTAGTGAGTCGAGTTTGCCTGGGGATCGAGGTCAACCAGCAGCGTTCGGTAACCTTCGGCAGCACTTACAGCGGCAAGATTGCAGGCAATGCTGGATTTTCCAACACCACCTTTCTGATTGAATACGACACGACGCATCGGGCTTGTTCATCCATGAAAGTGGCCTAAGGCCAACTGAAGGAAAATCTAAGTAGTCATTTCAATTCTATGACCGCAACATTACAGTTTTACGACAGCCCGTCCATCAGGCCAGCTTCAATCACTCGGAGTGCTGATGCACATCAATGACTAATCAGTACAAGGAGGACCGTTAAGCAACTTGCGCAGATAGTTCGCCGATGCAGGGCACAAATGCTTGAATTGAACTGTCTGGGTGATAGCCGCAGGCGCCTCGTCCCTGCCAAGCAGTTCGTATCCATTGGCAGAGAAAAAACCAGCAGCGCCTTGAGTCAACAGGTGCAATCGGACTGCGCCTTGAGAGACCGCATAGCGTTCCAGTTCAGACAACACCGCTTTACCCAGCCCCTCTCCACGATGCGCCTCACAAACGACTATTGAGCGAAGCAACAGATCGGAACCCGCACCTTCGAGCCCTCCATAAGCCACCCACTCCCCATCCACTTCGAACCGGTAAAACTGTCGATCTGGTTCACTGACATCACTGAAGGGCAGCCCTGCCTGGCTCAATGACTTACACAGATGACCCAGATCACTCGGCCCTACTTTTCTTGCCTGCATTGTCACCCACCCTTGCTGCTGACTCACTGAGTTTCACGGTAGTAATTACCGGTGTCGACAAGATCACTGCAACGCAAGAGAGCGGTTAATGGCATGCTGACCTCGGTCTGTGATTGAGCACTCTCAAGATCGGTACCCATTTCTCATCAATGGTCAATAGGACGCAGGGTCGGCAGGAGGCATGCAATGGAACTGAAGTTCAGTCACATCGATGTATTGGTCAAGAATCTCGACGAAGCCTGTGCTTATTACGTACAGATACTGAACGCCAGGATCTCCAAAACGCTCGTCTGGGAGCGAGGTGGTCTGCACGTGCGCTACGCGATTGCGCTGATCGGTCAAGAGCGTTTCATGTTAGTACAGCCGTTGGCCGGTAACCTGAGGGAGCTATTGGACTCCTCGGGTGAAGGGATGATTTATCGCCACTGCTATTCGACGCCGGACATCGAGAAGGCCTATGACGAACTGATGGTCGCCGGTGTTCAGCCAGAAGACGAAAACGGAAAGCCATTGGCCCGCGCGAACCTGCAATCCCCGTCCGGGACACGCATTATCTGGTTGCCCAAGCGCTTCGGGCACTTCTCTATCGAAATCCTGGAAGACAAGGCGCTAGAGGCATTTGTAGAAGCTGCATTTGCCTGAGTGATGCGGCGATAAGCGTCTGCTTGCTGTGGATTCAACGGTCATACCCATTTTTCGCATGCCCGAGAAACACCTGTACTGACAGACAGGGGAACCACTTTTTCAACAGAACCGGTCAGAAGCAGCCTCCCCCCCACAAAATCCTGAAATAAACAGAAGATGTGCCGCGCCGATCACAAAGGTAGCGGTCTGTCTTGAATGACCCGCTTCATGACCAGGGTCGAGGTGAGCCGTTGCACATTAGGCAATGTCGAGAGGCTCTCATCGTAAAGCCTTTGAAAGGCGGGCAAGTCTTGGGCAATGACGTGCAGCAGGTAGTCCGGCTCCCCAAACAACCGTTGGGCATCGACCACCTGAGGTAATTCAATGAGCGCCGCCTCGAACGCCTCGACGGCTTGCCGGTCACCCTCGCGGAGCGTGGCAAATACCATTGCGGAAAAATTCAGGCCCAGTGCACCGGGATCAAGCTGCGCACGGTAGCCCAGCAATACACCGGAGTCCTCCAGTGCCCGCACTCGCCGATGACAGGGTGAAAGGCTCAAGCCGACGCGTTCGGCAAGTTCAGTGACCGAAAGACGGCCATCCTTTTGCAGCTCGGCAAGAATCTTCCGGTCAGTTCTGTCCACGTAGAATAATCTCCCTCACTGTGACGAAAATACGACCACATTTGAAAGTTAATTCTAACAACATTTCATTAATCTTCCCCCATCCATTAACAGCCGTACTCCTCTTCAGGAAACAAGAGGGGCGGCCTATGAGAGGCGGGATGATGAATAACGCGATGATTGATGAACGGGCGTGGGTGACGCCATGACCTTCAGTGTCTTTGTTGCCTTCTGGGCGGTGTCGTTTCTGTTCGTCGTTACGCCCGGAGCGGATTGGGCCTACGCGATATCCGCTGGCCTGAAGCATCGCGTCGTCATACCGGCTGTGGGTGGACTGCTGTCCGGCCACCTGATTGCCACATTGGTGGTAGCCGCTGGTGTCGGCACCCTGGTCGCCAACCATCCTGGGGTCATGTCAGTGCTGACGGTGGCCGGGGCGGGTTACCTGCTTTGGTTGGGCATCAACATGCTCACCCGTCCCTCCACACCCCACACCGATGAAGTTCAGGCGTCAGGCTCATGGTTGCGCTGGGCGCTCAAGGGGCTTTGCGTCAGCGGCTTGAATCCGAAAGTGTTCCTGCTGTTCCTGGCGCTCTTGCCCCAGTTTGCCGATGCCACTGCCCCCTGGCCTGTACCGACGCAGATGATTGCACTCGGGCTTGTCCACACCGTCAGTTGTGGCGTTATTTATCTCCTGGTCGGTTTTGGCTCACAGGTTGTTCTAAAGGCACGCCCAGCCGCTGCTCAGTGGGTCAGTCGTTTCTCCGGAGCGACCATGATCATCATCGCCGTGACGCTGTTTACCGAACAGATGCCAGCTTGATTGCCTCATCAGGACAGGTCATCGTTCTCATCCAGAGGTGATGATTGATGTGCGCATTCTCGTAGCCAGTTCATGAAAACCAGCAATCGCTTAGGGATAGTGCCGAGCGACGGGTGAACCAGATAGTAATCGTAGTGGCCTGAGCGGCTGAATTCAGCGACCGGCAGGACGAGCTCGCCGCGATCAACCCGCTTCTGCACAAGCTGCTGACGGCCAATCGCAATGCCGGCGTGGTTCATGGCTGCGGTCACACATAAATCAGAGCGATCGAAGGTCAAGCTACGTTTGGGAAGTGCCGCGAGCATGTTGTGTTGCTCTGCCCAAAGCGTCCACTCGGCATCATAGGCCGCATGATCCCACGCCAGGGAGTCATGCAAGATTGTGCAGTTCCTTAAGTTGTCCGGGTTCTCCTCCAGGCGATGGCGTCGCGCATACTCGGGACTACACACCGGGGCCAGCCGCTCGCGCATCAACCGATGGCTCGTCAACCCGGGAAACTCGCCATTGGCGTAGTACAGGGCCAAGTCGATTTTACGGGTTCGAAAGTCGACATTGTCATTGCCTACCCGCAGGTCCAATGACACCAAGGGATATCGCTCGATAAAATCCGCCAGCCTGGGAACCAGCCAGCATTGGGCAATGGAAGGCCTGACATAGAGCGCGATCGAGCCGGCAATTTCCGCCTGTGTCGATTGCTCGAGTGCCTCGGACAATTCTCCCATCGCATTCTGGAGTATTTCGAAGATACGCTCGCCTTCGTCGGTCAGGCTGACCTGCCGGGTCAGGCGCTGGAACAGCTTCATGGATAAGGCGGTTTCCAGACGACTTATACGGTGGCTCACGGCGCTTGCGGTCAAACACAACTCCTCTGCCGCACGGGCGAAGCTCAGATGACGAGCGGCAACCAAAAAGGTGTGAAGGTTCGCGAACTGGCTGCTGTTGAGCCTGGAGCTGATACGTGGAGGAAGGTTGAGCACGACAGTTTTTTCCCTCAAACCCAATAGCCGCCTTGCGTTGTACGAATTTCCAGCGGGCAAACGTAACGGATGTGGCAAGACGTTGATCTTGCCACATTCGGTTCAGGCTTAAATCAGCGAGAACTCTGTCGAGTCCAGGCAATTCGGGTCCATTCAGACCAGATTAACCTTTGGCGAGCAATTCACGGCCCTTGGCCAGATAGGCTTCCATCTCGTCGCAAGGCACCATATTGCCGCCCGTTGCCCAAACCAGATGGGTGGCTTGCACCATGGCCTGACGGTCCAGGCGCGCGCGAGCCAGGTAGCCCTGCTGGTCGGCCTGGACTCTGGCAATGCCGGGCACGCCGGCGAGCGCGGATGGCTCGAGGCGCACACCTTCGCTGCGCTCCATCAGTGCCAGCAAACTGTACATTTCCTCGTCGCTGACCGTGTAGAAACCATCAAGCAAGCGCTGCATGGCCTTGCCGACAAAACCTGAAGCGCGTCCGACGGCCAGGCCGTCCGCAGCCGTCACGTTGTCGATGCCGAAGTCTTGCACGCTCACTTCGTCGTGCAGGCCGCTATAGACGCCCAGCATCATGCATGGCGAGTGTGTGGGCTCGGCGAAGATGCAATGGACAGCGTCGCCGAAGGCTAGCTTCAGGCCGAAGGCCACGCCGCCAGGCGCGCCACCCACCCCACAGGGCAGATAAACAAACAATGGATGTTGCGCATCCACGGTGATGTCAGCCGCTGCCAATTGCTTTTTCAGGCGCTCGGCAGCCACCGAGTAGCCCAGGAACAGGCTGACCGAGTTTTCATCGTCCACAAAATGGCAGGCTGGATCTGACTCCGCTTGTTGACGGCCTTGCGAGACGGCCACGCTGTAATCGGAGGAGTACTCAATAACGGTAACGCCGTGTGAACGTAACTTGTCTTTCTTCCATTGCCGCGCATCCGCCGACATATGCACGGTCACCTGGAAACCCAATGCCGCCCCCATGATGCCGATGGACATGCCAAGGTTGCCGGTCGAGCCAACGGCTATTTTGTATTGGCCGAAAAAGGCACGCGCCTTATCGCTGTCCAGCACCGCGTAGTCGTCATCAAGCGTCAGCAGATTCGCGGCCAACGCCAGGTCTTCGGCATGCTTGAGCACTTCATAGATACCACCGCGCGCCTTGATGGAGCCCGAAATCGGCAGATGGCTGTCCCGCTTGAGCCACAGCGCCCCTTGCAACGCCTGACCGTAGCGCTCGCCGAGCAATTGCTGCAGGTGTGGTACGGGCAGAATGTCCGATTCGATAATGCCGCCACTGCACTCCGTCTCCGGAAACGCGCGCCGCAGGTAAGAAGCAAAACGCGTCAGTCGCGCGCTGGCATCGGCGACGTCTGCGGCCGTCAACCCCACATCGCCAATCGATTCCGCGACCGGGGCCACGGCAGGGTTGAACCAAGTGGTTTCTTGCAGCGCGACCAGATCGCGAATCAAAGGATAACTGGCGTACCAGCTTTCAAGTGTCTTGCCCAAAATCATGGCGTGGTCCCTTTAAACAATCAGGCGGAAAATACGGGTTGAATCAAACGAATTGCGACAGCAGCAGGGTCAGCCCCAGCGCGATCAATGAAGCCAGTACGGTAGCCGAGGTGAATTTCTTCAACGCTTCGGCGAGCGAGACTCCCAGGTACTCCTTGACCACCCAGAAGGCCGAGTCCGTCACATGGGTCCAGCCAATGGCGCCGGCACCGATGGCAATGCAGATAATTTCCTTACTCACGGTGGGATGAGCGCTCAGCATCGGCATCACCATGCCGGCGGCACTGATCATTGCCACCGTCGCTGAACCGACGGCGAAGTGCATCAGCCCTGCCACCAACCACGCCAGGACGATGGGATTCATGTTCAATTGCGTCAACGAGCCGGACAGCGCGTTACCCACGCCGCTGTCGACCAGGATGCCGTTGAATGCCCCACCGGCACCGATGATCAGCAGAATGCTGGCCAGCGGAGGAAAGCTCTTCTGAGTGTGCGCGAGCAAGTCAGGCATTGATAAGCCGCGGCGCAAACCCAGCGCCCAGTAAGCGAACACCACAGCAATGGACAGTGCTATCAGCGGCGTCCCCAGGAACGAAACGATGCTGAAGAGCCCGGAGTCATGGGGCAGTCCGGCCGCAAAACTTTTGCCGACCATCAGCAGCAGTGGCAGCAGGATGGTCAGCAGTGTCAAGCCAAGGCCTGGCAAGTCCCGGGTCGCGCTGTCAACGCAATGTTCGTCCAGAAAAGCTTCTTGAGTGTCGGGCGCTTCACTCTTGCAGACCAGCTTGATCCACAGCGGCCCGGCAATGATGGCGGTAGGCAGCGCGATAATGAGGCCATACACAATGACCTTGCCGACATCGGCGCCCAGCAGCCCGGTGATGGCCATCGCGGCAGGGTGCGGGGGCAACATGCAATGAACCGCCATCAGCGACACGGCCAAGGGCACGCCCAAGTATAGAAGGTTGATCCGGGTCTCTTTGGCGACCACATAGATCAGGGGAATCAGCAGAACGAATCCAACCTCGAAGAACACCGGGATGCCCGCGATAAACCCTACTAGCATCATGGCCCATGAGGCACGCTCTTTACCCAGGGTGCTCAATAGCGTCTGGGCAATGCGCTCCGCGCCACCGGATTCTTCCAGCATCTTGCCGAGTATGCCGCCAAGGCCAATGATCGTTGCCAGGAATCCGAGTGTTCCACCGACACCTTTTTCATAGGAAGAGGCCATTTGCGCCAGTGGCATGCCTGAACCGATGCCCACCACAAAGCTCGCTGCGGTCAAGGCCAGGAATGCGTGGACACGCACTTTGACGATTAGAAAAACGATCAGAATGATGGCGGAAAACAACACCACCAATAGAGTGGGACCACTGTGCATACAATCTCCTGAAAGAGCTTTTATTGTTGAAACAAGTGATCTTGGTCACTCAGCTTTTCGGCATTAGAGAGCGCAACACAGGGACCTGACAAAGGATGGATTTTCAAGGGATGGATGACATGAGGTCATCTATGGTGAGTGCATGGCGTGAAGTGATGAAAGTTCGAGCCATTTCTACAAGGGACTGGAGGCTATCAAAGCCTGGAAGCAAGCCTCGCAGGCCAAGTGAACCTGAGCGCGCGGCCAATGAGTTTTTTTATCATGTCAAGGAGCGCAAAATGAGCTGTCTGGCGTTCGAATGATGTGTCGCAGTCGGCTGGCGTGTAGACATCTCGGGCACCATGGGTAAGGACTTTCTCGAGTACGATGAGCGCGCTTGCTGTCGACTGCAGGGGCCGGAGGAGGCGTTTTGAAACCATTCGCGCTCAGACCTGGCGCCTCGACTCTGAACATGTTCCTGCAAGGGGGCTTGCCACGCCGTGATGCTGTGCCGCAAACGTTAACGGAAAAAGCGGTCATCCCTGGCATTCCCAATGCTCGCTATTGGTTGGACCACGACCTGACTCTGTTCATTCAGGATGCAACTGAGGGCAACAAACGCGAGAGCGAGGCTCTCGCCAAGGCAGGGAAACCGAACAACATCCTGCCGCTGGCAAATATGCTGGCAGTTTCGGGAGGCGGTGACGCAGGCACATTCGCAGCAGGACTCATTACGGGGTGGACCACGCATGGGACTCGCCCCATGTTCAAGGTCGTCACGGGCATTAGCGCGGGCGCCCTGGTCGCCCCGTTCGCTTACCTGGGATCCGAGTACGACGAAGTCATTCGGTATATCGCCAACGCCATCGGTCCAAAAGACGTTTTTCATTCGCGAAACGTGCTGACCCGTCTTGCCAGCGACGGTATAGCGGACAGCAAACCACTGTCGCGGCTCATCACAAAGTACATCACCGCGGAAATTCTTGCGGCGATTGCATCGGAATACGCCAAAGGGCGAATCCTGCTGATCGGCACAACCGACCTTGACTCAGGGCGGCCAGTCACTTGGAACATGGGCACTATTGCCGCAAGCGAAGCACCGGGAGCGCTCGACCTCTTCCGCAACATCATGATCGCGTCGATGAGTATTCCCGGCGCCGTCTCACCCGTCATGATCGATGTAGACGTTGACGGCAAACAGTTTCAGGAAATGCACGTGGACGGTGGGGTAATCACTCAGGTGTTCCTTTACCCACCTGGAACAAAGATGGCGCTGAACAGAGCCACCGGAGCACCTTTGCGACTCGAACGGCATTTCTATGTCATTCGTAATGGGACACTGGAGCCGCAGTGGTCCGGGACGAAACGCCGTACATTGAGCATCGGCGGTCGAGCCATCAGTGCATTGATTCAAACTCAGGGGATCAGCGACCTGGAGCGAATTTACCGTATGGCGCAGCAGGATGGAGCGGATTTCAATCTTGCGTACATTGGCTCCGACTTTTACTTTCCGCGCAATAAGAAATTCGATGGCGAGTACATGAAGCGTTTATTCGATTACGCCTTTCAACTCAGCGCGAAGGGCTATCCGTGGCATAAATCACCGCCCTCGGAAAACTCTGAACTACGAAACACCCGCTGAACGATTGAGCCAATCTGTTGCATCGATCGGTTGAATCCAAAGCCAATGGCCAGAAACCAAAACTCCACCTGGCAGCGCGAATGCCCCTACCGTCGATCTATTCCTTATAGACCCCGACCTTCACATTACAGCCCGCCTTCGTGACCTTTGAATAACAAGGGAATCGACCGGCATTTTCTCAGGGGCGTAGTGGGATGCAAGGTGATTGACCATGGCTTGAAATACTCGTATAGCTCATGTCAGGCCACAGAGGTTTGTCCTATGATCACGATTGGCTTTGTTTTGCCGCACGGCTTCCAAATCATGGGATTGGCAGCAGTTTCCGCGTTCGAACTCGCTAACGGCACGGCGAATGAGCCGTTGTATGGCATCCGACTCCTCTCGGAGAGCGGTGGCGCTGTTCCCAACTCGTTTGGTGCCCCTGTTGAAACGAGTCCGCTGTCGAGCAGCAAGGTTGATACGCTGATCGTCACTGGCTCGATGCATCCGGCACCCTCTCCGTCTGACTTGATAACGCAACTGCGTAAGGCATCCGAGTCCACACGGCGCACTGCATCGGTCTGCACGGGGGCCTTTATACTTGGTGAAGCAGGATTGCTCGATGGTCGACGAGTCACCACGCACTGGTTTCATGCGCGCGATCTTCAGAAACAGTTTCCGAAAGCACATGTAGAGGACGATCGAATTTTCATCATCGACGGACCTATCTGGACCTCCGCCGGGATGAGCGCCAGCATAGACTTGGCGCTTGGCATGATCGAGAAGGATTTTGGCCCGGAACTGTCCCGTAGGGTTGCCCAAGACTTGGTCGTCTATCATCGACGTGCCGGCGGACAGTCTCAGCACTCGGCGCTGTTGGAGTTAGACGCCAAGTCCGATCGCATCCAACGTGCATTGGCACACGCCCGCCAGAACCTGCGCGCCCCACTTACAGTAGAAGAACTGGCAATGGCAGCCCATCTGAGCCCAAGGCAGTTCAGTCGAGCGTTTCGAGCCGAAACCGGACAATCGCCCGCCAAAGCAGTCCAACACCTTCGTTTAGAGGCAGCGAGGGTAATGGTAGAGCAAAGCCGTCATTCAATAGACGAAGTCGCCTCCGAAACCGGTTTTATCGATACAGAGCGAATGCGCCGAGCATTCTTGCGTGCATTCGGGCAGCCCCCGCAGGTTCTGCGACGCAATGCGCGATTGGCGGAAGTTTAGGAATGCTGATCACTATGGGATTGAATTAAATTTTGCGACCCGGACCAGTTAAGTCCGGGCCATGACTAGACGTATCTCCGTTAACCACGGTTACACAATTGATACATGCCCTATCGTTCAGACGGAGCGCGCTACCGCTCCTACTGCCGCCTCCACGCGACGAGCAAGTTCAAGGAGCTTTCGGTCGTCACCATTCTTGCCGTCTATTTCCAGACCGATAGGAAGTCCGTTGCTGGACATTCCCATCGGAATGCTAATGCCCGGCAACCCTGCGATGCTCCCAGCGACGGTATGCCTCGCGAGAGCCAGGTCGTCGACCTCCTGCCCTGCGATGGTGAACTTCGTCTGTTGCTCAATCGTTGGTGCAGGACAGGGGGTAGTTGGCATGATGAGCGCCTGAGCCCCACTGCTGGAAAATGCCATGTTAAATCGGCGCTGGATTTCCGGACGATCATGATCAAGCGCGGTTTGATATGTCTCATGGGAAATGAATCCAGCGCCACTCGGCAATACAAGATGGCCCCAAGCATCTTTCAAGCCAGGCTTCAATTCATTGTAAATATCTTCAAATGAGCTCGGTATCCGATTCTTGCGAAGGAAGCCTGCGACCGACTCCATCGTCTCATGGAAGAAAATACTCCACGTCGACCTTTCGGTCATGGCGAAAAAATCTTCACCAAGGTCTACTTCGACAACTTCCGCACCAGCGTCACACAGCCGACGAATCGTCTCTTTGAAGTGCTCCTCAACTTCATGATTGATACGCTCAAGATGTTGCCGAGGAGCATAGGCTAGCCGGATTCCTCTAAGACCCGTCCAGTCACCATGAACGGTAGATGTGGTCTTCGTGACGACCTGGTCGATCAGTGCGCAATCCTCGACGGTGCGCGCGAATACACCCGCTGTATCGAGCGTATGGGAGATGGGAGCAATCCCATCACCAGACCACCGCCCCGGGCTGGGCTTGAACCCCACTACACCACAGAACGACGCTGGCACGCGGATAGAACCCACGGTGTCACCGCCGAGAGCCGCGGGCACGATCTGAGCGCCTACCGATGCTCCCGCGCCACTCGAAGAGCCTCCGGTCACGTGTTCAGGATTGTGCGGATTTTTCGCCTGGCCGAAGTGGCTGTTATGTCCGGTCAAACCATATGACATTTCCACAAGATTGTTCTTGCCGAACACTATGCCCCCGGCATCCTTGATCGCTCTAACGACCTCTGCATCTCGAGCTGGCACAAAGTTCTCCAAACTGCGGATGCCGAGTGTTGTCCGTAAACCTTGCGTTAGATAACTGTCCTTGACCGCAACCGGAACGCCCAACAACGGGGCGGTAGAACCAGTAGCGCGAGCGGTATCACAGGCTCTCGCCGCGGCAAGTACTGCGGCTTCGTCGATCGTGATAAAGGCGCCCAGGTCAGAGAAAGTGTGAGCTCGCCGAAGTAGCGCCGCAGTATAGGATTCTGACGAAATGTCGCCTCTACGTATGGCGGCAGCCGCAGCAGCAACACCAAGTTCGCTGAACCTGTCAGGTGATATTCCAGTGTCATCGCCCTTAAGCATATAAACCTCACGGTAGGTTGGGTTGAGACGAGGGATGCTCCCGTCATGACTTGAATCTACCCACACCGCGCAAAGTCCGAAATGTCGAATATACCTCGTTTAGGGACATTGCCCGTCCGCCAATGGATCAGAGCGACCTAACGAAGATCCACATCGCGTTGAGATAAGGTCAACATCGTCGGCAGAAACTTGCGGCGGCTGAATTAAATGCAGGCACGGCTGTACACATAAAAAAACGCCCCCGCGTAAAGCGGAGGCGCATGACGATGAAGTGAATGGTTCACTCCTTGGTAGAGAACAGACCATTGGGCAGTTCCTTGCCGTTCTCGTTATAGGCCGCCTTGACGCTCAGGTACGACTCCATTTCATCAATGTAGCCGTCTGTGTTGGTGTCCTTCTTCGCGAATACGGCTTGCCCCTTCGGCTCAACCACGAGGAACTCGGCGCGCGAGATTCGCGCATCATCATCAGTATCGATCGCGTTGAAGATCGCATCACCGCACTGGCCCTCACCGCACTTCCCTTCGGTGGTCTTTGCCTGTGTCTTGGTCTCCGTGCCACCGCACTTACCTTCACCGCACTTCCCTTCAGCTCCGGTGTGCGACGCGGCAAGCATGTAGCCTTGCGGCAATTGTTGTACGGCAAAAGCCGATCCACTCAGAACGATCCCGGCCAGCGCGACACTCATCAGACCAATACTCTTGTTACGGATGGTTTTATCAGACATTACATTTTCTCCAGGTGGGGTGCGGCGAAGCCGCTGGGTAGCACTGCGAAATGCAGTAGCAAGTCAAGATTTGGAAAGCGGCATGTGAACGGAGCCAGGTCTGCGGGGAAAAACCAGCAGGATCGCTGCGATGCCCGCCAACGTTCCTCCCACCCACGGCAACAATAGCGAAACCGTCACCCCCAACGTCAGGAGCACAAGCCCCCAAACGCTCGGACCAGCAGAGCTCTTACTTGCTGAGTCTCGGAGGACTTCGATGAGATGATCGAGGCTTAGTCGACCGGATCCGTTGAGGATGAGAGGCAAAAGCATCACCAGGTAGATCAACGGCAGCTTGTAGTTGCCGTAGCCATCGTTGCTGATTGCGTAGCCTTGCCACAGCTGGCTCAAGCTCGACCAATCTGACGGCCAGTGAATGGTGTAGGTGGCCACTATTGTCAGCACCCACAGTGACAATGCGACAAAACGGGTGCCCAAGCCGAGCAGCAAAGCGAAGCTGCCGACCAGTTCGAACCAGGTTGCCATGGTCCAATTCGTATTCGAGCTCAGCAAAGAGAAGGGCATCGGGAACTTGTCGCCAAGGTCGGCGAACCAGTTCGCCCCTTGCAGCTTCTCAAGTCCGGATTCGAAGAATTCCCATGCGAGCAAAATGCGGAGCCCAAAGGGCGCCAACCAAAGCCCGACAACATCTATACGGGATGTCAGCGACTGCTCGACTTGTTGGTTTCGGTTCGACATCTGGTTTTCCTCGGGCAACGTGTGCCCTATTTCGAAGGGCCGGTCGCGCCGATACCCACATTGTTGACGAGCACGGTGATGCAGGAATCGGTTTGAAGTACGCGCTCAACACGGGCCAGATCGTCAGCGCCAGTGAGATCAGCTGCGATAGTCTCAACTGAGCGGCTAGTGCACGTGGTAATCGCCCGCGCCAGTTCGCGAAGCTTTTCGACGCGGTGCGCAACCAGGATCAGATCGTAGCCAGCACGGGGAAGCCGGTCAGCGTAAACAGCGCCAATACCAGAAGATGCGCCAGTTGCCAGCGCAGTACCTTGGTGGATGCGGGTGTTCATGGCAGTTTCCTTTAACCGGCGGGGTACCGGGTTCAGGAACAAATCTACGCCAACAGGCTTTTGACCTAAATGACGCAGATACCTCCTTTTGCGCCGTCACGTTAGCGAAGCTCACGTCTTTGAGTCTGCCCGTTCGGGCTCGGAATGAAGCTCGCACCCGCAAGCTGAGCTATCCCGCGCCAGACGCTGGCGCGCTGGGTGATTCGGTGCGGTGAACAGCTACTGCCCCTGTTCAACCTCATTCGAGATGAGTTGCTGGATTAGAAGTAGCTTGTTTCTACGGACAAAAAAATTGTCGAACAGCAAGCGGCCTGACTGATCTGACCGGTTTCTGCCGGCTCTCACCGGCAGCTATTGGCTGAAGCGCACTTCTGCTACACGAGTTATGGCTCAAGCCTTTTTCTCCGAGAGCCGTCTATCAAGCTCGTCTCGAATGTCTGTCCAGTGCCGGGGCCTACGCCAAATCAAGAGTGCAATCTCGATTTCGGTTCCCCGCGAACAACATAGCCAACTCATTCGCGCACACGTGCAGGGCTGTTGCTTGCATGGCAAATCATTCCGTCCTCCAGCGAGACGTCGGCGAAAGGCTCACCCTACTCCCTCGATCGGCGTGACACACATAAACAATTTTGTGCCATTATGCTTGGCGCACAATTTGATTTTTGTGCCATAACCACCACTGGCGTCACAGAGCCCAACCCCGGGCTGAACCTTCGTCAGTAGCCTTTTCCCAATGACATCACTCCCAAGGAGGCGTCATGAGCAGTGCATTGCTTGGTCCGATCAGTCAGATCGGTTATCTGGTCGAGAGCCTGGAACAAAGCATGGAACGCTGGCGACAGCATCTCGGTGTCGGGCCCTGGACGCTCTTTCGCAACGTCAGCCTCCAAGGCAAGTATCGAGGTGAGCCGGTCACTGTCACGATCGATGTCGGGTTGGCGTATCAAGGGGATATCCAGATCGAGCTGATCCAGGTGACCAACGATGCGAAGTCGCCCTATCGAGATGCTGAAGGCCATCCAATCCGGGGCATGCACCATGTCGCCTGGGTCGTCGATGACTTCGACCAGACCCTTGTGCAATTGACTGCGACCGGGTTGCAGATTGTTTTTGAAGCCAGCAATCCAACGACCCTCGTGGCCTATCTGGAAAACCATTCGGAGCCTGGAGTGCTTTACGAAATCATCCATGGGATTGGAATGCGCGAGTTGATCCAGCAGGGCATTGAAGCCGCCAGGCACTGGGATGGCACGGATCCGGTTCACATTATTGATGTGGGGGCGTAAGGGACAGCATGTCGAAACGACTTGAAGGTAAAGCGGCATTGGTGCTGGGTGTGGCACCTGGCAACGTCGGCGAAGCCGTGGCTCGACGTTATGTCGAACAAGGGGCGCGCGTGCTGGTTTCAGGGCGCCGCGCCGATGCAGTGGCGGCGGTTGCACAGTCACTCGGGGTGCCTTGGCTGGCGTGCGATATCACCTCGCAGGTCGAGGTCGACGATCTGGTGGCGCAGAGCAATCAGTGCCTGAACGGCCTGGACATCGGCGTCAATGCCACGGGCTGGGGGCTCTTGAAGCCGTTCCTGGAACACAGCCGCGAAGACCTGGAGAAAATGAACGCGGTGCAATTCACCGGCCCGTTCCAATACTTTCAGGCGCTGCTGCGTCATATGCCGACGGGGGGATCTATCATCCAGATCTCGTCGGTCACGGCCAGCATCATGTTCGACAACCACGCCGCGTACATGGGCACCAAGGCCGGCATCGACCACGTCATCCGTTGCATCGCTCACGAATTCGGTCAGCACGGGATCCGGGCCAACTCCATTGCCCCCGGTGGTGTTGCCGATGCGCCGATGTCGGGTGGCGGGCTGCTGAACCCGTCTATCGCTGCCCTCTATCACCGCGAAATCCCCCTCGGGCGCAGTGGTGTTTCCGCCGACGTGGCCGATGCGGCACTCTGGCTGGCCAGCAACGAGTCCAGCTTCGTGACCGGTCAGGTCATTCATGTCAGCGGCGGACAGACGCTTCGACGCAATCCCTCTATTTCCGAGATCTATGCGGCGGCCACTGCACCCGCAGGCCCGGCCCGGCACCTCTGATAAACAGCACGGCCGGCATTGCCGGCCGTGCGACGGTTCAGGGCTTGATGATGACTTTGGCCGACCGCTGTGGGTCAGCCGCCGTTTTATAAGCCTGCGCGACGTCATCGAGCGAGAAACGGTGGCTGATCATGGACTCCGGATCGAATGCGCCGGATGCCAGCAGTTCCAGTGCCTGCGCGAACTCCGTCGGATAACACAGGGTGCCGATCAGTTCGAGTTCCTTGACCTGCAGGATCGAGAAGTCAAAAGCCTGCGGTTGCTTGTAGACACTTGCCACGGTGATGCGTGCGGCATCCCGGGCCCTGGCGATGGCCTCGTGCAGCACGCCGCTCACCCCTGAACACTCAAAGATCACCTGGGTCGCGGGCGCTTGCGTCCCCAGGAAAGTCGGCACGCTGCCATGGGCCCGTGCGAGTTCGCTCCACAGGTCGTCTCGTGTCGGATCGAGCGTCAGATTCGCCCCCAGCCCGGCAGCAATCTCCAGGCGCCCGGCAGACAGGTCAGCCACAGCGATCTGGCTGATGCCCCGGGCCTTCAGGCACGCGACGATTCCCAGGCCAATGGCCCCGGCGCCAAGGACCAGCACGGACTCACCGGCCGTCACCCGTGAGCGATTGACCGCGTGCAAGGCCACCGCCAGCGGTTCGACGAGGGCGGCCACCTCCAGGGGAAGGTTCGCCGGCAGTTGATGCAGAATCGGGCCGCTGTTTACGTTGCGCACCCGGACCAGGTTCGCCAGCGCCCCCTCATCGCTGCCCACGCCGATCATCGCGCCGTTGGCCATGGGATTGACCACGACCCGCATGCCGGGCCGGTAGTGGACGACCGCCGTGCCCACCTCGCGGATGACCCCGGAGAACTCATGCCCTAATGGCATCGGTGCCCCATCGCGGCGAATGCCCCCGCTCTCATAGAAGCCCAGGTCACTCCCGCAAACACCGCACGCGGCGACTTCGACCAGCACATCTGTCTCACCCGGGGATGGTAAAGGGACTTCGTCCACCCGCAGGTCTCGAGGGCCGTGGAGTCGTACCTGTTTCATCACATGGTTCATTGTTGAGTCCTGTTGGTGGCTGACGCCGATTCGGCGGCGATGTGATCGGCGGCGATGAAGGCGAAGGTCATCGCCGGGCCAATGGTCGAACCGGGGCCGGGATAGGTCTTGCCCATCAGCGCAGCCGAGGTGTTGCCCACCGCATAGCAGCCGGCAATGGCCGAGCCGTCCGGGCGCAGCACACGCGCGCAGGCGTCGGTGCGCAGTCCGCCTTTGGTACCCAGCTCGCCCGGATCGATGCGCAAGGCATAGAACGGCGCGCGATCGATCGGGCCAAGGCAGGGGTTGGGTTTGCAGGTGGTGTCACCGTAGTAGCGGTCGAACAGGTTGCCACCCTTGCCGAACTGCGGATCAACGCCAGCGGCGGCGTATTGGTTCATCTGCACGAGGGTGGCTTCGAGCCCGGCGACGTCGACGCCGATCTTGGTTGCCAGCTCGGCCGGTGTTTCGGCGCGGTAGATCACATTGTCGAGCCAGCCGGCGGGGATCTTGCTGTCCGGCTGCACACTGCCCGGCAGCAACACACCGCAGGGATAGCGCTTGCGGTACTCGGCATCGAATACCAGCCAGGCCGGTGCATTGGCCTGGGTGCGTTGATGGTCGGCATACATCGCATAGATGATGTCCGTGTAGGGCGCGGCTTCATTGACGAAGCGCTGGCCCAGTCGATTGACCATCACGCAACGGGGCGCCGCACGCTCAACAAACAGGGCGCGCTGGCTCGACTCCCCTGGCACCTTCACTGTCGGAGCGCCCCAGGTGTGTTCCATCAGCGCCACCGCACCGCCGGCCTCCAGCCCGGCGCGAATGCCGTCGCCATGGTTTATCGGCGGCGCCGCCGTCCATTGGGCCTGTGTGGGCCGGGGCAGATACAGTTCGCGCATCGCCTGGTTCGACTCGAAACCGCCGCAGGCAAGCACCACGCCGTGCCGCGCCCGCAGGCGTTGAGTGCGCCCCTCGCGCAGCACTTCGATGCCGACTACCCGGCCTTCATCCAGTTGCAATGACTGCATGGAGGTTTGCAACCACAAGGGAATGCCTCGCTCGGCCAAGGCTGCGCGCAGGCTCGCTACCAAGGCGTTACCTAGGGTCAGGCGGCGATCTCGCCGGCTGCGGCGACGCCAGCGAAAATCACTCAGGTAGCGCAGCGCCAGCCCTGCGGTCAGCAGCAACCAGCCGCGCTCCTTGGCAAGGATGGTGTGGGCCTCGACCTGGGTCATGGCGATACGTCCGCCAATCAGGGTCGCCGGCGAAGCCGCCCGCAACAGCTCGAAGTGTTCACCCAGGCGCGCCCCGTCGAACGGGGCCGGCTCCATGGTGCGGTAGCCGGGCTTGCCACCTTTGCGGTCCGGGTAGTAGTCGGGGTAGCGCGGCACCGCGCGAAAATTCGTGCGCGCCTGACGTGCCAGGTACTCAACCATTTTCGGACCATTGTCGAGATAGGCGTCGATGCGCTGCTGATCAAAATCTTCGCCAACCACCTCGCGCAGATAGCTGATCGCTTCGTCGTATGAATCGCTGCCCCCCAGTGCGGCAATCTGGTCGTTACACGGAATCCAGATCCCTCCCCCGGATACCGCCGTGGTACCGCCATAGACATCGCTCTTTTCAATCGCGAGTACCGACAAGCCGTTGTCGTGCGCTCGCAGTGCTGCAGTCAAGGCGCCGGCGCCCGAACCGACAATCACCACATCAAACTCGTCGTCCCGGTTCGAGTCCTGCTGACTTCTGGTCATGGCTATGCCTCCTGTTAAATGGCCGACTCTATGTCACACTTTTTATTATCTGTGCCAGAGATTGGCACGAAATGGCTTTTTGTGCCATGCCATGTGAAAATCGGGCTCAATTGCTTTTCCCAAGGGCCGGGCACGAATGCCCGTCCCGCCCCCCGAGCGTGTGAAGGTGCAAATGAGTCGACAATTACGCTGGGGTGATGCCAGCAGGATGGAAAACGCCAGTGATGGCCGGTCGCTGATCCTGCGTGCCGCCCTCGACGCGATGATTGCCGAGGGCGCCGAGGGTTTTTCGATCGATGACGTCGCCCGCGGTGCCAACATCTCGCGACGCACCCTGTACCGGTATTTTGGTTCCAAGAAGGAGCTGATTCAGGCTGTCGTCAGTGCAGAGAACGCTGCCTTTTTTGAGGAAATGCAACGCTCCCTGAATGAGTTCGAAGATGACTTCGAGGCCTATCTCATAGAGTGCGTGTGTTTCTCCGTACGCTACCTGGATCGTCATAACGGCGGCTTCCACCACAGCTATCTGACGAAGAACTCAACCTTGGAGGTGTTCACCTACATCCTCGAAAACATCGCACCGATGTGGCGTGATTTGCTGGAAGAGCCCTATCGTCGTTATGTCGAACGCAACAACAGGTCTGTCGCGTCGCTTGAGAACATCATCGCGCTGATCAGTCGAATCGGGCTCGCGTACTGTCTTGTTCCTGCCGATGAACATGCAATTCGTGAGCAACTGGCAATGCTTCAGCCGACACTTGTTTGCAGGACTCTTGAGTAAGAGATTAATCCGGTTTTCTGGCCGAAAAGTCAGCGAGTCCTGATTGTCTCGATGAAAAAATTCGTGACAGGCAACTATCAGCGGTCACTCAAACACAGTCACCCTCGCCCACCGCCCTATCGATTAACGCAGTCTAAAGAGTTCGCCGATCCGCCTTAGCCAACGCCGATACTTCTTGCGAAGGCCCACGATTTTTCAGCAAACGGAGTCACCTACATGGACGTCATCAATCAGTTGCAGCCCGAAGAGTGTGCAGGAATGGAGGATATTCGACGTGAAATCGATGCCCTTGATCAGGTTGTTATCAAACTGTTGGGCAAGCGTTTTCACTACGTACTGGCTGCCTCGAAGTACAAGACCTCATTGACTTCGGTGCGTGCTCCGGAGCGTTTCAAGGCCATGTTGGCGACAAGACGCGAGTGGGCCGAGGCTGAGGGACTGAGCCCGGATGCAATCGAGAGGATGTACAGTGACCTGGTGAACCACTTCATTGCAGAAGAGATGAAACACTGGGCGGCTCATCAATCCAACACCGGACTCTAGTGTCCGGACTGTCCGCCATGGGGTGACAGGAATGGGATACCTTGTTGACCCAGTTACTCACCGCTCAGGGAGAGCACCATGTCTGTAGAAATCCAACTTTCTGAAAATGCTACTGAAGCAGAGCGGCTGGGAATTTTGACCCCGTTGCTGGCCCATAACCAGGTCAACGGTGGAGACGACGCACATGAAACATTTGCTCTGTTGCTACGAGACCCAGACAGTAACGAAGTCATTGGCGGATTGTACGGCAAGGTCTCTTATCGATGGCTGCTCATCGATCTTGTCAGCGTTCCCGAGTCGATGCGTGGCCAGGGTATCGGAGAACGGCTAATGCGCATGGCTGAAGAAGTCGCGCAGAAAAAGCACTGTATTGGTATCTGGCTGGAGACTTTCAGCTTTCAGGCACCCGGGTTTTATCGAAAACTTGGTTACTCCGAATTCGGCCGCCTGGCAGATTATCCACCGGGACATACCCGGTTCTATTACCAGAAGTCGTTGTGCTGATCGCGATTTGGATCTTGGGCCGATAGCTGCGCCTTGTAGCAGGCAGCAATCGGCCAAAGCAGACGGTCAGACCCAATACGTCTTAACCGTAAACTGCCGTTGCACCTGACCATCGCAGGATTGACATGGTTGCCTAAGTCAATAATATAATTGCCAAAAGCAACTATATGGGGTTTTCATGACCGCAACCATCATGGAGCGCGCTGACACAGTCCGCCGCTTTAACCGTTTCTACACCCGGCAGATCGGCGCCCTGCAAGAGCACCTGCTGCAAGCCGAGTTTTCCTTGACCGAGGCACGCATCCTTTATGAATTGGGCGCCAGTGCTGGCCTGAAGAGTTCAGACCTCTGCCATATGCTCGGCCTGGATGCTGGCTACCTCAGCCGCGTCATCGGCGGATTCGAGAAAAAAGGATTGATCAGCAGGACTCGCTCGGCAACCGATGCCCGAGCATCTCAAATCCAGCTCACCGATCCAGGTCGTACCGTGCTGGCCTCGCTGGAGCAAGCCGCTCGTGAAGAAGTCGTGGTGATGCTGCAAGGCTTGCCTGAGCCACAGCAAGAGCAATTGATCCAAGCCATGAGACGGATACAGACGCAATTGGGCGACAGGGATCCCTCCTACCTTCTGCGCGATCCACGAGCGGGTGACATGGGCATTGTCGTTCAGCAGCAAGCTCAACTCTATGCCCGCGAATACGGTTGGAATACGGAGTTCGAAGCGCTGGTGGCGGAAATCGTCGCCAAATACCTTCGTGAGTTCGATCAGTCTTGCGAACGGTGCTGGATCGCGGAAAAAGATGGCATGGTCATCGGTTCGGTCTTTGTCGTCAGACATGATGAGACGACCGCCAAGCTACGGATGCTGTATGTGGATGCGAGTGCCAGAGGCATGGGAATCGGCAATCGGTTGCTGGAAGAGAGTCTCCGATTTGCACGCCATGTGGGCTACAAGAGCATGATCCTCTGGACAACCAGCGTGCTTTCCGATGCCCGAAAGCTATACCAGAAAGCAGGTTTTCAACTGGTCGAAGAAGAACAGGTACACAGCTTCGGAAAAGACCTCGTCAGCCAGACCTGGGCTCGGGACTTGTAGTGGCGTTGACGACACTGAAAGTGTTGGTGTTGCCCACCGTCCGCAATGGGTCGAAACCACACCTCTTTCTACCTGTAATTTTTTCGTTGGCTGTGGTTTGACCAACTCCGCATTCCTGATGGCAACGAGGAGGCTCGCTAGCTGTCGCTCGAGCCTCCAGCTGAAGCGACCGACCGACGGGTTCAACGATCGAGCTTAGTAATTTTTGAACCCTGCAGTCCCAGCCCGGCCATTAAGCCCTTTTGATCAAAGATGAACGCATAAACATCAGACTGAGCCGTTGAAGTAGTCAGCGACTTAGCCATGCCTGAATCTACGACCACAATGCTTGGGCCCACGCCGACCTCAAAGCCATTAACATTTTTCAGATCGTTCATCGCTGAATAGGTCATGAAGAACATCACGTAACCAAACTTCTGCGCGCCCGCCTGAAGACCGTATGATGCTGCAGTGGTCGAGTAGTATCCCGTGACTTTGCCGTTCTCGATCAATTCGCCTTCGCCATGCTGTGCACCGACGATGAGACCCGCTTTCAGCACATCCGGGAAAACGAGGATACCCTTGGCTTTCTGCGCTAAGACACGCGCTTCCGGCGTACTGATATATAAACTCTTTAACGCCGCTTTTGCCTCCTGATCCATCTGAGCGTTCGCAGCCTTCGCACCAGAGGCGGAAGTCGATTGATCCGTTTGGCACCCCGCAACGATCGCGAAGATAGAAACCAATGCCATTATTTGAAGGTGTTTGATCATGAGGAATACTCTTTTTCTACCCCCCGCCACTGATGAACCTGCGTGACGACAGCCGTTGCTGGTTAACGTCTAACAGGTCCGACCTTTATTGCGTCGTGCTCACAAACAACTGGACTTTAGCCCTGCTAAGCGTTTGGTCAAATACGATGCGATGAACGCTTCGGATCGGCCCAGCAAAACCAAAATAGATCGCAGTGGTTTTAGACAGCTTCCACCCGCTCTCCGGCGTCGTGCCAACGGAACACAATCCACCTATCGCAGTAGTGATGCGCTAGTACATCACTGGTAATCTTCGCGCCACGTTCGCCAAACATTAAGGGATGGGGGCGAAAATAGAAGCCCCGGAGCCGCGAACCTTCGGGGCTTTGCTTTTTCTGCCTGGTGCTACGCTCACCTCATAACCGAGGATCCGCGATGCCTAATTTTGACCTGCTCCCCTCCCTGCTTCTCAAAATCAACGAAAACCAACTCGCCCTCGAAGCCGCCATCCTGGAACTATCCAACTGGGTTGAGCAGCGTGGGTCAGCTGAGGTCGCCGACAACGTACGCGACGCCTTGGAGGCGATCGACCGGTTGAATCCACAGCCAGAAGCGGACAGTGAGCCTAAGACGATTGCGCGGTTTCATGACGAAACTCGCTGAACCTCGCCGCGTTTGGCTCAAGCGGAAGAGCCAGACTATTGGCAATATACGATACCGTTCGATAGAAGCCCGCCAGCATGAGCACTTCAAGAATCTGATTGTCATCGAGGTACTTTCGGGCGGCCTGAAATTCCGCTTCGGTCAATGTAGCGCGATCGTGCAGGGCATCGATCGTAGCCAGCAGCACCGCTTCTTCTTCCTTCCAGTATTCCGCCCGGAGTGGATGGTCCAGCGTGTGGCCGATATCGTCTCTGGTCAGTCCGGCGCTCTCAGCGAAAGCCATAACGTGCACACCCCACTCATATTCGCATCCAGTACGCGCGCAGACCCTGTTGATGATCAGTTCCCGTTGACGAAGCGTCAGCAGGTTTCCATCCAGCAATGAACCGCCCCTGAACTTGCGCCACGCCCTCTCGCTGCTGGCGATGGTCGTGAACAACAACAGTGGTGGGACACCCTCCCCCATTATTTTGTCGAACGTTGCCTGGAGTTCTTCTGTGTAGGGTTTGCTGAGTGCTTGAATTCGAGCCACGGTGTACCCTCCGCTATCAAATATGTAGCACCAGTATTCGCTACACAATAAGTAGCACACAAGGGCCATAATTATGAGTGATGAGCAAAACTTGGATTCACGAATGCTAGACGGGCGTCGTCCGATCATGGCGCTCCTGGATGTGCTCGGACAAAAATGGGCCTTGCGGATTATCTGGGAGCTTCAGCACGGTTCACTGAGTTCCCGTGCATTGAGAAGCGCGTGTGGCGATATCTCGCCCACCGTTTTGCAAAGCAGAGTCAATGAGCTCCGAGAGGCGGGCTTCATCGAGTCAAACGATGGCGGTTATGGACTAACACCACTGGGTAAGGAGCTATCGGACTCGTTCTTACCTCTCTACAGGTTCGCCAATAAATGGGCCAATTCGTAGAGTAAAAATAGCGTTTGATTCTCGGCGAAATGTCCCCTTTGGGTCGGATAGCGACGGTCTAGCATCGACCGTCACTATGGATGATCAGACCTCCGTTTGTTCTGCCATTTCCAGGGCATCATCGACCTCGATTCCCAGGTATCTGACAGTGCTTTCAAGCTTCGTATGACCAAGCAGGAGTTGGACAGCTCTCAGGTTCTTCGTCCTGCGATAGATTAACGATGCCTTGGTTCTCCGTAGCGTGTGGGTACCGTACATGGTTGGATCAAGACCAATGGCTGTCACCCACGCTTTGACTATTCGAGCGTATTGCCTGGTGGAAAGATGGTCTGAGGCGTGCAAGCGGCTCAGGAACAAGAAGTCCTCACTGCGGAGATGGGCCCGATGCATCCAAGCCTCCAGAACCGTTCGGGTTTGCTCAGTGATTTCAAATTGCACTGGGTGCTGAGTTTTCTGCTGCATCACGATGGCTCATGACGACACATGCTCCCCATGGGCGATGTCTCGGACTCGCAACTTGGTTAAGTCACAGGCACGCAGCTTGCTATCGATGGCCAAGTTGAAGAGCGCCAAATCACGCGTCTTCTCAGCAAGCTGAAGTCTGACCCGGATGGCCCAGATATCTCTGACTCGAAGCGGGGCTTTCTGCCCGACAAGCTTTCCCTTGTTCCAAGGCTGATGGCTGTATCTAGCAATAGTGTTCATGGCTCGTCCTCCAGGTTGAGGGAGGACAAGGGTGGGTCAGTCACAATGGCTGATGGTCGCTATCCTACCCATAGGTGCCCTTGGCGGAGGGCTGCTAACGCTACACCGGAAACGAAAAAGCCCGCTGTTTAGCGGGCTTTTCGTTTCCGGCGGTGATTACCAGTTCATTGCATACATCTCCGGTCTTGAGTGGGGGTCACTTCAAATGAACTTTCAGCTCTTCGGAAGCCTGCAGCATTGCAGAGCGTACCGCCGGAACCTGGCTGACCACGTTCAGCAAGCCGTAGTCATGGATCATGCCGTTGTAGCGCACCGCAGTGACCGGCACGCCAGCTTGGTCCAGTTTGCGAGCGTAGGCTTCCCCTTCGTCACGCAGCACATCGGCACTCGCGGTCTGGACCAGCGCTGGCGGCAGGCCTTTCAACTGCTCAGTGGTAGCGCGCAGCGGCGAGGCGTAGATCTCGGCACATTGCTTGGGGTCGGTGGTGTAGTTGTCCCAGAACCACTTCATCATGTTCTTGGTGAGGAAGTGCCCCTCGGCGTACTGGTTGTACGACGCTGTCTCGAAGTTGGCGTCGGTCACTGGCCACAGCAGCACCTGGTACTTAATGGCCGGGGTACCTTTATCCTTGGCCATCAGGCTGACCACGGCTGCCATGTTGCCGCCGACGCTGTTGCCCGCTACCGCCAGGCGCTTACCGTCGACATTGATTTCCTTGCCGTGCTCGGCCACCCATTTGGTTGCCCCGTAGGCCTGGTTGATCGCCGTCGGGTAGTGCGCTTCAGGGGACGGGGTGTAATTGACGAACACCGCCGCCGCCCCGGACCCGACGACCAGATCGCGCACCAGGCGCTCATGGGTCGGGAAGTCGCCGAGCACCCAGCCACCGCCGTGGAAGTACATGAACACAGGCAAGGTCCCCTTCACACCCGCCGGACGCACGATGGTCAAGCTGATGTCCTGGCCGTCGACGGTGATGGTCTTCTCGCTGACATCCGCCTTGGGCAGTGTCAGTTTTACCCCGGCCTGAGCGCCGGTCAGTACCGCACGGGCGTCCTTCGGCGAAAGCTGCTCGATGGGTTTACCACTGCCTGAGTTCAATGCATCGAGGAATGCCTGGGTGTTGTGTTCGACGCCAGAGTCAGCGAATGCGTTACCGATCGACAAGGCAAGGAGCGAGCCGACGAGTGTTTTGGTCAAAACGTTCATTTCATATCTCCTGTTTCTCGTGAGGCGGGAAGTTAGACGGTGACGTGCAGACGGACATCGACGTTGCCACGGGTTGCGTTGGAGTACGGGCACACTTGGTGGGCCGCCTCCACCAACGCTTGTGCATCGGCGTGCTCCAGGCCTGGCAGGTTGATGTTCAGGTCGATATCCAGGCCAAAGCCGCCTGGGATCTGGCCAATGCCGACCCGCGCAGTGATCGAGGCGTCGGCTGGAATGCTGCGTTTGCTCTGGCTGGCGACGAACTTCAGTGCACCGATGAAGCAGGCCGAGTAACCAGCGGCGAACAGTTGCTCAGGGTTGGTGGCATCACCACCGGCACCGCCCAATTCCTTCGGAGTGGCCAGTTTCACGTCGAGGTTCTTGTCGCTGGAGATGGCTCGGCCATCACGACCGCCGGTTGCGGTTGCGACTGCGGTGTAGAGAACTTTCATGGCTTTCCTCACTTTTGAATGTCTTCGAGGGATTCTGTTAGCGATTTAAATGTTTGCGTTATAACAATGTGCAATAAGTTGCCGCTCAATAATTTAGCGCGCAAGATTTATAAAAAATCGTCGATAGCTGTAACAAATTGATTTTCAAGGGGGTTACACCTCAGTCCGCTTGGGCTCGCCCGCGCGTTGATGATGCCTTACCGTCTCAAGCAACGACCGGAATCGGGCAGATTGCTTGTTGCTGCCAAGCCTTCGGTGTCATGCCTTCAGCCTTCACGAATGTACGGCAGAAGTGAGATTGATCGCTGAAGCCGCATTCCTGCGCGATCTCTGTGAGCAACATCGTGGAAGCCTTCAATAACTCTCTGCTCTTCATGACCCGCTGTTCACGCAGCCATCGCTGCGGGGACATCCGGGTGCTTTCCTTGAACCTGCGTGAGAAGTGACTGCGCGACAATGCGCAAGCTTCGGCTAGTTCAGTCACTGAAATGCCGGTATCCAGCCTGTCCAGCATCAGTTGTTTGGCAGTTCTTATCTGCCAGGATTTGAGCTGCCCTGTCGAAGCCAGTGTGAGAGTCGCCAGCACGGTAGATTTGTCCTTGTTCATACACATCCCTTAATCCAGGTAACAGGATGCGAGCGCCTGACTCGAACAGCGCTGGGCACTGGAAATCCCCAAGGGGGCCAGGCCAGGCTCGTTGACTCGGTTCAGTCGACTGCGCACCCTTCGCAAGTCTGTGAACAGCCCCCAGGGCAGGGGCTGGCGATGGCTCAGACAGATGCAGCGACAGGCGCCAGGGTGGGGCCATGCTGAACGCGCTCAGGCGCCTTGTGCACCATGGTGTAGGCGTAGTCGACGCCCATGCCATATGCACCAGAATGTTCCTTTACCAGTTCCATTACGGCGTCGTAGGTGTCGCGGTTCTTCCAGTCCCGTTGCCATTCCAGCAGCACCTGCTGCCAGGTCACCGGTACCACGCCGGCCTGGATCATGCGCTGCATGGCGTAATCGTGGGCTTCTTTGGTGGTGCCGCCGGAGGCATCTGCAACCATATAGATTTCATAGCCGGCATCGTTCATTGCCGACAGGGCGAAGGTGGCATTGCATACCTCGGTCCACAAGCCGGAGACGATGATCTTGTTGCGACCATTTCTCTTGAGTGCGTCGCGTACCTTCTGATCATCCCAGGAATTCATGGAGGTGCGCTCCAGCAGCGGGGCGTCCGGGAACACAGCGAGTAGCTCGGGGTAGGTGTGACCTGAGAAGCTTTCTGTCTCAACCGTGGTGAAGGTGGTGGGGACATTAAAAATCTTCGCTGCCTTGGCCAAGGCAACGGTATTGTTTTTCAGCGTTTGCCGGTCAATGCTCTGAACGCCGAAGGCCATCTGTGGCTGCTGATCGATGAAGATCAGTTGGCTATTAAGCGGAGTCAGGACTTCAGTTTTAGGATTGCTCATTTTTGTTTCCTTTCAGCTCGATGATGTTCAATCGCACAAGTCTCGGGTCCCGCACCTTGCAGGCATTACCGTAGCCACGAGTGCACTCCTCAGCGTCATTGCTTGAGGACGAGCAAAAGATAACGAAACAAGGCGCCTGTCGGTGGCGCATTTTTGCGCTCCTGTCGGCTCATTTATAAGCCATAAAATACGCGATCGCGCTGCTAGCATTCGCCCACCCATTCGGATCATTCCGGTCCCTCATGTGCAGGAGAATGCAATGGCAGCTTCACAACCGTTCAACAAGCAGACCGCCTACTGGGGCGTTTCCTGGGAGGAGGCGTATGGCTATCCGCAGGCACGGCGGGTAGGAAACGAGATCTACGTATCAGGTCAATTCAACCATGATGAGGCAGGTAATCTGGTAGCCCCGGCGCCGCTGAACGCCGATGGTAAGCCCAGTGATTTCTCTTCGATGGGAGAGCAGATGCGGGTCTCTTACGACAACATTTCGAAGCTGCTCACCTTGTATGGCGCAACTATGCAAGATGTTGTCGAGGAAACGCTTTATGTGCTGGACATGGACGCTGCGTTCGCGGTGGTCGGCAAAGTGCGCAAGGCGGCCTATGGCACTGAGCGGCCTCAGTGCGCGAGCAATATCATTGGGGTGTCGAGACTTGCCCAGCGTCCGCAGCTGATTGAGATCGTGTGCAAGGCCGTGATTGGCGCCCGAGACATCTGAGCTGCACTCCCGGTTTCGATCTAGGTGACCGGGAGTATCAATTGCCCCTCGACCAAGGGCTTTTGACTGGCCACGGCAGCGGCGCAGAAGGTCATGAATGCTTTGACTCGCCACGATTTTCGAATGTCCTGGTGAGTCAGCAGCCACAACTCATCCTGAAGCTCTGGCACTACCGGGCCGGCGCGTACCAACCCTGGGGTTATGTCGCCCAACATGCAGGGAAGGAATCCAAATCCCAGACCCGCCGCGATTGCAGCGCTTGCTGCTGCAACAGAATCGGTGCGGTACGCTATGCGCTCAGCAGCGACTCTGCTTTCGACATAGCTTGTCGCCTTCAAACCGCAGAGCGCTGAGGAGTATGACACCCATGCCTGGCCCTCTTCGAAAAGGGGCAAGGCAGTCATCTGCTTGGCACAGCAGTAAGGTGCCCAGGCAATGTTCGCCAGTTTACGGCCCACCAGGCTTTCTGCAGGTTTTCTCGTCGCTCGAATCGCGATATCCGATTCATCCCGGGCGAGGCTAAGGGTTTCATTGCCCACCAGCACCTCGATGGTGATCCCCTCGTTCAGGGCCTTGAAGTCCGCGATGATGGGGGTGAAGAAGTACAGCAGCAGCGAGTCGCTGGTGGTAATTCGAAGTTTCCCGAGGGGACCTTGGCCTGAACGTGAAACACGCCGCGTGACGCTGACAATATCCAGCTCCACTCGCTCGGCGAGTGCTCGCAATTCAGCACCCTCGGCGGTGAGCAGATACCCTGATTTGCGGTGATCAAACAGCGCGATGCCGAGCGTTCGCTCAACTTGAGCAACTCGGCGCGAAACGGTGGATACATTGATGCCAAGCTTCTTGGCCGTAGCCGAACGATTGCCGCAATCACTGAGCGTCTTGATGATGCGCAAGTCGTCCCACGAGAGCTGATTGACAGCCTCGCCTATGTCCCACTTCGCCCCGTCAGAGGCAGCCGGAGCTTTTCCAGTTGGCGATTTCACACAGTTCGTTCCAGATGCAAAGGCGCTGATGATACGAGAAGGGGTTGGGTGAAGCAGCCACATTGTTCCGGCGATTGGTTGAAAACTGTTATGCCGACTGGCTGCAATGGGTCGGTTTCAGCCCCTCACGACAGGCAGTTATCGGCCAAAAATGGCCGGTGGTCGTTGCATTACGATTGTCGCCGACGTTTGGCTAAGCTTAATAAATCAAGGCGAGCTGAAGCCTTGAGTAATAGCGGCCATCAACGGATCTGGATTGGCATCAAGGCGACACTCCCAAGGGAGACGACTATGTATGCGGTTATAAGAACCTACCTGGGTACTGGAGCAAAGCAGCTTTTCGAGTTGTTGGAAGAGCGCAATGCCGACGTCGAAGCGACCCTGCGGACAGTGCCTGGCCTCGTCAGCTACACACTGTTGAATACGGGTGATGGTGGTACAGCGGTGACTGTTTGCACGGACAAGGCCGGCAGCGATGCGAGCCTGAAAGTCGCGCGTGACTGGATTCAGAAAAATGCATCGAATATCCGCGCGAACCCGCCGATCGTGACGGAAGGTCCGGTCATTGTGCAGATCAGCCAGTGACCGGTCCGCAGGATGGTGAGTGCTATACTTTTTTCAAATTGCACCGGGTGTGCAACGTTCCCCACAGTACAGCTGCCAAGTGCTGCCGGACAGAGGAGGTCTGCAGCAAACCCGAGATGGGAGGTGTGGCATGAACCGACACTATTACATCAGTGACAATCTCAACGATCTTGAAAACGTTGAATATGAATTGGAAGCCAGCGGCATCAATTCCGAACAGATTCATGTACTCAGTGAAAAAGTTGCTGATGTAGAAGAACATCACCTCCACGAGATCAGCTCGCTGATGGAACAGGATGCTGTTCACTCTGGTGAGATTGGTGCGGTGATCGGCGTGCCACTCGCAGCGCTGGTCCTGGGTGGCGCCTATTGGATGGGCTGGACCGAATCCGCCGCAGGCTGGATGCCCTTTATCTTCCTTGCCATTGTTGTATTGGGCTTCTGCATCTGGGAAGGCGGTTTTTTTGGGTTCCAGGTGCCGAACACTCACTTCCGCAATTTCAAACAGGCAGTAAAAGAAGGCAAACATATCTTCTTCGTGGATGTTGAACCGAATCAGGAATCGGTACTGGACCAGGTCATCAAACAGCATCCGAAGCTGAAGATCGCCGGCACGGGAACGGCGGCCCCCCACTGGACAGTGGCCTGGCAGCACAAATGGCATCAGTTCAAGCGAGTGATATCGGGTTAGCGCCTGGGGACTCAAGGCCATCCGAAAGCTGCTTGCCTACTGGCCAAAGAAAATGCCCCTGCTGAGGAAAATATAGTCTGCCTCGGAGGCCATCAGCCCGATAAGTACCAGTAAACACAAAGGTGGCACCAGTATGGCGTAGACCAATGCCAGGCGCTCCCATGCCATATGCATGAAGATGGAGACAATCAAACCTGCCTTCAACAACATGAAAGTGATGATCAGGGACCACCGAAGGTAGCCATGGAAGTGGAAATAGTCGACAAGGTACGACAGCGTGCTGAGGACGAATAACAGTCCCCAGATTTTAAGGTACAAACTGATTGGATGTTGCTGACCCTGAGCATGTGCCATCACCCGTGCTCCTCTACCATAAATAGAAGAATGCAAAAATAAATACCCACACTAAATCCACGAAGTGCCAGTAAAGCCCGGCTATCTCGACGTTCTGATAGTTGCCGGAACGCTCATAATCTCCGCGCCATACCTTCAGCGCCACAATGCTGAGATAGAGGGCGCCGATTGATACATGCAGTCCGTGAAAACCGGTAATCATGAAAAAACTGGCGCCAAATTGCGCCGCTCCCATGGGGTTCCCCCAGGGACGCACCCCTTCTGCGATGAGCTTGCTCCATTCAAATGCCTGCATGCTGACGAAAGTCACACCCAAGGCAGCGGTCGCCAGCATCAGGGCCGCGGTTTTCGCGCGATTACGGCGATAGGCGAAATTGACGGCCATGGCCATGGTGCCGCTGCTACTGATCAGCACAAAGGTCATGATGGCGATCAGAATAAGCGGGATTTCCTTGCCGCCGATCGTCAATGCGAACACTTCACTGGGGTTCGGCCAGGCGCTGGTGATGGTCATGCGTACCGACATGTATCCGGTCAGAAAACAGGTGAATATAAACGTGTCGCTGAGCAGGAATATCCACATCATCGCCTTGCCCCAGGGCACCTGCTTGAAGGCCTCTTTATCCGAGGACCAATCGCTGGCGATGCCCTGCCATCCCGGTGCAGGCGGCGAACCTGGTGGGTTGGATGAACTGGATTCGACTTGGGCTTGTGGGTGCAATGCCATGACTGTTTACCTCAGGCCGCAGAATCTGGCGATGGCTTCATAGGTTTGCGGCGTGCTGGCCAGCAGCGCGAAAAGCACGAACCAAAGGCCCAGCAAGTAATGCCAATAGATGGCACAGAGCTCTACGCTGGCGCCAAGTTGCGCCAGTGGCACATGACGCAGAAATCTGGCGACGATCCAGCACCAGGCGATCAGCCCGCCCAGCAGGTGGAGCCCATGCAGGCCGGTCAACAGGTAGAAGAAACTGTTGGCCGGATTGCTGGCGACAAAGTAGCCCCAGGCGACAAACTGCTGCCAGACCCAGAGTTGCCCCGCCAGAAAGGCAATGGCAAACACACCCCCCAATGCAAAACCAATGACCGTTGCGCCCAGCCGAGCCTTTCGGGCGGCCATACGCGACCATTGCAGTGCGATGCAACTCAATACCAGAAAAGCCGAATTCAGCCAGAGCGGCCGGAGATTGCCTAACGGCGCCAAAGGCTCTGTCAGGGGTAGCCAATCGGCCATTTGAGAGCGGGCAATAAAGGCGATCAGGAAGAGGAAGAATAACGAACTCACCACCACCAGAAACAAGCGCAGGCCTACCCTTGCGGTTTGCCTTCTATCGGCATCCTCGGCGGCCTGCATACCCTCAGGGTCGCGACTCCAGCTGCCGCCGGGATCAGCGCCGTCGGCGATTTTCAATAGCAGCCTGTTCATGTCTTGATGTCCGCCTTGGTTCCGGCACTGAGTTGCCGCATCTGCTCCAGCTCCTCGGCGGAGACCGTTTGCGGCACGAAATCCTGCTCTATGCCCGGCACACTGTAGTCATAGGCCCAGCGATGCACGACCGGCAACTTCTCTCCCCAGTTACCGTGTTTCGGCGGGGTGTCCGGCGTTTGCCATTCCAGGCTGGCCGCACCCCAGGGGTTACTGCCTGCGGGCTTGCCCTTGAATGCACTCCAGGCCAGGTTGAACAGGAACAGCAACTGGGAAACGCCGACAGTCAATGCGATCACCGTAATGAAGGCATTCAAGTCTTGCGCGGACTGCGGGATGAACGCGTAGTTTTCATAGGCGTAGTAACGACGTGGCATGCCCTGGAAACCCAAGTAGTGCATGGGGAAGAAAATGGCGTAGGTGCCCAGAAAGGTTATCCAGAAATGCAACTTGCCCAGGGTGTCGTTCAACATGCGCCCGGTGACTTTCGGGTACCAGTGATAAATGCCGCCGAACACCACCAGTACCGGGGCTACCCCCATGACCATATGAAAATGGGCCACGACGAAATAGGTGTCCGAGAGCGGGATGTCCACGATCACATTGCCGAGAAACAACCCGGTCAGACCGCCGACCAGGAAGGTGACGATAAAGGCCAGGGCAAACAGCATCGGCACCGTCAGGTGGATGTCGCCGCGCCACAGGGTCAGTACCCAGTTATAGACTTTCAGCGCCGTCGGCACCGCGATGATCAAGGTAGTGACAGCGAAGAAAAAGCCAAAGTACGGGTTCATCCCACTGACATACATATGGTGCGCCCAGACCACAAAACTGAGTACGCCAATCGCAATAATGGCCCACACCATCATTCGGTAGCCGAAGATATTTTTACGCGCATGGGTACTGATCAAGTCGGAGACCAGACCAAACGCAGGGAGAGCGACGATGTAGACCTCCGGGTGGCCGAAGAACCAGAACAGGTGCTGGAACAATATCGGGCTGCCACCCTGGTGATCGAGCTGCTGCCCCAGCGAGATCATCGCCGGCAGGAAGAAGCTGGTGCCCAACAGCTTGTCGAACAGCATCATGACCGCACTGACGAACAACGCCGGGAAGGCCAGCAAGGCCATGATCGAGGCCATGAAGATGCCCCATACCGAGAGCGGCATGCGAAACAAGGTCATGCCGTGCGTGCGCGCCTGCAACACCGTGGTGACGTAGTTCAACCCGCCCATGGTGGCGGCGACAATAAAAATCGCCAGTGAGACGAGCATCAGGACAATGCCCCACTCGACCCCCGGTGTCCCCTGGGTAATGGACTGTGGCGGATAGAGCGTCCAGCCCGAACCTGTGGGGCCGCCAGGGACAAAAAAACTGCTGAGCAACACCAGTACCGCCACCAGGTAGAACCAGTAGCTGAGCATGTTGACATAGGGGAAGACCATGTCGCGGGCGCCCACCATCAGCGGGATCAGATAGTTGCCGAAACCACCCAGAAACAAGGCTGTGAGCAAGTAAATGACCATGATCATGCCGTGCATGGTCATCGCCTGATAGTAAGTACTGGCGTCCATGAACGCCAAACTGCCGGGGAAACCTATCTGCATGCGCATCAAGCTGGACAACACCAGAGCGATAAGACCCACGAAGATGGCCGTCAAGGAATATTGAATGGCTATGACCTTGTGGTCCTGACTCCAGATATATCTGGTCAGGAAACTCTTGGGCTCGTGCAGTGCTTCTGTCTCGGCTTGCTCCGCATAGGCCATCACGTCATCCTCCTGCCGAAGTTTCAGTGCATTCCTGGCTGTTTTACGGCTACTTCCCTGGCTCCGCCTTGCTCGCATCAGCGTCAGCATTCGCTTTGGATTTGATAAAAGCGATCAGTGCATTGAGCTCCTCGTCACTCGGAGCCAGGGCCGGCATGACGGCTGCATAGCCCTTGACGATTTTGGCATTGGGATGCAGAACCGATTCTTTGATATAGCCCTCGTCGACCTTTACGCTCGTATCGTCGGCAAGGGTTTGCGTCTTGCCATACAGGCCCTGCCAGCTGGGGCCGACGCCCTTGTTGCCATCGACACTGTGGCAGGCCAGACAGCCGAGCGACCCGGCCAATCGCTGCCCCTGCGCCACCAGGTCTTCACCCGGGCTCGACGCTTCGCCGGTCGAAGGTTCATCGTCTTGCCCCGCTGCGCCCAGTGATTTGATCAGGGCGATGACAGCGCCCATTTCATCGTCTTTGAGAGTATAGGCCACCATCACCGGCGGGTAGCCCTGTACCAGCCGGGCCTTCGGATCGAGAATCGACTCTTTCAGGTAGGCCTCGTCGACCACCGCACTGGTGCCATCGGCAAACTGTTCAGTGCGGCCGTACAGCCCTTTCCATCCCGGGCCGAGACTGGCACTGCCATCCTGGCTATGGCAGGCCTTGCAGCCGAGCTGTTCGACCAACTGGCGGCCTTTTTCCAGCACGCTGTCGCGACCGGGTTTGGCAGTTGTCGTCAATGTCTGCGCAAAAGTCGGCTGGCCGTTGAGCCATTGATCGAAGACGCCCTGCTCTTCCACGATCATATGGCCGCGCATGTTGTAATGACCTACACCACAAAACTCAGCGCAAAGGACTTCGTATTTTCCGGTTTTAGTTGGCGTAAACCAAAAGTACGACACCATTCCTGGCACCATATCCATCTTGCTGCGAATTTGCGGTACATAGAAATCGTGCAGGACATCTTTAGCGCGCAACAAGACTTTCACCGGCCGGTCGAGCGGAAGGCGAACTTCATTATTCATTACAAGCACATCGTCTTGCCCTGCAGGATCCTTGGGATCAAGGCCGAAGGGATTGGCGGCATCAATAAACCTGATATCCGATTTGCCCAGCTTTGCGTCCTGGCCGGGAAAACGAAAGGCCCACTGCCACTGTTGGGCGACCACTTCAAGTTCGTAAGCCTCTTTCGGTACCCGGATGAAGTCGTTGTAGACAACAAGGCCTGGCGCCAGCATCCCGGCAATACCTACCGACGTAATGATAATTAACCACAGTTCCAGCTTTTTATTTTCTGGCTGGTAGGCCGCCCTGGCGCCCTCCTTGTGACGATACCGCATCACCGCTACAGCCATGAATACCGTGATGGCAATGAAAAATATTCCGCTAATGATCAGGGTGATGAACAGGGTGGTGTCTATGGAACCCCAGTTGGAAGCTGCCGGTGTCGCGTGCCAAGGCGCCAGTATGTGGAATAGCACTGATGCAATAACGATTAGTATCAGGACAATTGCTATTGCCATTTCCTCTTCATCCTATTCCTGTTGTTCATTGGTTATGCAAAAGCATCGCCACTGACGTCCAAGCAGGGCAGACAAATACCACCCATCGGGGCGGCAAAGTCAGTAAGAAGTATAGAGCCCATCGGGTTGTACGTGAGGTTGGCAAGCGAGGCCCGGCGACCGGCTATACTGAATTTCTGATGACGGACAGCAGGGTCGACCAGAAGCGGCGCCAAAAATCGAACCCTGCCCTTGTGCAGTCATCCAACATAAGTGATGGCATCGAGCAGGAACGATAGCTACAGATTCCAGCAATCCACATGGGAGGTTTCGTCATGAGTGCCCTGACGATCGAAGGTTGGTGCAAAACCAGCGGCGCCCAAAAGTCCACCCCGATGGGGGAAGTTCATTTCTACGTCGACGGCCCTCTGCACCTCCGTCTGGAGCAGGCCGAAGAGCACTTGCAGAAGACCCACGAGCCGGAAGCCATGGTCGATGTCGATATGGACTCGATGGATCTGATCATGCCCGAGGGATACGCCCCCTTGTCCGACTGTCAGATGCGTGTCTATTTGCACCACGAACGCGGACAGTTCCATCTGGTTGGACACCGGGCGAGTGACGGCAGTTTGATCTACACCAATGCGGTGTTGATAGATCAGCTGCTTGAGTAGCGGTTACGTGATTCTCGGCATCGATGTTTCTCCTCGGGTAATGTGCGGTGCCGAAAACTCACTCGTCTATTAAACAGAATTCAGTGTGTTGCTTCGACCGGTTGAAACCACAGTTAGAAGCGGCCCTTCCGCCCCGTTAAATCCACCTCGCCTCAGGGACAAGTAGCCCCTACCAAAAACAATCGGTGAAACAGGGCCGCTACTCTCTCCAAAAATGGGGTACTACACCCACCCAACCAGGCGTTTACCACCAACTTTGAGGAATATTCCCCCCTCCCCCCTTTCTCTCGCTTGAAACCCCTCGCAAACAGCTTGTTAATTAATTTGAGTTTTTTCTTCGCCCTATTGAAATGGCTCATTAGTTGCACCACCCCTGGTACCCGCAACAGCTGTCGTCCCGGACATCATGGAGACGGCGGGGCTCGCCGGATTCGGCATGACGCGAGGGGTAGGAAATGAAACGCGCGACACCATGCGGTCCATCGCCTTACTGCCCAAGTCAAGCCTGTGGTGCGTGTTCCACGCAAAAGTGAGGATGAGTGATGGCTTCCACTGATAGATCAATTGCTCGAATCACGAAACGGCCGATGGCCCTTTATAAGCAGCTGGCCGAGTTGGGCCTGATGTTTATCGCGTTGGTGATGACGCTGGCGTTGTCCGCTGTACTGGCGATGGAATTGACCCTTGGAGTGTTCTGACGAGTTATTGCTCATGCGACGAGCGCCCGTTTTACCAGGCACCCATGTAAAGAAAGCGGTTATGGGAGGTGTGTCATGTGGAATCAGCCTCTGATGATTGTGGCGATCTACCTTGCCATCACCCTCTGCATCGGCTGGTTGTGGTCCGTTACTATCCTGTATTGGCTTTGATGCAATGGAAAAAGTGAATCACCACCTGATTTTATGAACACACATGACCGGCAGCCATGTGTCGGTCAGGGGAATCGAAGGTCAGCCGGTCAGATGGTCCATGGGGGCGCGGGGGTAAACTTTGACTCGATCCATTGTTTGAACGCGACGACCACGGCACCCGGAAACTTGGCTGATGGCCTGACCAGGTAGACCCCACCGGCGGTATCCAATTGCCAGTCAGGAAGGACCTGCAACAGTCCCCCGGCAGCAACATCACGACTCATCAACCAGTCACCTGCCCCCAGTATTCCCGCATCGGCGCAGGCCGCTGCAAGTAATGATTCGCTGTCGTTGGCCGTCAGGTTTCCTTTGGGAGAAACCGTCTGCAGTTCATTGCCGCGATGGAGTCTCCACTGAGGAAAAGACGCAAGGCCACTGAAGCGAAGGCAATTGTGCCTGATCAGGTCCTGTGGCGTTTCGGGCATGCCGTGCTTTGTGATGTAAGCAGGCGAGGCACACAGTATCCGGCGATGGTCACTCAGTTTTTTGGCTATCAGCCGGCTGTCGTCCAACTCTCCGATTCGGATCGCTGCGTCAAAACCTTCATCGATGATGTCGACCAGACGCTCGCTATAGTCAGCGATGATCGAGACATGCGGATGAGCCTTGAGAAACTCCGGCAGCATCGGGCCAAGCCAACGTCTGCCCATGGCTGCCGGCAATGCAAGGCGCAAAGTACCGCGGATTTCGCTGGCGCCCTCGGACGCTTGCTGCTGCGCTTCATTCATCAATTCGATGGCTGAGCGAAGCCGTTGCTCCAGCCTGGCACCTGTTTCAGTAATTCGAACCTGGCGGGTGGAGCGCTCCACAAGCCGAACGCCAAGGCGCTTTTCCATTGCGGCGAGTCGTTTCGAAACGACGGTTGGGTGTCGCTGCAATAGCCGGCCTGCCCCGACAAACGAGCCTTGCGAGGCCACGGCCAGAAACGCAGCGATTTCGTCGCTGTGCTGATTGTTCAGAACATCAAGATTCATGGTTTTAGAATGATCGCCCCCGATGAACGCCCCGACTCCAGGTCCGCATGCGCCAATGCTGCGTCCGCCAGAGAGTAACTTGCCCGGACCGAAGGTTTGATAATACCTGCACCTATGGCGGCCAACACATCCTGCGCTCGTTCCTGGTACTCAGAGACACTCGCCGTATGGACTGCCAACGAAGGACGTGTCAGGAACAGCGAGCCTTTGGTATTGAGTGTCGACAGTTCTACGGCTGACGGCGCACCTGATGAGGCTCCGAACGATACCATCAGGCCTCGTGGTCGCAAGCTATCCAGGGATGCCTGGAAAGAAACACGCCCAATCGGGTCATAGACGACGTCGACCATTTTACCCTTGGTGATACGAGCGACCCGGGAAGCCAGGCTGTGCGCATCGAACACCAGGACTTCATCGCATCCCGACGCCAGAGCTTTCTCGACACTGGCCTGCTTTGAAACCACACCGATCACGATGGCACCCAAGTGTCTGGCCCACGGCACCATGATTTCCCCCAGCCCTCCGGCCACACCGTAGAGGAGAATGGTTGTACCGGGCCCCACAGGATAGGTGGCTTTCAACAGGTACTGCGCAGTGATGCCCTTGAACATGACGGCTGCTGCATCGTCAAATGACAGCGAATCCGGAATTCTGACCAGCCGCTCTGCCGGATAAAGCCGGGCCGAAGCATAGGAACCCAAGGGGCCGGTGGCATAGGCGACGCGATCCCCTACTCGCACGTTGCTGACACCCACACCCACAGCGGCGACACGCCCCGCGCCTTCCAGCCCAACTCCAGATGGCAAAGCAATCGGCACCGCCCCTTTTCGTTGGCTAACGTCGAGAAAGTTGACACCTACAGCCTCTTGCTCAAGCCATACCTCACCCTGGCCGGGCGCTTGTTCGCTCAGTGTCTCCAGGTTCAGTACTTCAGGGTTGCCGAACTGGATAAACCGGATCGCAGATACCATGGTCATCTCTCCTTCAGTCAGAAGCCGTTATCAAATGAGTGACCTCAGTGTGATAACTGACCTAATGATGAACAAGACTGGTTTATTGCAGGACATTAATGCACCTGTTGCAGCAATATAATCATGGATAGCACGCTTTACTACGTGGAGCATGTTGGTTTCATTGTGATTTTGGAGATGCCAAAGATTGCCTCCGAGAGTCCTCCATGGGTCGGATATAGCCCTCGGTGACAGGCAGAAATCGGCCAATACCCGACGCATGACAATCGGTCATGACATGTCATGACCTCCTTGAAAAACGGACTTTTTCCAGCAAATACGGGGGTTAAAGGACGAACGGTCGAGAGGCGTCAAGCGTGGGGAATTGCCGGGAGTTTGCAGCCACTACAGGCTTTTCAGGCAGGCGCGTTCGTCGCGGTCAAGTGAACTTCACTTTCACCACGTGTCACATTAAGTCCTTGTCAAGCGAACTTCAGTGGAGGTACAGCCTTATGAGCATGGCCACGATTGTCAGTGCCGTGATTTCCAGTCTCGCACCCAGTGTCTTTGACCAGAGCAGCCTGCAAGAACCCGGCGCGCATGTTTCAGCCGTCGAATACCACTACGGGATGGACATCGATGTGAAACGGGTACTGCAGCGCACCGATACATCCGACAAGACCGGCGTGGTACCGGTGACCCTGGTCTACGAAGACAGCGAGGGCGAGGTTCACAAGATCCGTTTCCTCGAATGGGGTGGAAGCCCCGCCGACCCTACCAGCATTGCCTGATTCGCTCGTCGATCGGGTTCCGGGCCTCACCGCCCCCCAGAAGCGGAAGTTAAACCTCCCATGCACTCAGTGCGATTGAGGTTTTTGGTTACCTGAAAATGGACATGATCGAATGACTAAAAGTTCATTCGAGAAACTCACTATTATCTTGCTGGCGTAATGTCGCAAGATTAACTGATAACAATTGCTGGATCTAAATGGCAGTCAGCAACGGTAAATTCCAATCAAGCCGTGCCGAGAGCCAAGTTGATTCACTATTGAAGCCAAGAGGTCACCATGGAACTTAGTATGTTTTCTTCGTCCACCGTGGAATATGTGCGTTTGGGCGTTGTATATTTTCATCTTATCGCCTGCTGTGTGGCAATCGGGCTGGTCTTGACCAGCGACATTGCAATGGTCAAGCAACTCCTGAAGGGAGATGCGTCAGGCCACCACGATGACGCGCACATGGAAAGCCTTCAGAAAACCGTAGTGCTTGCACTTGTAGCGCTCTGGATTACGGGCATTGGTATTGTCGGGATCGATTATGCCGGCAAGGGGATGGAATATTTCCTCAATCCAAAACTGCAAGCCAAAATCGGCATAGTAGTGCTGTTGACCTTTAACGGCATCCTGTTGCATAGCGCTGTATTGCCGGCACTGAAAAAAGCCGGTTCGTTACTCAAGCTCTCCTTCAGCCTGCGCATGCTGGCGCTGTTTTCCGGCGCCCTCTCTGGCGTGTCATGGTTCTATGCCGCCATGCTGGGTATTGGTCGTCCGCTGGCCTGGAAGTACTCGCTGGTGGAGTTGCTGGCAGCCTATCCGGTACTCATCGTCGGTGGTTTCGGGGCGATGGTACTGCTCACCGCCTGGGCAAAAGACAGAGACACCGAAGCGCGTTTGGAGCAAGACACCAGGCCCCTGGGAAACGCCGCCCTGGCTGGATGGTGAAGTCAGGTTGAACAAGGAAGTTCAGCTTTAGCCAATAAAATCCGTTGTTAGCCGTTCGCAAAATTTGAGTTGAGCGCCTGACCGGAAAAGTCTCCCCGCCGGGCGACGATAGTGAAATCTCAATTACCCGCAGTAGTCATGGAAACAGGCATCTATCGCTTACCCTTCATGCAGACTACGGACAGATATGCACCCCAAAGAACACCACATAGGGCAAGTATCAGCTCCGGATTGAAAACACTCTGATCGACCGGCGCCACCAGGATTTCGCTATAAAGACACATGGCGCCCGCGATCAACGCAAAAAAGTAGCCTGTCCGGTTTCTAGTCCGGCGCAGCAACAGAACCTTTTTCAGACCCTCGTCTTTCCATTCCTGTCGGGGTATGAGTTGGATCTCCTCCAGCAGCACCACTCCCCACAGCAATGCGCATAACCAATAACCTATCATCATGATGCCCTCCAGTTTGAACATTGATTCAACATGAATGCAGCGTGCACTCCGCGCTCAACTTGCGAGTATCAATTCCGGAGTCTTTTCTGACTCGTGAAACTTGCTCTCATGCATATCCTGAAGGCCATGGCGGTACAAGACTTTGACGAAGACAACTCCATTGAGCGAACGAAAATTTGTCGAGAGGTAAATATGCTTGATTGGAACGGCTCCCGCTATCGACGTTAGCAGGACATCTTTGTGGAGATTTCGACCAAGAGCTTGTAGCGATTCCACTACAAACAGTCTGGTGCCCGGCTGCGTCGGATGGCAGGGCGATCTAAGTCAACAGGCCGTTTTCGAGTGCATAGCGGGCCAATTTCGCGTTGCTGTCCATCCCTGTTTTTTCCAGGATACGTGCCCGGTACGTCGTGACGGTACTCGGGCTCAAGTGCAATATCTGAGCGATGCGGACAATTCTCTCGCCTGCAGCAAGGAGCTTGAGTACTTCAAGCTCCCGGTCGGATAGCGCTTCGTGGGGCGCCGCGTCGCCTTTGCCGATAGCGTTGACCAGTTTTTCCGCCAGCTCAGGGCTGACGTGCTTGCCACCTGAGGCCACCTTGCGAACTGCCGTAACCAGGGTGGCTGCGGAAATATCTTTAGTGAGGTAGCCCGCAGCGCCGAGCTTGATTGCGCGTAATGCATAGGCCTCGACCGAATGCATGCTCAGCATCAGAACGGCGAGCTTGGGCTTGTGCGCACGCATGAGTTTGAGGAGTTGGAGGCCGGTCTTGTCGGGAAGCTGAATATCCACCAGCGCCACGTCGAAATCCTGCTCCCGGACCAGGAGCATTGCGTCTTGTGCCGTCTCGGCTTCACCCGTTACGTCGATCTCGCCGGCAGTCTCCAGCATGCGTCGCACGCCGCTACGCACGATGCTGTGATCATCCACCAGCAAGACTCTGATTTTGTGGTCAATCATCTGTATTTTCCATTCGCACCCGCAAGGCCCCGGCCGTATCGTGTCTCGACGTACGGATGATGTTGAACCCGCCGACACAGTGGCGTGCGCTCATGCATTCCCACACCAGCCCTGCGGCCAGTGGCCAGCAAGCCATGGAATCTACTGCAGAGTTTGACGTTAGCAGGCACAGAGCACACTTGCACTTTTGCCTCAGGCGTTAGCGGCGCCTAAGCTCTTAGGATTGTCTGCACGCCCATGGGTAATGCCTTGCCCGTGGCATCAATTTTGACTGGACAGAGGCATCGCCACAGTGACGACACCGATCGAAGTTTTCGACATGAAGACGTTGCTGGCAGCGCTGAAGTCGTTGCGCAAAGGTGACTTCACTACGCGTATGCCGGAAGACTGGACCGGCATGCCGGGCAAGATCGCCGACACGCTCAACGAGATCATCGACATGGCAGCCGACACCACCACCGAATTCGAACGCGTGGCGCGTCTGATCGGCAAGCAGGGCAAGGTCGATGAGCGTATCGAATTGCCGATGATGAAAGGCTCATGGCAAAAGATCGTCAACTCGAGCAATGCGCTCACCAGCGACCTCATCAGCCCGATGAACGAGATCATTCGCGTTGTCGGTTCGGTTGCCGAGGGTAATCTGAACCAGCAGGTACCGCCGGTACTCAACGGCCTGAGACTGCGGGGTCAGTTCCTCAAATCCGCCGAGATCGTGAACACCATGGTGACGCGACTGGGTTCCTTCGCTTCCGAGGTGACCCGCGTGGCGCGCGAAGTCGGCACTGAAGGGATTCTCGGTGGGCAGGCCAATGTCAAAGGGGTGTCCGGCACCTGGAAAGACCTGACCGACTCCGTCAACGACATGGCCGCCAATCTGACCACCCAGATGCGCAACATCGCTTACGTGACGACTGCGGTGGCCAAAGGCGATCTGGGCAAGACGATTACCGTCGAAGCCAAGGGTGAGATTCTCGAGCTGAAGAACACCATCAATACGATGGTCGGCCAGCTCTCGAGTTTCGCTGCGGAGGTGACCCGCGTGGCGCTGGAAGTCGGTACCGAAGGCAAGTTGGGCGGTCAGGCGGAAGTGCGCGACGTTTCAGGCACCTGGCGCGACCTGACCGAATCGGTCAACGGCATGGCGGCCAACCTGACCACCCAGGTGCGCAACCTCGCACAGGTGACGACGGCGGTGGCGCGCGGCGACCTCGGCAAGAAAATTACGGTTGAAGCCAAGGGCGAGATTCTCGAACTGAAAAACACCATCAACACGATGGTCGACCAGCTCTCCAGCTTCGCCGCGGAGGTGACACGCGTCGCACTGGAAGTCGGTACCGAAGGCAAACTGGGCGGACAGGCCGAAGTGACCGGCGTGTCCGGTACCTGGAAGGACTTGACCAATTCGGTCAACGGCATGGCGGCCAACCTGACCACCCAGGTGCGCAACATTGCCGACGTGACGACGGCGGTGGCCAACGGCGACCTGTCACGCAAGATCACAGCCGAAGCGAAAGGAGAAATTCTCCAACTCAAGGAAACCATCAACACGATGGTGGACCAGCTCTCGACCTTTGCCGACGAAGTGACGCGCATGGCTCGCGAAGTGGGGACCGACGGCAAGCTCGGTGGCCAGGCCAAGGTGACAGGCGTCGGTGGAACCTGGAAAGATTTGACCGACTCGGTCAACAGTATGGCGGCCAACCTGACCAATCAGGTGCGCAACATCGCCGACGTGACGACGGCGGTGGCCAAAGGCGACCTGGGGCGCAAGATTACCGTGGAAGCCAAGGGCGAAATCATGGAGCTGAAGAACACCATCAACACCATGGTGGACCAGCTCAATAGCTTTGCCGCCGAAGTGACGCGGGTGGCGCGCGAAGTCGGCACCGAAGGAAAGCTCGGGGGACAGGCACAGGTGCAAGGCGTGTCCGGCACCTGGAGGGATTTGACCGAAAACGTGAACTTCATGGCCGCCAACCTGACCAGCCAGGTGCGCGGCATCGCGAAAGTGGTGACCGCGGTAGCCAACGGCGACATGAAGAAGAAGCTGACACTGGAAGCCAAGGGTGAGATCGCCGAACTGGCCGACACCATCAACGGTATGACCGATACGCTGGCGCTGTTCTCCGATCAGGTGACCTCGGTGGCGCGTGAAGTGGGCGTCGAGGGCAAGCTGGGGGGCCAGGCCAACGTGCCGGGTGCTGCCGGCACCTGGCGCGATCTGACCGACAACGTGAACGGTCTGGCGGCCAACCTGACCAATCAGGTGCGCGCAATTGCCGATGTGGCGACTGCCGTGACCAAGGGCGATCTGACGCGTTACGTGGAGGTAGAAGCAAAGGGTGAAGTGGCGGAGCTCAAGGACAACGTCAACGAGATGATCCGCAACCTGCGGGAAACCACGCGGCAAAACGCGGAGCAGGATTGGCTCAAGAGCAATCTGGCGAAATTCAACCGTCTGCTGCAGGGCCAGCGCGATCTGGCGGCAGTCTCCAAGATGGTGCTGTCTGAACTGGCTCCGCTGATCAACGCCCAGCACGGTGTGTTCTACATGATGAACGAGAGCCCGCCCGATCCTGCGAAACTCAAGCTACTGTCCGCTTATGCGTACAAGGGAAACATCAATGTGAACGATGAGTGGCGGCTCGGCGAGGGCCTGGTCGGGCAATGCGCCTACGAGAAGCGGCGCATCCTGCTGACCGATGTACCCGCAGATTACGTCGCGATTTCATCCGGACTGGGTGCCGCCGCCCCGCTGAACATCATCGTGTTGCCGATCCTGTTCGAGAACAAGGTCAAGGCCGTCGTCGAAATGGCTTCGTTCACGCGCTACAGCATCATTCATCAAACCTTCCTTGATCAGCTGGCTGAATCGATTGGTATCGTGCTCAACACGATCGAAGCCAATATGCGTACCGAAGAACTGCTCAAGCAGTCGCAATCGCTGGCGCAGGAGCTGCAAAAGCAACAAGAAGAATTGAGACAGACCAACGAGGAACTGGGGGACAAGGCTGGACTGCTGGCGGAGCAGAAAGCCGAAGTCGAGCGCAAGAACCGCGAAGTCGAAATCACCAAGCTATCGCTGGAGGAGAAGGCGGAGCAACTGACACTGACCTCGAAGTACAAGTCCGAATTCCTCTCCAGTATGTCCCATGAGCTCAGAACGCCATTGAACAGCTTGCTGATCCTGGCCCGCCAGCTCAGCGACAACGCGGAACACAATCTCACTCCCAGGCAGGTCGAATATGCCAAGACCATCCGTAGCGCGGGCAAGGATCTGCTGGAGCTGATCGACGAGATTCTCTATCTGTCCAAGATCGAGTCGGGTACCGTCACACTGGATCTGAATGAAGCGCAGTTCGCCGATCTGCACGACCAGATCGAACGCACCTTCCGGCCGGTCGCCGAAAGCCGGGGCCTCTCCTTCACGATTGAACTGGCGACTACCCTGCCCCCCGTCATCCGGACCGACGAAAAGCGCCTGCTGCAGGTGGTCAAGAACCTGCTGTCCAACGCCTTCAAGTTCACTGAGCAAGGCAGCGTCAAGATCAGCATCGCGCCCGCTGTGTCCGGGTGGAGCGTGGATAACAGCGAACTCAATCGTGCCGATGCGGTGGTCGCCTTCGTGGTCACCGACACCGGCATTGGCGTCTCTGCCGGCAAGCAAAAGCTGATCTTCGAAGCGTTCCAGCAGGGCGATACCGGAACCTCACGAAAATACGGCGGCACCGGCCTCGGCCTGTCGATCAGCCGCGAGCTCGCACACCGGCTGGGCGGTGAGCTGCGACTGATCCCCGGTGAGATCGGCAAGGGCAGTACTTTCGCGCTGTACGTGCCCTTGCGTACACAGGATGCCCAGGGTCAGACGCTAGACGAATCAGCGACAGAGGCAGTACCTGGCCAGGTCAAGCGCGACCTCATGTCAAACCCGACTGCACAGGTACTGGACGACCGCGAGTCTGTCCAACCCGGGGATCAAGTGCTGCTGATGCTCGAGGGCGACGCCCGATTCGCCAGCATTCTGCTCGAGGCCGCGCACCAGAAGGGGTTCAGGGCTATCGTCACGACCCGTGGCGCGGATGCGCTGGAGCTTGTCGAGCGCTTCAAACCCGCCGCGATCACGCTGGACCCGGGCCTGACGGACATCGATGGCTGGTCGCTGCTCGAACAGTTGAAGCGCAATTTCGCCACGCGTCACATCCCGGTCCAGATCATCTCGATCGCTGACGACCACACCCGTGGGCTGCGCTATGGCGCTTTCGACTATCTGCTCAAGCCGGTCACAGCCGACGAGATTCAAAATGCGCTGGCCGCCATCGTGGCATTCGCTCGGCGCAAGACCCGGGACCTGCTGCTCATCGACGGCGACGAAGGGAACCGTGCCCGCATCCTCGATCTGCTCGATAACACCGACGTGAAGATCACAGCGACCGACAGCGGCGCTGACGCCATGAAGAAACTGGCAAAGAAACGCTACGACTGCATGGCAATCAATCTCAAACTGCCCGACGCATCCGGCATCAGGTTTCTCGAGGCGTTGCAGGAAGACCACGCCATGCGTGAATTGCCGATCGTCGTCTATGGTGCAGAGACGCTGACCAAACCGGAACACGAGCGTTTCAGGACACTGCTCGGCAAGAGCGTCATCAAGGCCGTTCAGTCCCCCGAGCGCATACTCGACGAAACCGCTCTGTTTCTACACCGTGTCGTCGCCAGGCTGTCGCAGACCCAGCGCAGAATGCTGGAAAAACTCTATGAAGGTTCGGACAGTCTCGAGGGTAAAAAGGCCCTGGTGGTCGACGATGACGTGCGCAATATTTTTGCCCTGACCAGCGTGCTTGAGAGCAACAAAATGTTGGTGGCCACGGCCGAAAACGGCCGAACCGCCATAGAACTGCTGCAGCAGCAGCCCGATACCGACATCGTGCTGATGGACATCATGATGCCCGAGATGGATGGCTTTGAAACCATGCGCCAGATCCGTACATTCAAAAGATTTGAAGCCCTGCCCATGATTGCGCTGACGGCCAAGGCGATGATGGGCGACCGTGAAAAGTGCATCGAGGCAGGAGCCTCGGACTATGTCAGCAAGCCGGTGGATACCGACCAGCTACTGTCACTGATGCGCAAATGGCTCTATCGATGATTCTGTGCCGCGCTCATTGCGCGACAGCAAAGGTGGCAAAGTGCGCAAGGCCGGCTCGACTTTACCGGTGTTGCCGTAACGGCAAGAGGCGCTAGCGCAAACCGAAGTGGCATAAATATGCAGCAGGAACCCCCGGTATTCAATGAAAGAGCCCAGGTGCGGCACCCGCTCCCGCCTGATGGCGTGCCAGCATCCGTGTTGCTGGTGGATGACAATCCCGCCAAGCTCACGGCGCTCGCCGCGGTGATTGCCGACATGGGCCTCGATATTGCCACGGCGACTTCCGGACGCGAGGCGCTGCGCCTGCTATTGCAGCGCGACTTCGCCGTCATTCTGCTCGACGTGAAAATGCCAGTGATGGACGGTTTTGAAACCGCTGCACTCATTCACGGCCGCCCGAAGTCGGCCCACACGCCCATTATCTTCGTCACGGCGGAGGCCGACACCGATTCCGAGCGTTTCCGCGGTTATACGGCCGGCGCAGTCGATTACATCTTCTCGCCGATTGTGGCCGAGGTTCTTCGCGCCAAGATCCAGGTGTTTGTCGACTTGTTCTACTTGCAGCGCAAACTGACGATGCAGGCCGAAGAATTGCTGCAATCGAAGCTGCAGCTGCGTGAACTGGCCTCCTATCAGGAGCACATCAAGGAAGAAGAGCGAAAGCGGATCGCACGGGACATCCATGACGAGCTGGGACAGAGTCTGCTGGCGTTGCGTATCGATGTCTCCATGTTGCAGACGCGCACCAGTACCATGCACCCCAAGCTCAATGAAAAGGCCAGCGATGCCCTGAATCACCTCGATACAGCCATCCGCAGTGTCCGCAGTATCATCAATGATCTTCGGCCACCCGTACTCGATCTGGGATTGCAGGCAGCGATCGAGTGGCAACTTGAAGAGTTCCGTCAGCGCAGCGCGATCGATTGCACGATGTCGGCGAAAGATGAAAACTTCCGTTGCGATCTGAATGAAAAATCCGCCACCACTCTGTTCCGCATCGTGCAGGAATCGCTGTCGAACATTGCCCGGCACGCGCAAGCGACACAGGTGCATATCGAACTCTCCAGGGAGGGTCGCCGGCTTTACCTGCAGATCAAAGACAACGGCGTAGGCATGGCGGATCGCAAAAAACTGAACTCGTTCGGGTTGGTGGGGATGAAGGAACGCATCAGCATGCTGGGCGGGGAGTTCACGATCGACAGCGCACCGGACAAAGGAACGAGATTAACGATATCGCTGCCACTGGACTGACCCGGCTGGCATCAACACCAGAACAACCACACTGCAGCCCTGCCATACTGTTCAACATGACCAGTGCAACTTTCCGCTTCTACGAGGAGCTCAACGATTTCCTGCCGGCCGAACGGCGGCGGCAACCCTTCACCTGTGAGTGCGCGCAAGGGGCGACGGTCAAGCACATGATCGAGGCGCTCGGGATACCGCACACCGAGGTCGAACTGGTGCTGCTCAACGGCGAGTCGGTGGGCCTGGAGCGGGTGATCCTCGACAATGACCGGCTGGCGGTGTATCCCAAGTTCGAAGCGCTGGACATCAGCCCGCTGCTCAAGGTTCGTGCACAACCTTTACGGGTGCTGCGTTTCGTCGCGGATGCGCACCTTGGCGGGCTGGCCAGCCTGCTGCGCATGAGCGGCTTCGACACCCTCTACGACAATGGCTTCGAGGATAGCGAGATCGCCGAGATCGCTGCGCAGCAAGGACGCATCGTGCTGACCCGCGACCGAGAACTGCTCAAGCGGCGAATCATCAGCCACGGCTGTTATGTGCATGCCCTGAAACCGTCGCTGCAGCTGCGCGAATTGTACGAGCGCCTCGACCTGGCGCGTAGTGCGCGGCCATTCAGCCTGTGCCTGCATTGCAACCTGCCGCTGCACGAGATCAGCCTGGAACTGGCCCGGACGCAGGTACCGCCACGCATTGGCGTCCTCTATTCGCACTTCCTGCGCTGCGACGCCTGCCAACGGGTTTACTGGGAAGGTTCGCACTGGCGCGGTATGTGCGCATTGCTGGCACCGCTGCTGAATCGATAGCCGCCAGTCCTTGGCGGGCAAAATAACAAAATTGCCATGTGCTCCCTTCGTTCCTTCTTGCGTCGCACTGTTCATTGCCCGTTCCCGTACGTCTGGAGTTTTCCCAATGCCCTCGCCTCATTCCTTGCCCGCTGCGCTGCTGGGCCTGGCCCTTGTTTATCCGGCCATGACCGAGGCTCAGGGCCTGGAGCTGGGACAAGTGCTGATTGGCGCTGAGGACCAGAGCGACGAAGACCAGGGGATCGAGGACGCCAGGGCCCGGCTGGCCCAGGTGCCCGGCGGCACCAACGTGGTCGACATGCGCCGTCCGTTGCAGGGCCGCGTGGCCAGCAATCAGGATGTGCTGGCTTACCAGCCGGGGATCTATGCCCAGTCGGCGGGCAACGAAGGGGTGAAGATTTCGATCCGCGGATCGGGAATCAACCGTGCACCGGGCGCCCATGCCTCGGGGCTGTACACCCTGCTCGACGGTCTGCCGCTGACCGGCCCCGGCGGCACGCCCTATGAATTGCTGGAACCGCTGTGGCTCGACCATGTGCAAGTGCTGCGCGGCGCCAACGGATTCGACCGGGGCGCCCTGGCTCTTGGCGGGGCCATCGATTACGTCAGCCATACCGGCTACAACGCGCCGAAGTTGCAGGTACGCTACGCAACGGGCAGTCACGGCTATCAGCAGCGCCAGGTCAGCTCCGGACAGGTGCTCGGCGCCTTCGATTACTACGTGGCCATGACCGACGCCAACGCCGACGGCTATCAGGACCACACGGCCAGCGAGAGCCAGGGTGTCATCGCCAACTTCGGCTATCGCTTCAACCCCAATCTGGAAACACGCTTCTACCTGCGTCACCGCCAGACCGACAACGACCTCGCGGGACGGGTGACCAAACACTCCATCGAGCATGACCCACGAGCGGCCAACCCAGCCTACGTGGCGCGGGACGACCGCCGCGACGAGCCGGGCAGCACCTTTATCGGCAACAAGACCACCTGGTACATCGATGACGATTCGAGCATCCAGACCGGCCTTGTCTACCACGACTATCCCATGGACCTGAGCGAGGGCCCCAACCGCCTGAAGGTGGCGTACACGGATGTCAGCGGCACGTTCGACTACAAGCGTCGCGACACGCTCTGGGGGCTGGAAAGCCAAAGCACCCTGGGCCTGCGAGTGACCAAACACCTGCCCAACGCCGGTGCCAGCGAGTTCGTGCGTATCCCCACCGGCAACACCGCCGGTTACGCACCGGGCACGCTGATTCGCAACTTCACCTACCAGGGCTCGGACACGGTCCTGCATGTCGGCAATGACCTGGAGATCGCCGACGACCTGTGGCTGACCACCGGCCTCGCCGCGATCTACACCCGCCGTGAAAGCGCTGTCACCTACCCGCAGGAAGGTGGCAAGACCAGCCTGCACGACTGGGACTACGCCCCGCGCGTGGGCCTGCGCTACCAACTGACACCGGACCTGCAACTGTTCGGCAATCTCAGCCGCTCGGTCGAGGCGCCACATCCGTGGTCGCTGATCTATAGCTCGAACATCCGATTCCCCGCCGGCAGTGGCGTCGCCACGGGCGCCCAGCGCGAACCGGTCACGCTGCAAAACCAGACCGCCACCACCCTGGAAATCGGCGGCCGTGGCGATAGCACGCTGGGGCAGTGGAGCCTGGCCTGGTACTACGCCCAGGTGCGCCACGAACTGCTTTCGGTGCTGCCGGACGCCAACGCCACCACGCCCTACGAGCTCAACGCCAGCCCGACCGTGCACCAGGGCGTGGAAGCCAGCCTGCTGACCCCCCTCTGGTCGCCGGACGATGGCGGTCAATTGAGCCTGCGCCAGAGCTATACCTTCAGTGACTTCCACTACCGCGACGATGAGCGCTTCGGCGACAACCGCCTGCCGGGTCTGCCGATGCACTATTACCAGGGCGAACTGCGCTACGACTGGCCACAAGGCTTCTTCGCCGCGGTCAACACGCAATGGGTGTCGAAGGTGGCCGTCGATTACGCCAACAGCTACTACGCCGATCCCTATGCCATATTCGGCGCAACCTTGGGCTACAACGCGCCCAAGGGTGACTGGCAGACCTGGCTGAACCTGCGCAACCTGACCGACAAGCACTATGCCGCCACGGTCACGCCGGGCTACGACGACAAAGGGCTGGACGCGGCACGATCCACCCCCGGCGAGGGCATGGCAATGTACATCGGGGTGTCGTGGAGCCTGCTCTGAGGCCGTCTACCTCACTTCGTAAACGCACACAACCGCGCGCGACGACTAAGCTTTTGTAACGCCACTTCGTCCCTCAAGGAGCTATCCATGAGCGCCGCCGCCCTGTCCGAACTCGATGCCGCCCTGCCCGGCCTGACCCGCAAGATCCGCGTGCTGGATGCCCTGTCCTGGCCGGACGGCGTCGAGGAAGACTTCCTGACGAAATGGCGCGGCGGGCGGGCCGGGTTACCCAAGGTCCAGTTGCAACCCCGCGACCACAGCGCCGACATCGCCGCCCTGGAAACCTTTATCCGCCGTTGCGACGTGGGGCATCCGGCCGGCAATTACCTGGCCATGACCGCCCGTAGCTATGCCACGGCCGGACACATGCTGGGAGCCATCGGTACTCCCGCCTTTACGCAGTATTCATCCGCGCTGTACCGGCGCCCGGATTTCTATTACACACGCCTGCAACTAAGCATGCTTGACGCGGCCCGGTTCTTCCTCAAGACCACCGACGCGCTGCTGGGCAGTGCGCGGATTCCACCCTGCCCGGCCGAGATCCCGGCCAAGGCGTTCGCCGCCTGGATTCAACCGGAACTGGACCGATTCTTCGGCGTCGGACAAATCACGGTCGTGCTCGATCCGAACCTGGCCGCCAAGGCCATCGCCGGATCGAGCCGCATTCGCCTGCGGGCCAGCGCGCTGTTCTCGGAACTGGACAAGCATCAGCTGTTGCAACACGAGGCTTTCGTGCATGTCGCCACGGCACAGAACGGTGCGCGCCAGCCCAACCTCACGAGCCTGGGCCTGGGGGCGCCCCGCACCACCCAGACCCAGGAAGGCATTGCCACCCTGGCCGAACTGTTCACCGGCAGCATGGACATCAACCGCCTGCGGCGCCTGGCCCTGCGCGTGCTCGCCGTCCAGCAGGCACTGGAGGGTGCGGATTTCATCCAGGTGTTCGAAGGTTTTCTGGCGGCCGGACAGACAGAAGAGGAATCCTTCCGCTCAACCCAACGGGTGTTCCGCGGCGCCGACCTGCGGGGCGGTTCGGCGTTCACCAAGGACGCCGCCTACCTGACCGGGTTGCTCGGCGTCCACACCCTGCTGCGCATTGCTATCCGCGATAACCGACCGGAACTGGTCGGGCATCTGTTTGCAGGGCGCCTCAGCCTGGCTGACACCGTGCGCCTGGCGCCCCTGTTCGAGTCTGGCTGGCTCAAGGGGCCGGTCTATCTTCCGGCCTGGGCCAGCGACCTGCGCCTGCTGGCCGCCAACCTGGCCTTCTCGGCGTTCATCGCCCAGATCAAGCTGGAGGTGCTGGACCTGGATGTGTTCATGGCATTCGCCGAAGAACACGAAAGCGATGCCAGTGCACATTGACCAGGAACAGGATCACACCGTTTGAAAGTCAACCTGGCTTTTTAAAATCAACTGCTACCATTAGAAAGCGGTGTCGAGGCCAGGCTCTGTGGCTTGCAAAGTCGGCTTCACCTGCCAGGGATTGATCCACTCATTTCAAGCCTGCCTGACCCCATGGGGGGTGCAATGCACAATCCATTACTTTACGCGTTGTCGGCCGTACTGTTCTTGAGCGGATCGTCCTGCCTGGCACTGGGTACGGAGGGGATCGCTGCAGCACCTGCCCCGGTTCCGGCACCCGCCGCAGCACCCGCACCGGCAAGCACAGCCAATGCAGCGCCCGTCGCCCCGGCGGCCAAGGATCCGGTATTCACCCAGGAACAACTGGATCAGATGCTGGCGCCCATTGCGCTTTACCCGGACCCACTGTTTGCTCAGGTGCTGATGGCCACCACCTACCCCGGGGAAGTCGGCGAGGCGGTCAACTGGTCCAAAGCGCACCCGGACGCCAAGGGTGACGACGCGGTCAAACAGGTGGCGAACCAGCCCTGGGATCCGAGCGTGCAGGCACTGGTCGCCTTCCCGCAGGTTCTGGCATTGCTCGGACAGGATCCCGTCTGGGTCCAGCGCCTGGGCGATGCCTTCCTGGCGCAGCCCGACGATGTCATGGAAAGCGCGCAACGCTTGCGGCGCCAGGCACAGGCCGCCGGCAACCTGCAGAGCAACCAGTATCAGAACGTGACGATCCAGAATGTCGCGGCACCGGCTCCGGCGACCACGACTGCGGCACCGGCTCCAGCCCCTGAATCGGCCCCCGCCAGCAACTCCACCATCATCATTCAGCCTGCCGATCCGCAGGTGGTGTACGTCCCCACCTATAACCCAACCACCACCTACGGCACCTGGCCCTATCCGGCGTCGCCGCCCGCGTACTATCCACCGCCACCGGCCTATTACCCTGGTCAGGCCCTGATGGCCGGACTCGCGTTTGGTGCCGGAGTGGCGATCATTGGATCGTTGTGGGGTGAATGTGACTGGGGCAATAACGACATCGACATCGACGTCAATCGCTACAACAACATCAATGCCAACAACCGGATCACCAACAACAAATGGCAACACAACCCGGTGCACCGTAATGGCGTGCCCTATCGAGACAACGCAAGCCGCGCACAGTACGGCCGCCAACTCAACGGTGCCAACCAGCGTGAAGCCTATCGCGGGGACAATGCCCAACGCGCCCAGGCCCGTGAAAATGCCCGCACCTCAATGGACAGGCACGGTATCGAACGACCTGCCACCAGCAACCGCGAAGCCCGTGATCAAACACGCAAACTCCAGTCCGGGGCCTCGGGCGGCGACCGGTTACAGGCCGGTGCAGACAGACCGAAGGCCGCGGACAGAAGCCAGGGCACGGCCAGGAACACCCGGGAGAACCAGCAACCCAGGAGAGAGACCCAGCAACCCAGGAACCAGAGCGCCCAGTTGAATCAGCGCAGAGAAGGCTCCGCGCAGACGCGGCAAGCGACGAATAAACGGCCTGCCGCCAGTGCCGGCAGTGCCCGCAACAATGCGTTCGCCGGCGCACGCTCACCGTCCCAGGCCAACGTCCAGGCCAATCGTGGCCGGGCCAGCCAGGTTTCCGCCCAACGCCCCAGTGCTTCGCGATCAGCCGGCCACCAGGTCAGCCGGCCGTCCAATCCACCATCGCGTCAAAGGGGGGGCCGTCGTTGAACAACCATCCTCGATTGAAGGGACTCACGGGCTTGCTCCCTCATGTCCTGGTTATAGCCGCCGGCTTGTTGTGGTCGTGCATGGCGACGGCACAGCAGGCCTTTCCAACCCCGGAAAAGGCCGCGGAAGCCTTTGTCGAAGCACTGGGCACGGAACACGCCGACCAGGCACGCCTGACCGAACTGCTGGGCAATGACTGGCACAATTACATCCCCCGCGAAGGCGTGCAGCGCAAAGATGTGGATGCGTTCTTGCAGCAGTACCGCGAGCAACACCACTTTGAAAACACCAGTGACCGCAAGGCTGTCCTGGCGGTCGGCAGTGAGAACTGGACACTGCCTATCCCCCTTACAAAGAACGAGAACGGTTGGCGGTTCGACATGAAGGCCGGCAGTGCAGAGATCCGTGCACGTCAAATCGGCCGCAATGAACTTGCCGCGGTGCAATCGGTGCTGGCCTATCACGACGCCCAGATGGACTATGCGTCAGTGGATCGGGACGATGATGGCGCACTCGAGTATGCGCAGAAAATCTTCAGCACCCCCGGCATGCACGATGGACTCTATTGGGACGAAGACGACAGCGGCCAGATCAGCCCGCTGGGGCCTTCGTTCGGCAAAGCCATAGCCGACGAAGAGTGGCATGGCTATCGCTTCCGCATCCTTCATGGCCAGGGTCCTTCGGCACCGGGTGGCGCCTACAGCTACCTCATCGGTGACAAGATGAGCCGCGGCTTTGCGCTGATCGCCTGGCCGGCAAAGTACAACGACACCGGTGTGATGAGTTTCATGATCAGTCATGAAGGACAGGTATTCGAAAAAGACCTGGGGCCCGAAGGTGAAAAACTGGCGCTGGCGATGAAACGTTTTGATCCGGATGACAGCTGGAAAGAGGTGCCCGAAGATCAGGAGTAGCAGGCATGACCTGCTACAAGCCTTCAGAATGGTTGAACGCAGTTATCTGATCGACAGGACGAATCGATCTTCGCCCCCCGTGTTGTCGTTGCAGGAGGGTTGCTCAAGTTTGAATCCGCACCGATCCAGGACCTTTCTGGAGCCGGCGTTCTCCCTGAAGGCATACGCAACCAGTTGCGCAAGTCCCCAGCGTATCCGGGCCTCCTGGATCAGGTGCCTCAGCGCCCGTGTTGCCAGCCCCTGCCCGCACACGCGTTGATCGATCCGATAGCCGACTTCGGCAGAACCCGTCGATGAGTCGATGCTTTTCAGATTGGCTCGACCGACGATTCTCTGACTGGAATCCTCGATGACAAAGGGGTGCCAGGCGCCGATGGCGAAATCGGACAAATAGCTTTCGATATGATCGGCGACACCCTGCAACGAGTAAAAAGCAGGGGCGCGCGCATCGATATGGGATTCGAACCATTCACGGTTCTGGATTTCGAAAGCCAGCAACGCTTGAGCATCAGTCATTTTCAGCTCGCGTACGCTAAATGATTCCATTCACCGCCTCTCCTGTGCCTTGTGCCGAATGGGCTCGAGTCTATCTCATACCTGAACAACCTTTTCGGGCCGAGCCTTCCCTTCGCGAGCCCGAGCGGCTTGCACAATACATATGGAAAATCGTATATTCGAATAACCATATGTATCGAGCCACGCCAATGCTCAATCCTGCCGCCGTATTCAAATGTCTGGCCGACGAAACCCGCGCCCGGGCCACTTTGCTCATCACTCGTGAAGGCGAGTTATGCGTGTGTGAGCTGGTCTGCGCCCTGGACGACAGTCAGCCCAAAATTTCCCGCCACCTTGCCCAGCTTCGCGGCTGCGGCCTGCTTCTCGACCGCCGCCAGGGGCAGTGGGTGTATTACCGGCTCAATCCCGATCTGCCCGCGTGGGTTCGCGACGTTCTCGAGACAACCTTGCTGGCAAACGCCGACTGGCTTGCGGGCGACAGCACTCGCCTTGCCGCGATGGGCGACCGTCCGCTCAACACTTCCGCCTGCTGCTGACCCTTCATTCATCGAGACTCCGCATGTTTACTGCGTTTATCATTTTCCTGTTCACCATGGTGTTAGTCATCTGGCAACCCAAGGGCCTGGGCGTCGGTTGGAGCGCCTCCCTGGGAGCCATCCTGGCCCTGCTGGCAGGCGTCGTGACGCTGGACGATATTCCACTGGTGTGGGCCATTGTCTGGAACGCCACCGCGACCTTCATCTCGCTCATCATCATCAGTCTGCTGCTCGATGAGGCCGGGTTTTTCCAGTGGGCGGCATTGCATGTGGCGCGCTGGGCCAAGGGTGACGGGCGGCGCCTGTTCGTCTTCACGATTCTGCTGGGGGCCGGCGTATCCGCGCTGTTTGCCAACGACGGTGCAGCCCTGATCCTGACCCCCATCGTTGTTTCAATACTGCTTGCACTGCGCTTTTCGCCAGCGTCTACCCTGGCGTTCGTCATGGCAGCCGGTTTCATTGCCGACACGGCGAGCCTGCCCCTGGTGGTGTCCAACCTCGTCAACATCGTTTCGGCCGACTACTTCGACTTGGGCTTCAGCGAGTACGCCGCCATCATGGTGCCGGTCAATTTCGTTGCCGTGGCGACCACGCTCGTGGTGCTGTACTGGTTTTTCCGGCGTGACATCCCCAGGCACTACTCTCTCGATGACGTGATGGACCCGCGACGCGCCGTGCGTGATCCCCTGACCTTCCGCGTCGGCTGGATTGTCCTGGCCCTGTTGCTGATCGGGCTGTTTGCACTGGAACCCTTGGGCATTCCCATCAGTGCCATTGCAGCGGTCTGTGCCGCGATGCTGTTCGCCGTGGCTGCACGTGGGCATGTGATTTCAACGCGACGGGTGCTGCGCGAGGCGCCCTGGCAGGTCGTGATCTTTTCGCTGGGCATGTACCTGGTGGTGTACGGGCTGAAAAACGCCGGACTGACCACCTACATGACCATGGCGCTGAACCACATGGCCGAATTCGGCATCTGGGGTGCCGCGCTGGGCACTGGCCTGCTCACGGCGTTGCTGTCATCGGGCATGAACAACATGCCCACGGTGCTGGTGGGTGCCCTGTCGATTCAGGCCAGTGACGCCACCGGTGTGGTGCGTGAAGCCATGATCTACGCCAATGTCATCGGTTCTGACCTCGGTCCCAAAATCACCCCCATCGGCAGTCTTGCCACCTTGCTCTGGCTGCATGTGCTGGAGCGCAAGGGCATCCGCATTACCTGGGGTTACTACTTCAAGGTCGGCGTGGTCCTGACGCTGCCGATTCTGTTCATCACCTTGTCTGCCCTGGCCCTGCGCCTGAGCGTTTAGCCCTGTGCGACTGCAAAGAGGAATCACCATGCGCGTTCTGTTTATGTGTACCGCCAATAGCTGTCGCAGCATCCTGTCCGAAGCCATGTTCAACCATCTCGCCCCGCAAGGTTTCGAGGCGATCAGTGCCGGCAGCTTCCCCAAGGGACAGGTGCTGCCCCGCAGCCTGAGCACGTTGCAAGAAGCCGGCATCGCCATCGAAGGCTTGAGCAGCAAAGGCAATGAGGCTTTCGAAGCCAACCCGCCGGACATCGTCATCACGGTCTGCGACAAGGCCGCCGGTGAGGCGTGCCCCGTGTACTTCGGGCCGGCGTTGAAAGCTCATTGGGGCCTGGAAGACCCATCGGACATAAAGGGAGATGACGCGACGGTATCGGCGGCGTTCCACTCGACCCTGGCGCGCATCGAAACGCGCTGCCGGGCATTCCTCGACCTGCCTTTTGCACAACTCGACCGCGATGCGCTGAAGCGGGAACTCGACCGCATCGGCACGCTATGACCGGAGCCCCCATGACTCATCCCCTGCCCAATCTCGACACATCACTGACCCAGCCCATCGACAGTGGGCGCGACGACCAGCACAAACCGCGTATCCTGTTGCTATACGGTTCGACTCGTGCGCGGTCGTTCAGTCGCCTGCTGGTCGAGGAAGCAGCCCGGTTGCTCGAACACTTCGGTGCCGAGACACGGATCTTCAACCCATCAGGCCTGCCGCTACCGGACGACGCGCCCTCCGATCACCCGAAAGTCCAGGAGCTGCTCGAACTGATGCAATGGTCCGAAGGACAGGTCTGGTGCTCGCCAGAGCGCCACGGCTCCATGTCTGCGGTGTTCAAGGCGCAAATCGACTGGGTGCCATTGGCGTTGGGGGCCGTTCGCCCAACCCAAGGGAAAACCCTCGCGGTCATGCAAGTCTGCGGCGGTTCCCAGTCCTTCAATGTGGTGAATCAGCTTCGTGTGCTGGGGCGCTGGATGCGCATGTTCACCATCCCCAATCAATCCTCCGTGCCAAAGGCTTTTCTGGAGTTTGACGACACCAATCGCATGAAACCCTCGTCGTTGTACGACAGGGTGGTGGACGTCATGGAGGAACTGGTGAAATTTACCCTGCTGCTACGGGATCGCCCCGATCTGGTTGACCGCTACTCGGAACGCAAAGAGTCCGCGCAGGAACTGAGTCAGCGCGTGAATCAGCGGTCGATCTGACTGTAGAATTGTTCGCCTTGGCTCGATAGCCGAAACAAGTCGCAAACCCCACGATGCTTCGGGGCTTGCGACTCTTTGCCGATACGTCCCTCAAGCTCCCGGGACGTTTTCTACGGTATGCCTGCCGTGTTCATTGCCGAACGTGCAGGTCTAGTTCTCTACCTCAACCGCGTCGAAATCCGGTTCGTCCGGGGCATCCGCCACATCCTCTCGGGCGTCTTTCGCCTCAACTTTGGCAGCTTCTCTGGCTGCGTTCGCCTCGGCTTTGGCGGCGTCCCTGGCAGCATCCGCGGTAGCCCGGGCAGCATCCCTGGCGGCATCTGCTTCAGCCTTGGCGGCGTCCCTCGCTGCATCTGCAGTGGCCCGGGCAGCGTCCCTGGCTGCATCCGCTTCTGCGCGCGGTACGCCAGCCGCTCTTGCGGCATCCCGGGCGGCATCTGCTTCAGCCCTGGCGGCATCCCGTGCGGCATCGGCAGTGGCTTTTGCCGCATCACGGGCGGCATCCGCAGTCGCTCTGGCGGTGTCCCGGGCTGCATTGGCATCAGCTCTGGCAGCGTCCCTGGCTGCATCGGCGGCATCGTTGTCATGGGCATTGCCCGGGCCTTTGTTCCCGGCTACACCACCATGGTCAGCGTCGCCGCGCCCCGGACCTCCATGACCGTCACCGTCATGGCCTGCAGCACCATGATCGCCACCCTCTCCTCCATGGCCGCCGGCACCGTGACCGCCGGAGCCACCAGAGCCACCGCCACCGCCGTGACCTCCACCGCCTCCACCGCTGCCGCCATCCTTGGCATACACGCTGGAGAAACTACCGATGTAATCGGGCACCAGGACAGTCGAAGCCGACAGGACTCCGCCGATTGCCAGAGCCAATAAACATTTCTTGAGCAGCATGCTGCACCTCCGCATGGAGTTGCGTACCCATCTCCGTATCGAACGCAATGTCCAGTGAGTTCCCGGCCGCCCGTTGGAGCGGCCGGCCAACCGGCACGGCCATCAATCTGCAGCATGAACGAGCTACTGCGGTATCCGCACGATCCCTGAAAGCCAGTTGGCATCGTTGCGTGGGAAACATTCCCATATTTTTTTGGATAAGTGCTTTAAGCCCGAGTTCAAAAAATGAGCGTCAGGGCTTATGCATGGGTTGAGCAAAAACGTCTACCTGGCTCAATGGAGCATCGTCGCGATCAAAACTGATATGTTTATTTTCAGTTTATTTGCAAATAGAATTTTATTGTGTCATTTATAGCCTCGCCGATCACAGGACTGATCCACCACGCCAACCTGGATGGCGGGCACCCGTTTCCCCCAAATGCCTTCCAAGGAGTCAACAATATGAACAAGACAGAACTTCTAGGTGCTCTGGCGCTGTGCGCTTTCAGCTTCCTGGCACATGCCGACGAAGACAGCCTGCGTATCGGTATCGAAGCCGCCTACCCACCCTTCTCCTTCAAGACACCAGAGGGCAACGTCAGCGGGTTCGATTACGACATCGGCAACGCCTTGTGCGAAGAAATGAAGGTCAAGTGCGAGTGGGTCATTCAGGAGTTCGACGGCATGATCCCGTCGCTCAAAGTGCGCAAGATCGATGCCGTGCTGTCGTCGATGTCAATCACCGAAGACCGAATGAAGTCCGTGGACTTCAGCAAAAAGTACTACCACACACCGGGCAAGTTCGCGATGAAGGCCGGCAACGTGATCAATGATCCTTTGGTGGACCTCAAGGGCAAGAAAGTCGGCGTGCAACGCTCCTCGACTTACGATCGTTTTGCCACCGAGCAACTGGAAAAAGCCGGCGTCGTCGTGGTGCGCTACTCCTCACAAAATGAAGCCTTTCTCGATCTTGCCTCGGGTCGTCTGGACGCCACCCTCGCCGACATCGTCAACACCGACGAAAGCTTTATCAAGACAGCGGCCGGCCAGGGTTTTGCGTTGACCGGGCCGGACATCAACGACCCGAAGTATTTTGGCCGTGGCGCCGGGATCGCCGTGCGCAAAGGCGACAGTGCCAACGTTGCGCGCCTGAGTGCCGCGATCGACGCCATTCGCGCCAATGGCAAGTACCAGCAAGTGATGGCCAGGTACTTCGCGTTCGATATCTACGGCGAGTAAGCCTTACCCATAGCCCCGGTGCCGGCCTATTGCAGGCGCCGATTCGGGCTTGTCTTGCGCGCCTCGCGGCGCTCGCTTGAGGAACTTCATCATGCTTCACGGCTACGGATCGAGCATTCTCGATGGCGCCTGGCTGACCATAAACCTGGCCCTGACATCCATGTCCCTGGCGATTGCCCTGGGCCTGGTCGGCGCGGCCTTTCGCCTGTCACCGCTCAAATGGCTGGCCCTGCTCGGGGAAAGTTACACCACCCTGATTCGCGGCATTCCAGACCTGGTGCTGATCCTGCTGATCTTCTACGGCGGCCAGGATCTGGTGAACCGCATTGCCCTGGCACTCGGTTACACCCGCTATATCGACATCAACCCCTTTATCGCCGGCGTCTGCACCATGGGCTTCATTTTTGGCGCCTACCTCTCGGAAACCTTTCGCGGCGCCTTCATGGCAATCCCCAAAGGTCAGGCCGAGGCCGGCGTGGCCTATGGCATGGGCGGTGCGCAGGTGTTCTGGCGAATTCTGGTACCGCAGATGATTCGTTTCGCCATTCCCGGGTTCACCAACAATTGGCTGGTACTGACCAAATCCACCGCGCTGATTTCGGTGATCGGCTTGCAGGACATGATGTTCAAAGCCAAGAACGCAGCGGATGCCACACACGAGCCATTCACGTTTTTCCTCGCGGTGGCGGCGCTGTATCTGATGCTCACCAGCCTGTCATTGCTGGTGCTGCGCTATCTGGAAAAACACTACTCGGTCGGCATCAAAGCCGCCGAATTGTGAGGGGAGCGGCCCATGATTCTCGACTACAACCTGATTTGGGAAAACCTGCCGCTGTACTTCAATGGCGCCTTGTTGACCCTCAAAGTCCTGCTTATTTCTCTGGCCCTGGGCCTGGTATTGGCTATTCCACTGGCGTTGATGCGGGTGTCGCGATCACCGCTGATCAACTTCCCGGCCTGGCTCTATACCTACGTGATTCGCGGCACGCCGATGCTGGTGCAATTGTTCCTGATCTATTACGGCCTGGCGCAGTTCGAAGCAGTGCGCCAAAGCGCGCTCTGGCCTTACCTCTCCAGCGCCACCTTTTGCGCCTGCCTGGCCTTTGCGATCAACACCAGTGCCTATAGCGCAGAGCTGCTGGCCGGCAGTTTGAAATCCACCCCCCATGGCGAGATCGAAGCCGCGAGGGCCATGGGTATGTCACGCCTGACCCTGTATCGCCGCATTCTCATGCCGTCGGCCTTGCGCCGGGCATTGCCGCAGTACAGCAACGAGGTGCTGATGATGCTGCAAACCACCAGCCTGGCCTCTATCGTCACCCTCGTCGACATCACCGGGGCCGCGCGTACTGTCAGCTCACGGTTCTATCTGCCGTTCGAGGCGTTTATCACCGCCGGCCTCTTCTACCTCGCCCTGACCTTCATTCTGGTGCGCCTGTTCAAGCTGGCCGAGCGCCATTGGCTGGCGTATCTGGCACCGCGCAAGCACTAAGGAGCTGCTATGGAGCACATTCAATACCTGTTGCCGTGGAGTGCCTCGGGCACCGAACGAACACTGTCACTGTTTCGTTTTGGCAGTGGAGCACGCAAAGCGTACATCCAGGCGTCATTGCATGCCGACGAATTGCCAGGGATGCGCGTCGCCGTCGAGCTCAAGCGCCGTCTTCTGGAACTGGAAACACAAGGTCGCCTGACCGGGGTGATCGAGTTGGTGCCAATGGCCAATCCGATCGGTATCGCCCAGATGTTCCAGGCCACCCATCAGGGGCGCTTCGAGTTCTCCAGCGGCAAGAACTTCAATCGCGACTTCCCGGAGTTGGTCGATGCCGTTGCACCACTGCTGGAGGGCCGATTGGGAAGCGATGCCGACGCCAACATCGCACTCATCCGCCGCGCCATGGGCGATGCCCTCGCCGCCATGCCGGCACCGACCTCGGAACTCGACGGCCTGCGCCGCCTGTTGCTGCAGCATGCCTGCGACGCCGATGTGGTGCTGGACCTGCACTGCGATTTCGAATCGATCATGTTGTTGTATGCGATGCCGCAAAACTGGCCACGCCTGCAGCCATTGGCCGCTCGCCTCGGTGCCGGGGTCACGTTATTGGCCGAAAATGCGGGCGGCAGTGCCTTCGACGAAGCCTGCGCCATTGCATGGCTACGCCTGGCCGAGCTGTTTCCCCAAGCCAACATTCCCCTGGCGTGCGTGGCCACCACCATTGAATTGCGTGGCATGGCAGACACCGAGCGCGAGCAATGCGTGGACAGTGCCCAAGCCATTCTCGGGTATCTCGCCGAACAAGGCCTGATCAGCGGTGACTGGCCAGCTGCGCCGCCGAGCCATTGCCAGGCCGTGCCATTCGCCGGCGCGCAGTACGCCTGTGCGCCCCATCCCGGTGTGGTGAGTTTTCTGCAACCGCTGGGCGCGCAGGTCAAGGTCGGCGATCCGCTGTTCGAGGTCATCGACCCGCTGACCGACCGCCATAGCGTGGTGAGCGCCAGCACCGACGGCATTCTCTATGCCCGCGAACGGCTGCGCTTTGCCCAGCCTGGATTGTGGCTGGCCAAAGTTGCCGGTTCTACCCCCATTCGCCAGGGTCGCTTGCTCAGCGACTGATTCCAGAGAGTTCAAACCATGTACAAACTTGAAGTTCAGGACCTGCATAAAAGTTACGGCGCGCACCAGGTGCTCAACGGCGTGTCCCTGCAAGCACAGGCCGGTGACGTGATCAGCATCATCGGCTCCAGCGGCTCTGGCAAAAGTACGTTCCTGCGCTGCATCAACCTGTTGGAGCAACCCAATGCGGGCAATATCGTGCTCAATGGCGAACCGCTCAAGCTGGTGGCCAACAAGCTTGGCGGGCTGAAGGCGGCCGAACCCAGGCAGTTGCAACGCATGCGTTCGCAGCTATCGATGGTATTTCAACACTTCAACCTCTGGTCACACATGAGCGCTCTGGAAAACGTCATGGAAGCCCCGGTGCATGTGCTGGGCCTGGGCAAGAAAGAGGCACGGGAAAAGGCCGAGCACTACCTGAACAAAGTCGGTGTGGCGCACCGCATGAACGCCTGGCCGGCGCATATGTCCGGTGGCGAGCAGCAGCGCGTGGCCATTGCCCGCGCACTGGCGATGGAACCGCAAGTGATGCTGTTTGATGAGCCGACTTCGGCGCTCGACCCCGAACTGGTCGGCGAAGTGCTTAAAGTCATGCAGGATCTGGCGCAGGAAGGCCGCACCATGGTGGTGGTGACTCACGAAATGGGCTTTGCCCGCGAGGTTTCGAACCAACTGGTGTTCCTGCACAAGGGCGTTGTCGAAGAGCGCGGCGACCCGCGCGAAGTGCTGGTCAACCCGCAGTCCGAACGCCTCCGGCAGTTTCTGGCCGGGAGCTTGAAGTAAGTCCGCCGCTTAGCCATCGACTGCTCGGCGCTGCCCTGACAAGGTTGGCTTCGGATACACTCCAGCCAATCTTGTCAGGGCATCAGGCACAGCCCTTCTCTCACCTTCAGGAAATGTTGAGCCGGATATGCCCACCCCATCGAAAGACACCACTGTCTATGCCGCGCCGGTCATGCGCAAACTGACGGAAATCGTTTCCGAACTGCCGCCGTCATTGCGCAAGGTCGCGGACTTTATCCTGCGTCACCCGCTCAAAGCCGCGACGCTGACCATCGAGGAGATGGCTCACGAAACATTGACCTCACCCGCCGCCGTCAACCGTCTGGCCAAAGCACTGGACCTCGGTGGCTACAGCGGCATGAAGGCCGAACTGGTCGCAACGTTGCAGCAGATGGTGTCGCCGGTCGACAAACTGCGCAACGAACTTGCCCATCGCCCGGGCGGCGCGTTTGGTCTGCATGAGCAACTCCAGAGCGCCAGCAGCAACCTGGCCACCGCGGCGAGCAACAACCACGCCGACACCTTTGAAGCCTTCGTCACTCGCCTGACCAAAGCGCGCAAAATCTACATTCTGGGCTTTGGCAACAGTGTCTACTTCGCCGGTCTCGCCGCCTCGACCCTGATGCCCTTTTGTGCGGACGCCACTGCCATCAGCATGGAGGGCGGTAACGAAAACGCCGCTTACCGTCTGGCCGCCATCACCGACCAGGACGTGCTGCTGGCGATCTCCCTGCCACGCTACTCCCTCGACACCCTGCAACTGGCACGCTTCGCCAATGAACGTGGCGCATCAGTGCTGGCAATTACCGACTCACCCGCCTCGCCGCTCACCGGCATTGCCGAGCACACGCTGTTTGCGCCTTGCGATCACCCGGTGCTGACCAGTTCCAACATCGCCGTACTGGCCTTGATCGAAGGCTTGGTCGCCGGCGTGATGGCACGCAATAAAGAAGCGGTCAAACTGGCAACCGAACTGACAGAAAGCGTGATGTCGTACCTGCACATCCCTGCCAGCGGTAAACCAGCGAAAAAGTGAGCGATGGAAATCCAGCGCCCGCTTCTTGCCGGCAGGCTGTGAGAACATTCATCCAATTGAAAGAGTCCATTTCAGCCTCTACACTCCAGCCCATGAAACGCTACCTGCGGTTTTGCCTCATTTTCGTGATTAGCCTGGTGCTTCCCCTCAGCGGGATGGCGGGTGTCCAGGCGCCCACAGAACCGTGCCCGATGAAGACGATGGGCATGGCGATGATGGATGACATGGGAATGGACTGCTGCAACGACATGAAAAGCCCGACAGAGCATGGCAAGCCCTGCAAGCCGGGCCAGGAATGCAAGACAGGCGGTATGCTGCAAGTCTCGATCCTCAAGCCTCCTGTAACCGTGTTCAGCCCCGTAGTGGTTTCCTTCTTCAGTGATTCCATGCCCGTACAAACCCCGTCCGGGGTATGGCGACCGCCTCGCGTTTGATTCCTGTCCAACATTGAGCCTCATTCCGTATTAGCGGGATGGACTGGCTGTGCGCATGTCTTTTTGACGCGTGCAGTGGATGATCACAGGAATCGTAAACATGAACTCCAAGTGCTATTGCACAGGCTGGTCCCTCGTGGCCGGTCTGGCGGCAAGCGTACTGGCATTGCCGAGCTTCGCTGCCGCGCTGACCCTCGATGAAGCGCTGCGCCTGGCCGAAAACAATGCGCCGTCGCTGGCTGCACAAGATGCAAAGATTCAAGCTGCCAGCAGTGCGGCCATTCCAGCGGGTGAATTACCTGACCCCAAGTTGCTGGCAGGTGTGCAGAACTACCCCATCGGCGGCCCGGATCGCTGGAGCATCAACGACGACTTCATGACCATGCAAATGGTCGGGGTCAGGCAAGAGATGCCCAACGGTGACAAGCGCAAGGCTCGCATCGAGGTCGCCAACGCCGCCGTTGATCGCGCTGCCGCCGAGCGTCGGGTTGCACGACTGAACGTACGCCAGTCCACGGCAGAGGCCTGGATCAACAGCTACTCAGTCGAGCGCAAAGATGCGCTGTTCCAGGACCTCTACAAAGAAAACCGCCTGCTGACCGATACCGTCCGGGCCCGGATTGCCGGTGGTCGCGCTCAACCCGCCGATGCGGTGACGCCCAGGCAAGAAGCGGCTCGACTGGCGGAGCAGCAGGACGATCTGGTTCTCCAGAGAGCGCAGGCCCGAGCGGCCCTCAAACGCTGGATTGGCTCCGCCGCCAACGACAAGCCTGTGGGCAGCTTGCCGCAGTGGCCTGTCGATTCCTCGAGCTACGCCCATAAACTGCAACACCACCCCGAGTTGGCAGCGTTTGCGCCGATGACCCGCGAAGCGCAAGCCAAGGTTCGTGAAGCCGAGTCGGAGAAAAAGTCAGACTGGAGTTGGGAGCTTGACTATCAACATCGCGATCGCCAGTTCGGCGACATGGTCAGCGTGCAATTGTCCTGGGACTTGCCACTGTTTCCTGACTCCCGGCAAAACCCCAAAATCGCAGCCAAACAGGCTGAACTCAGCCAGCTTGAGGCTGAGCGCGAAGCCCTGTCACGGGAGCACACTCAGCAACTGGAAAATGAACTGGCTGACTATGAGCGCCTCAATCGTGCGGTAAGCCGCAACCAGGAAAGCCTGCTGCCGCTGGCCAGGGAAAAGGTCGAACTCAGCATGGCCAGCTACCGTGCCGGCACAGGCGATTTAAACGCCGTTGTCGCCGCCCGACGCGAACTCATCGAAGCCCGACTCAAACAGATCGACGTGGAGGAGCAGCGAGCGCTGACCAGTGCGCGTCTGTATTTTGCTTATGGGGAGTCCGGCCAATGATCCTTGAAAAATGGAACGGAGCATTGCTGGTTGGCGTCTCGTTGGCATTGGGTGTTGCCGGTGGCTACTGGTTCGCTCACCCGCGCATGAGCGAGGTACCTGTTACCGCCCGGGAGCAGAAAATCAATTCGCCGGACGAACGCAAGGCACTGTATTGGTACGACCCCATGTACCCGCAGCAAAAGTTCGATAAACCGGGCAAGTCCCCCTTCATGGACATGCAACTGGTTCCCCGGTACGCCAGCGGTGTCGAGGATCGTGCGACCGTCAGCATCGATCCGGGTCTGACCCAGAATCTCGGTCTGCGTTTTGCGACCGTCACCCGTGGAGTCTTTGACTCCAGCCTCGATGTGACAGGTGTCCTGGCATTCAACGAACGTGATGTGGCGGTGATACAGGCACGTACAGCCGGCTTCGTGGAGCGAGTCTATGCCCATGCTCCAGGCGACCTGCTCAAAGCCAATGCGGCACTGGCGGATATCCTGGTGCCGGAGTGGGCGGCCGCCCAGACAGAGTTCCTTGCCCTCAAGCGCAACGGTGATGCCGACCTGTTGGCTGCGGCCCGCCAGCGACTGCGGCTCACAGGGATGCCGGCGGCGCTGATCAGCCAGGTAGAGCGCAGTGGCAAAGTCCAGACGAACCTGACCATCAGCAGCCCCATCAGCGGTGTGCTGCAAGAGTTGAACGTACGTGCAGGTATGACCGTCGCGGCTGGCGAGACTCTGGCACGCGTCAATGGCTTGAGCCGTGTCTGGCTCGCCGTGGCCGTTCCGGAATCGGATGCCGGAGCCGTCACCGTGGGGCAGGCAGTCGAAGCGCGACTGCCCGCCTTCCCGGGGACAATGTTCAATGGCAAGGTCAGCGCGATTTTGCCCGAGACCAATCCGGACAGCCGCACCCTCCGCGTACGTGTCGAGTTACCCAATCCCGAAGGGCGCCTGAGACCAGGTTTGACCGCGCAGGTCCGCCTCAGCCACTCGACCGGGCACAGTGTGTTGTGGGTGCCTAGTGAGGCGGTTATCCGCACTGGCCGACGTGCCCTGGTAATGCTCGCCGAAGACGCCGGCCGCTACCGCCCGGTGGAGGTGCAACCCGGGCAGGAAAGCGATGGCAAGACGGAGATTTTGAAAGGTCTGGAAGAAGGCCGGAAGGTGGTTACGTCTGGCCAGTTCCTCCTCGATTCCGAGGCCAGTCTCAAGGGCATTGTTGCTACCTCGGTGCAAGAGTCACCCGCCAGTGGAGCAGCCGCCAGTTTGCATGAGGCGGATGGGCAGATCGTTGAGATCAACGACAAAGAAGTTACGCTCGCCCACGGTCCTTTCAAGACGCTGGGCATGCCTGGCATGACGATGACTTTCCCTCTCGCCAGTGCGGCGCTGATGCAGGGCCTCAAGGCGGGTGACAAGGTTCGGGTCGCGGTGAGCCAGACCGACGATGGCTTGCGTGTCGAGCGCCTGGCCAAATCGGGGAGCCAGCCATGATCGCGGCCCTCATTCGTTGGTCAGTGGCCAACCGGTTCCTGGTGCTACTGGCGACGTTGTTCCTCACGGCTTGGGGTATCTGGACGGTGCAGAGCACACCCATTGATGCACTGCCAGATCTCTCGGATGTGCAGGTGATCATCCGCACCCCTTATGCAGGACAAGCGCCGCAGATTGTCGAGAATCAGGTGACCTATCCGTTGGCCACTACCATGCTCTCGGTACCGGGCGCCAGAACCGTGCGTGGTTACTCCTTCTTCGGCGACAGCTTCGTTTACGTGCTGTTCGAAGACGGTACGGACTTGTACTGGGCTCGCTCGAGGGTGTTGGAGTACCTGAGCCAGGTACAAAGCCGGTTGCCGGCCAGCGCCAAGCCGGCGTTGGGGCCGGATGCGACGGGAGTGGGCTGGATCTACCAGTACGCACTGGTGGATCGCAGTGGTGGCCACGACCTGGCGCAACTGCGCGCGCTTCAGGACTGGTTCCTCAAGTTCGAACTCAAGACCCTGCCCAACGTGGCGGAAGTGGCCACGGTGGGTGGCATGGTCAAGCAGTACCAGGTGCAGCTGGACCCGCTGAAACTGGCAAGCTTCGGCATCACTCAGGCTGAGGTGACCGACGCTATCGGCAAGGCCAATCAGGAAACCGGTGGCGCGGTGCTGGAGATGGCCGAGACCGAGTTCATCGTGCGGGCCTCCGGTTACTTGAAGACGCTCAATGACTTTCGGGCGATTCCGCTCAAGCTGGGTTCGGATCGTGTGCCGGTGACCCTTGGCGATGTCGCCACGATTCAGTCGGGACCGGAAATGCGCCGTGGCATCACCGAACTCGACGGCGAAGGCGAGACCGTCGGCGGCGTGGTGATTTTGCGCAGCGGCAAGAACGCTCGCGAGACCATTGCAGCGGTCAAGACCAAACTCGACGAACTGAAAAGCAGTCTGCCGGCCGGGGTGGAAATCGTCACCACCTACGACCGCAGCAAGCTGATCGACCGCGCGGTGGAAAACCTCAGCCACAAGCTCATCGAAGAGTTCATCGTCGTCGCGTTGGTCTGCGGGATCTTTCTCTGGCACTTGCGCTCATCGCTGGTGGCGATCATTTCGCTGCCGGTGGGGGTGCTTGCTGCCTTCGTCGTCATGCGCTACCAAGGCATCAACGCCAACATCATGTCCTTGGGCGGGATTGCCATCGCCATCGGCGCCATGGTCGATGCCGCCGTGGTGATGATCGAGAACGCCCACAAAAAGATTGAGGCCTGGCACGTAGCCAATCCAGGGGAGGAACTGAAGGGCGAGCGTCATTGGCATGTAATGACCGAAGCAGCGGTGGAGGTAGGCCCGGCGCTTTTCTTCTGTCTGCTGATCATCACCCTGTCGTTCATTCCGGTGTTCACGCTGCAAGCTCAGGAAGGACGGCTGTTCGGCCCTTTGGCCTTCACCAAGACCTATGCCATGGCCGCAGCGGCGGGATTGTCAGTGACCCTGGTACCGGTGCTGATGGGCTACTGGATTCGGGGGCGAATTCCCAGTGAACAACAGAATCCGTTGAACCGGTGGTTGATTCGAATCTATCAGCCGGCCCTGGACGCGGTCTTGCGCCGCCCAAAGATCACGCTACTGGTCGCGCTGTTGGTTTTTGTCAGTGCGCTATGGCCAATGTCTCGCCTGGGTGGCGAGTTTCTCCCCCCGCTGGACGAGGGCGACCTGCTCTATATGCCTTCTGCCCTGCCGGGATTGTCGGCGCAGAAAGCGGCGCAACTGCTGCAACAGACCGACCGGTTGATCAAGACCGTACCAGAGGTCGAACACGTCTTCGGTAAAGCCGGTCGTGCCGAAACCGCCACCGACCCGGCACCGCTGGAAATGTTCGAAACCACCATCCAGTTCAAGCCACATGAGCAATGGCGTGCAGGCATGACTCAGGAAAAGCTGGTGGCGGAACTGGATGGCGTGGTGCGCGTTCCCGGTTTGACCAACATCTGGATACCACCGATTCGTAACCGTATCGACATGCTGGCGACGGGTATAAAGAGCCCGATCGGTGTGAAGGTTGCCGGCACCAATCTGGCGGAAATCGATGCGGTCACCCAGGCGGTCGAGCGAGTGGCCAAGGACGTGCCCGGTGTCAGTTCGGCCCTGGCCGAGCGGCTGACCGGTGGCCGCTACATCGATGTGGATATCGACCGCAAGGCTGCTGCTCGTTACGGGCTGAACATCGCCGATGTGCAGTCCATCGTGGCCGGTGCCATCGGTGGTGAAAATGTCGGGGAGACCATTGAAGGTCTGGCACGTTTCCCGATCAACGTACGTTACCCACGGGAGTGGCGCGACTCGCTCGGCGCCCTGGAACGACTGCCGATCTACACCCCGCTGGGTAGTCAGATCACCCTTGGCACAGTGGCGAAGGTCAAGGTCAGTGAGGGCCCACCGATGCTCAAGAGCGAGAACGCACGGCCTTCAGGCTGGGTGTACATCGATGTTCGAGGCAGGGATATTGCCTCGGTGGTTGCCGATCTTCGTCGGGTCGTCAATGAACAGGTCAGGTTGCAGCCAGGCATGAGCCTCAGTTACTCGGGACAGTTCGAGTTTCTCGAAAGAGCCAACGCACGACTCAAACTGGTGGTGCCTGCCACGCTGCTGATCATCTTCGTGTTGCTCTACCTGACTTTTGCCCGATTCGATGAGGCCCTGCTGATCATGGCCACTCTGCCATTCGCACTGACTGGGGGGGCATGGTTTCTCTATCTGTTGGGCTTCAACCTGTCGGTCGCCACGGGGGTCGGCTTCATCGCCTTGGCCGGCGTTTCTGCCGAGTTCGGCGTGATTATGTTGCTCTACCTAAAAAACGCCTGGGCCGAACGTGAAGACCTCGGTGACAGCACTGAACGCGGGCTGGTGGCGGCGATTCGTGAAGGCGCTGTACAGCGCGTTCGACCCAAGGCCATGACCGTTGCCGTCATCATTGCCGGTCTGCTGCCCATTCTGTTGGGCAGCGGAACCGGTAGTGAGGTGATGAGCCGAATCGCCGCGCCCATGGTCGGCGGCATGGTCACGGCCCCCTTGCTGTCCCTGTTTGTCATTCCGGCAGCCTATCGATTGATGCGCCGCCGGCACCTCCTGCCTGCACCCACCACACATCAAGGTAAAGTCATATGAAACTCACCCTGACCGCAGTCGCAAGCACCCTATTCGCGCTTTCACTTTCTGCCCACGCGCAGGACATGCCGGGCATGAAAATGGACGGCATGGAAGGCATGCCGATGAAGCAGGAAACAAAACAGGCTCCGGTATCCAATGCCGAAGGCACGATCAAGGCTATCGATACTGCGAAGCATACGGTGACCATCTCCCACGGCGCCGTTCCCGCCCTGCAATGGCCACCGATGACGATGGCGTTTTCCGTGACGCAAGATCAGTTGTCAGGGTTGGCGACTGGAGACCGGGTATCGTTTTCCTTCCGGCTAGAGGGTAACAGCGCCTCGATCGTGTCGATTAACAAGTAAATTCCGGTGGTGGAAGTGTCCGGCACATATTGTCGTGCCGGACTAACCCGTTAAATCGGCTGGTTCAGGAAAAACGGAGGGTTCGGGGGATTTTGAACGGCTGGCAATTGCTTACCCGCCCAGTTCCGTCTCCACTTGCGTCATCCTCGTCAGTGTTTCGGACCTGCAACAGATTTCGAAAAAAAGTCGCAAGCCCCGAGATTCTTCAGGGCTTGCGACTCATTGCCGATACGTCCTTCAAACTCCCGGGACGTAATCTACGGGATGCCTGCAGTGTTCAATGCCGAACATGCAGGCCTAGTTCTGCACCTCAGCCGTGTCGAAATCCGGCGCGTCTGGTGCATCTGGTGCGTCTGGAGCATCCGGTGCATCCAGTGCATCCGGTGCGTCTGGAGCATCCGGCGCATCCGGTGCATCCGGGGCGTCCGCTACATCCCTCGCCCCAGCTTTGGCAGCCTCTCTGGCTGCGTTCGCCTCGGCTTTGGCTGCGTCCCTCGCGGCATCCGCAGTAGCCCGAGCAGCATCTCTGGCTGCATCTGCCTCGGCCTTGGCAGCGTCCCTGGCTGCATCCGCAGCGGCCCGGGCAGCGTCTCTGGCTGCATCCGCTTCTGCGCGCGATAAGCCAGCAGCTCTTGCGGCATCCCGGGCTGCATCCGCCTCAGCTCTGGCGGCGTCACGGGCGGCGTCCGCAGTCGCTTTTGCCGCATCCCGCGCTGCATCTGCATCAGCCCGAGCAGCGTCCCGGGCTGCATTGGCATCAGCCCTGGCCGCGTCCCTGGCAGCATCTGCGGCATCGTTATCATTGTCTTTGGCGTTGTCGTTGTCACGCGCATTGCCCGGGCCTTTGTTCCCGGCTATACCACCATGGTCAGCGTCGCCGCGTCCCGGGCCTCCACGACCGTCACCGTCGTGGCCGTCACCACCATGACCGCCACCCTCTCCTCCATGACCGCCACCGCCGTCACCACCGTGACCACCGCCTCCGGAGCCTCCACTGCCGGAGCCACCGCCGCTGCCGCCACCATGGCCGCCTCCGCCACCGCCGCCGTCACCACCGTGACCGCCGCCTCCAGAGCCACCGCCACCACCGTGACCACCGCCTCCGGAGCCGCCGCCACCACCGTGACCACCGCCTCCGGAACCGCCGCCACCGCCGTGACCGCCACCGCCTCCGCCGCTACCACCACCGCCGCTGCCGCCATCTTTGGCATACACGCTGGAGAAACTACTGATGTAATCGGGCACCAGGACAGTCGATGCCGACAGTACCCCGCCTATTGCCAGAGCCAACAAACATTTCTTGAGCAGCATGATGCACCTCCGATTGGAGTTGCGTTTTCACCTCCGTATCGAACGCAATGTCCAGTGAGTTCCCGGCCGCCCATTGGAGCGGCCCGCCAACCGGCACGGCCATCAATCTGCAGCAATAGCGAGCCACTGCGGTATCCGTACGGTCCCTCAAAGCCAGCTGGTATCTATGCGTGGGAAATATTCCCACACATCTTAGATTAGTACCCTCAGCCCAAGTGTCAACGACCACATATCAGGTCCAAGGCACGCGTTGAGCAATTGGCCAAAAACAGACAGAGGACGCAGCAATAACCAATGAGTAGCTATGCTTTGGTTTGTGGCCAGGCTCTCCTGGCAACATCGTGAAAGGAGGCGTTTGAGATGCAACTCATCACGTTGAAAATCGAAAAGCCGGATGCGACGAACTTCATTCTGGGCCAGACGCACTTCATCAAGTCCGTCGAGGACATCCACGAAGCGCTGGTCAATACCGTGCCAGGTATCCAGTTTGGCGTGGCCTTTTGTGAAGCCTCTGGTCAATGCCTGGTGAGATGGTCTGGCACCGATAGCTCAATGATTGAACTTGCACAGAAAAATGCGAAAGCCATCGCCGCCGGCCATAGTTTCATCATTTTCCTGGGCGACGGTTTCTATCCGCTGAACGTGTTGAACACCATCAAAATGGTTCCAGAGGTATGCCGTATTTTTTGTGCAACAGCCAATCCGACCGAAGTGATTCTCGCTGAGACGCAGCAAGGGCGAGCGATCCTTGGCGTAGTGGATGGCTTTTGTGCCAATGACATCGAAGGCGATGAAGACATCCTGTGGCGCAAGAACCTGTTGCGGCAGATTGGCTACAAGCAGTGAATTGCAGAACGTGCTGGCACACCACATGACGTTACAAATTGCCTGAATGCCTTGCGCAAGAGCAGTTCACACCGTCCCGGGATGCTGGCCCGGCCAGCCTCCTGATGTAACGAATCAAGTCAAAATGTTTACCTGCAGAGCAGATCCTTATACGATGAAGTCCGCTTCTACCGCTCTCCATCGGGTCTGAGCAGCCCGTGGTTATTATGCATGACAAAGCGACTTAACAAATTGTGCTCTATGGCCATGCAAGTTTTTGCGCGGCGAACAAGAAAAAATTGTATACAAATTAATTCATACAATTAAATAGAATAACATTGAGCACCTGAACGATGAACAACCCTGATTTACTGACTGAAAACTCCAAAACCTTCAGCGTAGTTATAGTAAATTACAAAACACCTGAAATCACCAAGATATGCTTGGACTTATTACACCAGCATTTTGGCAGCAACAGCGTCCCGGTATGGGTGGTTGACAACTATTCCGCCGATGAAAGCACTGAGTACTTACGAACGCTTGACTGGATCAATTTGATTGAACGCTCTGTTTCCGAACCAGAGGCGGGCCATATTGCCCATGGCAAGGCACTTGACCTGGTTCTCGAGCGAATTGACACCGATTATTTATTCCTGATGCACACCGATACATTTGTTTTCGACAAGAATGTTTTTCCGATGATGCTGAATAAATGTTTGAAAAACCCAAAAGTCGTGGCCGTCGGTTGTGTCGAGCAAATTAACCGCGGCACCGCCAGAACTGTCTGGCGCTATAGCTCACGACTATTCAAGCATCACTTCAGACGCCTGAAAATCTCCATGGGATTGCGTTCCAGAGAACCAAAGCCGTACAAAGAAGTCTACTTGAAAAGTTTCTGCACATTGTGGAACTGCAAACTTGTAAAACAGCACAACATGCACTTTTCGATGGATGATCGCGTGCCAGGCTATACGCTTCAGGACCGCATGACCGAACTGGGTTATGTCGTTGAAATGCTATCACCGCGTAAAATTTTCAGCTATCTGGATCACATTCAGTCCGGCACTGTTGCAGCGGTTGGCGGCTATGCTAAAAATCATAGACGAACCAAAATGTACAACAACATCCTTAAGCGTCTGAACAAGGACGACAGAACAAATTGAGTTGCGAATAGACGCAACGAGCAGTGCATTCAACGCTGCGTGAAGTCACCCACAGGTTTTTATATCAGGTCATTGGAGCGGTAATGGCACCCATCACTCAGGCACTACCTATCACCCTGTCCCCGGAGCTTGATTTCGACCAGAATGCCGCCAGCGCCTTTGGTGCCTCATTGACCGATAGCTATGTTCAGGCTACGCCATTTCCGCACATAGTCATCGACAACTTCTTGCACGAAGACCTGATTGCGAGCATCTGCTCGCATTTCCCGGTCGAGCCAACCAACAACGAAATGCTCTACGAGCGCGGCTATAAAGGTCAACGCAAACGTCAAATCAGTCCCAACGAATGCGACCCTTATTTGAAGACTGTTTTCAACGCCTTTAACTCGGCCCCCATGTTGCAGTTTCTTGAAAAGCTCACTGGCATCGAAGGCTTGATACCCGACCCCTACTTTACCGGTGGCGGCCTGCACGAAACAAAAAGCGGTGGTTTCCTGGGGGTGCACTCGGACTTCCGGCTCAACAAAAAACTTAATGTTGAACGCAGACTGAACATCATCATTTATCTGAATGAAGACTGGCAAGAGGAATACGGCGGCAACCTGGAACTTTGGGATGTCGGCATGAAGACCTGCCTTAAAAAAGTCCTGCCCATCTACAATCGCTGTGTCATTTTCAACACAGACAAGGACAGCAATCATGGGCACCCGGAGCCTTTAACGACTCCGGAACACATCACCCGCAGGTCTATTGCGCTTTATTACTACACCGCGGGAACCATGGCGATCGATCCGGCACAAAGAAACAAAACCCACTACAAACCAAGGCCCAAGGATCGTTTGAGCCTGAAGTACTACATCAATAAACTGATCAAGAAGAAAAACTGAACTGCAAAACGCCCGGGAGTGAGGCAAGGGCCTGAGTCGAGGCGGTGAAACGCATCAATGCTGGAAGTTACCTGACAGGCAATGGCCAGGAATCAGAAAGCGTGGCTGAGCAACAGCCCGGCCTCGCCGTCCGGGCTGGCGTCGGAAAAGCCCTTGACGGCATATAACTGAAACTTCCATTCCTGATTGAGCTTGTGCGTGAGGAAGAGCGTCAGCTCCTTGATTTCGTCACCCGTGGAAACGACCTTCTGCCGCCAGTCGTAGGACACGCCCGCCGTGGTGCGCACGAACACGGGCATGGCAAAGCCCAGGCCGGCGAATATCGGGTTGTCGAAGTCGGAGCCCGACGGGTCGCCGAACTTTTTCCAGCCCAGGGTCGCGAACCCGGTCACAGGACCGAAGGCTTTGGCGACATCGACCTGGGCGGAATAGTCGGTTTTGCCGGTGCCCAGGCACTCGTCTTCGTCGGCGGTTGGCAACTTGACCTTGCCGATCAGGTCCACGAACAGCCCGCCAACGCTGCCGTCCAGCACAGCATAGTCGGCACCGGCAACGGTGTCGCCCAGACCGCTTTCCACCTTGCCGCAGCCGCCGGGCAGCGGCTCGCCGTCAGGGCCGACCGAAGGATTGGTGATGCGCAGCCAGGGCACGGTGAGCTTGTAGGTCATGGGGCCGGTTTCATATCTGCCCACCAGCGGGACGTACCATGTTTCGGAAGTCGTACCGGTGCCATAGTCGCCTCGTGAGTAGTCGGTTCCGATCGAGGTCGTAAAGGTATCGGCCAAGGTCGGCAAAGCCAGGCTGGCAAGCCAACCGACGAGCAGGATGCGCTTGGGATCCATGTTCACCTCGTGTCTGACGTCATCGAAGTTCACACGCATGATTTGTTGCGTGACTTACCCAGCCTAGTTACTTATGACGAAAGTGCATCATGACTGCACTGCTTAACCCGACTTGCCAGAGCGATCGACTTTTTCAACCGGCTCGACTTTTTCGACCTTCTCAACTTTTTCTGGCCGATCAACTTTGTCTATCTTCTCAACCTTTTCTGGCCGATCAACTTTCTCGACTTTCTCCGGACGTTCGACTTTCTCTACCTTCTCTACCCTCTCCACTTTCTCGATTCTGCCGGATTGCTCGACCCTCTCGACTCGCTCTGACTTGCCGGACTTGTCCACATCCACATCCACATCCACATCCACGTCCACGTCCACGTCCACGCGTTCAATCTTGTCGCCACCGCCATGACTGTCACTCCCCCCGTGGCGAGTATCGTCGACAACGCGGCCTTCGCTCTCGGAGCGGCCGCTCCTGTCACCGCCCGAGCTCCCTGAACTCCCCGAGCTGTCAGAGTTGCCGGAGTTGTCGGAGCCACTTGAGTCGATCGAGTTGCCCGAGCCGCTTGAGTCAATCGAGTTGCCCGAGCCACTTGAGTCGTCGGTGTCTTGCTCGTTGGTGCCATGTCGTCCGTGCCGGTTGCTCGCTGGTGAATCGGAGCGATCGCGGGGCAATTCAATACGCGTTGCCTGCACCTCCCGCGCGCCGGTGAACACGCCGTTGATCCGCACCCGTCGATCCAGCGCCAGCTCCGAAGCCTGCACACCGACAAACACGGTGTCGTGCGCCAGCGTCACATTAATGCCGCCCACCACCAAATGGCGGTCCTGCCGGCCCTGTACCAGACCCTCGATCACCGCATTGTGTGCCCGGCCAATGAAAGGCAGGCTCGGATCGGGGCGGCTTTGGTTCACGTCCAGCTCACGGCCGGACCAATGGCCGCGCACCAGCATTTCCTGCGCCGGGCCTGGGTGATTGCTGAGCTTGAGCCCCTGGAGATAGCCACTGCGATCCACCGGGCCGATGGCACTGGCCTCCTTGAGGCCGGGCGCCCGGTCGATGCGGCTGGCCACCACTTCGCCACGAGCATCGCGCAGCCCGCTGACCCGCACGGGATCCCCCGGACGCAGGCCGGCAGCGACCTGGGCACCGTTGGCCAGGCGTACCGGTTGCCCCATGACGCGCATGGGCATGGAGTCGCGCGGCAGTGCTGTCAAAGGGCCTTCGTAGGCGTGCAGGATAGAAATGCGCCCGGCCTCCAGACCACGCCGGGTATTGAACGCTTCCACGGCAACCACTTGGCCTACCGCCAGGCGGGCACTGGAGCTGGCGATGCCGTTCTCGCTGACAGGAACGTTTTTGTTGAAGTGCACTTCCACACCATTGACGCAGATCGAGGCGAACCCGGTGATGGTGCCGACAATGCCGGTGCCACCGATTCCTCCGTTATCGTTGCTGATGCCCGTGCCACCCACTCCGCCTGCAACGGCACCGGTGCCGCCAATACCGCCAGGGCTCTTTTTCAGTGGTGCGCCGGTACCACCGATCCCGCCGTTGTCGGTGTCGATGCCGGTACCGCCCATGCCGCCAGGTGCTGCGCCCGTGCCGCCGGTGCCACCAGGTGCCTGGATGACCGGCACTTCGCTGGTGCCCGCATCATTCTGGCTGACACAGGCTGGGGCGGCTTGCAACACACTTGCAAGCCCGAGGCCCAGAACGAGGGCGACTGCACGAATCAGGCGCAATTTGACGGTCATGGTTCAGGGGCTGTTGGCGAGTTGGGATCGGAAGCTTCAGTGTAGAAGTACAAGCCGACTGTGATGCGCTGGCGCGGTTCAAGGCTGGGCAGGTCCCGGGACTCCAGTTCGGCGGCGAGTCGGTTGAAGCTCAACAGGGCCTGCATTCCCTCGCTGGCCACGGCCTCGCGTAACGCCTCGACGCTCATCGGGGCCAGTGCGTCATAGTGGACGCTGCGTTCAAAAAAGGCCGGGGCTTCGCTGCTCAGGTTGTGAACCGCAGCGCAAGCATGATCGTGCAGATTGTGCCCCAGGTAAGCCGCTTTCTCATCGAAGCCCTTTTGTGGCACGAAGGCCTGGGCTTCAAGGTGCACGCGCTCTTGTTCGTCAAGGCGCACGACCCCCAGGCGCAGCCACTCGTCCAGCACCACCCGCGCCCTGATATCGGTACTGACCTTCGCCACCAAGGCGTCAAAGGAGCGGTCGCCGCCGACACTGGCCAATCGAGGCAACGGCAGTGGCTGGCCGGCGTCGTTGCAGAAAGGCGCGCTGGCCCAGGCGTTGACCAGTTGTGCACCAAACGTGATGTTTTCCGGAAGCGTGGAAGCAGCCGGATCACCGGCATTGCGCAAGCGCCGTACATCTTTGCGGTGCACACCGGTGAGCAGGCTGATGCGGCTGTCGGTCGGTGCCTTCTCGCCCAGGCGGAACTCACGGTCCGCCACTTCGACGAAAACCTCCTTGAGCAGGTCGGCAAACACCAGGTAGGTGACGCCTTTGCGCAGCATCAGGCGCACCAGCGGCTGCATGACATGCCGCAAGGCTTTGAGGAGCGAGGTGGGCAGCGTTGACGATTGCATTCAGCGAATTCCTGGGTAGATAACCCCAGTATAGCCGCGTGGGAAATAATCCCATGAATTTACCGAGAGCCGTGCCAACGCAATACCCGTTGCTATCCGGGAGCAGCTTGGGAGCAATTCGTCAGACTTACAGCTTCGCCTGAATTTCATGCGCGGGAACTTTTCCCGCGCAATGAAGCTGGCCCGAATTTACAGGAATGGATCGCTACCCCGGTACCGAGTTTTTTTGCGCACCGACACTGCCCGCCCTGCCGGCAACTGCCAGTGCCACGCAACAGGCCAGAAACGAGAATGCGACGAATGCGCCCATCACATGCAGGTAAGGCAACACGTGATTCCAGGCTCGAGCCACGCCCAGGAAAGCGGCGAATAGCCAACCGCTCATGGAAAGCGCCCCCAACAAGGCAAGCCGCGTGCGGCCTGCACTGCGCAGCGCGACGAATGGAGCCTTCTGCAGCAGCGGGAAGCCGACTCGATGCAAGAGTGCACCGTTGAGGCTCAGCAGCGCGACGACCGTCACCTTGGCCCAGAGTTTCTGATTGAGCAGATACGCGTCGCCTTCATTGAGGTAACCCTGAAGCACCAGCAACAGTCCACTTGCCCAAAGGGCCAGCAGTGCAAGGCTGACGATCTTCTGAGTTTCATCGAGGTATTCAAGCCTCGCCTGGTCCAGTACTTCCTTGCGCCAACTCCATAGCTTGTGATCCGCCTGCAACACCCTCCCCAGGGCAATACACGTAGCGAGCAGATGACCGTACACGAGAAGCATTTTGAGCATTGCCTTGACCTTATTATTGTTTTGGCGCTGCGTTCCCTGCTTCGCTGAATTGAAACCGAATGATACAAATTTGCAATTGCACCTTCAAGACAAATCCTCGCTAACACGCACCTACACAGACCACCATACGACTTTCGTCGTATATGGGCCGCGCACTTTGTTGTCGATTTCACAGCGTCTGGTTCGACTACCTTTCAGGGAACGGTCTCAAGGAATTGCAGACTTCACTGTCTAAACGCTTAAACCGGAATGAATCAGGAGAAGAGCATGCGCACACTGACCGTAGCCGCGTTCGTGAGTCTGGACGGCGTCATGCAAGCGCCTGGCGGGCCTGAGGAGGATTCCAGTAGTGGATTCCGCTTCGGTGGCTGGATCGTGCCCTACGCCGACAAAACCACCGGCCAGGCCGTAATGGACCTGTTTTCACAGCCATTCGAGTTGCTGCTGGGGCGTCGCACCTACGACATCTTCGCCGCCTATTGGCCGAACATTCAGGCCGATTCAACCCATCACACCATCGCTGACCTGTTCAACGGCGTCCCCAAGCATGTGGCCACCCATCGCGCCGACTCGCTGGCCTGGCACAACAGTCATGCGCTGAAGGGCAACCTTGTTGACGCGATCAACGCGCTTAAACGCCAGGAAGGTCCTCAGCTGCTGACCCAAGGCAGCGGCGATCTGGTGCGCCAACTGCTTGCCGCCGGTCTGGTGGACGAGTTGCGGCTGATGATTCATCCCATCCTGCTGGGGCGCGGCAAGCGCCTGTTCGACGACAACGCACAAACGTCTGCCTTCACCCTGGTGAATTCGATCAGCTCACCCGGAGGTGTGCTGATCGCCCGCTACATCCGCAGTGGCGAAGTGCGCACAGGTTCATTCGAAGGCGTCAGGTAGCGATAGCCAGCGTCGTGTCGCCCAGGTGAAATTAAGCTTGGGCTAAGGTTGCCCCTTTAGTCTTCGACCCTTTCGGGTAGTCGAGCATTTCGAAGATGGGTCGTGTCGATACAAACGCCAAGCCACCGTTCAGCATCGTTCTGGTTAATTACAAAACCCCGGAGCTCACCAGGATCTGCCTGGAACTGTTGCAGGAGCATGTCCAAAAATCAGGCATTGCGGTCTGGGTGGTCGATAACGGTTCGGCGGACGCCAGCGTCGAGTATTTGCGCTCGCTCGACTGGATCAACCTGATCGAACGCGATGCCCCCACCAAAGAACCGGGGCACATCGCCCATGGCAAAGCGCTGGACATGGCGCTGGCCAGGGTCAATACCGACTACCTGTTCCTGATGCACACCGACACGTTCGTCTTCGATGCAAACGTCTTTGCGATGATGATGGACCACTGCACCAAGGATCAAAACGTCATCGCGGTCGGTTGCACGGAGCAACTCAACCGCGGACTGCCAAGGACCGTTTGGCGCTTCACTTCACGCCTGATCAAACACCACTACCGACGCCTGAAGCAATCGCTCGGCCTGCGCTCGAAGGATCCGAAGCCCTACAAGGAAACCCACTTGAAAAGCTTTTGCACGCTATGGAATGGCAGGCTGATGAAGCAGCAGGGTTTGCATTTTCAGATCGATGACCGTGTGCCCGGTTATGAGCTGCAAGACCGCGTGATCAGGCTTGGCTACAAAGTCGTGTTCCTTTCGCCCGGCAAAATCTTCAAGTACCTGGACCACGTCCAGTCTGGCACCGTCGCTGCTGCGGGCGGATATGGCCAAGGTCATCGACGGACGAAAATGTACCAGGACATTCTCAAGCGCTTCAGTGCAACCCACTCCTCGATGTCTTGAATAAACCAGCGCCCACAAGAAAGCCCGCTGACCGTCGCCGGTTCAGTGGGCTTTTCGCAGCAGGCTGAGACTGACCTACTGCTGCAGGATAAAAGTCGCCAGGCTTTTCAGGTCGTCCGGGCTCAACTGCGTGAATGGCGGCATGGGCACATCCCCCCACTTCCCGCTGCCGCCGTTCTGGATGCTGGACATAAGCCTGTCCATTGCCTGCGGGTCCTTGGCATATTTGGCCGCCACATCGCGGTAGGCCGGGCCTACCACTTTGTGATCGGTCGCGTGGCAGGACAGACAGGCGTTGTTCTGCAGCAAGACCTTGGCATCGACTTTTGCCCCAGCCCCAGCCACCACCGGGGCGCTCGAGGCAGCCAGAACATCGGCATCATTGGCCTTCGCACTGCCGTAGGTCACCGCCAGGTAAGCGCCGATAACACTCACATCCCGGTCGCTGATCGGGGCACCGTACACGTGCTGCATCTTGCCCGCTTCAGCGGTCCACTGCGCCAGGCTCATACCAGGCGGCTGGAAATTGATGTAGTCGGCCGAATGGCAGACGGAACACTTCTGCTGCGCCAAAGCGTAGCCAGGCATCGTGCTGGGCTTGAACGCAGCGGTTTCAGGCGGCAGCGTGATGGACAGCGGCGCGGCACCAGCCAGGGTCGCCAGACAAACCTGAGCCGCGCAGAGCAAGGCGGTCATGCATTTCACAAGTTTCATGCGGCCCTCCTCAGGCGACGGTCACGTGGGTGGTTTCGACGACGTGGCGGCGGTAGCCAGCGGGATTCCAGTCGGCCTGCAGCGGTTGCGTCTCGCCAGCACTGTTGCTGGCCCGCACCATCAACGGTGTGGCGCCCTTGCCGGTAAAGGTGATCGGCAGTGTCCACTCACGGAAGGAGTAACGGCCAAGGTCCTGCCCGAGCGTGGATTCACGCCAGGTTTTTCCGCCGTCGATCGACACCTCCACCTTGTTGACCCCAACGCCACCGTCGAACGCGATGCCCTTGAGCACCACGCTTTTGTTCAGCGGCAATACATCGCCGTGTTTAACACTGGTGATGAAACTGCGGACCGGCAATCTGGAAATCGGCTGGGTTTTCGCCGCCGTGGTGCCTGGGGCAATACAGAAGCAATCGTTATCCGGAACCCGGTAACCCTTGGCCATGAAGAAACCGTCGTAGGTATGGTCGACGACTTCGATCTCACTCAGGTGCTTGACCCAGTACGTGCCGAAGTAGCCTGGCACCACCAGACGAATCGGGTATCCGTTGAGAAATGGCAGGTCGGTGCCATTCATCGACCACGCGATCATGGGCTCGCCGTCCATGGCATGGCTGATGTCCAGCGCCTTGATGAACTCCGGCGTGCTTGGCAACACCGGCTTATCGAGCCCACGGAAAGTCACTTGCCGGGCCTCGGCTTTTACTCCCGCCTTTTCCAGCACAGCCTTGAGCGGTACCCCTACCCAGCGCGCATTGCCCATGGAGCCATTGCCCAACTGCGCGCCGAACACTCGAGGCATCGAAAAGCCACGGCTGTTACCCGAACACTGATTGACGGCCACCACTTCCACCGGTGCGGCAAGGGCCTTGAGCTCGGCAAGGGAAAGCGACAGCGGCGTGTCGACCGAGCCCTTGATCGTCAGGCGGTAGCTGTCCGGATCGATGCTGGTCGGGAAATTGGCCAGGTGGTAACGCACGAAAAAGGCGTCATTGGGCGTGATCGGCCCTTCATTGAAGACCGGGAACGGCGTCTCCAGATGTGGCGGCCGAGTGGTCACCAGGGTCAACGGGCGTTTTTGCGGGTATTGCACCAGCGGTCGCGGGCCTGCGGCAAAGGTCACGTCTTCGACGGATTCACTGGCCGCTGCGGATTCGTCGGATGCCCTGGCCAGGCTTGCCAACGGCGAGGTCGCCAAAGCCAAAGTGAAAGCATCGCGTAAAACCCGCCGGCGGCTCGGCTGGCTGCTGTCTACAAAACTGAACTTCATTCTGCGCTCTCTATGATTGTTTTATTGAGATGCAACTGACTGTGGGAGCGAGCTTGCTCGCGATGATCGTTAACGAAAACGCGTGCTTACTGACCAAACGCAGCGCACTTGAGTCCATCGCGAGCCAGCTCGCTCCTACAAATTCCCGCCAGGGCGGAGAGGTATCAGGCTTACGGTTTCGCCTTACCGAGGTCGGAAAACAAACCAGTATCGTCAGGGCCAAACTGACTGCTTCTCATTGAGCGTCAGTGACTTGACAATTGATGACAGGAACCCCCGTTACGGCCGGCGTAGACGCTCCGAGTTCAAAGCGCTGCCTGTGCCATCGCCCACAAAAAAACCCACTGACCGTCGCCGGTTCAGTGGGCTTTTTCACATCAGACTAAAACCGCCCTCGCCTGCTACTGCGGATCTACCTGATCCAGCACGCGGTTCACCGATAACTCTGCCAAGGCAATCATCTGTTGAATCCCCAATGCCAAATTGCATTTTGGGCCGGAGAGGATAAACGCCAGTTCACTGGCCATGACACTGGCCGACGCAAGGGTTTCACAGGCGTGAACCAGGAGGGTTTCGTTGTTGACGTTGGGGGCGATGGTGAAGATGGGGTTGGGGCGGCGCTCGGCCAATTTAGGCTTACGAGATGAGGACTCGGAATCGACGCCTATCTGCGCGTCCGTATCAGGGGGATTCGGAGTTGGTTTTATCATTGTGAAGCTCCTATGAAAGTGAGCCCCTCCCCATCCGCTACCACGCAAAATAGGGAGACGGCTGTACACAGGGTGGTAGACCGGTCATAGGAACCCGGCAGGCCGAAGCCTCCCATGCACAGCCGCCACAAAGCAGCCAGCACAAAAAAACGCCCTGAGGCGTTCTGGGTCTATGAAGTAACCGGGCTACCACACCCGTTCGCTGAATTGGCAGCGACGGGCGAAGGTTAGCGAGGTGGGTTGTGAAGTGCAAGCTCGGTGAGGAGATTCGGGGGTGATGCGCATATTCCACATGAGTAAATTACGAAGCTGTTAACGCCCGATAGCAATATCACTAAATATTTTTTGGCTTTTTCTCCACAGCCAACTAAATTGTTAAGGCGCTTTCCATTTTCACACGAACAAAGAAGACACAACCACATTAAAGAATTCTAAAAAAATAAAACTTAAAAACAAACGCCAACATGGAGAGTGCAGATTAATGCCATTACTAGCTAATCATTGGGCAGGAAAATTATTCGGCACCAACACAGGAAACATATTCCTAGAGCTTTCTCAATCTGACAACAACATCTCCGGCCAACTCAGAATCATGGACTCTGTGTTTGGAATAAGTTTGTACTCATACACCGGAACTATAGGAGATGAGATAACCTTCCACTGCACACCATTAAAGTCGGACGAAGGTGTACAAATAAGCGCGGTGAATGTAAAAGGCACGCTAACGCCTCAAGGCAGTATTCGAGGCGAGTGGAAGTCTGAGATAGGCACCGCTGGGACTTTCGAAATATTCCCTCACGACATCAAAAGCACTGAAAGTTCCGAAAATACCGAAAACTCTCAACCTGAACAAATACACAACAAAACAATACAACTCGGCTCTGTACGCCTATTCAAAGAGGATCTAATTCAACTAATAAATTTTATAAAAAAAGACTTCACCACTGACAAAGTCGTCATTACATATTCACAACGAGGAAGCGAACTTACTAAATATGCGGACACCTTCCTAAATCAAACAGAAAAAGTCGAAAAACTAAACTACCTTAAGCTTGTCATTCAAGAACCAGAAGCACATGGAATAAACAGAGTTGTAATTATCGAACTAACTAATACAGGAACAAGTGAAATCAGGGTATCAGGGATAAATGAGTCTTGGGTGCTTGGAAAAGCCGAATCTACATTCCAGCTACTTAAACCAAAGCAAAACTTTCTGGTTACAAACTATAGAAAATACGGACTGAATTTTAATGGGGTAATTTTTTTCGCAATGTTGATTACCATACCTGAAATCACTGACCTGACAAAACGCCTAGCATTCGTATCTGCCGTGTTCATCTTACTGAACTTACTTCTAATAGCCCACAACAAATTCATTCCTAACACAGCAATTTATCTTACACAAACAAACGTAGGTTTTTTTACAAGATCATGGCCAAGCGTACTGTCTTGGTTCATTGCCGTAACCAGCTCTGTAGTTGCAAGCATAATTTTCGCCCTTCTGAAAAGTTAAGCACTTAACGCACACATTAGAACGATTTCCATCGACATATAAACCGCGCAAGCCATCCATGGTTTATTTTTAGACCTTAACTACCAGCCAGGCCTCCCACAACAGCCACGATAAAGCCCGCAGCACTGAGAACCATCATTCACCAATCAGGATCGGATTCAACATGTACGGAAATAGAAGTTTGAGAAACCGCCAAAATAGAGCCGAAATTTTGCATCCCCCAAGAGTTTTCCTTTACACATCAGGTGGCTTGTTGGATTACAGGCATATCGCATGTTTATCCAGAACAAACACTCTCACCAAAAAAAAACCCACTGACCGTCTCCGGTTCAGTGGGCTTTTTTTGATTTAGCTTCTAGTTACAGAGCCATATCACTCGCAGCATTAGCCTTCGGCGCTTTCGCATCCGTATCGACAGTCACTGGCTTCACAGCCGGCGCAATCACCGCTGGTGGCGGAGTCAGTTCCAGCACCTTGGCGGTGTAGGCCCATTCTTCAGCAACCTTCTCAGGGCTGGCATTCAGCTGGGTGCCGTAGCTCGGTACGATCTGGTGCAGTTTTGCCTGCCACTCAGGGGTCGCGACCTTGTCCTTGAACACTTTCTGCAGCACGGTCAGCATGATCGGTGCGGCGGTCGATGCGCCTGGGGAGGCGCCCAGCAGGCCGGCGATGCTGCCGTCTTGCGAAGCGACGATTTCGGTGCCCAGTTTCAGCACGCCACCGGCGGCTTCGTCACGCTTGATGATCTGCACGCGCTGGCCGGCTTGCCACAGGCGCCAGTCTTCAGCCTTGGCATTCGGGAAGTATTCCTTCAGGGCGTTGAGACGGTCTTCGTCAGACAGCATCAGTTGGCCTGCCAGGTACTCGACCAGCGGGTATTCCTTGATGCCGACCTTGGTCATTGGCCACACGTTGTGGGTGGTCGTAGTGGTCAGCAGGTCCAGATACGAACCTTCTTTCAGGAACTTGGTGCTGAAGGTCGCGAACGGGCCAAACAGGATCACGCGCTTGCCGTCCAGCACGCGGGTGTCCAGGTGCGGAACCGACATCGGTGGCGCACCAACGGAGGCTTTGCCGTAGGCCTTGGCCAGGTGTTGCTCGGCAATGGTCGGGTTCTCGGTCACCAGGAACGAGCCGCCTACCGGGAAGCCTGCGTATTCCTTGGCTTCAGGAATGCCGGACTTCTGCAACAGGTGCAGGGCACCGCCGCCGGCGCCGATGAACACGAACTTGGCGTCGGTTTCGGTCTTGCTGCCGTCTTTCAGGTTTTTGTAGCTGACACGCCAGCTGCCATCTTCGTTCCGGCTAATGTCCTGTACTTCGCTGGACAGCTTCAAGTCGAACTTCGGCGTGGTTTGCAGGTGCGCAACGAACTGGCGGGTGATTTCGCCGAAGTTCACGTCGGTACCCAGCTGGCTCCAGGTGGCCGCGATCTTCTGGCTCGGGTCACGCCCTTCCATCATCAGCGGCACCCACTGCTTGATCACAGCCGGGTCTTCGGAGTACTGCATGCCAGCGAACAGCGGGCTCGCTTGCAGGGCTTCGTAGCGTTTTTTCAGGAACTTGATGTTGTCATCGCCCCACACGAAGCTCATGTGCGGTGTGGAGTTGATGAACGAACGCGGGTTCTTCAGCACGCCTTGCTGAACCTGCCAGGCCCAGAACTGACGGGAGATCTGGAACGCTTCGTTGATTTCAACGGCCTTCGGGATCGAAACCTTGCCGTTCTCGTCTTCAGGGGTGTAGTTCAGCTCGGCCAGGGCGGAGTGACCGGTACCGGCGTTGTTCCAGCCGTTGGAGCTTTCCTGGGCGACGCCGTCGAGGCGCTCGATCATTTCCATCGAAGTGCCGGGTTCCAGCTCATTGAGCCACACACCCAGGGTCGCGCTCATGATGCCGCCGCCGATCAGCAGTACGTCGACTTTCTTGGCTTCTTCGGCCTGGGCTGTCGTCATCCCCAACGACAAGGCCAGCCCCAGCAGGGCTGTGTTCACTTTCTTAAACATCTGTAGCACCTATGATAAAACGCCATCCGCCCTTCCATCCTCATGCGCACAGCCCCGTGTTTCACGGCAGTCACGGGTGCGGCACTCAAGGATTGCAGGGTGGGCACACAAGGCCGACGAACCGCATCGACCCCACTTTAATGTCCCTTCTGAACTGACTTTTTATCTTTATTGGCTTCAGCTACTTGAGCGACAGTGATTCTGCTCGCCCGTCTCAAGGACAGGAAAACTGAATAGATCAAACCAAGTTGTCGCGAAGAATATCACGACAAGGCTTACCCGCGCGTCTGTTCCCGACCGGTTAGCCCGGGCCCGGGCGCCCGGCCTTCTATACTCATCCTGTTTTTCTCAACGAGTGTGTGAGCAACAGCCTCAGCGATAGGAGCAGTCATGAGCGACAAAGACGATCTGCGCAAGTACTCCTCTCAGGTAATCGACGGCGTAGAGGCCGCACCGGCACGCGCCATGCTGCGAGCCGTGGGCTTTACCGATGCAGACTTCACGAAGCCGCAGATCGGCATCGCCTCGACCTGGGCCATGGTCACGCCCTGCAACATGCACATCGACAAGCTGGCGCTCGAAGCCGAAAAAGGCGCGAATGCCGCCGGTGCCAAGGGCGTGATCTTCAACACCATCACCATTTCCGACGGCATCGCCAACGGCACCGAAGGCATGAAGTATTCGCTGGTGTCCCGCGAGGTGATCGCCGACTCCATCGAAGTGGTCACCGGTTGCGAAGGTTTCGACGGTCTGGTGACCATCGGCGGCTGCGACAAGAACATGCCGGGATGCCTGATCGGCATGGCGCGGCTGAACCGACCGTCGATCTTTGTCTATGGCGGCACCATCCAGCCGGGGGCTGGCCACACCGACATCATTTCCGTGTTCGAGGCCGTGGGCCAACACGCGCGGGGCGACATCAGCGAGATTCAGGTCAAGCAGATCGAGGAAGTGGCGATTCCCGGCCCCGGTTCCTGTGGCGGCATGTACACCGCCAACACCATGGCCTCGGCCATTGAAGCCTTGGGCATGAGCCTGCCTGGGTCCAGCTCCCAGGACGCCATCGGCGCCGACAAGGCCTCGGACAGTTTCCGCGCCGGCCAGCAGGTCATGGAGTTGCTCAAGCTCGACCTCAAGCCTCGCGACATCATGACCCGCAAAGCCTTCGAGAACGCCATTCGCGTGGTGATCGCCCTCGCCGGCTCGACCAACGCCGTGCTGCATCTGCTGGCCATGGCCAATGCGGTGGATGTCGAACTGACCCTGGATGACTTCGTCGAGCTGGGCAAGGTTTCCCCGGTGGTCGCCGACCTGCGCCCCAGCGGTAAATACATGATGAGCGAGCTGGTGGCCATCGGCGGCATTCAACCGCTGATGAAGCGCATGTTGGATGCCGGCATGCTGCACGGCGATGTGCTGACCGTCACCGGCCAGACCCTGGCGGAAAACCTGGCCAGCGTGCCCGACTACCCGGCCGGCCAGGACGTGATCCGGCCTTTCGACCAGCCGATCAAAAAGGACTCCCACCTGGTCATTCTGCGCGGCAACCTCTCGCCCACCGGCGCCGTGGCCAAGATCACCGGCAAGGAAGGCCTGCGTTTCGAAGGCACGGCCCGGGTCTATCACGGCGAAGAAGGTGCGCTGGCCGGCATTCTCAATGGCGAAGTCCAGCCCGGCGAAGTGATCGTGATCCGTTACGAAGGGCCAAAGGGCGGCCCGGGCATGCGCGAAATGCTCTCGCCGACGTCGGCGGTCATGGGCAAGGGCCTGGGCAAGGAGGTGGCGCTGATCACCGACGGGCGTTTTTCCGGCGGTTCCCACGGTTTCGTGGTCGGTCACATCACGCCGGAAGCCTTTGAGGGCGGACCGATTGCACTGGTCGAGAATGGCGACAGGATCATCATCGATGCTGAAACCCGGCTGATCACGGTGGATGTCTCCGACGCCGTGCTGGCCGAGCGCAAGTCGCGCTGGGTGCGGCCGGAATCAAAATACAAGCGCGGGGTGCTGGCCAAGTATGCGAAGACGGTGTCCAGTGCTTCGGAGGGGGCTGTGACGGATAAGTATCTTTAGGCCGCTGGTCCTGCGTTTTCTGGGCTATTGCCATCGCGAGCAAGCTCGCTCCCACAGTTGATCTCCATTTGCCGAAGATCCCCTGTGGGAGCGAGCTTGCTCGCGATGGCGTCCTGTCAGGCACCCCCTACCTCAAAACCTGAACCGATCAACCGACCGCGACAACTGCCCCGCCGAAGCCTTCCACCCGATCACCTTGCAGTCGTCACCGGTTGCTTTTGCGCCATGCCCCGCAAAGACACCAGCAACAGGCTGACAAACGCATCGGCAACCGCGATGGCCATGTCCTTTTGCGAGTCCCAGGGATCGTTTTGCGCACCGACGAAGGCCTTCGCTGTGTCTTTGCCCAGGAAAGCACCGCCGATCCATTCCACCAGTTCGTACAAGGCCGATGTCGACAGCATGATGTTCAGGGTCACGAAAAACAGCCAGAACCCGCGCAGCGGCGTCAGTCGCCACAGCACTTCGCGCACCGGATAAACCAGCAGCAGCCCATAGCTCAGATGTACCAGGCGGTCGTAGTGATTGCGGTGAGCACCTGTCGCCCGGTCGAAACTGAAGCCCAACCACGCCGAAGACCATTGTTCGTAAGGCACCAGGGAATAGGTGTAGTGGGCGCCCAGTTCATGCACGCACAGAAACGCAAACACCAGCGTGATAGACGTCGCCGACAAGCGGAACCGCCGTGAAACCGCCACCAGCGTCCCCACCAGCAACAGCGCCAGCAGGTTCTCCAGCGCCCAGTCCACCCGGCTGCGGGGAGCAAAACCCGACACCACGACAACCAGCAAAAACACCATGAGCAACGTCAGGTCGTGCCGTAAACGCGGGTCAGGCTGCATGGCGCAATACCTCGAAGTCAGGGCATCGCCCTTTTAACTTCGAGGTACGGTCACCGGGCAAGTTCGCTTTTTTCCTCCATCGCATGCTACGTTGTACGATGACTGACGAATACTCGAGCAGTCGTCGCGCTATCCCTACAACAACAAGGAAACACCCATGAAAAAAGCAACAGTGCTGATTGGTTTTCTGTGCCTGTTCAGCGGCTACGTCGCCGCCACCCCGGCCACCGCGGACAAGGACGTGGCCCAGGCTGTCGACCACCTGACCCAGGCCATGCTGCACAAAGACATCCCTGAGCTGAACGCCTTGACCGCCGAGAACCTGACCTACGGGCATTCCAGCGGCAAGATCCAGGACAAGCAGGCCTTCATCGCCGACATCGAAACCGGCAAAAGCGCCTTCAAGACCCTTGAGATGCAAAACCAGAGCATTACCGTCTCGGGCGATGTCGCGCTGGTCCGTCACCACTTCTCGGCGCAAGCGCTCAAAGGCACTGAGGTGGTGCCCACCGAAATCGAAAACTTCCAGATCTGGCAAAAGCAGAACGGCAAATGGCTGCTGGTAGGACGGCAGGCGTACAAGTTCTGATGCACAGCTAAAACCACCCCATAACCTGTGGGAGCGAGCTTGCTCGCGATAGCGTCATGCCAGTCGACATTGATGTTGAATGGACTACCGAATCGCGAGCAAGCTCGCTCCCACATGGTTTTCGGGTGAATCAACTACCTTTCCACTCCCTGGGACTGAGCCCGGTCTTGCGACGAAACGCCCGGGCCAGCGCCGAGGGGCTTTCGTAACCGACTTCCTCGGCAATCAACGCAATCGGCCGGCCCTCGCGCAAGCGCTTCTGCGCCAGGCTGATGCGCCAGCTCACCAGGTAATCCACCGGCGTCTGCCCGACCACCCGACGAAAATGTTCGGCGAAACTGGCCCGCGACATGTTGGCGGCGACCGAGAGTTCGGCCACGCTCCAGGCCTTGGCCGGGGTTTCATGCATCAGGCTCAGGGGCCGCGCCAGGCGCGCATCGGCGAGGCCGGCCATCATGCCCGGTTGCTGGCCACCCGTACTCAGAATGTGCCGCAGCAACAGAATCACCAGCAATTCAAACAACCGGTCCATTACGGCTTCACGCCCGCATGTGCCGTCAAACGCCTCGTTGAACAGCCATTCCAGAGTCCCGGCCAGTGCCGGGATTTCATCGAGCTTGAGCACCAGGTAATCAGGCAGTGCCGCCGCCAGGGCATTGCCCGTGCCGCCGTCGAAATCCAGGGTCGCGCAGACCAGTTGCGTGCCGGACGCTTCTGAAGCGAACAGGCGATGCCGATAGGGTCGGGGGAAAAATATCAGGGTCGGTTCGGTCAGTTGCAGATCCGGCTGATCCCCCAACCTGAGCAGCAACTCACCCGCCTGAAGCAGGTGCAAATGACCGCTGACCTGTTGGCCGTCGAAGGCGGTGGTACCGCAAAACGTGCCGCTATGAAACGTGCCGGCATTGACGCCAAAGTGTGTGAGCAACGTAGACAAGCGATCCATGACAAGGCTCCCGAAGGCAGTTCTGGACGATCTGTCGCATATCCTCGACGATTTGCACCCAACAAGCCAGGCGTTCTCCCTAACATCAGCTCCGTACCCAGCGCATTCCGCGCTTCACACCACGGAGTATCACCATGACCCGCATTACCCCGATCAGTCTGGAACACGCCACCGACGCCACCCGCCCGCTGCTGGAAGGCGTGCAGAAGAAAATCGGCTTTTTGCCCAACGTCTTCAAAGTCTTGGCCCACGCCCCGGCGGTGTTGACCTCGTACCTGCAAAACTCGGCCGCACTGGGCAAGACGTCCTTAAGCGCCACGGAAAAAGAAGCGGTGTCCCTGGCTACTTCGCAGGTCAACGGCTGCGACTACTGCCTGGCCGCTCACACGCTGTTCGCCAGCAAGGCCGGCCTGTCGAAGCAGGACATCCTCAGCGCACGACACGGTGAACTAAACGCCATAGCCACCCTCGCCCGCCAGATCACCGAAAGCCGTGGCCACCTGACGGTCGAACAGATCGCCGCTGCGCGTGCCGCCGGTATCGACGACGGCAAGATCATCGAAGTGATCGCCCATGTAGCTTCGCAGACATTGACCAACTACCTGAACAACACAGTGCTGACCGACATCGACTTCCCGGCCATCGATGCCTGAGCCCATCTAGCGTAAATCCAGTCTGAAAAAACCTGTGGGAGCGAACCGAAACCTGTGGGAGCGAGCTTGTTCGCGATGAGGGTGTGCCAGTCGACATCATAGGTGTCTGACATACCGCTATCGCGAGCAAGCTCGCTCCCACAGGTTCAGCGTCACTTCAGATTGATCGCGATCATAAGACGATCAGGTATTGGTTTTCAGCTTGGTCCACAACCTCGTGCTCAACCGTGCGATGGCCGCGGGCAAGTCCTCGACGGTGAACAGCTTGTCCATCACGTTTTTCGGCGGGTAGATCGCCAGGTCCTGCTTCACCGCCGGGTCAACGAAGGCATCCGCCGCACTGTTGGGGTTGGCGTAATGGATGCTGTTGCTGATGTTGGCAATCACCTTCGGCTCCAGCAGGTAGTTCATGTAGCCGTAGCCGTTGCGCTCATGGGGCGCGTTCTTGGGCATGACCACCATGTCCAGCCACAAGGTGGAACCCTCGTCCGGGATCGAGTAGGCAATATCGATCCCGTTTTTCGCCTCCCTGGCACTGGCGGCGGCCTGCACGATGTCGCCGTTGAAACCGATCACCGCGCAGACGTTACCGTTGGCCAGGTCGCTGATGTACTTGGACGCATGGAAATACTGGACGTAAGGCCGGATCTTCAGCAGCGCCTGCTCGGCTTTCTTGTAGTCGGCAGGCTCATGGCTGTGGGGCGGCAGGCCCAGATAGTTAAGCGTGATCGGCAGGATCTGCGTCGGGTTGTCGATGATCGCCACCCCACATTCGCTGAGCTTCTTGATGTTGTTCTCGTCGAAAAACAGGCTCCAGGACCGGGTTACCTCGGTATTGCCGAAGATCGCCTTGATCTTCTCGACGTTGTAACCGATGCCCGCCGTGCCCCACATGTAGGGGTAGCCGTACTGGTTGCCCGGATCGTTGACCTCAAGTTTTTTCATCAACGCCGGATCGAGGTTTTTCCAGTTGGGCAACTGGCTCCGGTCGAGTTTCTGGATGGCGCCGGCCTTGATCAGGCGCGACAGGAAGTGGTTCGACGGGCTGACCACGTCATACCCGGTGTTGCCGGTCATCAGCTTCGATTCCAGCACTTCGTTGCTGTCGTGGATGTCGTAGGTCGCCTTGATCCGGGTTTCCTTGTTGAAGTTGACCAGGGTGTCGTCGGCGATGTAGCCGTTCCAGTTGGAAATATTGACGGTTTCGTCGGCATGAGTCACGGCGGAAAAGGTCGAGATCAGGGCCACAAGGGAAAGCGTATTGACGCGCATGTTGAATCACCTTCGATGGGAAGTGCTTTTGTTCTTGTTGTGAAACGGGTGTTTTCAGATTTCGCTTCTGGCCCGGACCGTCTCCACGCGCATACGCAGCATGGCACCGATGTCGAGCAAGGGCTTGGGCGGCAGCCAGCCGGGTTGTGCCCGTTGAATGACCGATTGCAGCAACGGCGAATCACGACCCGAGGCCAACTCCGCCAGCAAGCGGCCCCACAGCGTGCCCCGTGCCACGCCGGAACCATTGCACCCGGCCACGGCGAAAACGCCCTCCTCGACTTTGCCGAAATACGGCTGCCCGGAACGCGAAGCGCTGAGATGACCGGTCCAGGTGTATTCGATGTCCTGCTCGCCGAGCATCGGGAAACGTCGTTGCAACCCCAGCACATGGTGCTGGCGGCGGATCGACAATTCGCTCAATGAAAGATCCCGCGAGCGGTATTCCGCGGTGTTGCGAATCATCACCCGGCGATCCGGGGTCAGGCGCACCGTGGCGCCCAACGGGCGGGTCGACAGCACGCCCCAGGACGCTGGCGCACCAAGGGCTTGAAACTCTTGATCGCTGAGCGGCCGCGTAAGGCTGGCGCTGAGCTCCATTGCGAAAGTGCCGCTGTCATCGATGCCCGCGCGAGGGATAAAGGCGTTCAGGCAGACCAAAACCTGTCTGGCTTCAACACTGCCGTTTTGGCCCCGGGCGCGAATCCGGCCGTCGCCCAGACGCTCAAGACCTGCGATATCGGTGTTCTCGTAGACCGTCACTGTCGGCGGCAAGGCATCGAGCAAGCCCCGAACGTACTTCGCCGGTTGCAGCAGCGCATTGCCGTTGCCGCACCAGATCGCGGCGCGGTAGTGCCGGCTGCCGAGTTTTTCGATCAATGGCTCGCCTTGCAGAAATTGCGCGCTGGCGCCAACGGCACGCAGGGTCTGCAGCTTGGCCTCGACGTGAGTCAGCTTGCGTGGGTCGCTGACGGCGAAGAAGTAGCCCGATTCCCTGAAGTCGCATTCGATGCCATGGCGGGTAATCTGCTTGCGGACTTCGTCGGCGGCTGCGCGGCCGATTGCCGTATCCGCTTGATACCCGGCGAACCCGGCGCTACCCAGTAGCTCCCCGGCAGCGGGATGCTCATGAGCCACCACAAAACCGGAGTTGCGCGCCGAAGCGCCTTGCGCGGCACGCTGGCGGTCAACAACCACGATACGTGCCTGGGGGTGCATTTGCGCCAGAGCGTGCGCCGCACTGAGGCCGGTGATGCCCGCACCGATCACCAGCCAATCGGCTTGCTGCGCGCCTTTGAGCGGCTCGCGAAAGGGGGAACTCCCCGCTTGCGCAATCCAGCCACAGATATTTTCCATGTGTCACCTCAGGTTCTTGTTCTGCGAACCGTCTCGATCCAAAACAGCACTGCATGCAGAATTTGCATAAGCTGTTTTCGAGGACGGTGGCGATGACTAGAATCTAAAGGCTCAAAACGCGTGCAACCAACGTTATTAAATCATCGAGGTATTCTGAAAACGCATGGACAAGATTCGCCACGTGCCCTCGCTGCAGGGCTTGCAGGCTTTGGTCGAGGTTGCCGGGACAGGCAGCTTCACCCAAGCGGCGCAAAAGCTCTGCCTGACCCAGAGCGCGGTGAGCCGACAGATTCAGCAACTGGAGAGCCACTTTGGCCTGCCGCTGTTTGTCAGGAGCAGCCGCAGCCTTCAACTGACCGCCGAGGGCGAACAGGTACTGGCCAGCGCCCGCAGCGTCCTTGAACAGTTGCGTACCCTCGAAGACCGGCTCGCGCCGCAAAAACGCCCGTTCCGCATTCGCATGCACGTGTCACTGGCGGTGCGCTGGCTGCTGCCCAAACTGAGCGATTTCTACCGGCATCACCCGGACGTATCCCTGGCAATCGAAACCGTGGCCACCGAAGTGGTCGAGCCGGCCAGCGACAGTGACGCCTACATTCTCTATCTGCCTGAGCCGTCCACAGCGCCCGATTGCCTGACCCTGTTCGAAGAGGCATTGGTGCCCGTGTGTGCGCCAGGGCTCGGCACCAACGACCGGCCGTTGGCTTCGCAAGAAGATCTGTCGGGTTTCGCGTTGCTGCACCGCTCCTCTGATCAACATGACTGGAAGGTCTGGCTGTCAGCCCATGGTGGCATGTCGCTGCATGACTACCGGCACATCCCTTTCAACCTCGACGAACTGGCACTCGATGCCGCCGCCCGGGGCCTGGGCGTGGCGATGACCGACATGACCCTGGCGGGTGAGTCGATTCAACGGGGCGAACTGGTGATTCCGTTCGGGGAGCCGTTGAAGACACGGGGGATTTACTCGCTGTGCCTGCAACCCTCGGCGGCATCGCACCCAGCCTGCGCACCGGTCATGCAATGGTTTACCGCGCAAACCACAACACCGCCAGTCAACTAAGCCCCAGAATCTGTGGGAGCGAGCTTGCTCGCGATGAGGGCGTGCCAGTCGGTATCACAGGTGTCTGACACACCGCTATCGCGAGCAAGCTCGCTCCCACAGGAGTTGCGCATCGCAGGATTCAATCATCCTCATGCAACTTGATGCCGCGTTTATGCAGCACATAGGGCACCATCAGCACCAGCAGCGTCAGGGCGAGGAAGAATGCCGAGATCGGTTGCGTGACGAACACCGTCCAGTCGCCCTGGCTGATGGACAAGGCGTTACGCAGTTGTTTCTCGGCCATCGGCCCCAGCAGCATGCCGACGATCACGGGGGCGACGGGGAAGTCGAAACGCCGCATCAACACCCCGCCCCAGCCGATCGCCAACATCAGTATCAGGTCGAAGGATGAGTGGCGCATGCCGTACACGCCAATGGTGGCGAATACCAGGATGCCGGCATTCAGGTATGGCCGGGGGATTTGCAGCAGTTTGACCCACAGCCCCACCAGCGGCAGGTTCAACACCAGCAGGATAACGTTGCCGATGTACAGCGACGCCACCAATGTCCAGACCAGGTCGGCGGAGGTTTCAAACAGCATCGGACCCGGTTGCAGGTTGTAGTTCTGGAACGCCGCCAGCAGGATCGCAGCGGTAGCGGACGTCGGGATGCCCAAGGTCAGCAACGGCACCAAAGACCCGGTCGCGCTGGCGTTGTTGGCCGCTTCCGGGCCGGCGACGCCTTCGATGGCGCCCTCGCCCTTGTTGGCGGAAAACTCCTTGGGGTACTTGCTGAGCTTGCGCTCGGCGGAATAGGACAAAAAGGTTGGAATCTCGGCACCACCGGCCGGAATCGAACCAAACGGGAAACCGATCAGCGTGCCCCGAAGCCACGCGGGCACCGAGCGTTTCCAGTCCGCGCGGGTCATCCACAACGAGGTCAGGCGATGCCGCCCTTCGTTTGATTCCCCTTGATAGAGCAGGCTGTACAAGGCCTCGCCCACCGCGAACAAGCCGACCGCCACCAGCACCACTTCGATGCCGTCCACCAGTTCGGGCACGCCGAGGGTGTAGCGGGCAATGCCCGAGGTCGAGTCCAGCCCGATCAAACCGATGGTCAGCCCGACGCCGAGCGAAGCGAACCCGCGCAGCATCGAAGCGCCGAGCACTGCCGACACGGTGGTGAACGACAGCACCAGGATCGCGAAATATTCGGTCGGCCCAAAATTCAGGGCCAGCCTGGCCACGACGGGTGCGAACAGGGTCAGCAAAACGGTGGCGATGGTGCCGGCGACGAACGAGCCTATCGCCGCCGTTGCCAGCGCAGGTCCCGCCCGGCCGTTGCGCGCCATCAGGTTGCCTTCCAGGGCCGTGACCATGGAGGACGACTCACCGGGTGTGTTGAGCAGGATCGAGGTGGTCGAGCCACCGAACTGCGCGCCGTAATAAATACCGGCGAACATGATCAAGGCGCCGGTGGGGTCGACCTTGGCGGTGATCGGCAACAGCAGGGCCACCGTCAGCGCCGGACCGATCCCCGGCAATACGCCGATGGCGGTGCCGAGCAGGCAGCCGATGAACCCCCACATCAGATTGATCGGCGTCAGTGCCGAGGAAAACCCCATCGCCAGGCTTGAAAGAATGTCCACGGTGTCGGTCTCCTTTCAAAGCCAAATGTTGATCAGCGACGGCAGGGAAACCCCCAGCCCGGCGTTGAACAGCCAATAGATCGGCAAGGTCAAGGCAATGCCGATGGCCAGGTCCCGCACGGGATGACGGCTGCCAAAACCCCGCGCCGAACAGGCGAACAGCAACCCGGCGGCCAGCACGAACCCGATCAGGTTGATCAGCAGGGCCACCCCCACCAACCCTCCAGTAACCCAGGCTGCTCCGGATTTACCGCCAGGGATCGCACCATTGCCGCTGTCCAGTTCGCGAAAACCGCCGGTGAACGCCTGATAACTGAGCAACAGGCCCACCACGCCGAGAAAGCCGGCGACGATCCAGGGGTAGACGTAAGCCGGCAGAATCACGAAGCCCATCTCGGGTGGAAAGCGGTTGGCCCCCACGGCCAGCAAGGCGCTAAGGGCGATCAGTCCAAGGCCGATCGCCAATTGCGTCGGTACGATTGCGCGTGACCCGGCCATCTCAAAGCAGCCCGACCTTGACCAGCATCGCCCGCAGACGCACGTGCTCTTCGTCGACGAACTTGCCGAAGTCATCACCGGTCAACACGCTCTCGGTCCAGGCATTGGTTTTAATGTTGTCTTGCCAGACTTTGCTTTTGCTGGCGGTCACGACCGCGTCGGTCACTTCTTTACGCTGCTCGGCCGTGAGGTTCGCAGCACCGTAGACACCGCGCCAATTGCCGATTATCACGTCGTAGCCGCTTTCCTTGAGGGTCGGCGCATCGATCCCCGGGACACGCTCGGGCGCACCGATGGCCAGTACCCGGATCTGGCCGTTCTTGATGTATTGACCCAGTTCGGCGTAGCCCCCGGTGAGCACCTTGATCTGGCCGCCCAGGGTCTGGGCCACGATTTCACCCCCGCCGCCGGTGGCGATGTAATTGACCTTGTTGACCGGGACATCCAGTTTGCCAGCCAGCTCGGCGATACCGATGTGGTCGATCGACCCCTTGGAACCACCGCCAAAGGTGACGCCGGTGGGCTTTTCCTTGAAGTCCTTGATCAGGTCATCGAGGGTCTTGTATGGCGAATCCTTGCGCACGGCAATCACGTTGTACTCGGTGAACAGCCGGGCAATGGGCGTCACATCCTTCAGGCTGATCTGCGGTTTGTTCTGTTCGATCCCCGCGACCATGATCGCGCCGACCACCAGCAATGCGTTCGGGTCACCCTTGGTGCTGTTGGCAAATTGCGCCAGCCCCAGGGTCCCGCCCGCCCCGCCCTTGTTCTCGAAGGTCGCGGACTTGGCCGTATTGGCCTCGACCATGGCCTTGCCCAGCACCCGGGCGGTCTGGTCGTAACCACCGCCCACCGAACCCGGGGCCATGAATTTCACGGTATCCAACGCGAAGGCTGGTGCGACAAGCACGGCAGCGGTCAAACCGGCGGCCATGCAGCGACTGAAACGACGGATCAAGGCGGACATGGGATCTCCTGATTGCATTGTTTTTATCGGTGCCGCTTGCCCATCGAGGTGTGCGATGGACCGGGGCCTGCAAACAAGCTTAGGCCATGGATTCATGGGTTGACTTGTTTTGCTGAAACCACCCGCCAAAGGCGCCGCCCCCCCCTTGTAGGAGCCCCCTGTGGGAGCGAGCTTGCTCGCGATGACGGAGTGTCAGTCGACATTTTCGGTGTCTGACACACCGCCATCGCGAGCAAGCTCGCCCCCACAGGTTCTCGGTGTTCCATTGCGACAAAACAATGCTCCAGGGTACGTGTCATGGCCTAACCTCATTGGCTAAGTGACCAACAATCCGTCGAGCTCGCCGATGCGCAATGTCTTGAAGTCAATGATTTACGTCGCCTTCGCGGTTCTGGTGGCAAGCCCGGGATGGCTGTTGGCGGGGGATATGGCCGACGCTCCTGCTCTTGCCCCCGCCCCTGCCCCCGCAGCCCCGATCATCAGCATCTCCGACAGCGAATTGCTGGGGGTGCAAAACCAGCTCAACAGCCTCAAGCAGCAGGTTTCCCAGGCCAGCAATTACACCCAGCTGGAAAGCTCACAGGACCAGGTGCAAGTACTGATTCAGGAGATTGAACGCCTGTCCACATCACTGCTGCCTGGCCAGGCGCAATTGCAGGCGCAACTGAACGTGCTGGGCCCCGTGCCGCTTGACGAGAACGCACAGGTGACAACTGCAATTACCACCCAACGAGACGCCCTCGGTGAGCAAAAAAACAAGATCGACAGCCAACTCAAAACCCTGGCCGCGCTTAAAATAAGTGCCGCCGAGCTGATCACCCAGATTGCCAGCATTCGGCGCAGCTTGCTGGAAGCGGAAGTGACCCAGCAGACCAGCAGTATCCTGAGCCCGAGATTCTGGTCGCCATTGTTCGCTCTTCCGATCGAGGACCGCCAACGTTTCAGCGTCCTCATCGAGCAACTCGAGGCCACGCACCGGGCCGCCTGGCAACCCGGACAACGCGGGATCACGGCCATCCTGTTGATCCTGGCCCTGCTCATATGGACCGTGGGTCGAGACCTCGCCGGCCGGGTTCTGGCGTGGCTGTGCTTTCATCGAATGCCTGCAGGCCGACTGCGGCGCAGCTCCCTTGCGCTGGCGTCGGTGATGGCGACGGTGCTGACCGCTGGCATCGCCCTGCAACTGCTGCATTTTGCCGGGACCCGGCAACTGCCCTACCCCCCCCTGCTGGCCGACCTGGCGCAATATCTGGAAAAGCTGGCCTATACCTGCGTACTGATCACCGGATTGAGCCGCGCACTGTTGTCCACCAAACATCCTTCCTGGCGCCTGCCCGATATTGCCGATCCGGTGGCGCTGGCGATGGAGCCCTATCCGAGGTTGCTGGCCAGCCTGCTGCTGGTGCTGGTAACCCTGGTGCAGATGAGCAATGTCACCGGCATGAGCGCCGAAGTGGTGTTGTTCGGTCGGGGCATCGTGGCATTGGTCGCGGCACTGGTGATCGGTGCGCTGCTGTTGCGCGTCAGCAAGACGCGCAGAGACCTGATCGTTGCCGGAGAAGCCCCCGAAGGCGTCACCACCTTCGCCGGTCTGATTTACACCTTCACGGGCGCTGCCGTGGTGGTGTCCCTGTTCGCCCTGTTGATCGGCTACGTGACGATGGCCCGGTTCATCACCTATGAAATGGTCTGGATATTCATCATCTGCGCCGGTTTCTACCTGCTCACACAGGTCTATCAGGACACCTGCGACTACGTTTTTTCGCCCCGGCAACCCACCGGCAAGACCATCAAACAGCTGCTGGGCATCGGCAATCCGCGCCTGGAACAGATCTGCACCGTGTTATCCGGAGCCGGCCGCGCCATCCTGATACTGATTGGCCTCATTGCGCTGTTTGTCGGCGGGATCGGTACGACACTCGGGCAACTGTTCACCGGCACTGTGGCCGTACTTGGCGGTGAAGGGCTGCGCAAGCTGAACATCGTCCCGGACAATTTGATGCATGCCCTCCTGACACTGATGATCGGTGTCTACCTGATTCGCACCCTGCGCCGCTGGCTGGATCGCGAATTCCTGCCGAAAACCGAGATGGACCCGGGCATGTGCGCCTCGCTCAGCACCCTGTTTGCCAACATCGGCTACGTGTCCGTCGTCCTGCTCACGCTGGCGTCGCTGGGGATCAAGTGGACCAACCTGGCCTGGATTGTCAGTGCTTTGTCGGTGGGTATCGGCTTTGGCCTTCAGGAGATCGTGAAGAACTTCATCTCCGGCCTGATCCTGCTGACCGAGCGCCCGGTGAAAGTCGGCGACCTGATCAGCATCAGCGGCGTCGAAGGCGACATCCGCCGGATCAACGTACGGGCCACGGAAATACAACTGGCCGACCGCTCGATCATGATCGTGCCCAACTCCCACCTGATTTCGCAGAACCTGCGCAACGTCACCCTCGGCGGCAGCGCCCAGGGCGTGGTGATACTCGAGCTGATGTTCCCGTTGGATATCGATCCGGAGCTGGTGCAAAACCTGCTGATGGACACCTACACCGAGCATGAATCCATTCTGGATAAACCAGCGCCGTTTTTACGCTTCAGTCAGCTGAAACCCGAAGGAATCACATTGACCATCACCGGCTATGTCGGCAGCCCACGCACGGTCGGCGCGATCAAGAGCCAGCTGCTGTTTGAAATTCTCAAGCGGTTGGGGGCCGCCGGGATTGAACTGGCGAAACCGCCTGCAGCGTGATGTGGGGGCGAGCCTGCTCGCGATGGTCGCCAACGATAACGCGAACTAACTGACAGACCGCATTATCTTGACGTTTTTCGCGAGCAAGCTCGCTCCTACAGGTTGATCAATGTGCGATACACACCGACTTGAGCTCGGTGTAAGCCTCGATCACCGCACGACCGAACTCACGGCCCATGCCCGATTGCTTGACGCCACCGAACGGCATCGCCGGGTCGAGCAGCACGTGGGCGTTGACCCAGACCGTACCGGCTTCGATGCGAGGCACCAGGTTCATCGCTTTGCCCAGGTCATTGGTCCACAGGCTGGCCGCCAGGCCGTAGCGGTTGTCGTTGGCCAGTTCGATCACGGCGTCTTCGTCGTCGAACGGCATCACGCCCAGTACCGGGCCGAACACTTCTTCGCGGGCCACGGCCATGCTGTGGTCGATGTCCGCCAGAATGGTTGGCTGCACGAAGAAACCATCACCCTCCAGCAACTCACCGCCAGTCACCACCCGCGCACCTTGCTGGCGGGCCAGTTCGATGTGCTTGAGCACGCTTTGTTGTTGCTTGCGCGATACCAGCGGGTTGATTGCCGCGTCGCAATTCATGCCGGCGCCAATCGGCATCGAAGAGACGGCGGCAGCCAGGGCTTCGACGAATTGGTCGTGGATCGAACGGTGCACGTAGAAGCGCGAGGCCGCGGCGCAGACCTGGCCGTTGTTCAGCAAGCCGCCGAGGATCGCGCCTTGCACGGCTTTTTCGATGTCGGCATCGGCGAGCACGATCATCGGGTTCTTGCCGCCCAGTTCCAGGGAGAAGCGCGTCATGTTCTCCATGCACGCCACGCCGACACTCTTGCCCACGGCGGTGGAACCGGTGAACGACACTTTGCTCACCAAAGGATGCTGGGTCAGCACGCCGCCAACGGAGGCGCCGCCACCGGTAACCACGTTGAATACGCCAGCCGGGATGCCGGCTTCCAGCGCCAGTTCAGCCAGGCGCATGGCGGTCAGCGGGGTTTCCATGGCTGGCTTGATGATCACCGTGCAACCGGTGGCCAGGGCTGGCATCAGCTTCCAGGCGGCGATCAGCAGCGGGAAGTTCCACGGCACGATGCCGACCACCACGCCCACCGGCTCACGTTTGGTGAAGGCGGTGAACTTCGCACCGGGTGGCAACGGGATCGACACGTCGAAGGTCTGGCCTTCGATCTTGGTCGCCCAGCCGGACATGTAGCGCATGAACTCCACCGTGGCGTTGAGGTCCAGGGCGCGGGCCATGTTGATCGATTTGCCCTGGCTCAGGGTTTCCAACTGAGCCAGTTCTTCGGCGTGTTCTTCGACCAGGCGGGTGAAGTTCAGCAGGATGCGTTCACGGTCCGCCGGGCGCAGGCTCGACCACACGCCGGACTTGAACGCCTTGTGGGACGACTGCACGGCGCGCTCGACGAGTTCCAGCGGTGCATCCAGGGTTTCGCACAGGGTTTGCCCGGTGGCCGGATTGACCACGGCGATGCTGTCGCCCTCGGCAAGCACCCACTGGCCGTCAATGAAGCAGCCGTGACGACGTTCGAGGAATGCAGCAACCTGGGGCAGGATTTCAACGTTGCTCATAATTCACCTTTCATTCAGACGATGTGTTCAGGCGCAAATCCGGCCTGATCAGTGTTGTTCTTTGAGGAAGCACGCGACCGCCTGGCGGTCGTCGGCGGAAGCCAGGCCCATGTAGGGCATGTAGGTACCCGGCACGAAAGCCTGGGGCTGGGTGATCAATTGCGTGATGTTCTCGGCCTGCCAGTCGACGTCTTTGTCGCGCATGGCCTGGGAGTAGCTGAAGCCCGCCAGCGAGCCGGACTTGCGTCCATACACACCGAACAGGTTCGGCCCCATCATGCCGGTCGTGCCCTTGGTCACCGCGTGGCAGACGCTGCACTCAGTGGCAAACACTTCGGCACCACGGCGCGTGTCCGGGGCGCACTCGGCGGCGGACACCGCCTGAACCAGGGTGAAAGACAGCAAACCGATCACGGGCACACGCAGCGAAGTGAACATAGGAAAACGACCTTGAAAATCCACGCGCCCGCCAGCAGGCGAACGCCAACACTAAAAATGCCGAGGCAACGGTGCTTCGGCAGGTTGGTAGGGATTGTCGGTGGTCGCCGGCACGCAGGTTTTGCCCTGCGTGCCAGTTGTGTTGGCGGTTGTGCCAGATTGCGTATTAGAAACAGCACGTGCAGGTATGCGACATCAGGAGCTCGTTTTAGCTGAGCTGAGAAGGCGGTGACCTCGTTATTTTTTTTGAGTAGAAGGCGCCGTGAACACGGGTGCAACCGCCGCGCGGATAAAAGCTTCATCCAGAGTGCTTGCACCGTAAGAGTCCAAGAACTCTTTACCGGAGCTGAACGGTACAAACCGTCGCATGCTGATCATATAAAAGTTGTCACAGTTGCTCACAACCTCCTCGATGTTATGTGAAGACACTAGAATTGCCGTTCCCTCAGCAGCAGCTCCACGCAAACACTTCCAAATGTAGTGTCTGAACTCAGGATCAACTCCAGCGGTGGGTTCATCCAGTATCACCAGATCCGCCTCTACAGCCAGCAATGATAGAGTAAAGAACCAACGCTTTTCGCCATAGCTGCAAACAGAAGACTTTTTGCTCCAGATTTCCTTATATCGCTCAATTATTTCCGGGCTCCAGACAGCGAGCTTTTTCAAAGCATGCTCTTGCGACATTCGGATCGGAGAGCAAAGTAATGTAGTCATTTTAAAGATATCGAACATACGCAGCACGGGGGGCGTCATGATCGTCTGTGATAAATAAAGCTGCCTGACAAACCTATTGACAAGCTGCCCTTCTTTCGCCTTTTTCAAGCCGCATACAATATCGAAAAACGTAGTCTTTCCAGAGCCGTTTGGACCCAGCAGACCGGTAATAGAGCCTGGAATCACACTGATAGATGCGTCATTGAATATTGTTTTTTCAGAATACTCAAAACAAAGCGAACTAGCTTTTATAATACCCATCAATACCGACTCCACACTGGATTTATGCGCAAAAATCGCAAGGACAACAAAAATACAGTAATAAAAGAAAAGAAAACCCCCAATATCAAAACCGGGTGCCTTTCAACCCCCCCAATCATTATTTGATTTGCAATATACAAAGGATTCAACCTTTTGATAATATCCAATACAGGATGCAAATCGCGAACACTTAGAACACCCAACACAAGCATTCCAAATGACGTCACGGAGAAAATTGTATTGGCATTCTGAAAACTAACAGGCAACAAGCTCAACAGAACTCCAGGCACACAAAACAATACATAGCAGATATAAAACCGAGAAAAAACCAATAAAAACTCAGCCACATCAAAGCCTCCAAAAGAAAAACATGTCAACACATAGAAAGCGGCACAGTAAATCGAAGAAATAAGTGAGCAAGCAAAAAACTGCGCCAACATAAATATCAGCTTGGCTTCGGATGTATATACAAACGATCTAATGAATCCACTTTCCCTTCTACCTACGATGTAAAAGGAGAAGCCAAAAAAAGCGACACTTGAAGAAATATAAGCATGAAACCAAGAAGTGCTTTCTAAATAGCTCATACCCGAAGGAGAAAGCTCTCCTCTGGAGTATGCCAGCAAATAATAGGTCGCTACCGGCGAAACAATAATCCAAAAAAGCGCAACAGGTTCTTTTAGCTGTTCCTTCACAAACAACCACGTAAGCTCGAAAGATCTTGATATTGTAAAAGCTGTCATGAGTCACCCTTTCATGGAAATGGAACCATAATTTTCTTCCGTTCAGAAAATATCTGCCCCATAAATCTCTCAGAGTATTTATTGCGGAAATTTATCCCCCTAGAGTTATTCATATGCAAAAATAAATCGGGAGAAACAAACTTACAGAAAAAATACAAGCCGCTCTGCATCACAAGAGAATTAACGTAGAGATAACCATCAATCCGCTGAGACTTGAGCGCAGCCAAAAGTCCAGACAAGTTAAACTCAAGCGAAGACTCTGATGTGTCGGAACCACGGAAATTTACCGAAGTTATCTCCTTGTATGTTCCATAGGTGTTACAGCTTAAAAAATACTTCAAATATGAATCTTTAACCTCTTCGACGTCACCCTCAGTAGCTCGAAACAAATCAATGAATCTGTAGGTTTGCCACAGCTCATAGATTGATTTCTCAAGTGCGCTGCTTAGCGTTTCCGCATACGACATTCCGGCGCAATACCTAACGTGACGCTTATTATCCTTTTGACCGTAAACAGCCAACAAACATACACCTGGGTAATCATAATCTGTTATATCGATAACCGTAATCTCACCTGACTTGCATAGTGCGTCGTATAACGTTTGAGCGCGACCTTCACTCAGGGCTATTTTGATGTCAGTTTCAAGAACCAGCTGAGTGCATTCCTTTGTGAGCCAAAATTTTGCTAGAAACTGCCTTTCCAAATATTCCTTTATCGACCCAAAAGCTGCATCCTCAAATCGGTAGTGAAAACTGCAACCGCATGTATCTCGCAGCGGATATATTGAATTTTCACTTTCAATTTTATTATAGTTAAGAGAAACACATGCGGTAGGTATGTGACAGCAAGAAAAATCCGATACACGCAACACCTCCGTCAAATTATATGAATGTTTGGCAAGCTGCGCGGATTTCAAATTACTCTCATTAGTTTGAGAAAAAGCATAAATAAACTTCCCAGCTTCAAATCTCGACAATGTATGAGTGATACCCCCTACTACGTCGGGCTTAACCTCCATATAGAAATGCCGTCTTTCAAAGTACTCACCTAGCGCCGCTTTTATAGAGGAGGAACCGTTCCCTATTCCAGATCCTCCGTTTAACCAAGGGTCTTCTACTTCAACAGAAGACGGAAGAGACAGTAAGCAGGCTGGCTGACAAATCAATGCACCAGGTAACGTTGAGTAGTGACTAGAATTATATAGAATCACATTGCTCACCAATGAAGTGCACACACATAGGAAAGAAAAGAGTTGGATTAAGACCTATTGCCTTACACAGCATCGTGTCTGTGTACGCGGACCACAACCTGCATCGCAATCCAAGCTTTTTGGCTTGCAATTCGATCAGCATGTAAATTGATCCAACCTCCATAAGCGCAAGTCTGTACCCTCGATATCTGTACTTAAATAGTGTTTTAGGTATGTAGACGGCATAAACTATCGCTATACGAGGTGTGCCAATACTGCCTGGAGATGACAAAATTGCCCTCTTAAAATCATCGATATTTTGTGTACCCTGCATTACTTCAAACCTCCTCGACCGCGGTAGTAAATGCAAGATCTTTTCAGAACATGGCCAACTTTCCTCATCATCCATCAGAGAACAAATAAACATCTCAACTGGATATAATGCACCACCGCTTGGATATCCACGCTTATAACTATTTTTTCTTGGGGAAAGCACAGGAGACATAAGCTTTTCTAGCTTCGAAAAAACTATATTTGTGCTGGAGAAGGTTTCACATGATTCATCACGACAAACATCCGAATCCAAATTCAATTCAGAGCGAACAGGGAATTCCAAATTTAGATCCGGGTAAAGCCGCAGTTCGTTCCCGGTTAACTGAGTAAGCTGCTCATTGCTGACATTATGAAGACGAGTTGCATGCTTGAATGCATCATGGATCGTATAATTCCCCTTTACGTGAAAGTCCAAGGTTTCCGCATGAACAGTTGAACTCATGAACTTCAGATAATAGTCATGGGGTATATACTTCATCCCTGCACCCTCAAACAGTCGCACATATACCAATGAGAGGCCGAGACATCCCTCACGAAGTTACCATTAAAATCAACATAGGAGTCTTGAAGTACATTATCCTGATAACGATATTCACTACCAGGTTTCGTTAGCAGCTTTATTTTCTTTGCAATCGCCCCAACAACCAATGATCGCTGCAGGATATTTAGCGAATCGGTAGGAACGGCTATATGCTTATTTTTGCAAAAATTAAGCAGCCTTGACCAAGTATTCCTGCCACTATGATATTCCTCATAGTTTATCAGCCTGTCTATGCTGCAAAAATGACATGGATTTCCGACTTTCGGCAAGTACGGCTGACTGATACAGAACGAATTACCCGAGCGATAACAAACACTGATCGCACTGTCCGGCGCAGCATTTACAACATCGAAGTATATTTTCTTTATAAAATCATAATCATAATTCATGCAAGCGATTACGATGTAGCATTTCTTACTTAAAACAATGTCCTTAAGCGAGTCTGAGATATCACTTATTTCTAACGGGGTATCGATCTCACTTCTTAACAATGCCTCTAGTTCGGTGGTTTTGTCCCAGTCATGGGCCACAATTGTTTTCTCAAAGTAAATCTCACCAGGGTCTTCTTTAATGGAGAGCGCTTTTTCTAAAAAATCATAGGCGGCTTCTGGATTTAATCCATGCTCCGACAATATCTCCAAAAACTCAGCCTTTGAAATATTCTTATAACTTTTTAACTTAGTCAGAGCCGCCACCAAAGATGGCGAACTGATCTTCGAAACACCTTTCCTTGAAACTACTAAATTATCAGAGTGAAAATTAAGTATTTCGTAGCTTTGTATATTTAACATCATCCAGTTCCTTTATATGGCTTTTCTGGCTAACACCAGAAAAGCCATACTTGATGAATTGTCAGTCGTTGTCGGACGATACCTGAGGAGTTACTGCGTTCCCTCCACTCCCACCGCCTCCGCCGCTCCCGCCACTACAACCGCCGCCACCCCCACATCCGCCGCTACCTCCACATCCGCCTTGACCGCCAGACCCTCCAGCCATGTGTGGGCATGAGCCGTATTCAAACTCATCGCCAAGATAAAGAACGTCTCCAAAGTTTTCGCTGTTCATCATTGTTTACTCGCTATTAGAGAAAATGCCACCAAAGTTAGTGACCCTTCTATATTTAGTAACTTTCAGAACTTGACGCAAGAGGCCATTTTTTTGTGCGTAGGAATTTTCACTCAACATCTAAGGAAAATTCGTGCGAGATTTCCGGATCGTTTTTCGTTCACTCTCCGTTTAAAAAATGGCATCGCACTGGCAGATATCTATAAGTACTTAAAAGCCAAAACCAAAGTTGACTCAAAACTGAAACAAGCCGAAAGACACTGAACTCAGAGATCTGTAGGACAGAGTAAGAAATGTCTTTCTTTTTCAAAGGATATTTTTTGAAGTTTGATTTTAAATTTTAAAAAATACGACGAACGGTAACCTTGATGATCGTATGCCGTTCTGTGGTGAGCTTCTAACTGGCGACGATGGTGTCCACTAGGTTGTTGGCTGTGGTGTTTGGGGATGCACTGCTCAGTCCGTGCAGTAGGAAAAGGAACGCACCCGCCTACAGAGCTTCAAGCGTTGCGGAGCTACCGTAGGCTCGAGCCGTGTTCGGACGATCATTTAGCTTATTTTTTGAAAGCAAGATCAAAAGATCGCAGCCTGCGGCAGCTCCTACCGGGAAATGGTCACGCTCAATTCATGTAGCGCTTGCGATACTCACCCGGCGAAACACCAAAGCGGGCCTTGAACGCCGTGGAAAAATAGCTCGAATCGTTAAAGCCCCATTCATAGCCCAGCGCACACAATTTGCCCTCACCCCGGGCATGGCGCAGTTGTTCGGCGCAAAGGTCCAGGCGGCGGTTTTTCATGTATTGCGCGACCACCAGGCCGTGTCGGGAAAACAGCCGGTACAGGCCGCGCACGGAGACGCCCACCTGGGTCGCCAGCCATTCGGGGCACAGCGCCTCGTCACCAATGTGTTCATCGATAACGCGCAAGGCCTTGCGGAAGGTGCGAGCCTGGGGTGAGTCGTCCAACTCGCTCGCCCCCAGCGCCGGGCGCAGCAGGCTGATCACCGCGTCCAGCGTCGCTTCGCTTTCCGCGTGATTGAGGCCTTGCTCCGTTGAACCGAGGATCAGGCGCTGGGCCAGCCCCGCCATCGGCGCCGAAGCCGGAATGCGCTGCGCGGGTTTGACCGTGGTGTAACGCAGGTGCTGTTCGACTCGCTCCCGGGGCAGTATCAATGACAACTGACGGGCGTTGTTGCGGTACACAAAGTTGCTCGGACGCCTGGAGTCGATCAGCGTGATATCCCCTGGCAACAGGGTGATGCAACTGCCCTGCTGCTCCATCACGGCTTCGCCGGCCAGCTGGAACGCCGCGTAGAAATGCGAGCCTTCGCCCTGATCGATCTCATGCTGGGTGCGGAACAGTCGGGCCTGGGCCACGTCGACAAAACTCATCTTGAACTCACCGCTGCGGTACTCATCGATAGAGCCCGCAAACTGCGCCCCCAACACATTGGCACCAAAGCGCCCGCAGACCTGATTGACCTTGTCGAGCCATTGATCAAAGCGCTCGACCTGTTGTGCATTGCTCATCGCAGCCTCATCCATCGCATTAGTCGCTGCGAGGCGCCCTGCACTTTTCGTTCCTGTCGCTCGCCACCGAGAAATACCGCGGTGGCCATGCCGATCCGTGCGCGATTACTGCGCAGCGCCTGGTCTCGTGCACCAGGAACCGGCGTCGTGGCAACGCGCCATGCAATCTGGCATGCACAACCAACTAATTGGCAAACAGGGAAAAGGGCAAACAATAGCCGCGCCTTAGTATCCGGACAGACCGCAAACCTGCGCTCAAGAACAAGAACGGATGCCACACCATGCTCAAGTCCCCCTTGCTTCGTCTCTCGACGCTCGCGCTGATGATCAGTGCCGGCAATGCCGGTGCCTATGAACTCTACGCCGATGACGACAGCCATCTGAACGCTACCCTCGAAGCCGTGTTCGGCATTTTCCACAGCCAGGAAAACTACGCCCTGTCCGGTCGCCTGAATGAAGGCAGCTCGTCGTGGCGCGAGGGCTACATCAAATACGGCTTGAGCTTCGATCAAGGCCTGGGCGGTGTGGGCACCGCGTACGGCGCGGCGAACATGCTCAGCTCCGGCACCTGGGGCGATGGCGATGCCGCCGGCTTCTCCGATGGTTCGGAACGCACCACCAAGTTCGAAGACGCCTACCTCGGCTGGCGCTCGGCCGATCTGTTCGGCGCGCTGGGTAGTGACGGCGTCGACCTGTCCTTCGGTCGTCAGAACATTGTGGTCGGTGACGGTTTCCTGATCGACGGCGACGCGCTGAACATGGGCAAAGGCCTGGCCGACGGCGAATTCAACCGGGGCGGTGCCTACTACCTGGCGGCACGCAAGGCCTTCGACGAAACCGCCGTATTGCGCCTGGGCGGCAAGGAAGGCTGGCGCAGCGACCTGATGTGGCTCAAATCCGACAACCGCGCCCAGGCCAAGACCGAAATGTACGTCGGCACCCTGGAGCACGTGGCCGAGGCCGGCACAGTCGGCCTGACCTTCATCAAGACCACCGATATCGATGAACAGTACGCCTCGCCGATCCAGCTCGAACGCGACGGCATGAAGACCTACAGCCTGCGTGCGGCGGGCAACGCCGGGGTGAAAGACCTGTTCCTGTCCGGTGAATACGCCAAGCAGGACAAACCCAACACCTCCAGCGAAGACGCCTGGTACCTGGAAGCCGGCTGGACCTTCTCCGACGCGGTCTGGACGCCTAGCGCCAGCTACCGCTACAGCCGCTTCTCGGAAGGCTACGACACCCTGTTCTACGGTTTCAGCCGTGGCTACGGCACCTGGTTCCAGGGTGAAGTGGCGGGCAACTACGCCGGGCCGTTCAACAGCAACTCGCGCATCCAGAACGTCACGCTGAAAGTCTCGCCACTGGAGAACCTCACCGTCGGCGCGATGTACTTCAACTTCGACACCATCGACCGCAACCTGGGCAACACCGATGGCCACGAAGTCGACCTGTACGCCGAATGGCACGTCAACGACCACCTGACCGTGATGCCACTGGTGGGCATCTACCAACCGGACAAGAGCGCCGAAGACGGTGGTACCCAACTGGGTAACAACGACAAGAACGTCTACGCCCAGGTGGTGTTCGCCACCGGCTTCTAATCTCGGTCGCGGGCAGTGGCCACGCCATTGCCCGCGTGGAAAAAGGTATTTCCAATGCACAGAACATTCCTGACGATCCAGAGCAAGATCGCCCTGCTCGCCGGTCTCTGTCTGCTGTTGGTCGTCGGCTTGTTGATGGGTTTGTCGCTCTATCAGACCCACAAGAGCAGCCGGCAAGTGACCGAGGCCAGCGGCGACATGCTCGCCAATGCGGCCAGGGAACACATGCAGGCCCTGGGCAAAGTACAGGCCATGCAAGTGCAACGCACCTTCATGCAGACCCACGAATATGGCCAGGGGTTATCGCGCTACTTGTTGTACCTGCGACAGTTGCAGCATCAGGGCAGCCTGACTCGCCCGCAACTGCGCCAGGAACTCAGCACCCAGCTTCACCAAGCCTTGATCGACAAGCCCGACCTGCTCGGGCTTTATGTCATTTTCGAACCCGGTGCACTCGATGGCGCCGACGCCGGTTTCGCCAACCAGGCGGAACTTGGCAGTAATGAAACCGGGCGCTTTGCGCTCTATTGGGTGCAGAGCAAACCCGGCGAACTGCAAGCGGTCATCGGCGACGAAGGCCTGCTTGCCAACACCGAGCCGGGGCCGAGCGGCGCACCGTACAACGCCTTCTACACCTGTGCCCGCGACACCGGCCAGGCCTGTGTGCTGGAACCCTACTTCGATGAAGCCTCCGGCAGCCGCAAACTGGTGACCAGCGTTGCCTTTCCGCTGCTGGAAAACGGCAAGGTCATTGCCGTGGTGGGACTGGATATCAACCTTGCCGCCTTGCAACACAACAGCGAAGCCAGCGCCCGTGAACTGTTCGATGGCAACGGCCAGATCAGCATCGTCAGCCCCCGTGGGGTGATTTCTGCCAACAGCCAGGACGTCGGTCGCCTCGGTCAGCCGATGGACAATGCCGAAGTGATGGACAGCCTGCGTCAGGGCCAGCCAAAAGTGTTTGTCGACGCCCGGCAAATCAAGGTGCTTGAACCGCTGGCGCCGATTGCCGGAGCCGCGCCATGGGGCGTGTTGGTCGGTGTGCCGCAGAACGTGTTGCTGGCACCGGTCACCACGCTGCAGAACGAACTCGATGCCCAGGGCGTGCAAAGCACCGCGCTGGAGCTGTTGCTCGGTGGCGGCTCGGCCCTGCTCGGCCTGTTGTTGATCTGGTACACCGCGCAACGCATCACCCGGCCACTGCAAGCGCTGACCCGGGTCATGGAAGACATCTCCCTGGGCGAAGGCGACCTGACCCGTCGCCTGCAAGTGCAATCGCGAGATGAAATCGGCCAACTGGCGACCGCCTTCAACCGCTTTATCGAGCGCATCCACCATTCGATCCGCGAGGTGTCATCGGCGGCGTTGGGGGTGAACGAAGGCGCTCGGCGGGTACTGGATGCTTCAAACTCGTCGATGAGCAATTTCGACGATCAATCCACCCGCACCAACAGCGTGGCGGCGGCAATCAACCAGCTCGGCGCCGCCGCACAGGAAATCGCCCATAACGCCTCCGATGCCTCGCAACAGGCTTCGTCTGCACGCCAGCAAGCCGAGGATGGGCGCCAGGTGGTGCAGCGCACGATCGAGGTGATGAACGAACTGTCCGGCAAGATCAGTGCATCGTGCGCCAACATCGAAGTGCTCAACGACAAGACCGTGAACATCGGGCAGATCCTCGAAGTGATCAAGGGCATCTCCCAACAAACCAACCTGCTGGCGCTCAACGCAGCGATTGAAGCGGCGCGGGCGGGTGAGGCGGGTCGTGGGTTTGCGGTGGTGGCGGACGAAGTGCGCAGCCTGGCCGGACGCACCCAGGCCTCGGCGCTGGAGATCCAGCAGATGATCGAAGAGCTGCAAGTGGGCGCGCGGGAATCGGTCACCACCATGACCGAGAGCCAGCGCCACAGCGAAGAAAGCGTCACCATCGCCAACCTCGCCGGCTCCCGCCTGGGCAGCGTGACCCAGCGCATCGGCGAGATCGACAACGTCAACCAGTCCGTCGCCGCCGCCACCGAAGAACAGACCGCGGTGGTCGAGGCCCTGAATGTCGACATCACCCAGATCAACACCCTGAACCGGCAAGGCGTGGAAAACTTGCAATCGACATTGCGGGCTTGTACCGAGCTGGAGCAGCAGGCCGGGCGGTTGAATCAGTTGGTGGGGAGTTTTCGGATCTGAGATTTGGGTTGCCTGATATGCCGCCATCGCGAGCAAGCTCGCTCCCACACTGGATTTTTGCCATACACAAACTTTGTGGTCACCCGAGATCCCTGTGGGAGCGAGCTTGCTCGCGATGAGGCCACCACATCCAACACCATCGTTGACTGACACTCCGCCATCGCGAGCAAGCTCGCTCCCACATTTGGATTTCTGCCGTGCACAAAATCCGTGTACACCGCAGATCCCTTGTGGGAGCGAGTTTGCTCGCGATGAGGCCACCACATCCAACACCATCGTTGACTGACACTCCGCCATCGCGAGCAAGCTCGCTCCCACATTTGGATTTCTGCCGTGCACAAAATCCGTGTACAGCCCAGATCCCCTGTGGGAGCGAGCTTGCTCGCGATGAGGCCATCACATCCAACACCACCGTTGACTGACACTCCACCATCGCGAGCAAGCTCGCTCCCACAGAGATCAAGGCAAGCCCGCACAAATCTGGCACCCACAACCAACCACATGGCATGCGCGCAAACATGTCGCCGCGCCCCCCGGGCGTAGTATCGAACCCGACCTCAGGGCACAACCCGCTCCTGGGCGCCCTGCAATGCAACGCTGAACCCCTCCATTTCTCACTAACAACAATAAATCGACCCTCGGGTCGCGGGAGATTTCTGTGCTCAAGAAAAGTGCGCTGGGCTGGCCAAAGATTGCCGGCCTCGGAATTGCGTTGGTGGTGGCCGGGCAGTTTTCCGGCTGGAACTTCGGGCTGGCGGCCGGTGGCTGGCTGAACATGCTGATCGCCACGTTGTTGATGGCCCTGCTCTGCGGTGGCCTGGCGTTATGCGTGGCGGAAATGTCCACCGCGCTGCCCAGTGCTGGCGGTGTATTCGTCTATGCGCAAAGTGCGTTCGGGCCGTTCGTGGGTTACCTCGTTGGCGTGGCCTGTGCCCTGGCTTTGACCATCGGCACCGGTGCAGCCGCGACCTTTATCTGCGCCTATACCGAATCAATTTTCGGCCTCGGTGGCTGGCCGGTGAAGATCGCCCTGTTCGCCGTGATCATCGGCATCCACATGCGCGGTGTCGGTGAGGCCATGGGCCTGACGTTCATTGCCGGCGTGATCGCCGTCGTCGCCCTGCTCACGTTTGGCGTGGCCATGGCGCCCCATGTCGAGTTGGCCAATTTGCTGAAGTTGCCCGCCAGCGTCGCAACACCGGTCAGCCTTGGCGGTATCTTCGCCTGCGTGCCATTCGCCATCTGGCTGTTCATCACCGTTGAGCAAACCGGCTCGGCCGCCGAGGAGGCGCACAATCCCGGTCGCACCATGCCCCGCGGCATTCTGGCGGCCATTGGCACGTTGCTGGTGACCGCGCTGGTGGTGCTGGTATGCGCACCGGGTGCCGGTGGTGTCGAGCTCGTCGGTTCGGCAGGTGATCCGCTGTATGCCGCGATGTCCAGCAACAGCGCCTTCGGTGAAGGTTCATGGCTGGCCAGGGTGATTGGCTGCGGCGCGGTGTTCGGCCTGATCGCGACCTTCTTCTCGCTGGTCTACGCCGCGTCCCGGCAACTGTTCGCCATGGCCCGCGACGGCTTGTTCCCGCATTGGCTGGGCAAGACCGGCAAGCGCGGCACGCCCTACCCGGCGCTGCTGCTGATCGGTGCCATCGGCCTGCCGCTGTCCGAAGTGGACCCGGCCACGGTGATGCTCGCGGTCGTGCTGCTGCTCAACGTTTGCTACCTGTTCATTTTCGGCGCGTACCTGCACATCAAACGCAACCAACCGGACCTGCCACGGCCGTTCACCCTGGTCGGCGGCAAACTGGTTGCCTGGCTCGGCCTGGCCCTGACGCTGGTGGTGATCGCCGCGTGCTTCCAGCTCGACATGCTGATGCTGTTCGCCCTGGCGGTGACCTTCACCCTGTGCATTTTCAATTACCTGTTGCGCAACCGTCGCGCCACCGTCATCGAGGTTCCAGACCATGCCTGAAGACACTCTTTTGCAACGCCGCCATCGCGTGCTCGGCAGCGCCTCGCCGCTGTTCTACGACAAGCCCTTGCACCTGGTGCGTGGCGAAGGCGTCTGGCTGTTCGACGTTGACGGTCGCCGCTACCTCGACGTCTACAACAACGTGCCCTGCGTCGGTCACTGTAACCCCCATGTGACCGAGGCCATGCACCGCCAGGCCACCACGCTGAACATCCACACCCGCTACCTGGATGAACAGGTGGTGTGCTACGCCGAGCGCCTGACCGCGACCTTCGCCGCGCCGCTGGACACCGTCATGTTCACCTGCACCGGCAGCGAGGCCAATGAACTGGCGCTGCGCCTGGCGCGCTTTGCCAGTGGCGGCACCGGCATCATCGTCAGCGACTACAACTACCACGGCAACTCGGCATCGCTGGCCGAAGTCACCACTGCCCTGCCCTCGCCGGAACCCTTCGCCGCCCATGCCCGGGCCGTGCCGATTCCGTGCCTGTACCACGCACCGGCCGGCACCACCGAAGCGCAACTGGCCGAGCAGTACGCGGCCAACATCGCGGCGGCGATTGCCTCGATGCAAGCCCAGGGCATTCGCCCCGCCGCGCTGCTGATCGACACCCTGTTCGCCAACGAAGGGCTGCCACGGGTACCGGCCAGCTTCGTCAACAAGGCGGCAGCGCTGATCCGTGCAGCAGGCGGATTGTTCATCGCCGATGAAGTGCAGTCCGGTTTCGGTCGTACCGGCGATCACCTGTGGGGCCATCAGGCCCACGGCGTGGTGCCGGATATCGTCACCCTTGGTAAACCGATGGGTAACGGCTATCCACTGGCCGGGTTGATCACCCACAAGGCGCTGGTCGAATCCTTCGGTCGCCACGCCATGTACTTCAACACCTTCGGCGGCTCGCCGGTCGCGGCAGCGGTTGGCATGGCGGTGCTGGATGTGATCGAAGAACAGCAACTGCTGCAAAACGCACAAAACGTCGGTGCCTATGTGCAACAACGCCTGCAGGTGTTGGCCGGCAAGCACTCGATCATCGGCGACGTGCGCGGCAAGGGTCTGTTCTTCGCCATGGAGCTGGTACGTGACCACGCCAGCAAGGAACCGGCTGGATTGGAGGCGCGCAAGGTGGTCAACGACATGCGCGAGAACGGCGTGCTGATCAGCAAGATCGGCGCTGGCGACAACATTCTCAAGCTACGGCCGCCGCTGGTATTCAGCCGCGACCACGCTGACTTGTTCGTCGACACACTGGACAGCGCCCTGAGCGCGATTTGAGGCCCTGCCATGACTGAATTCCACACCCTGCCCCATGACCAGCAAGTAACCCGTCTGCACGAACTGGCGCGCCATGCCCTGCAACAGTGGGAAGGCGAATTCGCCGACATTGAACTGGTGAAGTTTCGCGAGAACGCAGTGTTCTCGGCCCGCCGCCACGACGGTCAGCGCGTCGCCCTGCGCATCCATCGCAATGGTTATCACTGCGAGGCCGCACTGCGTTCCGAGCTGCAATGGATGGAAGCCCTGGCCAGCACAGGTATTACCGTGCCGCAGATTATCCGCGCACAGAATGAAAGCCATCTGATCGAAGTCACCCACCAGGCCATCGGCGAGGCGCGTCACATCGACATGCTCGCCTGGCTGCCCGGTGCCACCGCCGGTACTTCCGAGGCGGGTGTGCAGGCCGATACGGAGATCGATTTCCTGTTCAATGAGGCGGGGGCGATTGCCGCGCGTATCCACCTGCATTCGGCGGATTGGCAGCAACCGGACGAGTTTGTCCGGCATGCCTGGGATGAAGAAGGCCTGATCGGCGCCAATCCGTTCTGGGGGCGTTTCTGGGAGCTGGAGCAGCTCAGCGACGGGCAGCGGGATCTGCTGCAACAGGCCCGGCGCAGGGCGCGCAAGGACTTGCGTCAGTACGGGCGGCACCTGGGTAACTTCGGCATGATTCACGCGGATCTGGTGCCAGAGAACCTGCTGATCGAGGGCCCGCAACTGCGCCTGATCGACTTCGACGATGCCGGGTTCGGCTGGCACATGTTCGAGTTGGCCACTGCCTTGTACTTCTGCCTGGATGACCCGCGATTTGATCAGATCAAGACGGCGCTGCTCGACGGCTACAACGCGGTCAAGCCGCTGACCGAGGCGGATCGCAAGACACTGGCGTTGTTCCTGATGCTGCGTGGCACCACGTACCTGGGCTGGGTTCACACCCGCCAGGGCACGCCGACAGCGATTGAAATGGCGCCGATGCTGATTGAGCGGGCTTGCTTGTTGGCTCGGGAGTATTTGCAGGCCTGATACATCGAAATCGCGAGCAGGTCGGATCGCCGCACCGTCGCTCCCACACTGGATTCCAGTGAACTCAGAACTTGTGTTCGACGACGATCCACTGTGGGAGCGAGCTTGCTCGCGATGGGGTCATCACATCCAGCATCATTGCTGACAGATACTCCGCTATCGCGAGCAAGCTCGCTCCCACAGTGTTTAGTGGTTAACCGGGCCGATCGACCTGATCCAGCGCCCGATTCACCGCCAACTCCCCCAGCATGATGACTTGCGCGATGCCGAGCAGGGTGTTGCGGTGCGTGCCTTCCAGAAAACCCGCCAGGTCATTGGCCATGACACTCGCCGAGGCCAGCGATTCGCAGGCGTGGGCCAGCAGGGTTTCGGTGTTGATGTCGGGGTTGATGGTGAACAGTGTGGAGGGTTTGTGCGAGGTGGCCATGATGTGAGCGGCCGGGTTGGGGCAAGAGTCGGTATTCGGTGGATCAGGGGTAACCTTCAACATCCTTCGGTCTCCAGAACTGGAGCCGTCACCGATTCGCTGCTAAACGAGGGGTGGCGGCTGTACGCAGGTTAGCAGACCGGGGAGACGCGAAACCGGCGCGCCCGAGGGCGCCCTGCGCACAGCTGCCATCAAGTGCAGGGATGGGGAATACCTGACTGTCTGGACTGCCAATGCGTCTCATGTCACCACGGGCTGCTAAACCCGATCACTGGGAATCAGTGACGCGGACCAAGTTACCGATGGCCTCCAGGGCGCACAAGCCGGCGGATTCTGGCTTAGCTGTAGGCAATGAAGCAAGGCGTTGTGGCTTGCAGGAAGTTACTCCTACAGCCGTTAAACATGCATTCCAAACTGGCACCGCCATCGCGAGCAAGCTCGCTCCCACAGTTGATCTCAGTCGTACACAAACTTTGTGTTCACTACAGATTCCTGTGGGAGCGAGCTTGCTCGCGAAGAACGATAACGCGGTCTCAATCAAGCCGCGCTGGCATGCTCAACGCGATGAAACAACCGGTTGAAATACACCAGGCTATCGCGTGGCTCGCGCACGCCCACCTTCGTCAGCTCCACGAACATCACCGAATGCGACCCCACTTCCTTGCACTCGCTGATCCGCCCTTCGAGCTGCACCAGGGCATCGCGCAGCACCGGCACATCGGCGGCGCCGTCGTCCCACAGGTCCCAGGCAAAACGCTCGGCCATCGGCACCTGGGTCATGCCGGCAAAATGACGGGCCAGTTCTTCCTGCTCGCCACACAGCACGTTGACGCACAGATGGCCGTTGGTGCGGAACACGTCGTGGGTGGCGCTATTGCGGTTGACGCACACCAGCACGGTTGGCGGCGAGTCGGTCACCGAGCACACGGCGCTGGCGGTGATGCCGCAACGACCGCCGGGGCCGTTGGTGGTGATGATGTTCACCGCGGCAGGCAGCTGCGCCATGGCGTTGCGAAAGTCGATTTGCTGCTGGCTCAGGTCGGCCATGTCGATGCCCCTTCCTTCAGGAGGACCGCTATCTGGCGGCCCGTAGGTGATGGAACAAGACTAAGGCTGCGGGCGCGCCGCAACCATTCTGACGATCCCCATGGCAGGGTTGGGTTTCCGCTAGTCGACTAGGTGGTTTCTTTATCGCAAGGGCCGGCCACAGTGGGTATTCTGCATACAGGCTCCAGAACGATGAGCCGATGCGTGCCGCGCGTTCGCGTGCGAAAACAATAATTAGAAAACTTTCGTGGCAGCCCCGATGGAAATCCGTAAACCGATTGTTTATATCGTTGACGACGACAAGGACCTGCGAACCTCACTGGCCTGGTTGCTGGAGTCGGTGAGCGTGCAGGCGCAGTGCTTTGCCGGCGCCGAAGAGTTCCTCAGCCAGTACGACCCCAAGCAGCCCGCCTGCCTGGTGCTCGACGTGCGCATGCCGGAGACCAGCGGTTTCCAGTTGCAGGAAATCCTCAACCAGCGCGGCAGCACCCTGCCGACCATTTTCGTCTCGGCCCATGGCGATATTCCGATGTCGGTCACGGCGATGAAGAACGGCGCGCTGGATTTCGTCGAGAAGCCCTACAACCCGCAGCAGATGATCGACCGCATCCAGGCCGCGCTGAAGACCGCCGTACACGCCCAGGCCGATCAGCAGCAGCGTCAGAACCTGCAAGGCAAACTGGCACTGCTGACCAGCCGTGAGCGGGAAGTGTTGATGCTGGTGATCGATGGCAAGGCCAGCAAGGTGATTGCCCGGGAGCTGAACATCAGCGTGAAGACCGTTGACGTGCACCGCACCAAGATCAAGGAAAAGATGGGGGTGTCCAGCATCGCCATGCTGGTGCGCGAGGTGCTGCATTTACCGGTGGATGAGCCGGTGCGGCACTGAGTGATTTGCAGCGGTCATGAGGCCGCCATCGCGAGCAAGCTCGCTCCCACAGGTTGATCCCGGTCGTACACAGACTTTGTGTTCACCGCAGATCCACTGTGGGAGCGAGCTTGCTCGCGATGGGGTCGGCACATCCAACATCGAATTCAGCAGCTATAGCGCTTGCGATAAGCCCCCGGCGACACACCAAAGCGCGATTTGAACGCCGACGAGAAGTAGCTCGAATCCGAGAAGCCCCACGCATAACACAACGCCGAAAGCTTCTGCTCGACATCCGCCCGGCGCAGGTTTTCCGCGCAGAAGTCCAGGCGGCGGTGCTTGATGTATTGCGCCACCACCAGGCCGCGCTTGGAGAACATCCGGTACAGGCCGCGCACGGAAATCCCGACTTCACGGGCGATCAGCTCGGGGCACAATTCTTCGTCGCTGAGGTGGGCGTCGATGAAGGCGATGATCTTGCGGAACTGCCGCTCATGGGCGTCAGCACCGCCGTCCCGGGCGCTGATGCCCGGCAGCAACAGGCTGGCCAGGGCATCGAGCACGGCCTCGCTTTCCTGCATGTCCAGCCCCTCCTGCTGGCGGGTGTCCAGCACCAGCTTGTTGGCCATCGCCGCCAGGGGGCTGCCGGCCGCGATGCGCGTGGCGCAGTTGACGGCATTTAAGTGCGAACCCCGCTCGACCACCTGGCGCGGAAGAATCAGCGACAGCTGTCGGCAATCGTCGTTGTAGATCATGTCGCTCGGGCGGCTGGCGTCGATCAGGGCGATGTCGCCACAGCCCAGTTGCGCGCGGTTGTCGCCCTGCTCCAGTTGCGAGCTGCCGCGCATCTGGAACACCGCGTAGTAGTGGCCGTCGCTGCTGGTGCTGACGTCCTTGCTGGTGCGGTACAAATGCACGTGCGCCATGTCGACCACACTCAGGTTGATCGCACCGCTGCGAAATTCCGCCAGTTCGCCGTAGAAATCGGTGTCCAGCGCCCGGGCATCGAAACGCCCACAGGCCTGGTTCACCTGGCTCAACCAACTTTCGAACGCCTCGTTGCGCACCGTCGATGCTGTAATCATGTCCGCAAAGCCTCACGTTTTTGTTGTTATTTTTCGACCGCTTCATCGAGCGGTTCGTCAAAACGGTTGTTTCTGTAGCCATCTCCTCCTTCGACGGCCGCCGGGCGCCCATTCAACAGGCTCCGGCCCAAGCTTTCCAGTCGACCTACGGGTTAAATGTCCAATACCAGACGAGCGGAAAGCGCCCGTGATACACACGCGCAAATCTGCTTGTTGGACGCCTTTTCCTTGTTCGACAGGCAGTTGTCGCGGTGCTCCGGCACGCCGTCCAGTACCTCGACGATGCAGGTGCCGCAGATGCCTTCGCGGCACTCGGTGTCGATGTCGCAACCGTGGGCCTGCAACACGTCGACCAGGCTGGCGTTGGCCGGCACCTGTAGCACCACGCCGGAACTGGCCAGCTCCACTTCGAACGTGCCGGCCGGAGCGCTGTTGGCGGCCGGGTCTGCGGCAAAGTGTTCAAGGTGAATCGAATCGTCAGAGCGACTGCGGGACGCCACTTCCACCACTTTGTTCATGAAAGGTGCCGGGCCGCAGGTATAGACGTGAGCGGCGCTGCCGGCACGCGCCAGGCATTCGCTCAACGCGCCGTCCAGATCCGCCGGCTCCACGCCGTAATGAAATTCCACGTGGTCGGCGAATTTTGTCGCCAACAGCTCTGTAAACGCCGCGTACTGCGCCGAACGGGCGAAGTAATGCAAACGATACGGCTGGCCGCTTTCCGCCAGTCGATAAGCCATGCTCAACAGCGGCGTCACGCCGATACCGGCGGCGAACAGCACGTGTTCGCGGGCACTGTCATCGAGACGGAACAGGTTGCGCGGCGCGCCCATTTCCAGCTCCATGCCCTCTTCCACTTGCTCGTGCAGCGCCAGCGAACCACCGCGCGACTGCGCTTCTTTCTTCACCGCCACCAGATACGCACGGCGATCCTGCGGCGGGCTGCACAGCGAATACTGGCGGGTCACCCCGGTCGGACCGGTCAGGTCGACGTGGGCACCCGGTTCATAGGTGTCGAGCGGCTGGCCGTCACTGCGCACGAGGCGAAAGGAACGGATATCCAGCGCTTCGTCGACGATCCTTTCGATCTTCACCTTCATCATTGCATCACCTGAATACTGTTGTTTTGGTTTACTGCCCCTTGTAGGAGCGAGCCTGCTCGCGATGAACCTGAGAACAACACGGGGTGTCAGGTTTCCAGCGTCATCGTTGACGATCATCGCGAGCGAGCTCGCTCCTACAGGGTGGGGGCATTTTTCTGCTGCTCAGCGCATGAACAAACCGCCATTGATGTCCCAGCACGCACCCGTTACCGAGGCGGCGTTCTCGGCGATCAGCAGCAACACGCTGTCGGCGATGAACGTTGGGTCACCGAGGGTGCCGGCCGGGATCATTTTCAGGATCTGTTCCAGACGCTCCGGAGCCACGGTTTCGCGTACCACCGGCAAGTCCAGCGGACCTGGCGAGATGCTGTTGACCGTCACGCCCTGGGGTGCCAGTTCACGGGCGAAGACTTTGGTCAGGGTCGCCACGCCGCCCTTGGCCGCCGCGTAATGCGCGCCGGTGGCGGTGCCGCCGTTCTGCCCGGCCAGGGACGCAATGTTGACGATGCGACCGAAGCCGCGCTCGGCAAAGTGCGCGCCGAATACCTGGCAGGCCACGAAGGTGCCCCGCAGGTTGATCGCCATCGACTCGTCGAATTCTTCTGGTGTGATGTCCATCAACGCGGCGACTTTCGACACACCGGCGTTGTTCACCAGAATGTCGGTGCCGCCCCAGCGCTCGGCGAGCACATCGCGGGCACGTTGAAAGTCGGCCTTGCTGCGCACATCCAGTTCAATGGCCACGGCGCTGGCGCCGCTGCCATCGAGTTCCAAAGCCAGTTGCTGCACGCCATCGAGGCGCACATCCGCCAGGCCGACGCGATAACCGGCTGCGTGCAGACGGCGGGCGATGCATTCGCCCAGTCCGCGCGAGGCACCCGTTACGAGGGCTACTCGACTCATGATGTTGCCCTCACAAAAGGAAGCCGAGCGCGCTCAGGCTGTCGGTGGAGTTGATCAGGCGCACCACTTTTCGCTCCAGGGTCGGCACGCCGTCGGTGAAGCGGATACGGTGGTTCAGGTCGGCCACGAACGGCGTGTGCACGCCGCGCTTGTAGGCGTACAGCAACTGCGCCGAATTGACTTCGACGATGTCGCCGGCCGCTTCCACCAGGCGGAAACGCGAGATCGTGCGGATGGTTTTCGCTGCGTCCACCGCCGACGGCGAGTAGCCGGCGGTCAGGCGTTCGATACGCAGGTCACGCATGCGTGCATCGTCGTAGGCGTAGTTGAGGGTCGCTTCGAAATCTTCGGTGTCCGGGTCGATCGGCACGATGTACTTGCCGCTTGCGCTCCACAAGGTTGCCCATTCGGCGTAGTTCTTGTGGTCGAGCAGTTCGGCTTCGCGCCAGATGAATTCGATGGCCTGGGCCAACGGGCCGGAAAAACCGTTCAGGGTGTCGTGATTGCTCATTGGCTCATCATCCTTTTCCACATGTCGTAGGCACCGCGCATGCCGCCTTCGTCGGTGGCGTGGCTGACCTTGTCGCCGTTTTCAGCGGTGATTTCGCGGTTCAGGCCGCGGTTGACCAGAATTGGGGCATCGACGCCGGCGTACGAGCCGCGCTGCACGCGGTCCCAGGCTTCGGCATCGTCAGGGCTGCCGAAACCGAACGGGCCCTGGAAGTGTTCGTGGATGCGCATGCGTTCGCGGTTGGCGATTTCCGGGCCGCCGTCCATGCCGAGGGCCACGTGGCGGATCTCGGTTTCGGTGACCGACACCGGGCGCAGCACGCGGAAGAACGACATCGACATCGCCACGTTGGGGAACAGGTTCAGGTTGAAACCGGCGCCGTGCAGCGAGCGCACGATGCGACGGACCTGATCGGCCGGCAGGGTCTTCGACAGTTCTTCGGTCACATGGGCGAAGCGCTCCTGCAACTGCTCGGTGCCGTCGTCGTGATCGAGGTCGACGTGCTCCGGCACCATCACCATCACGCTGTGGCCGTTGCCCAGGGAGTGGGTCACGGCTTGTTCGTCGGTCATGAACGAGAGCATTTCCGAAGTTTCTTCATCCACCGACGACATGAACGACTTGTGCACGATCGGGAAGTGATAGCCGTCGGTGGTGTTTTCCAGCTGGATCTTCCAGTTGCCCTTGAAGCTGAACTTGTGTTCGCCCTGGGTCTTGATCGGGTAGCCGGCGCCCTGCTTCATGAACAGGTCCATCCAGTGTTTCGCGCCGCCGAGGAAGTCTTCCAGCGGTTCGATCTCGTCGTTGTAGCTGGCGAACACCATGCCGGCGTAGCTCTCGACGCGCAGGCTGGTCAGCGGCAATTCCGACTTTTCCAGAATGCCTTCGTAGCCGTCCGGATACGGCAGCGCACGCAGCTTGCCATCCAGGCCATAGGACCAGCTGTGGTATGGGCAGGTGAAACCGGTGGCGTTGCCCTTGTGCTTCTCGCACACAGTGGCGCCACGGTGCCGGCAACGGTTTTCCAGCACGTTGATGTTGTTCTTCTTGTCGCGCACCACAATCACCGGGCGGCGGCCGATGGTGGCGGTCTTGAAGTCGCCGCTATTGCGCACTTCGCTTTCGTGGGCAACCCACACCCAGGTGCGGTAGAAAATCTTGTCCAGCTCGGCTTCGAACAGCGCCGGGTCGTTGTACAGCGAGACGTCGACGCGGTCATGTTGGACCAGGTCTTCGGGGCTTTTCGACGTTGCAATCAGCTGATATTCATGAGTGCTCATGCGGTTCTCCTCATGGCTTCTTTTTATGATTGAGTGGTAGAGGCTTGCAGCTGCGCACCAAAGGCGCAGACCAGTTCGTCCTGTCCTTTGCGGCCAACGATTTGCAGGCCGACTTTCAGCCCGCCGCAATCGAGTTCCACCGGCACCGTCAGCGCGGGGTGACCACTGAGGTTGAAAGGCCGCACCAGCGGGGTCATGCCGGCCACGGCTTTGCTGCCGGCGCGGGCTTCGCTGAGGGTTGGCGGCAAGGTTGGCAGTGTCGGCAACAGCAATACGGCGAAGTCTTCCAGTGCTGCATCCACCTGTTGGGTGAACCGCGTGCGCACGGCGCAGGCATCGGCCAGCTCTTCGCGCGTGGTGCGACTGGCCGCCAGCAAGCGTGTTTCCACATCGGCGCCGATCAGGCCCTTGCCGGTCAAGTGGCCGAACGCCGCCCAGTTTTCGAAATTGATCACCGTCAGGCCGGCGGCAAACGCTGCTTCGAATTCGCTCAGGTGCAGGTTGCTGCGACGCCATCCGGCGCGGTCGGCGGCTGCACCCAGGCTGGCTTGCAGGTGCGAATCACAGGCCACCTCGAGAAAGCCGACCCTGGCGCCGTCGCCTGGCAGCCCTTGAGCGGTAAAGCCCGGGCAGATCACCTGCATCGCGGCGATCAGGTCGTCCATGCTTTTGGCGAACGGCCCGACGCAATCGAGGCTCGATTCCAGTGGATGCGCACCGACACGGCTGACGCGACCATAAGTCGGCTTGAGCCCGGCAATCCCGCAGCACGCTGCCGGCACCCGCACCGAACCACCGGTGTCGGTGCCGATGGCGATGTCCGCCAGGCCTGCCGCGACCGCCGAAGCCGAACCGCTGGACGAGCCGCCAGGCACACGGTCCGGCGCTTGCGGATTGATCGGAGTGCCGGTCCAGTCGTTGATGCCGGTCACGCCGAACGCCAGTTCATGCAGGTTGGTCTTGCCGACGATCTGCCAGCCAGCGTCGAGGATCGCATCGACCACCTCGGCGTTTTGCGTCGCCGCCGGTGCATCGGCGAATGCACGGCTGCCTGAGCGGGTCGGATGGCCGGCGATGTCGATGGAGTCCTTGATGGCGACGCGCTTGCCGTTGCCACCGAGGAGGAATTCGCTGATGAACGTACTCATGCGCCCGCTCCCAAGGTGAAGAGCTCCGTATTGAACAGCCGTTGCGTGCGGAAATGCGCGATCAGCCAGACGCCGTCGACACAGCGAAAATCGATGTTCAGGCGCGTGCCGAACAACTCATTGCGGCCATCGGCGTAGGTGGAAATCTGCTGCATGATCCACTGCCCGTGCGCCGCCTTGCCGTCGACCACGATCGACTCGCTGGTGAGGTAGTGCAGGTTCAGCTTGAAGTGGTCGGACGGCGGCAGATAACCGCCGACAAACGCCGCCACCGCCTCTCGCCCCTGGTGCTGACCGAAGGTCTGCGCGGTCTGGGTGCCGAGGCCTTCCCAGATCGCATCCTCGGTGAACAACTGCGCCAACTGGTCGAGATGAATCGCCGCCCGCGGCACATCGCACAGGTCCATGTAGCGCGCCATCAGGCGACGCACTGCGCTTTCCCCTTCGAGCGTCGCCAGACGCTGCAGCAAGGCCTCGTTCATGGCTTACACCTTGGCCGCGTCAGGAATGGTCAGCGGACGACCGATGCGCGCTTCGATCTTGGCGTAGCGCCACAGGCTGTATTGGCCGACCGGTGTGGTGCGGAACAGGTTGCAGGCGTCGATCACCGACTGGTGGCAGTCGACGTCGGCCATGATGTATACGGTCCAGGGCGAGGTGGTGGACGGGCCGACCATCAGGCGGTCGTCATCCATCGCGCCGAGCACGGTGATGCCGGGCATCGCGCCGAGGTCGCCCATCATTTGGCTGAAGCCTTTCCACACGCTCAGGCCTTCCCCGGTGGGCAGGTCGAAAAAGTTCTGGGTGATGCCGATGCAGAAGACGACGCGCAATGGCTCTTGGGTGGTTTGCGACATGGGTGTGGTTCCTTGAAAAAGTAATGGGGATTCAGATGTAGCCCGGGAACGGCGGTACGCCGAGGAACACCGAGCCGGCGCCGTCGTACAGGCCTTCGCTGAGGAAGGCGTGCTGGGTCACCACCATCGAGTCGCGCAGATAGCGTTGCAGCGGATGGCGCAGGTAAATGGCGGTGGTGCCGGCCAGGCTGTAGGCGCTCTGCACCACCTCGGCACCGGCCTGGGACACATGAATGGCCGACAGGCGCAACAGGCTGGTCTGCTCCGGCGTGACCGGGTTGCCGGCCAGGATCGAGTTCCACACCTGCTCGGTGGCGTTGTAGAAGAAACCGCGCGCGGCGCTGAGCTTGGCTTCAGCCTTGGCGATCTCGATGCGCACGTAAGCGCGGTCGGACAATTTCGGCGCGCCGGTGATGCCACTGCCGCCAGCCATGCGGCTGATTTCGTCCAGCGCGGCACGGGCCAGTCCGAGGTTGACCACCGCCAGCACTTGCGCGGCGTAGGCGATCGATGGATAGCGGAACAGCGGCTCGTCGATGGTCGAGGCACCGCCGCGGATGAACGTCCAGCGCTCGTCAACGCGTTTATCGGTCACTCGCAGGTCATGGCTGCCGGTGCCTTTGAGGCCGACCACTTCCCAGTTCTCGACGATGTCTACCTGCTCCGGGCGGAACACCGCGGTGCGCGGCTTGCCGCCAGCGGCGCCGATACCAACGCCCAACAGGTCTGCGCCTTTGCAGCCGCTGGCGAATTTCCAGGTGCCGCTGACCTGATAGCCGCCTTCTACGGCCTCGGCCGGTTGCAAGGGGAACAGGCCGCCAGCGAACACCAGGTCAGGGCTTTCGGCGTAGAGTTCAGCCAGGGTTTCCCGTGGTAAAGCAGCCAGGTAGACACCGGCGCTGCCGAAGCTGGCCACCCAGCCCGCCGAGCCGTCGGCTTCAGAGATGCGTTCGATCATTTGCAGAAACAGGTGCGGTGCCAGGGCGTCGCCACCGAAGCATTTCGGCGTGGCGGCACGGTAGATGCCCACTTGTTTGAAGCGCTCGATCATGTCCCGTGGCACGTGGGAGCCAGCGTCGAATTCTTCGCGGCGCCGGCGCACTTCATCCAGTACCTGCGCAAAGGCCTGGCTGTCGACGACATTCTCGTCAACGCCGATCGATGCGTCTTGTTGCGCAACCGCTGAACGCAGCATGGGCATTCTCCGTTTTGTTTATTGTTAGTGGGGTGACACGCATGCCCCGTTGTAGGAGCGAGCCTGCTCGCGATGGTCGTCAACGATGACGCTGGAAACCTGGCACCCCGTGGCGCTCTCAGGTTCATCGCGAGCAGGCTCGTTCCTACAGGGAATCGGCGTGGTCACCCTTGCATTGCGGTCCAGTGTAAAAACCGCATCCGGCCGCCACTATTGGTGCGTGCAGCCCCCTCGCTAAAGAAAACCCCTAGACCCACACCGGTAACCTCTGAGCGCATCCCGCTGTGCGAGCAGGTATAAAACGCCATACTGCAAATCTCTGCCGCCAGGGGCCGTGCGATGTACCAGCCAAAACCGAACGACTTTTATGCGCTGATCGAAGCCATGCCGCTGTGCATCATTCTTCATGACGCGCACACCAAGGAAATTCTCTGGGCCAACGCCGCTGCCCTGGCGGCGTTGGGCTTTACCCTGGAAGAACTGACGCCGCTGAAGGCCTCCGACATGACCCGCGATGCGCCGAAATACCGGCGTTCCATAGGTTTGCGCTGGCTCGAAAGGGCCGCGCGCACCGGGCAACGGACCATCGAGTGGTGCTATCGCTCCAAGCAAGGGGTGGAGATTCTTTCCGAGGCGGTGGCGACCCTGGTGCACCTGGACGGTCGCGATGTGTTGATGGTGCAGTTCCGTGACATTTCCAAAGAGGACAAGGTCAAGCGCGACCTCAAGCGTTTCGAGAGCCGGCTCAAGGCCTTCATGCAGGACCTGGCCGAAGGTGTGGCGGTGCTCGGCCCCGAGGGCGATATAGGTTTTATCAGCGACTCCGGCGCGCACCTGCTCGACAGCGAAGTGCACCAGCTGATGGGCGAGAACTTCCTGGCCTGGTGCGACGACGCTTCGCGTCAGCGCTTGTTGCAACAGTTCGCCCATGAGACGCCGGAACACGCGCCGTTCAACGTGCACTACAAGGTGCAGCGCCGGAACGGCGAATGGCGCTGGCATGACGCAACCTGCCGCTACATCGAGATCGAGGACGATCTGGTCGGCCATCTGCTGCTGTTCCGCGACGTGACCGAGCAGGTGCAGGCCGAAGAAGCGCGGCGAGTCAGCGAGCAGAAGCTCGAGTACCTGGCGCGCTACAACGCCATGGGCGAAATGGCCGTGGCCATCGCCCACGAGCTGAGCCAGCCATTGGCGGCGACCCGCAACTTTATTGAGGGCGCAGTGATTCGCCTGGGCAACACGGGTGAAACCGATCAAGGCGTCACCTGGGGCTTGCAGAGCGCCGTGCGGCAAATCGAGCATGCCTCGGTGATCATCAAGAGCGTGCGCGACTACGTGGTCAAGCTGGAGCAGACTGAAGAGCTGGTCGACCTTAATGAGCTGCTGCGCGAAACCCGCTACTTCATCAGCCTGCGGGCCGATCCGAGCCTGGTGCGCGTGGAAGTAGTCACCGCGCCGGAACCGCTGCAGGTCAGTTGCGAGAAAGTCCTGATCGGCCAGGTGATCCTCAACCTGGCCTTCAACGCCATTGAAGAAATGGCCGACCTGCCCACTGAACGACGCCTGTTGCGTATCCACGCCAGTCGCGAGAACGATGTGGCCCTGGTGCGCATCGAAGACTGTGGTCGCGGCATCCAGGCCCAGGCGCAGGAAAAGCTGTTCGACGGCTTTTTCTCGTCCAAGGTCAGTGGCAATGGCATTGGCCTGGCGCTGTGCAAGAACATCATCGGCAGGCATCGTGGCGATATCTGGGCGCAAAACCTGGAGCCGTGCGGCGCGGTGTTTACCTTCTCCCTTCCCCTCGCCAATCCCGCCTGACCTGCACCACTACTGTGGTCTGACATACACAAATCCTGTGGCGAGGGGGCTTGCCCCCGTTCGGTTGCACAGCAGCCGCAAAACCTGCTGGCACGGTGTGACTGGCAAATGCTGGGGCCGCTTCGCGACCCAACGGGGGCAAGCCCCCTCGCCACAAATGCAGCTTCGCCCTTCCCACCTCTGACGCCAGTCAACCCCCCGCCTTATCAGATTGTGCAGCCAGTTTCATGACACTGGCACAGACACACAAACACTTGGCAGGCAGGGCAATTCTCCCGATCTCGGGGCACGGCAGAATCAAAGGGTAAAAATCTGCCAAAGCACCCGCGATCCGCGTTACCAACAATTCAGGAAGTTCCCCTTATGCGAACAAACAGGATCTCCGTACAGTCAGCGCTAGGCCTGAGCCTGCTTGTACTCGGTTTGAACAGTGCCCACGCGGACCTGCCCGCCGGTACGATTGGGCAGACCGTTCTGGCGTTTCCACCCGAAGCTCACCGCGCGTTTGTCATCGACGTCGAGTTCGACAGCTTTGTGGCTGGCCGCGTGACTGTGGTCGACCCGGACCAGAAGCGCATCCTCGGCATGGTGCCGACCGGTTTTGCCGCGCCGTCGACCCTCAGTCACGACAAAAAAACCATCTACAGCGCGGACATCTGGTATTCCCGCGGCACCCGTGGCACCCGCACCGACGTGCTCACCGCCTGGGACAGCTCGACCCTGTCGCCGGCCTGGGAAGTGCTGATTCCGAACAAGCGCGCCGAATCGCTGACCCAGCGTTATGCGCTCAAGCCGAGCGGCGACGACAAGTTCGTCTACGTCTACAACTTCACCCCGTCGACTTCGGTGACCGTGGTCGATACCCAGACCAAGGCGGTTGCCACGGAAATCGCCATCCCCGGTTGCGTGCTCAACTACCCGGTCGGTAACCGCCGCTTCGCCTCGCTGTGCGGCGACGGCAGCCTGCAAGTGGTGACCCTCAACGATCAGGGCCAGGAAACCGCGCGCAGCCGCACGCCGTTCTTTGATCCGAACGCGGAAAAACTGGTAGAGCGCGCCGTCAACGTCGGCGACACCTACTACTTCACCACCACGACCGGCACCGTGCGCCCGGTGGATTTCGCCGGTGATGCGCCGAAGGTCTTGCCATCCTGGTCGCTGGTTTCCGACGAAGACAAGAAGGCCGGCTGGGCGCCGGGTGGCTGGCAGATGATGGCCGTGGCGCCGAAGCTGGACCGCCTGTACGTGCTGATGCACGACGCCCACGAACCGATGAAGTGGGAAGACCCGAGCCCACTGATCTGGGCGTTTGACCTCAAGACCCACAAGAAAGTGGCGACTCTGGAAGCCCCGGTTCCGGTGTGGAGCATGCAGGCAACCGGCGACGACAAGCCGTTGTTGCTCGGCACCGACGTGGAAGGCGGTTTGCAGATTTTCGATCTGAAGACCAACAAGCTCACCGGCAGCATGCCGAAAGTCGCCAAAACCGCGACTCAGGTCCTGAGCTACTAAGAGGTTCGGCCATGCACACAGACCCGATCTTCATCATTGCCAGCGCCATCGCCATCGCGGTGTTGCTGGCCAGCGCCGCGACCCACAAGTTGCGCGCGCCGGCCCGCTTCGCCCGGCAACTGGCGGACTATCAACTGCTGCCCGAGGCGCTGGTGCGCCCGACGGCACGGTGGGTGCCGCTGTTGGAACTGGGCATTGCCTTTGCCCTGTTGGTGCCGGTCAGCCGTGGTTACGCCGCGTTGAGCGCCGCCAGCCTGTTGGCCCTGTACGCCGCCGCCATCGGCATCAACCTGTGGCGCGGTCGCGCGGACATCGACTGCGGTTGCGCCGGTCCCGACCAGGCACAGCCGCTGCGTCCGGTGCTACTGGCACGTAACAGCGCACTGATAGCGCTGGCGCTGCTGGCCAGCATGGCGCCGGTTGCCCGCGACCTCAACCTGTTCGATGGCTTCGTGACCCTGGCTGCCGCCGCGGTTGCGCTGCTCATCTACGCCGCCGCCGATGGGCTGCTGGCGAACTCCCCTCTTCTGCTCAAATTGATTGGTAGGTAATCGAAATGGAAGGCTTGATTGTTTCCAACGTTCTGCTCTGGGTGCTGCTGGTGGCCGTGGCGTTTGTCGTCATGGGCCTGGTGCGGCAGATCGGCGTGCTGCACGGTCGTCTCGCCCCGGCTGGCGCGCTGATGGTCGACAAAGGGGTGGCGGTCAATGAACCCGCGCCGCAAGTCACCGCCAGCGACCGTCACGGTCGTCCGGTGAACTTCGGTTACGCCGGCGAGAAATCGCAACTGCTGTTCTTCCTCTCGCCGACCTGCCCGATCTGCAAGTCGCTGCTGCCAGCGATCAAATCCATCGCCAAGGAGCAATCGGACCGCCTCGATGTGGTGTTCGTCAGCGATGGCGACATGGACGCCCAGCAAGCGCTGATCCGCGAACACAAACTTGAAGACGCCACCTACGTGGTCGGTCCGGAAGTGGGCATGACCTACCAGATCGGCAAGCTGCCGTACGCCGCGCTGATCGACAAGGCCGGCACCCTGCGTGCCAAGGGTCTGGTCAACTCCCGCGAGCACCTGGACAGCCTGTTCGAAGTCGAGCATTTGAAGCACGCCACGTTGCAGCAATACCTCAATGCCCAACCGCACACCCACGATCACGACCACAGCCATAGCCACTGATAAGGCAGGGAGACCTTTATGAAACTGCTGGATCTGTTGTTTGAGCGTTCGTCCCGCCGTGTCGCCGACACCACTTCGCGCCGCAAACTGCTGGCACGCATGGGTTCGCTGATGGTGGCCGGTGCCGCCCTGCCCCTGTTGCTGCCGCTGGACCGCACCAGCAAGGCCCTGGCCGCGGAGCCTGCGCAGGCCGGCGACCCGGGCGATCCGAACAGCTGCGACTACTGGCGCTACTGCTCCATCGACGGGTTTCTGTGCAGCTGCTGCGGTGGGTCGGTGACGTCCTGCCCACCAGGCACCGAAGCCTCGCAAGTGACCTGGATCGGCACCTGCCGCAACCCGGCCGACGGCAAGGACTACATCATTTCGTACAACGACTGCTGCGGTAAGCAAAGCTGCGCCCAGTGCGCCTGTACCCGTAACGACAGTGAAGAACCGGCCTACCGCCCGTTCAACAACAACGATGTGAACTGGTGCCTGGCCGCCAAATCGCACATCTACCACTGCACCGTTTCGGTCATCCGCGGCGTCGCCGTTTAAAGAACGCGCTTTGCGTCGGTTGCTCGCGCAATCGGCGCTTTTTTTCTGTGGCTGCTTTTCTTTTTTTACTGCTTTGTGTGTGTGTACCTGTAGGAGCGAGCTTGCTCGCGAAGGACGTCAACGATAACGCGGGCTATCTGGTTTAACGCGTCGCCCTTTAGTTCTTCGCGAGCAAGCTCGCTCCTACAACAGGTGCCAAACCGGTCATCAGCGGAGTTGGATTACATGCGTAGTTTGATATTGCTCGGTCTCGTCTGCGCCCTGAGCGCCCCGCTCGCTTTCGCCCGGGCCATTCCCAATCCGGCGCAGAGCCATGCGCCGGGCAACGAAGATGTTCAAACCCCGATTGCCCAGGCCGGTTACAGCGTCGGCGTGAACTACCAGCTGCAATGCGCCGGTTGCCACCTGGGCGACGGCACGGGTTCGGCCGCCAACGACACGCCACGGATGAAAGGTTTCGTCGGTAACTTCCTGAAAGTGCCCGGTGGCCGCGAATTCCTCGTGCGAGTGCCGGGCATGTCGCAGTCAGCGCTGAACAACGCACAACTGGCGGACCTGCTCAACTGGCTGTTGCGCGAAGACGGCATGGCGGGTAGCAGCATGCCGGCCGATTATCAGCCTTACACCGCCGAAGAAGTCATGGCGTTGCGCGCCAAGACCATGCTCAACCTGCCCGACACCCGTGGTGAGTTGATCAAGGCCATGCGTGCCCAAGGCATCGCGATCGATGACGGGATGAATTACTGAGAACAATTTGCCCCGCCCCGCTTCAACATCAACCGCCCGGACGATGGACGCGTTGACGGCAAATAAGTAACGTAACCGGTGCTGTTTTCGAACCTGGAAAATCGAAAAGGGAGTTTGCATCGTGACCGAAGAGACAAAAACCAAAGGGCCGGCTTCGTACTTCCCGTCCATTGAAAAGAAGTACGGGCAGCCGATCAGCCATTGGCTGGACCTGCTCAAGTCTGTCAGCGACAAGAAACACATGGAGATGGTGGCCTGGCTCAAAACCGAACACGGAATGGGTCATGGTCACGCCAATGCGCTGGTTGCCTATCATCTGGCAGCCACCAAAAGCGCCTAGCCACGGGTCCATCCTTTGCTGTGCTATCGGTGGTGCCGGGTAAAACCGGCTCCACCGTAAATCTTCTGTTGCCCTATCCTTTCATCCAACCCATCACGCCGGACATCGACCATGTCAGCCCCCGAATCCACCCTCCTCGACAGCTGGCACCACAATGCCCGGGCCTGGATCGACGCCATTCGCAGCGGCACCATCGAAAGCCGCCTCAAGGTCACCGACCAGGCCATCCTGCTGGCGGTGCTGGGTCGCCAGCCCGAGCGTGTGCTCGACCTGGGTTGCGGTGAAGGCTGGTTGTTGCGTGCGCTGGCAGACCGGGCCATCGATGCGGTCGGTGTGGATGGCGATGCGACGCTAGTGGAGGCGGCGCGGACGGCGGGCACTGCGCGGGTGCATTTGGCGAGCTATGAACAACTGGCTGAAGCGAAAGTCGACATCGGCCGCGACTACAACCTGATCTGCGCCAACTTCGCCCTGCTGCATCAGGACATCATCCCCCTGCTCGCCGCCATGAACACCCTGCTCGCCCCGGGTGGCGCGCTGCTGATCCAGACACTGCACCCGTGGGCGGCTGCGGCGGGCGACTACCAGGATGGCTGGCGGGAAGAGAACTTCTCTGGCTTCAAGGGGCAGTGGCAGCCCATGCCATGGTATTTCCGCACCCTGTCCAGTTGGCTGAATGCACTGGACATGGCCGGCTTTGTATTGGCTGGCTTGCAGGAGCCACAGCACCCGCAAAGCCCCGTGCCGCAGTCATTGCTGTTGGTGGCCGAGCCACGGCGCTGAGTGGCTTAAATATCGCACACGGTTCCTACCCCGCCGAACATCCCTGTGGGAGAGGGCTTGCCCGCGAAGAGGCCGGCACATTCAACATCAATGTCGCCTGACACTCCGCCATCGCGAGCAAGCTCGCTCCCACAGGTTCAGTGGCTGTACGCAAAATCTGCGAACCACCCAAATCACTGTGGGAGCGGGCTTGCTCGCGAAGAGGCCGGCACATTCAACATCGATTTCGCCTGTCATGCCGTCATCGCGAGCAAGCTCGCTCCTACAGGTTCAGTGGCTGTACGCAACATCTGCGAATCACCCAAATCCCTGTGGGCTTGCCCGCGAAGAGGCCGGCACATTCAACATCGATTTCGCCTGACATTCCGCCATCGCGAGCAAGCTCGCTCCTACAGGTTCAGTGGCTGCACGCAACATCTGCGAACCACACAAATCACTGTGGGAGCGAGCTTGCTCGCGATGAGGCCGGCACATTCAACATCGATTTCGCCTGACATTCCGCCATCGCGAGCAAGCTCGCTCCCACAGGTTCAGTGGCTGTACGCAACATCTGCGAACCACACAAATCATTGTGGGAGCGAGCTTGCTCGCGAAGAGACCGGCACATTCAACATCGATTTCGCCTGTCATGCCGTCATCGCGAGCAAGCTCGCTCCCACAGGTTCAGCGGCTGTACGCAAAATCTGCGAACCACCCCAATCACTGTGGGAGCGAGCTTGCTCGCGAAGAGGCCACAGTTTCAGTGGTGCACCCAATACAGCGTCAGGCCCACTCTTTACGCAGCTGACGCGCAGCGTTGACCATGTGCACCAGCGCCGCTTCGGTTTCCGGCCAACCGCGGGTCTTCAGGCCGCAGTCCGGGTTGACCCACAGGCGGTCGGCGGGAATACGCTTGGCGGCCTTGCGCAGCAGGTTGGCCATTTCCGAGGAGTCCGGCACCCTTGGCGAGTGGATGTCATACACGCCCGGACCGATTTCGTTCGGGTACGCGAAGGCTTCGAACGCGTCCAGCAGTTCCATGTCCGAGCGCGAGGTTTCGATGGTGATCACGTCGGCATCCATGGCGGCGATGGACTCGATCACATCGTTGAACTCGCTGTAGCACATGTGGGTGTGGATCTGGGTTTCGTCGCGCACACCGGAGGCGCACAGGCGGAACACTTCGGTCGCCCAGTCCAGATAGTGCTGCCACTGCGCCTGGCGCAACGGCAGGCCTTCGCGGAATGCGGCTTCGTCGATCTGCACGATCTTGATCCCGGCGGCTTCCAGGTCCACCACTTCATCACGGATCGCCAGGGCCAATTGACGAGCCTGCACTTCGCGGGTCACGTCTTCGCGGGGGAACGACCACATCAGCATGGTCACGGGACCGGTCAGCATGCCCTTCATCACCTTGTCGGTGAGGCCCTGGGCATAGCGGATCCACTCCACGGTCATGGCTTTCGGACGGCTCAGGTCACCGAAGATCACCGCCGGTTTCACGCAACGCGAGCCGTAGCTCTGGACCCAGCCGAAACGGGTGAACACATAGCCGTCCAGTTGCTCGGCGAAGTATTCGACCATGTCGTTACGCTCGGCTTCACCGTGCACCAGCACGTCCAGGCCCAGGTTTTCCTGCACTTGCACGGCGTGACGGATCTCACTGTGCATCGCTTCGGTGTATTCGGCTTCGGTCAGCTTGCCTTGCTTGTACGACTGGCGAGCCAGACGGATCGACGCGGTTTGCGGGAACGAACCGATGGTGGTGGTCGGGAACAGCGGCAGGTTCAGGCCGGCGCGCTGTTTCTCGATGCGCCGGGCAAACAGCGAATGACGCTGGCTGTCCTTGACAGTGATGGCGGCCACACGCGCCTGCACGGCCGGTTTGTGGATGCGTGGCGACGCAGCACGGCTGGCCTGCACGGCGCGGCTTTGGGTCAGCGCTTCAAGCACCTTCGGCGCTTCCGGCTCGTTGACGGCCTGAGCCAGCACCGCGACTTCTTCACACTTCTGCACCGCAAACGCCAGCCAGCTTTTCAGTTCGGCATCGAGCTTGTCTTCACGCCCCAGATCAACCGGGCTGTGCAGCAACGAACAGGATGGCGCAACCCACAGGCGATCACCCAGACGCTCATGAGCATGTTGCAGGGTGGCCAAAGCGTTTTCCAGGTCGCAGCGCCAGACGTTACGGCCGTTGACCAGGCCCAGCGACAGCACTTTGTAGGCCGGCAGGCGATCGAGGATGGTCGGGTACTGCTCAGGAGCGCGCACCAGATCGATGTGCAGGCCGTCCACCGGCAGGTTGGCGGCCAGGCCCAGGTTTTCTTCCAGCCCACCGAAGTACGTGGCGACCAGTTTCTTCAACGGGTCACGCTGAATCAGGTTGTAGGCCCGCTCAAAGGCGTTTTTCCAGTCCTGCGGCAGGTCGAGCACCAGGATCGGCTCGTCGATTTGCACCCACTCGACGCCCTGTGCCGCCAGGCGCTGGAAGATCTGGCCGTATAACGGCAACAGACGATCCAGCAGCTCAAGCTTGTCGAATTCGACGCCCTTGGCCTTGCCCAGCCACAGGTAAGTCAGTGGGCCGATGATCACCGGCTTGACGTTGTGCCCCAGTGCGCGAGCTTCCTCGACTTCTTCGAACAACTGGTCCCAGCCGAGCTGGAACTGCTGATCGGCGCTGAACTCAGGGACAAGGTAGTGATAGTTGGTGTCGAACCACTTGGTCATTTCCTGGGCATGCGCGCCGCCGCAGCAGCTGTCGCTCACACCGCGCGCCATGCCGAACAGGGTTTGCAGGCTGGCCTTGCCATCGTGCGGGCGGAATCGCTCAGGGATCACACCGAACATCAACGAGTGGGTCAGGACCTGGTCGTACCAGGCGAAGTCACCGACCGGCAGCAGCTCGATACCGGCCTTTTTCTGCAAGTCCCAGTGGGTCTTGCGCAGGTCGCGGCCCACGGTGCGCAGACCGGCTTCGTCGAGTTCGCCCTTCCAGAACGCCTCTTGAGCCTTTTTCAGTTCGCGGTCGCGACCAATGCGCGGAAAACCAAGGGAATGGGCCACAGCCATGTCAAATAACTCCAATGCGTTCGATGGGAGCCATTGTCGACAGTGTCAGCGAGTGAGACAAACTCATTTTAATCGTGATGATCACAAGTTCTTCTCATGATCCGAAGCACTGCGCATCTGGTGCTGGATGGACATCTGGTTCAAGGCGCTCGCCCGTGGCGTGTGCGTAAGCCGCGCGTCAATGGCATCATCACCCGCTACGAAAGTTTCGATACCCGCCCCCCTCTGATCGGCTAAGGAATAGTCCCGATGCGTATCAAAACACTGCTGGCCTGTGTCACGGCGCTCTACCCGGACGCCAAAGTGCAGACCGCCGGGATCAGCCCATGACGGCCATTTTTCGGCCGCGTCCGACGTTGATCTTTTTGCTGCTGTTGCTGGTGCTGGTGTTCTGGCTGTCCCTGGCCCTCGGACCGGTCAGCCTGCCCCTGGGCGATACCTTGCTGGGCGGGATGCGTCTGCTCGGGTTGCCACTTGACGGTGGTGACACGCAGCAGGCGGAGTTGATCCTCGGGCAGATTCGCCTGCCGCGCAGCTTGCTCGGCATCGCCGTGGGGTCGGTACTGGCGTTGTCCGGCGTGGCGATGCAGGGGTTGTTCCGCAATCCCTTGGCCGATCCGGGTCTGGTCGGTGTGTCCGGCGGTGCTGCGCTCGGTGCCGCCCTTGCCATCGTCGGCGGCAGCCTGCTCGGTGGCTTGCCGCCTGTGATAGAACCCTACTTGCTATCGGTGTGCGCCTTTGCCGGTGGCCTGATCGTCACGGCGGTGGTGTATCGCTTCGGTCGCCGCAACGGGCAAACCGACGTTGCCACCATGCTCTTGGCGGGTGTGGCGATGACGGCCATGGCCGGTGCCGGGGTCGGGCTGTTCACCTACCTGGCCGACGATGCCACCTTGCGCACCCTGACGTTCTGGAACCTGGGCAGCCTCAACGGTGCCAGCTACCCGCGCTTGTGGCCGTTGCTGATCGTCACCCTGGGCGTGGCGTTGTGGTTGCCCCGCAGGGCGGCGGCGCTCAATGCATTGCTGCTGGGTGAATCGGAGGCCCGTCACCTGGGTTTTGACATCGAGCGGATCAAGCTTGAGCTGGTGTTGTGCACGGCGCTCGGCGTCGGCGCGGCAGTCGCGGCGGCCGGGCTGATCGGTTTCATCGGCCTGGTGGTGCCGCACCTGATGCGCCTGCTGGTCGGCCCGGATCACCGGGTGTTGCTGCCCGCGTCGTTGCTGGCCGGTGCCAGCCTGCTGTTGCTGGCCGATCTGGCGGCGCGTTTGTTGTTGGCGCCAGCCGAATTGCCAATCGGTATTGTGACTGCACTGATCGGCGCTCCGTTCTTTCTTTATCTGCTGGTGCGAGGACGCTCCTGATGCTGCGGGCAAACAACCTGCTGGTACGCCGTGGCAAGCGCACGGTGCTGACCAACATCGATATCGAGTTGCGCCCCGGGGAAGTGCTGGGTGTGCTGGGGCCGAACGGCGCCGGCAAAAGCACCCTGCTCGCCGCTTTGTGTGGTGAGCTGGCGACCAGTGAAGGCAGGGTCAGCCTCGACGAGCGTCCACTCGCCGACTGGCCGGGACAGGAACGGGCCAAGCGCCTGGCCGTGCTGCCGCAGAGTTCGAGCCTGAGCTTTGCGTTTTCGGTCAATGAAATCGTCGGCATGGGTCGCTTGCCTCACGCCAGCGGCCGCGTGCGCGATGCCGAAATCGTCGCCGAGTCGCTCAAAGCCGCCGATGCGCTTCATCTTGCCGGACGCAGCTACCTGGCCCTGTCCGGCGGTGAACGCCAGCGCGTGCATCTGGCGCGGGTGCTCGCTCAGCTCTGGCCGGGTGCCGAGGGGCAAACCCTGCTGCTCGATGAACCGACGTCGATGCTCGATCCGCTGCATCAGCACACCATTTTGCAAGCCGTGCGTGACTTCGCCGAGCGCGGGGTTGCCGTGCTGGTGATTCTGCACGACCTCAATCTGGCTGCCCGTTACTGCGATCAACTACTGTTGTTGCATCAGGGCCTGCCCCACGCCTACGGTCCACCGGCAGACGTGCTGACCACCGAAACGCTGGCGGCGGTGTATGGACTACAAGTGCTGATTCACCAGCACCCGGAACGCGGCCACCCGCTGATCATCGCGCGCTGATGCCGCTCCCTCTTCTGTCATCGAGGGGGCACCTGTCCAATAAGGAAAACCGATGCGCTTTCTGTTGCTCTGTGCATTCAGCCTGTTGGCTGCCTGCCAAATCCATCAGGTCACACCACTGCCGGCGCCGATCGCCCCGCACGGCCGTGATCACGCCGACCTCGGAGTCATCCGTGAACTCGCCACGGGCCGTACGCTGACGCCGCAAGAACTTGTCCAACGCCTGGCCGTTGTGCCTCGGGTATTGGTCGGTGAACAGCACGACAACCCGGACCACCACGCCCTGCAATTGTGGCTGCTGCGCGAACTGGCGACACAACGCCCCCAGGGCAGCCTGCTGATGGAGATGCTCAACCCCGATCAACAGGCCAGGGTCGATGCCGCGCAAGCCGTGACCCGCGCGGGCCAGCCACCGGCCGATGCGTTCACGGCGCTGGCCTGGCAGGCCAATTGGGACTGGAGTGTTTATGGCGCACTCGTCACCTACGCGCTGCGGCAACCGTATCCGCTGCTGGCGGCGAACCTGGACCGCGCGCAGATCATGCAAATCTACAAACAGCGCCCGGTACTTACGGGGCAAGCGTCCACCACCCAACAGGTGCGGGCGACCTTGCTGGATGACATCCGCCAATCCCATTGCGGCCTGCTGCCCGAAGCGCAGATGCCGGCAATGCTCGCCGTGCAACAACAGCGTGACCGGCGCATGGCCCAGCGCCTGATAGCCGCACCGACGCCGGCGTTGCTGCTGGCCGGTGCCTTCCACGTGCGCAAGGATCTGGGGGTGCCACTGCACCTGAAAGACCTCGGTGCCGGTGAAGGGAATGCGGTGCTGATCCTGGCCGAAGCGGGCAAGACCGTGACCGCCGAGAATGCGGATTACGTGTGGTACACCGCCGCGCAACCGGAACAGGATCATTGCGCGCAATTGCGTCGCTAAACCCGACCGAAACATTGTGGCGAGGGGGCTTGCCTGTGGTGAGGGGGCTTGCCTGTGGCGAGGGGGCTTGCCCCCGTTGGGTCGCGCAGCGACCCTGAACCCTGCAATCGCGGTTACTCAGACAAACCGCATTGCCTGGATTGGGACTACTTCGTAGTCCAACGGGGGCGAGCCCCCTCGCCACAGGTGTCGGCCTGCCGGCGCGACACTATGTCACGCCTGTACGCCGGTCCAATGGTCGTATCTGCCCCTCCGACACCGGCACAGTTTGTTAACATCCCCGCGATTTTTTCGTCTGTACAGTCATCACGCTGTCATTTCAGCCTGTTCAACAGGATGCTTTTTTTCATGAGTACTTTGTATACCCGCCGGACTGTCCTGCAAGGCATGGGCCTGTTGAGCCTGGGCCTGCTCGCCGGTTGCGACGACAGCAGCAAGCTGTCGTTCAACTACGGCAAGGACCTCAGCGACAAGATCATGGGGCGTAACTTCAAGCTCAAGAACCCTGAAGGCGAAACCAGGATGCTAGGCAGCTATCGCGGCCTGATGCCGATGGTATTCTTCGGTTTCACCCAGTGCCCGGCCGTGTGCCCGACCACCCTGGCCCGCGCCGCGCAGGCCAAGAAGCTGATGGGGCGCGATGGCGAAAGGCTACAGGTTATCTTCATCACCCTGGACCCTGAACGCGACACGCCAGAGTTGCTGGACCAGTACGTCAAGGCGTTCGACCCGAGTTTCGAAGCCCTGTACGGCACGCTTGAAGAAACCGCCGCCACCGCCAAGGAATTCGGCGTGTTCTTTGAGAAGGTCCCGAGCGGCGATACCTATACCCTCTCCCATACCGCGACCAGTTTTGTCTTCGACTCCCGGGGCAATCTGCGCCTGGGGCTGTCCGCGTCCCTGACGGCCAAAGAGTGCGCAGAAGACCTGCTCACCGTGATGGAGGTTTGCTGAAATGAATGCCCCGCAAGCTAAAAAACGCTTCGTGCAAAGTTGCAAGCAACTGGCACTGGGCTTGTCCCTGGTCGGCTTGGCCTTTCAGGTATCGGCACAAACCCGGGTCGACGACGCCTGGGTCCGCGCCACCGTGGCCGGCCAGCCGTCGAGCGGCGCCTTCATGACCGTCACCGCCAGCAGCGACAGCAAGTTGTTGAGCGTGCAAACGCCGGTTGCCAAGCTAGTGCAGATTCATGAAATGAGCATGAAAGACGACGTGATGAAAATGCAGCAGGTGCCGTCCGTTGCGCTGCCAGCCGGCAAGCCGGTGAGCTTCAATCCCAACGGCTATCACATCATGCTGATGAATCTCACAGGTCAGATCAACGAAGGCGACAAGGTGCCACTGACCCTGACCGTGGAAGACGCCAAGGGCGAGAAAGAGTCGATTCAGATTGAAGCCGTTGCCAAGGCGATTAACACCATGGATCACAGCAAGATGATGCATGATCACAGCAAGATGAATTGATTGCTCCGTCAGTTAAAACACAGAGCCTGTGGGAGCGAGCTCGCTCGCGATGAGGCAGGAACATTCGACATCGATGTCGCCTGACACTCCGCCATCGCGAGCAAGCTCGCTCCCACAGTTTGATCTTCAGTGAATACGAGTCCTTTTCACGTCAACTCAAACAAGCTTGAGCACCACGTTGATATTGTTGCGCGTGGCTTTCGAGTACGGGCAGTACTGGTGCCCGGTGTCGACGATTTTTTGTGCGGTTTCACGGTCCAGCCCCGGCAGGCTGACATTGAGCCGCGCCTGCAGCAGATAGCCGCCTTCATTGGTGCCCAAATCAACCTCGGCATCGACGGCCACATCCTTGGGCAACGCCACTTTCATTTCCCTGGCTGCAACTTGCATGGCGCCGATGAAACAGGCGGACCACCCGGCAGCGAACAGTTGCTCCGGATTGGTTCCACCGCCACCCGCGCCCGGGGACGACAGCTTCACATCGAGGATTCCGTCGGAGCTGCGGGACGCGCCGTCACGCCCGCCGGTGGTGTGGGTTTGGGCGGTGTACAACACTTTATCGATCTGGCTCATGATGACCTCCTGATTGAGTTGTAAAAAACCGGTTTTCACCCCATCGGGTCGCTGGGATGGTCAATCAATATAGTCGTCGCAGCCCCGCCTCGCGGTCGATCCGACCAGCGCCCCCTTCTACTTTATTTACGCGCCAACTTGTACCTGACGCAGTCCTCATAAAAGCTCTGGCGTACAGCAGTCGGCTTGAATCGCGACGGACTGTCATAAGTTTGCTCTGTAATGCCAAGTGCCATCATGCGCATCCAGGATTTTGCAAACTTGTAGACCTGGATTTTTTGGCGTGCGGCGTACAGAGAAACGCCTGAAAGCTTGAGCTCCTGTGCCCTTGCGGCGGTTCCCGCCCCCCAACTGCACATGTATTGATCATGGGTGGCCAGTTCTTTGGCTTGAGCCGAATGGGCTACACCCGCGATAACTAACGGCATTAACGAGATCCATGTCTTGCGCATCTTGACCTGTTTAACTAGCTGAAAATGAACTAATTTTGCTGAGGATTTTTAAACTTGGGGGCCAGCATCGTGCCTTTTTTGCAAATTAGTGCGAAAACGAGATGTGTGACGTTATTTCTTGCGAGTTTTCAATCCTTTGCTATAGCTAAGACTCTCAATCGCCAACTAAGTGAGGCAACGGAATGTCAGTCGCAAAGAAAATGAGTGTGGGGCAACTGACAATGTTGACCGCGGTCAACATGTTGGGCTCAGGCATTGTGCTGCTACCGACGAAACTCGCGGAAGTCGGTGCAATTTCGATCCTCTCCTGGCTGATAACGGCCACCGGCTCCCTCGCTCTGGCGTACGCCTTTGCGCGATGCGGGATGCTCAGCCGCAAGACCGGCGGCATGGGCGGTTATGCCGAATACACCTTCGGTAAAGCAGGTAACTACATCACCAACTACACCTACGGCCTCTCGCTGTTGATAGCCAACGTGGCGATCAGTATTACAGCGGTCGGTTATATCCAGGTGTTGTTCGGGATAGAACTCGACTCACTGCAAGTAGGCCTGGCCACTATTGCCCTGTTGTGGATCACCACCTTCGCCAACTTTGGCGGCGCCAGCATTACCGGCCGTATCGGCGCGGTGACGGTCTGGGGTGTGATTGCACCGGTGGTGCTGGTCTCAACGGTGGGCTGGTTCTGGTTCGACAGCAGCGTATACGCCGCTGGCTGGAACCCCCACGACAAAGGCTGGTTCGAAGCGGCAGGCGCCTCGGTGGCAATTACCCTGTGGGCCTTCCTTGGCCTTGAATCGGCTTGCGCCAACACCGACGCGGTGGAAAACCCTGAGCGCAACGTACCGATTGCCGTGCTGGGCGGCACCCTGGGTGCAGCGGTGATCTACATCGTCTCCACCAACGTCATCTTCGGTATCGTCGGCAACGAAGAACTGGCCGCGTCCACTGCGCCGTTCGGCCTGGTGTTCGCCAAGATGTTCACCCCGATGGTCGGCGACATCGTGATGGCGGCCATGGTGCTCGCCTGCATCGGTTCGCTGCTGGGTTGGCAGTTCACCATCGCCCAGGTGTACAAAAGCTCGGCGGACACCGGTTACTTCCTGCCGATCTTTGCCAAGGGCAACAAAGCGGGAACGCCGATTGTCGGCATGCTGGTGCTGCTGGCGGCACAGACCGCGCTGGCCCTGCTCACCATCAGCCCCGACTTGAGCAAGCAGTTCGACACCCTGGTCAACCTCGCGGTGGTCACTAACCTTGTGCCGTACATCCTGTCCATGGCCGCGCTGATGACCATGCAGAAAGTCTCCAACGTGCCGGAAGGCAAGGCACTGGCCACCAACGTCATCGCCCTGATCGCGGCGGCCTACAGCTACCTGGCGCTGTACAGCTCCGGTGAACAGGCGCTGATGCTGGGCGGCGTGGCCACGATCGTTGGTTACACCCTGTTCGGCTTCGTCAACAACCGCCTGATCCGCCTCGAAGCGCTCAACAACAGCGTACCGACACAAACCGTCAGCGCGCAGCACCTCACTGCCGAGCCAGTGCCGGTCAACAACCTGAATTAACTCTGGAGGATCAATCATGACGGAATATAAACACTCGCTGGGCATGCTGGCGCTATTGGTCAGCAGTCCGCCGGACAAGCGAACAGTGTTTGGCCGCGCCCTGGATCAACTGGTCCACGACGTAGAGGGACGTGGCGTCAGCGTACTGGCCTCGGAAAGCCTCACCGATGCCGCCTCGATCCTGCGCTCGGACCCTGCCATTCAATGCGTGCTCATCCGGTGGGAAATGGACACCAGCGAAGGCCACGCCGACTGCACCAAATTGCTGGTCAAGCTGCGCGAGCGCAACACGCGAGTGCCGGTGTTCCTGATCAGCGACCGCACCACCGCGTCGAGCATTCCGTTGCTGGTCATGCAACACGCCGACGACTTCATCTGGCTGCCCGAGGACACCTCCCGGTTCCTCAGCGGGCGCATCCTGGCGGCCATCGAACGCTATCGCCAGGCCGCCCTGCCGCCGATGTTCGGCGCGCTGGTGAAGTTTGCCCGCAACTATGAATACTCGTGGCACACCCCAGGCCATGCCGGCGGCACGGCTTTCCTGAAGAGCACCGCAGGCCGGGCCTTCTACGAGTTCTTCGGGGAGAACCTGCTGCGTTCCGACCTGTCGATCTCGGTGGGCGAACTCGGTTCGCTGCTCGATCACAGTGGCCCTATCGGCCAGGGTGAACGCTATGCCGCCAAGGTCTTCGGCGCCCACCGCACGTATTACGTGACCAACGGCTCGTCGATGTCCAACCGCGTCATCCTCATGGCCAGCGTCACGCGCAACCAGATCGCCCTGTGCGACCGCAATTGCCACAAGTCCGCCGAGCACGCGATGACCCTGTCCGGGGCGATTCCGACCTACCTGGTGCCGACCCGCAACCGCTACGGCATCATCGGCCCGATCCTGCCGCAGACCCTGAGCGCCGAAGGCGTGAAAGCCGCGATCGCCAACAACCCGCTGGTCAAGCAAGGCATCGACCCGACGCCAGTGCACGCCATTGTCACCAACTCCACCTACGACGGCCTGACCTACAACGTCACCCGCGTCGAAGAACTGCTGGGCGAAAGCGTGGACCGTCTGCACTTCGACGAAGCCTGGTACGGTTATGCGCGCTTCAACCCGCTGTACAGCGGACGCCATGCCATGCACGGCAACCCGGCCGATCACGACAAGTCCAAGCCGACCGTGTTCGCCACCCAGTCGACCCACAAATTGCTGGCTGCCCTGTCCCAGGCCTCGATGATCCACGTGCGTGACGGGCGTAACCCGATCGAACATGCGCGTTTCAACGAGTCGTACATGATGCACGCCTCGACCTCGCCAAATTACGCGATCATGGCGTCCTGCGACGTCAGCTCGGCGATGATGGAAGCACCGAGCGGGCAGATCCTCACCAACGAGTCGATTGAAGAAGCCATCAGCTTCCGCCAGGTTCTCTCGCGCATGCACAACGAGATGGTGGGCAAGAACGACTGGTTCTTCACCTGCTGGCAGCCGCCGACCGTACAGGTTGGCGCAGCGGCCGTGCCGTTCCATGAGGTCGACCCGGCTACGCTGAAAACCGATCCGAACTGCTGGGTCCTGCACCCGAACGCGGTATGGCACGGCTTCGGCGACATCGAAGACGGCTACTGCATGCTCGACCCGATCAAGGTCTCGGTGCTCAGCCCGGGCATGGGCGACGACGGCAGCCTGCTCGCCTCCGGTATCCCCGCTTGCGTGGTCACGGCGTACTTGGGCCGTCAGGGTATCGTGGTCGAGAAAACCACCGATTTCACCATCCTGTTCCTGTTCTCCATCGGCATCACCAAAGGCAAGTGGGGCACGCTGCTCAACGCCCTGCTCGACTTCAAGCGTGACTACGACGACAACGCCGAGCTCGAGCTGTGCCTGCCCGACCTGTACAACGCCAACCAGCATCGCTATGCCGGCATGGGCCTGAAGGATCTGGCCGACGAAATCTTCGCCGCCATGAAGAAACACAAGACCACCGCCAACATGTCCCAGGCCTTCGGCACCCTGCCAAAAGCCGAGTTCAGCCCGGTGGAGGCCTACGAAAAACTGGTGCGTAACGACATCGAACTGGTGACGCTCAACGAGGCCGCCGGACGCCTTGCCGCGACCGGTATCGTGCCGTATCCACCAGGCATCCCGCTGCTCATGCCGGGTGAGAACGCAGGGCCTGCGGACGGTCCGTTGCTGGCGTATCTCAAGGCACTGGAAGCCTTCGACAAATCCTTCCCCGGCTTCACCCATGACACCCACGGGATCGAAGTCGAAGATGGCGTTTACCGGATGCTGGTACTGAAATGAGTTAGCCAGGTTCACCGCAACCCCTGTAGGAGCGAGCTTGCTCGCGATGGAGTGTCAGCTACGTTGATGTCGACTGACACACCTTCGCGAGCAAGCTCGCTCCTACATTGCATTGTAAAACCCCCGAAATCCCTATGGGCAAACTCGATCACAGCGCTCTATGATTGATCCCCATGACCACCACCGCTGCGATCCGCTCACCCTGCCCGCCCGGCGCCTGCGACTGCGGGCGTGACCCGTTGCTGGAAACACCAGGGGCGGACCTGCGCATTCTGTTTCTGACCCGCAATGAAGAAAAACGCCTGATCGAACGCCTGGAGAACCTGCAGAGCCTGAGCGATCTGGAGCACCTGCAACGGCGCATGCTCGAACAATTGGGCATCCGCGTGGACATCGCACCCGGTTTCAACGAAGTGCGCACCATGCGCGGCATCGGTATCCAGATTGGCGAACTGCCGGGGCTGTGCCGCAAGACCCGCGCCAACATCCCCGCCGCCATTCGCCGGGCCATGGAAAAGCGCCCGGAGATCGCCTACGAACTGCTCAATGCCAACGACCTGTTGCGTGACGCCTGATGAAGCTTCTTCTCGAACTCCCCCTCACCGACGAGATTCTCACCTCGTTCGCCCTGGCCATCGGGGCCGACCTGCAGGGCTACCGCAACCACATTTACCGGGTGCTGAATTTCCATGGAGCCCTCAGTGGTGCCGATGGCCTGCCCCCGGCCGCCGTCCAAATCGCGGCGGCGTTTCATGACCTGGGCATCTGGACCGATGACACCCTCGACTACCTGCCGCCGTCCATTGCCCTGGCCACCGAGTACCTCGACAACCAGCAACGAGCGGAACTGAAGGATGAAGTCAGCGCATTGATACTTGAGCATCACAAACTGCGCCGGTATCGCGGCGCCTATGCTGCCAGCGTCGAACCCTTCCGCCAGGCCGATCTGGTGGATGTGTCCCTGGGCCTGGTGCGTTTCGGCTTGCCCCGCAGCTTCATCAAAACCGTGCAGGCGACCTTTCCCGATCACGGCTTTCACTCGATGCTGATGAAGCTTTCAGCCCGTCAATTCATTCGCTCGCCGCTGCGCCCGCTGCCCATGTTTCGCTGGTGAAACACGCATCCGTTACCCCCTCGAACAGGCACCTGAACAAGATCAGCGGTCGTACATGAATCACGAGGCGCTGCTATGCCTTCCATGGGAGATTTTGCCGCAAGCCAGCCAGGATGGAACTGCAAACCCAAGCGCGGCCACGGCCCCGGCGCCAGCCAGGTGCGCGCATAAAAACCGGTGCCAATCCGTAACAGGAGGTAGCCGATGTTATTCATCGTCAGTTGGACAATCAGCCCGGACAACCGTGATGCCGCAATCGCACGTTTCCTCAAGACCGGTGGCGCACCGCCCGAAGGCGTCACCATGCACGGACGCTGGCACGCCGTAGGGAGCTCGGCCGGCTTCGGCATTGCCGAGGCGAGTGATCTGGTGCCGATTCAAAAATGGGTGCTGGAGTGGAACGACCTGATGAGCATGGACGTGCATGCCGCATTGACCGATGAGCAAATTGCACCATTGCTGGCTGCCACTGCCGACCGGTAATGGCGATTGAGGCGGCGAGTAGCGCTCGCCGCCTCAATTTAGCGGGTGTTTTTGAGCGAACACTCTTTCGGCGCAATGCTCCTGAATCAGTGCTTTCTGACTATCCATTACTGGATATTTCGCAATTCAAACCTACGCTCTTCGCGGGGGTTACGAAATTCAACGACGGTTGGGGGCTCGTCTCGATGTACTCACGCGAGTGCGCAGGAGCTCGAAATGAATCGGACAACCTTATCCACGCTGTTTGCGGCCCCCCTATTGCTGTCTGTGATGGCGTTTCCCGGCCTGACCCTGGCCGCCGACAAAGCTCCCAACATCCTGGTGATCATGGGCGACGATGTGGGCTGGTCGAATATCGGCGTCTACAACCAAGGCATGATGGCCGGCAGAACCCCCAACCTTGATCAGCTAGCGAACGAAGGCATGCGTTTCACTGACTATTACGCCGAGGCCAGTTGCACCGCCGGGCGCGCCAACTTCATTACCGGCGAACTGCCGATTCGGACAGGCATGACCACCGTCGGCCAGGCCGGCTCGCCCGTGGGTATTCCCGCCGAAGCCGTCACCATCGCGACCGCACTCAAGGCCATGGGTTATGCCACCGGCCAGTTCGGCAAGAACCACTTGGGCGACCTGAACCAGTTCCTGCCCACCGTCCATGGTTTCGATGAGTTCTTCGGCTACCTCTATCACCTCGACGCCATGGAAGATCCCGCACACCCCAATTATCCGAAGGAGCTGCTAGACAGCGTCGGCCCACGCAACATGGTCCACAGCTGGGCCTCCACCACTGATGACACGACCGTGATGCCGCGCTGGGGCAAGGTCGGCAAGCAGAAAATCGAAGACGCCGGAACGCTCTATCCGGAGCGGATGAAAACCGTCGACGAGGAGATTCGCGACAAGGCCTTCTCGTTCATCGACAAGGCCAAGCAGGACAACAAACCGTTCTTCGTCTGGCTCAACCCGACCCGCATGCACATCGTCACGCACCTGTCCGACAAGTACGAGGCCATGCGCAACTCGCAGAATGGCTGGTCGGAACAGGAAGCCGGTATGGCGCAGCTCGATGACATTGTGGGCGACGTCCTGGCGAAGCTGAAAAAAGACGGCATGGACGACAACACCATCGTGATTTTCACCACCGACAATGGTGCGGAAAACTTCACCTGGCCCGATGGCGGCACGACTCCGTTCGCCATGGGCAAAGGCACGGTCATGGAGGGTGGCTTCCGGGTACCGGCAATCATTCGCTGGCCAGGCAAGGTGCCGGCCAACCAGATTGCCAACGGCATCATGTCCGGCATGGACTGGTTCCCGACCCTGGTCGCGGCGGCAGGTAACCCGAACATCACGGCGGAACTGCTCAAAGGCAAACAATTGGGCGACACCACCTACAAAGTTCACCTGGACGGCTATGATCAAACGCCAATGATCACCGGAAAAGGTCCGTCGAACCGGCATGAAGTTTTCTACTTCGGAGAGAGCTCCTTGGGTGCGGTGCGCATAGACGACTACAAATATCGCTTCATTGACCAACCGGGTGGCTGGATGGGGGCTAAAGTTGCTGTGGATGTGCCGATCCTGACCAATCTTCGACTCGACCCGTTCGAGCGCATGGGCTGGCCGGAAAATCAGGCCGCGCAGGGTTCGCAACAATACTTCGACTGGTTCAAATTCCAGTTCTGGCGCTTCGTGTTCGTCCAGCAGCAGGTGGCCAAACTGGCAGAAACAGCGATCGAGTTCCCACCAATGCAAAAAGGCGCGAGTTTCAACCTCGACTCGGTTAAAGCCAAGATCGCCGCGGCTCGGGCAGAGATGGCCAAGTAACAGCCGAATCCACGGGTGGCGAGTTCAGTCCACCCGTATTCGAAATGGACAATTGCTGAGGGATTTCCATGCCGACGAAAACAGCTACCCTGCCCGCCTCTGCGCTACTTGCCCTGTGCTGCCAGCAAGCCTGGGCCGGCGGCATCATGCTCTATGAAATCGGCACCGATAACGCCGGCCTGGCCAACGCCGGTGCCGCCGCCCGTGCCCAAGGCCCCTCGACCATCGCCAGCAACCCCGCGGGCATGAGCTATCTGCCAGGCACGCAAATCACCGCCGGCTTGCAGGTTCTGTACGGCGACCTGAGCTTCGACCGCGACTCCGGCACCAACACCCCGGGCAGCGGCAGTGGCAACGCCCTCGATCCGATTCCCGGTGGCAGCTTCTTCATCAGCCATGAACTCGACGAGCACTGGAGCGTCGGGTTCGGCCAGTACGGCGACTTCGGCCTGGCGGTCAATTACGACAACGACTGGTCCGGCCGCTACTTTGCGCAGAACTCCAGTCTGCTCGGCCTGTCGCTGGTACCGAGCGTGGCTTATCGCTTCAATGAGCAGTGGTCGGTCGGCCTGGGCATCAAGGCCATGTACGGCATGTTAAAGGCAGATACCGCCATCGACCGCTCCCCTTTCGGCTTCACTGACCGCTCTGACGGCCAATACAAGTACCGGGACAACACCTGGGGCTATGGCGCCAACGTGGGCGTGATCTACGCCCCACAACCCGGCACGCGCATCGGCCTGACCTACACCAGCCAGGTCGACCTGGACTTCAAGGACCGGCTGGACGTCAAGGGCGACGGCCGCCTGCTCGAGCGCGTCAACAACACCGATACCGAACTGGACATGAAGGTGCCGCAAACCGTCACCCTGAGCCTTTTCCAGCAACTGGACCGGCAATGGGCGTTGCTCGCCTCGGCCAACTGGCAGGACTGGTCCGAGTTCGGTGACATCGCCGTAGAGGTCGACACCACGGCGTTTGGAGCGCAATCGACAACAGTCGACGCCGGCTTCAAGGACACCTGGCACCTCTCCCTTGGCGCGCAATACCAGGCCACCGAGCAGTGGTTGTGGAACGTCGGTGTGGCCTACGACAGCAGCGCCGTCTCGGACAGCAACCGCAGCGTGGTCGTGCCGATGAGTGAATCCTGGCGCATTGCGACAGGAGCCACCTATGCTCTGAACGAGAACACCGATGTCAACGTCAGTTGGGCCATGGTCTGGCTCGGCGACATGCCGGTGGACCAGGCGAAGGCCGTATCGGGCAATCGAATCTCCGGTCAATTCGACAATGCCTGGATTCAGGCTATAAACGGAAACATGACCTGGCGATTCTGATGTCTTGTAAACGAAAGAATGACGATTTAAACCAAGGAGTAAACACCACTATGAATCTGTCCCGAAAACTGCTCGTCGGCGCTACGCTGGCCAGTCTGTTGCTAGGCGGCTGCACCTCGAAAGTGACTGAGAAGGAGCAATATTCAGGCTTCCTGTCCAACTACAACAACCTGCAGGAAGTCGAAACGCCGAGCGGCGGCACCGCGATGCGTTGGGTCAGCCCTGCGTGGAACCCGAATGCCTATGACACCGTGGTGTTCAACAAACTGGAGCTCTACCCGGCCCCCAAACCCGATGAGCGTGTCAACCAGCAGACACTGACCGACATTCAGAACTACATGACCAGCAAGGCCAAGGCTACGCTGGGCCAGAAATACCGCGTAGTGACCAACACCTCTTCCGCACCGGCGGGTTCGCGCCCCCTGATCATGCGCGCGGCGATTACCGGGGTGAACGCCGAGAACGAAGGCATGAAGTGGTATGAAGTGGTGCCCATCGCGGCCGTAGTCGGGGCAACCCAGGCAGCCACCGGTCACCGTGACCAGGAAACCACCCTGTTCATCGAAGCCGAGTTCGTCGACGCCAAGAGCAACCAGACCGTAGCCAAAGTGGTGCGCAAGGTGTTCGGCACCGAACTGAAAAACGAAAGCCAGAAGATTACCGCCAAGGACTTCAAGGCGGCGATCGACAAACTGGGTACCGACTTCCAGGCATTCCTCAAGTAAGAACAGGTTGCTCGCGTAGGAGCTGCCGCGGGCTGCGATCCTTTGATCTTCAGGTTATTGAAACCATGAAAAGGTCGCAGCCTTCAGCAGCTCCTATCGGCACAGTTCACTTTTTCATCCCCACCCGCCGGCGCATCTCGGCAGTGATCGCTTGCCGGGTTTTGGGCATGTCCACGCCGAGCTTCTCCCCCTGCAACTCGAACTTGAGTCGACCCTTGGCCCAGGCTTTGGCGAGACCATCCTGGGGAGTCCAGATGCCCCGGTCCCAGACGATCACCTCGCCCACGCGGTAATGCCCCTCGGGTATGCTTCGCGCCAGGACGTTGAATGCAAACGTCTTCTAACCAGGCAGAGCACACGAGTGGCGCAGTAATTCAATCGGCGTTGAAAATGCCCGGACAGACGGGCCATGGGCGCGCCACCCGGCTGGCGCTTCGGGGCCTATACTTCGCCGGTGCAGTCTCATCCCCCGGAGAGCAGCCATGCGCAGGGTTCACATCATCGAAGCCGGAAATCCCCCGGGGCCGGTCAACGTCGTGGGTGAAACGATCACCGTCCTGGCCGGCGGGGATCTGAGCAAACCGTTCGAGATGCACATCCAGAAAGGCATACAAGGAGGCGGGCCACCGCCACACTTTCATCCCTGGGACGAAGCGTTTTACGTCGTTGAAGGTCAGGTGGAAGTGACCGTCGAAGGCAAAGCCACCACCGTCCTGGCCGGTGGCTACGTGCATATCCCCAGCGGTTCGATTCATGCCTACAAGAACGTCAGCCCCACTGCGACAATGATCGGTGTGGTGTCCGATCCACGCGGTGGGCAGTTCTTTACGGCGCTGGATCAACTCAAGGTACCCGAGGACCTGCCGCGGATCTTGCAGATAGCCGAAAGCTTCGGGGTGACGTTTCTGCTGCCCAAGGCGATTTAGGCCGCACCGCCCTTGGCCTGCTGCTCCAGGTGGACTTGCAACTGCGGGTCGATCTGCAACGCTGCGGCCAGTTCATCCAGATAGTTGCGCTCGGCGTCCTGCTGGTCGTCCACCAGCATGACGCTGGCCAGGTACATCTCCGAGGCCATGCCGGGGTCGGTGGCCGACTGCGCGATGTCATAGGCATCCAGTGGCTTGGCGACCTCGTCGTCCAGCCATTGCTGCAATTGCGGATCGTCGGTGTGACGGCCGATTTCAGTGCTGATCATCTGCTTCTCGGCGTCATCGATGCGACCATCGGCCTTGGCCGCGGCAATCAATGCCCGCAGGATCGCATGGCTGTGTTCCTCGGCCTCCGGGCCGGCCAGCAAGTCCACGGTCCGTGGCGCTTCCTGCGGCGCCGAGGCCTGACTGCGCTGCCAGGCCTGGTACGCCTGGAACGCCATCATGCCCAGGGACGCCAGCGCCGCATAATTGGTGCCGCCAGCGGAGCGACTTTGCGGTGCACCGCCCATCGGCGAACCGCCGCCAAGCAAACCACCGAGCAAACCGCCCAACCCTGCGCCACCGCCGCCAGCACTGGTACCGGCACCCCCGCCCAACAAACCGCCGAGCAATCCACCCAGGTCGCCGAGCCCGCCCTGGGCCGATGCGCCACCGCCACCCTGTCGCGCCATCGAGCCCTGGCCGGCACGCAGTAATTGTTCGAGCAGATCGCTGGTGTTCATGACGTTTGTCCTCTTGAAGGGCGTTTATCCAGTCAGGCAACGATAGCCCCCGCAGGCGAATGTGCCAGCACCGTTGGGCTGACCCGCCCGCGCTTTCCCGGATTCGTCCGGGGTATTTTCTTGCGGCGCAGCTAAGATTCATGAGTGGTGAACCTTATTCCCGGATACCCGGTCGATACCTGCAACCCGACCCGGTTTGCCACCACCCCGTACACGAGGTGACAACTGGCTTGCTTCATTCACTGGAGAACGCCCCTGTGATTTCAACCCTGTACATCGCCAGGCTCAAAGCATGGGGCGCCCATGGTTTTACCGCCACTGGCGTGGTCACCGCTTTCCTCGCCACCCTGTCCCTGCTGGAAAACCAGCCGACCCATTGCCTGCTGTGGCTGGGTGTCGCCCTGATCGTTGACGGACTGGACGGTGCGCTGGCACGCAAGGTCAACGTGCAGTCGGTATTACCGAGCTTCGATGGCTCGATCCTCGACCTGGTGATCGACTACCTGACGTACGTGTTTATCCCGGCACTGTTTATCTATCGCTATATCCCGTTGCCGGACTACACCTTGCTGCTGAGCGTGTCGCTGATTCTGGTGTCGTCGCTGTTCTGCTTCTGCAACGTCAACATGAAGAGCAAGGACAACTACTTCCAGGGCTTCCCCGCCGCCTGGAACGTGGTTGCCCTGTGCCTTTACATCATTGCCCCGTCGCCGTGGATCACCTTCATTACAGTCATTGGCCTGGCCCTGCTGACCGTGACCCGAATGAAATTCCTGCACCCGTTTCGCGTGCGCCGGTTCATGCCGATCAACATTGCGGTGACGGCCATCTGGTTGCTGTGCAGCCTGTCACTGGTGCTCAACCATCCGCTGATCAACCCGTGGGTGATGGGGCTGTGGCTGCTGATGTCGGCGTACTTCCTGGGCATCTGCCTGTGGCGCACGGCGCTGGAGTGGTTCGACGAATCGAGGCTCAAGTAGCCATGGCGGTCCATATCGTTCAACTCGGCTCACCCCGTCGACCCGATGAAGGATTGCGCCTGGGCACGGTACGCCGCCCTCCCCGTGGCGTACCGAAAGCCGAATTCGCCCGTCGGGACTTTTATGATGTCTGGCAGCCGCTGCTGTCGCCCAGTGCGCAGTTGGTGGCCGAGGCCAAGGCTGCGCAAGATGCCAATGCCTGGGAGGTGTTCCGGCGCAAGTTCAAGACCGAGATGAGCCAGCCCGCTGCCAGTCAGTTACTGGATCTGCTGGCCGCGTTGTCCCATCAGACGTCCCTGGCCGTGGGCTGTTATTGCGAGGATGAAGCGCATTGCCATCGGTCGGTGTTGCGCGAGTTGCTGGAGGCGCGTGGGGCCGTAGTGATTTAGATGCCATGACCACCACACAACCCCTGTGGGAGCGGGCTTGCTCGCGAAGGCGGTGGGTCAGCCACAGCATCTGTGACTGGAAGACCGCTATCGCGAGCAAGCTCGCTCCCACAGTTTTTTACAGGGTTGTCATTCAACGCCGCGTGATCACCACCTCCAGGTATTCACTCGGCACTACCAGCGACTTGTTGCCCGCCCGGTTCAACCGGTTGATCAGCTCGGTCAAGTCGGTCTCCAGGGCCTTGGCGCCATCCTCGGGCAGCGCGGCGAAGGCCTTGTGCACCGGCCCGTACCACTGGCGGAAGGTGTCGATGAAATGCGCCGCCGAGCGATAGCGGAAATTGAACGTGCGACGCGTCACCTGGAGCAGGAATTCACGTTCGTCGAAATGCTCGTGCAGCCAGGCTTCGGTGCCCCAGCGTGAGGGTGGATTGGCACCCGGAGGGGGTGGCAGGTGCTGGCCAAGGGTCTTGAACATCTGGCCGACGAAACCTTCCGGCGTCCAGTTGGCCAAGCCAATCCGCCCGCCCGGGCGACAAACCCGTGCCAGTTCCGCGGCGGCTTTGGGCTGGTCCGGCGTGAACATCACACCGAAGGTCGACAGCACGGCATCAAAGCTGCCGTCGGCAAAGGGCAAGGCTTCGGCATCGGCGACCTGGAAGGAGACATTCAGCCGTTCTGCCCGGGCCCGTTCTTCGCCGCGTTCGAGCAAGGCGGCGACATAGTCGGTGGACGTCACCTGGCAGCCACGGCGCGCAGCCGCGAGGGTTGCGTTGCCGTTACCGGCGGCAACGTCGAGCACGCGCTCATCGCACAACAGGTCACAGGCTTCGGCCAGTTGCTCGCCGACGATCTGCAGGGTGGTGCCGATCACGGCGTAGTCGCCGCTGGCCCAGGAGGCCATCTGGCGGTTTTTCAAGGCAGTCAGATCAATAGGTGTACTCATGGAGAAGGTCTCTGGGTTGAAACACGAGTCGGGCCTGGCGGGCATTCACTCCGCCGTTGTCGGATCGATGATGTTCATGACCTGGGAAATGCGATTGGCGGGAAACCCGCTCACCCGAGCGTGCTCCCTGATCTGCTCTTCGTTCGGCGAGATGTACACGCAGTAGAGCTTGTCACCGGTGACATAGCTCTGCAGCCACTGCACCTCAGGCAACTCACGCAACGCCCGGCAGGACTTTTGCGAAGCGGCTTTCAAATCCCTATCCGATAATGCTCCGGCGCCCTGGATCTCACGTTCAATGACGAACTTAGGCATGGCAACCTCTCTTTATTGTTCTTGATGGCAGGGCGGCACTCACCCTGTGATCAAACTATCGCCCTGACGGGCGCTGGCGTCCTGTCCGATCGTCGCCCAACCCTGCCCGATCGTCCGGAGATTCCACGTTGCGCGCCGAGGCGCTCACAATCAGGAATCCTTCCACGGGAAACCCCAATGGACGCTCTGTCGCAGACCCTGCGCGTCGTGCATCTGGTCGGCGCGATCTTTATCAACGCCCGGTTCACCGCGCCCTGGTGCTACCAGTCGCCCAGCGCCGACACCGCCGCGCCGTTTCTGGAGCCCGATGCGGAACGGGTAGTGATCTTTCACCTGATAACCGAAGGTGAGTGCTACGTTGAACTGGGCGATGACCCGCCGCTGCAGCTGAGTGCGGGCGACGTGGTGATCTTCCCCCAGGGCGACGCCCATCGCATGTGCTCACGTCCCGGATTGCCCCCGGCCACGGGTGCGCGACTGGATGCCGTGCTGGCGCGCCGGCCCCGGCAGTTGAGTTATGGCGGGGGTGGCGCGGTCACCCGGTTGGTGTGCGGTTATCTGGCGTGCGACACGCGCCTGGCGGGCATGTTGCTCAAGGGCTTGCCAGCGGTGGTGCGGGTCAATGTGCGCGGTTCGGATGCCGGTATCTGGCTGGAATCCTCCGTGCGCTATGCCCTCGCCGAAGCCCGCTCGCCCCGCCCTGGCGGCGAAGGGGTATTGGCCAAACTGGCCGAAGTGCTGTTCATCGAAGTGTTGCGCCTGTACATGAACGAACAAGGCGAAGGCCGCACCGGCTGGCTGGCCGGTGTGCGCGACCGCATCGTCGGCGCCGCCCTCAACGCCTTGCACAAAAAACCTTGCCACGCCTGGACGCTGGACGAACTGGCGCGCACTGCCAGCACCTCAAGATCGGTGTTGGCCGAACGCTTCCAGCAACTGGTGGGGGTGTCGCCGATGCAGTACCTGACGCAATGGCGCATGTTGCTCGCCGCCAACCTGTTACGCAGCAGCAACAGCTCATTGACGCGCATCGCCGAAGAAGTCGGTTACCAGACCGATACCGCCTTCAGCCGGGCCTTCCGTCGCGAGTTCGGTGCACCGCCGGCAGCGTGGCGGCGCGGACAGGAGAAAAAAACCATGGCCCACGGGGCAAGACCCATGAGCCATTGATCGAGCAAGTTACGCCGCTGGCGCGCCGGCCTTGGCCTCCTCCAGCAACTGCTGAATCATTTTTTCCTGAGTGTCGTAACTACCTTCGCCGAAGTGGGTGTAACGCACCTGCCCCTTGGCATCGATCAGGTAGTGCGCCGGCCAGTACTGGTTGTCGAAGTTGCGCCAGATCGCGTAGTTGTTGTCGATCGCCACCGGGTAGGTGATGCCGTATTCCTTCACCTTGGCCCTGACGTTGTCGATGATGCGCTCAAAGCCGTATTCAGGCGTGTGCACGCCGATCACCACCAGCCCGTCCTTTTCGTATTTCTTCGCCCACTGCTTCACGTATGGCAGGGTGTGCTTGCAGTTGATGCAGTCGAAGGTCCAGAAGTCCACCAGCACAACCTTGCCTTTCAGGGCCTCGTTGCTCAGGGCCGGCGAGTTGAGCCATTCCACCGCGCCGGACAGCGAGGGCATGGCGCCTTGGGCATCGCCCATGGTGCTGTCTGCCTTGACCTTGCTGACCAGGTAATCGACGACTTTCGGCACGGCTTCCAGCACGCCTTTCTCCACACTGTTGACACCTTCCGATGAGGTGTTGGCCAGCAACAGGTCATTGGCCCCCGTTGCAATCACCGCCGCACCGGCGAGCACCGCAACCCCGGCGCCACGGCGCAACCAGCCGGTGACCGGAATCGACGGTTTCAAGCGATTGACCAGGCCGCGCCCGGCAAAGATCAAGGTGCCCAGGGACAGCGCACTGCCCGCGCCATAGGCCACCAGCAACAGACTGGTGCCGGCGTTCGCACCTTGCAACATGGCGCTGGTGAGAATCACCCCGAGGATCGGCCCCGCGCAGGGTGCCCAGAGCAGCCCGGTGGCGACACCGATCATGATCGAAGCCAGCGGCCCGGACATCTTGCGCGAGTCTGGGTCGATGCGATTGCCCAGCAGCACGAAGGGACGGGCCAGCCAGTCACCGACCCGGGCGGAGATCAGCGACAGGGCGAACAGCACCATCACCGCCAGCGCTACGTGGCGGCCGGTGTTGCTGGCCTGTATCACCCACTCGCTGCTGACCACGGCCAGGCTGGAGACCAGGGCAAAGGTCAGGACCATGCCACCGAGGGTCAGCAGGATCGAGGAGCGTGTACGGTCGGCCCCGGCAAACAGGAATGGCACGACCGGCAGGATGCACGGGCTGAGGACGGTCAATATGCCGCCTAGGAAAGCGATGAGTAACATGGGATCACCTAATGCAAATTAGAGGGCAACACATCACCACTGTAGGAGCGAGCCTGCTCGCGATGGCGTCCGGTCAGGCGACACATCGTTGACTGAACCATCGCTATCGCGAGCAAGCTCGCTCCCACAGTGGATCGGGGTGTTCTCAAGCCGTCTGCTCATCCAGCAACTGCCCCTGAGGCGTGCGGCTGGAACCGTTCTCGGCGAGCATCTGCCCCTGCGGCGTGCGGCTGGAACCGTCTTGCGCCAGGAAGCCCTGGGTGCCCTTCTCTGCCACAGGCGTGAGCTGGAAGCAGGTGTTGCTGGCGCAGGCGCTTTGCTCGACAGCGGCGTTGGCATGGGCCGCCGCACCGGCGACGGAAAAGACGATGGCGGTCAGGTAGCGGGAAACGTTGTTCATGATGTCCTTCCTGTTGCAAATGGATTTGGCGGGGGTTGATCGCGACACTCAGTTTTCCGAGTTGCAGTTGTCGGCGAATTTGCTGTAATCCAGCACCTGGGTTTTTGACTGGGAGTCGAGGTACGTCAGCCGCGCATTCACCACGCCACAGGAAGGCGTAGTGTCCTCGGTCAGCGACACCACTTTCCTGATATCCAGTTGGGTGCCATAGGTGTAGGTTCTGGGAGCGACATCGGCTTCGGCACGGGCCGACAAGGTGCAGATGTTCAGTGCGGCAAACAGGCAGGCTGCGTAGATGGCTTTGGTGTTCATGGCGGACTCCTCAAGGTTTCAACAGGTCAACTGTTCGTTGGGCCGAGGCGCTCTGGTTTGCCTCGATGGAACCTATTAAAAGCCTGCGAGGTATCTCGTCTGTGTCGGGAATCGGCGAGAATCAATCGCTGCGTATCAGAACGGTGCCTGGATACAAAGCAATACAAAACCGCTGGAAATCGGCTTTTTTGCCTTCGTGTGTATCCGCAGGCAAGCCGGATACACTGCAATACAAAGGGCGGCAGGCGAGCCCGCCCAGGCTCGATAGACTGTGTGGCATTCCCCATTCACCAGAGGTTTGGCCCAATGGATCACGTTGATCACATCCTCATCGTTGACGATGACCGCGAAATCCGCGAACTGGTTGGCAACTACCTGAAGAAGAACGGCCTGCGCACCACGGTCGTGGCGGATGGACGGCAAATGCGCGCCTTTCTGGAAACCACCCCGGTGGACCTGATCGTGCTGGACATCATGATGCCGGGTGACGATGGCCTGCTGCTCTGCCGCGAACTGCGCGCCGGCAAGCACAAGGCCACGCCAGTGCTGATGCTCACCGCCCGCAACGATGAAACCGATCGCATCCTCGGCCTGGAAATGGGTGCCGACGACTATCTGGTCAAGCCATTCGCTGCCCGTGAACTGCTGGCGCGGATCAACGCGGTGCTGCGACGCACCCGCATGCTGCCACCGAACCTGGTGGTGACCGAAGCCAGCCGCCTGTTGGCCTTTGGGCGCTGGCGCCTGGACACCTCGGCCCGTCACCTGCTCGATGCAGACGGCACCATGGTGGCCCTGAGCGGTGCTGAATATCGATTGCTGCGGGTGTTTCTCGACCATCCACAACGGGTGCTCAACCGCGATCAATTGCTCAATCTGACCCAGGGCCGCGACGCCGACCTGTTCGACCGTTCCATCGATCTTTTGGTCAGTCGTCTGCGCCAGCGCTTGCTCGACGACGCTCGCGAACCGGCCTACATCAAGACCGTGCGCAGCGAAGGCTATGTGTTTTCCCTGCCGGTGGAAATCCTGGGCGATCAATCATGACCCTGGCGCTGCATTGGCCGCGGACCCTGGCCTCGCGGCTGTCGCTGATATTCCTGATCGGCCTGATCCTCGCCCAGGCGCTGTCCTTCGGCGCGCAGTACTACGAACGCTACGAGTCCTCGAAAAACACCATGCTCGGCAACCTGGAAACCGACGTTTCCACGTCCGTTGCCATCCTCGACCGCTTGCCCGCCGATGAGCGAGCCGCCTGGCTCAAACAACTGGAGCGGCGCAATTACAGTTACATGCTCAATGAGGGGTCGCCGGGCACGCCCATCCGCACCGACATGCCCGATGCGCCCATTGCCATTGCCTCGATCAAAGACGCCATCGGCCACGATTACCCGATGACCTTTACCGACATCCCCGGGCCGAAAAAACATTTCCAGGTGCACTTGAACCTGGCCGATGGCAGCCCGCTGACCATCGACGTCCGCCCGGCGATGGTGCCGTTGTCGCCCTGGCTGCCCATCGTGTTGCTCGGGCAACTGGCGCTGATGCTGGCCTGCTCCTGGCTGGCGGTCAGAATCGCCATCCGCCCCCTCGCCCGCCTCGCCGGTGCCGTCGAAACCCTGGACCCCAACGCCCATCCCGTACTCCTGGACGAAAAAGGCCCGACCGAAGTCGCCCACGCCGCCAAGGCCTTCAACGCGATGCAGGCACGCATCGCGGCGTACCTGAAGGAACGCATGCAATTGCTCGCGGCAATCTCCCACGATCTGCAAACCCCGATCACCCGCATGAAACTGCGCGCCGAGTTCATGGACGACTCCAGCGAAAAAGACAAACTGTGGAACGACCTGGGCGAAATGGAACACCTGGTGCGCGAAGGCGTGGCCTACGCCCGCAGTATCCACGGCGCCACCGAAGAAAGCCGCCGCACCGACCTCGACTCGTTTCTCGACAGCCTGGTGTTCGACTATCAGGACGTGGGCAAGGATGTTCAGCTCAGCGGCAAGAGTGCCGCCGTCATCGACACCCGCCCCCACGCCTTGCGCCGGGTGCTGGTCAACCTGACGGACAACGCATTGAAGTTTGCCGGTGCCGCCGAGTTGCGGGTGCAAAAGCAGGCCGATGGCAACCTCTCGATCAAGATCCTCGACCGTGGTCCGGGGATCGCCGAGGAAGAACTCAAGCAAGTGATGGAACCGTTCTACCGCGTTGAGAATTCCCGCAACCGCAGCACCGGCGGCACCGGGCTGGGGCTGGCGATCGCCCAGCAACTGGCGGTCGCGATTGGAGGCTCCTTGACCTTGAGCAATCGCGAAGGGGGCGGGTTGTGTGCGGAGTTGCGATTGCCGGGGCAAAAGGGTTTGGCTCAGGGGTGAGAATGCCGGACCAACCGTAGAAAATGGTCGGCTGTCAGGCCGCCTTCGCGGGCAAGCCCGCACACAGGGGGTGCGCCGTGATTACAACAACGACAAGGTGTAATTGATGATGAACCGGTTCTGATCCACGTTGCGCCCGGCATCGGTATTGGACCTGGCGTTACGCAGTGTGAACCCCACCCCCTTGAACGTACCCGATTGCAACACGTAGTCCAGGGTCATGTCGCGCTCCCACTCGGACTGGTCACTGGCGTTTTGCGCCTTGATGTCCGTGCCCTTCAGATACACGATCGAGGCTTTCAGGCCCGGCACGCCCAAGGGCGCGAAGTCGTAGGTGTATTGGCCGAAATTCGTCTGCTCGCCGGCCCGGGCAAAGTTCTGGATCATCTTGTCGGTGGGCAGGTAGACACTGCCGCCGCCCGCCCCCTTGTCCACCAGGCTGCCCTGGTTGGGCTGGACGAAGTTGCTGCCATCGCCCACACGTTGATGCCCCACCGACACTGCGTGACCGCTGTGGCTGTAGGTGACCATCGCGGCCCAGGTGCTGTTGTCGATTTCACCATCGTTGTCATCGGTGTAGCCCGATACCCGATAGCCTTGCGCGCGGCCGGAGGCAGAGCTGTTGGCACCGCTCGACGTGGTACGGAAGTAACGCAGATCGGTGGTGAGCGAGCTGGCGCTGTCGATGAACAGGATGTGCGTCAGGCCGAGGAAGTTCTGGTTGTAGAAGTCTTCCAGCTGCGCGAAGTAATACTGGGTCTTCAGGTTCCTGGCGAGGTTGTAGTCACCGCCCGCGTAGTAGAACTTGTTGCTGTCCTGCGTGCTGCCGGCGACCGACAAACCTGTGCGGTCCGTCGAGGCGCGCCCTACCGCGTGCTCCAGCACCCCGCCGGTCAACGTCAGGCCATCGATGTCGTTCGAGGTGACCTGCGCGCCGGTAAACGATTGCGGCAACACACGGGCATCGTTCGCCAGAAGGATCGGCAATTTCGGCAGCAAGGTGCCGTAGCGAAATTCAGTCTTGGCCACGCGCATTTTCGCCGTAGGGCCGAAGCTGCTCCAGGCATCGGCCGCGCCGTCGCCATCAGAGGGAATCATGCCGCTACCGACGTGGCGCCCCGCTCCGCTGTCCAGCGTGATGCCGAGCAACGCCTGGGCATCGAGCCCGAACCCCACCGCGCCCTGCGTAAACCCGGACTCATAGCGCAACACGAAACCCTGGGCCGCCTCTTCGGTTTTCGAGGGGGCAGCGCTGCCATCGCGATTGTCGCTGTTGAAGTACAGGGTGCGCATCGACAGGTTGGCCTTGCTGTCTTCCAGAAAACCATGGCCTGCGGTATCGGCAGCCTGTGCGCACACCGAACTGGTGACCAGCAGGACTGCGGTGGGAATCGCTCGTTTGAACATAGGGGCTCCTGGGTGTTTCTTATCGTTATTTGAAGGTTTCACCGCCAGACAGGACCCGATTACCGCCCACGCAACAGCGCTCGATGAGTGACATGAGTCATCGGACGTTCGAGGTGAGGGTTGACTGACTGGCTTGTGAAACTCTTAAAACACTTCGAGAGGCTATTATCAAACGCGGTGAAAGTAGTTTTCGTACAGGGATAAGCCTTGTCGCACAGGGGTATGGACGATCACTGTTTTTGAATATCGGTGCGGCGGATTTTCATCATACTGACTTCATCGGCAGCGATCGGTGACTGCTGGTATGTCACTACAAGAGCAATGCCCCATGAACGATCAAATCGAACTTTACGGCGCGAACACCGGCAACAGCCTGAGGGCCGCGATCGCCCTGGAAGAGTCGGGCATCGCCTATACGGCACGCAGGCTCGACCTGTATGCACAGGAACACCGTGGCCCGGCCTTCCTGGCGCTTAACCCGGCCGGGAAAGTACCGACCCTGATCGATCACGGGACAACTCCGGTGCTGGTCATCAACCAGTCCAACGCCATCATCCAGTACGCCGATTCCATTGCGCCCGGAAAGCTGGCACCGGCGCAGCCAGGACCTGATCGCACCCGGGTGATCGACCGCTATTTCTTTTTCGTGACCGATGTCATCGCCCCCAGCCACGCCGCCTTTTTTCTGCACCAGGCGGGGCAGACCAAGGCGGCGGCGATCATCGATCTGCGGGTGATTGAACAGCTCACCTACTCGGAAAGCTTTCTGACGGACGACTTCATGGCCGGAGCGCAGTTCTCCATGGCCGACATTTCGGCCTTCACCATTGCCACGGCGTTCCGTGATCGGCTGGACTGGAAGCAACTGCCTCAGCTATCACGCTGGTTCGACACAGTCGAAGCCAGGCCAGCGGTACAACGCGGCCTGAATGTGTTCAAGCAGTGCTGAGCGGTCACCGATAACAAAAAAGCCCGGCACATGTGCCGGGCTTTTTCTGACGAACACGAAACGACTTTGCCTCAGTCGGTGTAGCCGAACTTCGCCGAACGGCTTTCCTGCGACTGGCTTCGCGTAGCTAGGCAGTAATACAACGGGCACGTCACCACCAGCCCCACCAGCCACGACAGGTCCGCGCCCTCCACCAGATTGGCATACGGTCCGACGTACAGTGAAGTATTGGCGAATGGCAGTTGCACGATGATGCCGATGAAGTAGGCAATGATCGCATGCAGGTTGAAGCGACCGTAGATGCCGCCGTCGGCCCGGAAGATCGAGGCGATGTCATAGCGACGACGCTTGATCAGGTAAAAGTCGATCAGGTTGATCGAGGCCCACGGCACCAGCACCAGCAACAGCGCCAGAATCAGGCCAATGAATTGCGAAATGAAATTCGCCGAGGCACCCAGCGCCACCACGCAGCAACCCGCCAGCACGATGCCCGACAACACCACGCGCACCTTGATGCTGGGCGTCCATTGGCTGGCGAAGGTCTGGATCGAGGTGATGATCGACAGCACTGCGCCATACAGATTCAAGGCGTTGTGGCTGATGATGTTGAGCAGGAACAACACCATGAGGATCGGCCCCAGCCAACCGGTGGACTGCTTGACCGCCGCCATCGCCTCGGTGCCTTCCGGGGTTGCCAGTACCGCCACGGCGCCGAAGGTGAACGACAGGATCGTGCCCAGGGTCGCTCCCAGGTAGGTGGCGAAGAACGGACGGGTGATACCGATATCCGCCGGCAGGTAACGCGAGTAGTCCGACACATACGGCGAGAAGCTGATCTGCCAGATGATGCCCAGCGACACCGTGGCCAGCCAGCCGGACAGGTTGAACCCGCCGCGAGTGAAGAAGTCCGCCGGCAGATCATGGGCGAAGATATAGAGGAAACCGGCGAGCAAGGCACCGCCCATCACCCAGGTGCCGATGCGGTTCAGGGTATGGATGAAGCGATAACCGATCACCCCGATGGCCGTGGCGCTTAAGGCGCCGATGAGAATGCTGGCCGGCACCGGAACCGACGGCGCAATGCCGACAATCGATTTACCTGCCAGCACGATGTTGGAAATGAAGAAACCGATGTAGATCAATGCCGCGAAGAACACGATCAGCAGCGCGCCATAGCGGCCGAACTGACCACGGCTCTGCACCATCTGCGGGATGCCCATGCACGGTCCCTGGGCCGACGCCAGCGCAATCACTACGCCGCCGACCATGTGCCCGAGGGCTATCGCCAGCAACCCCCAGAACAGGTTGAGGTGGAACACCTGGACCACCATGGCGCCGGTGACGATGGGCAGTGGCGCGATGTTGGTGCTGAACCACAGGGTGAAGAGATCGCGGGCCTTCCCGTGGCGCTCTGCGAGTGGAACGTAGTCGACCGTGTGGTTCTCGATCAACGGGTCTTGCCGGGACATCTGGGACATGTGCATGAACTCGAGTTTGTCTGTTCTTATCTTTGTATGAAGCCAAACCGGGGGGACTCTCTGGCCGCCCCTCAGATGCGGACCATATTATGGTATTCCAAACTTTAAACAAGACTGATCCGGTCTTTGAACATGCATCTGAGCCGGCATCCTGCCCGATCTACGCCAGCGTTGGCTAGCTTAAAGCCCAGCAATCATTGGGCTTCCGACGAAAGCCTTACGTTTATCGGTTCACCTAAAAAGACCTTGCAATCGATGTATTACGGTATACCATCAGACCTATAAACACATAAAAACGCGTCACACCACCCGAGGACCGTCCAATGATCGATGCCGCCATCTACAAACAAGTCATGGGTTCGTTCCCGTCCGGAGTGACCGTGATCACCACCCTGGATGACGACGGGCAAATCGTCGGCCTGACCGCCAGCGCCTTCAGTTCGTTGTCGATGGACCCGGCTCTGGTGCTGTTCTGCCCCAATTACAGCTCCGACTCCTACCCGGTCCTGATCAAGAACAAACGTTTTGCCATCCACGTGCTTTCCGGCGGCCAGCAAAGCGAAGCCTATGCCTTCGCGCGCAAAGGCAAGGACAAGGCCCAGGGGATCGAGTGGACGTTGAGCGAGCTGGGCAACCCGATTCTGGCCAATGCCACGGCGGTCATCGAATGTGAGCTGTGGCGCGAATATGAAGGCGGTGACCACGCCATCATGGTCGGCGCGGTGAAAAACCTGATCGTGCCCCGCCAGAGCAGCGGGCCACTGGTGTATTGCCACGGCAAGATGGGCGCCCTGCCCGTTCTGGCCTGATCTCCGCCTTGTGGGAGCGAGCCTGCTCGCGAAGACGGTTTGTCAGTCACATCCACATGGCTCGGCAGACCGCTTTCGCGAGCAAGCTCGCTCCCACAGGTTGCTCACTGACCAGTGAGAAACATTTGCACAGATCTCGTATTATGGTATACCAATAATCAACAGGCCCGCGATCGACAGGCCGACAACAATAGATCCGAGGTAAGCGTCATGAAGTTTTCCCTGTTCGTACACATGGAACGTTGGGACGAGAGCGTCAGCCACCGCCAGTTGTTCGAAGACCTGACCGAACTGACGCTGATGGCCGAGGCCGGTGGTTTCAGCACCGTGTGGATCGGTGAACACCACTCCATGGAATACACCATCTCGCCAAGCCCGATGCCGCTGCTGGCTTACCTGGCGGGCAAAACCACCACCATTCACTTGGGCGCCGGCACCATCATCGCGCCGTTCTGGCATCCGCTGCGGGTGGCCGGTGAATGCGCGTTGCTCGATGTGATCAGCAACGGACGCATGGAAGTCGGCCTGGCCCGTGGCGCCTACCAGATCGAGTTCGACCGTATGGCCGGCGGCATGCCGGCCTCCTCCGGCGGCCAGGCGTTGCGGGAAATGGTTCCGGTGGTGCGGGCATTGTGGAACGGTGACTACGCCCATGACGGCGACATCTGGAAATTCCCGACCTCCACCAGCGTACCCAAGCCGATCCAGCAGCCGAACCCGCCGATGTGGATCGCCGCCCGCGACCCGGACTCGCACAACTTCGCCGTGGCCAACGGTTGCAACGTCATGGTCACGCCGTTGATGAAAGGCGACGAGGAAGTCCTCGACCTGAAGAACAAATTCCAGGCCGCGCTCGACAACAACCCCGGCGTGCCGCGACCGCAACTGATGGTACTGCGTCACACCCACGTGCACACCGCCGACGATCCTCAAGGCTGGGAAGTCGGGGCCAAGGCTATCTCCAGGTTCTATCGCACCTTCGATGCCTGGTTCGGCAACAAGACCACCCCGGTCAACGGCTTCCTCGCGCCGAGCCCGGAAGAGAAATTCGCCGGTCGCCCTGAGTTCGAACTGGAAAGCCTGCACAAGACCGCCATGATCGGTACCCCGGAAGAAATCATTCCGCGCATCAAGTACTACCAGAAACTGGGGGTCGACGAATTCAGCTTCTGGTGCGATAACAGCCTGCCCCACGCGGAAAAGAAAAAATCCCTGGAGCTGTTCATCAAGCATGTGGTGCCAGCGTTCCGCTGAATGCGCCGCCCTGCTCCCCGGACGCGAAGCCGGGGGTCAGCACACCTCAACTGTGGGAGCGAGCTTGCTCGCGATGGACGCCAACGATAACGCGGGCCATCTGAATGACCGCGTTGTCCAGAGTTTTTCGCGAGCAGGCTCGCTCCTACGAGGGTCGATTCCAATGATGACTGGTCGCCTCCCATCACTCGCCCTTCCCTCCGGCGCCGCGCGGGCTTACCTGCGCGGTGAATGGACCGCTTCGCACCTGCATTTCAAGCGCCTGCGCGCCAGCGTTTCGGCCAAGCAGAACGGCTTCTGGCAAATAGTTCACTGAGCCCACCCGAACAGCCAATCACGCACCCCGCGTCTCGCCATTGCATGGCGCGTACGGTGCATCGTGTTTCGTCTTGATCAGGTTTGCCCAATGAACAATAACAACGCGCTGTTGATCATCGACATGCAGCAGGAGGACGGCTTCGTCCTGGAAAACTTCGACTCAGTGGCTACCAATACCGCCACCCTGCTCGATACCGCCCGCCATCAGCGGATGCCTGTCATCTATACCCGCCACATCAATCAGGCCGACGGCAGTGACCTGCCCCACGGCGAACCTCTGGCCACCGACGGTGGCCCCGGCAGTTACCGCGCCGGTACCCGCCAAGTGGAAATCATCGAGTCACTGACGCCTCAGCCCGGTGAGTTGATCATCGACAAGGGCCGTTACAGTGCCTTCCACCGCACCGACCTCGATGCCCGACTCAAGGCAATGGAGGTCGACACGCTGATCGTCTGCGGCGTGTTGACCGACGTCTGCGTGCTGACCAGCGTGTTCGATGCCTTCGCCCTGGGTTATCGCGTGCGCCTGGTCAGCGATGCCTGCACCACGACCACCGAGGCCGGGCATTACTCGGCCCTGCTGATCATGGCCAACTGGGTCTACGCGCTGGAAATCCTCACCACGACCGAGTGCCAGCGCGCCCTGCAACAGCTCGATCACATCAGCCTGATCCCCGAGCAGCCGGACCTGTTTGCCCACCAGCCCCATGAGCTGCAAAGCACCATCGCCCGTCTGCAATCCCACCTCGTCCGGACTCAGGAGTGATCGCCATGCAAGTCGAAAAAAGAAGCATCGATTTCATCCCCGAAACCGAACGTCACGGCAAACCGGGGTCGCTGTTCTACATCTGGTTCGGCGCCAACATGAACATCACCACCATTGCATCCGGCGTGTTGCCGGTGGTGATGGGACTCAACCTGTTCTGGAGTGCGCTGGCGATCATCATCGGCTCGTTGCTGGGGGCGATTTTCATGGCCTCCCACTCGGCCCAAGGACCGAAGCTGGGCATTCCGCAAATGATCCAGAGCCGGGCACAATTCGGCGTGTTGGGGGCGGTGTTGCCGCTGCTGTTCGTGATGCTGATCTACCTGGGTTTCTTCGTCAGCAACACCTTGCTCGCGGCCCAGGCGCTGGAGTCCGTCAGCCCACTGCCGATGTCCGGCAATATCTACCTGATCGGCGCGTTGTGCTTCGTCGTCGCGCTCTATGGCTATCGGTTGATTCACCGCTTGCAGAAGCTGCTGTCGATTCTGTCGCTGGTGGTGTTCGTGGCCGCCACGGTGCTCGCCTTGCAGTTGCCGATCCCGGCCGAACAATGGCTGCCAACAGGCTTCTCCCTGTCGAAGTTCCTGGTGGCGGTGAGCATTGCCGTGACCTGGCAACTGTCCTATGCACCTTATGTCGCCGACTATTCGCGCTACCTGCCGAGCAACACGCCCACCGCCCAGGTGTTCTGGTACAGCTACGCCGGCACGGTCAGCGGCGGCGCGTGGATGATGATTCTCGGGGCAATCCTGAGCGTCGGCATCGGCGACTTTTCCAGCAACGTCGGCGGGCATGTCGCCGGTCTGTTCGGCGCTGGCGCGGTGCTGCTGTTCGCCTTCATCGTCTACGGCCAGGTGTCGATCAACGTGTTCAACCTGTACGGCGCGTTCATGTCGACCATCACCGTGATCGAACCTTTCGCCCGGCTCAAGGTGACCCCGCGGGTACGCGGTGTGTTCATGCTGCTGATCAGCCTGGTGGCCACGGCCCTGTGCACCATCAGTCAGGACGACTTCATCAGCTTCTTCCTCAACTTCATCTTCTTCATGAGCTACTTCCTGATCCCGTGGACGGCGATCAATCTGGTGGACTACTACTGCCTGCGCAAAGGCCAGTACCGGATTGACGACATCTTCGACTTGAACGGGATCTACGGGCGGGTCAACCGGATTGCCTGCGGCAGTTTCCTGCTGGCGATTGCCCTGGAAATTCCGTTCATGAACACCACGCTGTATGTCGGCCCGGTGGCCACGGCGCTGGATGGGGTGGACCTGGCATGGATCGTCGGGTTGCTGGTGCCGGCGTTGAGTTATTACTGGCTGATGAAGCTCGGCAAGCGAGCGCCGATGATGGAGTCAGCGGCCGACTAAATTTCAGGCAAAAAAAATCCCAGGCAGCTGATGGACGCCTGGGATTTAAAAATGCATAAACCGTGGTGGTGAACGCGGCGCGGATATTACGGAATATTTCGGCCTGTAACAAGATATTTTTATTCACTATCCAGTTACTAAACGCTCTAACCCATTAAATATCCACATATTTTCTAAGGGCGACTAGAGAAACCAGCGATACTCCCGCGCGCTGATGTCATGCAGAAATGCCAGATGATCCTGACGTTTGTTCTCGCAATAGACGTCCACAAACTCTGCCCCCAAGCCTTCGCGCAGCACTGCATGATGTTGCATGGACTGCACCGCTTCGAGCATTTCCAGCGGAAAATCAATGCCACTGCCGCGGTCTTCATTGAGCGGTGCAATCGGCTCGCGCTCCCCTTCCAGGCCTTGCTCCAACCCCACCAGAATCGCCGCCAACGCCAGATAAGGGTTGGCATCGGCCCCGGCCAGACGATGTTCAATGCGCAGGTTCTTGATGTCCGACTCCGGAATACGCAAACACGCATCGCGATCCTCGAAGCCCCAACTGGCGCGGGACGCGACGTTCACCGTGCCGCTCAGGCGGCGCATGGCATTGTGGTTCGGGGCAAAAATCGGCATGCAGTGCGGCAACACATCCAGGCAACCGGCCACCGCATGGCGCAGCGCCCGCTGGCCGTTCGCCGCCAGCAGGTTGTTGCCGGCATGGTCATACAGGCTGACATGCACGTGCATGCCGCTGCCGGGGTGTTGCAAGTAAGGTTTGGCCATGAAGCTGGCGCGCAGGTTGTGCTTGAGCGCCACGCCCCGGGTGCTGCGGCAGAACAGGGCCGCCCAGTCGGCGGCGCGCAGGCCGTCATCGCAATGGCCGAAGTTGATTTCGAACTGGCCCGGGCCGAGTTCGGCGGTGATCACCGTGGCATCGACGCCCTGGGCTCGTGCCGTCTCGACCATTTCATCGAGCACCGGGGCGAAGCGCGACAAGCGTTCGATGTGCATGTTCGGCTGATCGTCGGCATCGCCGGTCAACTCATCACGGGGAAATTGCGGCAAGCCGTCCTTCAAGCGGCTGTCGAACAGGTAAAACTCCAGCTCGAAGGCCACCACCGGGAAAATGCCTTTGCGGTGCAGACGGTCCAGCACCCGCGCCAGCACTTCACGGGGTTCGAATTCGATGGGCTTTTCGGTGCCGTCGGAGGTGATCAGCATCTGGCCCAAGGGCTGCTTTTCCCAGCTCACCAGTTTCAGCGTGCCGGGCACCAAACGGCGCAGCGCGTCCGGATCACCATCGTTGAAGCAGTAATCGCCGATTTTGAACAGCCCACCCTGGGTGCCGAGCAGCACGCAGTTCTGCGGCAGCTTCAATGCACTGCCGGCAGCGACTTTTTCCAGCATCTCGATCGGGTAGCGCTTGCCGTAGAAATGCCCCGGAATGTCCAGGGAGATCAGGTCGACGTAACGCACTTCGGGGTTGCAGTGGCGGAAGTTGCGAACCTCGGCCAGCAGTTCAGAGCACACAGCATCCATCGTTTTGTTCCTTGTTGTTATCAGGTGTAAACCCAAAGCACGCGGGTCAGTTGGTCGGACAGGTTGCCGTAGCGGCAGTGCGCATGGCTGGCCAGTTGAAAGCTGTCGCCGGGATGCAGGGTCACCGGTTCGTTGTCGTCGAGCCACAGGGTCAGTTCCCCTTCCAGGACATAACCGCCCTGCTCGGAGCTGTCCTTCATGTGCCGGTCACCGCTGCTGGCACCGGGTTCGAGCTGGCTTTCGAGCATCGAGAACGACGCGCGCATTTTCGGCGAAACGAGGATGTCGGTGATGCCATCGGCGTAGTACAGCGTGCGGCGCTCGTCCGGGCGGGTAACCCAGGACAAGGCCATGGGTTTGGGCAGGCTGTAGAAATAGGTGGTCGGCACCCCCAGGGTTTCGCTGATGGCGGTCAGGTCCGCCACCGTCGGGCGCGACAGGCCGCGCTCGACCTGGGACAGAAAACCCACGGAGCGGCCGATTTTGTCCGCCAGTTCCTTCAGGGTGTACTTCTTGTGTTTGCGCAGGTCCTGGATCAGGATCGCCAGCGCCGAGATTTCTTCTTGCATGTCCATCTAGAGGCTTCCAGAAAGTGTCGCTTCAAATGCTGTCGCGCAGTCGATACCAGGCCTTGCCGATGGCTTCCAGCGGCGCGGCCAGGTATTTGCCGCCGGGAAAACTGCCGTTGTTCAGGCCTTGGTACAGGGACAACTCGTCGGGCTGACCGAGTACCGCGTCGGACACCGCCCTCGCCGCAGCCAGTGTCGGCAGCACGCCATGCCCGGAATACCCCTGCATCCAGTACAGATCGCCACGGCGGCCGATATCTGGTGTGCGCTTGAGGGTCAGGTCGATGTGGCCGCCCCAGGCAAACTCCAGGTCGACGCCGGTGAGTTGCGGGAACACGCGCTCCAGGAACGGCCGGGTCGCGGCGGCGATGTCCTTGGGCATGCCGCCAAGGTAAGTGCAACCGCCGCCGAACAGCAGGCGGTTATCCGGGGTGCGGCGGAAATAATCGAGCACGAACTGGTTGTCGGTCACGCACACATTGCTCGGCAACAGCGCGGTGGCTAACTCCTTCGTCAGCGGCGCGGTCGCGACCTGATAGGTCCCGACCGGCAACACGCAACTGGCCAGTTGCGGGTCGAGTCGATCGAGGTAAGCGTTGCATGCCAGCACCAGTACATCGGCGCGAATACGACCGCGCTCGGTGGTCACCACAAACCCGTCGCCCTCCTCGCCATAACTCAGCGCCTTGCTTTGCTCGTGGATGCGGCCACCGGCCCGCTCGATCGCATCCGCAAGGCCCAGGGCCAGTTTCAGCGGATTCAAATGCCCGCCCTCGGGATCAAACAGGCCGGCCTGATAACGCTCGCTGGCAACCCACTGCGGCAAATCGCTGCGCTCGATAAATTGCAGTTTGTCGTGGCCCCACTTGTGGCTGGCCTCGTGTTGCCATTCGGTCAGCAGGCCTACCCGACGGGGCATCACCGAGGTCCAGAGATGACCGGCGCGATAGTCGCAATCGAACTCATGGCGGCCGGGCAAGTCACGCAGCTCGCGCGCGGCCCAGCGCATGCCGTCCCACAAGCGCCGCGCCCGTTCGTAACCCAGCGCCGCTTCCAGCGGTGGCATGTCGCACGACCAGCCGAGAATCGCCTGGCCGCCATTACGCCCGGACGCGGCCCAAGCCACCCGGCTGGCTTCGAGCAAGGTCACGCGCTTGCCGGCCAGCGCCAGGCGCAAAGCCGTGTGCAATCCACTGAATCCGGCCCCGATGATCAGCACTTCGGTGTCTTGTTCACCTTCCAGTACGGCTCGATCGACCAGACGATCGGCGCAGGTATGGGCGTAGTAACTGGCGACATGCCGGGTGGATTGCTGAAACATACGGCCTCGTGAAATTTTGTATTTTTAATTTCATGAAAAAATACACGGTAAATTTCACACAAGCAATCAACGCGTAAAAAATCCCGCTCAGGCGAACCCGAGCGGGATGTTTTTATTCAGACGTGACGTTCGAATCAATCAGGCCACGGGAATCATCGGATCCGCCGAAGCCAGCGCCGAGGCGCGATCAGCCGCCGGTGGGTAGATCCACTGGGTGTTGATCTGAGTCTTCAATGCCTTGGCTTCGTGCTTGACCAACTTGACCTGACGATCCCAACCCTCGGTGTACACCGCGCCCCAAGCGCCCAGATCGAGGCAGGTCACGTATTTCGGCTGGCTGTACGGCGTCGGGTCGACACCGAGAAGCTGCGCGGCGACATTGTTGCCGGCATGGCGGCCCAGCGAAATAGCATGCTGACAGGTCATCAAGGCGTAGTTACCGATCTCGTCACTGGCCGCATAGGCGACGTCGCCGGTAGCGAAGATGTCGTTCTGGCCAATGACTTTCAGGTGCGCGTCAACATGCAGACGGCCCAGGTGATCACGTTCGGCGGGAATCTGCTCGGTCAGGGAGCTGGCGCGAACGCCGGTGGTCCAGACCACGGTTTTTGCATCGATGCGCGCCCCGTCGGACAGGGTGACACCGTCGGCATCGACCGACACAACCGAAGCTTTCAAGTGCCATTGCACGCCGGTCGCCAAGCTGGCCTCGACGATCGATTCGGCGATTTGCTCACCCATCGAGCCGCCCACTTTATCGCCGCGGTCCACGATGATCACATTGATGTCGGCACGGTCGCCGAGGATGGCCTGCAGGCGGGTCGGCATTTCAGTCGCCGTTTCGATCCCGGTGAAACCGCCACCGGCCACCACCACCGTGTTGCGCGCCTTGCTTTCGGGCTGGCTGGCCAGCGCCTTGAGGTGGTTTTCCAGGCGAACGGCCTGCTCGATCTGATCGACGTCGAAGGCATGTTCGGCCACGCCCGGAGTGCTCGACGAAGCCAGACGACTGCCGGTAGCCAGAACGAGTTTGTCGTAGCTGCAGACTTGTCGGGTCCCTGCGGCATCGACATAGCCGACCTGCTTTTGCTCGACGTTGATGGTCTGCGCCGCGCCCTTGATGAACCTGACCCCTACAGCATCAAACAGATCGCCAATCGGCGCGGCCAGTTGATGGGCATTCGGTTCGTAGAAGCGCGGACGCACACGGAGTTCGGCCTGAGGCGCCAGCACGGTCACTTCAACATCGTTGTGGCCGTGAATGTCGAACAGGCGCGTGGCACTCAATGCGGTCCACATGCCACCGAAACCTGCGCCGATCACCAGAATGTGCTGTTTCATTTTTTGACTCCTGGGGGGGAATGACCAAGTGTTGAAAATCGTTGAGCGGTTTAAGGACCGACGCGGGCTTGTACCCAGATAAGCGTCTGCCACTGCGACCGAGCAACTACGACTGTATTGATCCTAGTTAAATCCCGCAACAGGTTTTTATCGAGGGCTGCCACCGAAAAACGTGACCCATGACCTGAGCCCCCTGTATTCAGCGCATCACAGGAGTATTTTGCTGTCATGAAAAAAGATCCAACGAGAAGGGATTCGTTGCCTTGCTTGCTCTCGGCTGTTAGAATTTGCGACTAATTCAGTCGGAGATTTGCATGTCTCTTTACAGCGCGGGTGTCGAATACGGCATCCACTGCCTGCTTTTTCTGGTGGGTAATGGCGGCGACTCGCGCGAAGCGAGCGTGCGCGACCTTGCCGATCTGCAAGGCGTCCCTCAGGACTATCTGGCGAAAATCTTCACCAAGCTGGCCAAGTCCAAACTGGTGGTCGCCACCGAAGGCGTGCGCGGTGGCTTCAAGCTGGCCCGGCCCGCTGACGAAATCACCTTGCTGGATATCGTCAATGCCATCGACGGCCGCAAGTCGATTTTCGATTGTCGGGAGATCCGTGGTCGTTGCGCCGTGTTTGACGGTGCCCCGCCTGAATGGGCACTGGAGGGTCTGTGCGCGATCAATGGCGCGATGATGGTTGCGCAAAAACGCATGGAAGAGGCCCTCGCGCAACAAACCATCCTCGACATCGCCAGGAAATTCGGGCGCAAGGCCCCGCCAGAGTTCGGCGTCAAAGTGGAAAGCTGGATGAACGAGCGCCGGGAACGCAAAAGTGCCGCCCAGGCCAGTGAGCAAATCATTCCGACGACCAACCTTTCAGACTGATCCACACAAAAAAAAACCGGATGCGCGCCAGGCATCCGGTTTTTTTCTGGATTCAGGCGAACATCGGTCGCTGACCGATTTTCAGCCTCCCGCGCTTACAAACAGTCGCGCACGATTTTGCGCAGGTCGCCGGACTTGGCCCAAGGTGGCCCCTGATACAGCGAAACCCGGCTGCCTTCCTTGTACTTCACGATATCCAGCACTTCGTCGGCCGTGATCACGCTGGGCGCGGTGATGCGGAATCCGTTGGATATCGAAACCTGGGTCGTATTCGATACTTCCTTTTGCCAGGCAGGCAACACGCACGCCGCATACTCTTTTGGCGTCTTCTCGCTGTGCTTGCTGACATTCGGCTCACCCGGTACCAACGAAGCCGGCAACGAGCACCCGCCCAGCAATGCCAACACGACTCCCCCCATCAACATCCGCATGCTGTTTCCTTTAATTTGAAATAAGAAAATGTAGCTCGCCGTCGTCCCTACAGCCATCCCCAACGATTCAGCGACTGTCATTGATATCGCTTGCCCCGGTTAGTTCCTTGAATTCAGATAATCCATCCATCTTTCGCAGGCGTCATGCTGACGTTGTGTGACTTGCTCCCATTGCGGCCCGCTGAGTTGATGGGCCGATATCAGTTGCATCGTCTCGTTGGTTGCCGCCTCCAGGTCAGCGATCAATTTCTGGGCCATGGCCCTGAAATCATCGGTTGTGGTCATTTTACGTCGCCCCCGCAGGAACAATCAGCACTTGAGTAGGACAGCTTATTTTTTCGTTCACTGTAGTTTTCCCGACCAAAGGAGACCTCGCTGACTCAGACGAACACAACATACGGCGCGGTAAACAGGTCTAAAATTTTGGTGTGCAAAGTTCAGGAGGTCATCATGTGGCTTAACAAATCGGAACAGGAACTTCGGCGCGATCTGCAAGGGCTTGCGTCAGATTTGCGCTGGTCGGCCGTCGAGCTGTTGCGCATCGAGCAGCAATTGCGCCTGCTCGGGAGCGAAGTCGACGCGCAAGCCGTTCAAAGACTGTGTTCTTTATTTCAGGGCGATGAAGAAAAACTGTCCGGCTACGCCGAGGAAGTGAAGGCCAAGGTCATTAGCCGCAACAAGGCTCAATAGCGGGAGCGCTGCCATGAACAGACCTCTATTCACGCTGGTCGTCGTACTGACCGCGTTGGCAGGCTGCAGCACCAACTCGATCTACAAGGATCAGCCGCTGGTCGCGAAAGTCGACACCGGCATGACCCAGGAGCAAGTCCGGCAAATCGGCGGCCAGCCACTGGCGGTCAGCGATCGTAGCGTCGAACCCGGTACGTGCTTTGACTACAAACTGACTCATGCCGACCATCAGCAGCCGTACAACGTCAGTTTCGACGGCCGCGGCATGGTCGACCACAAGAGCTTCATGACCTGCGCGGAGTGGAGCCACACGCAGCAAAAGGCCCGGGAACCCTCCCGCCCCAGCGGAGGCGGCGGCTACTAGCGCCCTTGAGGATTTTGCAGGCTGTAGGAGCGAGCTTGCTCGCGATGGACTCAAGCGCGGCGGGTTTAGCCAAGAAACACGCGTTATCGTTAGCGACCATCGCGAGCAAGCTCGCTCCTACAGGGGGGCTTCATTTTCCCGCAGGCCTGGCAGCACGTGCCCTGTAGCCGGGCAGCGATGCGGCAAATGCCAGCGCTTCTTCCCGACTGGCAAACGAGCCAAGTCGGTCACCCTGGGTACATACCCGCCAGGGGCCGTTGTTCACGCTGAGTACGTCATAACCATTCATGTGCATCTTGTTCAACATCGGAACGCTCATAGTCACCTCCTCTCGGGCAGTGATCTCAGGTTGACTTGCCTACCTTACACCCACCCTTGTCCAAAATACCGACCAGACGTCGCCATGGAAATTCCCGAAATCGATTGCACTTTTCCTCGCATTGCCCCCTCGAATTACTCGTAAAGTGCTCAATCGGCCCTGGCCCGAATGCTGCATTTCAATGCCTGCACCATCTCAACCAGCCATTAGGTAATCAATGAAAGTACGCGCAACGATCATCTTCGAGCAGGAAAGGCATGTACTGCTGGTACGCAAGCGAGGAGGACGCTGGACGCTGCCCGGCGGCAAGCTTGAACAGGGTGAAAGCGCAGCCGATGCCGCCGTTCGCGAGCTTCTGGAGGAAACCGGCCTGCGGGTCGACGAGTTGATATACGTGCTGGAACTGGAATCGGGCGGCACCCGACACCACGTATTCGAGGTGTCGGTGCTGAATCTGGAGCAATTGCGGCCGCTGAACGAAATCACCGATTGCATCTGGCACCCGCTTGATGCGCTACACAACCTGAACATCAGCGACACCATGCGCAGTATTGCCAGCACCTTTGTACGCCGCTTGTAGGCCCTAGCCTTTGGCCAACGCCGTCGCAGCCCTGTCGATCAAAGCCGCCACTTCGGCGGGCATCGACGCCAATGACGCGTGGCTGGCATTCAAGGTCAGGATCTCCCGGGCGTTGAGTCGCGCGGCCATCCATTGCTGGTTCTGTGGCGCGATCATCCGGTCTGCGGTCGAAATCTGATACCACGATGGCTTTTTCTTCCAGGCCACCGTTCCAATAGTGTCACCGAAGGTACTCGCCAGCGGCGCTTTCTGGGTGATACCCATGACCAACCCTTCGGTCGCCGGCAGGTCCTGACAGAAGCTTTCGTGGTAGAGCTCAGGCTTGACCCACAAGTATCCGTCGCTGTCGGGAGCCAGGTTGGCCGCCGCCGCTGGTAGATGCCGTTGCGTGATGCCACCGGGGCTTTCACCGGCGTCCGGTGCGAACGCGGCGATGTACACCAGGCCCACCACATTCGGTAAATCACCCGCTTCGGTGATCACCGCGCCGCCATAGGAATGCCCCACCAGCAGCACCGGACCGGGCACCTGGGCGACCATCTTGCGCGTACGCTCGGCATCATCGGCCAGCGAAGTCAGCGGCAACTCGACGGCACGAATGCGCGTGTCACCACGGCTGACCAATTTAACGATGACCTTGTTCCAGTGGGCAGCGCCGCCCCAAAAACCATGGACCAGCACGATCGTGGGTTTATCACTCATCACCATGACTCCGTTTGCCGATGGGGTTGTCTGTCGTTCGCCTCAGCCCTGATCGCCGCCGCCCACGGGCATGACCATGCCGGTGATATAGGACGCGTCGTCGCTGGCCAGAAACAGAATAGCCCCCGCCTGCTCATCCAGGGTGCCATAGCGTTTCATCAAACTGCTGTCGAGGGTCTGGTCGACAATCTGCTGGTACCAGAGTTTTTCCTGCTCACTCTGCTCGGCACCATTGCGGGGTATGCGTCGCGGCGGTGCTTCGGTGCCACCAGGCGCCGTCGCATTGACTCGCACGCCGCGACCGGCGGTTTCGAATGCCAGACAAGCGGTCAAGGCATTGACCCCACCCTTTGCCGCACCGTAGGGCACGCGGTTGAGGCTGCGGGTGGCGATGGAGGAAACGTTGACGATCGCACCGCTGCCCTGCTGCAACATGAACGGCAGCGCGGCATGGCAACACCATAAGGTCGGGAACAGCGAACGGCGAACCTCGGCCTCGATCTGTGGCGCTTCATAGTGCTCGAACGGCTTGGCCCAGATCGTCCCGCCGACGTTATTGACCAGCACATCGAGGCGACTGAAGCGCTCGACGGCGGTTTGCATCACCCGACTGCATTCCTCGTATTGCTCAAGGTCGGCGGTCAGGGCCAGTACCTGGGTGGTTGGCGCCAACTGTTGCTGGACTTCGAACACCAGGTCGGAGCGATCCACCAGGATCAGCTTCGCCCCTTCGGCGGCCATACGCTCGGCCACCCGCCGCCCGATACCTTGGGCGGCACCGGTGATCAGGGCGACTTTTTCGTGAAATCTGTTCATGTGTACCTCATGAAGAAGGTTGCCGTTCAACTGTGGGAGCGAGCTTGCTCGCGAAGAGGTCCTTCCAGTCGACATATCTGGTGACTGCCAGACCGCTATCGCGAGCAAGCTCGCTCCCACAGGGGGTATTTACCAAGCAAGGGAAATCGCCTGCGACTCACGCCGCGCTGGCAGCAAATTTTTCGTAGTAGAAATTCGCCGGCTTGATGCCTTGCTCGCCAATGTATCGGCTGACGGCTTCGACCATCGGCGGCGGGCCGCACAGGTAGACGTCGACGTCGCCATCGTTCAAATGCCTGGGCTCGATGTGCTGGGTCACATAGCCCTTGAGCGGGTGTTGGCTCTCGGGGCTGGCGACGCAGGCGCTGAAGGTGAAGTTGGGGATGCGCGCGGCAAAGGCTTCGAGGCGGTCGAGTTCCACCAGGTCGAAATCGTGGGTCACGCCGTAGATCAGATGCAGCGGGTGATCGCTGCCCTGCTCGGCGATCTTCTCCAGCATCGCGGTGAACGGCGCCAGCCCGGTGCCACCGGCCAGCAGCAACAACGGCCGACGGATGTCGCGCAGGTAGAAGCTGCCCAAGGGACCGGCCAGGCTCATGCAGTCGCCGGCCTTGGCCATGCCGGTGAGGAAGCTGCTCATCAGGCCACCCGGCACGTTGCGGATCAGGAAACTGACCTCACCGTCGCGCTGCAACGAGCTGAACGAATAGGCACGGGTCTGCTCGCTGCCGGGAATCCCCAGGTTCACGTATTGCCCCGGCAGGAACGCCAGTTTGCTCAGGGATTCGCCCTTGATCGACAGCGCGATAGTGCTGTCGGACAGTTGGCGCACGGCACTGATGGTCGCGTCGTAGCTGGCCTGACGGGTGCGGCAAACCTCGGAGGACGTCGGCACCCGCACCACGCAATCGCTCTGGGCGCGCATCTGGCAGGTCAGGACAAAACCCTGCTCGGCCTCTTCAGGGCTGAGGGCGTCTTCGATGTACTCCTCGCCCAGATCGTAGGTGCCGGCTTCGGCAAAACACTTGCAGGTACCGCAAGCACCGTCGCGGCAGTCCAGCGGGATGTTGATGCCCTGGCGGTACGCGGCATCGGCCACGGTTTCGCCGACGTTGGCGTCGATGAACCGGGTGACGCCGTCTTCAAAATTGAACGCAATGGAATGGGTCATGACGGCAGTCTCACAAGTGGTAGACATCGATGACCTGGCGAACGTAATCGTTCTTCAGAATCACTTTCTTGGCCTTGATCAGCGGATTTTCACCGCGAACATCGAGGGTGTAGAAACTGCTGCCGAAATAGCTGTCGACGGTCTTGTAGCGAAAACTCAGGGTGTGCCAGTTGAAGCGCACCTTGCACAGTCCGTCGGCCTGTTCGAGCAGCTCGATGTTGCTGATGTTGTGGGAGGTGCGGGTGTCCGGCACGCTGGCGCTGGAGCGCTCGGTCTTGATGCGGAAGACGCGGTCTTCAAGGCCCGTGCGGTTGCCGTACCAGATCAGCGAGATTTCCCGCTGCGGGTCTTCGGTCAATTCGTCGTTGTCGTCCCAGGACGGCATCCAGAATGTCGCGTCGGGGGCGTACAGTTCCAGCCACTCGTCCCACTGGCGGTCGTCGAGGTAGCGCGCCTCGCGGTAGAGGAAATCGCGCACGGCATCGTAAGAAATGGTCATTGCACGTCCTCCACGGCGATCAGCTTCGACTGTTCGGCAGCCAATGCCTTGAGCATGGTCTGCTGCCAGTACTTGTGTTGCAGCACGAACAGGCCTTCGTCTTCGGTGCGCACGCCGCTGAGCAGCGGATGCAGGTCGATTTCTTTTGCAGCCTCGTCAGCACCTTCAATCCAGTGCTCGGCGCCACGGGACATGTCGTTCCAGGTGGTGACGCTGCCCTGGTAGCTGGTCTGGCAGGAGCGGAACTCTTCCAGATCGTCGGGCGTGGCCATGCCGCTGACGTTGAAGAAATCCTCGTACTGGCGAATCCGGCTCGAACGGGCGTGGTCGCTCTCGCCTTTGGGGGCGATGCAGTAGATGGTGATTTCCGTGCGGTTGACCGAGATCGGCCGGGCAATGCGGATCTGCGAGCTGAACTGGTCCATCAGGTACACGTTGGGGTACAGGCACAGGTTGCGCGAGTTCTCGATCATCCAGTCGGCGCGAGCCTTGCCGAAGTCTTGCGCCAGCTCATCGCGGCGCTCGTACAGTGGACGGTCCTCGGGGTTGGCCCAACGGGTCCAGAGCAGCATGTGGCCCTTGTCGAAGGAATAGAAACCACCGCCCTGCTTGGCCCAGCTGCCGGCGCTCATGGTCGGGTTGGTGTCGCCGGCTTCGCGCTGCTTGCGCTGGTTCTGGGTGGCCGCGTAGTTCCAGTGCACGGAGCTGACGTGGTAGCCATCGGCGCCGTTCTCGGCGGTGAGTTTCCAGTTGCCTTCGTAGATGTAGCTGGAGGAGCCACGCAGCACCTCCAGGCCATCGGCGGACTGGTCGACGATCATGTCGATGATCTTCGCCGACTCGCCCAGGTGTTCGACCAGTGGCAGCACATCAGCTTTCAGGCTGCCGAACAGGAAGCCGCGATAGGACTCGAACCGCGCAACCTTGGTCAGGTCGTGGGAGCCTTCGCAGTTGAAACTCGACGGGTATCCGGCGTTGGCCGGGTCCTTGACCTTGAGCAGCTTGCCGGAGTTGTTGAAAGTCCAGCCGTGGAACGGGCAGGTGTAGGAGCTCTTGTTGCCGGACTTGTGCCGGCACAGGGTCGCGCCGCGATGGCTGCAGGCGTTGATGAAGGCGTTGAGCACACCGTCCTTGTTGCGCGCGATGAAGATCGACTGGCGCCCCATGGTGGTGGTGTAGAAATCGTTGATGTTGGGGATCTGGCTTTCGTGGGCCAGATACAGCCAGTTGCCTTCGAAGATGTGTTCCATCTCCAGATCGAACAACCGGGGGTCGGTGAACATCTCGCGCTTGCAGCGATAGAGGCCTTGCTCGGGATCGTCTTCAAGCAGGGAATGCAAATATTCGGGTCGCAGGGTCATGGCCGCCGCCTCCATTGTTATTGTTCAGGCAGGGGTCATGCTAGGACGGGGGGTCAGGCTGGAATATCCGCGCAGTGCAGATCTTTATCCGTTTTGTGCAGTGTGTTTTTTGTAGGAGCGAGCTTGCTCGCGAAAAACCTGAGAGCACTGCGGGGTGTCAGGTTCCCCGCGTCATCGTTGACCTCCATCGCGAGCAGGCTCGCTCCTACAGTAGATCGGGTACATCCGCGAGCGACTGGTCGACTACAAGGCCGCCATTGCTGGCGCCTCAATGCCGGCGCTTGAGGGTATCGGACGGCAATTCGCCGAACTGCTTGCGGTAGCTGTCGGAGAACCGGCCCAGGTGCAGGAAGCCGTAATCCATTGCCACTTCGGTGACGTTGCGCACGTTGCAGGTCGGATCGCTGAGGCAGGCGTTGATGCGTTCCAGGCGTTTCTGGCGTAGATAGTTTTTCGGCGTGAGGCCGGCATTTCGCTCGAACAATCCGTACAACGAGCGCAGGCTCATGTGGGCCTGGCGCGCCAGTTCTTCGCTGTCGATGTCCTGCTTGAGGTTATTGGCGATGTAGTCGGCAATCGCCTCGAACGTGGCCGTCTGCGAGCCCAGTTCGAGGCGGCTGACGTTGGTCTTCATCAAGCTGAGCATCTTGCTGACGATGATCTGCGTGTAATGCTCCTGGACCCTGGGGATCTGCTCGGTGGATTCGGCCTCCTGGCAGATCATCGCCAACAGGTTGACGAAGCCTTCCAGTTCATCGAGCTGATAACGGTTTTCCAGAAACCGCACGCCCTGCCCCGGATAGCGCCAGCGCTGCTCATCGCAGACCGATTCAAACAAGCGGGTCGGGACTTTGAGGATGAATTTTTCGCAATCGGCGGAGTACGTCAGGTCCACCGGATCGTCAGGATTGATCAGCAGCAATTCGCCGGGAGCGAAGTAATGTTCCTGGCCGTGGCCACGCCACAGGCAATTGCCGCGCAGCAGCACTTGCAGGTGATAGATACTGTCCAGCGCACCGGACGTCACCCGCACACTGGCACCGTAGCTGATGCGGCACAGGTCGAGGCTGGCGAACTTGCGATGGTCGAGACTGGCCAGCGGGCTGCCGGCACGGGGCATGAGAATGCAGTGGTTACCGACGTGCTGATTGACGTAGCCCGACACCGCATAGGGGTCGGCATGGTCGAATACTCTGCTGCGCTGACTCAACAGTTGAGCTTGCATCATCGGGTCACTCTCGTTGTTGTTATAGGTTGCGTCGGGGCATTCTAGAACACTGCATCAGTCCCTTGAGATTTTCCAGACAGTTAGCCGAAACCCTTGTGGGAGCGAGCTTGCTCGCGATGACGGAGTGCCAGTCAACATGGATGTTGAATGTAAAACCGCTATCGCGAGCAAGCTCGCTCCCACAGAGTGGTGATCCCACAGGGTCGTGCTATCAGTCTTCCAGTGCGCGAACCCGCTCGTGGCGCTGCTGTTCTTCAGGCTGGGCCGAGGACTGCAGGGTGAAATCGAAGTCGATTTCGGCAAAGCGACCGCTCACACCATGGGCCGCCGCGCGCTGCTGATCGTCGCTGAAGGTGATTTTGGCGATCAGTTCGTCACGGGTGGCGTAGGCGAAATCGTCGTGCAGGTATTGATCGCCGTCGAGGTTGATCTGGGTGGTCAGGTGGCGATGATCCGGCGCGGAAATGAAGAAGTGCACGTGCGCCGGACGCTGGCCATGACGACCCAGTTGATCGAGCAGTTGCTGGGTCGGACCGTCCGGTGGGCAGCCATAGCCCGACGGCACGATGCTGCGGAAACGATAGCGGCCTTCGGCGTCGGTCACGATACGGCGACGCAGGTTGAATTCCGATTGCGTGGTGTCGAAGTACGAGTAGGTGCCACCGGTATTGGCGTGCCAGACATCCACCACGGCACCGGCCAGGGGTTCGCCAGCGGTGTTGAACACGCGGCCTTGCATGAACAGGGTCACACCCGGATCGACGCCGTCGTCCAGACGCGCTTCGCCTTGCGACAGCGGCGCACCCGCCACGTACAGCGGGCCTTCGATGGTGCGCGGGGTGCCACCGGACTTGCCGGCCTGCTCGTCTTCGGCGTCCATCAGCAGGTCGAGGTAGTGCTCCAGACCGAGACCGGCCACCACCAGCCCGGCTTCCTGGCGAGCGCCCAGCACGTTGAGGTAGTTGACGGCTTTCCAGAACTCTTCCGGGGTCACGGCCAGGTCTTCGATGATGTTCACCGAATCACGCAGGATGCGGTACACCAGCGCTTTGGTCCGTGGGTTGCCGGCGTCGTTGAGCAGGCCGCTGGCCTCTTCGAGAAATTTCTGGACTTCGGCAGTGTGGGAAATCTTGACGTTCATTTTGAAGGGTTCCTCATCTTGTAATTATTAGCGTAGCGCGCTGAACAGGCTGGGCTCAGCGGTCATCGTCACGGATGGAAGAAGGATGCCGGCACATCGCGTCGATTTCGATGGCCATGTACGGGAACAGCGGTAATTGCATCAGCAGGTCATGCAGTTCCTGAACGCTGTCGACATCGAACACGCTGTAGTTGGCGTAGTGCCCGGCGATGCGCCACAGGTGACGCCACTTGCCCTGCTCTTGCAGGCGCTGGGCCAGGGCTTTCTCGTCAGCCTTGAGTTTGGCTGCCACTTCGGGATTCATGTCGACCGGCAGATTCACGGTCATTTTTACGTGGAACAGCATAATGCTCTCCTCAGGCTTGATGAATGGCGGTGGATGTCTTGTCGCGGCGGAAGAACGCCAGGCGCTCTTCATCCAGGCTCAGGCCCAGGCCCGGGGTGTTCGGCACGTGCAGTTCAAAATCGCGATACACCAGCGGTTCGCTGAGAATGTCTTCGGTCAGCAGCAACGGGCCGAACAGTTCGGTGTCCCAGGCCAGCTTGTTCAGGGTGACGAAGGCATGGGCAGAGGCCATGGTGCCCAGGCCACCTTCAAGCATGGTGCCGCCGTACAGGGCAATACCGGCCGCTTCAGCGATCGAGGCGGTGCGCAATACAGCACGTGGGCCACCGTTTTTGGCGATCTTCAGAGCGAACACCGAAGCCGCGCCTTCGCGGGCCAGGTTGAACGCATCTTCCACGCATTCGATGGATTCGTCGGCCATGATCGGCGCCGGGCTCATCGCGTTGAGGCGAGCCATGCCGGCGCGGTTGTTGCGCGAGATCGGCTGTTCGATCAGGTCGATGCCGTTGGTGCCGAGGATCCGGCAGGCCCGCAGCGCCACCGCTTCGTCCCAGGCCTGATTGACGTCGACCCGCACGCTGGCGCGGTCACCCAGGGCCTTCTTGATGGCGATGACGTGGGCCAGGTCGCGGTTGACCTCCCCGGCGCCGATTTTCAGTTTGAAGATGCGATGGCGACGCAGGTCGAGCATTTTTTCCGCTTCGGCAATGTCCTTCTCGGTGTCGCCGCTGGCCAGGGTCCAGGCCACGGGCAGCGCATCGCGAACACGACCGCCAAGCAATTCGCTGACCGGCAGGCCGAGGCGTTTGCCCAAGGCATCGAGCAGTGCGGTTTCAATACCGGATTTGGCGAAGGTGTTGCCACGAATGCTGCGCTCCAGGCGCAACATGGCCGCGTTGACGTTGTTGCTGTCCTGGCCGATCAACAGTGGCGCGAAGTGCGTGTCGATGTTGGTCTTGATGCTGTCCGGGCTTTCATTGCCGTAAGCCAGACCACCGATGGTGGTGGATTCGCCGATGCCTTCGATGCCGTCGGCGCAACGCACGCGGATGATCACCAGGGTCTGGTTCTGCATGGTGTGCATCGCCAGCTTGTGCGGGCGGATGGTCGGCAGATCGACGATGATCGTCTCGATCGACTCAATGGCTGTTGCAAGCATTTCGATACCCGTCAGGTTCTTGAAGTTCTGGAATTGATTCTCGTACGGCTTTTTTCCTGAAGCCAATATAGAATTGGTCTGACTTGATACCTTAAAGGTATGCAACTGATTGACTGGAGGCCCCATGGAACTGCGGCACCTGCGTTACTTCCAGGTATTGGCTCAAACCCTCAACTTCACCCGCGCGGCCGAGTTGCTGCACATCGCCCAGCCGCCCTTGAGTCGGCAGATCCAGCAACTGGAGGACGAACTGGGGGTGATGCTGCTCGAGCGCGGCCGACCGCTGAAGTTGACCGACGCCGGGCGGTTTTTCCACGAGCACTCCACCGCCCTGCTCGAACAACTGAACAAGGTCTGCGACAACACCCGGCGCATCGGGTTGGGTGAGAAAACCTGGCTGGGTATCGGCTTTGCGCCGTCGACACTGTATGGCGTGCTGCCGGAACTGATCCGCCGGTTACGCAGTGGCGAGCCGCTGGAGCTGGAGCTGGGGCTTTCTGAAATGACCACCCTGCAACAGGTGCAGGCATTGAAGGCCGGGCGCATCGATATCGGTTTCGGTCGAATCCGTATCGACGACCCGGCCATCGTCCAGACCGTGCTCACCGAAGACCGCCTGGTCGCCGCCCTGCCCGCCGGGCATCCGTTGCTCGCAGGGCCCATCAGCTTGCGGGAACTGGCCAAGGAACCCTTTGTGCTGTACCCCGGCAATCCAAGGCCGAGTTACGCCGACCATGTGATTGCCCTGTTCGAGTCCTACGGCGTGAGCATCCACGTCGCGCAATGGACCAACGAGCTGCAAACGGCGATCGGGTTGGTGGGGGCGGGAATCGGCGTCACGCTGGTACCGGCCTCGGTGCAGTTGCTGCACCGCGACGACATCGGCTTCACCCCGCTGCTGGAAGACAACGCCACCTCGCCGATCATTCTCAGCCGACGGGTGGGCGATGTATCGCCGGGGTTGAACCATTGTTTGCGGATGATTGATGAGCTGCTGCCACCAGCAGCGTAAGGCAATAGAACAGGCGATAATCACCTGTGGCGAGGGGGCTTGTCGGATCGCCGCACCGCCCCGTTCGGCGGCGCAGCCGTCGCAAGCTGAGATGGTTTTAGGGCCGCTGCGCGCCCCAACGGGGGCAAGCCCCCTCGCCACAGGTCAGTGTTCACTGGGAACCTGGGTCAGCCCGCAACCCGCCCGGTGAAATTCGCAATGAGTGCGATCCAGTTCTCATTTCTGCAAGCGTCTAACGGGTGTTCCCGCCCCAGATCCAGTTCCAGAACCCCGGCAATTCGACTGGCTGCGAACCGTCACGCACGGTGCGCGCCATGGCCGCCCGCTGTAACGCAGCCTGATCGTCGTAAAACGGCTTGTCGGCGGTTTTCACTCCGGTCTCCCGGGCGCTGTCGAGCAGAATCTGCAGGTATTCGCGGGTATGCCGGGCGGTATAGCGGTTGAGGTCGTGGAAGGTCACCACCACCGGAATCACGCCATCGACCACCGGCAACTCGCCGCGGGCAATGCGTTCGCGAACTTCGGACATCGAGCGCAGCATGTGCGACCGGCGCCGGGGGCTGGCGTTGAAGCCCCAGATCTTGCCGTCATTGGCGCTCAAGTCGGTGAGCAGTACATGCAGGCCATGCCGCTGATAAGCGGCGAAGGTGCGTTTGTCGTAGTTCCAGAATGGCGGGCGCAACAGGGTTGGCGCAGCGCCGGTAATCGCAGCGATGTCGGCGCTGCCATCGGTGAGGGCCTGCTCCAACACGGGTGGGTCAAGGGAACGATGATTGGTGTGCCGGGGTGTTGCCGTGTGAAAGCCCAGGATATGACCTTCGGCATGTTCACGACGCATGATGTCCCGGCCCAATTCGCTGCCACCGGCTCGCGGAGCGCGGGTTTGCACGAAGAACACGGCCTTGATGTCCGATTGCAGCGGGTTTTGCGCCAGGCTCTCCAATACAGTGACGGTCGGATTCCACCAGCTCGAGGCACTGGGGCCGTCATCGAAGGTCAGCAGAAACCGGATGGGGGGTTGCGCCTGCAAACGCTGCTCGGTCCGCGGAGTCATTTCGATGGGTGCGGCGATACAGCCGAACAAACCCACTGCCAGGGCGCACACCGTTAAACACTTGAACAATCGTTTCATTTTTTGCCTTGGGCCAGACCATCACGGTCGATACTTCAATGGGCAAGGATCCTTCGCCCGCTCATCCGTCGTCGGCCCGCATCGAGACGACGGGCCGAGGTTGGATAGGGTATACAGGGTTTGGTTCCGGTGCTTGCCAGGCCCGTTTCGCCACGAGCAACTAAACTCAAAGCGTCGGTCGGAGCGTCTTAACCGGAGTGTCAGGCCATGTGCGGACGGCTGTCGCAATACCGTGGAATCCACGACTTCGTAGCGGTGCTGAGCATCCCCGACGCGCTGATCAATCGCGTCGGCAACGAACCCCTGGGGCACTATAACGCCGCCCCCACCACGCAACTCGCCCTGCTGCACCTGGAGAATGAGCGGCTGCACGCCGATGCCGTGCGTTGGGGTTGGCGACCGCACTGGGCGACGGATCGCGTGGAGCCGGTCAATGCCCGGGTCGAGAAAGTCGCCCACGGCCCGTACTTTCGGGCGATCTGGCCCCATCGCGCGATCTGCCCGATTGATAACTGGTTCGAATGGGTCGACACCGGCGAGGCCAACAAACAACCGTGGCTGATCCGGCGACGGGACCGCGCCCCGGTTTTCTGCGCGGCCATCGGCCAGTACCCCATCGGAGGAGCGCCCCACAGGGAGCACGACGGTTTCGTCATTCTGACGGCCGACAGCGCGGGCGGCATGCTTGACGTGCATGACCGCCGCCCAGTGGTGTTCTCACCCGAACTGGCGCGGGAATGGCTGGACCCGGCCACGCCCAAGGAGCGAGCCGAAGAAATGGCGTTATCCCAGGGCGAGGCCAGCGATGTATTCGAGTGGTACAAGGTCGACAGGGCCGTTGGCAATGTCAGGAACCAGGGCGCCGCGCTGATTAAAGAAGTTCCATGAACTGATCAACAGCTGTAGGAGCGAGCTTGCTCGCGATGGACTCAAGAACGCCGCGTTTAGCCAGTAAACACGCGTAATCGTTAACGACCATCGCGAGCAAGCTCGCTCCTACAGCAGCATTACGCTCAAGGGCGGGGCTTCGTTGTATTCCCGTGCTGCTCAGAACTTGCGGTCAGGCTCTGACAGTTCCTTACCGTCGTCAGGATGCTTCCAGTCCGGTACCGAACGTTTCTGCTGCTCAATCTCTTCTTCCGTGGGTTCGTCCTCATCTTCTTCCGGGTCCGGTTGCTTGGGTTCATTGGCCATGTTCACCTCTCTTCCTGAAGGGATCGGTCATCAACTTAAGCTTAGATCAGTTCCCCTGCCCCGCTCAGAGCCACCAGCGCAGCAAAAAGAAGAAGCCCATGCTCAACAGCATGCTGAGCAACGTATTGCGCGTGTAGAGCACCAGCCCGACCGCCACCAGCGAGCTGATCAGATAGGGATTGTCCCAGTGCAGATTCAGCTGTTTTTCCGGCATGAACACAATCGGCCCGCAGATGGCGGTCAACATGCCCGGTACGGCAAACCCGAGGAACTGCCGGGCATTGCTGCTCAAGCGTAGCGGCAGTCGCGGTTCCAGAAAAACATAGCGGTTGAGGAACACCAACACGCCCATTCCGATAATCACTGCCCAGACCATCATGTGCGTCCACCGTAGAATTTATTGCAGACAAACCCGGCGGTCATGCCCGCCAGCCCCGACAGCACCAGCGCCGAGCCCCATTGCCAGTAGCTGAACAGCACCGAGCAGAACAGCGACACCGCCACGCACACCACGGTCGGCACATTGCGCACCACCGGGGTGATCAGGGCGATGAAGGTCGCCGCGATGGAGAAATCCAGGCCCAGGTGTTCAAGACCGGGAATGCTGCTGCCGAGCACAATGCCCGCCAGGGTGAACAGGTTCCAGGCGATGTAGAACGTCAGGCCCACGCCCAGGGCGTACCAGCGGTTGAACTGCTGTTTGTCGTGCTGGCTGGTCAGGGCGAACAACTCATCGGTGAGCAAGAACCCCAGGCCCGCGCGCCAGCGCCCCGGCAATGGCGAAATCACCGAGCGCATGCTCATCCCGTAGAGCAAATGCTGGGAGGTCAGCAGCAGTGTGGTCAGCAAGATCGAAAAAATCCCGGCACCGCCCTTGAGCATGCCGATGGCCACCAGTTGCGCGGCACCGGCAAACACAATGCTCGACAGGCCCTGGCCTTGCAGGGGCGTGAGGTTGGCTTCGATGGCCATGGAACCGGCCAGCAAGCCCCAGGGCGCGGTGGCCAGGGACAACGGCATGATCGCCGCTGCGCCGCGCAAAAAGGCACTGCGCGGCATGATTGAGTTGGACATAACGTTCTACAGACAGGGATAGACCCCAGACTGTGCCAGCAGTCGCGGCCGAAGGCTTGAACAATCTTGCTCACTGATACGTGGCGTGCCATTCATCGGCTGCCCGCTTGATTCGCCAAAGTGCTAGCAACATGATGGCCCTGCATTTTCATCGAGGCAGGCCCTTCATGAGTTCAGTGGAAACCGACAGCGACGTTTATAAAACCCTGCTTGAATCGACCCGGGCGATTCCCTGGCGCATCGACTGGAAAACCATGACGTTCAGCTACATCGGGCCACAGATCGAAGAACTGCTGGGCTGGAAACAGCACAGCTGGGCGTCGGTCAATGACTGGGTCGAGCGCATGCATCCGGATGACCGCGACTACGTGATGGACTTCTGCGTCTCGCAATCGCGCGCCGGTATCGATCACGAGGCCGACTATCGCGCACTCACCGAAAGCGGCGAGTACGTCTGGATCCGCGATGTGGTGCATGTGGTGCGCAAGGACGGCGAAGTCGAGGCGCTGGTAGGTTTCATGTTCGATATCAGCGAGCGCAAGAAAACCGAAGAGCACCTGGTCCGCCTGCAAAAGCAGCTTGAAGAGTATTCCTTCCAGGACGGCCTGACCGGCATCGCCAACCGGCGCATGTTCGACACCGTGCTGGAGCGCGAGTGGAACAATGCCCAGCGCACCGGCTTGCCATTGTCGGTGATCGTGCTGGATATCGACTACTTCAAGCAGTACAACGACCATTACGGCCACATCAAGGGCGACGAATGCCTGCGCCGCGTTGCGCAAACCTTGTCCCTGGCGGCGAACCGGCCACGGGATTTCATTGCGCGGATCGGCGGTGAAGAGTTTGTCTGGCTGCTGCCGGAAACCGATGCCGAGTCAGCGCGTCTGGTGGCGCACAAGTGCCTGCACCTGATTCGCCAGCAGCAGATTCCCCATGAATTCTCGAACGTGTCGAAGCTGCTGAGTATCAGCCTCGGCGTCGGCACCACCCTGGCGTCGATGCACGCGACGGCCCTGGAATTCGTCGAACAGGTCGATCATCTGCTGTACAAGGCCAAGCACAATGGCCGAATGCGCGCCGAGTACGCCGATTTTCGTGATTGACAAACGGCGCGCCGGCTTTTAAAACTGAGCGCCTCACTCAGGGTGTAAGCAAGTATGTCCGCAACCTTCAATCTCGACTCTTCCGTCATTGGCTTGATTGCCAAGGCGCAAGGTTGCGTTGCGCACGCCCTCAAATCGAAGAAACAGTCGCTCATGTGACCGGGGCGCGCTGTCCCGTCAGATGAGCTGACAGGACATTGAGCGCGACGGACCACCCTCCCCTTGCTTACTCTCCTTCCATGCCCCTGACGGTGACGAATTCGGTCAACCATCAGGAGAAAGTGCATGTCAGCGTTTCAAGGTATCTGGGTTCCACTGGTCACACCATTCCACAACGGCGCCATCGATTTTGTCGGCTTGCACCGGCTGGTCAGCCATCTGCTGGAAAAAGGTGTCGACGGTCTCATCGTTTGCGGCACCACCGGCGAACCGGCGGCGATGGGCAAGCATGAGCAACTGGCGGTGCTTGATGCGGTGCTGGAACGGGTGCCGGCGCAACAGGTGGTCATGGGCCTGGCCGGTAACAACCTGACCGAGTTGTTGCAGTTCCAGAGCGAGATCCTCAAGCGCCCGGTGGCTGGCCTGCTGGTGCCGGCACCGTATTACATCCGCCCTTCCCAGGCCGGCCTCGAAGCGTTTTTCCGCACGGTCGCCGATGCCTCCAGCGTACCGCTGATTCTCTACGACATCCCATACCGTACCGGCGTGGCCTTCGAACAGGCGACCCTGCTCAACATCGTCGCCCACGAGCGGATCGTCGCCATCAAGGATTGCGGCGGTAATTTTTCCAACACCCTCGCCTTGCTCAACAGCGGCCTTGTCGACGTGCTGTGCGGCGAAGACAACCAGATCTTCAATGCCCTGTGCCTGGGCGCCAAAGGTGCGATTGCCGCGTCGGCGCATGTCCATCCCGAACTGTTCGTGCAGTTGCACCGGCAAATCCGCGACAACCAATTGGCCGAAGGCCGCGCCACGTTTTTCCGTTTGCTGCCACTGATCAACAGCCTGTTCCTGGAGCCCAACCCGGCCCCGGTGAAAACCGCGCTGGCCCTGCAAGGCTTGATCGGTGACGAACTGCGCGCGCCCATGCAACGCAGCAGTGAACCGATGACCGAGCGTTTGAAGGGTGTACTCAGCGCATTGGGCCGCGACAATCGATAGAGCAACGGCCAGCGGCCCGAGTAACATGGAGCGATTCGTTCAGCCTTCAGGGGCACCGACATGCTGTACCGAATCGCCGCCGACGGGCTGATGCTGTTTCACTTGCTGTTCATCGTGTTTGTGTTGTTCGGCGGGTTGCTGGTGCTCAAATGGCGCCACCTGATCTGGTGGCACCCGCCGGCCGCGCTGTGGGGTATAGCGGTGGAGTTCTTCCACCTGCCCTGCCCGCTGACCGACTGGGAAAACCGCATGCGCCATGAAGCCGGGCAAACCGGCTATGGCGGAGGATTCATCGAGCACTACATTTGGCCGGTGATTTACCCGGCGGGGCTGACGCCCGGCATTCAGTTGGGATTGGGCGCCGTGGTGTTGCTGATCAACGTGCTGATCTATCTTCGGTTGATCAAGCGATGGGCTGCCTGATCTTCAACCAGCCCGACGTTCAGTTGGCAATCACGCTCATGTTCCGCCCACTGGCCTTGGCCACGTACAGCGCCTTGTCTGCCGCACCAATCAGGTCTTCGGGGCGGACCTGGGACGCGGCATTGCTGGCACAGACGCCGACACTGACGGTCACGATGCCTTCCGGGCTGTCACTGTGGGCAATGTCGGCCTGCAGTACCGCACGGCGGATTTTCTCCGCCACCAGAAATGCCCCCACGTAGTCGCTGCCGGGCAGCACCACGGCAAACTCTTCGCCACCATAGCGGGCGGCCAGGTCACCGGGACGCTTGATGCTGTTCGTGATGATCGCACTGACCTTGCGCAAACACTCGTCACCGGCCAGGTGGCCGTAGCAGTCGTTGAACGGTTTGAAATGGTCGACATCAATCATCAACAGCGCCAATTCGGACTGGCTGCGTCGGGCACGGCCCATTTCGGCATCGATGAAAGCGTCGAGCTGACGGCGGTTGGCCAGTCCCGTCAGTGCGTCCTTGAGGGCCAGGCCTTCGAGGTTGCGATTGACCTCCAGGAGCTTGTCCTGGGTGTCCAGCAACTCGACCTGCACCAGGTTCTGCTGCCTCATCAGCTTGATAAGCCGAAACCCCAGTACCCCGAGAAAACCCAGCAACAGTGTGACGATGCCGGCGCTGAGCAGCGTCTCCTTGCGCCAGCTGCCGAGCACTTCATTCTTGTTCACCGCGGTAAAAACGATCAGCGGATAACCCTCAACCCGGCGATAGCCCGTCACCCGCTCGACACCGTCAACGATCGACCTGAGCGTGGCCGTACCTGCGTCGCCCTTGGGCAACAACTCGTTGAACAACGGGCTCTTGGCGAGGCTGGAACCGATCTCCGCTTCCTTGAAGGGCCTGCGAATGACAATGCGGGCATTGTCGCCGATCAGGTTGATCACGCCGTTACTGCCCATGTCGATGCTGTCGTAGAGCTGCAGGAAATGGCTGAGGTAAATCGTCGCCACCGCCACCCCGGCAAAGCTGCCGTCGGGATGATTGAACCGGCGCGAAACCGTCATGATCCATTCACCGCTCGAACGGCTCTTGATCGACGGCCCGATGTGCGGCCCACGACTGGGGTTATCGCGATGGAAGGTGAAGTATTCGCGGTCGGAATTGTTGACGCCGGTTTGGCCGGCGCCGTTGGAGTTGGCGATCCATTGCCCTTTTTCGTCGAAAACGAACACGCCATGGAGCTGACTCAACTCACTGCGCTGGGCATTGAGCAATGCCGGCAGCCGGGATTGATCCACACCCTCGTGCTCCAGCCGATCGACCAGGGTGAACAACAGTGTGTCGGCCTGCTTGATCGTTGCCTGCGCTTGCGATGCCAGGGTCTGCGCAAGGTTGGACATCGTCACTTCCTTGTCATGCAGGTAGTACTGGCGCGAGCTCCAGGCTTCCCAGATCACGATAGCCACCATCGACAGGCACACTGCGAGCAGCAGGATCACCGCCGAGCGAACCTTGAGCCGGGGCACCGCTGGCCGGAGCATTTCAATATGATCGTTGATCGATGGATGTACCATGCTGCTCCCTGATTGTCTGTGACAGGGCGACTCTTCCTGATCGCCTCTTTTGCTGACTATGCCTGATACAGGCTCGCAATGATGTTAGCGCGACGCCTGCTTTACCGCCTCCAGCCACGCCGGATCCAGCCGCGTCTGTTCGGTGTCGATGCCCAGCGCTTGCATTCGTTCCTTGTGCTGATCCATTTCGCGGAGCAACTGGCCGTGGTCGCTGGAGTTGCCATCGAGTTGATGCATCTGGTTCAACCCCAAATGGTAGAAACGCAACAGCTTCATCGCAACCGGATCGCCCTTTTCCACGGCCGCCGTTACATGATGCATGACATTGGTAACGCTCATCAGGCTGCGCTTGAGTTGCCAACTGTAGACCGCCGGCGCCATCCATTCCTGGCGCCAGAACACCTTGCGCATCAACGCTGTCATCGCCAGCACCGCAACGAATACGCCACCGGCATTGAAGCGCAGATTGTCGCCTCCCGGCGTGCCGAACAGAGCCACCGCCGCCGTGGACAGCACCATCGCCAGCGCCAGAAAGATCAGGGCAATGATGACCGTGCTGCGCCGTGTCTGTTGCCGGTAGGTCTGGGCGTTCATCGGCTGGATTTCGAACATTGCGTCGGGTTTCCTGAGCTTCAATGGTAAAAAGGGGTCTGAGGCAAAAAGACTGCGGGCCATTATCGCCTCTGCGCGGGATTTAGCTATGCTGGGGCTCCTTTTCATCTTTTCATCGTCAAGCGGGGACATGGCGAGACTGCGCAGTTCGTGCCATCTTCTTTCATGAATACACATTATTCGGATGCCATTCGTTGTTGTTGTGTGAATGACATCGTTTTAAGGATCATTGAATGACCCAACGCCAAGTTATCAACGCCTCCGTCAGTCCCAAAGGCAGCCTGGAAACACTCTCGCAACGGGAAGTCCAGCAATTGAGCGAAGCCGGTTCCGGCAGCACCTACACCCTCTTCCGCCAGTGCGCCCTGGCCATCCTCAACACCGGCGCCCATGTCGACAACGCCAAGACCATCCTTGAAGCCTACAAGGATTTTGAGATCCGCATTCACCAGCAGGACCGTGGCGTGCGCCTGGAACTGCTGAACGCCCCGGCCGACGCCTTCGTCGACGGTGAAATGATCGCCAGCACCCGGGAAATGCTGTTCAGCGCCCTGCGTGACATCGTCTACACCGAAAACGAACTCGACAGCCAACGCATCGACCTGAGCAGCTCCCAAGGCATCAGCGATTACGTCTTCCACCTGCTGCGCAACGCCCGCACCCTGCGCCCTGGCGTCGAGCCGAAGATCGTGGTGTGCTGGGGCGGGCACTCGATCAACACCGAAGAATACAAATACACCAAGAAAGTCGGCCACGAACTGGGCCTGCGCAGCCTGGACATCTGCACCGGTTGCGGCCCCGGCGTGATGAAAGGCCCGATGAAAGGCGCCACCATCGCCCACGCCAAGCAACGCATCCACGGCGGCCGCTACCTGGGCCTGACCGAACCCGGAATCATCGCCGCCGAGGCGCCGAACCCGATCGTCAACGAACTGGTGATCCTGCCGGACATCGAAAAACGCCTGGAAGCCTTCGTCCGCGTAGGCCACGGCATCATCATCTTCCCGGGCGGCGCCGGTACGGCCGAAGAGTTCCTGTACCTGCTGGGCATCCTGATGCACCCGGGCAATGAAGGCCTGCCCTTCCCGGTCATCCTCACCGGGCCGAAACACGCCGCGCCGTACCTGGAACAACTGGACGCATTCGTCGGTGCGACCCTGGGCGAAACCGCCAAGCAGCACTACCAGATCATCATCGATGACCCGGCCGAAGTGGCGCGGCAGATGACCCAGGGCCTCAAGGCGGTCAAGCAGTTCCGCCGCGAGCGCAACGACGCGTTCCACTTCAACTGGCTGCTGAAAATCGACGAAGGCTTCCAGCGCCCGTTCGACCCGACCCACGAAAACATGGCCAACCTGAAACTGAGCCTCGACCTGCCGTCCCACGAACTGGCAGCGAACCTGCGACGCGCGTTCTCCGGCATCGTCGCCGGCAACGTCAAGGACAAGGGCATCCGCCTGATCGAAGAACACGGGCCGTACCAGATCCGTGGCGACGCGGCGATCATGCAACCGCTGGACCTGCTGCTCAAAGCCTTCGTCGCCCAACACCGGATGAAACTGCCGGGCGGCGCGGCGTATGTGCCGTGTTATCGGGTGGTGGCATAACCCTTTCGGTGTAATAACGCCGACATGAGCTTTACCGTCGCGAGCCGCAGTGAAAGCTGCGGTTCGCGGCACTCTATGGAAAGAAAAAAATGCGCCAACGTAATTCCGCCAGACTGCTGGTGATCAATCCCTCGCAACAGGTTCTGCTGTTTCACTTCCAACACAAAAACGATGCCCTCGCTGGCCAAAGCCACTGGGCGACACCCGGTGGGGGGCTTGAGCAGGGTGAATCCTTTGAGGTTGCGGCGGTTCGTGAACTGTTTGAAGAGACGGGTTTACGCATCGACACGGTGGGGGCGAGCGTTGCAGAACGCAGTTTTCCGATGATGCTGCCAAGCGGCGAAACGGTGTTGTCCGTTGAGCGCTATTTCGTGGTTCATACCGACAGTGAACACCTGTCCCGGGAGGGATGGACGGCTAACGAAGTCCGGGTAATGGCTGACCATAAATGGTGGTCGGTGGCAGAGCTGCAAGAGACCCGAGAAACGGTGTGGCCGGAGCAGTTGATCACGATGCTGGAAAACGCCTGAAGCGTGCAAGCGAACACAACCCCTGTGGCGAGGGGGCTTGCCCCCGTTCGGCTGCGCAGCAGTCGCAAATCCATTCAGCGCGGTCAGCCTGAAAAACCGCATTGCCTGATTTTGGGGCCGCTACGCAGCCCAACGGGGGCAAGCCCCCTCGCCACAAAGGTTCTGTGGTTAGTCCAATGGGGCAACGTTATCCAGAGCGCGGTTGACTGCCAGGTCGGCCAGCATGATTACCTGCTGGATACCCAGCAGCATGCTGCGCTGGGGGCCGTCCAGAAACGTGGCGAAATCAGTCGCCATCACGCTTGCTGAAGCCAGCGATTCACAGGCGTGGGCCAACAGGGTTTCGGTGTCGATGTTCGGGGCGATGACGAACATCGTGCTGGGATTGTGGGGGGCGATGCTTTTGAGGATGGCAGGTTTCAGGTGGAGAGTTGATGCACGCTGACTGGTATCGGCTTTTGATTCGGGGGGATTTGGCGTGGGTTTGACCATGACGAAGCTCCTTGATTGATGGAGCCGCCACAATTCGCTGCGAAACGAAGAAGGTGGCGGCCATACGCGGGTTCGCAGACCGGGAATCAAGGAACCCGGCAGACCCGAAAGTCTCCCGCGCACAGTCGCCATAACGCAAAACAGTGGGCGAACAAAAGCGCCAACTGCAAGGAAACGGTGGCGCTGAGCGCCTTGATTAACCTGGGCTGCGAAACCCGATCGCTGAATTTGCAGCGACCCGGCAACGATAGAATCAGGGTCCAAGGCCCACAAGCCGGCGGATTCTGGCGTAGATGTAGGCAACGACGCAAGGCGGTGTAGCCTCACTCCTGGTCCTACAGCCGCCTCTGACATCCACAAATTCCTGTGGTGTGAGCCAAAGGATTATCGTTGGTTGTAAGACCGCCATCGCGAGCAAGCTCGCTCCCACAGAAGAGCAAAGGCAGAGCAGCGTACACCCGCTGCTTCTCACCAAACATCAGGCCGAGCGTTAGCTCGCCTGCAGCTCTTGATCTTGATCCACCCGCCCCCTCGGCAGGCTGAGTGGAGGTGTTCATCCGGGGATTGGCGCGCAGCGCCGTTCGACGCAGTCGAACACATCGCATGTAGGTGCCAGCGAAGCCAACCGGAGGGCGATGCCCCCGGATGAATGCCGGAGCGAAGGAACCCCGAGCCTTGGCGAGGGGCCGTACGTTCGGGGCGAGACTTTTTGGTTCCTTTTGTGTCGTTTGACAAAAGGGACTCGCCGTAAGGGCGAAACCGCCAGCCGCCGTTACCGCAGCAATGGATATGTACACGGTCAACAAAAGACAGGTCGGCTGTCAGGCCGCCTTCGCAAGCAATCCCGCTCCTGCGATTCAAGGCTGCAATGCCTGGGGCCCGGTGGACTGTTCTTTCGGCGGCCCGTCGGTACCTTCGAAGGAGACTTTCTCGGCCACAAACTGCCAATCCTTGTAGCTGGCCATGCCTTTGAAGTCCGACCACTGGCTGGGAAAATTCTCTTGCTTGAGCGGCTTCTGCTCGGACGGGCAGTACACGCCGCTGATCCGCCCGTCAAAATCACGCATCAGCTCCCATTCGCCCCCTGTCATCGGCTCCGGGTACAACTGCCGCAGATGATGCCTGGCCGACGGAAAACGCTCGTCCTGCAACAGGTCCTTGAGTTCTTTCGGATACTGGGCCATACCGGGCGAACTGCGGTAATAGCTGCGCAGCGCCTGGGCATATTGCGTACCGACCCAGAGCAACTGGTTTTCGCGATCGCGGCGCGCAGCGGTGGCCCACAACTCGCCGGCACTGGCCAGGCCCATGCCCAGCACGACGACCAGAAACAGCACACCCAGGTAGGTGAAGCCGTCCTGGTTCGAAGGTTTACCACTCGGAATACAGGCTGCCATCACGCGCCCTCCCGCTGGCCCCACTCTTGATATCGGCCACCCCGCCTGCCACGCCATCCGGTGGCGCGACAATGACCCAGGTGTCCTTGCGCTCGGCAATCGGGTCCAGCGGCTGGTTGCGCAGGTAGCGCAGTTCGACCAGCTGTTCGATGGAATCGGGATAACGCCCGGTGTCTCCATAGTAATGATCCAGCGCCTCGCGCATGGACGACAGGCTCTGATGCAAGGTGGTCTCTTTGGAAGCTTCCAGGCTGCTGAAGTAGCGTGGCAAGGCGATCGTCATCAGGGTCGCGATGATTGCCATGACCACCATCAGTTCAATCAGGGTAAAGCCCTTTTGCCGACGCATATGCTCACCACTCTCGGTAGGCGATGCCATTGAGGCCCTTGCCGCGGGCCTTGGAGTAAACGTCAAAGACGTCCTGGCCCTCGCGCGGGTTCTCAGCCGAACTGTTATAGGAACGCAGGCCCCAGCCGCCCTCGTCGTCACGCTTGACGGCTGCCAGCGGGTCACGGGGGATGCGCCGCAGGAAGTAGAACTTGGCGCCCTTTGCGCTGCGCGTGTCACGCACACCCTCGACCAGTACTTGCAGGTTCGGCGGGTAGCCGCTGCTGTCGAGCGACTTCTCGATGTAGCCCGCGTCGAAGGCTTGTTTGTAAGCGTCGATGGCATCGCGGATCTGGTACAGCGCGGTTCGCAGGTCCTGCTCTTTGCCCCGACGCACCACGGTCTCGGTCAGCGGTGCGGCCATGCCGGCCAGCAGGCCGACCAGGGCGAGCGTCACCACGACTTCGACCAGGGTAAAACCGCGTTGCGAGGCGTTCATGATCAAGGCTTCCCGACGGTAACGGTGGTGGCGATCGGGGCGATCATGGGGTTGGCCTGAACCGTGGTGCTCATCGAACGGTCCGGTGCCTGGATGTGCATGCTGGTTTCGGTACCGGTCGGGAATTCCATGTCCGACGGACTCTGGTACGGCAGATTGCGCACGATCCGCGGGGTGATCGACAGCACCAGTTCGGATTTGATGACGTCGTCCCTGTTGCTGCCGAACAGGCGACCCAGGCCGGGAATGTCGCCAAGGCCGGGAATCTTGTTGCCGGTGGCGCCGTGGTCGTCGCGCACCAGACCGGCGAGGATCTGGGTTTCGCCGTCATGCAGACGCAAGGTGGTCTGGGCGTTGCGGGTATCGACCTGGACCGGAATGGTGCCCTGAGCGGTCGGTGTCAGCGGCGTGGCGTTACTGACTTCCAGCGCGATCTTGATCGCCACTTCGTTGTTCAGGTGCACGATGGGCTGCACTTCGAGCTTCAGACCGACGTCGAGGTAGGTCACGCTTTCGGTGATCACAGGGCCCTGGGTCGAAGGCACCGAGGTGGCGCTGATGATCGGCACGCGCTGACCGATGTGGATGCGCGCCTGTTCGCGGTTGCTGACCCGAATCACGGGGCTGGCCAGGGTATTGATGTCCTTGTCCTGGGCATTGATCTTGGCCTGGGGCGATGGCGAAATCGTGATGCGGCCGGAGTTGATGCCCTTGAGCTGATCGAGAAGGGTCACCGCCGACCCATCGCTGTTGACCACGCCGAAGGTGTTGGGCCATTGCAAGCCAAGGTCGAGAATGCGCTGGCGGGCGACTTCCATCACTTCCACTTCCAGCACCACTTCCGGGTTGGACTGGTCCTGCGATTGCAGGAGTTTTTCCGCCATGCGCACCGCGTCACCGGTATCGCGCATGGTCAGGGTGTTGAGGCGCTCATCGACGAACACGTCGCGGGTCTTGAGCATGGTCTTGATCATGTTCAACGCCGTGTTGGCATCGATGCTGGTCAGGTAGAAGGTGCGCATCACCAGCTCCTGGTAATCCTTGAGTTTCTGCGGCGAGTCCGGGTAGATCAGCACGGTGTTTTCATTGACCACTTTCTGATGCAGCTGGTTCTGTTGCAGCAGCAGATCCACGGCATCTTCGATACGCACGTCACGTACGAAGATCGTGGCTTTCATGTCCGGGCGCAGGTCCTTGTCGAAGATGAAGTTCAGGCCGGCGACCTGGGACAGCACTTCAAAAATGGTCTTGAGGTTGGCATCGCGAAATTCCAGGGTCACCGGTCGGTCAAGGCGCGTGCGCAGTTGTGGGTACTGCACCACGTTGCGGCTCTGCACCAGGCGGATGCTGCCTTGCAGTTCCAGCGCGCCTTCGTTCTTCGGGTCCAGTTCGAGAATCTGTCTGACCTGGCGGTCGGCACCGTAGATGTCACCGCGACGCAGGTCGCCACGGGCCAGTTCGAGTTTCTCATCCATGCTGCGCAGGTAGTCGAGCTGGCGCAGGGAATCCTGGGCACGACGGTTGTTCGGTTCGATGTTCAAGACCCGGCTATAAGTCATGCGGGCCCCGGCGAAATTACGCTGGGTGCGGTCCATGTCGGCCTGGGTCAGCAGCGCCGTCACGGCGCGGGCCCGTCCGCTGTTGAGAGCCATGTGCAGTTCGGTATCGCGAGGGTTTTCCCGCAATCCTTCTTCGATGCGCGCCAGACCGGCTTCATATTGGCCCGATTCGATCAGGGCCGAAGCTTCATCCCTGGCAACCTGCGCCGAACTGCATGCGGCCAGCCCCGCGCAGAGACAAAGGCTCATCAGCAAACGGGATTTGTTCATTCCGTACTCCCCACAGACAAGGTCTGCGCCAAATGCAGAGGCAGGTAGACCAGGCTCAGTTCCTTATCGGAAATCCGCTCGATCCGCCAGGTTTCGTCGATGACATCCCCTTTGCGCACGACGTATATTTTTTCGCCGCTCTGCAAAAACACCTGCAGATCGGAACGGTCATCCAGCCTGCCGACAAACTGGAAGGGCAACGGTGGTGCAGTGGGGACTTGCACCACAGGAGTAACGACTACCGGTTGTTCAGTGACGGTGCCAAGGGCCGGCGCCGCTATCCAGCTGCGGGCGGCGAACAGGTCGCCTGCCGGGCTCAGGTCCTTGATCGGCGCCAGCGCAGCGGCGCTCGATGCAGCCGTCGATGCGCCAGGGGTCTTGCCCTTGGCTGGCGTAGCCACGGTGGCCACCGCAAGGTCGCTGTCGCCGGCCTGATTGAAGTATTCGGGGAGCCAGGCGAGCGCTGCCGCTACACCGAAGAACGCCACCCAACCCGACACTCGTTTGGTATTCATCATGACCTCGACAGGTAAAGGGTCATGCGGATCCGCCCGGTCAGGTCGGTATCGGCGATATTCTTGCGCTGTAGCTCCACATCCTCGAGCACCACCGCCGGCAACTGGCCGAGCAAGGCGTGCAGGAAACGCCGCAGTTGCGGGTAGCTGCCACGTACCGGCAGCAGAATCTGATAACGGGCCAGCTGGGTCTTGGGGTCCACGCCCAGGGAGTATTCACCCCGGGACAAGGTGATGCGTTCCTGGGCGGCCAGGGCGTAGATCTTGTCGATGGCCACGGTGGCCTGGGGCTGGGACGGCAACTTGCTGCGAAAATCGTCGAGCTGGCGCTGCGGCACCACCGGCGCGGCCACGCTGCCGTCTTCGACCTTGGCCAGGTACTCGGTGGCTTCGCGAGTTTGCTGGCTGAGGCTTTGCAGCGACTCCCAGTTCGGCAGCAACCCCACCAGGCCATAGCTCAGCGCCAGCACCAGCATGACCATCCCTGCCAGCCCCGGAACGCCCAGGCCTTGCAGGTATTCGTGGACGATCAATTTATGGATTTGCATCGCCGATCTCCCAGGTAGCCGACAGGTTGAACTGCACCGGGTGTTCCGGCACGTTGGCGACAATTTCGTGGCTCAGCAGCGATACGTCGGACAGCTCGTCGCTGGCTTCGAGACGGCGGTGGAAATCGAGCATGGCGTCCAGGTCCAGCGCCTCGGCGCTGATCCGCACCTGGCCCTTGCGGGCGTCCGGGGTCAGGGTCAGCAGGGCAATGTTGTCCCGCGGCATGGCTTCGAGGGTGGCGAACAGGCGTTCCCAAGGGCGGCGCAACTGCTGGGAGACCTTGCGCATTTCCGCCAGGTTATGCGCCTGCTCGCGAATTTGCGCCGGGGTCAGGCTGAGCTTGCTGCCGGTATCGCCGGTGAGCACTCGCTGTGTGATTTGCAGATGACCTTGCTGTTGTTCGGCCTCGTGGCTCAGGTGTTGTTGCACCAGCAGGCAGGTCAGTGTCAGCACCACGCCACCGGCCAGCAGGCTCCAGCCCAAGGGGCCTGCACGGCGGCGCGGCTGAAAGTCGAGCATCAGGGGGCGCATGTCAGGCCACCGCCCGAGACATGAGGTACAGGCAATCGCGTACGGCTGTCCGGTCTTCTTCGAGGGTGCGCAGATGCACACCAGGCACGTCAGGAGGCGAATCGATGCGCGCCGGTGCATGCAGGTAGACATTCAACGGCCGTTCGCTGCTGGAAGCCTGCAACTGGTGTTCACGACCGATCAACGCGGTCAGCGCCGCATCGCTGTCGCTGCTGCCCACCGATCGCACCGAGGTCCAGCGCCCTTCCCTGGCCAGCAGCAACACGCTGCGCACCGGTTCGGCGACCACGAACAGGAAATCCCCGGCCTCAAAGCTTTTATCGAAATGGTTGAACGCCGTCATCAGGTACGGCTGCACCGAACGCAAGCGCAAACCGCGAGCCCTGACCAGGGCGCGCAGGCGTTCGAGCAGGTCCTGTGGCAGCGCGGTGGCGATGCGGTCGTAACCGGCGGGTTCGGCCGAGAGTACCAGGCTCCAGGGTTGTGTCGGGGCACCGTAGAGGTCTTCGAAACACAGTTGGGCGAAGCCGAGCAATTCGGCCGGGCTACTGATCTGCTCACTCCAGGGCACCAAGCAATAGCGACTGAAGTGCCCGGAGATCACCACCGTCAGTTCCGCCCTGGCAACGGTGTGTTCGGCCAACAAACGGTCGAGGGTATCGAGGGCCACCGTCCAGGCCTGGAAGCCTTCGTCAATGTAGCCGACGCTGCCCAGCCAGTGGGTTGCAGCGCCTTGCCGCTGCCCCAGGCCAACACCGCTTGCGCCGAGCACGGCGACAAATTGCTCACGAGATAAAAGTGACACGATTGATCTCCTCGAGAGTCGTCCGGCCTTGTTCCACCATCTCCAGCGCCGACTCGCGCAACAGGCGCAAGCCACGTTTGCAGGCGTGCGCCTTGATTTTCGAAATGGGTTGGCGCTCGACGATCATTTGCCGCAATTCGTCGTCCAGGTGCAGCAACTCGGCAATTGCGCTACGCCCGCGATAACCGGTGCCCCGACAATGCCCGCAGCCCTTGCCGTGGACGAACCGGTAGTGAGAGACCTTTTGCGGATCAAGCCCCGAGACCTCCAGCTCTTCTTGCGTCGGGCTGTAGGGGCTGCTGCAACTGGTGCAGACCAGGCGGATCAAACGCTGGGCCAGTACGGCATTGAGTGCCGAGACCAGGCTGTAGGGATCGATTTCCATCTGGGTGAAACGGCCGATGACGTCGAACACGTTGTTGGCGTGAATGGTGGTGAACACAAGGTGACCGGTGAGCGCCGATTGCACGGCGATCTGTGCGGTGTCCGGGTCGCGGATTTCACCGACCATGATCTTGTCCGGGTCATGGCGCAGGATCGAGCGCAGGCCCCGGGCGAAGGTCAGGCCTTTCTTCTCGTTGACGGGGATTTGCAGCACGCCCGGCAGTTGATATTCCACCGGGTCTTCAATGGTGATGATCTTGTCCACGCCGTGGTTGATCTCGGTGATCATCGCGTACAGGGTAGTGGTCTTGCCGCTACCGGTCGGCCCGGTCACCAGCACCATGCCGTAGGGTTCGGCGGCCAGCCGGCGCAGCTGGCGCAAGGTTTCTTCTTCAAAGCCCAGGGCCTGCAACTGCACGCCACAGACCTTGTCCGCCAGGTCCTGTTTGTCGAGTACCCGCAGCACCGCGTCTTCGCCGAAAATGCTCGGCATGATCGACACCCGGAAGTCGATCTGTCGGCCGCTGATGCCGATCTTGAAGCGACCATCCTGGGGCACGCGTTTTTCGCCAATGTCCAGTTCGGCCATGACCTTGACCCGGGAAATCACTTGCTCGGCGAACTCGCTGCCCTGGATTTTGCTGATGTTGTTGAGCACGCCGTCGATCCGGTACTTGATCACCAGGCCGCTGCCGGTGGTGCCGAGGTGGATGTCGCTGGCGTGCATTTTCAGCGCGTCGTACAGGGTCGAGTTGACCAGTTTGACCACGACGCTGGAATCTTCGCTGATGCTGGTCAGGGACAGGCTTTGCAGGTTATCGGTTTCGGCGCCGGCGTCGCTCTGGGCGTTGAGCGACTCCACCGCATGGAAGCTTTCTTCGTGACGCGCCAGATAGGCCTTCAGGTCATCGGCATGCACCAGGTACAGCGGCGCGCCTTGCAGGCACTCATCGATCCAGGCCAGGCGCGCACTGTCGAAGGGGTCGGCGAACACACCGATGACCGCATCGTTGTGACGCAACAGGGTGAATTCGCGCTTGAGGCATTGGGCCAGGGTCACCCGGTCGAACACCGGCGTGGAATTGAACAGGCTGTCGGTGTCGAGCACCGGGTAGTGCAGGGTTACGCCGAGGCATTGAATGAAAGGCATGGGAGCCAGTGCGCACAGCCGCCCCAGGGCGTCCAGCATCCGCTCGCCGGAACTGGTGGCCAGGGCTCGGGCCTGGGCCAGTTGCTCACTGGTAAAACGAGTCGGTGAACATTCCGGTTGCGCCGGTTCTACGGCAAAGGATAGACGGTCCATGGCTTGCTCTCCTACGCCCGGGGCTTTGGGCCCTGTCGGCGCGGCGAGCCATTCGGCGGAGGCCGGAACGTCTTGTCGCGCCACTACTCCCCGGTGAGCAACTGTTCGTCGTCTGGCGCCTTGGAGGCCGATGTATTTTTTCGGCGATCTGCCAGCACCCAGCTACCGTCGTACAACTGCAGCGGGAAACTCTCGGTCCTGCTCTGGCGTCGTTCGACAAAGCCTTCGGAAGTGCTCACCCCCACTTTGGGTTCGCGTTGCCTGCCCAGAAGATCAAGCACGGCACGGGCCAATTCCGCCAATGGAAACGGTTTGAACAGGATATGGCTGACGCCCAGTTGCCGGGCCCGCTCGCAAACCTCTGCGGTTGGATGCCCTGTGATCAGCACGAAATGACACTTCCTGTTCTGGCGGACGGCATCGAGCACCTGAAAGCCTTCCATATCGGGCAAGCGGTAATCGAACACCATCACATCGGGCGCGAAATCATCGGCTTCAGCGATTCCTTTCGCACCGTCGTGGGCAATCCGGACTTCCAGTGCTTGCGCCTGCAGGTAACCCTGGAGGTTCTCCGCCAGCAACTGTTCGTCATCAACAACCAGTACTTTATTCAACAAGGTGGACTCCTTGAAACCGCAGGTCCGGATTTTGAACCTGACGGAGTGCGCGTCCTGACAGGACTAACGCACACTTCATGCCAGGCTGGACACCGGTAATTTGAGGACTTCATGTCCTTGAATTTAAAAAACAATGCCTTTTCGTAGCGCAGTTCCATCCCCCAAAAACGGGGAAAGCGACGTGATTGGCACTGGACTTTTCCCCCCACTGTTGGGGAAACCCCCTATTGATCGGCAATCCGTTCGATTCGATTGCGCGAGCGCAATGGCGCCGACGCCCTTATCCCGGTTAAGCGTAGCCCTGCGGTTTCGCCAGTGGAAGCGTCTGCACCGGGCGGTATCGAGTTTCATGATCGGCCTCCGGTCAGGGCGTGGCAGCAATGGGTTTATAGGGTGCGACCAAATAGAAACGCTGGTCCGGCAGATCCACCGTGACGATATGGGCACCGCTCAAGCCCAGGCGCCGGCCCGGACCAAAGCTGATCAGCGGTGTCAGCCCGGTATCGAAGTCACGCAAGCCTTCCAGGGCCCTGACCAGCTTCTCGCGACTGGCATTGCGCCCGGCCTGCTTCATGCCTTCGCTGAGCAGCATCATCGAACTGAACGCGCCCACTTGCAGCACCGCATGCTGGCCACCGAGGCCCTGGTGTTCGCGCAACTGGGTCAAGGCCAGGCGCCCAGCCTGAGTCCAGTCGCTGGGCACGAACGGATAGGCCAGGAACACCCGTCGGGAAAATCCGCTGGGCACCTGCATCAGATTGCCCGCCACCTGGTTCGAGGCGGCGAACAGGTAAGGCACCTGCCCCGCCGTTTGCAAGCGCTCGGCCAGACGACTGAAGCCGCTGCTGCTGCCCAGGTAAAACACCGAGCGCGACCCCAAGGGAAAATCATCCCCGGCCGGGTCATAGGCTTGCAGGCGCACCTTTTGCCAGGCGTGCCCCTGCAAGTACTTGCTGAGTTCCTGCGCCGCCAGGCGTTGGCCGGGTTCGTCCGGGTAGGCGATCAGCGTCGGCCCCTGAAGCACCCGCAGGCTCGCACTGGCGTAGTTGGCCAGGGCGATCAATTGGTCGCGAAGGCCCGGCAGTGGCTCGAATATCTGCGGGCTGGTGTGGAGCGTGCCCTGCAAGGACAGTGGCCCGATCAGGGGAATGCCGGCCTGTTCCAGACGCATGGCGAAGTTCAGGTCCAATGCCGGCGCCATCGGTGCGATCAGGGCAAACACCTGCTCTTCATTGATCAACCGGTCCAGCGCCTTTTCGGCACTGGCGCGGTCGGCGCCGGGGTCGAGGATGGTCAGGCGCAACTGCCGGCCATGAATTCCGCCCGCCTCGTTGATGCGCGCCACGCAGCCATTGAGCACCGCTGCCACCGTGATGCCCTCCTCGCCCAAGGGGCCGGAACCCGGCAACAACGTACCCAGGTGCAGACTGTCGGGGGCCAGTCCCGGAACGCGGTCTTCGGCCAGGTGCTTGAGGTACGCGGTGAGGTTGCGTTGATCGATCATCGACAACACGAACCGTGGCATCGTCGGATCGAGCCGATTGTTGCCCGGGTCGCGCCCCTCCTGCACCGCCCGCGCCAGGGTGATTTCGCTGTAGGCCGGATAACTGCGGCCGTTGATGTGCTGCTGGCCTTGACTGCTGGCCAGTCGAGACCAGCGCAGGTCCGGCGGTCGCACCTCGCCTTCCAGGCGCCCGAGGCCATCCTCGCCATGACAATTGGCGCACGGCAGGCGGGTGGCCGGCAGCAGCACGCCCGCTGCGCCGACCCGGACCATGATCGGTTCGCCGCTGGCCGACACGCCTTCGTGGTACAACCGTTTACCGGCACTTTCGCTGAGACTCAGCGGCAGCGCCTGGGCGGTGAGCGCGATGCTGCCGAAGAGCAGCAGGCCAAGGACGAGGGCAGTATTCATGGCCGTGGCTCAGCGACGGGCCACGGGCATTGTCAGCAACTGCAAGCGCTGGGCAATGGCGGCGGTCGGGGCGGCGGGACGGATTTTGCTCCAGCGTCTGTTCGCCGCGTCACCGACGATCAACCGTGTGGAGTGCTGCAAGGGGGTCGGCACGATCTGGTCGATGCGACCCCATACAAGGTCCATTTGCACCTTGTCTTCGGTAAGAAAAAACCAGTGGGGCCCATCGATGCCCTGTTTCAAGGTGCAAGCCTTGAGTACCGCTGGCGTGTTGCGCAGCGGATCACTGGTAAGGGAGATAAAGGTGCTGCCGTTCTGGTCCTGCAAGGGTGTGTCGGGGAAGCAGGTTTTCCTGTCGATGGCGCTCATGGCTGGTGCTCCATGGCGATGGCGGTGTGCTTGGCGTGGGCGTTGCGTTCGCCTCTGAGCCTCTCGACGGCCCGGGCCAGCTCTGTCGGTTCGGTGAGACCGTAGTAGCGGGTCCAGTAGCGGTTGTTGCCGTCCCCCACCAGAATCAGTGGCGAGTGGTTCTCGAAATCGCCGCGGTAGACACCCAGGCCCTTGAGGGTGGCATCGACCGCCTGCGGCGAACCGGTCAGCCAGCTCCAGCCCGGCCCTTTCTGGAAGGTGCGGGCGTAGTCGTTCAGGCGTTGGGGATCATCACGCTGCGGGTCGATGCTGATGGACACCAATTGCACCTCGGTGCCGACCCGCGCGCCCAAATGTTTCTGTACCCTGCCCATGATCGAGGACATCACCGGGCAGACCGTGGTGCAACGGGTGTAAATGAAACCCATGACCACGATTTTGTTGCTTACCAGGTCTTTTTCCAGGTTGACGACCTTGCCGTTCTGGTCCAGCAAGGCCACGTCGGCAAATCTGATCCGAGCGTTCTCCGGGCTGGCGGTGCTGGCCGCCGTGTCGTGCCCGGTGTGCTCGTCCGCCGAGTGAGCCAGCGCCTGGTCGATACCGAAGGCCAACAGGCAAAACGTCAGCAGGCCGCAATGCGCGAATCGGTCCATGTCGGTTTCCTCGTTAGTGGGTATCACCGGGACTGACCCGAAATCCCGGCACGACGCCGGACAAGGGTTGGTCCTGTTTTCAGCAACATTCCTCTTTACCGATCTGTACCTGTCTTACCCGCCCCGTTGTGGGAGCGAGCTTGCTCGCGATAGCGGACTGACAGTCGACATCGTTGGCGAGTGGAAAGCAGTCATCGCGAGCAAGCTCGCTCCCACAGGGGGGGTAAGCAAATCAATCAAGGACCAAGCGTGGGATATGCCGATCATGGACTCGGGCCTCGCTGCGGGTTATCGGGGGAACACTTCTCGACAAATCGACCGGAGCAATCCGCATGCCACAAAAAAATACGTTATTAATCAGCTTGTTATGATCACGACTTGATAGGCCGGGGGATATTCCCCACCCAATCCCCCCACTTTTTCGCCGGGGCCACTATTCCCCACTATTGGGGAAATTTCCCCGGGTGTTCGATCACAGCGGCGCATCCGCGGGCAACCCCTGCAAACGCCGATACTGCTTCAGCACACTGGGCACATAACGCTGGGTTTCGGCGAACGGCGGGACCACGTTGCCCCGGCTGAGCACCGCTTGCGGGCCGGCGTTATAGGCCGCCACGGCGAGCCGGATATCGTTGTCGAACATCGTCATCAGGCGCTTGAGATAGCGGGCGCCACCCTGGATGTTGGCCTTGGGGTCGTAGACATTGGTCACCCCCATTTCGCGGGCGGTGGCGGGCATCAATTGCATCAGCCCGCGAGCGCCCTTGGGTGAGGTGGCGCGGGCGTTGTAGCTCGATTCGGTCTTGATCACTGCGTGCAGCAGCGCCGCCGGCAGTTCGTTGGCCGTGGCCGCCGCCGCCACCAGCTCGGCATAGGGTTGCGCGGCGATCATCTGCGGTTGCTGATCGAGGCTGACCACCGGCGCATCGGGCTCACGAATCACCCGTTCATAGTGGCGTCCGGGGCGGTGGACATTGGACAGGACGTAGCCGCCATTGGCGTCCACGGAAACAAACACATCGGCCTGTGCGGCGCTGGCCAACACAAGGAAACCCAGCAATCCGGCGGTGAGTGTCTTCATTGTTATACCTCCCCTTTCCGGCCCCGAAAATTGGGGGTATTGCCCCAATGGCCAGTCGTGCACCAGCCATACGCAAGCACTGTGCCGTAAGCGAGAAGGCCCGTAGCAAGGGGGGCGCGCAAGGGTCGGCAATCGTGAGCATGGCAATTGCATGCAACTACATGGCAACTCTGCTGCCGACTGTTATGAGGTCATCATGAATCAGCGACTGTGTTATGCCCGGCGAACCCAAAGCGGGTTCACCTTGCTCGAACTGTTGGTGGTGCTGGTGGTACTGGGGCTGTTGGCCGGCATCGTGGCGCCGAAGTATTTCGCCCAACTGGGTCGCTCCGAAGTGAAAGTGGCCAAGGCGCAGATAGAAGGCTTGAGCAAGGCACTGGACCTTTACCGTCTGGAAGTTGGCCATTACCCGTCCACCGAACAGGGTTTGCAGGCGCTGGTCACCGCCCCCGCCGACGAACCGCGCTGGACCGGCCCGTACCTGCAGAAAAAACTCCCGCAAGACCCCTGGGGCCGCAACTACGCCTATCGCTATCCCGGTGAGAACAGCGAGTACGACCTGTTGTCCATGGGCAAGGACGGGCAGCCCGGTGGCGAAGGCGAGAACGCCGAAGTCACCAACTGGAACTGACGGGAATGGCGACCATGCGCTTTCATCTCAAGGCCGTCGGCAAGGCCGGTGTGGTCTCGATGACCGTCGAGGCACCGGGGCACAGCGAAGCCAGGCGCATCGCCGAAGACCAGGGCCTGCGAGTGGTCAGCCTGCACGCCGAGCGCCATTGGCGCGCATTGCGCCTGCACAAGCGCGAGACGTTCAACCTGGTGTTGTTCAGCCAGGAACTGACCACCCTGCTCAACGCCGGTCTGCCGTTGATCGATGCCCTGGAAAGCCTGGCGGAAAAGGAAAACGCGCCACAGGCCCGCAAGACCTTGAACGAGTTGGTCCGCCTGCTTTACGAGGGCAAATCGTTTTCCCAGGCCTTGAGCCAGCTGTCGGCGGTTTTCCCCCCGTTGTACGTGGCGCTGGTGCAGTCCAGTGAAAAGACCGGCGCCGTGGGTGATGCCCTGGGCCGTTATGTCAGCTATCGCCAACGCATGGACGAGGTTCGCCAAAAGATCATCAGCGCGTCGATCTACCCCTTGCTGTTGCTGGTGGTGGGCGGTGGTGTGGTTTTGTTTTTGATGGGGTATGTCGTGCCGCGCTTCAGCCTGGTGTTTGAAGGACTGGGGTCGAACCTGCCCTGGATGTCGCAGATCCTGATGAGCAGCGGCATGTTCCTGCACACCCACCAGGGCGAATTCTTCGGGGGATTGCTGGCCATCATCGTCGCCCTCACCCTGCTCCAGCGCCAGCCGGCCTTTCGTCGGGGGCTGGACCGCCTGATCGAAAAACTCCCTGCGGTGCACCAACGCATCTTCATGTATGAACTGGCGCGCTTCTACCGTTCACTGGGGATTCTGCTGCAAGGCGGCATTCCCCTGGTCACCGCCATGGGCATGGTCCGTGGCCTGCTCACCGTCGCCTCCCGCACGCGCCTGGACCAGGCCTGCGACCGGGTGCGCGAGGGGCAATCACTCTCTGCCGCGCTGGAACTCAATCACCTGGTGACGCCCGTGTCCCTGCGCCTGCTGCGAGCCGGCGAACAGTCCGGCAACCTCGGGCAGATGATGGAGCGCAGCGCCGACTTCTACGACGAAGAAATCAGCCGCTGGATCGAATGGTTCGTGCGGCTGTTCGAACCCTTGCTCATGACCTTCATCGGTCTGTTGATCGGGGTGATCGTGATCCTGATGTACATCCCGATTTTCGAGCTGGCCTCAAGCATTCACTGACTCTTTGAAGCTGACCCTTCAGACGCGGGTCCGGCTGAACGCTGCACTCTTTTTCAATGTTCCCGCCGAATAAATCGGCGCGCTGAACTGTTCATCAAGTTCCCACGGGGAAAAATCAGCACATTGCACTGTTCATGAAGGTTCCAATCTGAATTACAGGACGGAGAACGACATGCTCATCAATAAGCTTTTACTGGCAGTAGCTATTGGCGCGGTTCTGTCGGCGTCTACCGTATTGATTCCGGACAGTCTGTCTGGAGTTTCCAGCGCTCAGGCCAAGGATGGGGGTAGTGGTGGCGGTGGTGGCGGAAGTGGTGGTGGCGGCAGTCACGGTGGCGGCGGTGGTGGTAGCGGTGGTGGCGGCGGCAGTGGCAGCGGCGGCGGCGGCGGCGGCAGTCATGGTGGAAGCGGCAGTGGTGGCAACAGCGGCAGCGGCCACAGTGGCGACCATGGCAGCAACAGTGGCCATGGCAGTGCCAACAGCGGTTCGAGCCACTCCGGATCGGTCTCGTCCTCAGGACGCAGCGGCACCCATGATGAACCTGGGGACGACCATGGCGTTCATCGGTCCGGTGAAGTCGGCGACGATCATGGCGTTCATGCCAATGGCGAGCCCGGTGATGACCGCGGTGTCCATGCCGAGCCCGGTGATGACAAAAGGAGCTGATTCCCACTGATTCCCATGCAACACAAAACCCTGTGGGAGCGAGCTTGCTCGCGATGGCGGAGTGTCAGACGACTTCAATGTTGGATGACAGGACGCCATCGCGAGCAAGCTCGCTCCCACAGTGGCCGATGTGAGTCAGGCAATCCGCCGCTCTACAACCCACCCTCAGACTGATCCAGTTCCTCGCGCAAGAACTCAATCAGCGCCTGCACCGGCCGCGAACTCTGCCGGTGTTGCGGATAGACCGCCGACAACGTCAGCGGCTCCGGCCGAAAATCCTCCAGCACTTCCACCAGCCGTCCATCCTTCAACGCCGAGCCGACAATGAACGTCGGCAAATACGTGACCCCCAGCCCGGCAATCGCCGCGTCCTTGAGCAATTCACCGTTGTTGACCCGCATCCGCCCGCTGACATTGACGCTCAATGGCTTGCCCTGCCCTGCAAACCGCCATTGCACTTGTCGACCATGGCCGTACGGCAGGCAGTCGTGACCGTGCAAATCTTCAGGCTTGAGCGGTGTGCCGCGCTCGGTCAGGTACGCCGGGCTTGCGCAGTACACCCGCTCAATGGAGGCAATGCGTCGGGCGATCAGTGTCGAGTCTTCCAGTGTGCCGATGCGCAGCGCCAGGTCGTAGCCCTCACCGAGCAAATCCACGGGACGATCGCTCAAATCCATCTCCACCGTCACGTCGCGATAGCGCTGCAAAAACACCGGCAACAGGCAGCCCAGATGCGCCAGCGCGAACGACAGCGGCGCACTCACACGAATGGTCCCCCGTGGCTCGGTGGTCTGGCCGGCGATGCCCTGCTCCACTTGTTCGACTTCGCTGAGCAGGCGCAAGGCTGACTCGTAATAGCTCTGCCCCAGCGGCGTGACATCCAGGCGCCGGGTCGAACGATTGAGCAAGCGCACGCCCAGGCGCTCTTCGAGTTGCATCAAGCGGCGGCTGACAAACTGCTTGGACAGCCCCAGTTGATCGGCGGCCGCCGTGAAGCTGCCGGAGTCCATGACCTGGCAAAAAATACGCATATCTTCGAATGGGTTCATTGTCACTTCCCGGTTGACAGTCAAACACTTTATAGCCGCTTGTTCCCTTTCAGGCACACCATTAATCTTCGTTCACCGCACTGAAATCACCTTCCCCGAAGGATCTGCGATCTGTTTGCCTCAAGCATTTAAATGGAGTTTCCCCATGTCCTTGCTCCTTGAGCATTTGCTTTCCCTGAGTGCACTGCTATTGGTAATCGACGCCCTGCTGTGGCACCTCGCGCCGTTCAAGCATCGCGTCAGCCGGGTCGGTGTGCGCCTGGCGCTGTTTGTGCTGTTCAGCGCGGTGCTCATCAACGCCGGCGTCAGCCCGTTGCAGGCGCCGTTGTTTGCCGATGATCGCGTGGCACAACTGGGGGCCACGGCCCTGGGGATTCTCTGGTGGCTGTACGTCGCGCGGGTGCTGACCGAAGTGATCGGCCTGGCCCTGATGCGGCGCATCGGCCATAGCGGCCGGCTGTTGCAGGATGTCATCGGTGCACTGGTGTTCCTGATTGCCGTGGTGGCCGCCGCCGGCTACGTGCTGGAGCTGCCGGTGAAAGGTTTGCTGGCGACCTCCGGCGTCGTCGCCATCGTGGTGGGTCTGGCATTGCAGAGCACCTTGAGCGACGTGTTCTCCGGCATCGTGCTCAATACCACCAAGCCGTATCAGGTCGATGATCGGGTTTCCATCGACGGTATTGAAGGCAAGGTGCTGGACATCGATTGGCGCGCCACCCACCTGCTGACCAGCGCCGGCAGCACCGCTGTGGTGCCGAACTCGGTGGCGGCCAAGGCAAAGATCGTCAATCTCAGCCGCCCGTTCAATATGCACGGCGTGTCGATCAGCATTCAGGTGCCCAACCACATCCGCCCGCGCCGGGTACTCGATGCCCTGGACCGCACCCTTCAGGGCAGTAGCAGTCTGCTGCTCGATCCGGCGCCGAAAGCCGTGCTCAAGGAGGCCGGCGAAACCATGTCCGAATACGTGGCCAGCGGCTTCATCGCCGAATTGGGCAAAAAGGGTGAAGTGCGCAATCAACTGTTCGACCTGGCCCATCGGCACCTCGAAGCGGCAGGCATTTCCCGGCAACCCGATGGCGTGATCGAGCCGTCGACCCGCGCACGGGCCTTGCTCGATGAAGTGAAAATATTCCGCTCCCTGAGCGCCGAGGAACGGGATCACCTGGCCCAGAACATGGTGGCGCAGCAATACGCGGCCGGTGAGGTGGTGCTGGATCTGGATGAAGTACCGGACAGCCTGTTCGTCATCGCCACCGGCGTGGTCAGCGCCACCGTCCCCAACGGCAGCACGCAGATCGAAGCCGGGCGCATGGGGCCGAGTGAAGTCATGGGCGAACAAAGCATCCTCGCCGACACGCCGTCCCAGGCACGGTTCACCGCCATGACCTCAAGCATCATCTACCGCCTCGACAAATCACTGACCCGCAACTGCATGGCGCAACGACGGGAAGTCGACCGGGCGTTGAACAAGCTGCAGGCGGTGCGCCAGCAGAACAGCCGGATGGCGTTGATGGCCAAACCGGTAGCGGTCAGGAAAGGTGGGTTTTTGAGTTGGTTGCAGAGTCGCTGATCAACTGATCACACAAAAAATCTGTGGGAGCGAGCTTGCTCGCGATAGCTTTCTGTCAGTCAACATGTGTGTCGACTGATACGCCGCCATCGCGAGCAAGCTCGCTCCCACAGGTGTACTTCTTACTTGGCAGTAAATTTGGTGTAGCTGTTGATCAGGTTGCGATAGTTCGGCAGGCGTTCGGACAGCAGGTTGGCCAGGCCTTCCATGTCGTTGCGCCAGTCGCCTTGCAGCTCGCAGGCCACGGAGAACCAGTTCAGCAGTTGTGCACCGGCGGCCGACATGCGCGCCCAGGCCGCTTGTTGCACGGTGGTGTTGAAGGTGCCGGAAGCGTCGGTCACCACAAACACCTCAAAGCCTTCGGCAATGGCTGACAGTGTCGGGAACGCCACGCACACGTCGGTCACCACACCGGCAATGATCAGTTGCTTGCGACCGGTGGCCTTGATCGCCTTGACGAAGTCTTCGTTGTCCCAGGCGTTGATCTGGCCCGGGCGTGCAATGAACGGCGCGTCCGGGAACTGCGCCTTGAGCTCCGGCACGATCGGACCGTTCGGACCGCTGTCGAAACTGGTGGTGAGGATGGTCGGCAGTTTGAAGAACTTGGCGATGTCGCCCAGCGCCAGTACGTTGTTCTTGAACTCGTTGGGCGAGAAATCCTGTACCAGCGAGATCAGACCGGTCTGGTGGTCGACCAGCAATACCACAGCATCGTCTTTGTTCAGGCGTTTGTACGGAACGTTGCTCATTGGAAGCTCCTAGGTGGATGGTTGTTGCAGGCAGCGCCGACCTGTTGGGCCGGCGCTTTTTTAAAAGAGTCAGAAGGCAAAACACGAGCAGCCAAAGGCGCCCCAGAAACCGGCGAAATCGCTGACCGGCGCGTTCGACAGGCGCGCCCGTTCATGACTGTGGGAATGTACTGCGCACGGGCCGCTGCAATGGTGAACCTGGGCCTGCATCGGCGAAGTCGGGCGCCAGTGGCCCGGCACCTTCACCACCGGCGACCAGTCCGGCAGCACCGGCACGCTGGCCGGCCCGAGCTTCTCGAAGTCACCGGCGCCGTACACCACCTTGCCGCCGACCACGGTCAACACCGACTCGATCCACTTGATCGCCTCTTCATCGACGCTGAAAAAATCCGCACTGAGGGCCGCGACGTCAGCCAGTTGCCCGACCTTGATCTGGCCCTTCTTGCCTTGCTCCGACGAGAACCAGGCGCTGCCGTGGGTGAACAGTTCCAGCGCCGTCAGGCGTGAAAGGCCTTCGGCGTGCAATTCCATACCTCCGACGGTGCGACCGCTGACCATCCAGTACAGCGAGGTCCACGGGTTGTAGCTCGACACCCGCGTGGCGTCGGTACCGGCACCCACCGGTACGCCTTCGGCCAGCATGCGTTTGATCGGTGGCGTGGCTTCGGCCGCTTTCGCGCCGTAACGCTCGACGAAATATTCACCCTGGAACGCCATGCGATCCTGAATCGCGATGCCGCCGCCCAACGCCCTCACCCGCTCGATGTTCTGCGGGGTGATGGTTTCGGCGTGGTCAAAAAACCACGGCAAGCCGTTGAACGGAATGTCGCGATTAACCTTCTCGAACACATCGAGCATGCGGCTGATGGATTCGTTGTAGGTGGCGTGCAAACGGAACGGCCAGCGTTGCTCGACCAGATGGCGCACCACCGGCTCCAGTTCGGCTTCCATGGTTTGCGGCAGGTCCGGGCGCGGTTCGAGGAAGTCTTCGAAGTCCGCCGCCGAGAACACCAGCATTTCCCCGGCGCCGTTGTGCCGCAGGAAATCATCGCCCTGGTGCAGCTTCACGCTGCCGGTCCAGTTCTTGAAGTCGGTCAACTCTTCCTTCGGTTTCTGGGTGAACAGGTTGTAGGCGATGCGCACGGTCAGTTGCTCGTCCTTTGCCAACTGCTCGATCACCTGGTAATCGTCCGGGTAATTCTGGAAACCGCCGCCGGCATCGATGGCACTGGTCAGGCCCAGGCGATTGAGTTCGCGCATGAACTGACGGGTCGAGTTGACCTGATACTCCAGCGGCAGCTTCGGCCCCTTGGCCAGGGTCGAGTACAGAATCATCGCGTTGGGTCGCGCCACCAGCATGCCGGTCGGCTCGCCATTGGCGTCACGCACGATCTCGCCGCCTGGCGGATTCGGTGTATCACGGGTGTAGCCGGCGACACGCAACGCGGCGCGGTTGAGCAAGGCGCGGTCGTACAGGTGCAGCACGAAAACCGGCGTGTCTGGCGCCGCCTGATTGAGCTCCGCCAGGGTCGGCATGCGCTTTTCAGCGAACTGGAATTCGTTCCAGCCACCGACCACCCGCACCCACTGCGGGGTCGGCGTGCGGTCGGCCTGCTCCTTGAGCATGCGTAAGGCATCGGCCAGTGACGGCACACCTTCCCAACGCAGTTCCAGGTTGTAGTTCAAGCCGCCACGGATCAGGTGCAAGTGTGAGTCGTTGAGCCCGGGGATCACGCAACGCCCCTTGAGGTCGATCACCTGGGTGTTCGAGCCCCGCAGGGCCATGGCTTCGGCATCGTTGCCGACCACGACAAAACGCCCGTCGCTGATCGCCACGGCGCTGGCGAGCGGTTTTTCGCGGTCAACGGTATGGAATTGACCATTGAACAGAATCAGATCGGCGTTCATCACGGTTCCTCGTGCAATGTGGCGGGAGACAGCCAGGGCGCGAACAGATGCGTCGCCATGGGCATGAAGATGTAAACCACCGACAGCACGATGGTCAGGGTGATCAGAAACGTGGCCACCACGTAATTGGAGAGCAAGGCATTGAGCCGCAACAACGGCCCCCATAGCAGCGGCACTAGCAAGGTGTGCGGCAGGATCACCAGCAGCGTCACCACAGCCTGCTTCCAGCGCGGCGGTGGCGTACTGGCCTCGGCCTGGGGCGAGAACCAGAACTCGTTGACCGGATTGACTTCGGTCTGGTCGCCATCGGCCAGCATCGGCGCGGCTTCATCGACCAGTTCCTGGCGTTGCGGTGAATCGAGCCAGCGCTGCATCGCCTCGGTCGAACAAAAGCGCAGCACGCAGGTGTAGGTGTCCAGGCCAGCATTCTTGCCACGCACCACATCCACGCCCAAGTGCCCGACGTTCTGCGCGGCCACCTTGACGATGTTGCGCAGCCAGGCTGCATAAGGCACTTCGAAACCGGCCTTGACCCGGTGCTTGACGATCAGGGTCACCACCTCATCAGGCCCCGGACTTGCCGGCTCACGGCGATTGGATTCAGACATAACGCAAGGCTCCGGCGAAACGGACATTGAGTGCCAGGCGTCCCGGCCCGGCGATGAAAATGCTGGTGAACACGATCAGCAGCAGCCAGCCGAACTGGCCTTCGAAGAGCGTCCACTGCGGATGCACGATCAACATCGACACCCACAGCAAAAACAGAATAGGCAAACACGCTAGACGCGCCAGCAACCCGGCGACGATCAGCAGCGGGCACACCACCTCGGCGAAAATCGCCAGCATCAGCGTCAGATTCGTGCCCAGGTGGAAAGGGTCTTCGATGTTTTGCAGCTCGGCACTGTAGTGAAGCAGCTTGGGCAAGCCATGCACCCACAACAGGAACAACCCGCCGCTGACCCGCAGGAACAGCAGCCCCCAGTCTTGCGCCCGATCATCACTTCGCGAAGTGTCCATGGCCTATCCGCACAAATGAAAAACCACCGGCGTCGATGCGCCGGGACAGGATTCGATAGTGCCGGGGCGGAGGAAGGAAAAATTGAATGTACGTGCTCTGTTTGCGGGAAGACCGAGATCGACCAAACGACATGGAACCCTGTAGGAGCGGGCTTGCTCGCGAAAAACGTCTGGACAACACGATCAATCAGGCAGCACGCGTTATCGTTGACGTCCATCGCGAGCAAGCTCGCTCCTACAGGGTTGCTCGTTGCTTGCTGCTACTGGACTAGTCTTGCGGGTCGAGATTATCCAACGCCCGATTCACCGCCAGCTCACCCAACATGATGATCTGCGCAATCCCCAGCAGCGCATTGCGATGAGGGCTTTGCAGAAATCCAGCAAGATCGCTGGCCATGATGCTGGCCGAGGCGAGGGATTCGCAGGTGTGGGCCAAGAGGGTTTCGGTGTTGATGTCGGGGGCGATGAGAAACATCGTGCTGGGGTTGCGTGGTGGTGCCGGGGCTTTCGGGGGATTGGGGGTGGGTTTGAACATGGTCAAGCTCCTTGATCAATGGAGCCGCCACAAGTCGCTGCTAAACGAATTGGGTGGCGGCTGTACGCGGGTTAGCAGACCAGGGATCAAGGAACCCGGCGCACCGAAGTGCCCCACGCACAGCCACCAAATTGCAGATCGAACTGATCTGAAGGTGACACTGGCGAGCCTTGAAATTTACCGAGCCGCTAAACCCGATCGCTGAATGGGCAGCGACGTGGAGAACGATAGAGATCAGGGCCAAGACTCACAAGCCGGCGGATTCTGGCGTAGTTGTAGGCAACGACGCAAGGCGGTGTGGCTTTCCGGAATTGAGGCTGACCGCTTTTAAACAGGGCTTTCAGAACACTGCACATTCCCTGTGGGAGCGAGCTTGCTCGCGATGGCGGCATTACATCCGGCATTGGTGTTGACTGATACACCGCTATCGCGAGCAAGCTCGCTCCTACAGTGGATCAGCGTATGTCTGTGAGAGATTGGTCGGCTGTCAGGCCGCCTTCGCGGGCAAGCCCGCTCCCACAGGTACTGAGTACATCTGCAAGTGATTGGGCGGCTGTCAGGTCGCCTTCGCGAGCAAGCTCGCTCCCACAATTTGATCGGTGTACATCTGCAAGTAATTGGGCGGCTGTCAGGTCGCCTTCGCGGGCAAGCCCGCTCCCACAATTTGTCGGTGTACATCAGCAAGTGATTGGTCGGCTGGCAGGCCGCCTTCGCGAGCAAGCTCGCTCCCACAATTTGATCGGTGTACATCAGCAAGAAATTGATTGGCTGGCAGGCCGCCTTCGCGAGCAGGCTCGCTCCTACAGTTGGGCTGGGTACACTCGAAAGAAATTGGTCGGCTGGCAGGCCACCATCGCGAGCAAGCTCGCTCCCACAGAAGAGCAAAAAGCAGATCGGCGTACACAAACGCTCTTCACCACTCATCAGGCCGAGCGTTAGCTCGCCTGCAGCTTTTGATCTTGATCCACCCGCCCCCTCGGAAGGCTGAGTGGAGGTGTTTATCCGGGGATTGGCGCGCAGCGCCGTTCGACGCAGTCGAACACATCGCATGTAGGTGCCAGCGAAGCCAACCGGAGGGCGATGCCCCCGGATGAATGCCGGAGCGAAGGAACCCCGAGCCTCAGCGAGGGGCCGTACGTAAGGGGCGAGACTTTTTGGTTCCTTTTGTGTCGTTTGACAAAAGGGACTCGCCGTAAGGGCGAAACCATAAGCAGCCGTTACCGCAGCAATGGATATGTACTCAATCAACCAAGAACCTGGTCGGCCCAGAGGCCGCCAAGGTCAACACCTAAGAAACATCCAAAGCCACAGACATGAACTGACCGATCCGCGACCGCAACCACCGCTCCGCCGGATCATTGTCATGCACCCCGCTCCAGGCCATCGACAACTGCGCCGCCTCAATCTCGAACGGCGGATCCTCAGCGCGCAAGCCACAGCCCTCGACCAACGCACACGCAGCATAATCCGGCACAGTGGCAATCATCTCGGTCCCGGCGAGCAACGCCCGCAACCCACTGAACTGCGGCACCCCCAGCACCACACGACGACTACGCCCGACCTTCGCCAGATCCAGGTCGATGTTGCCACTCAGGTCGCCGGAAAAAGACACCATCGCATGGGGCCGCTCGCAGTACTCATCCAGGGTCAGCGTCCCCGGCCGGGTGTCGCCGCGCAGCACTTTGCAGGGGATATCGCGCAGCTTCTTGCGCTTGGCATTGGCCGGCAGATCCGTGGTGTAGCTCACACCCACCGAAATTTCCCCCGACGCCAACAGCGCTGGCATCAACAAGTAATTGGCCCGCCGCACGACCACGACGATGCCCGGTGCTTCCTCTTGCAACTGACGCAGCAACGGTGGAAACAAACCGAACTCGGCATCGTCCGACAACCCGATGCGAAACACATCGCAACTGGTCGCAGGATCGAATTCCTTGGCCCGGCTGACCGCACCGGAGATGGTGTCCATCGCTGGCTGCAATTCCTTGAGAATCGCCAATGCGCGCGCCGTCGGTTCCATGCCGCGTCCGTTGCGCAGCAGCAACGGGTCGTCGAACAGATCGCGCAAACGCCCCAGCGCGGCGCTCACCGCCGGTTGGCCCATGAACAGTTTTTCCGCGACTCGGGTCAGGTTCTTTTCGAACATCAGGGCCTCGAAAATCACCAGCAGGTTCATGTCGACGCGACGCAGATCGTTACGGTTCATAGGCACGGGTTCCTTGTGTGTGTTCGGCCGGGCGCGAGGATGAGAATTGTGTCTGACTTTACCCAAGACTTCCCGCGGTGAGCGAGAAATTAACAACGATTAACTCGTAAGCCAGAGCCTTCGGGTCCAAGAATGAAGCCTACCGACACGGACATTCGCCATGGCTCACGTTCAGCAAAATGTCGCCCCCGCGTCATTCACGCCGGTGCCAAAGAAAAACACCGGCGGCCTCAGCCCGCAGCGCGAAAAGCTGGTTAAACAACTGATCCTCGAACGGCTGGGCGACAGCCTGGAAGTTACTGAACTGGCGCAGGCTTGCGCCCTGTCGCGCAGTCACTTCTCCCGCGCGTTCAAGTGCAGCACCGGCCTCTCGCCACAGGACTGGATTCGCCAGCAGCGCATTGCCCTGGCCAAGCAATTGATCCAGTACACCAACCTCAGCCTCACGCAGATCAGCCTCGAATGCGGCTTCTGCGATCAGGCGCACTTCTGCCACATCTTCACCCGCAGCGAAGGCATCAATCCGTTTGCCTGGCGCTGTCAGGCGGTGCATGGCCTTAAAAGCAAAAGATCGCAGCCTTCGCCAGCGCCTACGGGTATGCACGTGTAGGCGCTGGCGAAACCTGCGATCCCTTGATCCGGCTTTTTAACCTTTCAAGAACGCCAACAGGTCAGCGTTGAGCTGGTCCTTATGGGTGTCCGTCAAACCGTGAGGGGCGCCCGGGTAAATCTTCAAGGTCGAGCCCTTTACCAGTTTGGCGCAGGAGACGCCCGCCGCTTCATACGGCACGACCTGATCCGCGTCGCCATGCACCACCAGCGTCGGCACGTCGAACTTCTGCAAGTCTTCGGTGAAGTCGGTTTCCGAGAACGCCTTGATGCAGTCATAGGCGTTCTTGTGGCCGGCCATCATGCCCTGCATCCAGAACCAGTCGATCATGCCCTGGGACGGTTTCGCGTCAGGCTTGTTGAAGCCGAAGAACGGGCCGCTGGCGAGGTCGATGTACAGCTGCGAACGGTCGGCCAGCGAGGCCTGGCGGATGCCGTCGAACACTTCCAGCGGCAGGCCGCCGGGGTTGGCTTCGGTCTTGAGCATCAGCGGTGGCACCGCGGAAATCAGCCCGGCCTTGGCCACGCGGCCGGTGCCGTGGCGACCGATGTAACGCGCCACCTCGCCACCGCCGGTGGAGAAGCCGAACAGCACGGCGTTTTGCAGGTCGAGCAGCTCGATCAACTGCGCCAGATCGTCGGCGTAATGGTCCATGTCATTGCCCGACCACGGCTGGCTGGAACGCCCATGACCGCGACGGTCGTGGGCGATGACCCGATAGCCCTTGGAGGCCAGGAAGATCATCTGCGATTCCCAGCTGTCGGCGTTCAGTGGCCAGCCGTGACTGAAGACAATCGGCTGACCGGTGCCCCAGTCCTTGTAGTAAATCTCGACGCCATCGCGGGTAGTGAAAGTGCTCATGGGTGATGCCTCCTTAACGAGGGTTGGGGGTGAATCAAACGGGTCAGTGGCGCAGGCGATCGGCCAGACGCGCCACCCGCTCGCCCAGGTGCGCCGCGGTGCAGCGATCCTCGGGCGGAGGGGCATCGTCGGGGGATTGCTCGACATTCGACTGGGCCATGGCGCCCAGTGAGCTGCCCAGGCGATTGAGTTGGCCGTTGAACGCGCCGGTGCTGGAGCGTGCCGGCAGCAGGTCGAGGCCGACCCAGATCATCGAGTGCTGGGCGGCGAACACCGCCATTTGCAGCAAGGTGTTGAGTTTGTCGCCGCACAGGCTGCCGGAGTTGGTGAAGCCCGCCGCGAGTTTGTCGCGCCAGGGCTGGGTCAGGTAGAACGCCGCCGTGGCCTCCATGAACGCCTTGAAGGCCGCCGAGGCGCTGCCCATGTAGGTCGGCGCGCCGAAAATGATGGCGTCGGCGTAGTGCAGCCGCTCCCAGTGCTCGTCTACCTCTTCGACCGGGATCAACTGGCAGGTGCTGCCAAGGTGCCGTTCCACGCCACCGGCCACGGCTTCGGCCATGACCCGGGTGTGCCCGTAGCCACTGTGATAGACCACCACCACGTTGCTCATTGGTTTGTCCTTGAGATGGGTTGAAATCCCTTGTAGGAGCGAGCTTGCTCGCGATGGAGTATCAGTCGACACCCATGTGGCTGACACACCATCGCGAGCAAGCTCGCTCCTACAGGGAAGAGAGTTTTGGGTGCAGACCGGGCGCAGGACGAGTTAAACGTTGTTAATTTTCCCAGGCGCGCAAAAAGCCCCGGCAGACGCTGTCCATCTGTCGCGCCCAACGATCACGGGGCCGACAGCCGCTGGCCGATACGCTAGAGTCAATGCCTGCCCCTTCAGTCACCCAAGCGACGCATTGCGCTCCGTAAAAAACCTGAGGAATATGCTCGAAAACCGCGTACCAGACGGATGCAGCAGGAGCGACTCGTTGACCCTTTCCCCCGAACAGGCTGTGCATTTCGGCCCCTACCGGGTCTACCCCGGACAACGCCTGGTGATGGAGGCCGACCAGCCTTTGCGCCTGGGGCGGCGCGCCATGGACATCCTGTTGATCCTGCTTGAGCACGCCGGCAACGTGGTCAGCAAGCAGCAACTGATCGCCCGGGTCTGGCCCAACAGCGTGGTCGAAGACATCAACCTGCGGGTGCACATGGCCGCGTTGCGCAAGGCGCTCGGCGACGGTCAGGCCGGCCAGCGCTACATCGTCACCGTGGCCCAGCGCGGGTACAGCTTCGTCGCACCGCACTCACTGGAGCAGGCCGAGCAACCGCCAGCGCCCGAGGCTTGCGCACCGAGCCGGCATAACCTGCCGGTGCGCCGCACGCGAATGATCGGCCGGCAGACCCTGGTCGACAATCTGGTGGTGCAACTGCCACGCCAGCGCTTCATCACCCTCGTCGGTCCCGGCGGCATCGGCAAGACCACCGTGGCCTTGCGGGTCGCCGAACAAATGATCGGTCGCTACCGGGACGGCATTCGCCTGCTGGACCTGGCCCCGATCAACTGCCCGCTGATGATCGACGGTCATCTGGCGACGTTGCTCGAACTGGCCCTGCACAACGACGCCCCCCTGAGCGGTATTGCCGACTGTCTGCGCGACAGGCAAATGCTGTTGGTCATCGACAACTGCGAGCACCTGGTCGACGCCATCGCCCATCTCTGCGAAACCATTCTGCGCAGTGCGCCGCACGTGCATATTCTCGCCACCAGCCGCGAGAGCCTGCGGGCCGAAGGCGAATTCGTCCAGCGCCTGGAGTCACTCGATTGCCCGCCGCCCATCGCCGTCCTCGACCGCGCCCAGGCCATGACCTTTTCCGCCCTGCAACTGTTTGTCGAGCGGGCCATGGCCAGCCATGACAGCTTTGAACTGACGGACAATGAACTGCCGCTGTTGATCGACATCTGCCACCGACTGGACGGCATTCCACTGGCCATCGAACTGGCGGCGGCGCAAGTGGGCAACTTCGGATTGCCCGGCTTGTTGACGCAGTTGCAAAGCAACTTCCGGGTGTTGACCCAGCCCTGCCAGACGCCCCTGGCACGCCATCAGACCCTGCGCGCGACACTGGACTGGAGCTTCGAGCTACTCAGCGCCTGCGAAAAGACCTGCTTGCGCCGACTGAGTGTGTTTCGCGGCGGTTTCACCCTGGAGTCGGCAGCGGCGGTGATTGTCGGCGAACACATCGAACCCCGCGAGGTGTTCGGCTCGATCACCCAATTGGTCGCCAAATCCCTGTTGAACGTGGAGGTGGGCGACGAGGATGTTTACTACCGCCTGCTCGATACCACCCGCAGTTATGCCCTGGAAAAACTTGCGCAAACCACCGACCTGCCCGGGACGCGGGAGCGGCATGCCGAGCGTTGCCTGGCAACGATGCAACAGGCGCAGGACGACTGGGAGAAAACGTCCACCGGCTTGTGGCTCGAACGCTATGGCCGGGCCCTGGAGGACATCCGTGCAGCCCTCGATTGGGGTTTGCACGGGCAAGGGCCGCAGGCACTGGCGATACGCCTGGCCGCGACGTCCACGCCGCTGTGGCAGGAGTTGTCACTGCTCAAGGAACACGGCGGTTATGTGCGCAAGGCGCTGGCCTTGCTCGAGCAGTCTGCCGAGCCTTGCCCGCGCTTGCAGATGGCCCTCAAGCTGGCTTTGGGCAGTGCCTGTTATCACGTTAAAGGAGGTAGCAGCGAAACCGTTGGCGCCTTCGTCAGCGCCAGAGCCCTGGCCAGCCAACTCAACGATGTGGCCGGTCAGTTGCGGGCGATTTCCGGGCACCTGGCGGTCAATCTCAGCTGCGGCCAATACCAGATGGCCCTGGAACAGAGTCGGCAATTCGATCACCTGGGGTTGCATGACGACGCCCTGATGTCCCTGAGCATGCATCGATTGCGGGTGCTCGCCCTGCACTTCTCCGGCAACCAGCATCAGGCTGGGGAGCATGCCGAACAAGTGCTGCAACGCATGGCCCACAGCGGTCATCTCAACCGTTTCACCCATGGCTTTGGCGTGCAATACGACCAGAGTGTCGCGGCGCTGACCCTCCACGCGCGCATCCTCTGGCTGCAAGGCCAGCCGGAACAGGCCTGGCGCACTGCCCGCCAGGCGCTGGACATCGCATTGCAGATCAACCACGGCACATCGATCTGCTACACCCTGGCGCTCGCCGGCTGCCTGATCGCCCACTACAACGGCGATACCCGCAGCGCCCGCGAACTCCTGCGCCTGCTGCTGCAACAAGCGCGGAAGCACTCGGTCCTGCTGTTCCATGACTGGGCGCAACACTATGCGCGGGTGATCGGCGGTATCGATGTTCAGCCAATCGGCCGACAAAGCGTCGGTTTGATCAAGGACATCATGGTCACGCTGGATTCAACCTGTGTCGACGATGATTTGCTCGAACGTGCGCAAAGCGGTGTTTCGGACTGGAGCACGGCAGAGATACTGCGGGCCAGGGCCAGGACGTTGCTGGCAACCGATTGCCCGCTCCAGACCGCGACGGCCGAAACCATGCTGCTCAAGGCACTCAACGTGGCAAAGGCCCAGGGTGCCCTGGCCTGGGAACTGCGTAGCGCCACCTCACTGGCGCAGTTGTGGCAGCGTCAGGGCGATCCCCAACGGGCGCATCAATTGCTGGCCCCGATCTACCAGCGCTACACCGAAGGTTTCGCCACGCCAGACTTGATGACCGTTCGCCGGCTACTCGACGAGCTGCAATGCCACCTGCCCGCCTGAAGGCCAGCGTGTTTGACTGACGTAACCGGCATAACGCATTTCAAGGGCGCGCAAATCACCACTGAGTTCGAGTTTTTCCAGCGCATAGGTGCGGGTGGTGTTGAGGAAGCGGTAACGGGCCACTTCCCTCCCCTGTTCCAAGGTCAGTAGCGACTTGAGGGCCAGGCTTTCCATCACCTTGACCAGGTCGGCGGCGGGCAGCCTGTCGCAGCAGATCACGCCAATCGCTGCGTCCCGGGTGAAGGCCATTTTGAACACCGCCAGGCGCTGCAACACGGTTTGCTCCACGGCAGTCAAACGTTCGTAGCTCCAGTCCAGCGCCGCCTTGAGCGTCTGGTGCCGGGGCACGGCCGTGCGGCGGCCCTGGGACAGCAACTGAAAACAGTTATCGAGTTGCGCTTGCAACCCCACCAGCGCCAGCGCATCGATTTGCGCTGCCGCCAATTCAATCGCCAGCGGCAGGCCGTCGAGGCGCCGGCAGATTTCCCGTACAGTCTTGAGATCTTGTTCGCGCAGGGTGAACCCTTGCTGACGAGCCCGGCCACGGCTGACGAATAACTGCACCGCCGAATAGCCCATGACCTCGTCAACACTGCGCAGCGCTGACACCGGCGGCACCGCCAACGGTGGCAGACGCAATACGGTTTCGCCCGCTGCCTGGAGCGGCTCGCGGCTGGTGGCGAGGATCGACAGACGAGGCAGCGAAGCCAGCAGTGTTTCGATCAACGTCTGGCAGCGTTCGAGCAGGTGTTCGCAGTTGTCCAGAACCAACAAGGCATGCCGCTGCGCCAGCGCCTCCAGCGTGGTGCCGACTTCCAGCCAAAGGGTTCGTGTGACGTGGTCGGTCACTTGCGCCGGGTCATCGATCGCCGCCAGGTCCACCAGCCACACGCCGTGCCGATAGTGCTGCAACAACAGTTCGGCCACGCGCAGCGCCACGGTGGTCTTGCCGATCCCGCAAGGCCCGACCAGGGTCATGAATCGGCGCACCGGCAACTGCCGCACCAGGCTGCCGACAACCGCATCGCGCCCGGTGATCGGCGTGAGCCGCGCCGGCAAGTTGTGCAGGGGCTTTTTTACGGTCTCGCTCGGGAACGAGACGGGCTGCGGCGAATGCTGTACCGGGGCGACAAAACTGTAGCCGCGCTGGGGAATGTTGACGATGTAGCACTGGCCGTTCTGGCCGTCGCCCAGGGCTCGGCGCAAGGCGGCAATGTGTACCCGCAGGTTGATCTCTTCGACCACGGAACGCGGCCAGACCTGCGCAATCAACTCTTCCTTGCTGACCACCGAGCCTGCGCGCTCGACCAGCACCTGCAACACGTCAAGGGCGCGGCCGCCCAGGCGCAGCGGTCGATCGCCCTCCAGCACCAGTCGCTGACTGAGGTGGAAAGCGTAGGGCCCGAATTGCAGCACCGCTTCGCTGTTTATATCTCTGAGGCTGTTCATGGGCTGTCACTCGCTGCAAGCCTGGCTTCCAGCCCAGGCTCCGCACCGTCCTTGCAATGAGTTCAGCGGTATCTTGGCAGGCCTCGGTGACGGTACAACTGCCGCGGGGGGAGCGTCACGGCCATTGCGGTGCGCACGACGGACATGCGCGCTAACTGAACTGCTCGCGGTATTGGGTCGGGGTCAGGCCGAGCTTTTCACTGAACAGAAAACGCATGTGCCGCACGCTGCCGAAGCCGCTTTTGAAGGCCACGGTCTTGAGTGGCAACTCGGTGGTTTCCAGCAGGTTCCTGGCGCAATCGATACGCGCGCTTTGCAGAAACTCCATTGGCGTCATGTTCACATCCCGGGCAAACACCCTGGCGAAATGACGCGGGCTCATGTTGGCCAGCCCGGCCATGGACTCGATGCTGTAGGTTTCATCGAGATGTTCAAGCACATGGTTCTGCACCCGGGTAATCGCCGTTTCGTGAGGGGCCACCGCCGCCATCAACGGGCTGAACTGCGCTTGCCCGCCCTGGCGTTTCATCACCACCAGCAACACTTTGGCCACGTCCTGGGCGACTTTTTTGCCATGGTCCCGGGCGACCACCGACAACGCCAGGTCGATCCCGGCGGTGACGCCACCGGAAGTGATCAGGTTGCGGTCCTGAACGAAGATCTGATCGGTCTCGACGGTCGCCTTCGGAAAGCCCTTGATCAGCCGCTCGGTGTAGTGCCAGTGGGTGGTGACGCGATAGCCGTCGAGCAAACCCGCATGCCCCAACACGAACGCCCCGGTGCAGATCGAGCCATAACCGGCGGACCGGCTGACGTTGTGCCTGAGCCAGTCGAGCAATGGCGGATGCTTTTCGTTGTAGGCACCGGGACCACCGGGCACCAGCAGCAAATCAAACCCCTCGCAGGCCTGATCGATGTGCCGGTCGGCGTGCACGCTCACCCCGTTGGACGCCCGCAGTGCGCCGGGCTCGGTGCCGATGGTCGTCAGCACATAGTGATCTTCGGGTTTCAGATAACGATTGGCGATGGAAAACACTTCCATGGGCCCGGCCATGTCGAGCAGGAGAAAGTCGGGAAACAGCACCATTGCCACGGTTTTCATGGATTGGAATTCACTGGGATCAAATAAGGTCGGTTTGTCGAGCGCCAGCCCTTTGTGGGAGCGAGCTTGCTCGCGATGGCAGTATCACATTCGACAGATGAGGTGACTGGAAAATTGCTATCGCGAGCAAGCTCGCTCCCACAGGTTTCGGTACTGTGCATTATGGACAAACACAGGCCAGGCATCGGAAAAGAATAGCTGATTGTCGCCCGCAAACTGTCAACCTGATCGAGACAGTATTTCAATTTTCATCTACTTATTGAACCAGCAGGTAACCATTAACCTTCTCCTCACTCGGACGAATTCACGTCCCCAAAGGAGATTTCATCATGCTGACTCTTCGCAAAGCCTCGGATCGTGGCCTGGCCAATCACGGCTGGTTGAAGTCGTTCCATACCTTTTCCTTCGCCAGCTATCGCAACCCGAAAGAGCAGGGTTTTTCCGACCTGTTGGTGATCAACGACGACCGCGTCGCCGCCGGCAAAGGCTTCGGCCAGCACCCGCACCGCGACATGGAGATTTTCTCCTATGTGCTTGAAGGTGCCCTGGAACACAAGGACACCCTGGGCACAGGTTCCGTGATCCGCCCCGGCGACGTGCAACTGATGAGCGCAGGCAGCGGTGTGGCCCACAGTGAATTCAACCACTCCGGAACCCGGCCGGTGCACTTTCTGCAAATCTGGATCGTGCCCGACGTCAGCGGCGCCAAACCGCGCTATCAGCAAGAGCATTTCAGCCCCCAGAAGAAACGCGGGCGCCTGCAACTGATCATCTCGCCGGACGGCGCCAAGGGTTCGCTGAAGGTGCGTCAGGATGCACGGGTGTATGCCGGCCTGATCGACGGCAAGGAAAGCGCCACCCTGGAGCTCGCCGCCAACCGCTACGCCTATGTGCATGTGGCTCGGGGCAGCGTTGAACTCAACGGTGTGTTGTTGCAGGAAGGCGACGGTGTGCGGGTTCGCGAAGAACAGGTGCTGACCTTGAGCAATGGCGTGGATGCTGAAGTATTGGTCTTTGACCTGCGGCCACAGGAACTGCCGGAAATGCCATGACAGATCCCTGTGGGAGCGGGCTTGCTCGCGAAAGCGCTGTGTCATTCAACAGAGATGTCGACTGGCACTCCGCCTTCGCGAGCAAGCCCGCCCCCACAGGTTGTGTGGCCCCCGGATTTATTCGCAGGTCCCGGCGCCCCCTGCGACAAGGGTAGCGACCTCTGCGCCCTGCTCCCCCTGATAACGGGCCCGATAGCGCCCGGGGCTTTCCCCGGTCCACTTCTTGAACGCCCGATGGAAGGCGCTGGGTTCCTGGAAACCCAGTTGTTCAGCGATATCGCTGATGCTCGCGTCGCTCTGACGCAATTGCTCAAAGGCCACGCCACGGCGGACTTCGTCCTTGATCTCTTGGTAGGAACAGCCTTCACGCTCCAGTTTGCGGCGGAAGGTGCTGGGGCTCAGGTGCTGTTCCAGGGCAAAGGCCTGCAACGTCGGCCACTGACTGTAATGACTGCCGCGCAAGCGCTGATGAACCTGGGATGCCAGGCCATGCTGGTTGCGGAAGCGGATCACCAGCCATTGCGGTGCGGTACGCAGAAACACTTTCAGCGACGCCAGGTCCTGAACCACGGGCAGGCGCAAGTAGTGGCTGGCAAATTCGATTTCGGTGCGCTCGGCACCGAAGGTCAGGTTAGGGCCCCACAGCAGGCGGTCGTCACCCAGCGACAGGCGCGAATGGCGGAAGTCCGCACGGTCAATGGGAATGCGCCGCCCGCCCAGCCAGCACAACAGACTGATCATCAACACCAGGAATGTTTCTTCACCAAACCGGCTGGCATCGTTGTCCGTCGAACGGGTGTCGAGGCTGATGACCGCACGCTTGCCACGCACGGCCAGAGAGCCGCGAAAGTCGCGCAGGAACAAGCCGAAGTTGGCCAGGCATTGACGCATGGCCTTGTGCAGATCGGGCTCCTGAATCAAGGCACGGCAAATCAGGGCGAAACTGCCCGGCGGCATGCCATGGGAATCGAGCCCGAAAAACTCATCGTCGAGCTCGCGGATCTGGATCAGCCACAACGCCGCAAACGCATTGGCCGGCACCCGCGCCGTGGGTTGGTGCATGACCGCCGGATCAATGCCCGCCTGTTCGAGCACGGCCGTCACGCGCTGCGGATCATCGCGCAGCCCATGGATCATTGCCTGCACGAAATAGGCGGCAACCGAGTCCTTTTCCCGCATTGGTTCGCTTCTCTCTCATCACCCGAATGGCAAAAAACATCAGTGCCGTTGAACAGTTTTGGCATAGGACAACCGCCCTGCCGGCTCTAGACTCGCGGCAATAGTACGCCTTCGGCCGCAATCGCGGCCAAGGTATCGCAGGGTTTGATCGAAGGATGGGAAGATGAATCTGCAAAACATCGGGGTGATCGGTGCGGGCACCATGGGCAACGGCATCGCACAAGTCTGCGCCATGGCCGGTTTCAACGTGACCTTGCTCGACATTTCCGAAAGCGCTTTGCAAAAAGCCGTCGCAACGGTCGGCAAAAACCTGGACCGGCAGATCGCCAAGGAAACCCTGACGCCGGAGCAGAAACAGGCCGCTCTCGACAAAATCCGCACCAGCACCGACTACAGCAGCCTGCAAAATGCGCAGCTGGTCATTGAAGCTGCGACGGAAAATCTCGACCTGAAACTGCGTGTGCTGCAACAGATTGCCGCGCAAGTCAGCAGCGAATGCGTCATTGCCTCCAATACCTCGTCGCTGTCGATCACCCAACTCGCCGCCAGTGTCAGCCAGCCTGAGCGCTTCATCGGCCTGCATTTCTTCAACCCGGTGCCGGTGATGGGCCTGATCGAAGTCATCCGTGGCCTGCAAACCAGTGACGCGACCCACCAACTGGCGCTGGACATGGCGACCACCCTCGGCAAAACCGCGATCACTGCCGGTAATCGCCCGGGATTCGTGGTCAACCGGATCCTGGTACCGATGATCAACGAAGCGATCCTGGTGTTCCAGGAAGGCCTGGCCAGCGCCGAAGACATCGACGCCGGCATGCGCCTGGGCTGCAATCAGCCTATCGGCCCGTTGGCCCTGGCGGACCTGATTGGCCTGGACACCCTGTTGTCGATCCTCGAAGCCTTCTATGACGGTTTCAACGACAGCAAATATCGCCCGGCGCCGTTGCTCAAGGAAATGGTCGCCGCCGGTTACCTGGGACGTAAAACGGGGCGCGGCTTCCATGCCTATGCCTGAGCGTTGCTCGCGCTTTGCCGAGTACCGGGACAAGGTCCTGGAGCTGTTTGCCTGCAAGGGGTTCGGCCAGGTCGGCATGCGTGAGCTCGCGACGTGCCTGGGGCTCTCCCCAGGCTCGCTGTATCACCATTACCCCAGCAAACAGCATCTGCTGCTCGACCTGATCGAGGAGTTCTACGAGGAGCTGCTGGCCACCCTGGGACGTATCCAGCAAAAGGCCCCAGGCAAGCGCGACAAACTCAACAGTCTGATCCGCGCCCATCTGAATCTGCATCGGGAGATGCCCTGGCATTTCCGCCTGGTGGAGCGCGACAGCGGTTGCCTGAACGAAGAGCAACAGGATCGGGTCCGGCAATTGCGCGAGCAATACGAACGCACGTTGCTGAGAATGCTGGGCGCCAAGTCCCGCTTCAGCGAGCAAGGCCTGCTGGCCGCCGGGCATGCCATTGGCGCCCTGCTCAACAGTGCTCCCAGCTGGCTGACACCCCATGTGCTGGACGAGCAGGAACGTGAGGAGCTGCTCGAGAGCATGGTCAGCGGCGCCATCGAACGTGTGCTTGCGCCACGGCGTGTGCCGGAGGCAATAAGCCTGGCGCGTCCTATTGAAAAAACATCTAAAGAAACACAAGCTTCGACGAAGATTTAGCGCTTTGCTTGTCGGCTCGACACAATCGGAATTCGCCGAAAAAACCGGCGTCCAAACCGATGTATGTACTCGAGCACCTGGAGCCGACCATGAAAATCAATCCCTACCTTATCTTCAACGGCGACTGCAAAGCGGCCTTCACGTTCTACGCGCAGTGCCTGCAAGGCCAGATCGAAGCCATGATGACCTTCGGCGAAACGCCTGCCGGTGAGCATGTCCCCACGGATCTGCACAACCTGATCATCCATACCCGCCTGATCGTGGGCGATCAGGCGATCATGGGGTCGGACACCACTCCGGATCGGCCCGTCCAGGGCATGAGTGGTTGCTCGATCTCACTCAACGTCGACAGCATTGCCGAGGCCGAACGGGTCTTCAATGCGCTGGCGGACGGTGGCTCTGTGCAAATGCCACTGGAAACCACGTTCTGGGCAGCACGCTTCGGCATGCTGGTCGACCGTTTTGGTGTGTCGTGGATGGTCAATTGCGAAAAGGATCAGTGAAAGGCCTTGGTCGATCGAGAGTATTGAAGGCACAAAAAAGCCCGACCTGAAAAGGTTGGGCTTTCTGGCAACTCCCGGCCTGTCTGCTACCGTCAACTAGCCATACGGATAGCAGCGAACCTGAGGAGGATACCCACTATGCCGGCCCACGACGCGTCCTGGCCCACCCGTTGCAAGCTCTTGCTACTGGCCGGTGGAATGATCGCCAGCCTGCTGACCCTCAATGGTTGCGCCACTGTCGATGCCCAGACCACCGCCTATGTCGGTGTAGAACATCCGGCACCGACATCGCCGGACCAGGTTGTCGTGCTGCGCTCGGAGCCTCTGCGCCCACATATGCGCCTGGGTGAGGTGTTGATCGATGCCAGCATCGACCCTGCCCCGCCGATTACCGAAGTCGAACAGAAGCTGCGGGAAGAGTCCGCCAAACTCGGTGGCGACGCCGTGGTGGTCGTCTATGACCACATTCAGGCGGTGGGTGCCTATGCCAGCGGGCCGCTGTGGGCACGCGATGTGAGGACCATCGAGGGACGCAAGCTCAAAGGTATCGTGATCAAGTACCAGTAGATATCTCCCCCTGGAGGACAGCGTCAACGGAGGTTGAATTTGAATGACGTGGTGATCGCTCTCATCGTTTTCGCCTGTCTGTCCGCCAGCGCACTGATGGGCTCGTACGTGAGGGAGCGATTACCGAGCCATCATCTGAGCGATGACTCCGTGGCAGTAGTGAAGCTGGCCACCGGCCTCATCGCAACGATGTCGGCGCTGGTCCTCGGCCTGCTCGTTTCCTCTGCCAAAGGCACCTTCGATACGGCCAATGCCGAACTGGAGGGCGCGGCGGCGAAAGTGGTTCAATTCGACCGCTTGCTGGCTCGCTACGGCCCCGACACCCAGGGCATCCGCACCGAGCTCAAGCACAACTACGCCGAAGTCACCCAGGTGCTCGCGACCCGCGATCACCGTCAGATTGAAAAACTCGATAGCCCAGAAGTGATCCGTCGCTCCGAAGGCCTGCAACGCCAGGTCGAGTCACTGACGCCCGGCAACGATGATCAGCGCGCGCTCAAGGCCAAGGCATTGCAAGACATGGACACCGTGTTTGCCGCCCGCTGGCTGACCCTGCTGCAGGCCAATCAATCGATTCCACCGGTGATGCTGGTGATCCTGGTGACGTGGCTGGGGATTATCTTCGGTTCGTTCGGCCTGTTTGCACCCTGCAACGGCACCATTGTCGCCGTATTGCTGATGTGTGCCCTGTCGACGGGGGCAACCATCTTGCTGGTAGAGGAACTCAATCGACCGCTTGATGGTTTTATCTGTGTGTCGCTGGATCCCCTGGAGCACACGCTGGAGCGGTTGGGGCAGTAATTTCATTTCCCGCGGACAAAAACAAAACCCCTACCTGCATACGCAGATAGGGGTTTCGGAATTTAATCTTGACGATGACCTACTCTCACATGGGGAAACCCCACACTACCATCGGCGATGCATCGTTTCACTGCTGAGTTCGGGATGGGATCAGGTGGTTCCAACGCTCTATGGTCGTCAAGAAATTCGGGTACTGAGTCGTGACCGGTCGGCCTCGCTTCAGCAAATTGGGTATGTGACAGCTTTCGGTGTTTTGTGAGCGTCGAACTTTCGGTTCTTTCGTCTTCACACACCGCAATCTGATGCTCTTTCGAGTAGTCAAATTGCTTGGGTGTTATATGGTCAAGCCTCACGGGCAATTAGTATTGGTTAGCTCAACGCCTCACAGCGCTTACACACCCAACCTATCAACGTCGTAGTCTTCGACGGCCCTTCAGGGGACTCAAGGTCCCAGTGAGATCTCATCTTGAGGCAAGTTTCCCGCTTAGATGCTTTCAGCGGTTATCTTTTCCGAACATAGCTACCCGGCAATGCCACTGGCGTGACAACCGGAACACCAGAGGTTCGTCCACTCCGGTCCTCTCGTACTAGGAGCAGCCCCTCTCAAATCTCAAACGTCCACGGCAGATAGGGACCGAACTGTCTCACGACGTTCTAAACCCAGCTCGCGTACCACTTTAAATGGCGAACAGCCATACCCTTGGGACCGGCTTCAGCCCCAGGATGTGATGAGCCGACATCGAGGTGCCAAACACCGCCGTCGATATGAACTCTTGGGCGGTATCAGCCTGTTATCCCCGGAGTACCTTTTATCCGTTGAGCGATGGCCCTTCCATACAGAACCACCGGATCACTAAGACCTACTTTCGTACCTGCTCGACGTGTCTGTCTCGCAGTCAAGCGCGCTTTTGCCTTTATACTCTACGACCGATTTCCGACCGGTCTGAGCGCACCTTCGTACTCCTCCGTTACTCTTTAGGAGGAGACCGCCCCAGTCAAACTACCCACCATACACTGTCCTCGATCCGGATAACGGACCTGAGTTAGAACCTCAAAGTTGCCAGGGTGGTATTTCAAGGATGGCTCCACGCGAACTGGCGTCCACGCTTCAAAGCCTCCCACCTATCCTACACAAGCAAATTCAAAGTCCAGTGCAAAGCTATAGTAAAGGTTCACGGGGTCTTTCCGTCTAGCCGCGGATACACTGCATCTTCACAGCGATTTCAATTTCACTGAGTCTCGGGTGGAGACAGCGCCGCCATCGTTACGCCATTCGTGCAGGTCGGAACTTACCCGACAAGGAATTTCGCTACCTTAGGACCGTTATAGTTACGGCCGCCGTTTACCGGGGCTTCGATCAAGAGCTTCGCGTTAGCTAACCCCATCAATTAACCTTCCGGCACCGGGCAGGCGTCACACCCTATACGTCCACTTTCGTGTTTGCAGAGTGCTGTGTTTTTAATAAACAGTCGCAGCGGCCTGGTATCTTCGACCGGCGTGGGCTTACGGAGCAAGTCCTTCACCCTCACCGGCGCACCTTCTCCCGAAGTTACGGTGCCATTTTGCCTAGTTCCTTCACCCGAGTTCTCTCAAGCGCCTTGGTATTCTCTACCCAACCACCTGTGTCGGTTTGGGGTACGGTTCCTGGTTACCTGAAGCTTAGAAGCTTTTCTTGGAAGCATGGCATCAACCACTTCGTGTTCCAAAGGAACACTCGTCATCAGCTCTCGGCCTTAAGATCCCGGATTTACCTAAGATCTCAGCCTACCACCTTAAACTTGGACAACCAACGCCAAGCTGGCCTAGCCTTCTCCGTCCCTCCATCGCAATAACCAGAAGTACAGGAATATTAACCTGTTTTCCATCGACTACGCTTTTCAGCCTCGCCTTAGGGACCGACTAACCCTGCGTCGATTAACGTTGCGCAGGAAACCTTGGTCTTTCGGCGTGGG